>CAVZUI010000006.1:0-552502 GCA_963778415.1 uncultured Acidimicrobiales bacterium
GGCAGGAGCTGCAGGGCGGCCACGAAGGCGACGCGGACCGCGTCACGAGACTCGGCGAGCTCGGCCGGTTCGCTCTCGTGCGGGCCGGTCCCGCGAGCGTGTGGGGCCGGAACCCACGTGGGCTCCGCGCCCGAGCTGTGCGGTGCGCCGTCGGCACTGGACGACTGCTCCGGGTCGATCGGTCGGGCCCGGCGTTGTGGCTGCCCCCGCATGTCGAGGCAGACGTTGGTCGCGATGCGGTACAGCCACGACCGGAGGCTCGAGCGGCCCTCGAAGCCGTCGATGCGACACCAGGCCCGCACCATCGTCTCCTGCACCGCGTCGTCGGCCTCGAACCCCGAGCCCAGGATCCGGCGGCAGTGACCCCTCAGCTCCCGGCGGTGCACGTCGAGCGCCTCGTCGAGGGTGCCCGCCCCGGTTGGCCACCGGCGGGCGTCCGTGTCGGGCCCGACGGGATGGCCGCCGGTCACTCGCCCGCCCGCGTGCTGAGCGTGAGCCATCCGGCGGTGGCCAGCACGGTCAGGCCGGCGAGGACGGCGAGGTGGCCGGTGGCGGTGCCCAGGTCGAGCCACGGTTCCTGGATGGAGCGCACCACGTGGGTGAGAGGCACGACGTCGGCGATCGAGCTCATCGGGTCGCCCATGGCGTCGGGGGGAGGGCCGGCGCCGCCGAGCAGGAAGAACGGGAAGAACAGCAGCATCCCGAGGCCCTGGGCGGAGCGGGCGCTGGGCATGGCCAGGCCGAGGGCGATGCCGATGCTGATGAAGGCGAGCGCCCCGAGCACGGTGCCGACGACGACGCCGGTGAGGTCGTCGATCCCGGGCAGGCCGTAGACGAGTTGGCCGGTGGCCAGCAGGACGGCGACCGCGACCGTGGTGATGGCCAGGGCCACGAGGATCCAGGCGACGGGAAGAGCCCATCGGGGGTAGCGGCTGACCTCGAAGCGGCGCAGCACGCCCCGCTCGCGATACGACGCCAGGTGCACGGGCAGCATGACGAGCCCGATGGCGGCGATGACGACTCCGATGTAGGCGGCGATGTAGTAGTCGGAGGGGATGGCGCCCTCGAAGTTGGGATCGTCGTCGTCGAACACGCCTCCGAGGATCAACACCGTGAGAACCGGGAAGGCGAAAACGAACGTCAGCACCATCGGCTCTCGCACGAACAGCTTCAGCTCGCTGCCGGCGAGGCGGAGCAACGATCGCATCACGACACTCCTTCGGGTGTGAGGTGAGCCGGGCTGGCCTGGCGGCCGCCATCGGGGTCGGTGATGAGGGCGACCAGCGCGTCCTCGAGATCAGGGTGATGGACGCGTAGGTCGGGGGGCCCGAGGTGGTCGTCGCCCAGGACGGCGGCGCACACGGGTGCGATCAGCTGGTTGGTGCCGGTGACGCGCATCCGCTCACCGTCGCGTTCGACCCTGTCGACTCCCGGCAGCGTCGCCAGGGCGGCCGGGTCGAACGAGACCGGCGGCGTGAAGGTCACCGTGGTCTGCCGGGCGTGGCGGGCGATGAGGTCGGCCGGCGTGCCGTGGTCGACGATGCGGCCGGCTCGCATGACCGCGACCCGGTCGCACAGTGCTTCGGCCTCGTCCATGAAGTGGGTGACGAGCACGACCGTCGTGCCCCGGTCGTGGACCGCCCGGATGGCGTCCCACACCTCGACCCGGGCCAGCGGGTCCAGCCCCTGGGTGAGCTCGTCGAAGAACACCACCCGGGGCCGGTTCAGCAGCGCCAGCGCGATGAACAGGCGCTGGCGTTGCCCTCCCGACAGCGACGCGAAGCTCTTGCGCCGCAGCCCGGCGAGGTTCCACGTCTCGAGGAGGCTGTCGGCCGAGCGGCGATCGCCGTCACCGAAGAGCACGACCGCCTCCTCCACCCGCAGGCGGTCGGGCAGCGCTGACGCCTGCAGTTGGCTGCCCACGAGGGTGCGCAACTGGGAGCGAGCGGTGCGGGGGTCCAGGTCGAGCACCCGCATGTGGCCGTGGTCCGGCCGGCGCAGCCCCTGGAGGCACTCGACCGTCGTCGTCTTGCCGGCGCCGTTCACGCCCAGGATCCCGAAGATCTCGCCCTCCGTGACCCTGAACCCGACGTCGTCGACGGCGAGGTGCGTGCCGTAGCGCTTCGTGAGTTCCTCCACCGCGATGACCGTCGACATCGCCGTCCTTCCGGTCGTGGGTCGTACGAGCAACGTACGGATCGGGCTCGCCGAGATCGCCCACCCACCGACGGTTTGTCGTCCTCCACCTCCGGACGGAGCCCGCTCCTCCTGTGGAGGGACCTCCCCGGCTCACGCGTCGTCCGTGGGCGACGAAACCGGCGCCGACGAGGGCGTAGCCTCCGTCCGTGACCTGGTGGACGCGGTGGCGTGCCGATCTGGCTCGTCCCGACACGTCGGTCGACCGCCGAGAGCTGCCGTTCCTGGTGGCGCTGACGGCCGGGATCGTCGCGGCCGCCCAGGTGACCGATCCCGGCACCCTGGTCGAGCTGCTGCTGGTGATCGCCGCGGCGGCGACGCTCGTGCTGTCCGCGGCGATCGGCCGGCCCCCGTTGGGGGTGGCCGCCATCGCGGTCACGGTGCTGCTGGCGGCGGCGCTGTGGCGGGACGGGAGCCTCGAGATCGCGCTCTTCGTCGGGGTCCTCGCGACGCTGTACGCCGCCTGGCATCTCGGTTCGCTCACCAAGGCGCTGCTGTGCATGACGGTGGCCGCCATCGCCCCGTTGGTGGTGTCGAGAGCGATCCCCGAGGAGGAGATCGCCTGGACGCCGTGGGCGGCCGCCAACGTGCTGACGTTCGTGTTGGGCCGCAACCTGCGGCGGCAGCGGGTGCTGATCGAGAAGCTCGAGGCGGCCCGCGAGGCCCTGGCCGACCAGGCGGTGGCCGCGGAGCGCCAGCGCATCGCCCGCGAGCTGCACGACCTCGCCGGGCACACCCTGGCGGCGATGCTCCTCCATGTCACGGGCGCCCGGCACGTGCTGCGCCGCGATCGTGACGAAGCCGAGCGGGCACTGCTCCAGGCCGAGGCGATCGGACGTGGGAGCCTCGACCAGATCCGGTCCACCGTGGCGTCGCTGCGGACGAGCGAGCGAGGGACGGACCCGCCCCTCGCCGGCTCGGCCGACCTGGTCGGGCTGGTCGAGGAGTACCGCCGCGCCGGTCTGGAGGTGAGCACAGCAGTGTCGTCGCCGGCCGCAGGTATCGAGGGCCCGGTCGGTACCGCCGTGCACCGCATCAGCCGGGAGGCGTTGGCGAACGTGGCGCGCCACGCCCCCGGGAACCGGGTCGAGCTCGCCCTGGATCTCGATCCCGATACCGACGACGTCCGGCTCGTCGTGGCCGACCACGGCCGTGCTGCCGCGTCCCCGCAACCCGACGGCGGGCACTTCGGGTTGATGGGCATGCGCGAGCGGGCCCGGGCGCTCGGCGGCGACCTGGACGCCGGTCCGACCGTCGACGGTTGGCGGGTCGAGGTGCGGCTACCGCTGGTCGGGACCGGCCTTGAGGGGCCGGGGCCGTGATCCGGGTGCTCCTCGTCGACGACCAACCGGTGGTGCGCGCCGGTGCCGCCCGCATCCTCGGGCCCGACGACGGCTTCGAGGTCGTCGCCGAGTGCGACGACGGCGACCAGGTCGTGTCGGCGGTGGCGGCCCACCGGCCGGACCTGGTGCTGATGGATGTCCGCATGCACCGCACGGACGGCGTCACGGCCATGCGCCTGCTGGACAGCACCGGGGACGCGCCGCCCGTCCTCATGTTCACCACCTTCGACGACGACGACGTCCTGTGGGGCGCGCTCGACGCCGGCGCGGCCGGGTTCATCCTCAAGGACAGTCCCGCCGAGAGCCTCATCGCCGCGGCCCGCGCGGTGGCGGGCGGAGCCGCCTGGCTGGACCCCAAGGTGGTGCCCCGGGTCCTGCAGGCGTTCCGCACCAACGTGCGGCCCCACCTGGACGAGACCGCCCGGGTCGCCGAGCTGACCGATCGAGAGCACGACGTCCTGCGCCACATGGCCCGGGCGGCCACCAACGCGGAGATCGCCACCGCGCTGATCGTGAGCGAAGCCACGATCAAGACCCATGTCGGCGCCGTGTTCTCCAAGCTCGGCGTGCGCGACCGGGCGGCCGCGATCGTGTTCGCCTACGACCACGGGATCGTCGAGCCCCACCCGGGGATGGACCGCGGGTAGCGACCGGGGTCCGATGCGCCGCGGCGATCTGCCGCGGATGATCGCGTCATGGCAGCAGCATCGGTCTCGAACGAGCGGACGGTCACGGCCGACGGCTCGTGGATGGCATGGAGCGTCGGCGGTCTCGTGGGGATCTGGACCGCCGTCGCGCTGATCAGCATCTTCGCCCCCGACCTGGTGTCGGGCAGCGAGCAGCAGCACCTGCCCGTGGCCGCCTTCGCGACCTGGCTGTGGGGCATGGTCGCCACGGGCGGCTATCTCCTGGGGATGGGCCGGCTGCGGGGCCGGGCGTCGCGCCAGCCCATCTGGATCGGGCTGACCGTGGCCACGGTCACGGTCTGGTTGGTGGCGACGATCCTCAGCCTCGCGTTACCGGTCGTCGAGACCGGGACCGACCCCACGCGGCTGCCCATCGCCGCCCTGGTCACGCCCCCCGCCGCTGCGGTGCTCGCCGTCCTGGCGGGCATCATCGCGGGGGTGTTCGCCCGGCCGCCCCAGGCCGGCTGAGCGTCATGGCGCCAGGTGCGACGCCGGACCGACCGGCCGAGCGCAGGACGGGAACGGGTCGGTGACTGCCGACGTGGCGGTGACGCCGCCCCGCGTCGCTGCTCGACACGGTGCGGCACGGACAACCTGGCTGACAGTTCCGCTGTTCGTCAGCGCGAACATCGGGCACGTACATCCGCTGCGCTGGATCCTCGGTGTGTTCTTCGCATGCAGTGGGCACGTTCGATTCGATCGCCATGCGGGCTGGAGGAAACCGAGACAGTGCGCTGTTCGAGCGCACCATCGGACGCATCCGCTTCGTGGAGAGCGGGGTCTCGTCGTGGCGCGCTCGCCGGCGGGCTGCTGGCCGAGGTGGTGGCTGCGACGTACTTCATCACGGTGCCGTTCATCGTGACCGCTGCTGTCGCCCTGCTGAGCTTTCGTGAACCGCGGCTGCACCGGGACGAGGCCGCCGAGCGGTTGCGCCAACAGGTGGCCGCCACCTATCGGGCCGTGCTGGACCGAGGCGCGGTGCGCCCCATCGTCGCCCTGCTGGTGCTGTCCGCCTCGCGACCCGCAGTCATCCGTGGCGTCCTCGACGTCGACGCCGGACGACCGCCGAGTCGACGGTGGTCGGATCAGGGCCGCTTGCCGTACCCGAGCGCCTCGATGATCTTCCCGTCCCGGACGCGCATGAGGTTCACGCCCCGGTAGTTCTCGGCACCGGTGACCCGCCAGCGGATGACGGCGCGATCACCGTCGACGTCGACGTGCTCGACCGCGAACTGGATGGCGGGGTCGGAGGCCAACCCCTGCCAGCCGGCGAGGCATTCGTCGTAGCCCGTCCAGACGTTGCCGTCGGGCGCCGGGCCGGTGCCCTCCATCACGCAGTCGTCGGCGATGAGGTCGACGAGCTTCTCGGGTGCCCGCTCGAGGAACGCGGCGTTGTACTGGTCGATGACAGTGGTGGTGTCGGTCATGTCCGCACCGTCTACCGGGGAGTCGCTGCGAGCAACTCCCCGGAGGGAATGGCATCGATGCCGGGGGTGGGCGACGATCGTCGGCGATGACCCGGTTCCCCAGCGAGTTGCGGCGCTGGCGCACGGCCCGCCGGATGAGCCAGCTGGATCTCGCGCTGCGGGCGGGCACGACCCAGCGGCACGTGAGCTTCATCGAGCAGGGCCGCTCCCGACCGGGGCGCAGCATGGTGCTGCGGCTGGCGGAGTCGATGGAGCTCACGCTGCGGGAGCGCAACGAGCTGCTCCTCGGTGCCGGCTTCGCACCGGCGTTCCCGGAGTCGCCGCTCGACGACGAGGCGCTCCGCCCGGTTCGCCAGGCGCTGGACACGATCCTCGACGGCCATCTCCCGTACCCGGCGATGGTCGTGCGGCCCCACGGCATCCTCGTCACCGCCAACCGGGCGTTCGAGGTGTTCCACGAGGACGTCGACCCCGCGTTGCTGGCGCCGCCGGTC
Source organism: uncultured Acidimicrobiales bacterium (assembly GCA_963778415.1). GTDB lineage: Bacteria > Actinomycetota > Acidimicrobiia > Acidimicrobiales > VFJN01 > ZC4RG19. The sequence goes on from CAVZUI010000006.1 coordinate 6,147, forward strand.
AACGTGTTCCGCCTCGCCCTCCACCCCGACGGGAACGCCCCCCGCGTGCGCAACCTGCCGGAGTGGGGCAGGCACATCACCGAGCACCTGCGAGCGCAGCTCCTGCGGAGCCCGGACCCGGCGTTGGAGGAGCTGCTCGTCGAGCTCGAGGGCTACCTGCCGCCGCTGCCGCCGCGGGACGACGTGCTCGGCTTCTCCATGCCGCTGGAGCTCGGCTCGGTGGACGGCGACCTCCGGCTCATCACCACGCTCACGTCGTTGGCCACCGCCGCCGACGTGACGCTCGCCGAGCTGCACCTCGAGGCGTTCCTGCCCGCCGACGATCGCACCGCCGAGGTGCTCCGCCGCCGATGGGGGTGACGATCGACGGTGCCCGGGGGTCACTGGTCGACTGGTAGGAAGACGTCATGCCGAGAGAGGGTCCGTTCTGGGACGTCATGGAAGGTCGAGCGGACCCGCCTCCGGCTGCGGCGCTGCTCGGATGGGAGCTGTTGTCCGTCGATCCGGACGAGGGCACCATCGAGGTGGCCTTCACAGCGACCGAGCAGTTCCTGAACCCGGTGGGCGTCGTGCAGGGCGGCCTGCTCGCGGCGATGTTGGACGACACGCTGGGGCCGGCGCTGGTGGCGACGTTGGGGCCGGGTGAGTTCGCGCCGACGGCCGATCTGCACGTGCAGTTCCTCCGTCCGGCGCGTCCCGGCCGCCTGGTCGGCCGTGGGCGCATCGTGCGTCGCGGCGCCGGTGTCGGGTTCCTTGCGGGAGAGCTGCTCGACGAATCTGGAGCGGTCGTCGCGACCGCGTCTGCGACCGCCGTGGTCCGAAGCCCACGAGGCTGAGGATCACACGCGGGGCGCGCTGGCTGCCGTCCATGCGCCGTCGTCGTGGTGCTGCGTCCCGCATTGATCGTCGTAGCGCCAACAGCCCGGTAACCGCACGTGTGCGTGCGGTCGCCGCCGGGACACCTACGACGCGAGGCCGAGCCGGGCGCGTTCGCCGGCGACGATCCGCCGTTCGTCGTCGGGGGCACCGTGCGACGACGCGTCCACGGCGTCGACGCTGGCGTCCTTGAGGTCGCTCTCGCGCACGTAGGCGTCCATCAGGGCGCCCTTCTCGGCCAGCACCTCGAGCATGCGCTGGTCGACGCTGTCCTCGGCCAGCAACCGGTGCACGTGCACCCGGCGCACCTGGCCCATGCGGTGGCAGCGCGCGATGGCCTGCTCCTCGGCCGACGGCTTCCACTGCGGCTCGGTCAGCACGACCACCGAAGCGGCCTGCATGTTGAGGCCCACCCCGCCGGCCTGGATCTGGCTCACGAGGACGGCATGGCCGTCGACCGCGGTGAACTCGTCGACCAGCTTCTGGCGATCCTCGGCGGGCGTCGAGCCGGCGAGCGGCCCGTGCACCGCCTCGCCGACCATCGAGCACACGACCTCGAGCGTGGCCCGGAAGAACGAGAAGACGACGACCTTGCGGCCGTTGTCCGCCGCCTCGTCGAGGATCTCGGCCAGCCGTTCGAGCTTGGCCGACGGCCGCCGCCCGTCACCGACGAACGTGGCGCGGCGCATGGCCATGAAGTTCTCGGACGCGACCGCCTCGCGGTACGCGTCCAGGTCGGCAGGCGTGAGCTCGACCCAGTCGAGCTGGTCGAGGCGCTCGGGCAGCTCGGACAGCACGTCGTCCTGGTTGCGGCGCAGGTAGGCGGGCGCCACGGTCCGCCGGAAGGCCTTGGCGCCGGCCAGCCCGTCGCTGTCGCCGATGGCGGCGGCCACGTCGGGCTGCAGGTAGTCGACCAGCGTGCGGAACTCGTCGACCCGGTTCTCCATCGGCGTGCCGGTGAGGAACAGCGCCCGGTCTGCCAGCTCCATCCATCGCCGAACGGCCTGCGAGCGCTGCGTGTCGGGGTTCTTCACGAAGTGGGCCTCGTCGACCACGATCATGTCCAGCCCGACGCCGGCCGGCGGCTCCATGGTCCGCAACGTCTCGTAGGTGGTCACGCCGAGCCCACCCTCGTCGGCCCACCGTGCCAGGGCGCCGTCGCGCTCGGGCCCGTGGATGCGGTGCGCGTTCAGCTCGCTGTGCTTGGCCACCTCCTGCATCCAGTTGACCAGCACGCTGGCCGGGCACACGGTCAGGAAGTGGGTGGCGCCGCGGGCTCGGAGATGGGCGAGCGTGGCGATGGCCTCGATCGTCTTGCCCAGGCCCATCTCGTCGCCGAGGATCGCCCGCCGCTGGCTCAGGGCGAACTTCGCGCCGAAGGCCTGGTATCCCCGGAGCGTCGCCTTCATCAGCGACGTGTCGAGAGGGTGGCGGCGCACGTGGTCGGCCAACTCGGCGGGGACGTAGCCTCGGGCGGCGTCGACCCGGGCCTGCTCGAGGGCCTCGTCGGCCTCTGCCCGAGCCACGGCCGGCCAGCAGCATGTTGACCTCGACGGACCGGCGCTCGTAGTCGCGCCACAGCTCGTCGTCGTCCGGCGTCGGCTCGGCCAGGGCGCGGCGGGTGGCGGCGATGTCGTCGGCCAGGCGGGCGGCCCGCTCGTCGGCCAGACGGGCGTCGAGCTCCTGGAGGGCGGCCAGGCCCCGGTCGTGGGCCTCGCGGCCGAGCAGGAACCGGAAGCGGCGCGACACGCGGGCCGCCGGCCGCAGCAGGGGACCGACCCAGGCCCGGAGCTCCTTGAAGTCCTCGGCCCAGGCCGCCACCGACCGCTCGGCCCGGTCGTAGCGCCAGGCGGCCGCGAGCAGGCGGGTCTCGGCAGCCGGCCGCGCGTCGGGGTCGAGGCGGACGGTGACGTCGTCGGCCATCCCCTCCATCGCCCGGCGGGCGGCCACCACGGCCTGCTCGGCCGTGTGGCGGTCGACTCGGGGACGCGCGGCGAGGGCGTCGGGGTCGGCCCGGGCCACGTCGAGGACGCTGCGGTAGCCGTGCGCCTCCAGCGAGCCCAGCTGGACCCGCCCGGCCATCGCGTCGCGCAGCTGCTCGATCGGCGTGTCGGCCGCCTGGCGCGCCACCAGGACGTCGCGGACGGCGGCGAGCCGGTTGCGCAGCTCTGCCCGCCGCTCGCCTGGCGCGGGGAGCAGCTCGTCCCCCTCGTCGCGCAGTCGCCGGGCGCGGCGCACCAGCGCTCGTCCCTCGGGCCCCGGCTGCACGCGCAGGTCGTCGGGATCGGTGCGTGCCACGACGTCGGCCCAGTACGCGGCCGCCCGCTCGGGGGGTCTCCCGTCCACCGGTGTCGGCTCCCGGTCGAACGGCGCCTCTGGGTCGTAGCCGTTCGGGTCGCGCCCCGGCGCCCGCGCAGTGGGATCGCCCGCCCCGGCGTCGATCGGACCAGCGTGATCCACCTCGTCATGGCTCCGCCGCGCGCCGACCGGCTCGGGGACGCCCCGCGGCGCACCGACCGGCCGCGCACCGACCAGCTCGGGCTCGGCGGGCCGGTCGGCGACGTGCTCGGTCCAAGCGGCGCCGTCCCACCAGCGGTGGGAGTGGCGCCCGTGAGGATCGGGATACCAGCCAGCGACAGTCATCGGGATGCAGACCTCCAGGGCGGGCGGCGGTGCCGGGACGAGCGGGACGACCGAGCAGGGATATGCCCTGCGACCGCGTCGGTCGAACCGCGACCGCCGCTCAGCCGGTGCTGCCGGAGCGGTCGGCGCCGACTGCCGCGGCAGGCGCCATAGCCGCCGATCACGTCAGGGGTGCCGAGTCCGCAAGCGCGTCGCTGCAGCTTGGTACCTCGATACGCACCTGCCGGTGGCCCCTGGGCAACCCCACCCGTTGATCCTCGACGCGTCACGCGGACGACGGTTGCGTGGCTCAGAACGGCACGTTGAGAACACGTCATCGCCGGAGCATCGTGTTGCGATGGCCGGCATCGCGAAGCTCTGGAAGCCCGTCATCAACGTCACCGACCTGGACGAAGGCGAGCGGTTCTGGTCGGCGGTGTCCGGGCTGTCGCCTCAGGGACGGCATGGTCAGTTCTCGGTTCTCGACGCGGATGACCGTGCTGAGGCGGCCGGGTGGGTCCTGCTCCAGCTGGTCGCTGAGCAGAGCGGCCCGGGTGGAACCCATGTGGACTTCCGGGTCGACGACGTCGCCAGGGCGGTTGCAGAGATCGAAGAGATCGGTGGCGTTGTCGTGAAGCCGCCGGGCATGTACGCCCCCGACGGCATCGACCTCCTCGAGTGGGCCGTCATGAAGGACCCGTTCGGGAACGAGTTCTGCATCATCCGATGGCCACTCGAGTGACTCGTCGGTCGTGCCACCCGGCGGTGTCCCCGAACGCCGCGTGGCAGTATCTCCTGCCTGGCCAGCCTTGCACGGTACGAAGCCGCGGCCCGCCTCCCGTCGGGGGCGGTGGCGGGCGGCACCGGGAACCCCGCCGCCCGCTCAGGCGACGTTGGAGCCGTGGAGAGCGCATTCGCCCCTGCGATCGTCGGCTCGCCGCGGGCCGCGCGTCGGTCACGCCGGCTGGCGGGCGGAGCCGCAGTCGAGGCGCGCGTCAGGCTCTCCTTCGACGACCTGGTGGCGCGCGAATACACGCCGATGCTGCGGCTGGCCGTGACGCTCGTCGGCGACGACGGCGACGCCGAGGAGATCGTGCAGGAGGCGTTCGCGGCGGTACACGAGCGCTGGGCACGCCTCGACAGGCCCGGCGGATATCTGCGCGGCTGCGTCGTCAACCGTGCCCGTGACGTCTTGCGGCGGCGGTATCGGGCGGCCCGCCTCCAGCGGTGGGCCCCCCGTCGGGACGAGACCACGGAGCTGGGCGCCGACCATCTCCTCGACGCGCTGGACGCCCTCCCGCCCACCCGCCGGGCCGCCGTCGTGTTGCGGTACTACGAGGGCCGGAGCGAGGCCGAGATCGCCGAGCTCCTCGGCGTGCGACCCGGCACCGTCAAGTCGATGCTTCACCGGGCACTGGCCCAGCTGCGCGGGGTGATCGAGCCATGACGTCGCCGGCGGAGCGCGCGTCCGAGCGAGCCGGGGCGCGGGCCGACGACGGGCTCGAGCTTCGGCTGCGGCTCGCCCTCGCCCGGCAGGCGTCGGCCGTGTCCGCCGATCCGCCCACCGCGATCCGCGCCGGAATCGATCGCCGCATCGCGCGTCGAACGGTGGCCCGACGCCGGCGACGGGTCATCGGGTCGATGGTCGCGCTCCTCGGCGCGGTGGCCGGGGTGGCAGTGGCGGGGGCTCGTGGCGACGATCCCGGCGCGGAACGAGTCGACGTCGCGGCCGGGCCCGCCGTCGGCGGCGACGGCTCGGGTTCCACAGAGGGTCATGGAGATGGGGTCGACCCCTTGGGGGCGGCGGGGCTGCCCAGGATCACGCTGGATGCGGCGCCCGAGGTCCGCCCGCGGGCGACGGGGGACCCGGTGGTGCAGTCGGTGCCCGTCGAGCCGTCCGAACTGACGCAGGTGCAGGTCTTCCGCCCCGCGGGCGCCCTGGTCCCCGTGGTGATCGCGCCATGGAGCCCGGAAGGTGCCACCCGCGATCTCCCCGAACCGGGGGCCGACGGGTCGACGACGGTCGACGTGAACGGTACGGCCGCCGCCCTCGCCGGCGAGCCTCCCGGCTGGTCCACACTGGCCTGGCCGATGGACGACGGCACCAAGGCGTACCTCTACGCGTTCGGCACGAGCCGCACCGAGTTGCTGGACCTCGCCCGCGGGCTGGAGCGCGCGCCGGCGGGCGCCGCCGGGTACCAGGTCGGCGCCACACCGCCGGAGCTCGTCGAGGAACGCGCGCCGCTCGACCCGGCGGCGGGGACAACGCGCGGGTACGAGGTCGGCTACGTCGACGCCGCGGGGGACGACGCGGCGCTGCTGGGCGTCCGGCGGGAGGAAACCGGCCGGTTCGCCGAGCGCCTCATCGCTGGGCTGGCGAGCGCGACCGAGGCGCATCCGATCGAGGTGCTCGGCCGCCCGGCGCTGCTCATCCGGCACGGCCCGTCCCCGACCAGCCGCTGGTCGGTCCTGTGGCAGCCGGCCGACGGGATCACCGCCGAGCTGGAGATCCTCGCCGCCGACCGTGCGGGGGCCGACCGCCTCATCGAGGCGGTCGAGCAACCGGACCGGTAGGTGTCGACCGAGCTTGCGCCGGCGCTCGCGGCCCGGCGGGACGAAACGGCACCACGCACGACCATGAGGGGATCCACGATGTCGACGACTGACAGAACCGCGGACACGACCACGGCGGACGCCGCGGTGACGAGCGGGCGGCTCGCCGTTGCCGCGTTGGCGTCGCTCGCCGCGGGGGTCATCCACGCCGCCGCCGCCGGCTCTCACTCAGAGCACCGGCCGGCCGTGGTGACGTTCGCGCTGCTGGCCGTGGCGCAGGTCGGCTGGGGGGCGCTGGCCCTCGCCCACGCGACGCGTCGGGTGGCCGCCATCGGCGTCGGCCTCGGCGTCGCCGCGGTCGTCGGCTGGGCGCTGGCGAAGACGGTGGGCATCGGGTTCGTCGCCGGGCTCGAGGAGGCCGAACCCGCCCAGTTCGCCGACACGCTGGCCGCCGGATTGGCGGTCGTCGCCGCCGCTGGCGCGCTCACCGCCGGCATCCCCCGACTCGGTGACGCCCGGATCCGCAGCCTCGCGGCCGCCGTGGCCGTGGTCGCCGCCGTCGCGGGCGCCGTCTCGACCGCGGGCCATGGCCACCCGGGCGGCGGCCACGGAGCCACGGACGGGGCGGGCAGGCGGCGCGGGCCACCACGGTGCGAGCGGGACCGGCGCGGCGGTGTCGGTTCCCGACGACCAGCGCTGCGACCTCGGCTTCAACACCGCGGCGTTCAACGAGACCGCCCCCACGGGCGGCGCCAGCCACCATGCGGCGGCGCCCGGTGAGGTCGACTACACGGTCGCCGACTGGGCCGAGGTGTTCGTCGACCCGGCCCGCGGCATCCCCGTCGAGGCCGTGGTCCAGTTCTTCGAGGACGACCCGGTGCAGCGGAAGAACCTGCTGTCGGGCGAGATGGCCCACACCCTCGGCCCCGACCCGTGGACGCCGATGACCGACCCCGACGAGTGCGCCGCGCTCGCCGCCGAGCTGGACGAGGTGCGTGCCGTCGCCGCCCGCTACCCGACTGCGGCCGATGCCGAGGCGGCCGGCTACCGGAAGTCCTCCCTCTACGCACCTGGCCAGGGCGCCCACTACACGAACATGTCCTCCATGGACGACCGGTTCGACGCGGGCGAGCCCGAGATGCTGCTGTTCAGCGGCGAGGCCCCGCACTCCCCGATCGTCGGCGTGAGCTACTACGTGCTCGGTCCCGCGGACGCCGCGCCGCAGGGCTTCGCTGGTTCCAACGACGGGTTCCACCGCCACGAGCGCCTGTGCTCCCAGGACGGCGTGGCCATCGGGTCCGGCGCGCTGTCGGCGGCCGAGTGCGAGTCGCTCGGCGGCACGATCGTCGACGACGCCGGAGGGTGGATGACCCACGCGTGGGTCATCCCCGGATGCGAGAGCGATTGGGGCATGTTCTCGGGCGCCAACCCGGCCGTGAAGATCCAGCCCGACAACCGAGGCCAGGTGCCCATCGGCTGCTGGAACGGCAGCACGCTCGATCAGCCGCTCGCCCTGGACGACCCGGGGAACGGACCCGCGGTCTCGTAGTGCGCGGCCTCACCGGTGCCCTTGATGCGGTGCACGGGGTCGCCGCGCCCCGCCGGCTCCTCGACGCCCGCGCTAGACAGTCAGTCGGACGAGGATGGGGGGACGACCGGTGGATGAACTGGACCTCAGCCTCGCCGAGATGTGGTTCTACGGGTTGATCGTGCTGGGGCAGCTTCTGATCGTCGCCCTGGTCCTCTCGGCCGTCGACTACGGCTTCGTGAGGGTTGTGCTCGCGGCATGGGAGCACGTGTCCCCATCGGCGGCCGCCGGCAGCAGACCGTCGCCCGCCCCGGTCGAGTCGCCCGGCCCGGTGAAGCGGCGGGACGACTTCTACGGACGCCATCGTGGGGATCGCCCGGCCAGTCGAGCTGATTGAGGTACGAGCCGCTCTTGCTCGTGGTTGCAGGAGCGGCACACGCTCGACGCCGGCGGCGCCGTCGCCGGCCTTCACGCGGTGGCCGTCATCACCGGGTCGACCTGGGGCGGAGCGGGAGCTCGGGGGGCAGGGCTCGAACCTGCAACAACCAGCTCCAAAGGCTGGCGTTCTACCAGTTGAACTACCCCCGAAGGATGCCGATCACGGTACCCGCGGCGTGGCGAACGGCGGCGCCGGCCCAGGTTGGAGGGCACGGGGAGGCACCACTAGGGTTGCACCCCTCATGGGCTCTCTCATCAAGAAGCGCCGCAAGCGGATGCGCAAGAAGAAGCACAAGAAGATGCTGAAGCGCACCCGCTGGCAGCGCCGCGCAGCCGGCAAGTAGCCGGCCGGGCGCCACGTCCAACCGCATCCCTGCCCGAGCGCCCCGCCCGACGGGGCGCTCGTTGCGCGTCCCGGCACCGGTCGGGGACGCGGCTACCAGTACGCCGGGACGGTGTGCACCACGATGCGGTCCTCGCCGGGGAAGGCGCCGGGCACGAACCAGGTGGAACCCGAGCCCGCCAGCTGCGGCGTCAGGCCGGTCGCCTCGCCGAACGCGTCGCGGAAGGCCGCCATCCGCGGCTCGACCACGAGGGCGGCGGGCTCGAGGTCGTTGGGCCCGTCGGCCGTCGGCCCGCCGAGGTCGTCCCACGCCGCGTACACCGCCGGCGTCGAGCAGCCGAACGGGGGCATGGCCAGGGTGTAGCGTGCGGTTCTCGAACGGCAGCGGTTCCAGGATCTCGCCGATCCCCGTGACCCGCGCCCGGCCGCCGCGCACGCAGAACGGCACGTCGGCCCCGAGTCGCGCCGCGGCCGCGAGGTCGTCGGCGCCCGCCCAGCGCAGGACCGCCGCCGCGTTGGACGACCCGCCCCCCAGCCCGCCTCCGGCCGGGATCCGTCGACGCAGCTCCACGTGGGCATCGCGCCCGACCGCGGACAGCGCCCGGAGGACGAGGTTGTCGTGGGGGTCGACCTCGCCGAGGCGGTCAGCGCCACTGATCTCGACCCGGCTCTCGCTGGGCCGTTCGGTGAACGTGAGCTCGTCGGCGAGGTCGAGGCTGACCATCTCGGCGTCGATGAGGTGGTACCCGTCGTCCCGGACCCCGGTCACGCGCAGCGACACCGTCAGCTTGGCCGGGGCGGGCACGACGGCGGGCGAGGGGGAGGCGGGGCCTGCGGTCAAGCCGGTCACCCTGCCACAACCCACGCGAGGCGGGCCCAGTCGGCGACGTCGAGCTCCTCGGCGCGGGCCTCGGGCCGGACGTCCGCCACGCGCGAATCCGTCGGCGTCCACCAGCCCGGCGAGCGACCGGCGCAGCATCTTGCGTCGCTGGCCGAAGCCGGCCTGGACCAGGCGGAACAGCACGCTCGGGGTCGGCCTCGACCCGCGGCGAGGGCAGCCGCGTGATGCGGACGAGGGCGGACTCGACCCGCGGCGGCGGCACGAACACGGTCGGCGGCACCCGGCCGACCACCTCGGCGTCGGCCCGGTACGCCACCTTCACCGACGGGATGCCGTACGCCTTGTTCCCCGGCCCGGCGGCCAGCCGCTCGCCCACCTCGCGCTGCACCATCACCAGCATCCGCGCGATGGCGGGCACGTCCGCCAGCAGGTCGAGCACGAGCGGGGTGGCCACGTTGTAGGGCAGGTTCGCCACGAGCACCCACGGCCGCGCCGGGTCGGGCGGGCCCAGCACGTCGTCCCAGTCGAGCCGCAGGGCGTCGCCCTGGACGATGCGCACACCGTGGGGCTCGACCACCTCGCGCAGCACCGGCAGCAGGTGGCGGTCGATCTCGACGGCGGTCACGTCGGCGCCGGTCTCGGCGAGGGCGAGCGTGAGCGACCCGAGGCCGGCACCGATCTCGACCACCCGGTCGCCGCGCCCACCTCGGCCAGGCGGGCGATGCGGCGCACCGTGTTGGGGTCGGCCACGAAGTTCTGCCCGAGCGCCCGGCTGGGCGACAGACCGTGGGCCGCGAGCAGGTCACGCACCTGGCGCGGGCTGAGCGTCACGGCCCGAGGCTACGGCTGCCGGGCCGCGCCGCCGGCCCTGCGAGCGAACCTGCGACAGAACGTGCGACAGTTCCGCGGGCCCAGGCCACCCTCACGTCGCAAGAACGGTCGCCCGAACCTCCGGCGGGCCGCAGGACCTGCGAGCCAACCTGCGACGGAACTTGCGACAGTTCCGCGGGCCCAGGCCACCCCCTCGTCGCAAGAACGGTCGCCAGAGCCAGCCCCCCGCCAGAACGGTCGCCAGAACCACCCGTCAGCCCGGCGGGAGGCGGTAGACGCGGGCGGCGTTGGCCCACGTGGCGGACGCCACCACGTCCACCGCCACGCCCTTGGCTGCGGCGACGGCCGCGCCGACCAGCGGCACGAGCGACGGACGGTTGGGACGCCCGCGGTGCGGGACCGGCGCCAGGTAGGGGCTGTCGGTCTCGACCAGCGCCCGGTCGAGCGGGCAGAGGGCGGCGGCGGCGCGCACGTCGTCGGCCGTCTTGAACGTGACGATCCCCGAGAACGACAGGTGCCCACCCCGCGCGAGGCACGCCTCGGCCTCCACCGGCCCACCGGTGAAGCAGTGGAACACCGTGCGCTCGGGCACGCCCTCCGCGTCGAGGACGGCGAAGGTGTCGTCCCACGCCTCGCGGGTGTGGATGACGAGGGTCAGGTCGTGCTCGTGGGCGAGACCGATCTGCTCCGCGAACACCCGTCGCTGCACGTCGCGGGGCGAGTGGTCGTAGTGGTAGTCGAGCCCGCACTCGCCCACGGCCACGACGCCGGGCTCGCCGAGCAGCTCGCGCAGGCCGTCGAGCCCGTCGGCCGCGTCGTGCGGGTGCAGGCCGACGGTGGCCCACACGACCTCGGGGTGACGAGCAGCAGCCGCCACCGCGTCGGCCGAGCGGGCGCGGTCGGTCCCGACCGTGACGAGGCGGTCGACGCCGGCGGCCCGGGCGTCGGCCACCATGGCGTCGATGAGCCCGACGTCGACCGGCCCGTCACCCTCCCACCCCAGGTGGCAGTGATCGTCGGTCCAGCGCAGCGCCACGGGGGCGGACCCTAGCGATCCGGCGATCCGTCGCCACCAGGTCAGGCAACATGATCCACGCAGGTCGGCACGATCGTTGCCTGCACAACTACGCTGACGGCGTGGCGGGAAGGCCGGTCGTGGCGGTGCTCGGCCCGGTGTGCGTATCCGGGGCCGACGGGGAGGTCACCACCCTCCGCGGCCATGCCGCCCACCTGCTGGCGCTGCTGGCGCTCCACCCGGAGCAGGCGCAGTCGGCCGACGATCTCGCCGGCCGCCTGTGGCCCGACGGCCCCCCTCCGACGGCGCGCACCGCCCTCCAGGGTCACGTGTCGCGCCTGCGCCGGCTGCTCGCCGGCGTCTGTGGCGTGCGCATCGACACGGTTCCCGGCGGCTACGTCCTCCGGCGAGACGACTGCGGTGACCAGGGCGGCGAGGAGGGCGGACGCCACGCCGAGCCGATCGATGTCGACGAGGTCCGCACCTGCACCGACCGGGCGGCCGCGGCCCGGGCCGCCGGCCGCCCGAGCGACGCCGCCGCCGACCTCACCGCCGCACTGGCCCTGTGGCGAGGGCCGGCGCTCGCCGACGTCCGCGAGGGAGAGGCGTCGCTGGCGGCCGAGGCCGCCGCGCTCGACGACGAGCGCCGCGCCACCGAGGACGCCCTGGCCGACGCGCTGACCGCTGCCGGCGACCTCGACCGGGCGATCGCCCTGCTCGGCCGCCTCGTCAACGAGGATCCGCTGCGGGAGCGGCGCTGGGCCCTGCTCATGACCGCCCTGACGCGGGCGGGGCGCCAGACCGACGCGCTGCGCGCCTACCGGCAGGCGGCGGCGGTGCTCGCCGAACGGACGGGCCTCGAGCCCGCGCCCGAGCTCCGGCGCCTCGAGACCGCCATCCTCCTCCAGGACCCCGCCCTCGACGCGGCCCGGTGGCAGCCCGCCCCGGGCAGCCGTCCTGCGCCGCTGGCCCCGCTCGTCGGCCGCGACGACGTCCGCGATGCGGTGGCGGTTCGCCTCGCCAGCCATCGCGTGGTGAGCGTCGTGGGTCCCGGAGGCGTCGGCAAGTCGGCGCTGGCGGTCGACGTGGCCGCGGGGCTGGCCGACCGGTTCGCCGACGGCGTCGTGGTGGTCGACCTGGCGGCCGCGGGCGGCGACGGGGTGGCCACCGCCCTGGCCGCGGCCATCGGGGCTCCCGCCATCGAGGGCGGCGAACCGCTGGCGCGGGCCGTCGACCTGGTGGCGGGGCGCGACGCCCTGATCGTGCTCGACGGCCACGAGCAGGTCCGCGAGGAGGCCGCCGAGGTCGCCGTGGCCCTGCTGCGCGCCGCGCCGCGGCTCCGCCTGCTGACCACCGGCCCCGCACCGCTGGGCGTGGCCGGCGAGGTGGTCGTGGCGCTCGGCCCGCTGCCGCTCCCGTCGTCCTCGCCCCGCGACGAGACCGCCGACTCGCCGGCCGTGACGCTCCTCGTCCGTCGCCTCGACGAACAGGGCGTCACGGTCTCCGGGGCCGACGACCGGGCCGCGGTGGCCGCCATCGCCACCGCGCTCGACGGGCTGCCGCTCGCGCTCGAGGTCGCGGCGGCGGCCGCCCGGACCGAGCCGCTCACGTCCCTCGCCGGCCGCCTCGCCGACGACACCACGTCGGTCCTCGACGCCGATCCGCCGGCGGGTGCGGGCGGGCGCCCCCTCCGGGTGGCCCTCGATGCGGCGGTGGACCGGCTCACGCCGTCGGCCCGGGCCCTGTACGCCGTGCTCAGCGTGTTCCCGGGCTCGTTCGACGCCGCGGCCGCGGCGGGTGCCGCCGGCACCCCCGAGGGGGCTGCCCGAGCCGACCTCCGCCAGCTCGCCCGGGCCTCCCTCCTCCAGCGCGAACCGGCCGGCGACCGCTTCCGGCTGCTCCAGCCCGTGCGGGCCCACGCGGCCGCGCGCCTCGACGAGCCCGCCACGCACGCGGCGCACGAGCGCCTGATCGCGTGGTGCACGACGCTGGCCGCCGAGCTCAACGTCGCGGCCCAGGGCCCGGGCCAGGTCGCGGCAGTCGAGCGGTTCGTGGCCGAGCTGCCCACCGTGCGCTCGGTCCTGCGCCGCCTGCTCGACGCGGCCGACATCGGCCGGGCGGCGACCCTCTTCGAGGACCTCGTCCTGTGCTGGGTGGACTCGGCGGCCAGCCCAGAGGCGCTGCAGTGGGCGGACGAGCTGCTCCGGCACGCCGACCGGCTCGAACCCGGGCCACGCGCCCGGCTCGAGGTGGCGGCGATCCACGCCCAGTACGCCTTCGAGCTGATCGCGGACAAGCTCGACCTGGCCGAGAAGGCGCTGCGCCGGGCCGAGGAGGCCGGCGACGCGTTCTCGGTCGCCGCGGCGCAGGTGCAGGTGGCCATCGGCCTCGGCTGGCGGAACACCGACCTCGATCGGGCCGCCGAGCTGGTCCGGGCGTCCCGGGCCGGCATGGAGAGGCTCGACGAAGCCCACTGGGCGGCGACCGTCCTCGAGTTCCAAGGCCTGCTCGCCCTGCGGCAGCTCGACATCGCCGGGGGGATCGCCACGCTCGAGGACGCGGCCGGAGAGCACCGCCGGTACGGGCGGCCGACCGACGCCGCCCACGCGCTGACCTTCATCGGCTACGCCCGCCGCGCCGTGGGCGACCTCTCGGGGCGCGGCGCGCCTTCGACGAGGCGGCCCTCGCCTTGGTCGGCACCCGGGTCGGGACCTGGCTGCGGGCCACCGTCGGGTCGGCCCACGCCGCGTTGGCGCTCGGCGACCTCGCCGGGGCGGCCGAGGCGTTCCGAGCCGCGCACGACCGCGCCGTCGAGATCGGGGACCGGCGCATCGTCAGCACGGCTCTGGCCGGGCTGGCCGCCGTCGCCTGCGCCGAGGGCGACGACGATCGGGGCGTCGCCCTCCTCCTGGCCACCACCGACGCCGCACTGGGCGGAGGCGATCCCTCCGACGCGGTCGGGGCCGCCGGGATGCTGGGCGAGATGCTGGTGACGCACGGCGCCGTCGACGAGGCCGCCGTGTTGCTCGGTGCGGCCGACCTCGTGCGCGACGAGGTCGGCGTGCGCGTCGAGTTCGGCCTGGTCCACGACCTCGAGCCCCTGCGGGCGGCGCTGGCCGAGCGCCTCGGCCAGGAGCGCGTGGTCGACCTGGCCGGGGACGGTCGTGTCATCGGACTCCCCGCCGCCGTGCGCCGGGCGGGCGAGCGCCTCCTCGCGCCCTGACCGTCCGTCCTGTCGCCGAGATCCTGTGTCGGTCCCGAGGCCGAACGTCGTGGCGTCGGGGATGGGCACCCGATGGGCGCAGCCGTCCGGGGAGAATGGTGCCTGCGCTGGGCACCCATCCGCCGCCGCCGTGGTGGGCGGGACAGGCGGCTTCCCGCCCGCTGGAGCCGCCTGTCCCCCGCCCGAACCTCCGCTGGGAGGAGGCCGTGCCATGAAAGTAGGCGGACGGTCCGCCGGTGTCATCTACGGACGGGCCCTCCGTTAGGCCGCCGTTAGCGCTGGCAGGCGCACCGTGCGGGACGGCGGACGGGGCGTGCGCCGGGCCACCGCGCCGCCCAGATGTTCCCCCTCGGTCGGCCGCCGGCCAGTGGGCGTCCAGATGGACGTCACCGCGCCGTGCTCCGCTGCGCCGGGAGGTCGGCCTGGGCCGACCGCCACCGCACCCCAGCACGCAGGAGGACATCGTGCGCACCTCGTTGCTTCGGATCGCCGTCGCCGCGGCCGCCGCCGCGGCCGTGGCGTCGGCCGCCACCGCCTGGGCCGACAGGGGCCAGCGGCCGCCGCCGGCGGTCCAGCACACCGAGCTGATCGGCCGGTCGGTGCTGCCGGCGGAGACCTACCGGGCCGGCAGCGCACCGTCGGGCTTCTTCACCGGCACGACGACACCGATCGCCGCTCCCTACCCCGGCCAGCCGGTACAGGGCTTCTCGGCCGTCCACCGCGACGCGGACGGCAGCTACCTGGTGATGAGCGACAACGGCTTCGGGACCAAGACCAACAGCCAGGACTTCGAGCTGCGCGTCCACCGCATCCTTCCCGACTTCGCCACGGGCGTCACGCAGGTCGTCGACGGCGGCTTCGGTCTCACCGACCCCGACGGCCGCATTCCGTGGACCATCTGGCGCGACGGTGGGTGCGCCGCGGCGACCACCCTGCCCGCGGGGTACGCCTGCCCGGCACCCGACCGGGTCCTCACCGGCTGGGACTTCGACATCGAGTCGATGCAGATCGCGCCCGACGGCACGCTACTGGTTCGGCGACGAGTTCGGGCCCTTCCTGCTGCACACCGACGCGGAGGGCCGCCTGCTCGAGGCGCCGGTCCCCACGCCGGGGGTGGCGGCGCCGCAGAACCCGACCCTCCCCGCCGGCCAGGCGCCCAACCTCGCCGGCTCGAAGGGCTTCGAGGGCATGGCGCTCTCGCCGAACGGGCGCACGCTGTACCCGATGCTGGAGGGCCCGGTGGCCGAGGACGTCGCCGCCGGCCTGGCCGCCGACCTGCGCATCTACGAGGTCGCCCTCGGCCGCCGCGGCCCGAGCTACACCGGCGACGTCTGGCGGTACCGGATGGAGCACCCGTCCAACGCCATCGGCGACTTCATCGCGGTCGACGAGGATCGCTTCCTCGTGATCGAGCGCGACGGGGGCTCGGGGCCGACCGCCAGGTTCAAGGCCGTGTTCCTCGTCGACCTCGGCGATCGCGACCGCGACGGCTACGTGGACAAGGACCTGCTGGTCAACCTGCTGGCGGTGCCCGACCCGCAGGGCGTCGCCGACCGGGGGCCGTTCTTCGACTTCCCGTTCGTCACCATCGAGGACGTCGAGATCGTGGACGGCAACACGATCGCCGTGCTCAACGACAACAACTTCCCGGGCGGCGGCGGCCGTGGTGCGGGCGTGCCCGACCCG
The DNA here is from genome assembly GCA_963778415.1 of uncultured Acidimicrobiales bacterium. GTDB lineage: Bacteria > Actinomycetota > Acidimicrobiia > Acidimicrobiales > VFJN01 > ZC4RG19. The sequence continues at coordinate 22,103 of CAVZUI010000006.1, forward strand.
AACGAGTTCATCCTGATCCGCCTCGACCGCGACCTCGAGCCGTCGCGGCGGGTGCTGGCGGGCTGACGACGGCGGACGCGGCAGCCGGCCCGGTCGTCGGGCCGGCTGCGCCGCGCCGTCGGACCCTCGAGGCGTCGGGCGTCAGCCCGCGAGGCGCGGGAACAGGGGGGCGCCCTTGGTGACGGTCAGGCCGCCCGGGTAGCCGCCCCACTGGGCGGCCGCGGGCAGGCGCTGGTCGGCCGGCGAGCCGTCGAGGCCGATGCGGCGCCAGGCCTCGGTGCAGGTGGTGGGCAGGGCGGGGCTGGCCAGCACGGACACGACGCGCAAGGCCTCGAGGGCGTCGCCGAGCACGGCCTCGACCTCGGGACCGGGCTCCATCTTCCAGGGCTCGTTGTCCTCGAGCAGAGCGTTGGTCTCGCGGATGATGCGCCAGGTGGCGTCGAGGGCGACCGACGGTGCGACCTCGCCCCACGCGCGGGCCGTGGCCTCGTAGGCGTCGGCGACCACGGGCGCGAGGGGGCTGTCGGGCCGGGGCGCCGGCCCGATGCCGCCACACTTCTTGCCGACGACCGTCGCCACCCGCGACAGCAGGTTGCCGAAGTTGTTGGCGAGGTCGCCGTTGTAGCGGTCGACCATGCGCTCGTAGCTGAAGTCGCTGTCGGGACCCGACCGGCGTGTCGCGCAGGAAGTGGTAGCGGTAGCCGTCGACGCCGAAGTCCTCGACCAGGTCGGCCGGGGAGATCTGGTTGAGCGAGGTCTTGCTCATCTTCTCCCCGCCGACGAGCAGGAAGCCGTGCACGGTGACGTCGGTGGGCGGCTCGAGCCCGGCGGCCAGCAGCATCGCCGGCCAGTACACGCAGTGGAACCGCAGGATGTCCTTGCCGATGACGTGGTGGCCGGGCCACCAGGCGGCGAAGCGGTCGGGGTCGGTGCCGTAGCCCACGGCGGTCAGGTAGTTGACCAGGGCGTCGAACCAGACGTAGGTGACGTGCGCCGGGTCCCACGGGATCGGGACGCCCCAGGTGATCGAGCTGCGGCTGATCGAGAAGTCCTCGAGCCCGCCCCGGATGAACCCCAGGGCCTCGTTGCGCTTGGTCTCGGGCCGGACGAAGCCGGGGTGGGCGTCGTACCAGTCGAGCAGCGGCTGCTCGAACCGCGAGAGCTGGAAGAAGTAGTTGTCCTCCTTCACGTGCTCGACCGGCCGGTTGTGGATGGGGCACAGCGAGCCGTCGATCAGCTCGTCGACCGTGTAGTAGGCCTCGCACGACACGCAGTACAGGCCCTCGTACGTCCCGAGCTCGATGTAGCCGTTGTCGTTGACCCGCTGCAGGATCTGCTGCACCGCGGTGTGGTGGCGGGGCTCGCTGGTGCGGATGAAGTCGTCGTTCGAGATGTCGAGCAGCTTCCAGGCGTCGCGGAAGCGCTCGGACGTGCGGTCGGCCCACTCGAGCGGGGTGACGCCGTTGGCCTCGGCCGCCCGCTGGACCTTGAGGCCGTGCTCGTCGGTGCCGGTGAGGAAGAACGTGTCGTCGCCGAGCAGGCGGTGCCACCGGGCGACCGCGTCGGCGACGACGGTCGTGTAGGCGTGCCCGATGTGGGGCGCGTCGTTCACGTAGTAGATCGGCGTCGTCACGTAGAACTTGGCCACGGCGTCCGAGAGTACCGGCGCCCCGGCTCGACCCGGCTCCCAGTTGCCCGGCTGCACCGTCCGGTACGGGCGCGCTGTCCGGAGTCGATGGACAGGCCGGGCGTCGCAGTAGGTAGTGTTGCTCGACCGAAGACGGCGTTCCGTGGAGCGAAGACGCACCGGAACCCCCGACCGCTGGCACCACGCTCGTACGTGGAGGATCGACGCTGAGCCCCTCGCAACCACCCCCGCGCGACCGCTCCGCCGAAGCCGAAGAGGCGCGCGCCTGGGTCGAGCGTGAGCGTGAACGGGTGCGCCGATCGGCCGGCCGGACCCCGACGCGTCCCGACGCGGGCGACGCCACCGGGACCGGCGGCCGACGGCGGCGACGACCGCGACCGCGCCGCAGGTCGCGCCGACGAGCGACGCCGGAGGGACGACAGGGGCGACAGGGGCGACGACCAGGACCGGCGGGACGCCGAAGGGCGCCGCGGCCCCGGCCCCGACGCCGGGGCCCCGGGCTACGACCGCCCCGACCCCACCCAGGGCGGCCGCGGCGGCGACCGGTGGGACCCGGGTCGCGACGAGCGCTCGGCGGCACCGCGCTCGCGCCCGCGCACCGACCTCCCCGACTGGTACGACGCCACGGCCCCGACCGAGCGCGACCGCGGGCGCGACGGCCGGGGACGTTCGGCCCGCCGGCCGGCCGACCCGCCCCCCGACACGCGTTGGGGCGACGACCTGTCCGACCCCAGCGAGCTGTCCGGCTGGCGTTCGCCCGCCCGGCCCGACGACACGCGGCCCACCCGGCCCGCCGCACGCGCCGATCGCCGCCGCCGGCCCGAGGCACAACCGACGTCGTGGCGCCGTCCCGACCAGGCGCCCCCGTCCGGGCCGGCCCGAGGCGCGGCCGGGCCTGCGCCGCTGCTCGACGGCCCGCCGACCGAGCCGGCCGGCACCCAGGTCCTCGACGATCGCTGGCAGCAGCAACGGTCCCCCGCGGCGCCCCCCGAGCGGCGTCAGCCCGGCGCCCGCCGGGACCGGTACGGCCCCCTCGGCCCGACCCCCCGGTCCGCCCCGGCGGCCCCGCCGGTGGCCGAGCCCGTCGGCGCTCCCGCGTGGGACGACGGGGCGGAGTACGCACCCGGCCCCGGCAACGAGGGCTACGAGGGCTACGAGGACCGGTGGTCCACCGAACCTCCCGACGACGAGACCGACCGGCGCCGGACCCCGCGGTCCCAGCCCGGGCCCCGCCCCGAGCTGCCCCGCGTGGCGGCCTTCGACGGGCTGCGGGCGGTGGCGCTGCTGGCGGTGCTGGCGTTCCACCAGGGGTTCGACCTCGCCCGCGGCGGCTTCCTCGGCCTGTCCAGCTTCTTCACCCTGTCGGGCTTCCTCGTGGCCACGATCGCGCTGGCCGAGTGGGCGCAGAACGGCCACCTCGCGCTCGGGCGGTTCTGGGAGCATCGCGCCCGCCGCATCATCCCTCCCCTCGTCCTCACCGTCGCCGCCGTGGTGGCGCTGCAGGTCACGTTCCGCGTCGGCGCGGGGCCCCGCTACCGGGGCGACGTCCTGGCCGCCCTCGGGCAGGTCCTGAACTGGCGGATCGTCCTCGACGGCGCCGGCTTCGCGCGGGTGCTCACCGACCCGTCGCCGGTCCAGCACCTGTGGACGCTGTCGATGTTGGTGCAGCTCACGATCGTGCTGCCCCTGCTGTTCATCGGGCTCATGAAGGTGACCGGGGCCCGCTGGCGGGCCGCGGGCGGCGGGTTCGCGCTGCTGGCGGCGGCCAGCTTCGCCGCCGCCTGGTTCACCGCCGGCCGCTCCGGCAACGACGGTGCCGCGTACTTCGGGACGCACACCCGCGCCGGCGAGCTGCTCGTCGGCGTCGTGCTCGCCTACGTGGTGCTGAGCCCTCGCGTGCGCCGCGCCGTCGGCTCTCCCGCCGGCGCCGCCGCGGTGCGCTTCGGCACCCCCGCCGCCCTCGTCGTGCTGGTCTGGCTGTGGTCCTCGACCGGGTTGTACAGCACCAACCTGTTCGGCGGCATCACGGCGGTGAACGCCGTGCTGACGGCGTGGGTGATCTTCGCCGTGACGATGCCCGGCCCGGTGTCGACCGCCCTCGGCAGCGTCCCGCTGCGGGTCCTGGGTGGGCTCAGCTTCGCCGCCTACCTGGTGCACTGGCCGCTGTTCCTGCTGCTCGACGAGGATCGCCTGGGCTTCGGCGGCCCCGTCCTGTTCCTCGTGCGGTTGGCGGCCACCCTCGGCGTCGCCGCGGTGGTCACCTACGGCCTCGAGCGCCCGATTCGCCGGATCCGGCTGTCCGGCCCACGCCTGGCCGTGGCGCTCGGGCTGGTCGTCGTGGTGGTCGCCGCCGCGGCGTTCGTCCTCCCCGAGCAGCCTCCCCCCGGCGTCAGCCTCACCGTCGACGACGGGAACGGCGCCGGCGACCTCGACGTCGTCACCCCGGCCGGCGACGAGGCCGCCTCGATCGCCGTCGTCGGCGGCTCGCTGGCCGGTTCGCTGACCCCGGGCTTCGAGGCGTGGAACGCCGAGAACCCCGACCAGGGCGTGCGGATCGCCACCCACGTGGCCACCGACTGCCCGCTGTCCGCCCCCGGGCCGGTGCGGCTGGCGGGCGAGACCACAGGCGAGGACACGGCGTGCGTCGGCTTCGGCCCGCGCCTGCCCCACCTGCTCGACGCGGCGGCCCCCGACGTCGTGGTCGTCATCCCCGGCGTGGGCGACCTCGGCGAGCGCGAGATCGACCGGCAGTGGGTCCACGCCGGCGACCAGGTGTTCGACACCTGGCTGCGGCAGCACCTCGAGAGCCTCGCCGACACGCTCGGCGAGTCCGGGGTGCCGGTCGTGTGGGCCACGTCGCCGCACGTGCGACTGACGCCTGCGGGAGACGAGGGTGACTGGACGTCACTCGACGACAACGATCCCGCCCGGGTCGACCGGTTCAACGAGATCGTCCGCCAGGTGGTGTCGGGCCGCGACGACATGTCGGTCGTCGACCTCGGCGCCTGGGCGCAGCGGTTGCCCCGGGGTGAGTTCGCCGCGGCGCAGCGGGCCGAGGGACGTGACCTCACCGAGGACGGCGCCACCCGGGCCGCGAGCTGGCTCGTCCCTGCGCTGCTGGACGTGCTCGGTGCGCCGGCCGAGGGCGGGGCCGAGGCCGAGGAGCCCGCGCCTGCTCCGGACGGCGCGCACCACCACGGCACCGGCCCGCGCCACGACGACCGCACCGCCCGCGCCCTGATCCGCCGGCACGTCCGGCACCATCCGCGCCGCGCCGATCGACGCCCACGCGTTGATTGCAGTGATCGCTGCAGCCCTCGCTACCCACTGGTAACCTGCCGGTCACACCGCGGCGGGGAAGGCAAGGCCCGGTGGTGAGGGGAAGGTATGGGGGTCGTCATGCCGGCGCGCCGCGCCGGATCCTCGGTCGTGCACGCGGAGCCGTCGGGCCCGGCGGATGCTCAGCCGGTCCCGCCACGCGCGCTCGGCTACCTCGCCGGCCTGGACGGGCTGCGGGCCTGCGCCCTCCTGGCGGTGATGGCGTTCCACCACGGCTTCCCTGCCGCGCGGGGCGGCTACCTCGGCGTGTCGACGTTCTTCACGCTGTCGGGCTTCCTCATCGCATCGCTGGCGATCGACGAGTGGCGGCGCACGGGCCGGCTCTCGTGGCGGCGCTTCTGGGAGCGACGGGCCCGGCGCCTGCTCCCCGCAGCCGTGGTGACGTTGTGCGCCGTCCTCGCGCTCCAGGCCTGGGGAGGCATCGGGTCGGGCGCCCGCTTCCGCGGCGACGCGCTCAGCGCCCTCGCCTACATCGCCAACTGGCGTCAGGCCGCGGCCGCCGGCGGCTACGGCGCCATCTTCAGCGCCCCGTCGCCGGTGGTCCACTTCTGGTCGCTGGCGATCGAGGAGCAGTTCTACGTCGTCTTCCCGCTGGTGTTCGCGGGTGTGGCCGCGGTCGTCGGGGCGCGGCTCGGCCGGGGTGCCCTCGTGTTCGGCGGGGCGGCCCTGGCGTCGTTCGCCGCGGCGTGGGTGTCCGCCGAGCGGGCGGGCAACGTCGGGGTCACGTACTACGGCACCCACACCCGGGCGGGCGAGCTGCTGGCGGGCGTCGCCCTCGCCTACCTGCTCGCGGGGCGCGGATGCCGGCGGCACCCGCCCGAGGCGGCCCACCGCGCCCGGCCGCGGGCCGGCGTCGGCTCGCGGGCGGGCGGCACCGGTGTCGTCGTCCGGACCGTGGCAGGCATCGCCGGCCTCGCCGGCCTCGTCGTCCTCTGGTCGCGCGTCCCCATCGGCGACGACCGGCTGTTCCACGGCGTCACGCTGCTCAACGCCGTGCTCACGTCGATCGTGATCTGGGCGGTCGCGGGGTCCCGCCTCGTCGATCGTGCCCTCGGCGCGACGCCGCTGCGGGTCGTGGGGAAGGTCAGCTACGGCGCGTACCTCTTCCACTGGCCCCTGTTCATCGTGCTCACGGCCGATCGCACCGGTGTCGACGGGCGAGCTCTGTTCGCGGTGCGCACGACCGCGACGCTGGCGGCCGCGGCGGTGTCCTACGTCGTGGTCGAAGCTCCGTTCCGGTTCCGCCTGCCGATGCCGGGGCGACGGCTCGCCGCCCTGGGGGTGGGGGTGGCCGTCACGGTGGCCGGCCTGGCGGCGATCCTGCCCCAGCACCCCGCGCCCTACCCCGACCTGGCAGCCGTGTCCGCGGGGCCACCGGCGGCCGGCACCTCCGAGGTCGCCGCGGCGGGCGGGCCGGTCGACAACGCCCGCCTCGTCGGCGCCGTGACCCCCGAGGACGGACCACCCGATGCCGGGACCGTGTTCCTCGCCGGGGACTCGGTGGCCTGGTCGCTCCTGGCCGGGTTCACCACCTGGAACCGCACCCACGCCGACAGCACGCTGCAGGTCGACACCCACATCGCCTTCGGGTGCCCGGCCGGCGGGCCCGGCACCGCCCGGGTGGTGGTCGAGCAGCCCACGCCCGCCGACTGCGGGCCATGGCACACCGACCTGGCCGCCGCCATCGACGGGTCGTCACCCGACCTCGTCGTGATGGTCATGGGCCTCGCCGACCTCGGCGGGCGAGCGGTCCACGACGAGTGGCGGCTGCCCGGCGACCCGAGCTACGACCGCTGGCTCCTCGACCGCCTGGACGTCCTCGCCACGACCATGGAGCGCCGGGGCGTCCCGGTGGTGTGGCTGACGTTCCCCCACATCCAGCTCGTCGACGTGGGCGACCCGACCCGGCCCTGGTCCGACATCCCGATCAACGAGCCCGCCCGGGTCGACCGCTACAACGAGCTCCTGCGGGCGACCGTGGCCCGGCACCCCGGCATCACGCTGGTCGACTTCGCCGCCTGGGTCGACACGTGGCCCAACGGTTCGTTCGACCCCCGCGACCGGGACGGGGTCCACTTCAGCTTCGCGGGGTCCGACAAGGTGGCTGCCTGGCTGGTCCCCCAGCTGCTCGCCCGGCTGCCATCCTGAGTGCGTGCCCCGCGTCCGCGTCCAGACCACCATCGACGCCCCGCCGCACGCCGTCTGGCGGCGGCTGGCCGACATCGCCGACCACGTGTCGTGGATGGCCGACGCCGCGTCGATCCGCTTCACCGGCGACCAGCGGTCGGGCGTCGGCACGACGTTCGAGTGCGAGACGCGGGTCGGGCCCCTGCGCACGCTCGACCTCATGGAGGTCACCGAGTGGCGGGAGCGGCGCTCGATGGGCGTGCGGCACCGCGGGCTCGTGACCGGCACGGGTCGGTTCGTGCTCCGCCGGCGCGGGCGGCGCCGCACCAGGCTGACCTGGGACGAGACGTTGCGGTTCCCCTGGTGGCTCGGTGGGGCGCTGGGCGGCCTCGTGGGCGGGCCGGTGCTGAAGCTGGTCTGGCGGGGGAACCTGCGGCGCTTCGCCGCGCTGGTCACCGAGGCGTCAGGCCGGGGATAGCCCGGGCACCGTCGGCAGGGCCACTGGCTGCGCGACCAGCAGGCAGCCGACGAACAGGGCGACGGCGATGGCACCGCACGCGATCAGCGGAAGCGGCGACTTCGGCCCGAGCCGGGGCGCCCACTCCCACAGGATCCACGCCCCGACCGCGCCCGTGATCAGGCCGCCGATGTGGCCGCCGATCGAGATGCCGGGGACGGCGAACGTGAACACGAGGTTGATCAGGATCAGCGGGCCGATGCCGGTCTGGAACGGGTTGATGCCGCGCGACCGCATGGCCACGAACGTGGCCCCCATGAGGCCGAAGACCGCGCCCGACGCGCCGATGGTCACCGCGTCGTTGTCGAGGACCAGCGTGAGGAACGAGCCGCCCAGCAGCGACATCAGGTAGAGGACGCCGAAGCCCCAACGCTTCACCGCCGGCTCGAGCAGCATCCCGAGCTGGTACAGCAGGAACATGTTGAACCCGATGTGGAGCAGGTTGGCGTGCAGGAAGCCGCCCGTGATGAGCCGCCACCACTCGCCCTCCGCGACCGCCGGGCCGTAGAGCGCGCCGTCGGCGGTGATCTGGTGCATCCCGCGAAAGGCCAGGTCGGCGACCGACTGGACGTTCACGATGGGGGACATCAGATCGGCCACGAACACGGCGACGTTCGCCGCGATCAACGCGAACGCCACCACCGGCCGGGTCACCAGCGAGCGGGCCGACACGACCTTCTGCTTGCCGCTGCGGGTGCACTCGGGGCAGTGGAACCCGACCGACGCCTGGTGCATGCACGTGGGGCAGATCGGCCGGTCACAGCGCTGGCAGATCACGCCGGCGCGGCGGTCCGGATGCCGGTAGCAGGTCTGCACGTCGGTCGTTGCCACGAAGACCCAGGTTACCGGGGGGTCGGCACGTCGAGCCAGTCGGCCCCCCGGGTCACGTCCCCGGACGGGGCCGGGTCAGCCCGGGAGCGGCAGAGGGCGCGGTGACACGCCCAGTCGGCGGGCCAGCGGCGCGAGGCGGGTCCGGGCGTCGTCGTCGGTCCTCGGGTCCCGCAGAGCGGCGTGCACCCGCTCCTGCGCCGCATCGAGGCTGACGTCGAGGGCCACGTCGCGCACGAGGCGGACCATGCCGACCGCCCGGTCGACGGTGGCGTCGTCGGGCGTGGCGGCCGCGTCGTCGACCGCCCTGCTCACGACGTCGGCCAGCGCGGCGGCGGCCGCCGGCGACGAGGGTCGCACCCCCTCCTCGCGGGCCTCCCGCACGAGCGAGCGCACGGGCCGGTACGCGGCGGGGTCGGTCGACCCCTGGGCCGCGCCCACGGCGGCCCGCAGCCGGCGGTCGAGCGCGACCTCGACGGGCCCCCGCAGCTCGAGCGGCAGGGGCGTTCCCGCCGTGGCGAGTGCCGCCAGGGCGTCGTGGTGGTCGGTGCGGAGCTGGTCGTAGGCGGCGACGAACCGGTCGGCCAGGGCGTCGGCGGTGGTGCGCAGCAGGTCCTCCCCCACGCCGGGCAGGGTGTCCTCGAGGCCGAACTCGCGGGGCCCGAAGCGGTCGACCACCGCACGCAGCAACGCGGTGACCCGGGCGCCGCCCCGCGTGGCGACGAGGAGCGCGTCGACGTCGGCCCGGTCGCGGCTCTCGGCCTCCCCGCGGTCGTCGGCCGCGGGGCGCACCGCGCCGAACACCTCCAGGCCCCCGAGGTGGACGGCGGCGTACGCCCAGCGGGTCGTCCGGCGGGTGCGCCGGTGGGTCAGGGCCACGCGACCGGCGCACACCGACACGCCGCCCCGGTCGACGGCGTCGTGGAGGTCGCGCGCCACGTCGTAGCCGGCCACCGGGCCGGGGTCGCCCGCCCCCGCCAGCAGCTCCGTCATGGCCAGGTGGGCGACCACGCGGGCCGGGTCGACGCGGCTGGTGGCGACGTGGCGTTGCCACACCTCGCGCCCGTCGCCCTCCTCGGGATCGTTGCTGTGCGCCTCGGCCAGGACGCGCAGGACCTCGTCGGTCGGCGGTGTCCTCGCCCAGCTCGGCCAGGAGGTCGCAGCAGCACGCTGCGTACCGCATGATCTGCACCGTCTCGAGGCCGGCCAGGTCGTTGAAGAACCAGCCGCACGACGTGTACATCAGCAGGGCGTGGCGCTGGCTCTCGAGCAGCGTGAGCGCCTCGACCAGGTGCTCGCCGTCGCCGACGCACGTGCTCGGCGGCGAACCGTCTCGATCGACGGCCACGCCGAGGAGCACGTCGACGTACGCGTCGCGGGCCGCCCACGGGTCGTGCAGCACGGCCGGGCCCCGTCGCTCGAACACCTCGACCGCGGCGTCGCGCACCCGGTCGAACGCCGCTCGCAGCGGGACCCCGCCACGCCTGGTTCCAGCCGGGCTCTCGCCGCCGGTGTGGCAGCCGCAGTCCTCCAGCCACCGACCGACGCCGTGCGCGCACGACCACGCGCGACACGCGGACCTGCGCCTCGTGCGCCGGCGGGTGCTCGACCAGCCAGTCGGCCAGCGCGGGGCAGCGCGACGCCACGGCGGTCGGCCTCGACCGTGAGGGCGTAGGCGACGCCACGGTCCGCGTAGTGGTGGTGGTGACCGAAGCGTCTCGCCGTCGCAGGCGACCGACACGAGCCCGCCGCCGGACCGCCCGACGATGCGCCCGACGACGACCTGGCTGGGGAAGCCGCCGAAGGCGACGTCGTGGCTGATCGGCCCGTCGTAGATCACGAGGTCGACGCCGAGGGCAGGGTCGTCGGGGTGCCGCCACCGCGCCGTGCCGGGCAGCTCGACGCGCGCCGTCTCCCCCGGTCACCCGCCACGCCCCGTCACCGCCGCGCGTCGCGCACCGCGGCGATCTGGCCGGGCGCCAGGATGGTGAAGCGCACGCCCTCCTCGGCCAGGACCGCCAGCGTGCGATCGTCGACCGCGGTCTCGGGCAGCCACATGCCCTCGGCCTCCCGGCCGAAGCGGTGGCGGAAGTCGGCGAGGCCCCACCGGACCTGCGTGCGCAGGTCGCGGTCGTTGCACAGCGGGAGGATGGCGTGCCCGTAGGCCTGGGCGATGGCCCGGCGTCCGGTCGCGGTCGGCGTCGACGATGCGGGCGTAGACCTCGGGGGCGTGCTCGTCGAGCCACGACATGAGCGTGGGGCCCGATGTTGAACGACAGGTGCTCGTAGTTGTCGACGATGGCCACGATCGCGTCCGTGGTCGTCGAGGATGCGTGCCCAGCCGTTGGGCCGGTAGCACTCGGCGGTGATGCGCTCGTTCCAGTCGTGGAAGGGCGCGGCGGTCGGCTGCCGCGGCACCACCTCGGTCCAGGGGTTCTCGCGGGGCGGCTGGTAGAAGTGGCCGTGGAGGACGAAGGCGACGTCGGCCATGAGGTTCGACGCTACCGGCGGCCGGTCCCCGGCCGGGCGGTGCGCCTCACGAGGCCGGCTCGGACGCGGAATCGTCGTCGTCGTCCTCGATGGCCTGCACGGGGGCGCAGTCGACGAGGGGGCCCACCGACGCGAAGACCGCGTCGTCGCTCGCGGCGCCCGCTCCGGCCTGGCCGTCGGCGGGAAGGGGCCGCCGGCCGGCACCAGCTGGCGGCGCGGCCGGCCGATGCGGTTCCGCAGCAGCGTCTGGGCCACGAGCCCGCCGAACGCCAGCGCGCCGGCGGCCGCGAAGCCGGCGCGCTCGTTGCCGCTGGTCAGCGACACCACGACGCCCGACCATCGTGGCGCCGAGTCCCTGCGAGACGTCGAAGAAGACCGAGAACGTGCCCACGGCGTGCGTGCGCTCCTCCTCGGGGGCGGCGCCCATCACCGCGGTGAACAGGGACGGGTACATGAGCGACATGCCGATGGCCAGGAACACCGCGGCCACCCAGATCGACGCCACCGAGCCCGACGCCGCCACCACCCAGATGCCGATCGTGACGCCCGCCAGGGCGATGCCCGAGCCCTTGCGCCACCCCAGCCGGTCGGGCAGGCGGGCGCCGAGGATGCGGACGATCAGCACCAGCCCCGCGTAGAGGCCGAGCACCCCGCCGACGGAGTCGAGGCCCACCTCCTCGCCGTACAGCGGCACGAACGATGCGAAGGCGGTGAACGGGATCAGGCCGAGGAACAGGATCAGGCCGGGCCAGACCGCCTCGGGCTGCAACCAGGGACGGTCGGCGACGGCGTCGACCGTCTTGCCCCGCGGGATCCAGATGCTCATCAACGCGGCCAAGCCGGCGAAGACCGCCAGCACGAGCCACAGCGTGGTGAACCCGTGGGGCACCAGGGCCTCGCCGATCACCGGCCCGACCGCCAGGCCGCCGTAGAGGGCCACCGAGAAGTACGAGGCGGCCTCGCCCCGCCGGTGGTCGGGGGCGAGGTCCTGGGCGGCGGTGGCGACGCCGACGAACACGGCCGCCTCGCCGGCCCCGGTCACGAGCCGGGCGAGCACCAGCATCCACAGGTTGGTGACGAAGGCGTACAGGACGAACGAGACGGCGACGACGATGCAGCCGCCGACGGCGAGCAGGCGCCGGCCCTTGGTGTCGCCCACCCGGCCCACCCACGGGCGCAGCACGGCGGCCGACACGGCGTAGGCCCCCACCCCGATCCCCACGGCCGCGCCACCCCCGCCCAGCTCGTCCTCGACGAAGCGGGGCACGGTCGGCAGCAGCGCGCCCATCGCCGTGAAGTAGGCGAAGGACGCGATCATGACGACGGCGAACGTCGGAGACAGCAGGCTGCGTTCGTCGTCGTCGAGCGGCTGCGGGGGGACGTCACCGATCACGACGGGCGCCTGCCTACCACCGGTGGGTCGCGGTCGACCACCTCGATTGGCGATCCGTCAACCCGAACCGGCGTCGGGATGGGGCGGAATCGCCGACGAACGACGCCGGATCGCCGTCAGTCGGCGGGGACGAGCCAGCGCACCGCCAGCGGCGGCAACGTGAGCACGGCCGAGTCGGGCTGGCCCTGCCACGGGGTGCCGTCGGCGGTCACCTCGGGCTGCGCGATCCCGCTGCCGCCCCACCGCTCGTCGTCGGTGTTGAGCACGTCGACCCAGTGCCCGCCGTGCGGCAGGCCGAGCCGGTAGCCGTGCCGCGGCACGGGGGTGAGGTTGGCCACCACCGCCACCACCTGGCCCTCGGCCCGCCGCAGGAACGAGTACACCGACGCCTCGCGGTCGTCGGCGTCGAGCCAGGCGAACCCGGCGGGCGTGTTGTCGGCCGCCCACAGGGCCGGCCGCTCGGCCTCGACCCGGTTGAGCTCGCGCAGCAGGTCGCGCACGCCCGCGGTGCCGCGGCTCGGCGAGCAGGAACCAGTCGATCTCGCGGTCGTGGCTCCACTCGCGCTCCTGCGCCAGCTCCGCGCCCATGAAGAGCAGCTGCTTGCCGGGGTGCGACCACATCCAGCCGTACAGCGCCCGCAGGTTGGCGAAGCGCTGCCACTGGTCGCCGGGCATCTTGCCGAGCAGCGACCCCTTCAGGTGCACCACCTCGTCGTGGCTGAGGGGCAGGACGAAGTTCTCGCTCCAGGCGTAGGTCAGCCCGAAGGTCAGCAGGTCGTGGTGCCACTTGCGGTGCACGGGCTCGGTCGAGAAGTACGACAGCGTGTCGTGCATCCAGCCCATGTTCCACTTCTCGCTGAACCCCAGGCCGCCGGCGTCGACGGGCCGGGACACGCCGCCCCAGGCGGTCGACTCCTCGGCCACGGTCAGCACGCCGGGGATGTCCCGGTGGATGACCGTGTTCATCTCCTGCAGGAACGCGATCGCCTCGAGGTTCTCGCGCCCGCCCAGCCGGTTGGGCACCCACTCGCCGTCGCGGCGCGAGTAGTCGAGGTACAGCATCGAGGCCACCGCGTCGACGCGCAGGCCGTCGACGTGCATCTCCTCCAGCCAGTAGCGGGCGCTCGACGATGAGGAAGTTGCGCACCTCGTTGCGCCCGACGTTGAACACCAGGGTGCCCCAGTCGGGGTGCTCGCCCTGGCGGGGGTCGGCGTGCTCGTACAGGGCGGTGCCGTCGAACCGGGCGAGGGCCCAGGCGTCGCGGGGGAAGTGCGCCGGCACCCAGTCGACGATCACGCCGATGCCCCGCCCGTGCAGGTGGTCGACCAGGTGGCGGAAGCCGTCGGGATCGCCGTGGCGTGACGTCGGGGCGAAGTAGCTGGTGACCTGGTAGCCCCACGACGGCACGTACGGGTGCTCGGTGGGCGGCAGCAGCTCGACGTGGGTGAAGCCGAGGTCGGCGACGTGGTCGGCCAGCTTCTCGGCCAGCTCGCGGTAGTCGAGGCTGCGCCCGTCGGGGTGGCGCATCCACGAGCCGAGGTGCACCTCGTAGACCGACATGCGCTCGTCCCACGGGCGCGAGGCGGCCCGCTGGGCCATCCACCCGTCGTCCTTCCACTCGTGACCCGACCGGAAGATGACGCTGGCGGTGGCCGGCGGCGTCTCGGTGGCCTGGGCGAGCGGGTCGGCCCGCAGGCGCGTCTCGCCGTCGGCGCCCACGACCTCGAACTTGTAGCGCTGCCCGGGCCGGGCCTCGGGGACGAAGATCTCCCACACACCCGACGAGCCGAGCGACGCGCATCGGGTGGACGCGGCCGTCCCACCCGTTCCAGTCGCCGACGACCGCGCACCGAGCGGGCGGCGGGCGCCCACACCGCGAAGGCGGTGCCCTCGGTGCCCTGGTGGGCGCGGGCGTGGGCGCCGAGGACGGTCCAGAGCCGGTCGTGGCGCCCCTCGCCGATCAGGTGGATGTCGAGGTCGCCGAGGGTGGGCCAGAACGACCACGGGTCGACGACCGTGTGCTGGCCACCGCCGTCCCACCCGAACGTGACCGAGTAGCCCGGCGCCAGCTCGGCGTCGACCAGGACCTCGAACACGCCCGCGTCGTGGATGCGGCGCATCGGCCGCCCGTCCAGCGTGGCGGTCGACGCCCCGGGCCGCCACGTGCGGACGACCACCTGGTCGCCGACGCGGTGCACGCCGAGGACCCGGTAGGGGTCACGGCTGGTGCCGTTGGCGAGGGCGTCCAGCTCGGCGTCGACGTCGGGCTGCTGCTGCGGGCGGCTCATCGTCACCCCGCGGCGAGGGCGAGCGACCGACGCACGGCCGACGCCGGGATGTCGACCCAGTCGGGGCGGTGCGCCAGCTCGTAGATGACCTCGTAGACCGCCTTGTCGAGCTCGAACGCCCGGAGGATGCTCTCGCGGTCCTCGTCGGTGGCCGGAAGGAGCTCGTCGACGCCCTCGACGTGCCGGTACCCGGCGAGGTAGGCGTCGACCGCGCGCGTCCTCCCAGGCATCGGCGAGGTCGACGAGCTCGGCGTCGACGTCGCGGCCGCGCTCGGCGAGGCCGGTGCGGGCCGCGTAGTGGAACGACCGCACCATGCCGGCGACGTCGCGCAACGGCGAGGCCCCGGCCATGCGCTCGGCGACCGGGCGCACGGGCTCGCCCTCGAAGTCGAGGACGAACCACCCCGCGTCACCCAGGAGGAACTGGCCGAGGTGGAGGTCTCCGTGGATCCGGAACGTGCGCCCGGCCTCGGTGACGTCGACGAGGTCGGCCAGCAGCGCCTCGACCGCGGCGACGTCGACGACCTCGTAGACCTCGGTGGGCTCGGGGTCTGTGGCGGTCTCGTCCTCGGCGTCGGTGCTGCGGACCTCGAGCTTGGGGACCCGCGCCAGCTGGGCCCGGAACCCGTCGAGCCAGGCGCGGGGATCGGCGTCGGCGGTGCCGAACTCCTCGGCCAGCGCCACGTGCAGGCGCCCGGTCACCTCGCCCAGCGTGAAGGCCTCGGGACCGAAGTCGCCGCCGGCCTCTTCGGGGGGCATCCGGGTGCCGAGGAGGTCGCGCAGCGAGGTGTGCGCCAGGTTCCAGGCGTCGGTCGACCCGAGGAGGTACTGCCGCACGACGGCCAGGTCGGCACGGTCGGAGCGCAGCTCGGCGAGCTGGGGCACGACGTGTGGGAAACCGCGCTCGCCGAGGATCTCGGTGATCTCGACGTCGGGGTTGGGCTCGGGGTGCACCCGCCGGAACAGCTTGAGGATGAGCCGCTCGTCGTAGACGACGGACGAGTTGGACTGCTCGACGACGAGGGGTCGGGCGATGCTGGCCGACTCGTCGGGGGCGACCTTTTCGAGCACGGCCAGGGCCAGGTCGGGGTCGACGAGGGCGTCGTAGTAGAGCCAGCCGTCGACCTCGCCGACGGTGACCCGCTCCTTTCCCAGCAGGAAGTCGTCGTCGCCTCGGGCCGGCCGGCCGCCGAGCACCACCTGGTAGGTGGCGGTGCCGCCGTCGGCGTCGGTGACGTCGAGCAGGTACCACGCCAGCACCGGGTCGCCGTCGCGCAGGTCGAGGGTCGTGACCGCCACCGAGGTGGGGGGCTCGTGGCCTGCATACCACCGCTGCCGGGGAAGGAACTGCCCCAGCAGCGGAGCCAGCTTCTCGGCCAGGTCGTCGAGGCGTGGCACGTCACCTGCCTAGCACTGATCGGACATCTCCGGTTCGCTCGTGACCGAGGGCACAAGCACCCCGGGACGCTGAACAGGGGCTACCCCGCAGGGTGGTCGCCGATGCGTCACCCAACGTGCACCCATGTGTCCGGACCGTGGCCGACCTCTCGCGGAGCCGTCGGCCTGCGAAGCTGTCGGCCGTGGCCTGGAACGACGGATGCCTGCCCCGCCCGGCCGTGACGGACGGAGCGCGCCCGGTCGCCTTCCCCTGGGACGCGGCCGACGCCCTCGGCGCCGCGCTGGCGAGCGGGCGCACCACGATGACCGCGAACCTCTCGGCGCGCGCCGACGGCGAGCGTCTGTTCCTCGGGGACTGGATGGGCGGCCACCGGCAGGAGTTCGTGGCCGAGCGCGCCCAGCACGAGGCGGTCCTCGCCGCCGACCCGCTCGGCTCGGCCCTGACGACGCTGCGCACCGCGTGGGACGACGCCGCGTCGCGCCAGGAGGCCGAGAACCGGTCGGCCGCCGCGGCGGCCGACCCGCCCTGCGGGTAGCGCGAGGCGGCCGGGGCTCCGCCCTGGTGCGGAGCCCCGGCCTCCTCTCTCGTCAGAACGGGCCAGGACGGGACGGTGATCCGCCCGTCAGGACCGGTCCAGGGGGATGGCGATGTCGACCACGCCGACCCCGAAGCTGCCGCGGTGCGACGCCCGACCGGTGATCAGGTCGATCTCGTACAGACCGGCCCGGCCGCCGACGTTGAGCGAGGCGAGCGCGGTGACGTCCTCGGTCGTGCCGTCGTCGAGGTCGCTGAAGATGTCGAACCCGACGACCGCGTTGGTGTCCACGCCCAGCTTGCCCACCGGGTTCAGGTTGCCGTTGTTGGGCGGCGCCTGGATCGACACCTGGTCGTTGACGGTGTCGATGTCGTAGAGCGTGGTGGCCGTGTTCGGGTCGGCGTCGTTGTTGGTGTAGCCGACGCCCGCCACACCCGGACCGCTGAGGGCCAGGTCGACGTTGGCCAGCCCGGTGTCGACGTTCACCCGGAGGTTCTGACCGGTGTCGCTCACCACGCGGAGTCGATCGACGGTGGGGTTGAAGTCGACGCCGAACGACGTGCCCGAGAGGGTCTCGGACAGCTGCACGCGGTTGGACGCCGCGGCCGTGGTGGGGTCGATCGTGTAGATGCCGCCCTTGTCGCCCAGCCCGACCAGCGCCCCGGTGGCGGGACGGAAGTCGATGCCGACGAGGGCGGTGTCGCCGCCCGTCAGCCCTCTGATCGGACCGATGCGGTCCGATGCTCCGCGGGCGCCACGTGTCGGTGCAGGCCAGCGCACCGTCGTCGGTGAGGACGATGGCCTGCATCGACCGGCCCCGCTGCTGGGTGGCGGCGCAGTCGGTCCGTCCCCGTCCGTCGTGTCGCTCGGTGGCACCGCTGGCCATGCCGGTGGCGAACAGGGACGCCGTCAGCGCCCCGGCCGCCAGCCCGGCGATCAACCTGGTTCCTCGTTGCATGTTCGCTCTCCTGTGATCGGGCCGGAGCGACTCGTTGGCCCCGACGTCGGTGCGCCCGGGCGGCCCGTGTCGGACGCGGCCGCCCCGCGCCCCACCTATCCGGTGCCCTCCCGCTCGGTGGACGCCGCCGATCCGATCGCGGGGACGGCCGCGCCGCCCCGAGCCCTGCCCCCGGTCGCGGTCAGGCGGCGCGGGCACGCCCGCCCGACCGACCGCCCACGGAGGTCAGTCCTGCGCCTCGGCCTCGCGCTCGGCCCGGGCCCGCACCAGGTCGCCGGTGATCGGGTTCGTCGCCGGGTCGAGGCCGGCGTGGTCCTGGTCGTGCTGGTGGATCTCGGTGTCGGCAGGTGCCCCGCCCGCCTGGAGGTTGACCAGCGCGGTCGCAGGGGTGTCGTCGCCGAGCGCGGCGTCACCGTCGCCGTACCAGCTCTCGTAGTGCCCGAGGGCCGAGTCGTCGGGGTTCACCGTCAGGTCGAGGTGGTCCACGCGCCACAGCGCCCCCTGGTAGGGGTCCTGGGCGGCGAAGTCGGAGTCGACCGCGGGCTGCACCGCGATGTAGTCGACGTCGGTCGTCGACGGCATGCGGTCGGCAGACGCCAGTCCCTTGAGGGCGACGTCGTTGCCCAGGCTGTGAGCGGTGACGTTGATGTTGGCGTGCGGGTCGGCGACGCCGACGTAGTCGAGCAGGCCCCCGAACGAGGCTCCTGTGACGGCCGTGTTCGACTGGGCGTAGCCGAACTGGGTGAAGTCGTCGCCGCCCGCCCAGTCGAGCACGACGACGGTGGCGCCCGTGACGCCCGCTTCGTCGTAGATGTCGGCCTGCGCCTCACCCGCGGCCTGGGCGCTCTCGCCCGACGTGTTGTAGCCGTGGATCATCATGTCGACGAGGCCGTCACGAGGATCGAGGCCGAGGTGCTCGGCGACGAGCAGCCACTCCTGCGCGCTGATCTCGTGGACCGCGTCGTCGACGGTGACGACCACGACCCGGGTGCCGCCGGGCCGGGTGACGACACGCGCGTCGAGACCCGGCAGGTCCTGCCCGCTCGGCCCCGAACCGCCACCGAACGTGTAGCCCTCGTCCTTCGCCACGGCGAGATCGGCCGGGCCCACGAAGTAGTCGAGCGCCTCGTCCTCCATCGGCCCGCCCGCGGCGTCGACCATCCGGAAGCCCTGCCCGACCCGGTCGACCCACCCGTCGAGGTAGGTGAGGCTGTCGATCGCCGACGAGAGCGCCGCGACGGCGGTCGCGTCGACCCGCCCACCCACCTCGGACCCGGCCGCGTTGTACGCCGCCACCAACCCGGCGAGGGCGCTCAGCGCCTGGTTGGCCGCCACGTCGGGCTCGACCATGAACCTCTGGTACCGCCGCATGTCGTCGGGGTCGGCGGCGGCTCCGTCGCACCCGACCTCGATCACGTCACCCACGGCGAAACCCCCTCGCGTCGCCCCGCGGCGTCCCGTCCGCAGTATGCCAGCGGGCTCACCGGTGGTTCGGTCGGGCGGCGGGCATGGGCCCGGGTCGTCCGGTCGGTGTGGGAGGGCCGGCTCAGGCGACGAGGCTGCGGTAGTGGGCGCGCTGGTCGGCGTCGAGGTGCTCGGTCGCGTAGCGCAGCATCGTGCGGGGCATCGCCGCCGCGTGCTCGTCGAGGAACGACAGCAGCCGGGCCCGATCGGCCTTGCCGGCGTTGCGAACCCAGCCGCCGACGGCCTTCTGGATGAGGTCGTGGCCGTCCGTCAGGAGGATCACCGCGATGCGGTAGGTCTCGTCGAGGTCGCCCCGCTGCTGGAAGGCGGCCGTGGCCACGATCGCCGTGCGCCGGGCCCACACGTCATCCGACCGGGCGAGGTCGCCCAGCACGTCGGCGGGCGTGTCGTCGCCCGGGTGGTCGGCCAGCCACCGGCCGACCACGTCGCGGGCGGCCAGGTCGACCAGGTCCCAGTTGTTGATGCGGTCGAGGCGACGCAGGTAGAGCCCGTAGAGGGCCCGGCGGCGGTCGTCGGGGGCGCGCCTGCGCGCCGCCGCCTTGCCCATGATGCTGCAGGCGCCCGAGCGCACCTCGTGCACCGGGCTCTCGAGCAACTCCTCGATCTCGCCGGGCGGCATGTCGATGAAGGCCTTGGCCAGGGCGAACACGTCGCCCATGCGCACCCCGAGGAAGCGGTCGCCGTCGCCGTAGTCGCCCTCGCCCGACTTGAAGTAGCGCTGGATCTTGCGCAGCTCCTCGTCGGACTGCCGCTCGGTCAGCTCGGCGACGAATCGATCGGCGGTCAGGACGGGGGTCTCCGCGGGCACGCGCCCATCATCGCAACCCCGGTCGATCAGTCGCCGCGGGTTCGGCGATCGCGGGCGCGGCGCTTGCCCTCGTGCATCGCCTGCACGCGGGCGACGGGGATGTCGTGGCCCTCGCGCGATCAGGTCGGCCGGCAGGGCCTGCGGAGACGGCATCGCCTCGGCCCACGGGTCGCGGTCGCCCAACAGGCCGAGCGCGGTGTGCACCGTGAAGTCGGCCGGCCGCACGTCGTCGAGGTCGTCCCATCCCACCGGGAACGACACGGGGGTGCCCGGACGGACCCGGGGGCTGTAGGCGGCGACGACGGTGGCCCCGCCGACCCGGGTCGAGTCGACGAACACCTTGCCGCCCCGCTCGTCCTTGACGAACTCGGTGGTGGCCACCGCGGGATCGAGCGCCTCGACGCGAGCGGCCAGGGCCCGGGCCGCGGCGGCCGAGTCGGCCAGCGGCGCCTCGTCGTCGATCGGCACGAAGACGTGCACGCCCTTGGCGCCGCTCGTCTTCACCGCCCCGTCCAGCCCCACCGCCGCCAACGCCTCGCGGACCAGGGCGGTCACGCGGACGACCGCGGGGAACGACTCGCCGTCGGGAGGATCGAGGTCGAGCACGAGGTGGGAGACGTGATCGGGTGCGTCGGCCCGCACCAGCGTGGGGTGGTACTCGACCGCCCGCTGGTTGGCGAACCACAGCAGCGTGCGGCGGTCGTTGCAGAGCGCGTAGGTCACGTTCCGCTTCGACGACTGCGCCCAGTGGTCGATCGTCGGCACCCAGTCGGGCGTGTACCGGGGGACGTTCTTCTGCATGAACGCCTCCTGCCCACGGTGGACCCGGATCACCGACAGCGGCCGCTGCTCGAGCCCGGGGAGGATGCGGTCGCGCACCCCGTCGAGGTAGTCGACGAGGTCGCGCTTCGTCGCGTCCGCTCCGTCGAAGAGCGGCTGATCGAGGTTGCTGAGCGGGACGCCGTCCCGCTCCTCCTTGGCGCTGGGGCGGGCCATCACCACGACCGTAGCGACGAGCCGCCCCGCCGCCGGGCGCGCCTCAGCGGGGAGCGCCCGGGCCCGACAGCGTGAGGCTGAGCGTGTCGTCGCTGGGCGGCTCGACCAGCTCGAACCAGTAGAAGCCGTGGGGCGCCAGCGTCACGAAGTAGGGCAGCTCACCGATGCGGGGGAACGGCACCCGGCCGGTCAGCTCGATCGGGATCTTCCCCGCCAGCTGCTCGAGCATCAGCTCGCACGGCTGCGGGAAGCGCGACAGGTTGTTCACGCACAGGACGATGTCCTCCTCGCCGTCCTCGCCGAGGCCACGGCGCAGGTAGGCCAGCACCGACGGGTTCTGCGCGTGCAGCATCTCGAAGTCGCCGATGGCGAGGACGGGGTGCTGCTTGCGCACGTCGAGCATCCGTCGCAGCCAGTGGAGGAAGCTCGACGGGTCGCGCCGGTGGGCCTCGACGTTCACGGCCTGGAACCCGTAGACGGGGTCCATCAGCGGCGGCAGGAACAGCTGGGCGAAGTCGGCGGTCGAGAAGCCGGCGTTGCGGTCGGGGCTCCACTGCATGGGCGTGCGCACGCCGTCGCGGTCGCCCAGGTAGATGTTGTCGCCCATGCCGATCTCGTCGCCGTAGTACATGACCGGGCTGCCCGGCATCGAGAACAACATGGCGTGGAACAGCTCGGCCTTGCCCTCGTCGTTGTCGAGCAACGGGAACAGCCGGCGCCGGATGCCGAGGTTCAGCTTCATCCGGGGGTCGGTGGCGTACTCGCTGTACATGTAGTCGCGCTCGTCGTCGGTGACCATCTCGAGCGTGAGCTCGTCGTGGTTCCGCAGGAAGATGCCCCACTGGGCGCCGTCGGGGATCTCGGGGGTCTGCGCCAGGATCTCGGTGATCGGGTGCCGCTGCTCCTTGCGCACCGCCATGAACATGCGGGGCATGAGCGGGAAGTGGAAGCACATGTGGCACTCGTCGCCGTTGCCGAAGTAGTCGACGACGTCGGACGGCCACTGGTTGGCCTCGGCCAGCAGCACCCGGCCGGGGAACTCGGCGTCGACCGTCTTGCGCACCCGCCGCAGGTACTCGTGGGTCTCGGGCAGGTTCTCGCCGTTCGTGCCGTCGCGCTCGAACAGGTACGGCACCGCGTCGAGCCGGAACCCGTCGAGCCCGAGCCCGAGCCAGAACCGCACGACGTCGAGCATGGCCTCGGCCACGTCGGGGTTGTCGTAGTTGAGGTCGGGCTGATGGTGGAAGAACCGGTGCCAGTAGAACTGCTCGCGCTGCGGGTCCCACGACCAGTTGGACGGCTCGCTGTCGACGAAGATGACCCGGGCCTCGCCCCAGCGCTCGGGGTCGTCGCCCCACACGTACCAGTCGGCCTTGGGGTTGGTGCGGTCCTGGCGCGACTCCTGGAACCACGGGTGGGCGTCGGACGTGTGGTTCATCACCATGTCGGCGATCACCCGGATGCCCCGGCGGTGCGCCTCCTCGAGGAACACGGCGACGTCCTCGACCTTCCCCGACTCGGGCAGCACGGTCAGGAACTCGCTGATGTCGTAGCCGCCGTCACGTAGGGGCGACTGGAAGAACGGCAGCAGCCAGAGGCAGTCGATGCCGAGCCATTCGAGGTAGTCGAGCTTCTGCGTGAGCCCGACGAAGTCGCCGAACCCGTCGCCGTCGGAGTCCGCGAAGCCACGTACCGCCACCTCGTAGAACACAGCGCGTTGGTACCAGCGGGCATCGGAGGAATCGATGGGCGTCGGCATCCCGGACAGGGTGGCACACGCCGCCGCGGCACCGGGCACGTCGCGCGCACACGTTCATGCCCGTAGAGCATCGGTCACGTCGCCACAGGTCTTTGTGCCGGTCGTCACATACAGAGCAGGATGCGCCGATGGATCGCCGGGGGTTCTTCCGGGTGGCGCTGGCTTCGGCCGGCGCCACCGCCATGCTGCCGACCGCCGCGATGGCGGGCGCCGCCACGCGCCGCCAGGCGGCAGGAGGCCCGTACGGGTCGATCGACGGGGGCACGCCCGACGAGAACGGCCTGTTGCTGCCCGAGGGCTTCACGTCCCGCCGCATCGCCGTCGCCGGCGAGCCGGTCGGCGACACCGACTACCGCTGGCACATCTTCCCCGACGGCGCGGCCACGTTCGACGACGGCGACGGCGGCTGGTTCTACGTCTGCAACAGCGAGGTGTTCGGCCCCGACGGCGCGGGTGGGGCCAGCGCGGTGCGCTTCGACGCCGACGGCGAGATCGTCGACGCCTACCGGGTGCTCGAGGGCACCACCGCCAACTGCGCCGGCGGCCCGACGCCGTGGGGCACGTGGCTCTCGTGCGAGGAGCGCATCGACGGGCTGGGCCAGGTGTGGGAGGTCGACCCGTCGGGCGCCGAGCCGGGTGTCGCCCGCCCGGCGCTGGGCCGGTGGGCCCACGAGGCCGTGGCCGTCGACCCCGACGACGAGGTGCTGTACCTGACCGAGGACGACCCCGGCGGGAAGCTGTACCGGTTCACCCCCGACGCCTACCCCGACCTGTCCGCGGGTGTCCTCGACGCGGCGGTGGTCGCCCCCGATGGGGCGGTCAGCTGGACGACGGTCGCCGACCCGTCCGCCGCGTCCGCCGCCACCCGCGAGCAGGTGCCCGAGGCGACGACGTTCCCCGGCAACGAGGGCATCTGGTACCACGACCGCACGATCGTGTTCACCTCGAAGGGCGACAACCGGGTCCACGCCATCGACCTCGACGCCCAGCAGTACTCCCAGCTGTGGGACGGCACGTCGACCGACCCGCTGAGCGGGGTGGACAACGTCACGGTCGCCGCGGCGTCCGGCGACGTGTTCGTGGCCGAGGACGGCGGGAACATGGAGCTCGTCCTCATCAGCCCCGACGGCGACGTCGTGCCCTTCGTCCGGGTGGTCGAGCCCGGCCACGAGGGCAGCGAGATCACCGGACCGGCGTTCTCGCCCGACGGCACGCGCCTGTACTTCAGCTCACAGCGCGGGCCGACCCCCGGCACCCTGGCCGACATCGCCGGCGATCTGGGCGTCGCGGGCGACTCGCGCAACGGGGGCATGACCTGGGAGGTGACCGGGCCGTTCCGCACCACGGACGACGCCGCGGGCGCGTCTCCGTCGACGACGCTGGCCGACGCGGCGGCGGGGGCTGCCGCCGGTGACGCAGACGACGACGGCTCGGGGTCGGCGGCGGGGCCGCTGGCGGGAGCCGTGGTGGCCATCGGAGCGGTCGGGGCCGGCGCCCTGTGGCTGCGCTCGCGCCGCGCGACGGCCGACGACCCCGACAACCCCGACGCCTGACCCGCAAACCCGGATTTCCCCGCGAGATCGGTCGCTCGAGCGACCGATCTCGCGGGGAAATCGCGTTTTCCGGGCGTTCGTCGCGCCGTCACGCAGGGTTGCAGTGACCTGTGACACGATGCCGGCATGCATCGCGCGTGGAGGGGACGTGCCGCTGCCGCGGCGCTGTGTGCGTCGCTGGTGGGCCTGCTGGTGGCGTGCAACCCGTCGCCCGGCGAGGGCCGGGTGGCCGTCGACGGGCGCGGTCGAGGCCGACGTCGCGGGCACGGTCACGTGCCAGGAGCCCGGCGACGGCGGCGAGACCTACATCCCGTCGTGGGAGTGGAACGGCACGATCGACGGTGAGGCCGCCTTCTTCGCGGTCTCGTCGCAGTCGCAGTACGTGCCGACCGACGGCGCGCTCCGGGTCGGGACGCGGGCGTGGTACCACCTCCTTCCCGGCTCGCCCGGTGAGGTCACCGCCGAGCGCATCGACGCCGACGGCACGCTGCACGTGACGGCCGTCCTGACGTCGTTCACGGGCGAGGCACCCGTCGAGGTCACCGCCACGCTGCGCTGCCCGGGATGGGGCCACAGCGTGCTCACGGGCGCCGTCACGGGCACGCTCGACGGCGTCTCCCGCTGCCCGGCGCCCGGCGAGGGCGGGTCCGACGCCTACGTCACCTACATCGTGAGCAGCTCGAACCTCGCGGGCCAGATCGCCGGGTCCGAGCTGTCGTTCGCCGGGCTCGACGGCCCCGAGATCGACACCGCGGTCCTGCGGCACGGCGCCGTGACGTGGGGGGCCGCCAACCAGGTCGGCCAACCGGACCAGATCGAGGCCACGATCGACGACGCAGGGGTGCTGACCGCGAGCGCCACGTTCCGCCGCCTCGACGGCCAGCCCGGGACGATCGAGGTCGACGCGACCGTTCGCTGCCCCTGATCCTCGGGCCCAGCCGACGATCGACGACGACCGGCCCACGACCGGCCGAGCCAGGCTGGGTCAGGCGACGATGAGCACCAGTGCGAGCAACGCCAGGACGACGATGGCCGCCACCAGGGCGACCATCACCGTGCGGTTCTGCGCGGGGGTGGAGGGGTCGGCGGGCTGGTCGACGTAGGCACGGAACATCGCCGTGTCCGCTCCGGGATCGTCACGATCGTCCGTGGGCATGGCGGGGATGGTACGCCTGCGGCGGGGGGTGCCGGTGGTTACTCACGCTGGGCGGCCCGGGCGACGGCCACGTCGGGCCGGTCGGCCGGCGGCGCGTAGCCGGCCGACTCGACGGCCACGTGGCGGACCACCCCCGTGAACGGGAACGGCGGGGCGTAGTCGTCGCTCACCGGGAACCCGGCGTCGCGCCCGATCCGCAGGCCGGCGCCGCCGATCTGCCAGCGGAACGGCAGGTCCTCGGGCAGCCTGCCCTCGGCGACCGGCGCCCCGTCGACCCACAGCGTCAGGGGGCCGCCGCCGGCTCCCTCGCGGGCGTAGACCACCTCCAGCTCGTGGAGCCCCTGCCGTCAGCGGCGGCCTCGGCCGCCACCCGGCACGGCGCGCCGAACAGGTTGAACGCCACGACCGGCCGGCCGTCGACCAGGTACCACGCCCAGCCGTTGCTCCAGTCGCCGAGGGCGCAGATCACGCCGTCCCCGCCGCCCGGCGGCACCTCGACCTCGGCGGCCAGGCGGAAGCCGCCACCCATGGCGGGCAGGAAGTCCTCGGCGATGCCGCCGCCCCCGGGCCGGTACACGCGCCGCGGCCCCGGAGGCCACGGGTGACGCTCCATGGCCACCGACCGGCCGACCAGGCTGTCGTCGAGGGGCAGCACCTGGTTGCGGCCGGCCTCGTGCCACCACAGGGCCTCGAGCTCGGCGACCCGCTCGGGGTGCTCGGCCGACAGGTCGTGGGCCTCGGCGAAGTCCTCGTCGAGGTGGAACAGGGCCCAGTGGTCGGCGGCGAAGTCGTGGCTGCCCGGCACCTGCTCCCGCTCGACCGTGATCTGGTTGCCGATGTGGTCGGTGGTGGCCTTCCAGCCGTCGTGGACGATCGAGCGCGAGCCGATGATCTCGAAGTACTGCGTGGTGCGCGGGCTCGGGGCGTCGGCGCCGTCGGCCGCGAACGTGGGGCGCAGGCTGGCCCCGTCGAGCGAGAGCTGGGCGACGCCGTCGACCTCGTCCGGGGCCGCCACGCCGGCCGCGTCGAGGACCGTGGGCAGCAGGTCGACGGCGTGGACGAACTGGTCGCGGACCTGCCCCGCCGCCGCGGCGTCGATGCCGGCCGGCCAGTGGGCGATCAGCGGCGTGCGCACCCCGCCCAGCCAGGCGTAGCGCTTCCACAGGCGCAGCGGCGTGTTGCCGGCCCACGCCCAGCCCCACGGGTAGTGGTTGTAGGCCCGGTGTCCGCCGAGCTCGTCGATGCGGGCGATCGTGTCGGCGACGTCGTCGACGCGGTCGTGGGTGAAGCGGTGCTCGTTGAACGACCCGGTGGGGCCGCCCTCGCCGCTGGTGCCGTTGTCGGAGATCAGCAGGACCAGCGTGTCGTCGAGCTGGTCGGTGGCCCGCAGGAAGTCGAGCACGCGGCCGATCTGGGCGTCGGTGTGGGTGACGAACCCGGCGAACACCTCCATCATGCGGGCGTAGAGGCGGCGCTCGTCCGGCGGCAGGCCGGCCCAGTCGGGCACCCACGAGGGTCGCTCGCCGAGCGTGGTGCCCTCGGGCACGATGCCCGCCGCCACCTGGCGGGCGAAGGTGCGCTCGCGCCAGGCCTCCCACCCGTCGTCGAACTGCCCGCGGTAGGCGTCGATGAAGGACGTCGGGGCCTGGTGCGGGGCGTGGACGGCGCCGGTCGCCAGGTAGCAGAAGAACGGCTTGCCCGGCGTGGCCTGCTGCTGGTCCTGGATGAAGCGGATGGCCCGGTCGGCCAGGTCCTCGGTGAGGTGGTAGCCGTCCTCGGGGCCGCGGGGCGGCTCGACGAACCCGTTGTCGGCGACGAGGTCGGGCGCCCACTGGTTGGTGTCGCCGTTCAGGAACCCGTAGTAGCGCTCGAAGCCGAGCCCGAGGGGCCAGCGGTCGAACGGGCCGGACGCGCTCTGCTCCCAGCGGGGCGCCAGGTGCCACTTGCCCGACGGCGAAGGTGTTGTAGCCGGCGTCGCGCAGCAGCCGGGGCATGCCCGCGGCCGTGCGCGGGATGCGCCCGTCGTAGCCGGGGAACCCGATGGGCAGGTCGGCGACGAACCCCATCCCGACCCGGTGCTGGTTGCGCCCGGTGAGCAGGCACGCTCGGGTGGGCGAGCACATGGCGGTGACGTGGAACCGGCGGTAGCGCAGGCCGCCGGCGGCCAGGCCGTCGATCGCGGGCGTGGCGATGTCGCTGCCGTAGCAGCCGAGCTGGGCGAAGCCGAGGTCGTCGAGCACGATCACGAGGACGTTGGGCGCGCCGGCCGGCGGCCGCGGCGACCGGGGCGAACGCGGGCCGCGAGTCGCGGATCGTCTGCCCGATCGCGGCCTGCCGTCGTGCGCCTGCTGCAGTGGCCACCCGGGGTCCCCTCCCGCTCGCCTGTGCGACGGGCAGGACGGTACCGGCCCGCCTGACACCCCGTCAGGTCCGTGGTCCGCCGCCGCGTGACGATCGGGACAGGCCCGGTGGTCAGCCCCGCCAGGGGAACGTGTCGTCGTCCTGCGAGAAGTCCCGCAGCATCACGCTGACGTGGTCGGTCGACGACGGCCAGTTGGGCACGTTGAGCACCTCGGGCACGCCCGTCCCCGACCGCGCCACGGTCTCGACGCGGATCGACCCGTCGGGCGGCGAGGTGGCCGGCAGGAACAGGTCGCCGCCGCTGAGGAACGGCAGCGCGAACAGCGTGGGGATCGGCTGCGACAGGTCGGTGACCCCGTCGACGCCGCGGTCGAAGGCGAACATCCCGATCACCCGCTTGGCCTGCGGGGCGAGGGCCGGCGTGGCGAGGTCCTGACCGGCCACCCGGAGCACGTCGCCGGCGGCGCCCTGGTCGCCCCAGAACTCCTGGTTCCGCACGAGCGTGAGGCTGGTGTGGTGGTCGCTCGTCTCGCGCAGGAGGTCGATGCCCGTGCCGGGCTCGGACGTGAGCAGGCGCACGAGGTGGCTGCTCCGCACGAACGGCGACGCGTAGAAGTGGTGGGCGGTGCCGCTGTCGCGCGCCAGCACCAGCTCGTAGGTCGTACGACCGTTGACCCGCAGCGGTCCGAACGACCCGTCCTCGGGGAGCACCTGGCTGGTCTCGGGCTCGGACGTGAGCCGGTGGCCGGTCGCCGGGTCGACGCGCCACAGCTGGAGGGTGGCTCCGGCCGCGCCCTCGTTGGACAGGAAGACGGTGGCCCGCCCCGAGATCGCGACCCGCCCCGGCGGCTCGGGGACGATGTCGGTGGTCCGCGGCGCCCGACCGACGAGGAACTCGTACATCACCCCGAACGTCTCGGCCGAGGTCGCCACCTCCACGTGGCTCTGGGTCGGGGTCGCGGTGGTTCACGGCGCCCGACGATCTGGCGAGCGTCGTTGCCCATGCCCCAGATCGCCAGCGTGGGCACCCCCCCGGGGAGCGCGGCCGCCGGCGAACCGTCGATGTTCACGTAGTGGGCGGCGCGGGCCGCCCGGTCGGGCGAGCTGTTCAGGTAGCCCTGCAGCACGCTCGTGCCGAGGGAGTGCCCGGCCAGGTCGACCTGGTCGGCACCCGTGCTCGGCCAGGATGCGGTCGATCTCGGCGTCGAGGTTCGAGCCACACCTGCTCGCGGGACGCCAGCCCGAAGGTCGAGTCGTAGTCGATCGCGCCGATCCACTCCTGCGGGTACCCGTTCGACGTGAAGCGCAGGGCCTGCGACTCGAACTGGGCGGCCGACCCGGCGAAGCCGTGGACGAACACGATCGGGTGGTCGGGCCGGTGCCCGCCACCCGGGTGGCCGCCGCCCGGCCACGGGCGCCCGCACCCGCTGACGAGCACCAGCACGAGCGCGACCAGCACTGCGATCCCTCGGCGTCGCATGTCTCCCCCTCCGACGTCGTGTGCCGGAACTGTACGGACGAGTGGGGTGCCCGACAAGGGTCGGGCGCGGCCGGCACCCCGGCCCGGGCGGTGGGAGGGGGAGAGCTCCGCCGCCGAGGCCGGGGCGGTCAGCCGGCGAGCCAGCCCGCGAGGGCGAGCGCCCCCTCGGGCTGCGGCACCGCGACGGGCGCGCCAGGCGGCGGCCAACCCACGGAGGGCGGCGCCCCCGTCGCCCTCGAACGACGTCCCGTGCATCGTCGCCAACGTGCGGGGCGCGTACCCCGCGAGGTGGTCGAGGGCGTCGGGCACCGGCGAGCCGGGCGGTGCGCTGTTGAGCACGTCCTCGGCGTCGAGGGCGCGCTCGATCATGCACTCGGTGGTCAGCGCCGGCGCCGGACCGATCTGGGTGAACAGGTCGCCGCACAGCAGCGTCCCGGTCGTCTGCTCGTACAGGACCTGCGCCTCCTGGTTGTGCGGCGCATGCGGGGTCGGGACCGACACCACGCGGCGGCCGCCGAGGTCGAGCGCCTCGCCGGGGGCGAGCGCCCGGGGCGGACGTCGCCCGAGCAGGTCGTCGAGCGACAGCGCGCACCCGAGGGCTCCGAACGCCACCTCGGCGTGGGGACACGCCGCCAGGTAGGCGTCGAGGGCTCCGCACTCGTCGGCCTCGACGTGCCCGAACGACACCCACCGCAGGCGCTCGGGCGGCAGGATCCGTGCCATCGCCGCGAAGGTGTCGGGGAAGCTCGCCCGCAGCCCGGTGTGGAACAGCAGGGGCTCCTCCGCCAGCACGAGGAACTGGTTCACCGTGACCCCCCGCGCCCGCACGGCGTCGGGGTAGTACGACGAGATGCGCATGACGCCGTCCGCGATCTCGTCGACTCGGGTGGGTGACATGTCCTCGCCTGCTGCGGATCGAACGGGCTGGAGCGCGGGGACCGCCGCCGTCCGCCAGAGGCGGTCCCCCGTCGCTCCGCTGGGTGCCACCACCGTGCCGGAGCCCCATTAGCGCGGGCATAGCGCCTGCTCAGGGCCTGCTCAGAGCGGTCGGCAACCCGCGCGCGCGTGGCCGCGCGACCGCGGCGAGCACCCGGACCGCCCGGCCTCCTAGCCTCACGGCCGAATGCCGCGATCGTTCCGGTTCCAGCCCCCCAGCCCGCGGCCGCTGTCGCTCACCCGCCCGCGGCTGTTGAGGGCGCTCCTCGGACGCTGGGAGCACCGTGTGACGTCGGTGATCGGCGGGGCGGGGCTCGGGAAGACGACGTTGCTGGCCCAGGCCATCGCGGAGAACCGCCTCGCCTCGCGGGGCGACGACGTCTGGGTCGGCGTCGAACCGGGCGACGCCCACGGCGATTCGCTCGCCCACGACGCGCTCGCCGCCCTGCACGGCACCACCTCGGGCGGCGGCGCAGGCGCCGACGGTTCCACCGACGCAGGACCGTCGCCCGAGGCCGTCGCCGACGCGGTCTGGCGGCGCAGCCCCACCGCGGTGTGCCTCGTGTTCGACGACGTCCACCTGCTCCCGGCCGGATCTCCGGGCGCGACGTGGCTCGCAGCCCTCGTCGAGGCCCTGCCGTCGAACGGCCACGTGCTCCTCGCGGGTCGCACCGACCCGTCCCTCCCCCTCGCCCGGCTGCGCGCCCACGGCGACCTGCTCCGGATCGGCGACGACGACCTGCGCTTCACCGACGACGAGGTGGCGAGCTTCGCCGCCGACCGTGGGGTCGACGACCTGAGGTCGCTCGCGTCGGCCGGCGGCTGGCCGGCGATGACCGAGCTCGCCGCCAGCGTGCCGGGCCACCGCGCCGACGACTACCTGTGGGAGGAGGTGCTCGCCCCGCTCGGCGAGACCCGCCGGCGTGTGCTGGCCGTCGTCGCCGACCTCGGCGGGGCCGACGACGACCTCGCCTCCACCGTCGCTGGACGAGCCGGTCGACCTCGAGGCCGTCCTGAAGGGCGTCCCGCTCGTCGCGTCGGACGACCGGGGCTGGCGGGTGCCCCACCCGCTGTGGCGCACCGTCCCGGCGCTCGAGCTGGCCCCCGACGACCACCGTCGCGTCCGCCGGCGGGCGGTCACCCACCACCTCGCCGCGGGCCGCTTCGACGACGCGCTCGACCCTCGCCGTCGACACGGGTCTCGACGACGCCGTCCCGGGCATCCTGCGCGCCGCCTGCCTGGGCCCGGGCCGCCCGCCCGCGGCCCGGCTCGCCCGCTGGCTCGACGAGATGCCGTCGTCGGCGGCCGGGACGAGCGGCGCCGCCCTCGCCGCAGGGCTGCACGATGCGCTGGTCAACCCGGGCGAGGCCATCGAGCCGCTGCGCGCCGCCTGGGCCCTGTTCCGCGCCGACGGGGACGTCGACGGCGAGCTGGCGACCATCGCCCTGCTGGGGCGGGTGGCGTGGTGGTTGGCCCGCACGGACGTCCTCGGCGAGCTGCTCCCGCGGGTGCTCGAGCTCGAGGCCGACGGCCACCCGCTGGCCCGGGCCCTCGCGAGCATCGGCCGGGCCGTCGTTGCGGATCTCGAGGGCGACGACGCCACCGTGATCGCGGTGCTGGAGGGCATCGAGCCCGGGGCGCTCGACCCTGCCTGGGCTGCCGTCGCCGACTGGCTGCGCGCCAGCACGCTGGCCGGATCGGGACGGGCACCCGAGGCGCTGGCCGTGCTGGACGGAATGCCGCCGACGACCGATCCCGCCTTCGCGGCGACGACCGAGGGCGGGCGGCTGACCGCGCGGTGGGCGCTGGGCGAGGTCGACATGGTCGCGGAGGAGATGCCCGGGCTCCTCGACCGGGTCCGGGCGGCCGGGCTGGCGCAGAACCGGCTGGTCGGCCTGGCCCAGGCCGTGGTCATGTGGTCCACGCTCGGCGAGGTCGAGACGGCGGCCGCCCACCTCGACGAGGCGCGCCGGGCCGAGCGCGAGGCCGGCGGCGGGCTCGACGGCCCGGCTGGCGCTGGCCGAGGCCACGCTGCGGGCCGCGGCCGGTGACGAGGCCCTGGCCGCCTCCCTGCTGGAGGACGCGATCTCCCGCCACGGGCTCGCCACGGGCAGCGACCGGCGCCCGTGGCGCGTGGCGCTGCCGCTCACCTACGTCCTGGTGGCGGCGACGCGCCCCTCCTGGGACGACGCCGACCTCGTGGGCCACCTCGACGACGCCAGGGCGCTCGCCCGGGCCGTCGTCGGGCTGCGCGCCGGCGACGAGCGGGCCGTGCCGGCGCTCGCCGCCCGCGGCGTCCCGACCGTGGACGTCATCCGCAGCGCGCTCCTCCCGCAGTTCGCCGTCGACCTGGCCGTCGGCCTCCACGCCAGCGGGGCGCCCGCAGGCGCGGCCCTCCTCGACGCCCTCGGTGCGGCCGGCCGGGCCGCGGCCCGGGCCCTCGGCGCCGACGACGGGCCCACCGGCCGCCGGGCGCGCGGGCTGCTGGCCGCGGTCCCGGCGCCACCACCCCACGCGCTCGAGGTCGGCGTGCTGGGCCCGCTCGAGGTGACGGCGGCCGGGCGGCCCCTGACGGGCGAGCTGCGCCGCGGGCGGGTGCGGGCGCTGCTCTCGTTCCTCGTGGCCCGCCGCACCACGACCCGGGCGGCGGTGATGACCGCCCTCTGGCCCGACCTCGACGAGCGGGCGGCCGCCAACAACTTCCGGGTCACGCTGAACTACCTCCTGGCTGCGCTCGAGCCGTGGCGGGGCAAGGGCGAGCCGTCCTTCTTCGTGCGCACCGACGGCAGCGCCGTCACCGTGGCCGGCGGCAGCTGGCTGCGGGTCGACACCGAGCGCTTCGACGACCACGTGCGCCGAGCCACCCGGGCGGACGCCGACGGGGCGCCCTCGGTCGCGCTCGACCACGCCCTCGCCGCGGCCGCCCTCTACCGCGGCCCGGCGCACCAGGACGCGGGAGACGCCGAATGGATCGACGTCGAGCGCGAGCACTACGCCGCCCGGTTCGTCACGACCGCCGTCCGGGCCGGGGAGCTGCTCGTCGGGCGGGGCGATGCCGAGCAGGCCGAGGACCTCGCCCGCCGCGCCCTGGCCGTCGACCCGTGGTGCGAGGACGCCTACGCCGTGACCGTCTCGGGGGCACTGGCGCGCGGCGACCGCACTGCGGCCCGGCGGACGCTCGACAAGGCCGACGCCGCGCTGGCCGAGCTGGGAGTCGACCCCTCGCCCGACCTGCAGCGCCTGCGCCGGCGGCTCAGGCCGAGCCGATGACCGGCCCGGGCGAGGTCATGGGTTCCGCATGCGGAACTGGTGCCTCATCCTCGGGTTGATGGAACCGATTGCCTCGGGCTCGGGCCCTGAGCCTGCGCACCTGCTGACCGCTGGTTCGGCGATCGCTCAGCGACCGTTCGGCGAGGTAGGCGAGGCAATGGGTTCCGTCGGGGACAGGTCGAGGCCATGGGTTCCGTATCCGGAACTGGTGCCTCATCCTCCGGTTGATGGAACCGATTGCCTCGGGTCCGATGACCGGCCCGGCCCGCGACGTCGTGGGCCCCCCGCCTCAGGCGCCGAACGTGAGCACGTGCGCCACCTGGCCGGCCGCGGGGTCGAGCCGCACGTAGGGACGGTTGCCGTCCCACAGGTAGGTGTCGCCGGTCAGCTCGTCGCGGACCGGGAGCGGGCCCTGCCAGGGCAGACCGACACCGCCGAGGTCGAGGTCGAGGACGGTCTCCTGGGCGTGGTGCGGGTCGAGGTTGACCACGACCAGCACGCAGGTCGCCGTCGCCGGCGTGACCACGCGTGTAGACGAGGAAGCTGCTCGTTCGACGAGCCGTGGAAGCGGACGTTGCGCAGCCAGCGGAACGCCGGGTGGCGGCGCGCGGATGCCGTTCACGGTGGCGATGAACGGCGCCATCGAGTCGGCCCGGCCCCAGTCGCGCGTCGCGGATCTCGTACTTCTCGGAGTGCAGGTACTCCTCGTTGGCGTCGCTGGCGGGCTCGTTCTCGTAGAGCTCGTAGCCGCCGTACATCCCGTAGCTGGGCACGAGCGTGGCGGCGAGCACGAACCGCAGCAGGAACGCAGCCGGCGGCCCGTTGCGCAACGGGCCGGCGAGGATGTCGGGCGTGTTGGGCCAGAAGTTGGGCCGCATGTAGTCGGCCGTCGGGCCGTGGGCGAGCTCGTCGACGTACTCGCGCAGCTCCCACGCCGCCGTGCGCCAGGTGAAGTACGTGTAGCTCTGCGTGAAGCCGATCTCGGCCAGCTTGGCCATCATCTTCGGGGCGGGTGAAGGCCTCGGACAGGAAGATCGACGTCGGGGTGGTCGCCGCTGGATGCGCTCGATGAGCCACGCCCAGAACGCCATCGGCTTGGTGTGCGGGTTGTCGACCCGGAAGATCCGGATGCCCTGGTCGATCCAGTACCGCAGGACGTCGCGGCACGCCTTCCACAGCGCGACCCGGTCGGCGTCGCGCTCGGGCCAGAAGTTGATCGGGTAGATGTCCTGGTACTTCTTCGGCGGGTTCTCGGCGTAGCGGATCGTGCCGTCGGGCCGCCGGTGGAACCACTCGGGGTGCTCGCTGCACCCAGGGGTGGTCGGGCGAGCACTGCAGCGCGTAGTCGAGCGCGACCTCGAGGCCGAGGTCCTCGGCCTCGCTCGACGAAGCGCGTCGGAAGTCCTCGAGGGTGCCCAGCTCGGGGGCGATGGCGGTGTGCCCACCCTCGGCCGAGCCGATGGCCCACGGGCTGCCCGGATCGTCGGGGCCGGGGTCGAGCGTGTTGTTCGGGCCCTTGCGGTCGGTGACGCCGATCGGGTGGATCGGCGGGAGGTACACGACGTCGAACCCCATCTCGGCCACCGCGGGCAGGCGCTTGGTCGCCCCGGCGAGGCCGCCCTCGCTGCGGGGGAACAGCTCGTACCAGGCGCCGTGCCCGGCCAGCGGGCGGTCGACCCACAGCGGCCTGGTCACGACGGTCGACGTCGGCGTCGGGGATGCCGGACACCAGCGCGGCCACCCGGTCGTCGAGGCCCGCGTTCGAGCCGCACCTGCAAGCGTGCACGACCGCGCGGCGGAGCCCGGCCACCGCGTCGAGCACCCGCTTGCGGGCCCGCGCCCCGAGCGCGGCGAGCCAGCGACTCGAGGATGCGCGCCCCCTCCTCGAGCTCGAGCTCGACGTCGTCGCCGGCCGCCGCCTTGATCTCGATGTCGTGGCGCCAGGTCGCGAACCGGTCGCGCCACGCCTCGATCACCAGCTCGTGGCGGCCGACGTCGGTCGGTTCGAGCTCTCCCTCCCAGCGGTCGTTGACGACCGGGCGGAGAGGCGCCGATCGCCACTTCGCCTTCCCGACACGCCGCCAGCGCACCCGGGCCGCGAGGAGGTCGTGACCGTCTCGGAAGATGTCGGCCGAGACGGGCACCCGCTCGCCCACCACCGCCTTGGCCGGGAACTCGCCCGTCGGCGTGGTGGGGCGGACGGTGTCGATCGTGATGCGGCCGAGCACGTTCAAAGGGTACGCAGACCCGAGCGCCTGTAAACCCGGCACGCCGCGGGGCCCGACCACCGGGCGGGCGCCGCGGCCGGCCCGTCAGGCGCCGGCGCGGGCGGCGCGGACGATGGGGGCCACCGGGCTCAGCAGCAGCCAGCGGGGCAGGCCGGCCACGACCCAGCGGGCGCCGGTCAGCTCGACGTCGCCCGTCCGCACGGCGTCGAGCAGCTCGATCTCGGCCTCCCACACCTGGTACAGCGTGGCCAGCTCGGCCCGCATCACGGCGTCGATGTCGAACCCGGGGTCCGTGTAGCAGACCGACGCGTCCTGGGGCTCGATGACCAGCCAGAACAACCGCCGGCTGTCGGTGATGTCGACCTGCACCACGGCCCGCCGCGGGACCTCGGCGGTGTCGATGCGGCCGTGGAACCACCACATCAGGGTCTCGGGGTCGAGCTCCTCGGGCCGCGGATCGCCGAAGGCGTGGCGGGCGCCCCACTCGGCCAGCCCGAAGACGAGCGGACGGAGATCCTCCCCCGCGCGGGTGAGGTCGTAGCCGCCGTCGTCGGCCCGCTCGACCAGGCCGGCGGCCTCGAGCTGGCGGAGGCGGCGGGCGAGCAGGGCACGCGAGAGGCCGGGCAGGCCGCGTGCCATCTCGTTGAACCGGCGGGCGCCGGTCAACATCTCTCGCACGATCAGCAGGGTCCACCGCTCGCCGAGCACCTCGACCGCCCGGACGATGGGGCAGTACTGGGCATACGTCCGCACGTCGCCAGTGTCGCACGACCGCGGCGGCGCCGAGGACTGGACCGTTCGCGGCGGTTCAAACGTTGTACTAGGCCCGAGCCGTCCCCGTTCGTACCGTCGGGGGTGAAGACGGCAAGCCGGGCCCGACGCGGCCCAGGAGGCGGACATGACCACCATCGACGTGACGACGCGCGCGGGCTCCGACAGCCCGCAGGCCGGCACCGGCACCTACCCCACCCCGGTGCGCCCTGACGACACACGCTTCGTCGGACTGGCGGCGGACATCGGGGCCGTGGCGGCCGAGCACGCCGGCGAGCACGACCGCGACGCCACCTTCGTGGCCGAGGCCTACGCGGCCATGCGCGACACCGGGTACCTGGCGCTGGCGGTGCCCGAGGAGCTGGGCGGCCCCGGCGGCACCCTCCGGCAGCTCTGCTACGCCCAGGCCGAGCTGGCCCGCCACGACGGCGCCACCGCCCTGGCGGTGACCATGCACCTGTACCTGACGGCGATGCAGGCGTTCCGCTACCGGGCCGGCGCCCCCGACGCCGAGGCGGTCCTGCGCCGGGTGGCGGACGAGGGCATCGTGATCGCCACCAGCGGTGGGTCCGACTGGCTGTGGCCCACGACGACCGCGGTCGTCGACGGGGACGTCCTGCGGGTGACGGGCCGCAAGGCGTTCTGCAGCCAGTCGCCGGGCGCCACGGTGGTGGCGACGTCGGCGGTGATCGGCGAGCCGGGGGACGGTGCCGAGGTGGCGCACTTCTCCGTCCCCCTGGCCGCCGAGGGCGTCAGCATCGTCGAGACGTGGGACACCCTCGGCATGCGGGGCACCGCCAGCCACGACCTGGTGCTGGAGGACGTCGTGGTGCCTCTCGACAAGATCAGCGCCCGGCGGCCCTACGGCGAGCTGGGTGTCCCGCTCACGGTGGCGGCCCTCCACTTCGCGCCGATCGGCGGCGCCTGCTACCTCGGCATCGCCTGCGGGGCGCGCGACGTCGCCGTCGACGGCGCGATCGCGGGCGCCCGCGGGTCGAGCGGGCTCGCCTCCCTCCCCCGGGTCCACCGCCAGGTCGGTGTCATGGACGCCAAGCTGCGGCGCTCGTGGTGGGGGTTGATGGGCTCGCTCGAGGAGATCGGCGACCAGCCCAAGCCCAGCCCGGACTCCCTGGCGACGGTGATGCTGGCCAAGCGGCAGGCGGTGCTGGACGCCATCGCCGTCGTGGACCTGGCCATGGACACGCTCGGCGGCCGGTCGTACTTCCGACGGTCACCGCTCGAGCGGGCCTACCGGGACGTGCGGGCCGGGACGTTCCACCCCTTCCCGCCCGAGACCACCCTCACCTACGCGGGGAAGGTGGCCCTCGGCGACCCGGGCGTCACCGAGTAGCTCCGGCCGCTCGGCCACCTCAGCAGCTCAGCGCGTCGCCGACCTGGCCGAGGATCGACTCGACGCTGGTCACGACGTCGTTCGTCCCGGTGGACAGATCCTCCATGGAGTCGGCGTCGCTGAGGTCGTTCACCTGGGACTCGAGCTCGTCGACCTCGGGCGCCAGCTCGGCCCGCTGCTCGGCGCTCAGGTCGTCGAGGCTGCTCTGCAGGTCGCGGAAGTCCTCCTCCACGTCGCTCAGCTCGTCCTGCGCCTCGCCGAGGTTGCCCGCCGCCACCTCGTCGGCGACCTCGCTCATCTGGTCGCTGAGGTCGGCGCGGTCGTCGCAGAACCGTTCGCTGGCCGACTCGTCGGAGCAGGCGCCCAGCGCGACCGTGACCAGGGCGACAGCCGCGGCGGCAGCGGCGGTGCGCGGCGACAGACGGGTGCGGTGCATGGGACCCTCCTCGTCGGGACGGACCGTCGAACGCGGATCCGCGGCGAGAGAGTACCGAGGGTGACCCGCACGCCGCCGACCGCGGCGCGGATCACGGCCGTCGGCCGGGGGCGGGCCGTGTCAGCGGCCGTCGCCCTCAGCGGCGGACCTTGCGCCCTGCGGCCCGCTTGACTGCAGCGATCTCGACCCGCTCGGGCCGGCTCTTGTAGAAGGCGTCGAGCGGGTAGCAGCCCGAGACCAGGCCGTTGCGGGGCGCCGTGGTGCAGTCGCTGAACGTGCGGCAGACCTGCTCGGCTGCGCAGCGGGCGCCCGGCCAGCACGTCGGCCGGCAGGTGCGGGTAGCGAGAGCATGTCCGGCCGAGCCCGACGGAGGTCGCCCGGCCGGTCCGCACGGCATGCCTGCGCCACGTGCGGCAGCCACTCCTGCAGGTACGAGTAGCCCGAGCCGACGACGGCGACATCGGGGTGGGCCGCGGTCAGCTCGGCGGTGGCGGCGAGCATGCCGGGCCACGCCGACGAGCGGGTCCTCGGGCGGCGCGTAGCCGTCGGACGGCGGGAAGTACGCCGGCCGCTGGACGTGCGGGTTGTAGTACGGGCTGCCGGCCGTGACGCACACGAGACCGATGCCGAGGTCCGCGACACAGGTCGAGGAAGTCGTGGGCCTCGGCCAGGTCGATGCCCAGTCCCGGTGCCGTCGCCGCCGAAGGCGAACGCCGTAGGCTCGCCGTCGGTGACGGGCACGCCCGTGCCGTCGCCGCCCGGCGTCGAACGGCACGCAGGTCGAACGCCGAGAGCCGCACGCCGACGGCGAGGTCGGGCGCCGCGGCGCGGATGCCGGCGACCACCGCCCGCAGGAACGCGGTGCGGCCCGGCGAGGTCGCCGCCGTAGCGGCCGGGCCGGTCGTACGCGCCGCAGCAGCTCGTGGAGCAGGTAGCCGTGGCAGTGCTTGACGTCGACGAAGTCGAAGCCCGGCCTCGCCGGCCAGCACGGCCGCGGTCGACGAACTCGCCCGACCAGCTCGTCGAGCTCGTCGTCGCGAGAGCACGTCGGCGGGCGCCCGGAACCCGGCGGTCGAGCACCGGGTGCCGGTAGGCGATGCGCGGCTCGGGTGTCGCCCGTCGGGCGGGCCCACCGGCCGGAGTGGGTGAGCTGGAGCCCGACCACGAGATCGTCCGTCGAGCGCCGGCCGCTCGGTGGGCGTCGACCAGCTCGACCCGCAGCGCGGCGAGATCGTCGACGGTGGCGCCGTCGATCACCAGCTGGTTGCGGGTTGGCCCGGCCGTCGGGCCGGACCGCGGTCGCCTCCGCCCCACACGAGCTCCGCGCCGCTCTCGCCGAAGCGCCGCCACCGGCGCCGCACGAGGTCGGTCGGACGGCCGTCGGTGGTGCCGTCCCAGCCCTCCATCGGCAGCACGGCGAACCGGTTGCCGACGGCGCGCTCGCCCGCCGAGCCGTCGCGCACGGTGTACGGATGCGGCGAGCGGCGCCGTCGGGCTCGACCCGGTCGTCGGCGCCGATGGCGTCGGCGATCCCGAGCTCGGCCGAGCCGCGCCGCGCAGGTCGGCGAGCGTGCGGAGCCGCTTGACCTGCACGAACCGGGTCATCGGGTCGCCGCCGTCGAGCCGCTCGAGCGATGTCGGCGAGCACGGCCCGGTCGGCCGCCGGGTCGCCGCGGGCCGCGCCGGGCGGCGTGCGGTCGGACGTCGATCCAGCCCCGGAGCGTGCAGGAACATCGCCGCGTCGTGGCGGTACGCGGGCACCGGCGGCGCGGAACGCGTAGAACGGCCGAGGTACTGCAGCAGGTCGTTGAGCTCGTGGAACGACGGGTCGCCCGCCGCCCACGCGGCGGTCGCGCTCGGCGAACGCGTCGGGCGCGAACGTCGACAGCCCGAGCAGGTAGTCGGAGCCGTCACAGACCATGTCGATGGCGAGGTCGTTGCCGGTGAGCACGAGGAAGTCGGGCCGGACCCGGTCGCGCACCGCCAGGCGGTCCCACTCGGCCTGCCGGGACAGCGACGAGTGCTTGGCCCCGATGCAGGCGTCGACCTCGAGCAGCGCCTCGTAGGCGTCGAGCGAGTAGATGCGGCCGTAGGGCACGAACATCGGGCCGAGCTCGAAGCCGATGAACCGGTCGGCGCGCCGGCCCAGCTCCTGCGAGCGCCGCCACCCAGTCGTCGTCGCTGCCGCCGTTGAGGCCGTGCGACGGGAACACGACCGGCGTGCCGCCCCGCCCGGCGACGGCGTCGAGGGCGCGGACGTGGCCGTCGAGGTCGAGCGGGTCGCCGGGACGGTCGGCGACGAAGGCGCCGGCGACGAAGGCACTCGCCCCGCACACCGCCGCGGCGACGTCGAGCACCCGGGCGCGGGTCGGCGGCGTCGAGCAGCTGCACGTAGCCGGTGTCCATGTTGACCGGCGGGGATGAGCCCGGCGTCGAGCGTGCGCCGCCAGGAGCGCCTCGAACGACGGCCCAGTCGATCTCGCCGTCGGCGGTCGAACGGCAGCGAGCACCGCCGACATGCCGACGACGGTGCGCCGGGCGCCGGCCCGCGGATCGGGACGCTTGGCGAGGGCGTCGGGCACATCGGGCCTTTCGGATCGGGACTCGGTCGGCGCGCTCGGGTGATGCGTCGACCGCAACCCGCAGACCCTTGCACACGCGCCTGCCCGCTCGGCGACCTCGCCGCCCGCGTGCGCCTCGGCACGCCCGCCGGCAGACGGGGCGGGTGAGCGGGTGAAGGTTCGGTGAATCCCGCCCAGGGTGGCGGGCCGAAGACGACGGGTACGGCCCGCGCTCGCTACGGTGCGCGACTGATGAAGGCCCTTCGCAGCTTCACCGTTCGCCCGTCCCTGCCCGCCGAGCTCTCCGCCCTCGAGGAGCTGGCCTTCAACCTGCGGTGGTCGTGGGACGACCAGACCCGCGACCTGTTCCGGTGGGTCGACCCCGACCTGTGGGACGCCAGCGTCCACGACCCCGTCCGCCTCCTCGGGCTCGTGTCGCGCGAGCGGCTCGACGCCCTCGCCCACGACGGCGGCTTCAGGCGGTTCCTCGGCGAGGTGCACAGCGAGCTCCAGCGGTACCTCGACGGCGACCGGTGGTTCCAGGCCCGCGGCGACAGCCCGCTCGACCTCGTCGCCTACTTCTCGCCCGAGTTCGGCATCGCCGAGGCGGTCCCCCAGTACTCCGGCGGCCTCGGCGTGCTGGCCGGCGACCACCTCAAGTCGTCGAGCGACCTCGGCGTGCCGCTGGTCGGCGTCGGGCTGCTCTACCGGCACGGCTACTTCCGCCAGAGCCTCGACGCCGACGGCTGGCAGCAGGAGCGCTACCCCCTGCTCGACCCCCACGTGCATGGCGCTCACCCCGTGCGACGGCATCCGGGTCGAGGTCGACCTGGCCGGCGTGCCGCTGGTCGGCGCAGGTGTGGAAGGCGTGCGTCGGGCGGGTGCCGCTCTACTTCCTCGACGCCGACGTCGAGGAGAACCCCGACGAGATCCGCCAGGTCACCGACCGGCTCTACGGCGGCGACACCGAGCACCGGCTGCGCCAGGAGATCCTGCTCGGCATCGGCGGCGTCCGGGCCCTGCAGGCGCATCGGCGTCGAGGCCCAGGTGTTCCACACCAACGAGGGGCACGCCGGGTTCCTCGGCCTCGAGCGCATCCGCCAGCTGGTCGTCGACCAGGGCCTCGTCCTACCCCGAGGCCATCGAGGCCGTGCGGTCGGGGTGCATCTTCACCACCCACA
This sequence comes from uncultured Acidimicrobiales bacterium, assembly GCA_963778415.1. Lineage (GTDB taxonomy): Bacteria > Actinomycetota > Acidimicrobiia > Acidimicrobiales > VFJN01 > ZC4RG19. The sequence continues at coordinate 63,959 of CAVZUI010000006.1, forward strand.
CCCCCGTGCCGGCCGGCATCGACCGGTTCCCGCTCGAGCTGATGGACCGCTACTTCGGCGCCTGGTGCAAGGAGGTCGGCGTCCGCCTCGAGGACCTCGTCGCCCTCGGCCACCGCCCCGCCGACGACGCCGACGAGCCGTTCAACATGGCCGTGATGGGGTTGCGGCTGGCCGGCCGGTCGAACGGCGTGGCCAAGCTGCACGGCGAGGTCAGCCGCGAGATGTTCGGCGACCTGTGGCCCGACCTCGAGCCCGACGAGGCGCCCGATCGGGTCGATCACCAACGGGGTGCACGCCCACACGTGGACGTCGCCCGAGATCACCGACGTGCTGTCCCGCTACGTCCTGCCCGACTGGGACGAGGCGAGCGCCGAGCAGTGGTCCCGCATCGCGGAGGCGCCCGACGACGAGCTGTGGCGGGCCCGCGAGCAGGCCCGCGAGCGCATGGTCACGTTCGTCCGCCGCCGGCTGAAGGAGGCCGCGGCCGCCCGCGGCCTGACCGGATCCGACGTGGCGTGGACCGACGAGGTGCTCGACCCGCGGGTGCTGACCGTCGGGTTCGCCCGCCGGTTCGCCACCTACAAGCGGGCCACGCTGCTGCTGTCGCAGCCCGACCGGCTGCGCGAGCTGCTGCTGTCGCCCGACCGGCCGCTGCAGCTGGTGTTCGCCGGCAAGGCCCACCCGGCCGACGAGCAGGGCAAGGAGATGATCCGCCAGATCGTGGCGTTCTCGTCCGACCCCGAGATCCGCCACCGGTTCGTGTTCGTCGACGACTACGACATCTCCGTCGCCCGTGCGCTCTACCAGGGCTCCGACGTGTGGCTGAACAACCCGCGGCGACCGCAGGAGGCCTGCGGCACGTCGGGCATGAAGGCCGCGCTCAACGGCGGGCTCAACCTGTCGATCCTCGACGGCTGGTGGCACGAGATGTTCGACGGCGAGAACGGCTGGGCGATCATCGTCGGCCGAGGACGTCGACCGACCTCGACCGCCGCGACCGGCTCGAGGCCGGCGCCCTGTTCGACCTGCTCGAGCGCCAGGTCGTGCCGCTCTACTACGAGCGCTACGGCGGCCCGGTGCCGCGGCGGTGGCTGAAGAAGGTGCGCCGCTCGCTCGCCTCGCTCGGCCCGCAGGTGACGGCGTCGCGCATGGTGGCCGACTACGTCACCGAGCTGTACGAGCCGACCGGGGCGCGGGCCACGGCGCTGACCGCCGACGGCCTGGCCCGGGCCCGGGCGCTGGCCGCGTGGAAGGCGCGGGTGCGCGAGGGCTGGCACGGCGTGCACGTCGACCGCGTCGACGGCGAGCTGACCGCGGCCGACGTCGGCGGGTCGCGGGCCGTCGAGGCGTGGTGGCGCTCGGCACGCTCGGCCCCGACGACGTCGACGTCCAGCTCGTCCACGGCCCCGTGGGCCAGGGCGACGAGCTGACGTCGTCCACGATCGTGTCGATGAGCCCCGCCGGCCCGGCCGACGACGACCACGCCCGCTACAGCGGGTCGCTGCGCACCGACCACGCCGGCCGCTACGGCTTCACGGTGCGGGTCGTCCCCCGCCACCCCGACCTGGTCTCCACCGCGGAGATGGGCCTCGCCGCCTGGGCGTAGCCGCCCCGGCCAGGACGGCATCCGACGCGCATCATCCGGGCGGGCCACCCGGGGCGAGGCAATGGGTTCCGCCGAATCAAGGATGAGGCAATCGGTTCCACGGATGGAACCGTGGCCTCATCCTCCCCGGAACGGAACCTGTTGCCTCGCCGCCCGCTGGTCACCGTCGAGTCGGGCGCCCTGGCTCCCGCGGCAGCGGGGGGCCAGCAGCGGGACCGAGCCCCGGGGTTCAGCGGCCGACGAAGGTGGCCTTGCCCGGCCCGTGCTCGAGGAAGGAGGCGACGCCGATGCGGGCGTCCTCGGTGGCGAACGACTCGGCGAAGAGATCCTGCTCGAGGGCGAGGCCCTCGGCCAGCGACGCCTGCGAGGCCCCGTCGATGGCCCGCTTGGCCAGGCTCTGGGCCACCACGGCCCCCGCCGCCAGCTCGCCGGCGAGGGCGACGGCCCGGTCGTGCAGCTCGTCGGGCGCCACGACCTCGTTCACGAGGCCGATGCGCAGTGCCTCCTCGGCGCCGACCTGGCGGCCGGTGAGGATCAGCTCCTTGGCCCGCGACGGCCCCACCAGGCGGGCCAGGCGCTGGGTGCCGCCGCCGCCGGGGATGATGCCGAGCAGGATCTCGGGCTGGCCGAACTTCGCCCGCTCGGAGGCGATGCGCAGGTCGCAGGCCAGCGCCAGCTCGCAGCCGCCGCCGAGGGCGAACCCCGACACGGCCGCGATCACGCACCGGGGGATGGCGGCCACGGCGTCGAGCGCCCGGAGGAAGGCGCCGCCGACGGTGCGGGCCTCGTCGGGACCGCCGAACTCGGTGATGTCGGCGCCCGCGGCGAACAGGCGGTCGCCGCCGGTGACGACGACGGCGCCCGGCGGATCGTCCGTCAGGGCGCGGGCTGCGGCCTCGAGCTGGCCGAGCAGCGCGGACGACAGGGCGTTGACCTTGGGGTGGTCGAGGCGGACCACGGCCACGCCGTCGGCGCGGCGCTCGGTGTGGACGAGCGGGGTGTCAGCGGGCATCGCCCGACCCTACCGGCGCGCCCGCGGCCGGTCCGCCCCGGCCGGGGCCGGTCGCGCCGCCCGCGGATCGGACCCCGCTACGGTCGGGCGGCGTGCGCTGGATCGTCGACGGCAACAACGTCATGGGGGCCGGGGCCGACGGCTGGTGGAACGATCCCGTCGCCGCCGCCGCCCGCCTCACCCAGACGATCGCCGAGTGGACCCGCGCACCACGACGACCCGGTGACGGTCGTCTTCGACGGCCAGCCCGAGCGGCGGCTGTCCGAGCTGGCCGGCGGGCCGCTGACGGTCGAGTTCGCCACCCGCCCGGGTCGTGATGCGGCCGACGACCGCATCGTCGAGATCGTCGAGGACACCTACGCCACCGAGCCCGACCTGCGCGTCGTGACGTCCGACCGGGGCCTGGCCGACCGCCTGCCCCCGGGCGTCGAGGTGGAGGGCGCCGGGGCCTTCCGCACCCGCCTCGGCCTCGGCGGCGACCGCGGCCGACGCCGCCGCTGACCGTCAGCCCGCACCCACGGATCGTCGCGAAGTGCGAGGCAATAGGTTCCGTCGACGCGAGGATGAGGCAATGAGTTCCACATCCGGAACTCTGCTCGAGCTCGACCCAACGGAACCCATGACCTCGGGCCCGTGCCCCCTCCACCGGCCGGGCCGGACCGGGCCGAGCGATCCCCGACTGGCGAGGCAATAGGTTCCGCCGGCCGAGGATGAGTGCCAGGTTCCGCATATGGAACCAATCGCCTCGACCTCCCGAACGTGGAACCCATTGCCTCGGCCGGCACCGGACCGGGTCCGCCGCCCGGGTCCGTCGCGCCCGTCGGCGCACCCGCCACGGATCACGACCGAAGGGCGAGGCAATAGGTTCCGTCGATCCGAGGATGAGGCACGGGTTCCGCATGTGGAACCAATTGCCTCGACCTCGCCCGAACGGAACCTATTGCCTCGCCCTCCGCCCCCAACCGCCGCCCCCGCTCCACGGCCCCGGCCCGGCCGGCGGTCAGGGTCAGGGCCGGGGTCGAGGCCGAGCAGCTCGTCGGCCGCGGACCACGGGTCGACCTCGCCCGCCGCCACGGCGCCGGCCAGCTCGCGTCCGCGGGCGCTGACGGTGGCGGTCCGCGCCCGCTCGGTCAGGCGGACGGCGACGAGGCGGGTCACCTCCTCGGCGGCCCGGCGCCGCCGGCGCTCGGCCAGCTCGCCGCCCGCCTCGCCGTGGGCGCGGTGGTCGACCACCGCCTGCCAGACGTCGGCCACCCCGTCACCGGTCGGGGCCGTGGCGCACACGACCGGGGGCCGCCATCCCTCGAGGGCGGCCATGTCGAGCATCCGCTCGAGGTCGCGGGCGGTCTCCTTCGCACCGGGCCGATCGGCCTTGTTGACGACGAACACGTCGGCGATCTCCATCAGGCCGGCCTTGTTCGCCTGCACGGCGTCGCCCCAGCCGGGGTTCACGACGACGAGCGTCGTGTCGGCCTGGCCGACGACCTCGACCTCGACCTGGCCGACGCCGACGGTCTCGAGCAGCACCCACGGGTAGCCGGCCGCGGTGAGCACCCGCACGGCCTCGGGGGCGGCGACGGCCAGACCCGCCGAGGTGGCCGCGGGTGGCCATCGACCGGATGAAGACGCCGTCGTCGAGGGCGTGGTCGCCCATGCGGACCCGGTCGCCGAGGATGGCGCCGCCCGAGAACGGCGAGGACGGGTCGATGGCGAGCACCGCCACCCGGTCGTCGGTCGCTGCGGACCAGGTCGACGAGGGCGCTGGTCAGCGTCGACTTGCCGGCCCCGGGCGCACCGGTGACGCCGACGGTGTAGGCGTCGCCGCCCTGGCCGTGGAGGGCCCGTCCGACCTCCCGCGCCCCGTCGCCGCCCCGCTCGACCAGCGACAGGACGCGTGCCAGAGCCGAGCGGTCACCGGCGCGGGTCGCCTCGACGAGCTGGCGGGGTGTCGGTCGGGCCACGCGGGGAACGGTACTGCGGGGATTCCGCTGTCTAGGCGGTCGCCGGAGCGGAACCCGGGTGACCCCGGTCGGACGCCCCCAGCACGGCGCGTCGCGGGCAGGCGACGCGGCGTCGGGCCGGGTCAGCCGATGCCGACGGCCGACTCGGTGGCGGCGCCGACGTCGACGACCTCGGTGACGCCCGGCACGCGGTCCTTGAGGATGCGCTCGATCCCGGCCTTGAGGGTGACGGTCGAGGCCGGACACGAGACGCAGGCGCCGACCAGCTCGACGCTGACCACGCCGGTCTCCTCGTCGACGCCGCGCAGGTAGATGTCGCCGGCGTCCGCCTGGATGGCGGGCCGGATCACCTCGATGACCTCGCTCACCTTGTCGGTCTCGACCACCTGGTCTCCTCGGTCCTCAGCCGGTGCATGGTCGCGGAACGACCACGCATGGAGCAACACCGGGGCACCCCCTGCTGTTCCAGCCGGCCGGCCCGCCGACGGCGTCACGGCCGCCGCCGTAGCATCGCCGCTCGTGCTCGCCCACACCGGCGGGGCCGAGGCCCTCGACGCGCCGACGTGGCTGGTCGCCTACGGGACCGCCGCGGTCGTCCTCGTGGTGACCGCCGGGCTCCGGGGCCGGCTGGTCGTGGCGGCGGCGCGGGACGGGGACGAGGAGCTCGGCGACGCCACCCCCGAACGGGTGGGACCGAGTGCCTCGGGCCGTGCGACCCGCGAGCGCGGCCCACCGGACCGTGGGCGTCGCCGGGCGGGTGCTCGGCCTCGGCTCGCTGGGCCTGGTCGTGGCCGCCGCCCTCGTCGGGCCCGACGCGTCGGCCGCCAACCTGGCGCCGAGTGCCGTCCTCGTCGTGTGGTGGGTGGGACTGCCGCTCGCGTGCGCGGTCGCCGGCGACGTGATGGCCTGGCTCGACCCGTTCGGGACGCTGGCACGCGGCGCCGCCCACCTCGTCCCCGGGCGAAGGCGTGCTGCTGCGGCCTCGGCAGAGGACCCGTTCACGCGGCCGCGGCTGGCGGCCGTCACGGCCGCCACGTCGCTCTTCGCCTTCACGTGGTGGGCGCTCGCCTACCAGGACGGGCGCGACCCGCGGGAGCTCGGTTGGTTCCTCCTGGCGTACACGGCCGCGGCCACGGCCGGCGCCGTGGTGTGGGGGCCGCCGTGGCTCCGGTCGGGCGAGGGGTTCGGCGCCCTGTCGTCGAGCCTGGCTGCCGCCCGCCGTGCCGCCTACGGCCACGGCCACGCCCGCGAGGTGCCCACCGTCGTGGTCGGATCGCTCGTGGCGGTGTGGCTCGGAGGCCTGGCGTTCGACCTGTTCAGGGGGACCCGCGGGTGGGTGGACCTGGCCGGCACCACGACCGGCTGGGACCGCACCGGACTGGCGACCGCGTGCCTCGTCCTCGCGGTCGTCGGTGCGGGTGCGCTCGTGGCGGGGACCGTGGCGCTCGCTCGGGGCCGGATCACGGCCCACGCCCCGACGGAGGTGGTCGACCGTGCCGTGACGGGGGCCTGGCTGGCCACGACCGCGGGTGCGGTCGTGGCCCACGGCCTGCCCCTGGTCCTGCTGAACGGGCAGTTCGTGCTCGCGCTGGTCTCCGACCCGTTCGGGCGGGGATGGGACCTGTTCGGCACGGCCGACCGGGCGATCGACTACAGCCCGCTCTCGGCGAGCGGGGTGGGGATCGCCCAGATCGTGCTGGCGACGGCAGGCGCCTGCTGGGGCGTCGTGGTCGCCGCCCGGTCGCTCGCCGGGGACCGCGCCCGCCGCCTCGAACCGCGGGCGGCACAGCGGGTGCTGTGGCTGACCGGCGGGGTCTGCGGAGGCACCGCGGCCGCCATCGTCGCCCTGCTGTCGACCAACCTCGAGTGACCGCACGGCGGTGACGGCCGGGCGCACATCGTCGTCCGCCGCGAGTAGCGGCAGGTCGCGGGGCGTGCGAACCTTGGGTCGTGACGCCGGTGCTGCTGGCCCATCAGGGCGGCTGGGACGAGATCCTCCTCGTGCTCGTTCCCATCGCGCTCTTCGCGGTGCTCCTCGTGGTCGCCAATCGCCGGGCCAACGTCATCGAGGAACGGCGCGAGGCCGGCGAGCCCGCGGCGCCCGGCGGGCCCGGCGACGGTCCGACGGACGGGTCCGGCCGGTAGGGCGGGTGCCCAGCTCCACGGTCCGCTCCGTCGTCGACCGCGCCAGCGCCGAGCGCCTCCTCCAACCCCGCGACGACGTCGTCGGCGAGCGCGCCGTCGCAGCAGAGCCGGGGGTGACGGCCCGGTTCGCGCTCGAGCACGGTCCGTTCGCCCGGTACGAGCGCACGGTCACGCTCACGCCCGCAAACGGCCAGCCCGGCCCCGACGGTGACGGCGAGGCGGCCCCGTGCGGCACGAGCCCCACCGACGGCCACGGCGACGGCCACGACGGCGACGGCGACGCCGACGGCGACGGCCACGGCGACGAGGCCGCTCCCGTCGGGCCCACCGCGGTCGTCCAGCACATCACGTTCGCGCTCCCCGCGGCACGTGGCCGTTCCTGATGAACTGGCCGATGCGCGCCGCGCTCCGGCGCCCCCGGACCGACGGCCGCCTCCCGTGGTGGTACCCGCCCCAGCGCCCCGACGCCCGGGCCGCCACCGTCCTCGGGCTGCTGGCCACGCTGTCTCTCGTGGTCGGCTACCACGGCACCCTGCTCAGCCGGACGATGACCTTCGCCGCCGACGAGTTCGGCGCCGGGTCGGCCGCCCAGGGCGACGCGCTGGCCGCGGCCCGGATCGGCGGTGTGCTCGCCGTGGCGCTCGGCGCCCTCGCCGACCGCCGTGGACGGCGCCTCATCCTGTCCGCCGCCCTCTTCATCTGCATCGGGGCCACGGTGGCCGGCGCCTTCTCCCCCGACCTCGCCACCCTGGCGGGGACGCAGGCGGTGAACAGGGGGGCGTGGGCCGCGGCCGCGCTCCTGCTGGCCGTGATCGCGGCCGAGGAGATGCCGGCCGGCGCCCGCGCCTACGCCCTCAGCCTGCTGTCCATGACGGGTGCGTTGGGCGCGGGCATCGCCCTGTGGCTCCTCCCGATCGCCGACACCGGCGAGCGGGCGCTGGCGCGTGCTCTACGTGGTGCCCCTGGTCTTCGTGCCGGTCGTCATCCGCTTCGGACGGTTGATCCCCGAGAGCCGGCGGTTCACCCGCACCCACCGCAACGTCGCCGCTCGCCGGCCACTACCGACGGCTCGTGCTCGTGGCCGCCACCGGGTTGCTGTTCAACGTGTTCGCCGGCCCCCAGTCGCAGTTCCTCAACGAGTACCTGCGCGACGAGCGGGGCATGAGCGCCGCCATGATCTCGCTGTTCGTGGTGCTCACGTCCACGCCCGCCAGCATCGGGATCGTGGTCGGCGGGCGCCTGGCCGACATCCGCGGGCGGCGGGTCGTGGGCGCGGTGGCCGCCAGCGTCGGGTCCGCGCTCATCGCCCTCTCGTTCGTGTTCAGCGGCCCGGCCATGTGGATCACGGCACTGCTCGGCGGCATCGTCGCCGCGGCGATGGTGCCGGCGATCACGGTCTTCGGGCCCGAGCTGTTCCCGACGTCGCTGCGGGGTCGGGCCAACGGCATCGTCAGCATGGCCGCCATGGGCGGCAGCGTGGTCGGGTTGGTGGCGGCGGGCCGACTCGAGGAGAGCCTCGGGTCCTTCGGGCGGACGATGAGCCTGCTGGCGATCGCGCCGGTGATCATGGCGGTGCTCGTCCTCGCCTTCTTCCCCGAGACCGCCCGCCGCGAGCTCGAGGACATCAACCCCGAGGACGACATCGGCCGGCCCGCCGACGTGTCGCCACAGCCCCCCGAGGACGCGGCCCCCACGCCCCCCGCCGACCAGGTCGGGACCGCGGCCCCCGGTTAGCATCACGCGAGATGACCCGCATCCGGCGATGGGTCGCCGCCGGGGTCGTGTCGTCGCTGCTGCTGGGGGTCGCATGTTCGGGTGACGACGAGCCCGACCTGTCCCTGCCGAGTGACGCCACGGCCTCGTCGAACGACACCGACGACACCGACGCCTCCAGTGCGTCCGAGGGCGACCCCGACGCCCTGCAGGACGAGACGTTCCACGTCGCCGAGGCGCTCGACCCGCACCTGGTGGTGCGCGACGCCGCCAGTGGCAGCGCCGAAGAGCTCGCCACCCTGACGGCCAGCGAGGCGGTCAGCGGACGGATCATCTGCCTGGTCGTGCAGCAGGTCGGCGACTGGGTCGAGGTCGAGCTGCCCACCGGGCCGGCCGGCCGCACCGGGTGGGTGGCCCGCGACGACGTCGCCCTCAGCCGCCACCGGTTCCGCATCGAGGTGGCCCGCGGCGCCCGAACGCTCACCCTGTACACGGGCTCGGTGGTGGCGCTGTCGACGCCGATCTCCCTGGGCCCCGACGCCCCGCCGGCGGGTGAGCGCCTCTTCATCACCGAGCTCGTGCAGCCCCCCGACGCGGCGGGCGCCTACGGCGCCTACGCCTACGGCCTGTCCGGGGCGGCCAACGACGCCGCGGCCTACGCCGCCGGGCGGGGGGTCGTCGCCGTGCACGCGGTGAACGACCCGAGCGTCCTCGGCGCGGACGCGCCCGCGGGCTCGATCGGGGTGGCCCCCGACATCATGACCCGCATGGCCGACACGATCGGCCTCCCCCTCGGCACCCCGGTCGACGTCGTCGTCTCCAGCTCACCGCTGCCGCCCGCAACGGGCTCACCGCCGACCTCGCCCAGATCACAGCCAACCGGGCGCAGGTCAGGCACCGCTTCGGCGGTGGCGAGTAGCCGCCTTGGCGACCACGGTCTAGCGGCGTCCTCGCACCCGCCGGCAGGAGGTGGTCTCCGACTGCACGACCGACGAGACGGCCGACGAGACGCGACGAGACAGCTCCGTCCGGCGGGAGCGATCCTTGCCCTGCACATCGCGCAGGTTCGGGAGTGGCGGAGCGGTTTCGGCCTCCAGCGTCGGCGTCTCGTGCTACGTCTCGTACGTGACGTGCATGTATCGCCGAGTCAGGGGCGTCGCTGGCAAGGATGCAGCCCGACGCACGTCACCAGCGAATGCGAGGGCGAGGACGCAGCCAGGGGAGAATCTGGCCGACGATGTCGCGGCGGAACAGCCGAACGTGACACGAGGGCCGGGCGCCCGGTCAGAGGCCCCGCAACCAGTCGCGCACATGTGGCGGCGACCTCGTCGTCCCGGCCCTTGAGGTCGTGGCGGCCACCCTCGACCCACACGTGGGTGACCGGGCCGCCGATGGCCCCGGTGTGGGCCACGAACTCGTCGGGGGTGCCGAAGGGATCGCGCGTCCCCGACACGAACAGGCACGGGACGGTGATGTCGGGGAAGTGCTCGACCCGCATCCGGTCGGCCTTGCCCGGCGGGTGCAGCGGGTAGGCGATCAGCACCAGCGCCGCGGCCGGCAGGCCCTCGGCGACCGCCATCGAGCACATGCGGCCCCCGAACGACCGGCCGCCCAGCGCCACCGTGGCCGGGGCGATGTCGGCGCGGTCGGCGAGCAGGGCCGCCTCCTCGCGCACGCAGGCGATCGCCTTGGCGGGCCGGTCGGGAGCCTTGCGCCCCTCCCGGCGGTAGGGGAAGTCGGCGCGCACGACGGTCATCTCGTCGGCCAGCGTGCGGTCGAGCGCCACGAGGGCCGGCGCGTCGCGCGATGCGCCGGCCCCGGGGAAGAGCAGGAGGCCGCGGACCGAGGACGAGGCGTTCGACGTCATGGGTGGTGGCTCACCCGGCCAGCAGGATGCGCCGGGCCTCGGACAGCTCGGCCAGCCGGCCGGCCGCCGCGGTGCGGTCGCCGCCGTGGTCGGGGTGCGCCTCGCGCACGAGGTCGCGGAATCGCCGCTGGATGGCGCGACGGCCGGGCCGCTCGGCCGAGCGGTGCAGCTCGAGCACCGCGAGCGCCCAGCCGACGGGGTCGCGATGGGCCTCGGCCGACCAGTCGTGGTGGCGGGCCAGGCCGGAGAGGTGGGCCACGAGCGAGGCGTCGATCGCGCCGGACCACCGCATGGCCTTGCGGATCGCCTCCATCACCCGGCTGCGGGCCCCGAGCGGCAGCTCGCCGGCCGCGTAGACCGCCGCCAGGATGTGGTGCGCCGGCGCGCCCTTGTCGTCGATCTCGAACGACAGCGCCTCGCCGGTGCCGTCGAGCCGGTGGACGCTGCGCTGCAGGCCGACCCGGTCGACCTGGAGGCGGTGCCGGAGGCGGGGCTGCGGGATCTGGTAGCCGGCGTCGAGCTGGCGGGTCAGCCGGTCGAGGTCGTCGAACATGTCGGGGTCGAGCTCGCCGATGTAGGCGGCCACGATGCCGCCGAGCAGGATGCCCCCGAAGCCCGGAGCGGGCGTGACGGGCAGGTCACGGTCGCCGAGCGCCAGGCGGCGGGTGGGCGCGATGGCACGCGAGTGGAAGACCTCCAGCTCGGCGAGTGCCGTCACGGACGCAGCCTACTGACCGGACGCGTCGGTCCAGGACGGCCCGTCACACGAACGGGCGCATCACCGCCCGCACCTCGCGGGCCGTCTCCATCACCTTCTCCTCGTCGACGGTGTCGGCGGCCAGCACGTCGGCGAGGCGGCCGACCGCGGCGCACACCGACTCCCAGTCGCGCCGGCCCATGCCGTAGGGGGCGTCGAGGTCGTCGATGCTGAGGGCGATGTCGAGCAGCGTCGCGGTGCCCTCGGAGTCGTCGCCGTCGTGCTGCAGCCGGTCGGCCGCCACGAAGACGTCTCCCAGCAGGTCGGCGCTGGCCGTGCCCCTCGGGGTCTCGTCGTCCTCGGCCTGCAGCTCGTCGGGGTGCTGCACCTTCTCGAACACCTCGTCGACGGCGTCCTCGTCCTCGGCGTAGACGTAGAGCTCCTCGTCGCCCCAGGCGTGGGCGACGCCGGCGGCGCGCAGGGCGTCGGCCAGCGCATCGAGCTCCTCGTCCTCCAGCTCCTCGACGCCGTACGCCACCTGGTCGCGCTCGGGGTCGAGCGGCTCGGGGGCCTCGTCGTCGGACTCGCCCTCGACGATGTCGAGCACGTTCTCGACGACCCCCTCGTCGACGGCGGCGATCATGAGCTGCGTGCCTTCCCATCCGTGCGGAACACCGGCCTCGCGCAGCCGCTCGGTGATGGCCTGGCGCTCGATCTCGCTCCAGTCGGCGAGGTCGTAGGCGATGGAGTCGCCGGTCAGGCCCTCGTCGGCGGCCTCGGCGTCGTCCTCGTCGTCGTCGAGGTCGGCGTCGGCGACGGGGCCGGTCGGGCGTTCGGGTTCGAGCAGGTCGCCGGGCAGCCCCGAGATGGTGATGCCCATCTCGTCGTCTTCACCCTGCTGATACGGATCTGAGAGCTGGCCCACGGAGCCATTGAACCAGGCCGACTATCTTCCCCGCATGACCGAGAAGCAGCGCCCTGACCGCAACCTGGCCATGGAGCTCGTCCGGGTCACCGAAGCTGCGGCTCTGGCTGCCTCGCGCTGGATGGGCCGCGGGGACAAGAACGGCGCCGACGGCGCGGCGGTCGACGCCATGCGCATCGTCCTCGACAGCGTGCCGATGGACGGCGTGGTCGTCATCGGCGAGGGCGAGAAGGACGAGGCGCCGATGCTCTACAACGGCGAGCAGATCGGCGACGGCAGCCCCACGCTCACCGACATCGCCGTCGACCCGATCGACGGCACCACGCTGACGGCCCTCGGGCGCGGCAACGCGCTCGCGGTCATCGCCGTCTCCGAGCGGGGCACGATGTACGACCCCGGGCCCTGCGTCTACATGGAGAAGATCGCCGTCGGCCCCGACGGCGTGGGGGTCATCGACATCACGCGGCCGGCGTCCGCCAACATCGAGGCGCTGGCCGAGGCCAAGGGCAGCCAGCGCCCGCGACATCACCGCGGTCATCCTCGACCGCGACCGCCACGTCGACCTCATCGCCGAGGTGCGCTCGACCGGCGCCCGCATCCGCCTCATCCCCGACGGCGACGTGGCCGGCGCCATCTCGACCGCCTGGACCGAGTCGGGCGCCGACATCCTGCTCGGCATCGGCGGCACCCCCGAGGGTGTCATCACCGCCGCGGCCCTCAAGTGCATGGGCGGCGAGCTGCAGGGCCGGCTGTGGCCGCGCAACGACGACGAGCGCGACGCCGCCGTGTCCGCCGGCTACGACCTCGAGCAGGTGCTCGGCACCGACGACCTGGTGAAGGGCGACAACTGCTTCTTCGCGGCGACGGGCATCACCGACGGCGAGCTGTTGAAGGGCGTCCACTTCTCGCGCCACACGGCGTCGACGCAGTCGCTGGTCATGCGGTCGAAGTCGGGCACGGTCCGCCTGGTCAACGCCCAGCACCAGCTCTCGAAGCTGGCGGCGTTCTCCTCCATCGACTTCGCCTGACCCCGGCGGCGACGTCTCCACAGCTCGTCGCCGCGAGCACCGCGTCGGCGGTCAGTGCATCCCACCCTCGATCGTCACCGTCCGCTGCTGCCAGTCGACCCGGGCGATGTAGCAGACGGGACCGCCGAGCGCCTCGGCGGGCGGAACCTCACCACCGGGCAAGGCGGTCGGCCCAGAGGGAACCAGTGGTGCGTCGCCGACGTCCAGGTCGAGGCCGTTGCGGCGCGACCACTGCGTCGGCCCACACGACCGTCTCGTCCGCGGTCGCGCAGTCCTGCGGGGCGGCCAGGATGGCGACCTCCGCCGCTCGCATCCGGTTGACGGTCGCCATGTCGGGGTCGGACAGCGGGTGCGCGCCCGGGGCGATCGCTTCGCAGGCGCGCCCGTCGAGCAGCACGTGCAACCCCGGGTCGTCGCCGATCGCGCAGGCCACGGCAGGCGACAGCTCCGCCCCCTGGTGGGTGCGAGCGAAGTCGTTGCCGGCCGTGCACTCGTCGACGGCGTGCTGCGGGACCATCACCTCCTCGAGGGGGAACTCGCTCGCCGACGTGAGCATCGGGCCCTCGGGGAACCAGCAGACCACGTCCTCCGCCCGCAGCGGCCAACGCCAGCCCGACGTGTGGGCCCCGGTGACGCTGGCGAAGACCTGGTGGACACGCGCCACCTGCGCCGGATCGGGGGCCGCCCCCACCACCGGTACGTCCGCCGGATCGGGTGCAGGCACAGGCGTGGGCGCCGGTTGCGGCGGAGGCGTGGGCGCCGGTTGCGGCGCCCGCCCTGGCGCGGTGGTCGGGACGGTGGTCTGGTCGGCCTGGGCCGTGACGGTCGGGTCGGGGGTGTCGCGCCGGGCGAGCGCTCCGGCGGCCCCCGCGCACACCACGATCACCAGGGCGGCCACGGCCGCCAGGCGGCGGCCCCGCGGGGGCGAACCGGCCACGGGAACGACGGGCCCATCTGGCGCGCCGCCCGGCTCGTCGATCGCCGTGTCGTCGTCGATCTCGGTCATCACCGCTCCATCCGTCGTCGGAGGACGGCGCCGCTCGATCTGGGTCATCAGGCGGTCCTCCATCGCTCGTCTGCGGTCGGCCGGCATCGATCGCTCGGACGGAAGACGACTGCGAAGCTCCGATTCGTTCACGCGACTCCTCCTCCGTCGTTCGGTGCCGGCCGCTCCGCCACCGGCCCGGTGGTCGGCTCGCACAGGGATGCCCGCAGCGCCCCACCGGTTCCGTCGACGGCGCGGAGCGGACGCTCGTCCTCGACCCCGCTCTCACCGCCGTCGAGCGTCCGCAGGCGCGCCCGCGCCCGGCTGAGACGAGAGCGGACCGTCCCCACCGGCACGTCGAGCGCGACCGCGATCTCGTCGTAGGTGAGCTGCTCCCACGCCCACAGCGTGAGCACCTCGCGGTGGGCCGTGGGCAGCGCGTCCAGCCGGTCGAGCAGTGCGGCCATGGCCCGCTCGTCGTCGATGCGGGCGGCGACGATCGTCGGCGGGGTCGGGCACGCGACCGGACGCTCGGTCGCCTCCGTGCACCAGCGCCAGCCGGCCCACCGCCCCTTCCAGGCGGGAGCGGCTGCGCCAGACGTGGCGCGCCTGGTTGGCCGCCACCCCGGCCAGCCACGGACGGAGCGAACCGCCGAGCGGCTCGACACGATCGCGCTGGCGCCACAGCTCCAGGAACACGACCCCCGTGACGTCCTCGGCCGCCGCCCAGCTGGCCGTCCGGCGGAAGGCGACGTTGTAGACGAACGTGTGGTGGCGGCGGAACAACGCCGCGAACGCGTCGCGGTCCCCGCCGGCCAGCGCCTGAAGGTCGTCGGCATCCGACGACCCGGTCACCCGCCGCAGACCCCAGCCTCGTCGGTCTCCCACGCCACCGGATGCCCGCACCCGGCGATCCAGTTCCCTCGACCTGTCACATCCGCTTGGCCACCCTGGCCGCGACACGGCGCTTGAGGCGGCGCGGGATCGGGTTGGCCACCGACACCATCACCTTGTTGGCCATGCCCGGGACGAGCCAGGGCTTGCCGGCCCGCGTCGCCGCGAGGGCCAGGGCCGCGACGTCGTCGGCCGACATCCACGCCTGCTCGGGGATCTTGCGGCCGCCGATGCCCGCCCGCTCGGCGAACTCGGTGTGGGTGAACCCGGGCAGGACCGTGGTCAGCGTGACGCCGGTGCCGGTCAGCTCGCCGGCCACCGCCTCGCCGAAGCTGGCGACGAACGCCTTGGTGGCGCCGTAGGTGGCGTTGCCCGGCGTCGCCTGCAATCCCGAGACGGACGAGATGTTCATCACGGCGCCGCGCCCTCGGGCCAGCATCCCGCCGAGGGCGGCGTGGGTGAGGCGCACCACCGCGGTGACGTTGAGGGCGACCTCGCGGGTCTCGCCGTCGAGGTCGAGCCCGGCGAAGTCGCCGTAGGTGCCGAACGCGGCGTTGTTCACGAGCAGGTCGAGCGGGCGGTCGGCGTCGGCCAACCGGGCCTCGACGGTGGCGAGCCGGGCAGGGTCGGCCAGGTCGGCGGCGAGGACCTCGACGTCGACCGGCAGCTCGTCGGCGAGGGCCTCGAGGCGCGCCTCGTCGCGGGCGACCACCACGAGATCGGTGCCCTGGGCGGCGAGCCGGCGGGCGATGGCCCGACCGATGCCCGACGACGCGCCGGTGACGAGGGCGGCGGACCACGGGCTCGAGGAGGCGGGGGCACCGGCCGTCGACGTCATCGGCCCGGAGCGTAGACCGCCGTCCACGGTCGCCCCGACCGACGGAGGCGGGCGCGACTCCGTCCCGTCCTCCGTCGCCGGGGTGTCAGTCGAGGCGGATGGTGGTGCGCCCCTCGACCGTGCCGCGCAGCACCCGCACCGCGAGCTGCCCGTTGGCCAGGCTGGCCTCGGCGCCCCCACCCCAGCCGTCGGGGAGGTCGAGCTCGCGCTCGAAGCCGCCGTAGTCCCACTCGTGGACGAGGTAGTCGCGAGGCGCGGCCGAGCGCAGCCCCGCCGTGATGCGGAGGCGGCCCGGCCACAGGTCGATGGCGACGTCCTCGGGCTGCACGGCCGGCAGGGCGGCCACGACGACGAGCGCGTCGGTGGCCTCCCAGACGTTGACCGGGACCTCCTGCGGCCGCATCACCCGCTCGGTGTCGGCGGTGGCCTGCGTGACCATCTCGTGCTGGGTCTGGTCGGGAGCCATGCCCGGGACGGTACCCCCACCACCCGGGGTTCAGTCCGGGCAGGTGGAGACCGGTTCCTCGCCCGCGAAGCGCGCCTCGATCCACGCCAGCCCGTCCGCGACGGCGTCGGGCACGGCGTCGCCGTGGGACCCGCCATCGTCGTAGACCCGGCGCTCGACCACCTGCCCGACGCCGCACATGCGCTCGACGAGCAGCTCGCTGAGGGCCGCCGGCACCACGTCGTCCGCGGCGCTGTGCAGCACCAGGATCGGCGCCTCGGTCGCCACCTGGCCGGGGTCGTTCTCCTCGGCGAGCTCGGCCCACGAGCCGCTCGTCAACCCGCCCGGGACGAGCAGGGTCGAGCTGTCGGAGCCGGCGAACTGGCCGATCACGTCGGCCACGCACGCCTGGTCGACGACCGACAGCCGGGCCTCGCCCTCGGGGGTCAGGGCGTCGGACAGCACGGCCTCGTCGGGGTACGCGTCGTTGAAGCCGGCCACGATCATGTACAGGAAGCCGGCGATCGGCAGGCTCCCCGCGGCCTGCAGGATGACCGGCATCTCGGTGGCCGGCGCCCCGGCCACCGTTCCGACGAGGTCGAGCTCGGGGGTCCACTCGGCGGCGATCTGGCCCGCCCACAGCGCGCCGTGCCCGCCCTGCGAGTACCCGAAGATCGCCATGCTGTCGCCCGGATCGGCCTCCGGCAGCTGGCCCGCGGCCCGCGCCGCATCGAGGACCCCGCGGCCCTCGCTCACGCCCACGAGGTACGGATGGCGACCCGGGGTGCCGAGGCCCTCGTAGTCGCTCATCGCCACCAGGTAGCCGGCCTCGACCGCCGGTCCCATGAGCGCCAGCTCGCTGGTCCCGGGCCCGGTCGACGGTGCGCAGAAGTCGGCGATGCCCGACGTGCCGTGGGCGACGGACAGGATCGGCCGCCCGCCCTCGGCCGCGGGGGTCGACGGCACCAGCGCCGTGCCGGTGACCGCGATGGGCTCGCCCGCCAGGTCCTCGGACAGGTACATGATCCGCCAGGTGCTCGCGCCGGCCACGTCGACGTCCTCGACGGCCTGGTAGCGGATCAGCGTGCCGTGCTCACCCTCGGGCAGCGGTTCGGGCACCGCGTAGAAGTCGCCCGCGCCCTCGAACGGCGACGAGGTCGGTGGACGCCGCGTCCTGGCCGTCGGGATCGGGCGTCGCCGACCCGGACTCGTCCTCGCCCGACGAGCCCGAGCACGCGCCCACGACGAGCGCCAGGCTGACGACGACCGATGCGCGACCCCACCACGGCGACATGGCGCCGAGTCTGTCCGACCCGACGTCGACCGTCACAGTCGACGCCGCGACGGTGGGCCGACGGGCGCGGCGCGCCGGCTCAGTGGGCGGCGGTGAGCCCGCCGGCCGCGGCCAGGCGCACGTGCGCCCGCTTGACCGCGGCATCGGCCTCGGCGTCGTGGTCGGCCTCGGCCCGCCGCTCGGCGGCGTCCATGGCCTGGCGGGCCCGCTCGACGTCGATCTGATCGGCCAGCTCGGCCACGTCGGACAGGATCGTCACGGTGTCGTTCGACACCTCGACGAAGCCGCCGTGGACGGCCACGAGCTGGTCGCCCTCGGGCGTGCGCAGCGTGACCGTGGCGATCTCGAGGGCGCCCACGAACGGCGAGTGGCCCGGCAGGAAGGCGATGTCGCCGCCGCCGACGGTGCGGGCGATGACCATCTCGGCCTCGCCCGAGTAGAGGATGCGCTCGGGCGAGACGAGCTCGACCTGGAGGGGCATCAGCAGCGCTCTTTCACTCGCCGGCCGAGCGGCGCAGCTCGTCGGCCTTGCGACGGGCGTCGTCGGCGCCGCCGACGTTGAGGAACGCCTGCTCGGGCAGGTCGTCGAGGTCGCCGTTGACCAGCGCCTCGAACGAGTTCACGGTCTCGTCGACCGGGGTGAACACGCCGGGCAGGCCGGTGAAGGTCTCGGCCACGAACATCGGCTGCGACAGGAACCGCTGGATCTTGCGGGCCCGGCCGACGGTCAGCTTGTCCTCTTCCGACAGCTCGTCGAGGCCGAGGATGGCGATGATGTCCTGCAGCTCCTTGTAGCGCTGCAGGATCTCCTGCACCGAGCGGGCCACGTTGTAGTGGCGCTCGCCGACCACGTCGGGCGGGAGGATGGTGGACGTCGACGCCAGCGGGTCGACCGCGGGGTAGATGCCGAGCGCCGCGATGTCGCGGGAGAGCTCGGTGGTGGCGTCGAGGTGGGTGAAGGTGGTGAACGGCGCCGGGTCGGTGTAGTCGTCGGCGGGCACGTACACGGCCTGCAGCGACGTGATCGACCGGCCCCGGGTCGAGGTGATGCGCTCCTGCAGCTCGCCCATCTCGTCGGCCAGGGTGGGCTGGTAGCCCACGGCCGAGGGCATGCGGCCGAGCAGCGTCGACACCTCGGAGCCGGCCTGCACGAAGCGGAAGATGTTGTCGACGAACAGCAGCACGTCCTGGCCCTTGGCGTCGCGGAAGTACTCGGCGATGGTCAGGGCGGCCAGAGCGACCCGCAGGCGCACGCCCGGCGGCTCGTCCATCTGGCCGAACACCAGGGCGGCCTTGTCGAGCACGCCCGACTCCTGCATCTCGATGAAGAGGTCGGTGCCTTCACGGGTGCGCTCGCCGACGCCGGCGAACACGGACACGCCGCCGAGCTCCTGCGCCACCCGCCGGATCATCTCCTGGATGAGCACGGTCTTGCCCACGCCCGCGCCGCCGAACAGGCCGATCTTGCCGCCCCGCAGGTAGGGGGTCAGGAGGTCGATGACCTTGATGCCGGTCTCGAACACCTCCTTCTTCGGCTCGAGCGTGTCGAAGTCGGGGGCCGGGCGGTGGATGTCCCAGTGGTCCTCGATCTTCGATTCGTCGAGGGCGGGGACGTCGAGCGGCTCGCCGATCACGTTGATGACGTGGCCGAGCACGCCGTCGCCCACCGGCATGGTGAGGCCGACGCCGAGGTTGCGCACCTCCGCGCCGCGGGTCAGGCCGTCGGTCGGCTTGAGGCAGATGGCCCGCACCCGCGACTCGCCGATCTGCTGGGCCACCTCGGCGCGCACGGCGATGCCCTCGCCGTCGACGGTGATCGTCATCTCGAGGGCGGTGTTGATGGGAGGCACGGCGTCGGCGGGGAACTCGACGTCGACGACCGGGCCGGCGATGGCGACGACGCGGCCCGGCTTCAGCGCAGCCGTGGCGTCGGTGCTGGTCTCGGTGACGGTCATATCCGGGGGCTCCTGTGGGACGAGCGGGCTAGCGCGTGCGGTTGAGGGAGTCGGTCAGCGTGTCGGCCGACATGAGGACGTGGTCGACGAGCAGGTCGCCGCCGCCCGACTGGGCGGCGCGCATCGCCTCGGCACCGCCGACGATCTCCATGATCTCGGTGGTGATGGCGTCCTGGCGGGCCCGGTTCATGGCCCGGCTGTACTTGATGATCAGGTCTTCGGCGTTGTCGGTGGCCGACTTCATGGCCCGCTGCTGGGCGGCGAAGAACGACGCCGACCCCTCGAGCAGGGCCGCGTAGAGGCGGGCCTCGGCGTACCGGGGCAGCAGCCGGTCGAGGATCTCCTGCGGGTTCGGCTCGAACTCGTAGTCGGCGGGCGGGCCCTCGGCCGCCTGCTCGAGCATCGACGGAGTCGAGCGGCACGAACCGGCGGATCGTGACCTTCTGCGAGGCGGCCGACAGGAACTGGGTGTAGGCCAGCTCGACCAGGTCGTACTCGCCGCTCTCGAAGCGCGTGACCACGTACTCGGCGATGGTCCGGGCGTCCTCGTAGGTGGGCGTGTCGGACATGCCCAGGTAGGCGTGGTCGATCTCCCAGCCGCGGAAGCGGAAGTAGGACTGGGCCTTCTTGCCCACGGTGATGAGGCGGGTCTGGCGGCCTTCCTCCCGCTGGCGCTGCATCGAGCGCTCGGCGGCCCGGATCACCGAGCTGTTGTACGCCCCCGACAGGCCGCGGTCGGCGGCGACGACCACGTAGGCGACGGTGCGGACCTCGTCGCGCTGCTCGAGCAGCGGCGAGCCGCCGCCGGCGCCCGCCGCGGCCAGGTTGCGGATGACGTCGGTGATGCGCTCGCTGTACGGGCGAGCGGCGGCCACCCGCTGCTGGGCCTTGACGATGCGGCTGGCGGCGATGAGCTCCATCGCCTTCGTGATCTTCTTGGTGGACTGCACCGACCGGATCTGCCGGCGCGCAGCGGCACGTTCCTGGCCGCCGGCGCATCGGAGCTATCTGCCTGGGCTCAGCCTCCGGTCGGTCGGCGTCGGTCGGCTCGTCGCCGCCCACCGCACCGCCGGTGGCGGGGTCGACCGCGGGGGCCGGGGAGTCCGCGGGGGCGGCTGCCGACGCCCGGTCGGCCGCCTGCTCCCAGCTGAACTGCTCGGCGAAGCCCTTGATGGCGCCCTCGAAGTCGGAGACGTCGTCGATGTCGCCGGTCGAGCGGATGCCGTCGAGCCAGTGGGCGTGGCGGCTGCGGAACCAGTCGAGCAGCTCGGACTCGAACCGCCGCACCTGGTCGACCGGCACGTCGTCGAGGTAGCCGTTGGTGGCGGCGTACAGCGACACGACCTGCTCCTCGACGGGCATCGGGCTGTTGAGCGGCTGCTTGAGCAGCTCGACGAGGCGGTAGCCCCGGTCGAGCTGGGCCTGCGACACCTTGTCGAGCTCGGACCCGAACGCGGCGAACGACTCGAGCTCCCGGAACTGCGACAGGTCGCCCTTGAGCGTGCCCACGGCCTTCTTCATGGCCTTGATCTGGGCGGCGCCGCCCACGCGGGACACCGACTGGCCGGTGTCGAACGCCGGCCGGACGCCCGACTTGAACAGGTCGTCCTGCAGGTAGATCTGGCCGTCGGTGATCGAGATCACGTTGGTGGGGATGTAGGCCGAGATGTCGCCGGCCTTGGTCTCGATGATCGGGCAGGGCGGTCAGCGAGCCGGCGCCGTTCTCGTCGGACAGCTTGGCGGCCCGCTCGAGCAGCCGGCTGTGCAGGTAGAACACGTCGCCGGGGTAGGCCTCGCGGCCCGGCGGGCGGCGCAGCAGCAGCGAGATCTGCCGGTAGGCCTCGGCCTGCTTGGACAGGTCGTCGTACACGGCGAGGGCGTGCTCGCCGTTCTCCATCCAGTGCTGGCCCATGGCGCAGCCGGCGTAGGGGGCGAGGTACTTGAACGGCGACGGGTCGGACGCGCCGGCGACGACCACGACCGTGTAGTCCATGGCGCCGTGCTCTTCGAGGGTGGCGACGGTGTTGGCCACCGTCGACTCCTTCTGGCCGATGGCCACGTAGATGCACTTCACGCCCAGGCCCCGCTGGTTGATGATCGTGTCGATGGCGATCGTGGTCTTGCCGGTCTTGCGGTCGCCGATGATCAGCTCGCGCTGGCCCCGGCCGACCGGCGTCATGGCGTCGATGGCCTTGATGCCGGTCTGCAGCGGCTCGTGCACGGGCTTGCGGCCCATGATGCCGGGGGCCTGGATCTCCATGCGGCGGTCCTGCACGTTGGTCAGCGGGCCCTTGCCGTCGACGGGGTCGCCGAGGGCGTCGACCACGCGGCCGAGCAGGCCGTCGCCGACGGGGACCGAGAGGATGCGGCCGGTCGCCTTGACCGACTCGCCCTCGGACACCGAGGCGGCCTCGCCGAGGATCACGGCGCCGATCGACTCCTCGTCGAGGTTGAGCGCCAGGCCGACGACGCCGCTCTCGAACTCGAGCAGCTCGTTGACCGCGGCGTCGGGCAGGCCGCCGACGGTGGCGATGCCGTCGCCGACCTCGGTGACCCGGCCCACCTGGGCGGCCTCGATGCCGGGCTTCCACTCCTCGAGGTTCTTGCGGAGCGCCGAGGCGATGTCGGCGGTGTTGATGGTCAGCTCTGCCATCGTCGATTCCTCGTGATCCCTAGAAGGCGTTCTTCAGCTTGTCGAGCCGGCTGCGCACCGACCCGTCGATGACGGTGTCCCCGACCTGGGCGACGATGCCGCCCATCACCGACGGGTCGACCACGACCTTGACCTCGACCTGCTTGCCGGTGGCCTCGCCGAGCGCCTCGGCCAGGCGCTTGCGCTGGTCGTCGGTCAGGGCGACCGCCGAGCGCACCTCGGCGACCTCCTTGTTGGCCTCGGCCGCGCTCATCTCGACGAGCTGCCGGATGATGGTCGGCAGCTCACGGGACCGACCCGTGCCGACCACCATCGACACCAGGGCGACCGTGGTGGTGCTGGCCTTGCCGCCGAGCAGGTCCTCGACGATCTGCTGGCGCCGGCTCGCCGGGATGCTCGGGTCGGTCAGGGCGTCTCGCAGCTCGTCGGATCCCTGCAGGGTCTGCGAGAAGCGGAACAGCTCGTCCTCGACCTCGCCGAGGGTGCCCTCGGCGCGGGCCACGCCGAAGAGCGCTTCGGCGTATGCAACTGTGCGGTCGTCTGCCATCACATCGTCCTTGGGAGCGCTCGCTCCTGATGAGCGGTGGTGCGCCAGCGCTACGAGCGCTGCGCGGCCACCTGGTTGATGTAGTCCTCGACGAGCTGGGTCTGGGTCGCCGGATCGAGGTTGCGCTGCACGACGGCCTCGGCGGCGCCGACCGCCAGGGCGGCGACCTCACTGCGCAGGTCGTCCATGGCCCTGCCCTTGGCGTCGTCGATGTCGGCGATCGCCCGGGTGCGCAGCTCGGCCAGCTCGGCCTGGAGGCGGGCCTCCTGGTCGCGCTTGATCTGGTCGGCGGCCTGGCGGGCCTCTTCGATGATGCGCCCGGCCTCGGCCTTGGCGTCGTTCAGCTGGGCCCGGTAGTCGGTCAGGAGGCTGTCGGCCTCTGACCGCTGGTCCTCGGCCGCCTGCAGGTCGCCGCGGATCTTCTCGGTCCGGTTGTTCATGGCCGTGCGCATCTGCGGCAGGCCGTACTTCCAGATGAAGAAGAAGACCACCGTGAAGCCGATGGCGCCCCAGATGATCTCGTTCGTCTCGGGCAGCAGCGGGTTGGGTGCTTCCTGGCAGTCGTCGATCGCACCGCCGGTCTCGAGGATCTCGATGCACTCCTCGGACGGCGTGGTCGATCTCGGGCTCGTCGCCCTCCTCCTGCGCGCCCGCCGGGTTGGCGAAGGCCGAGGACGAGGCCGACGGCCAGCGCGGCGAGCGCCAGCAGCAGTCCTTGCGTCGTCGCATGACGGGATGGCTCCTTCCGGCCTCCTCAGCCCTGGCCGAGGAAGAAGACCACGAAGCCGATGAGCGCGAGCGCCTCGACGAAGGCGATGCCGAGGAACATCGTGGTGCGGACCATGCCGGCCGCCTCGGGCTGGCGGGCCATGGCCTGGACCGACTGGCCGACCAGGTAACCGATGCCGATGCCGGGGCCGATGGCGCCGAGGCCGTAGGTCAGGGCGGCGATGCCGGTGTTGTCGATGCCGGCGGCCTCTGGGCCAGCAGGGCGATGTTGGCAAGCATTGTCGCTTTCCTTCTCCTGATGTGACTGGTGTCGGGGACTACGGAGAACTACGGGTGATCGAGCAGTGGCTCGATCAGTGCTCGTGCGAGACCGCCGCGCCGATGTAGACGCCGGTGAGCAGGGTGAACACGTAGGCCTGCAGGAACGAGACCAGCACCTCGAAGGCGGTGAAGAAGATGACGGCCGACGACCGGCAGCGGGCAGGAAGATGACGTTCCACTGGGCGATCCACAGCGCCGACGACAGCACGGCGAACGTGACCAGCAGGATGTGGCCGGCCAGCAGGTTGGCGAAGAGACGGACCGTGTGGCTGAACGGCTGGACCAGGAACTTCGAGATGAACTCGATCGGCACCACCAGGAACAGCAGGGCCAACGGCACGCCCGGCGGCACGAGGGCGTGCTTGAGGTAGCCGATCGGGCCGTGCTCCTTGAATCCCGACCCGTGGTACAGCACGTAGCTGAGCAGGGCGAGGAACATCGGCAGGGCGATGCGGGCGGTCGCCGGCATCTGGATGAACGGGACGATCTCGAAGATGTTGCAGAAGAAGATGAAGAAGAACAGCGACAGGAAGTAGCGGCGTCCACTTCAGGCCGTCGGTGCCCATGGTCGGCAGGGCGATCTGCTCATCGATGAACTCGACCGACATCTCGGCGAAGTTCTGCGCGCCGGTGGGCACCATCTGCTTCTTGTTGCCGAGGATGAAGATCAGCATCGTCAGCGATGACGGCGAAGAAGTAGATCAGGACGACCTTGTTGATGCCGAAGGTGTCGCCCCCGATGAACTCGGGCCAGTTGACGATGTGGCTGAGGGGCGGGAACTCGAGGCCGAAGATCACCGGGTCGCTGACTCCTTGGTGGCGCCCGGCTTGAGGCCGGGGAAGGCGAGCGAGGCGGACACGTAGCGGAGCTCCCACAGCAGGAGCCCGAGGTGGGTGACGATGAGCGTGAGCCCGAGCGGCACGGGCTCGACCCACGAGAGGTCCTTGACCGGCCCAGCACGGCGAGGCCGATGAGGGCGATGCGCACCAGGTAGCCGAACAGGGCGGCGCCCATGAGCAGGCCGTAGCTGATGCGCGAGGCCGCCGGCCAGCATCCAGGCGGCGAGCAGGAAGTTGGCGACGACCACCGCGATGGCGAAGGCGGCCGAAAGGGCGCCGTCGACGCCCCACGTGATGCGCCGCCAGCACGACGATCACGGGAGCGGCCGGCAGGGCCCGGCGCACCATGTCGGTGGCGATCTCGCGCTCGACGGCGGGACCCGTGTCGCGGGTCGTGAACGCACTGGGCTGGTTCACGCGCCCTGCTCCTGCTGGCGGGCACTGCCGATGCCGGCGTCGAGAGTCATGTCGACCGGGGCCGGAGCGGCGTTGGCGATGCGGGCGCCGGCCCGGACGGACGGGACCTTGGCCTCTTCCGCCTTCATCTCGCGGTCGTAGCCGAGCCACAGCTTGGTGACGATGCCGCAGACGCCGAAGACGGCGAGGCCCAGCGTGAACAGTGGGCGGGTGCCGAGCCAGCCGTCGACGGCGGCGCCGATGAAGCCCAGCAGCACGGGGGTGACGACGATCTCGACGGCACGGGTGAAGCCGTCGCTGAAACCCTTGTTGATCTTTCGCCTCGTTGCGAGATCGAACACCCGATTACCCCGTTTGGGATGCGGTCAGAACCACCCGACCGCGGAGCTTGTGAACTGTTTCGCAATCTACAGGAACGGGTCTGCACGGGGGCAAATCCGTTGCCTGGATCGACGGCGCGGCAGGTTAGCAACCTCGCGAGTCAGAGTTCCCACTGGCCAAAACCTGGACGCCGCCGCGGCGACGCGGGGACGCCCGGTGCCGTCAGGGTCGGGATGACCGGACGGAGGCGGGGGGCGGGAGGGGCGCGGCGGGCGGCGGAGCGGCCGCGTCCCCGGCAGGCTCGTCGCCGCCGGTGCGGCGGCTCTGCCAGCCCGGGGCCAGGAGCGTGAACAGCAGCAGGCCGACGGCCGCCACCGCGACGGGGATGACGCTCAGGAAGTCCTGCGTGTACACGGGAACGAGCACCGCGCCCGACAGCAACGCCGTCCACGCCCACAGGATCACGACGGCGCGTCGCTGGCCGTGCCCCAGCCGCATGAGTCGGTGGTGCAGGTGGTTCTTGTCGGCGATGGTCAGCCCCGAGCGACTGCGGGCCCGGCGCAGGAGCGACCAGGCCGTGTCGACGATCGGCACGCCGAGGATCACGAGGGGCAGGAACAGCGGGGCGAAGAAGAAGAACGTCTGCCCGGGTAGCTCGGCGTCGGTGTTGCCGCCGATGGCGATCGTGGCCGCCGCCATCAGCAGCCCCAGCGTCAGCGCCCCGGCGTCGCCCATGAAGATCTTGGCCGGGTGGAAGTTCCACGGCAGGAAGCCCAGGCAGGCACCCACGACGCAGGCGGCGATGACCGCGCCGATGTTGTCGTCGCTGATGATCGAGTCGGCGTTGTCGAGGTGCTCGGCGAACATGAGCATCGCCGCGGCGGCGATGCCCACGACCCCCGTCGCCAGCCCGTCCAGCCCGTCGATGAGGTTGACGGCCTGGGCCATGCCCACCACCCACAGCACGGTGATGAGCGGCACCAGGTCGGGCGGCAGGGCCACCAGGCCCAGGAACGGCACCCGGAAGAACAGGATGGCCACGCCGGAGACGGCGAGGATGCTGCCGGCCAGCACCGACCCCGCGGTCTTGGCCGGGGCGGACACGTCGCGGAGGTCGTCGAGCTGCCCGACCACGTACATCGTGAGCGTGGCCAGGACCACCCCGAGCGGGGGGGCGATCGTGCGGAACACCGGGCGGAACTCGCCGGTCAGCCAGGCCACCCCGAACCCCACCAGGACCCCGGCCACGATGGCCGCGCCCCCGAGGCGGGGCGTCGGGTCGGTGTGCACCCGCCGGGCGTCGGGCCGGTCGACGACCCCGAACCGCCACGACAGCCGGATCATCACGGGCGTCAGCCCGAAGGTCACCACGAAGGCGGCCCCGATGACGGCGACGTAGCCGATCACCGCGGTCGCGCCCTGCGCACGCTCACGCCGGGTACGGCGCGTACTTGGAGCAGAGGGCCGTCACCTCGTCACGCACCGCGCTGATCTCGGCCTCGTCGTCGCGGCCCGCCAGCACCCGGTGGATCAGGGCCGCGATCTGCGCCATCTCGGGCTCGCGCATGCCCTGCGTGGTGATCGCCGGCGTGCCGATGCGCAGGCCGCTCGTGATGTACGGCGGGCGGGGGTCGTCGGGCACCGTGTTCTCGTTCAGGCTGATGCCGGCCCGGTCGAGGGCCAGCCGCGCCTTCTTCCCCGACAGGTCGGGGTCGAAGGAACGCAGGTCGACCAGCATGAGGTGGTTGTCGGTGCCACCCGACACGAGGCGCAGGCCCTCGCCGGCCAGCGCCTCGGCCAGCGCGGTGGCGTTGGTGACGATCTGGGCGGCGTAGTCGCGGAACTCTGGGGTGGCCGCCTCGGCGAACGCCACGGCCTTGGCCGCCACCACGTGGTCGAGCGGGCCGCCCTGGAGGCCGGGGAAGACCGACTTGTCGATCTTCTCGCCGAGCTCCGCGGTGGCGAGGATGGCGCCGCCCCGCGGGCCCCGCAGCGTCTTGTGCGTCGTGAGCGTCACGACGTCGGCCACGCCGACCGGGCTGGGGTGGGCACCACCGCGATCAGGCCCGCGATGTGGGCGATGTCGAACATGAACAGCGGCCCCGACCTCGTCGGCGATGGCCCGGTACGGAGCGGGGTCGATGGTGCGGGGGTAGGCCGTGGCGCCCGTGACGATGAGCTTGGGCCGATGCTCGAGCGCCAGGTCGCGCACCTGGTCGAGGTCGATGCGCTCGTCGCTCGGGGTCACGCCGTAGGAGACGAAGTGGTAGAGCCGGCCGCTGGCGTTGACCGGAGAGCCGTGGGTGAGGTGACCACCCTGGTCGAGCCGCAGGCCGAGGACCGTGTCGCCGGGCTCGAGCAGCGCGAAGTACACGGCCATGTTGGCGTTGGCCCCCGAGTGGGGCTGCACGTTGGCGTACTCGGCCCCGAACAGCGCCTTGGCCCGGTCGCGCGCCAGGTCCTCGACCTGGTCGATGACCTCGTTCCCGCCGTAGTACCGCTTGCCCGGGTAGCCCTCGCTGTACTTGTTGGTGAGCACCGAACCGGTGGCCCGCAGCACCGCCGGCGACGTGAAGTTCTCGCTGGCGATGAGCTGGACCGTCGTGTTCTGCCGTTCGACCTCGCGGTCGATCAGGTCGAACAGCTCGTCGTCGGGGGTGGTGGGCCAGGGCATGGCGCTTCCTCGGCTGGTCACGGGGGCGAACGCACCGAGGCTAGTGGCCCGGCCCGTCAGCCCAGTTCGATCTCGGCGATCTCGGCGATGCGGCGCTCGTGGCGCCCGCCCTCGAAGGGGGTGGTGAGCCACAGCGTCAGGATCTCGTCGGCCAGGGCGCGGCGACGATGCGGGCGCCGATGGCGAGGACGTTGGCGTCGTTGTGCTCGCGGGACATGCGTGCCGTGTACAGATCGTTGCACAGTGCCGCCCGCACGCCGCGCACCTTGTTGGCCGAGATCTGCTCACCCTGGCCGGACCCGCCGAGCACGATGCCGCGGTCGGCCTCGCCCTTGGCCACCGCCCGCCCCACGTCGGCGCAGATCGGGGGGTAGTCGACCGACTGCTCGCTGTCGGTGCCGAAGTCGACCACCTCGTGGCCGAGCGAGAGCAACGTCTCGGACAGGTGGCCCTTCAGGGCGAAGCCGGCGTGGTCGGAGCCGATGGCGACGCGCACGTCATCTCCGTCAGTAGCGGGTGCTGGGATCGCCCGCGAGCTGGTCGCTCTGGTCGCGCTCGTCGCGGCCACCGTTGCCCGGCCGCCGCACGCGGGCGCCGTCAGAGTAGGCGGCGCTGCGCGGGGGGCCGCCCACCAACAGCTGCACGAACCGGCGCAGCACGTGCTCGAGCTCGTCGGCGGTGTCCTCGTAGACGGCGCGGGGCTGACCGACCGGGTCGGCGATGTCGTCGGCGGAGTCGTCGCCCATGAGGTCGGCGGCGCGGCGACCGCTGTTCAGCCGGGCCAGCCAGGCGTACACCGACTCACCGTGGACGCGCCCTCCGAGCTCTTCACCGCGTCGCACCAGCTCCTTCAGCGTGAAGGTGCGATCGATCGGGGCGCCGTAGCCCGCGCACAGCTCGCGCACGTGGTGCCGGGTCATGGTGAGGATCAGCGGCGTGTCGCGCACCATCTCCTCGGTGACGGTCTGGCTGACGTGGTGCCCGATGTCGACCCGCCGGTCGGCCATCGTGGCGATGGCGTCGGGGGTCGCGGGAGCCCCACCGGGCAGCAGCCCGGCGGATCCGACCGATGCACCGACGCCCGCGTGGGCGAACTGCCTGCGGAGCAGGCCCTCGGCCATGGGGGAACGGCACTGGTTGGCGGTGCAGACCAACAGGATGTCGATGGCTGGATTGTAGAGGCGCCCCTGCGATTCCTACAGTCGCCGCGCCGGTCCCCCGTCACGTCCGCCTCCCCTGGAGACCCGATGCAGATCGATCCGCGAACCCCCGTCCTCGTCGGCGTCGGCCAGTGGTCCAACCGCGTCGACCGCGGCGAGCCCGCGGTGGAGCCGGCCGAGATGATGGCCGAGGCGCTGCGGCGGGCGGCCGCCGACAGCGGCGCCGCCGGCGACGTGCTGTCGGGCGCCGACGCCGTGCGCGTCGTGTCGACGTTCTCCCGCCGGTACCGCAACGCCGCCCGCCTGGTGGCCGAGCGCATCGGCGCCCACCCCCGCGACGAGGCCCTCAGCCCCATCGGGCGGCAACGAGCCGCAGGCCCTGGTCAGCCGGGCGTGCCTCGACATCGCGGCCGGCGACGCCGACACCGTGCTGATCTGCGGCGCCGAGGCCTGGCGGACACGGTCGAACACCGCACCCGACGAGCTGGGCTGGACGACGCAGGACGAGTCGGTGCCCCAGGCCCGCCTCACGGCACCCGAGGTCGAGCTGAACCACCCGGCCGAGGTGGCCCGCCACCTCTACATGCCGACACAGGTCTATCCCCTGTTCGAGCAGGCGCTGCGCCACCGGGCGGGCCGAACGGTCGACGACCACCTCGTCCACGTCAGTGAGCTGTGGGCCGGCTTCGCCGCAGTGGCCGCGGAGAACCCGCACGCCTGGATCCGCGACGGCCTGTCCGCCGAGCAGATCCGGACCCCCGGTCCCGACCAACCGCTGGATCGCGTGGCCCTACACCAAGGTGATGAACTCCAACAACGCGGTCGAGCAGTCCGCCGCGCTGATCGTGTGCTCGGCCGAGCGGGCGACGGCGCTGGGCATCCCCCGCGACCGCTGGGTGTTCCCCCAGGCCGGGACGCAGGCCCACGACACGTACGCGGTGTCGCACCGGCCCGACCTCGCCTCGTCGGGCGCCATCCGGCTGGCGGCCCGCGAGCTGTTCGCCCTCACGGGGCGCGGCGTCGACGAGCTGGTCCACGTCGACCTGTACTCGTGCTTCCCGTCGGCGGTGCAGATCGGGGCGCAGGAGATCGGCCTGGGGCTCGACCGCCCGCTCACCGTCACCGGTGGCCTGTCGTTCGCCGGCGGGCCGTGGAACAACTACGTCACCCACTCGATCGCGACGATGGCGGGGCTGCTGCGCGCCGAGCCCGGCGCCCTGGGGCTCGTCACCGCCAACGGCGGCTACGTCACGAAGCACGCGCTCGGCCTCTACTCGACCGAGCCGCCGGCGGGCGGGTTCCGCTGGGCCGACGTGCAGGAGGCGGTCGACGCGCTGCCGACGCGCGAGCTGTGCGAGACCGTCGACGACGGGGTGGGTGGGGCCGTCACCGTGGAGTCGTGGGTGGTCGTCCACGACCGCGACGGCGAGCCCGAGCGGGTGCTGGCCGCCACCCTCCTCGACGACGGCCGCCGGGCGTGGGCCTACAGCGACGACGACGCCACGGTCGCCGAGATGCGCTCGGGGGCCGAGCAGATCGGCCGCCACGTCAAGGTCGACGCCGCCGGCCACCTCCACCTCTGACCCACGATTTCCACAGCAGATCTCGGGGGTCGGAGCCCCCGAAACTGCTGTGGAAAAGTCGGTCGCTACTCGGTCAGGTCGCGGATCTTGGCCTGGAAGGCCTGCTGCTCCTCGGTGGGCGGGCCACCCGCCTGCATCGCCATCAGCTTGGTCATGTCCCCCTCGACCTTGATCTGGCCCGACATGAACGCCTGCATGGCGGCCTGCTGGTTGCCCTCGATGAACATCGCCTTGGCGACGTCGTAGGGGACGGTCAGCTTGGTGGGGGCGCCTTCGATCAGCCCGCGCTCGAACTGGCCGGCCGCCATGTGGATCTCGCGGTCGCCGTCGGGCCCGCCGGCGACGACGATGTTGAGCTTGAGGTCCTTCATCGCCGCGGGCGGCTCGGGGGCTTCGTCGCGCAAGCCCTCGACGGCCTCGAACCAGTCGTCGGACAGAAAGCTGCTGGCCATGTCTCTCGTTCCCCTCGTCTCGGGTGCCGCCGAGCCCGATGGCACGGCGGGGACCGTCGGATGCTGGCACACCGGAATGCGCCGTGCTCGCGTTTTGGCAACGCCCGTGGCCAAAACTCGCCGGATGGCGGCGGATCGCCCCGCGCCGCGGCGTCAGGCCGGAGCCGGCGTCGCGTGGCGGGCGAGAACCGCCTCGACCGCGCTCGCGTCCGCCCCGACGGCGCGGACGACGTACCGCGCCGCGGCGTGGGCGGCGTCGTCGATCGTCCCGTCCGCCGGGCCGTGCCCGTCGGCGCCGCGACCCTCGGCATACAGCAGCACGAACTGGTACACGACGCCGAAGTTGGCCAGCGCCAGCGTGGTGGCGTCGTCGTCGCTGCGGATCACACCCCGGGCCTGCCCCTCGGCGAGCAGCGCCGCCGCGTCGCCGACCTGCACCCGCTGCGAGCGCGACCGCGTCTCACGCAGTCGGCGGTCGCCCCGCACCTGGCTCGAGATGATGCCGTAGAGGCGGTAGTTGCCGGCCACGAACCGCACCGACTCGGCCATGCCGACGTAGAGGCGTTCGAGCGGATCGTCGATGCCGGCGATCGCCCGGCCCTGCGCCCGGCGCAGCCGCTGGCCGATGTCGACCACGATCTCGTCGAACAGGGTGTCCTTGTTGTCGAAGTACCAGTAGACGAGGCCCTTGGCCACGCCGGCGGCCGCCGCGATGTCGATCATCCGGGTGTCCTCGTAGCCGCGCTCGGCGAAGAGCTGCTCGGCGTGGCGCAGCAGCTCGGCCTTCCGGTCCTGGCCATGGCGGGTGAGGCTGCGGCTGTCCTGGGACACGAGGTCACGGTAATCGGGCGCCTGGTCAGGGCGCGCCATCACCCGCGCCCGGGGTGGCGGACGCCGTCCGCGCCCGGGGCGCGGTGGACCCGACGTCAGCGGGCCGGAGAGGTGACGCCGCCGCCCGGCGCCGCCGGGTCGGCGCCGCCATCGGCGGCCTGACGGTCGGGTGCGGCCTCGGCCCGCCGGGGGCCGATGCGCACCTCGGTGATGGCTCGACCGTCGACGGCCAGCACCTCGAGCTCGCGTCCTTCGACGAGCACGATGTCGCCCGGCGCCTCGGGCACGCGGCCGAGGCGGTCGAGCACGAGACCGGCCACGGTGGCGTACGGCCCCTCGGGCATGTCGCCGACACCGACGTCGACGAGGTCGTGCACCGGGAACCGCCCGGGGAGGACGAGCGATCCGTCGGGCTCGCGCGCGCACGCTCACGACGTCGCGGTCGCTCTCGTCGTAGATCTCGCCGACCAGCTCCTCGAGCAGGTCCTCGATCGTGACGATGCCGGCGGCGGCGCCGTGCTCGTCGACGACCAGCGCCAGCTGCAGCCGGCGGGCCTGCATCTCGTGGAGGATGTCGAGCACGCCCGCGGTCTCGGGGAACGCCACCAGGTCGCCGGCCGCCGCCCCCACCGGCCGCTCACCCTGGTCGATCAGGTCGCGCAGGTGGACCATGCCGACGACGTCGTCGAGGTTGCGGTCGTGGGCGACCGGGGCGCGCGAGTGCCCGCTCGCCGCCAGCTCGTGGATGGCGCGCTCACACGTCCAGTCGGCGTCGAGCACGAGCACGTCGGGCCGGGGGCGGAGCACCTCGTCGAGGGTGCGCTCCGCGATCTCGAAGGCGCCGTCGATGATGAGCCGCTGCTTGGGGGTGAACGTGGTCTGCGTGCCCACCATCTCGCGCAGCTCGGCCTCGGTGACCTCCTCGCGCTGCAGGTTGGGGTCGCCACCCATGAGGCGCACCGCCACGTCGGTCGACTTGGAGAGCAGCCAGACGATCGGCCGGGTGAGCGTCGACATGACGGACAGCGGGCGCGCGGTGACGAGCGCCCAGCGCTCGGCGCGCTGCATGGCCACCCGCTTCGGGGCGAGCTCGCCGAAGACCAGCGTCACGTACGACAGCACCAGCGTGACCACGATGATCGACACGGGTCGGGCCGCACCGCCGAGGAAGTCGAGCGGTTCCTCGAGGGGCTCGGCCAGGGACACCGCGGCGGCGGCCGAGGCCAGGAACCCGGCCAGGGTGATGCCGATCTGGATGGTGGCGAAGAAGTTGTTGGGGTCGCGGGCCAGGCGAGCCACGAGCGCGCCGGTGTTCGAGCGCTGCTCGAGCCGCTGGAGCTGGCCTTCGCGCAGCGACACCAGCGCCAGCTCGGTGCCGGCGAACACGGCGTTCAGCAGCACGAGGACGGCGACGAGGGCGATCTGCGCCCAGAGCCCGCTCACGGGTCACTCCGGGGGCCGGCTTGACCTCGCTCGGTCCGCGTGCGGTCAGGCCGCTCGGGGGCCACGGCGGTGCGGAGGGAACACGATGGGGGGTCGGCGGCGCGTCTCACGGTGGCCTGCCAATGGTAACGAGTCGGAGCGCCGGTCCTGCACACGCCGGCGGTGGGTCGGCGACGGGGCGACACGACCTCAGCCGGCGCCGCGGAGCGCGGCCCGGACCTGGGCGGGGTCGTCCAGGTCGACGGAGTCGGGGTCGATGCCCATCTCGGCGAGGTGGTCGCGCAGGAGCTCGTGGCGGGCCCGAACGACGGCGCCCGGGGGCGGGCGGAACTCGGCGTCGGCGAGGTCGCCGTCGACCACGAGGTCGGTGAGCCGCGTCGTGGAGCAGACCTCGCCGTCGACGAACCCGTCGTGGCGCAGGAGGATGCCGGTGACGGCGTCGAAGCACAGCCGGTGCTCGATCCCGACGAGGTCGCCGTGGAGCCGGAGCGCCTGCGGGGCCGCGGTGCTGGCCAGGGACGTGCCGAAGGCGTCGGGTCGTGGCACCGCGTCGACGACCCAGCCGGGGCGGCCCTCGACCTCGGTGCGCTCGGGGGCGCCCAGCTCGAGCCCGCCGAGCAGGGCGCCCGGGTACAGGAGGGCGCCGATCACGCCGGCGTCGTGGATGGCGGCCCGGGTGGAGGCGCGCTCGGTCACGAGCGTGCTCGTGCCCGCCCAGCTCTGGCGGCCGTCGCTCACCGCGATCTGCCCCCGGCCGACCACGCGCCACCGGTTGGGCAGGGCAACGGCCACGTACCACGAGAACACGACCTCGGGCTCGGCGTCGGCCTCGCCGGGTCGGGGCGGGGGCCAGCGGGGGATGTGGAGGGAGGCGGCGTCGGCCTCGTAGGCGCCGGCGGCCTCGTGCTCGGCCCGCGACCCGCCCCGCGGGCCTGCGTCCGATCCGGCGACGTGCCGGCCCTCGTCATCGTCGTCATCGTCGGCGTCGGGGGCGTCCCCGACCTCGCCGGGGCCCGCCCACGGGCCGCCGCGCAGCGGTGCGATCGCGCCGAGCCGGTCGGGGTCGTCGCCGGCCTGCTCGGCCGCCCACGTGCGGGCCTCGGCGGCGAGCTCGCGATGGATCCAGGTCGTGACGGCTCCCTGCAGCGTCCGCAACTCTCTCGGCGCACTGTCGACCAGCGCGAGCAGGTCCCCCCTCGTCATCATCGCGCCAGGACAGTAGGCATCCGTGCCGATCCGTGCGAACGTGAACGCACAGCGCGCTTTGCGCACTCCACGCGGTGACGAACGTCACTGTCCGCCCGATGTCAGCGCACGGCGGCGGCCTCGAGGTCGGCCAGGCCGATCGTCCCCTCTCGGAGGACGCGCCAGTCGGGACCCGTGGCGTCGACCACGGTGGAGGGCGCGCCCTCGCACGGCCCGCCGTCGACGACGAGCGCGACCCCCGGCCCGAGCGCGTCCGCCACCGCCCGGGCTGTGATCGGCGTCGGGTGGCCGTGCCGGTTGGCGCTGGTGGTCGCCAGCGGCCCCACCTCGGCGGCGAGCGCCCGGACGAGGTCGTGGTCGGGGCAGCGCACACCGACGGTCGTCGGCGGACGACCGAGGGCGAGGGCCAGCCCCGGCCGGCGGGGCAGGACGAGGGTCAGCGGGCCGGGCCAGAGGTGCTCGGCGATGCGGCGGACGTCGTCGCCGACCGCGGCGGGGTCGCCCAGGTCGAGGGCCTGGGCGGCGTCGTGGCACAGCACCGCGATCGGCACCTCGGGTCCGCGGCCCTTCAGCGCGAAGAGCCGATCGGTGGCCCCGCCGACCGTCGGCAGCGCGGCCAGCCCGTACACCGTGTCGGTGGGCAGCACGACGGTCTCGCCGGCTCGGAGGGCGGCGGCGGCGCGGGCGACGACGGTCGGATCGGGGACGGCCCCGCCGGCGTCGCGGGCCCCGACGATCTCGGTCACCGGCGGCCCGGCTTCGGCGCGATCACCGGCGGGCGAGCACGATCCGGTCGAGACCGGCCAGATCGGGCCACACGGTGGCGGACGTGAACCCGGCCCGGCGCGCCAGCGCCCGCGCCGCCACCGCCTGGTGAGGCGCCAGCTCGACGAGGAGCGACCCCGGCCGCGCCAGCCACGACGGCGCCTCGGACATGATGCGCTCGACGTCCTCGAGCCCGGTGGGGCCCGAGCACAGCGCCTGGTGCGGCTCCCACTCCCGCACCTCCGCGGGCAGCTCGGCCATCTCGGCCTCGGAGACGTAGGGAGGGTTGGTGACGATCACGTCGATCCGGCCGGCGAGGTCGGCGGGGAGCGCGTCGAACCACGACCCGGCAGTCAGCCGGACCCGGGTCGCCGCCCGGCCGAGGCCGGTGAGGTTGGCGCGCGCCACCGCCAGCGCGTCCTCGGACGCGTCGGTGCCCCACACCTCGAGGCCCGGGCGCTCGGCGGCCATCGAAAGTGCGAGGGCGCCCGAGCCCGTGCCGAGGTCGACCGCCACGTCGGCGTCGAGCCGCCGGCACTCGTCGAGCGCCATCTGGGCCAGCACCTCGGTCTCGGGCCGGGGGATCAGCACGCGCTCGTCGACGTAGAGGTCGAGCGAGCGGAAGCCCCACCGGTTCATGGCGTACTGCAGGGGCTCGCCCGCGGCCCGGCGCGTCGCCATGGCGTGGACGTGGCTGGCGCCACGCTCGGTCGCCGAGGCGTCCAGGCGGGTCAGGACCTCGGCGGCGCCGAGGCCGGTCGCCCGCTCGACGAGCCAGCGCGCCTCCTGGTCGGCGTTGTCCACCCCGGCCGCACGCAGCACCGCGGCCGCGTCGGCCATGACGCGCCGCCAGGGCACGACCTCGCCGACGCCGGCCGGCTGGTCCACGCGGGTGGGCTCGGCGGCCACCTCAGGTCGCCTCGCCCAGGCGGCGGGCCTGCTCGTCGGCGACGAGGGCGTCGCTGACGTCGTCGAGCTCGCCCGCGAGGACCTTGTCGAGCTTGTACAGGGTCAGGCCGATGCGGTGGTCGGTGACCCGGTTCTCCTTGAAGTTGTAGGTCCGCACCTTCTCGGCGCGCCCGCCCCCGCCGACCTGGCCCCGGCGGGCCGCCGACGCCACGTCGGCCTGCCGGTCCTGCTCGGCCTTGAGCAGCCGCGCCCGCAGCACCGCCAGCGCCTTGGCCTTGTTCTGCGTCTGGCTCTTCTCGTCCTGCATGGACACGACCGTGCCGGTGGGCAGGTGGGTGACCCGCACGGCCGAGTCGGTCGTGTTCACGCTCTGTCCCCCGGGACCGGACGAGCGGTAGACGTCGATGCGCAGGTCGTTGGGATCGATGTCGACGTCGACCTCCTCGGCCTCGGGGAGGACCGTGACCGTCGCCGACGACGTGTGGACCCGGCCCTGGCTCTCGGTCACGGGCACCCGCTGCACCCGGTGCGGGCCGGCCTCGTGGTGCATGCGGGCCCACACCCCGTCGCCCTTCACCGCGAACGTGATCTCGTTGTACCCGCCGAGGTCGGACGGGTCGCTGCCGAGCACGTCCACCGCCCACCCCTGCCGGGCGGCGAACGCCCGGTACATCTCGAACAGGTCGCGGGCGAAGAGGTTGGCCTCCTCGCCACCCTCGGCCCCGCGGATCTCGACGATCACGTTCCGCTCGTCGTTCGGGTCGCGGGGCAGCAGCAGGAGCCGCAGCTCGTCGGTGAGCCGCTCGATGGCCGCTTCGGCCTGGTCGACCTCGGCCCGGAGCATCTCTCGCTCGTCGTTGTCGGCGCCCGGCTGCATCTCGCGGGCGGTCGCCAGGTCGTCGCGCCGGACCTGCATCTCGCGGGTGCGCTCGACGATCGGTTGCGAGCTCGCGGTAGCGCTTGGCGACGACCTGGTACCGAGGCTGGTCGGCGATCAGGTCGGGATCACCGAGGCGCGCCTCGACGTCGAGGAACTCCCTTTCCAGCTCCGTGAGACGTTCGAGCACGACGAGCGAGGGTACTGCCGCCGCCACACTGTCCCTCACCTCGGCGAACGCCCCGCCGCCGCCTGGCGACACGAGCCGGCGAGGCAACGGCGTTCGCGGCCCGGACACGAGTCGGCGAGGCAATGGGTTCCGTTCGGACGAGCCCGAGGCAATCGGTTCCGTATCCGGAACCCGTGCCTCATCCTCCCGATGGCGGTACCCATCGCCTCGGGTCCGACGGCCCCGGCACGCCCCGCGGGACGGCGGACGCGCTCAGGCGGCGGCGCGCCAGTCGCCCGGGACGGGCACGACCGTCGCCGGCACCCGCAGCCGGGCGGCCAGCCGGCGGGTGCCGGGGTGGTCGTCGCGCTCGGGCACGGCGAGGATCAGGTGCGACGGCGGGGTGTCGGCGTGGGCGCCGCCGTTGGCGTCGATCGCCAGGCGGCCGTCGGCGGCGGTCGGCACGAGGTCGAGGGCGATGCCGACCGAGCAGGCGACCACCACGGGGTCGCCGGCGCTGTCCTCGCCGACCGCCAGCGCCACGTCACGCTCGGCCAGGTTCGGGCGCGGGCGGGCGCCCTCGGCCGGGCGCAGCGTGACCAGCCCGACCAGGCCGGGGTCGCGGCACAGCACCGCCCGCAGCCACCGGTCGGGCACGAGCTGGTTCAGCGGGTGCCGGGGCGCACCGGGGCGCGGTGGCCGCGCACGATCTCGGTCACGCGTGCGAGCTGGTCGACGGCGGGCAGCCCGCTGTGGACCATGGCCGTCAGCTCGCGGTCGGCCTTGCCCACGCCCACCTCGAGGCGGGGCTCGTCGATCGGCTCGCCGGCCGTCGTCGTGCCGTGGACGATGCGGGCCACCTCGAGCCCGTTCACCTCACCACGCACCATGCCGCCCTCGACGACGATCTCGAGACCGGCGTCGATGAGCAGGTCCACGAGCTCGGACGGCGCGGGCGCGGGCAGCCGACCGGGCGGCGGTGCCGCCTCGGCGGGCGTGAGCACCGTGCCGTCGATCGCCCAGACGGTCGGCGCATCGGCGAACAGGTCTGCCTGCCGGGCCAGGACGCCGGCGACACCGTGGTCGGCGTCGGCGAGGAGGTGCAGGCGGGAGACACCCTGCCGGTCGGCCCAGGCGAGCGCGGGACCCAGCATCCGGGCCGCGTCACCGTCGGCGAGCACCCATCCGTCGGCCCCCGAGACCGACCCGGATCCGTCCGCCCCGGACGCGCCCGTGCCGGTCGTCTCCGCATCGGCTGGTCCCGCGCTGGGACCGTCGGCCGGCACCTCGACGAGCGTGGCCGTGGCCCCGATGGTGCCGCGCCGGCGGTCTCCGGGTCCCCAGTGCGCAGCGACCAGGCCCGACAGCTTCGCCCCGTTGAGCGCGGCCCGGCGCTCGACGTCGATCGCGGCGCCGGCCGCCGGCCCCGTCATGGCCGGCCCCGCCGGGCGCGACGAACGCCGGCCACCGCACCCACGTGGGCACGACGACCGGCGCACGGCAGGCCGGCAACGGCACCGGTGCGCGAGGCACCGGCGACCGATGTCAGCACGGGACTACTTGGACTTGCGCTTGCCGTAGCGGCGCTCGAACCGGTCGATGCGGCCACCCGTGTCGACCAGCTTCTGCTTGCCGGTGTAGAAGGGGTGGCACTCGCTGCACAGCTCGACGTGCAGGTCAGAGCTGGTGGAACGGGTGGTGAACGTGTTGCCGCACGAGCAGCGCACGGTCGCCTCGCCGTAGTGGGGGTGGATTCCAGCCTTCATCGTGGGCTCCTGGTGAACGAAAAGACCTTGCAGCTTACAGCTTCTGCGAGGAGATCACATGGCTCGTCCTCGGCGGCTTCGCCACCGAGAGCGCAACGAGTCGTCTCCCGCTCGGCGCCTTCGGCGCCGGCCTGCCCGGCTCGGCCTCTCACGGGTGAGGTCAGCCGGCGGCCAACCTGTTCTTGGACACCTCGGACAGGAACTCGTCGTTGGTGCGGAACGTCTTCATCCGGTCGATCAACAGCTCCAGGGCGGCAGCATTCCCGCCGTCGCTCGACGACAGGCCCGAGAGCACCCGCCGGAGCGCCCACACGAGGTCGAGCTGCTTGCGGTCGAACAGCAGCTCCTCGTGGCGGGTGGAGCTGGCGTCGACCGCGATCGCCGGGTAGACCCGCCGCTCGGCGAGGCGGCGGTCGAGCCGCAGCTCCATGTTCCCGGTGCCCTTGAACTCCTCGAAGATGACCTCGTCCATCTTGGACCCGGTCTCGATGAGCGCCGTGGCCAGGATGGTCAGCGAGCCGCCCTCCTCGATGTTCCGGGCGGCACCGAAGAACTTCTTCGGCGGGTACAGCGCCCCCGAGTCGACGCCGCCCGACATGATCCGGCCGGTGGCCGGCGCCGCCAGGTTGTAGGCCCGGGCCAGGCGGGTGATGCCGTCGAGGATGATGCAGACGTCCTGGCCGTCCTCGACCAGGCGCTTGGCCCGCTCGATGGTCAGCTCGGCCACCTGGGTGTGCTCCTCGGCCGGGCGGTCGAACGTCGACGCCACGACCTCGCTGTCGGGGCTGCGCAGCCACCGGCGCATGTCGGTCACCTCTTCGGGCCGCTCGTCGACGAGCAGCACCATGAGCTTGACCTCGGGGTTGTTGGTCTCGATCGACCGGGCCACCTGCTTGACGATGGCCGTCTTGCCCGCCTTGGGCGGCGAGACGATGAGGCCGCGCTGGCCCTTGCCGATGGGCGAGATCAGGTCGACGATCCGCGCCGTCATGTTCGTCGGGTCGGACGCGGTCTCGAGCTGGAGCTTCTCGTCGGGGAACAGCGGTGTGAGGTCCTCGAACCGGCGGCGGCCGCGGGCCTGGTCGGGGTCGACGCCGTTGACCTTGTCGATGCGGAGCAGCGCCGGGTTCTTCTCGTTGCGCATCGCCGGCCGGCTGGCGCCGGTGACGTGGTCGCCCTTGCGCAGCCCGAACTGCCGCACCTGCTTGACCGACACGTAGATGTCGTCCTTGGACGGCAGGTAGCCGCGCACCCGCAGGAACCCGTAGCCCTCGTCGCGCAGGTCGAGCAGGCCCTCGACGGCCACCGGCTCGCCCGAGAACTCCTCGGCGGGGCCCTGTTCGTCCTTGCCGCGGCGGCCACGGCGACGCCGGCGGCGGTTGCCGGCCTCGTTGTCGCCCCCGTCGCCCCGCTGGTCGTCGCCCCGGGCCTGGTCGCCCGCAGGCTTGGACTCGCCCTTGTCGGCCTTTTCGGCCCTGTCGGCCTTGTCGGCGCCGGGCCTGGCTGTCGCCCTTGTCACCCGACCTGGCGTCACCCTGGTCGGCCCTGTCGGCCTTGTCGCCGCCGGGCCTGGCGTCGCCCTTGTCGGCTGACCTGGCGTCGCCCTTGTCGCCCTGGCGGGCGTCGGCGCGACCCTGGGGCCGGGACGAAGGCGTGCCGTTTCCGGGCTTGGCCTCGGTGGCGGTTGCGCCGCCGTTGCCCGCCGACGGGCTGGCCGCGGGCGGGTCGACCACGTCGGTGGTGCCCCCGAACTCGAGCTCCCACTCGGACGGCGGCTCGCCGGGAGCGTCATCGGTGGAGGACCCGGTCGGGGCCGCCTCGGTGGAGGATCCGGTCGGGGCCTCCTCGGCGGTCGCCTCTGACGGGGCCTCTTCGCCGTTCGTCGCCACGGGCTCGGCGCCCTCGGCGGACTCGGCGTCGGCCGTCCCGCCGTTCTCGGGCGGACCGCTCGCGTCCTCGCTGCCGCTCGGTGACTCCACACCGGTCAGCTCGAGGATGAGCTGCACGATCTCGGCCTTGCGGGCGCGCGACGGCGGCTTGGCCCCGAGGGCTTGGGCGATGGTCGTCAGCTCCTCGCGGTCCTTCCGCTCGAGGGCGGACCGTTCGAGGGTGCTTGGCTCCACGCTCATCGGTGGTGTCACCTCACTGCTTTTCGGGGGAGACCGGTGGACGGCCGAGATCGGCGTGCACCAGCAGAGACTGGGTGTGCGGTGGAGTCGGCCGGCTCGGAGAGCGGCCGCTCTGCCTGCGGAAAGGGCTGGGGAGCCTCGATCAACCGCAACGATGCGGCGGCGCCCCCCAACAGAACGCGAACACTCTAGCGCGGGATGCTCTCACCGAGCGAGAAGGCGGCCGAGCATCTCGTGCCCGGGAACCGGAGCCGCCGCGGCCGTCGCCGCCTCGGTGTAGGAGCCACCGGGGCCGTCGACCTCGCT
The DNA here is from genome assembly GCA_963778415.1 of uncultured Acidimicrobiales bacterium. Lineage (GTDB taxonomy): Bacteria > Actinomycetota > Acidimicrobiia > Acidimicrobiales > VFJN01 > ZC4RG19. The sequence goes on from CAVZUI010000006.1 coordinate 105,422, forward strand.
GTCGACCAGGAGGTACGGCACCGAGTCGGACGTGTGGGTGCGGAGCTCGACCGGGGTGGGGTGGTCGGGCAGCAGCAGCATGCGCCACGGGCCCATCGCGTCGAGCCCGTCGACCAGCCCGTCCAGGATGCGGCCGTCCCACGCCTCGAGGGCCTTGACCTTCTCGTCGAGGTCGCCGGCGTGGCCGGCCTCGTCGGTGGCCTCGACGTGCAGGAGGAACACGTCCGCCCCGTCGGCGAGGGTGCGCAGCGCGGCGTCGCGCTTGCCCTCGTAGTCGGTGTCGAACCAGCCCGTGGCCCCGGGCACCTCGACGATGTCCATGCCCGTGAGGACGCCGAGGCCGCGGATGAGGTCGACGGCCGTGACCAGGGCGCCGGTGCGGCCCGTCGCCTCCTCGAACGACGGGAGCTGGGGCTGGTGCCCCTGCCCCCACAGCCAGATCTGGGTGGCCGACAGCGGCGACGGCCCGACGATGGCGCGGCTGGCGTCCATCAGCTCGATGAGCTCGGCCGCAGCCGGACCGCGGGGCAGCATGGCCGGCCGGCCCGTGAGGTCGTGGGGTGGGGTGCAGGAGGCGTCGGCCCAGCTCTCGGGGGCGACGACGATGTGGCGGTACTGGACGCCGGGATGGAACTCGATCTCGCCGCCGGCCCCTCGTCCGAGGGCGTCGTCCAACGCCTGGATGACCCGGGCCGCATCGTCGGACGAGGGGTGGCCGCCGGCGAAGTCGACCATCGTGCCGTCGCGGCCGACCTCGACCAGGTTGCAGCGGTAGGCGACCTGGTCGGGACGCAGCTTCAACCCCAGGGCGGCGGCCTCGATGGGCGCCCGACCCGTGTGGTAGCGGGCGGGGTCGTAGCCGAGGATCGACATGTTGCCCACGTCGCTGCCGGGCGCCATGCGCGGCGGGATCACCGCGGCCCGCCCCACCTCGCCGCGGGCCGCCAGCCGGGCCAGGTTGGGCATGGCGGCGACCTCGAGCGGCGTCCGCCCCCCGAGCGCGTCGATCGGGTCGTCGGCGCAGCCGTCGGGAACGCAGATCACGTACTTCACGGCGCCAGTCTCGCAGGTGGGGCCCCCGACGCCGCCATCGCCGACGGCAGTCGCGGGGGGTGGTCGCACCGAGGATTCGGGCGGGCCGGCACGGCCCCGCCGCCGCCTAGCCTCGCCCGGATGTCGCACCGCCCGAAGCGCGAGGCGTGCCTCCGACTCGCGTTCGCCATCGCAGCCGCCAGCGCTCTCCTTGCTCACGTCGTGCAGCGACCGCGGCGACGATGCCGGGGGCGCAGGTGCCGCCGGCGGAGCGGACACCGCCGGCGGCGCCGATGGCGGCTGCCAGCCTCGACGACCTCCGGGGCGCCGACGGCGCCGCGTGCCCTCTCTCCCTCGCCCGGGGGCTCGATGCTGCCGGGATCGACGCCGACGGCGACACCGACGTCACGATCGAGGTCGGCGACGAGGGCAGTCCCCTGGCGGCGGCCGACGGCGTGCTCGTCGATTGCTCGGTCGACACCCCCTCAGGCCGCGTCCGAGCCCTGCTCGTCGCCGTTGGCGGAACGGACGGTCCTGACGCGGTCGGCGTGCTTCTCCCCGTCCTCGGCCGTGACCTCGAGGCGTCGACGGCCGAGCTCGAGTCGGTCGTCGCCTCGGTCGGTGCCGACGGCGAGCTGGTCGACCTGCCCGGACAGGCCGCCGCCGCCCTCGTGCCCGTCGACGTCGACGGAGCCGACGACGCCGTCGTCTTCGTGTTCGCCGAGCAGGGTCTGTCGCGCCGCCAGGCGGAGGGGATCGCGGCGGAGATCGCCGGCGACCTCTGAGCCCGACCGACGTCGGTCGCGCCGGCCGACAGGTCAGAGCGGGTGGAGCTCGACGGTGGCGCGATGCCCGTGACTGCGGGCCAGGCGGCCGTCGCAGGTGAGGAGCGGGGCGCCGACGACCTCGGCGAGGGCCAGGTAGGCGGCGTCATACGACGAGACCGACGTACGCAGGTCGTGGACCCGACCGAGCAGCGCCGTGTGGGGGTGGCGGCGCAGGGGCCAGGCACGCAGGCGGGCGACGGCCCGCTCCGCGGGCTCGGGGGTGAGGTCGCCCGCGGCCAGCAGCCGGCGGATCGCCGACATCACCTCGATGTCGAGCAGGTGGGGGGCGTGGGCATCCTCGCCCCGCTGCCGCTCGCGCAGGGCTGTCGCCCCGGTGCCCTCGCCGACCAGCGTCGCCACCATGGCGGACGCGTCGACGACGATCACCGGTCGGAGCGATCGGCCCGCACCGCGCGCCACGCGGCGTCGACGGCGGCCGGTGGGACGGTCGCCTCGGCGTCGGCGGCGTCGAGGAGGTCGTCGACCGTCGCCCGTGCGGCGACGCGCTCGAGCTCGATCCGCAGGTAGTCGGACAGCGACATCCCGACCCGGGCGGCACGGGCCTTGAGGGTGCGGTGGACGTCGTCGGGGACGTGGCGGACCTGCACCATCTTCGACATGTGGACCACCATATCGCATGTGCTGCACATGCGACTGTCCCGCCAGGATCTCCCGGGCGGTCGGGACGGGGGACCCGTGCGTCCGGGACACCGGGCGGCGGATGGTGCCGGGGCACACGGCGGACAACCACAGGAGACTCCCCCATGCACTCCCCCAGGACACGGCGGCTAGCGGCCGCCGCGCTCACCCCTCGCGCTGACAGGGGCCGCCCTCGGCGCCTGCGGTGACGACGACGAGGCGTCCGGCACCACCGACGCGGACGCGCTCGCCGCCGCCGGCCTGAGCCCGGCGGCGTGTGACGCCTACGCCGAGGCGGCGGCTGCGATGGTCGGCGACCCAGCCACCCTGAGCGGCGCCATCGAGGCGCTGGCCGGTGCCCTGCCCGACGACCTCGCCGACGCGGGCGCCGACCTGGCCGGCGCAGCCGCGTCCGGTGAAGAGGCCCTCGGCTCGCCCGAGTTCACCACCGCGTGGGCGACGGTCGGCGACGCCGCCTACGAGGGCTGCGACGCCGACGCCCGCCTCGACGTCCTTGGCGTCGACTACGGCTTCGAGGGCCTGCCCGAGACCGTCGAACCCGGCAGGGTCGCGCTGCGCTTCACCAACGGCACGACGAACGGCGAGATGCACGAGCTGGTCCTGCTCGAGCGCAACGAGGGCACCACCGAGACGCTCGACGAGCTGATGGCGCTTGACCAGGAGCAGGTGATGCAGAAGCTCACGATGGCCGGCGTCGCCTTCGCCGACGCGGCGGACGCCGAGTCGGTGCTGCTGGCCGACCTCGAACCGGGCGGGTACATCGCCATCTGCATGATCCCGGTCGGCAGCGGCGAGACAGGCGATCCCCACGCCGCCCACGGCATGGTCGCCGAGATCGAGGTGGCGTGATGGACCGCACGACCTCCCGGTCCGCCGCACACGCAGCCACCACGACGTCCGGGGCCGCCGCCCCCACCACGTTCCCGAACCCCCGACCCGGACAGGCCGCTGCGGCGGCGGCCACGCCCAGGCCCGCCTCTCCCCGGCGGGCCTGGGCCCGGGCCGGGATCCTCGCCGGGCTGGCGGGCCTGGCGGGGTTCTTCGCCTCGGGCGCCCTCACCGACGTGCCCGACTCGGCGCTGGCGGACAACGCCGAGTACGTCCCGCTCATCGCCGACAAGGGCGCGTCGGTGTGGCTGTTCCAGGTGCTCATGTCGGTGGCCGCCCTCGGGCTGGCGGCGTTCGGCGCCGGTCTGCGACGGCGGCTCGACGAGCAGGAGCCCGTCGGCAGCCTCGCCCCCACCCTCGCCCTCGTGGGCCTGCTCCTGGCCGCCGGGCTGTGCCTGGTCGGCGGTGGCATCAGCACCGAGCTGTACTGGCAGCTCGAGCACGCGAGCGAGACCGACCCCGACACCGTGCTCTCCAACGTGGGCATCCTCAACACGATGGGTTGGGTGTGGGCCGGCGTCGGCCTGTCGGCGGGTGCCGTGGCCTGGGCGGGCCTGACCCACGAGTCGGTCGGCCGCAAGCTGGCGTGGTTCAGCGCCGTGATTGCCGGTCTCGTCGCCCTCGCCCAGCTCGTGCCGCTGCAGTACCTGGCCGCGTTGCCAGGGGCGCTGTGGTGCTTGGTGGCCGGCATCGCGATGGCCCGCACGGCCCGGACGCACTGAGCCTCGTTGTGGTGGTGCCCGATCCACTCTGCGACCCTGGTGGCGTGGACTCGGCGGACGGGCACCACCAGCGGCGACGGCGCGCGGCCCCGACAGGGTCCGAGGCGGCGTCGACGCCCACCACGGGCGGCGGCGACGGGCGACCCGTCGCCGCCGCGCTCGTCCTGGTGGCCAGCGTGGCGCTGGCTGCCGTCGCCATCGCCTTGTGGTGGCTGAACACGCCCGACTGGTCCGAGGACCAGTGGTACTTCCTGGTGGACCTGGCCGACGCCGTCGTCTACGGGACCGTGGCGTGGGTGATCCTGGCCCGCCGGACCGCACCCGGTCGGCTGGATCCTGGCGCTCACGGCCGTCGGCGGAGGGCTGGCGGCCATCAGCTTCCAGTGGACGATCCGGCTCGCCGCCGACCCGACCCTGCCCGAGCTGGCACCGCTGCCCTCGGCCCAGCAGTGGGGATGGGTGCCGGGCACGCTGGCCCTGGTCACCATCGTCCCGTGGCTGGTGCGCGACAAGCCGCTCGGCCGGTGGGCCGGGCTCGCCGTGACGGCAGGGGTGGTCACGACCGCCTCGATGGTGGTCGTGCGGATCACCGACCCGTACCCCTGGCCCGCCGGCGAGCCGTCGACGCCCTTCCCCATCCGCAACCAGACATGGACGGACCTGATCGAAGGTGCCTTCCGCTGGCAGATGGGCGCGCTGACGGCGCTCGGCCTGCTCGCGGCGGCGGGTGTCGCAGTCCGGTGGCGGCGGTCGCCCGAGCAGCGGCGCGGCCTGGGCTGGCTGGCGATCGGCGCCACGCTGCTCACCCTGGCCTTCGTGCCGCTGGCGCTGACCGACGAGGCGGCCGAGGTGCTGCCGGTGTGGTTCACCCCCGCGCTGCACCTGAGCTCGCAGCTGTTCTTCCCGGGCGCCGTGCTGGTGGCCGTGCTGCGCCAGCGGCTGTGGGGCCTCGACCTCGTCGTGAGCCGCGCCCTCGTGTGGTCGTTGCTCACCGCGGGCGTCGTGGCCTCCTACCTGGCGGTGGTGGCCGGGCTCGGCCCGCTCCTGACCAGCGACGACGTTCCCGAGGTCCTGGCCGCCGCCATCGTCGCCGCGGGCTTCCAGCCCGCCCGGTTCTGGGTGCAGCGCCGGGTCGACCACCTGGTGCCGGGGGACCGGCGCGACACCCCTGCGCATCGTGCGGGAGGTCGGCACCCAGCTCGGCACGTCCGGCCCGACCGACCTCATCGGCTCGGTGGCGGCCGACATGGCCGAGTCGCTGCGGCTGGGATCGGTGACGATCGAGACCGACGCCGCCGCGACGGGCGACGGGCGACGACACGCCGGTCGCCCAGGTCGGCGAGCCCTCGGGCCCGACGACCGTGATGCCGCTCGTGGTCCAGCAGGCGCCGGTGGGCACGCTGACCGTGACGGCCAGGCCGGGTGAGCGGCTCGACGCCCGCACCCTCGCCTCGCTCGACGACCTGGCCCCGGTGGTGGCCGCCACCCTCCACCTGGCCGCCACCACCGCCACGCTCACCCGGTCACGCCGGCGGCTGTCCGACGCCCGCGACGAGGAGCGGCGAGCGCTGCGGCGCGAGCTGCACGACGGGCTCGGGCCCGCCCTGGCCGGCATCGGCCTGGGGATGCAGGCCGCCCGCAACCAGCTCGCGGTCGACCCGGGGATCGCCGCCGGCCTGCTCGACCGGCTCTCCGCCGAGCTCGAGCACCGGGTCGAGGAGGTCCGTGGCATGGCCCGGGGGCTGCTCCCGCCGACGCTCGGCGACCGCGGCCTCGAACCCGCCCTCGAGGAGCTGGCCGTCCGCTACGCGACCGCCGGGTTGCGGGTCGAGGTCGACCTCGGCGACACGGGTCGGTTGGCCGCGGTGGACGCCCCGGTGGCCACCGGCGCCTACGCCATCGTGTCCGAGGCGGTGCGCAACGTGCACCGCCACGCCCGCACCGACACGTGCGCCGTCCGGCTGGTGGCCGACCCCGCCGAGCTGGTCGTGGTGGTGGCCGACCGGGGTGCGGGCGTCGACCCGGCGGCGCCCCACGGCGTCGGCCTCGTCTCGATGCCGCGAGCGGGCCGAGGGCCTGGGCGGCAGCTTCGCGGTCGGCGCCGCGCCCGGCGGTGGCACCCGCCTCGAGGTGCGCCTCCCCCTCGTGACCGCGATGGATGCCGCATCGTGACTCCCTCGCCCCTCGCCGCCGGGCCGACCGGACCCGCGGACGTCCTGCGGGTCATGGTCGTCGACGACCATCCCGTGTTCCGCATGGGGATGGCGGCGCTGCTGTCGTCGCTGGACGGCATCGACGGTCGTGGCCGAGGCCGCGTCCGCCGACGAGGCGGTGGCGGCCGCGGCCGCAGCACCCGCTCGACGTCGTCATCATGGACCTGCACCTCGGCGACTCGTCGGGCATCGACGCCACCCGCGAGGTCGTGCAGCGCCATCCCGACGTCGGCGTGCTGGTCGTCACGATGATGGACGACGACGACTCCGTGTTCGCCGCCGATGCGCGCCGGCGCCCGCGGCTACCTGCTGAAGGGGGCGGCCCCGGACGAGGTCGAGCGGGCCGTGCGGGCGGTCGCCAACGGCGAGGTGCTGCTCGGGCCCGACGTGGCCGCCCGGGCCATCGGCCTACATGGCCGGCGCCCGCACCGCCGGACCCGTGCCGTTCCCCGACCTGACCGACCGCGAGCGCGAGGTCCTCGACCTCGTCGCCCGCGGGCTGGACAACACGGCTCGATCGCCCGTCGCCTGGCGCTCAGCCCGAAGACCGTCCGCAACCACCTGTCGAACATCCTCACCAAGCTGGCCGTGGCCGACCGCGCCCAGGCGATCGTCCGCGCCCGGGACGCCGGCATGGGCGCCGACGGCTCCTGACCGGGGTGCGAGCGCCCTCAGGCCGCGCCGACGCAGCGTTCGACGTGGGCGCGGATGGCGTCGACGTCGGCGGGGAGCACGTCGTAGCGCTCGGGCCGCTCGAACAGGTCGGCCATGTGGTCGGGCAGGGCGGGACGGACGCCGGTGGCCTGCTCGACCGCGTCGGGGAACTTCGCGGGGTGCGCGGTGGCCATGCACACGACGGGCCGCTCGATGGCGTCGGCGTCGCCGGCGCGGCACCGGCGGGCGGCCCCGATGCCCACCGCGGTGTGCGGGTCGGCGAGGTACCCGGTGCGGTGGTACAGGTCGGCGATCACGTCGAGCGTGGCGGCGTCGTCGAGGCTGGCGGCGACGAACGTCGGGTCGGCAGGCGCCTCGACGGCCCCCACGCCACGGAAGCGGCCCATGAGCTCGGCGGTGGCCGCCCCGTCGCGGCTCGAGCAGCTCGAACAGCAGGCGCTCGTGGTTGGAGGAGACCTGGATGTCCATGCTGGGGCTGAGCGTCGGGACCACGCCGAGCTGCGCGAGCTCGCCGGTGCCGGCCCACCGGGCCAGGATGTCGTTGCTGTTCGACCCGATGACGAGGCGCTCGATCGGGGCCCCGCCGCGGCGGGCGATCCAGCCGGCGAACACGTTGCCGAAGTTGCCGGTCGGGACCGCCACGTCGCAGCTCGCCGACCGCGGCCGCCGCCGACGACGTAGTACACGATCTGGGCGGCGACCCGGGCCCAGTTGATCGAGTTCATGGCCGACAGCCCGACACGTTCCCGGAGGGCGGCGTCGGCGAACAGGGCCTTCACGACGTCCTGGCAGTCGTCGAAGGTGCCCTCGACGGCGACGTTGTGGACGTTGGGGGCGTCGACGGTGGTCATCTGCCGCCGCTGCACGTCGGACACCCGGCCGGCAGGGTGCAGCACGACGATGTCGAGCGTCGGCCGGCCCACGCAGGCGGCGATGGCGGCCGACCCCGTGTCGCCCGACGTGGCGACGACCACCGTGGCCCGCTCGCCCCGCCGCGACAGCTCGTGGTCGAACAGGCGCCCGACGAGCTGCAGGGCGACGTCCTTGAACGCCAGCGTCGGGCCGTGGAACAGCTCGACGACGTGGAGGCCCGGCTCGATCTCGACCAGCGGGCACACGTCGGGGTGGTCGAACGTGGCGTAGGCCGCGGCGACCATGGCGTCGAGGTCGGGCCGGGCCAGCGGCGAGCCCTCGACGTACGGCCACAGCACGTCGGCGGCCAGGTCGGCGTAGGGCTGCGGGACGTCCCACCCGTCCGGCAGCTCGGGCCAGGCCTCGGGCACGTACAGGCCGCCGTCGGTCGCCAGCCCGGCGAGCAGGACGTCGGCGAAGTCGAGGACGGGTGCCTGCCCGCGGGTCGAGACGTACTTCACCCCTCGCCGCCCGGGCCGACGACGCGCAGCACCGAGGTGATGCGGTCGACCGCGTCGAGGTGGTGCAGGTCGCGGATCGTGGCCTGCACGGCGGCCTCGCGGGCGACGTGGGTGATGAACACGAGCCGGGCCTCGCCGCCCAGGCCCTCCTGCTCCATCGAGCGGATCGAGACGTCGTGGTCGCCGAACACGCCGGCCACCGCGGCCAGCACGCCCGGACGGTCGAAGACGTCGAGGTTGAGGTAGTAGGCGCTCTCGACCTCGTCGATCGGCCGGATGCGGGCCTTGGCGAGGGCGCCGATGGTGGCGTGGCTGTTGCGGGTGCGGTTGAGGGCGGCGTCGATGACGTCGCCCAGGACCGCGCTGGCGGTCGGTGCGCCGCCTGCGCCCCGCCCGTAGAACATGAGGTCGCCCACCGCCGCGCCCTCGACGAAGATGGCGTTGAAGCTGTCGCGCACCGAGGCGAGGGGGTGGTCCTTCGGCACCATCGCCGGGTGGACCCGCACGGCCACCTCGCCGCCGTGCCCGGCCACGCCGCCGGGCGAGCCGTCGGTCGAGTCGTGCTGCTCCGCGATCGCCAGCAGCTTGACGACGTAGCCCATCTTGTCGGCGTACTCGATGTCCGCCGACGTGACGCGGGAGATCCCCTCGTCGTAGACGTCGCCGGCCACGACCCGGACCCCGAAGGCGATCGAGGCGATGATGGCCGCCTTGGCCGCGGCGTCGTGGCCCTCGACGTCGGCGGTCGGGTCGCGCTCGGCGTAGCCCAGGCTCTGGGCCTCGCTGAGGGCGTCGGCGTACGAGGCGCCCTCCTCGGTCATGCGGGTGAGGATGAAGTTCGTCGTCCCGTTGACGATGCCCATGATGCGATCGATGCGCTCGCCGGCCAGCGACTCGCGCAGCGGCCGGATGAACGGGATGCCCCCGGCCACCGCCGCCTCGAACAGCAGGTCGACCCCGGCCTCCTCGGCCGCGGCGAACAGGTCGGCGCCGACGTTGGCCAGCAGCTCCTTGTTGCCCGTGACCACCGGCTTGCCCGCCTTGAGCGCGGCCAGGACGAGCTCGCGGGCCGGCTCGATGCCCCCGATGACCTCGACGACGACGTCGACGTCGGGGTCGACGACGACGCCCGCGGCGTCGAGCGTGAGCACGGCGTCGGGCAGCTCGACCGGGCGCTCCTTCGCCAGGCTGCGCACCGCCACGCGGGTCACGTCGAGGACGACCCCGGTGCGGGCGGCGATGGCGTCGCGGCGGGCGTCGATGAGCTCGACCAGGGCCGCGCCGACGTTGCCGCAGCCCAGCAGGCCGATGCGGACGCGTTCGGGAGTCACGACGGGCAATGCTACGGCCGACGCCGACCAGGCAGGAAAGCGGTTCACCACGCGGAGCGTCCGCTGAACGGACGCGCCTGGCTGCCGGGCGACGTACCTGGCAAGATGACGACTCGGCCGATGGCGGAGCGGGCTGGCTTTCCCGCACCCCCCTGTGCGAGCACGCATCGGGGGCTTCGGCGGGCGGAGGTGCACGGTGACAGCACGGATCAGGACGTTCGTGGTCGACACGTTCCTGTTGGGTGACGACGACGGCTTCGACGACGACGCCTCGCTGATCGACGGGGGCATCGTCGACTCGACCGGCGTCATGGAGCTGGTGAGCTTCCTCGAGGAGACCTACGGGATCGCCATCGAGGACCGCGAGCTGGTCGCGGCCAACCTCGACTCGATCACCCGGCTGCGGGCCTTCGTCGACGGCAAGGTCGCGGCTGCGTCCGCGCCCGTCGGCGCCGCCTCCGTCGCCTCCGACACCGCGGTCTGACCGCGGGCGACGCCCCGATGGTCCTCCTGCTCCACGACGAGCTGGCACGGACGGCGAGGCGCCGTCCCGACGCCGTCGCGCTGATCGCCGGCGACCGACGCCACACGTTCGCCGACGTCGCCGCCGAGTCGAGCGCGCTCGCCCACACGCTCCAGGCCCGGGGCGTCCGCCGGGGCGACCGCGTGGCGGTGATGGCCGACAACTCGGCCGAGGTCGTCGCGGCGATCTACGCCACCCTCGAGGCGGGCGGCGTGTTCGTGGTCGTCAACCCCACGACCAAGGCCGACAAGCTCGCCTTCATCCTCGACGACTGCCAGGTCACCGCGCTCGTCGTCCACCGCCGGCTCGCCCGCGTCGCCCGGCCGGCCCTGGCCGGCGCGGCGTCGGTGACGACCACGGTGTGGATCGGCGGCCTGCCCGGCGACCCCGACGCCGGCCGCGACCTGTCGTGGGACGACGCCGTCGCCGCGGGCCGCGGCCAGCAGGTCGACGACCCCGGCGTGATCGACGCCGACCTGGGGGCGCTCATCTACACGTCGGGCTCGACGGGCCGTCCCAAGGGCGTGATGCTCACGCACCGCAACCTCGTGCACAACGCCTGGTCGATCTCGACGTACCTCGGGCTGCGCGAGGACGACGTCATCGCCTGCCTGCTGCCGCTCGCCTTCGACTACGGCCTGTTCCAGGTGCTGATGGCCGTGCGCGTCGGCGCGGCGGTGCTGCTCGAGACGTCGTTCGCCTACCCGCGCGACGTGCTGGATCGCATGGCCCAGCACCGGGTGACCGTGTTCCCCGGCGTGCCCACCATCTGGGCGACGCTGCTGCCGATGGCACCGTTCGACGGTCTCGACCTCGCCGGCGATCCGCATGCTGACGAACACGGCGGCCGCCCTGCCGCCCGCCCACATCCGGCGCCTGGTCGAGGCGTTCCCGCAGGCCCGCCTCTTCTCGATGTACGGGCTGACCGAGTGCACGCGGACGTCGTACCTCGACCCCGACCGGCTGGCCGACAAGATCACCTCCGTCGGCAAGGCCATGCCCAACACCGAGGTCTACGTGGTCGACGACGACGGACGACGCCTGCCGCCCGGCGAGACCGGCGAGCTCGTGGTGCGGGGCGCCAGCGTCATGCGCGGCTACTGGGGCCGGCCCGACGCCACGGCCGCCTGCCTCAGGCCCGGCGAGATCGAGGGCGAGCTGGTCCTGCACACGGGCGACCAGTTCCGCATCGACGACGAGGGCTTCCTCTACTTCGTGGGCCGCACCGACGACGTGTTCAAGTGCCGGGGCGAGAAGATCAGCCCCAAGGAGATCGAGCACGTCCTCTACGAGCTCGAGGCGGTGGCCGAGGCTGCGGTGGTCGGCGTGCCCGACGAGATCGACGGCACCGCGGTCAAGGCCGTCGTGGCCGCCCGCCCCGGCGCCACGCTGACCCCCGACGCCGTGCGGGGGCACTGCCGCGCCCGCCTCGAGAACTACATGGTCCCCCGCTTCGTCGAGGTGCGCGACGCGCTGCCCAAGACCGACACCGGCAAGATCCGCAAGGCCGCGCTCGCGTAGCGCGGGTCGACGACATGTGCGGCATCGCAGGCATCCTGGGGGCGGCAGGAGGGCCACCCGTCGATCTCGACCGGATGCGCTCGATGCTGGCCGTCATCGCCCACCGCGGGCCCGACGGCCACGGGCTCTACCGCGACGACCGCGTCGGCCTCGGCCACGTCCGGCTGAGCATCGTGGACCTGGCCGGCGGCTTCCAGCCGCTCACCGGCGAGGACCGCTCGGTCTGGCTCACGTTCAACGGCGAGATCTTCAACCACCTCGAGCTGCGGCGCGAGCTCGAGGGGCTCGGCCACCGCTTCACGACGACGAGCGACACCGAGGTCGTCGTCCACGCCTACGAGCAGTACGGCGAGGGGGCGTGGCCGCGGCTGAACGGCCAGTTCGCCTTCGCCCTGTGGGACCGGCGGGCGGGCCGGACCTGGCTGGTGCGCGACCGGCTCGGCATCCTGCCCCTGCACTGGGCCGAGGCGGGCGGGCAGGTGGTGTTCGCCTCCGAGGCCAAGGCGCTGTTCGCCAGCGGGCTGCTCTCCCCCACCCTCGACCCCGCGGGGCTGGCGCAGGTGTTCACCCGCTGGTCGGCCATGGCGCCGGCCACCGCGTTCGCGGGCGTGCACGCGGTGCGACCGGGAAGCGCCGTGTGCGTCGAGACGACGCCCGCCGGCGCGGGGCGTCCCGCACGCCTGTCGACCGCGAGGTGCGCTGGTGGCAGCCCGACCTGGCCGTCGACCCCGCCATCGCCTCGCTCGTCGCCCGAGGCCGCCGCCGACGGCCTGGGCGAGCGCCTGGCCGACGCGGTCCGCCTCCGGCTGCGGGCCGACGTGCCCGTCGGCGCCTACCTCAGCGGGGGCCTCGACTCGTCGGTCATCGGCTCGCTGGTCCGCCAGGTCGACGCCAGCCCGCTCGAGACGTTCGCGGTGCGGTTCCGCGACGCCGCCTTCGACGAGACCCCCGAGCAGCGGCGGATGGCCGGGCTGCTCGGCACCGACCACCACGAGATCGTGTGCGGCGCCGACGAGATCGCCGGGGCGCTCCGCGACGTCGTGTGGCACTGCGAGGCCCCGCTGCTGCGCACCGCGCCGGTGCCGCTGTACCTGCTGTCGGGCCTCGTGCGCGACGCGGGGATGAAGGTGGTGCTGACCGGCGAGGGCGCCGACGAGCTCCTCGCCGGCTACAGCATCTTCAAGGAGGACCGGGTGCGCCGCTTCTGGGCCCGCCGACCCGACTCGACGGTCCGGCCCGCGCTGTTCGCCCGGCTGCACCCCGAGGTCCAGGCGGGCGGTGCCCGCGCCACCGACATGTGGGCGCGCTTCTTCGGGCGCGACCTCGCCGCGGTCGACGAGCCGTTCTACGCCCACCTGGTGCGGTGGTCGAACACCGCGTGGACGGCCCGACTGCTCCACCCCGAGCTGCGGGCGGCCGCCGCGACCCCGCCCGGCGGCTGGGGCGCCGACGACGCGCTGCTGGCCGAGATGCCGCCGGGCTTCGCCGGCTGGGATCCGCTGGCCCGGGCGCAGTGGGTCGAGATCGCCACGTTCATGTCGTCGTACCTGCTGGCCTCGCAGGGCGACCGGGTGGCCATGGCCCACGGCGTCGAGGTGCGCTACCCGTTCCTCGATCCCGAGGTGGTGGCGTTCTGCAGCGGGCTGCCGCCCGAGCGCAAGCTGGTCGGGCTGCACGACAAGGCGACGCTCCGCCGCCTGGCGTCCCGCTCGCTGCCGCCCGAGATCTGGCGGCGCCCGAAGCAGCCGTACCGGGCGCCCATGACCACCGCGCTGTTCGGGCCCGACGAGCCCGGGTACGTCTCTGACCTGATGTCCGATGCGGCGATCGACGCCCAGGGCCTGCTCGACCCCAGGGCGGCCCGCCTGCTTGCGCGACCGGGCGCGGGGCCGCGACGGCGCCCTCCCCGGCGAGCGCGAGGAGATGGGCCTCGTCGGCGCCCTGACCCTGCAGGCCCTGGCGCGCGCCTTCCTCACCGAGGGCCCGGCCCGGGCGACCGAGGCCCGGGCCCGGTTCGACGCCGGGCCTGCCGCCGCAGGTGTTCGTCGACCTCACCGACTCCGACGGCGGGCGGAGCGGCGACGCCGGCCCCGCCCGCGGCGACGTCCCGTCCGCCCACGCCGTCGCCGGACGGCACCGATGACCCCCACCACCGTCGCCCCGACCGCCGCGGAGCGCGCCGCATGACCTCCTCCCCCACCCCGGCCCCCACGTTCCACCGGCACGTGCTCGACGTCGACGCCGCGGCCGAGGTCGAACGCATCACCGCGACCACGACGCGGGCGCTCACGCGCGTGCTGCGCCGGCGCGGACCTGGTCGTCGGCGTGAGCGGCGGCGTCGACTCGGCCGTGTGCCTCGCCCTCGGCGTCGAGGCGATCGGCGCGCAGCGGGTCGTGGCGCTGCTCATGCCCGAGGCCGACTCCGACCCCGAGTCGCAGGCGCGGGCCCAGCGCCTGTGCGACGACCTCGGCGTCGAGGCCGTCGTCGAGGACATCGCCCCGGCCCTCACCGCCCTCGGCTGCTACGCCCGGCGCGACGCGGCCGTGCGCCGCCTGGTCCCCGACTTCGGGCCGGGGTGGCGGCTCAAGATCACCCTGGCCCAGGGGCTGCTCGACACCGACCGGGTGAGCTGGTTCGACCTCACGGTCGCCGACCCCGACGGCCACCACACCACCACCCGGATGCCCAACGACGTGTACCTCGAGGTCGTCGCGGCGACGAACATGAAGCAGCGCACGCGCAAGCTGATCGAGTACACGCACGCCGACGCCCGCAACCACGCGGTGCTCGGCACGCCCAACCGGCTCGAGTACGAGCTCGGGTTCTTCGTGCGGGGTGGCGATGGCCTGGCCGACATCAAGCCGATCAGCCACCTCTACAAGACCCAGGTCTACGAGCTGGCGGCGCACCTGGGGCTGCCCGACGAGATCCGCAGCCAGCCGCCCAGCACCGACACGTACAGCCTCCCGCAGACCCAGGAGGAGTTCTACTTCGCCCTGCCGTACGCCGAGATGGACCTGCTGCTGTGGGCCTGGCACCACGAGGTCTCTCCTGCCGACGCGGGCGCGGTGATGGACCTGCGGCCCGACCAGGTCGAGCGGGTCTACCGCGACATCGTGGGCAAGCGGCGGGCCGCCGAGCGGGGCCTGCGCGACGCGGTGACGGTCGAACAGGTCGACCTCTCCACCACGCCACCCGCCGCTCCCGGCAACGCCAACGGGGCGGTCGGATGAAGGTCCCCGACCGGTACCGGGCCGGCATCACCCGGTACTCGCCCGACGACGCCGCCGACCTGCGGACGTTCCAGCTCCGCACGTTCGAGGCCGGCAGCCGCGAGGTCGACGAGGCCCGCACGGCCTGGCTGTTCGACCGCAACCCGTGCCGCACGGCCGACGGCTCCCGCGACATCTACGTGTGCCGCCGCGACGGCGAGATCGTGGGCCAGCAGGCCGAGATCCCGTTCGACCTGCAGGTCGGCGACCGCGACCTGCCGGGCCGCGTGGACGATCGACCTGATGGTCGACGACGAGTGGCGGCTCCGCGGCGTCGGGCCCGGGCTGATGGCGACGCAGCTCGACGCCCGCCCGCTGTCGTTCGGGCTCAACCTGTCCGAGAAGGGCTACGCCACCTACGAGCGCAGCGGGTGGACCGACCTCGGCGTCGTCCCCGTCTACCTGCGACCGCTCGACCTGGCCGCCGCCGCCCGCGCCGGCATCCTTCCCGGCCGGGTCGGGCAGGTGGCCCCGGTCGCCGGTCCGCTCCTGCGAGCCGCCGACGCCGCCGTGCTGGGCGTCCTCCGCGCCGCCGGTGCCCGGCTGGTCGACGTCGACGTGCTCGACGGCCGGTCCGACGACGTGTGGGCGGCCGCCGCTCCCCACTACCGCGTCCTCGCCCGGCGCGACCTGGCCGCGCTCGCCTGGCGCATCGACGACCGCCCCGACGCCGCCCTGCTCCGCCGGCACTACCTCGTCGTGCGCGGCCGCCCGGTCGGGTACGCGGTGGTCCGGGCGGGCGGGACACCGGCGGCGCCCACCACCGTCGTGGTCGACTACCTCGCCCCGCCCCGCTGGGTGGCGCCGCTGCTGGTCGCCACCGGTCGGGCCGCCCGGCGCCGGGGTGCGGTGGCGATGTCGGTGAAGACACGCAACGGCCCCGCCGACCGGTCGCTGCGGCTGGCCGGCTTCGTCCGGCGGGACCGGGGCGCCGACGAGCCCATCCGCTTCATGGCGCACGCCGCCGACGACGACCCCGAGGTGAACACCCGCGTGTCCGACCCCGACGCCTGGTTCGTGACGTCCGCCGACAGCGACCTCGAGTACGCCATGACCCCCGGCGGTGGTCCCGGCCCGGCGGCTCCCTCGCCGACGACGTCCGACTCCCCGGCGACGCCCGCCTCATGACCGAGCGCAGCGAGGTCCAACAGCACGGTCGGTCCTGCGCCACGACGTGGCGATGCGGTCAGCGATGCGGTCAGCGATGCGCCCGAAGGGTGTACCGGTGACCGCCCTCACGCTGGACGTCGTCACCGACGACGCCGGGCTCGCCGACCTGCGCGGCGTCTGGGCCGACCTCTCGCACGCCGACCCCGACCCGAACATCTTCCTCAGCTGGCCGTGGGTGACGACCTGGTGGGAGCACTTCGGCGCCGAGCGCGACGACCGCGAGCTGCACCTCGTCGTGGTGCGCGACGGCGCCACCGTCGTCGGCCTCGCCCCGCTGTTCCGCAGCCGGGTCGGCAGCGGGCCGCTCGGATCGACCGTGCTCCAACGCCTCAACCCCGACGCCGGCGACTACGGCGGCATGCTGCTCGGGCGGCGGGCCGACGAGGCGGTCGCCCTGCTCGTCGACCACCTGGGGGCACAGCTCCAGCGCGACGTCGACGTGGTCGTCCTGACCCGCCTGGCCAGCGACGCCCGCTTCACCGCGCTGCTCGGCGACGAGCTCGTCCGCCACGCCGCCACGATCGAGACGGTCGTCGACCAGCTCGGCGACGCCTGCCTGTACACCGACGTCCGCGGCGACTTCGACCTGCGCAAGCAGGCGAAGAAGCACAAGATCCGCCAGCGCACCCGTCGGTTGGAGGAGCAGCACGGCGGCGTCGTCTTCCTCGAGCACACGGGCGACACCCTCGAGGAGGGCCTCGACCGTCTGGTGACGCTGCACGACCTGCGCTGGGCCCAGCTCGACGAGCCGATGCAGGGGCTGATGGCAGCCGACGAGACGAACGCGTTCCTGCTCGACGCCATCCGGGCGCTCGACGCCGAGGGGGCGGTGCGGCTGCTGTCGGTCGAGGCGGGCGGCAAGCCGGTGGCGGTCGAGCTCGACTTCGTGCACGGCGACCGGGTGTTCCTGTTCAAGGGCGCGTTCGATCCCGAGTTCGCCGCGTTCAGCCCGGGGCAGCTGCTGCACCACAAGGTGTTCGAGGACGGGCTGGCCGACGACGTGGTGGTGTTCGACTTCTGCCGGGGCGATGCTCAGTACAAGCGCCGGTGGGCCACCGGCGAGCGTCACCTGTCGACGATCACGCTGTCCCGCACCGGGCTGCCCGGCGCCCTGGCCCGCCAGCGCTTCCGGGCGCGGTCGGACCGTGGCCCGCCGCCTCCAGGCCCGCCGCCGCAAGCGGTCCTGAGGGACTGCCGGTTCGGCGGCGTCGTTCCGGGTTTCCGGCTGCGGAGTGAGCCGGAGTCTCGTTCAGGCGTCGAGGCGCAGGAGGTCGTCGAACGTCTCGCGGCGGACGACGACGCGGGCGTCGCCGTCGCGGGCGAACACGACCGCCGGGCGGGGCACCTTGTTGTAGTTGGACCCCATCGCGTGGCCGTAGGCGCCGGTCACCGGCGTGGCCAGCACGTCGCCGACCGCGATGTCGCCGGGGACGCGGGCGTCGCGGACCAGCAGGTCGCCCGACTCGCAGTGCTTGCCGACCACCGTCACCGTGCGGGGGCGGGGCGCCTCGACGGACCGGGGCAGGAAGACCTCGTAGCCGCTGCCGTAGAGCACCGGCCGCGGGTTGTCGCTCATCCCGCCGTCGACCGCGACGTAGGTGCGCACGCCGGGGATGTCCTTGACCGTGCCGACCCGGTAGAGCGTGATCGCGGCCTGGGCGACGATCGACCGGCCGGGCTCGGCGGTGATGCGGCTCTCGATGCCGGCCGCCCGGCACGCCTCGATGACGACGCGGCCCCACTGGGCCAGGGAGGGCGCCTCCTCGCCGTCGACGTAGGGGACGCCGAGGCCGCCGCCGATCGACAGCTCGGCCAGGTCGAGCTCGCGCACCCACGGGGCGACGACGTCGACGGCCTGGCGGAAGAAGTCGGCGACGAAGACCTGGCTGCCGATGTGCAGGTGCACGCCGACCAGGTCGACCGCCGGCGACGCCGCCGCTCGCTCGACCGCCTTGGCCAGGTCGCCCGACGCCACGCCGAAGCCGAACTTCGAGTCGATCTGCCCGGTCTGCACGAACTCGTGCGTGTGGGCCTCGACCCCGGGGTGGCCCGCAGCAGCACCCTGGGGACCCGCCCGTCGGCCGCGTGCAGGCGGTCGAGGCGGTCGAGCTCGTCGGCGCTGTCGACCACGATGCGCCCGACGCCGACCTCCCGGGCCCGGGCCAGCTCGGCGTCGCTCTTGTTGTTGCCGTGCAGGACCAGCCGCGTCGGCGGGGACGCCGGCGGCCAGCGCCACGTGCATCTCGCCCCCGGTGGCGACGTCGAGGTGCATGCCCTCCTCGTGGACGAGGCGGGCCATGGCCAGGCACAGGAACGCCTTGCTGGCGTAGCTGACGCCGTCGCCGAACGTGGCCACGGCCTCGCGGCAGCGGGCGCGCAGGTGGTCCTCGTCGTAGACGAACAGCGGGGTGCCGAACTCGGCGACCAGGTCGGCGGTGGAGCAGCCGCCGATGGCGAGCCACCCGTCGTCACCGACGCGGGCCGACTCGGGCAGCAGGCGCCACGGCACCGCCCGGCTGCGGTGGGCGTGCTCCTCGTCGGGCGGGCTCCGGCCTGCTGCGCCGCCGGTCCAGCTCGGCCGGATCGGGGATCACACCCCGACCCCCCCGCACCCCGAGACAGGTTTTCCACAGCAGTTCGGGGGTCCTGGACCCCCGAACCGGCTGTGGAAATCGCGCCAGGGCGGGTCACATCGACTCCGGGGCGGCGACGCCCAGGAGGTCGAGGGCCACCGCGAAGCCGATGCGCGACGACTCGACCAGCCACAGGCGGGCCTGCGTGGTCTCGGCCGGGACCTCGTCACCGAGGATGCGGCAGTCGTGGTAGAAGCCGTGGAACCGGTCGGCCAGCTCGCGCACCCACGCCGTCACCTTGTGCGGCGCCCGGTCGTTGCACGCCAGCTCGACCACCTCGGGCAGCGTCGACAGCGTGCGCAGCAGCTCGAGCTCGCGCTCGTGGGTGAGCGGCGACAGGTCGACGGCGGCCAGGTCGGCGCGTGCGACGCCCAGCTCGCTCGCCTTCTTCCCGATCGAGTGGATGCGGGCGTAGGCGTACTGCACGTAGAACACGGGCGACTCGCGGGACTCGCTGCGCACCTTGTCCAGGTCGATCGTCGGCGACTGGTCGATCGACGCCACCAGCGACAGCAGCCGCATCACGTCGGCGCCGATGTCGTCGACCAGGTCGTCGAGGTCGACGGCGTTGCCGAGGCGCTTGCCGATGCGCCCGCTGGCGAGCGACACCATCTGGCCGATGCGCACCTCGAGCCGGTCCTTGTCGACGCCCAGCGCGGCGACGCCGGCCTGCAGGCTGGCGACCTGGCCCTGGTGGTCGGCGCCCCACACGTTGATGACCCGGTCGAAGCCCCGCACGAGGAACTTGTTGCGGTGGTAGGCGATGTCGCCGGCCAGGTAGGTGTAGTCGCCGCCCTGGTCGGGCGACTTGCGCAGCACCCGCTTCTCGCGGGGGTCGCCGTGGGCGGCGGTGTTCGAGCCACAGGGCGCCGTCCTCCTCCCACACGAGGCCGGTCTCCTGCAGCTGTGCGATCGTCTCGACGAGGGCCGTCGCTCTCCTCGATGGAGGCCTGGCTGAACCACTCGTCGTAGTCGATGTGGACGGCGTCCATCTGGCCCTGGATGAAGCCGAGGATGTGCTCGGCGGCCCAGCGGCCGGCCTCGGTGATGTCGTCGGGCCCGTCGTAGGCGCTGGCCAGGCCCTTGACGAAGCCGCTCGGGTAGCCGCCCTCGGGGATCGGGACGCCGGCCCGCCGGGCCAGGACCGACTCGCCCAGCCGGCGGATCTGCCCGCCGGTGTCGTTCACGTAGTACTCGCGGCTGACGTCGTAGCCGCAGCGGGTGAGCAGCCGGCCCAGCGAGTCGCCGTACGAGGCGAACCACCCGTTGCCGACGTGGATCGGCCCGGTCGGGTTGGCGGACACGAACTCGACCTGCACCCGCTCGCCGGCGCCGAAGTCGAGGCGGGCGTAGTCGGCCTCGCCCTGGGTGACGACGTCGGTGAGCACGTCGTGCAGCCAGGTCGGGGCGAGGTGGAAGTTGACGAACCCGGGCCCGGCCACCTCGGTCTGGAGGACGTGGGCCGGCGGGTCCTTCGTCAGCGCCTCGACCAGCTCGGCGGCGAGCTCGCGGGGGTTGCGCCCGTTCGTTCTTCCCGGTGGCGAGGGCGACGTTCGAGGACCAGTCACCGTGCTCGCGTCGCGCCGGGCGCTCGAGGACGATGGTGGCCGGCGGCTCGATGCCGACCGACTCGAGGGCGCTGCGCAGGGACGCTTCGAGGACGTCGCGGATCATGGTCCACCAGGGGTACGTGGGGAGGACGGAGTGGATCGATGGTAGCGACGCCCGTCCGACGGCCCCGAACCCCTTGTTGCGTGGGCCGCAGGCCCGCACCCCTGGTGGATCGGGATGCGTCAGTCGATGAAGTTGAAGGTGATGCCGCCGAGGACCGCGGTCGGGCCCCACACGAGGGCAGCGGTGACCGCGGCGACGGCCGCGCTGACGACGAGACGCTTGGTGGAATGCATGGCGATGACCTCCGTGATCGGTAGTGGACGGCCGTCATTCGGGACGGCCGGCCTCGCGGATCACAGACGTGCTCGGGTCAGTCGACCCCGGTGGCCACGATCCCTCCGAGGACCGCGGTCGGGCCCCACAGGACGGCGGCGGTGACCGCAGCAACCGCGGAACCGATCACGAGACGACGGGTGGACTTCATCGGGCGAACCTCCATCGATGGGTGCCGGACGGTCCGGATTCGCCGCCGCAGGTCCACCGGATGTCGGCCACGCGCGATGACTTCCGCACCTCCGCACGGTCAGAGTGGGTGGCGGGTCGGAAACGCCCCACGATGAGGAGGCCCCCGATGCTCAAGGACAGCGCCGCGTTCAGCGGATTCTCGGTCGACGACATCCCCGCCGCTCGAGCGTTCTACGGCGACACCCTCGGTCTCGACGTGGCCGACATGGAGGACATGCTCGACGTCACGCTCGGCAGCGGGACGCACGTGCTGATCTACCCCAAGCCGAACCATGAGCCGGCGACCTTCACGATCCTCAACTTCCCGGTCGCCGACGTCGACGCCACGGTGGACGATCTCACGAGCCGGGGTGTGGCGTTCGAGCAGTACGACGAGCCCGACCTCAAGACCGACGCGAAGGGCATCTCCCGCGGCAACGGCCCGACCATCGCCTGGTTCCGGGATCCGGCCGGCAACATCCTCTCGGTCCTCGACGCCCCGTAGCCCGCCGGCCCCGGCCCGCTCCTGCGCTCGCTGTCCCGGCGCTCGCGGGTGCTCAGCGTCGCCGGTTCCGCGGATGGTCGCCAGCGGTGCGCTCGTTGCCCCGCCGGTAGTTGCCGGTGACCCGGGCCATCACGATCTGGGGGTCACGGTCGACGGTCGCCAGGAACCGCTCGGCGGCCCGGCCCCGCAGCAACGCCGCCTCGGCCCCGTGGTGGGTCACGACGACGTCCCCGCTCTTGCGCACGGTGTACTCGAACCCCTCCGCATCCGCCATGGCCGCCAAGTCTGCCCCGGTCGTGGGTCGGCTCGCCTGGGCGCTGGTTCGGCCGCCCGGGGCGAGGGCGCTACCCTGTCCCTCCCTGCCCTCGTAGCTCAGGGGATAGAGCATCGGCCTCCGGAGCCGTGTGCGCAGGTTCGAATCCTGCCGAGGGCGCCCCACCTGATAGGCCGTGACCAGGGAAGAAGCCCAGGTCACGGCCTTTTCGCTTCTTGACCGCGGTTGACCCCTGTTCGCCCGGTTTTGCCGTGGTTCGCGGGAGGGCGCGGGAGGAGACGCAGGCTTCGCAGAGCCGATGTCTGCGATCCATGCCCGACTCGGCCCGAGGGCAGAGTCGAGCAGCTCGTTGGCCGCGGTGTCGTCGCCGTCGAGGGCGCCGACGCATGGGCCGGTCCCGAGGGTGGCGGCCAGCGCGGCCGCCATCCCTCCGCCCACCGGCTCAGGCGAGAGCCGGACTGGGTCTCGTCGAACGAGACCTTCGACAGGACCTCGGCGAGCTGGATCTCTCCCGGGATGCGCTCGATGACGACGTCTCGGGCCTGGACCAGGGCGTCGACGACATCGGTGGCGTCGACGTCGAGCCCCACGGCGAGCACGTCGTCCTCGGTCGAGAGGGTCGCCTTCAGCGGACCGAGGAAGGCGAGATCATCCCGGGTCGGTCGCGTGGAGCACGCGATCCGAAGATGAACGTGATGTCGATCCAGCCCACGACGGTACCAGCGACGTCTCTCTGGCTGCTGTCGAGACCTCCGGTCCCGCGGCGCGCCACGCGGTTCAGGCCGACCCGCCGCCGGCAGCCGCCAGGTCGTCGGCCTCGATACGGGCCAGGCGGGCGTCCAGCACCGCGTACTCGGCCTCCTCCAGGGCGGCCAATGCGAAGTCGACGGCGGCGACCGCGTCATCCTCGGTGCGGTCGGCTCTGCGCGCGCCGCCCGGGATGCATCGTGTTCCTGCTTACGGGCGTCGATGTCGCTGCTCACCTTGGCCACGTGGGTGTGCCAGTTCTGCTGCACCTCGGCCCACCACTGCGACATCTTCTCCCCCGCGCCGCTTGCCGACTCCTGGAGCTGGGCGGCGTGCGCATCGGCGGTCTCCCGGGCCTTGTCGACCTCGGCCTCCAGCTGACGCGGCTCCGGGTCTTTGCCTGGGACACGTGGTCTTCGGCGACCTTGGCTCGCTGGGCGAGGTCATAGAGCATGTCGGACGCGGCCATGGCGAACTCCTTTGCGGACAATGAATGCGCCCGCCCAGCCTTCCCCCGCCTCGATCCACTGTCAACGCCTCGCGTGGGGGCATGTGCGCTGTGCGTCACCTCAGTAACATGATTCCTCACCCCGCTCAGTGAGAGGAGTTCCCGGGCAGCCGGCACCTCGGCCGTGGGGGATGCCGGCAGGCGATACCGGCCCCCGCCCGCGCCCTGTACGCGGCTCCCTCCGCGACAGATCGCGTCGTCCGGCCGGCCGGGAGGCCTCAGATCGGCACGCGCCAGGTTGACGGCAGGCGAGCGGCCGGTCGGCACAGTCGTCTGGGCCGTCGCCTCAAGGAGGCCGACATGAGCTATCCCTCCATCGCAGACCACGGAATGATCGGGGATCTGCAGAGCGTCGCTCTCGTGGCGACCGACGGGACGATCGACTGGTTCTGCTGCCCCGGTTCGACTCGCCCAGCGTGTTTGCGTCGCTGCTGGACGACCGCCGGGGTGGCCGCTTCGCGTTGGCGCCGGTGGCGCCCGTGCGTTCGACGAAGCAGATGTACATGCCGGACACGGCGATCCTTTTGACACGGTTCCTCTCGGAGTCGGGGGATTGCCGAGGTCGTCGACTTCATGCCGGTCGACCGGCCCCGTGTGGTCTCTGACCGCCGCCGCATCGTGCGAGTGGTGCGGGGCATCCGTGGCGAGCTCGAGTTCGAGGCGAGGGTCGAGCCACGGTTCGACTACGCACGCCAGCCGCACAAGGTGCACGTCAATGGCACGACCGCGGTCTTCGAGTCCAACGGGCAGCGCCTCAGCCTCACCAGCCTCTCGCCGCTCGAGCGCGACGGGGACGATGTCCGATCGAGGTTCACGGTGCGGGCGGGCGAGACCGGCGGGATGGTGCTCGATCGGTACGTCGGAGACACCGCCAGCGGGTCGGTGATGGCCAGATCATCGGGCTCTACCTCGACACGGAGGCGTACTGGGAGCGCTGGATCGGGCAGAGCAGGCACCGCGGGCGCTGGCGGGAGACGGTCGAGCGATCGGCCATCACGCTCAAGCTGATGACCAGCGCCGTCGGGCGGCCTCGTGGCCGCACCGACCGCCGGGCTGCCGAGCAGGTGGGTGGGTCCCGCAACTGGGACTACCGGTTCACGTGCGGTGCGCGACGGCTCGTTCATCTACGCGCTGCTGGGATTGGGCTTCACCGAGGAGGCCGCGCGCTTTCGGCGACTCGTTACGCGCCCGGGTGGAGGAGCGCTCTGGGGACGGCTCCGGTCCGCTCAAGATCATGTACCGGGTCGACGGCCGCTCGGACCTCACCGAGGAGACACTCGATCACCTCGACGGATACATGGGTTCCCGTCCCGTGCGGATCGGCAACGCGGCCGCGGACCATCTGCAGCTCGACATCTATGGCGAAGCCATGAACTCGCTCTACGCCCTGGACGCCGGCGGGCTCGGCGAGTGGGGCATCGGCCACGACGGCTGGAACCACATCGTCGGCATGGTCGACTGGCTCTGCGAGCACTGGCAGGACCCCGATGAGGGCATCTGGGAGACGCGCGGTGGCCGTCGTCGCTTCACCTATGGGCAAGTCATGTCCTGGGTGGCGTTGGACCGTGCCGTCCGCATGGCCACCGCTCGGGGCCGCCCCGCCGACCTGGGCCGTTGGCTCCGAGCGCGACCGCATCCACGCACAGGTCATGACCACGGGCTGGAACGAGCGGCTCGGCGCCTTCGTCCAGTCCGAGGGCGGTGATGTGCTCGACGCCTCCCTCGTGTTCATGCCGCTGACGGGCTTCGTCGTCCCCAACGACCCGAGGTGGCAGTCGACGATGGCGGCGATGGACAAAACGCTCGTCGATGACAGCCTCGTGTACCGGTACGACCCGAAGGCCTCTCCCGACGGCCTCCCCGGCTCGGAGGGCACCTTCTCACTGTGCACGTTCCTCTATGTCGATGCGCTCGCCCACGCGGGCCGGCTCGACGACCACGCGCCTGACGTTCACGAAGATGCTGACCTACGGGAACCACCTCGGCCTCTATTCGGAGGAGATCGATCCCACCGGACAACAGGTCGGCAACTTCCCGCAGGCCTTCACCCACCTCGCCCTCATCGCGGCGGTCGTGAACCTCGACAAGAGGCTGGACACCCAGAGGGCAGAGATAATCCGAGGACTGGGAACGGCGGCGGGGCTGATGGCATGACAGGAGCCATGAGCATGCAGCAGACGGAGGAGCCGCCCTCACGGCGTTGCTGTCCGCCTCCGTGGTCCGCGATGCGGGCGGATCGGGGTTCGGAGCCGTAGGGCAGACGGCACGGATTCGAACAGCAGCGGTGGGTCCACGGCGGCTGCCTCGCCGTCCAGCGCCACGTCGACGACAGCGCCCGAGTCGATCCGGAAGGTCGGCGTTGTCCACTCTCGAATCGCCGAGAGCGGCTTGTCTGGGCCGACGGCCACAACGCCCAGCAGGCCTCGGTCGATTCCCTTACGGGCACCGGTCATCGGCCGGGGGTCGAGCTCATAGCGGTTGTTCGACACCAGCAGGAGCTGCCGCGTGCGACCACTGCGACCCGTCCGGGAGCGTGAGCCGCAGGTCGAATGCCTCCGAACCTGGTCCGACGAGGTCGGGCAGCATCTCGATCACCGTTCGCAACTTCGCGTTCGCGATAGGCCGGGGACTGCACGATCGCGCCGTACAGGCCCATCGACGCGTTGTTCACGAAGATCCGACCGTTGACCCGCGCCAGGTCGATCCGCCGCTCCGTTCCGTCGACGAACACGTCCAGCGCGCCAACCACGTCGTCGCGAGCGACGCCGATGTCGATCGCGAAATGGTTGCGTGTGCCCGCCGGGACACACACGTAGGGAATGTCGTGCTCGGCAGCGACCGCCGCGACCGCCCCCTGTGACCCGTCACCGCCGGCCATGCCGATCACGTCCGCGCCACCCTCGATCGACCGCGGCGGCCAACGCAGCCAGATCATCCCCACGCTCGAACACGACGGGCTCGATGCCCCTGGCGCGGCACTGCCCGACGAGGTCGTAGCGCGACGCCGTACCGCCACCCGACCTCGGATTCACGATGAGCACTGGCTTGTCCGGGTGCGTCTCGACCGGCACGAGCGTTCAGTGTCCTCTGGATCGCGTCACGTCGCCAGGGACCAACGTGACCAGACGGACGCGGTGCGCCGTCCCGACGCGACGGCGAGCACCCCGGTCGGCGCTCACCCGTCGAGCCGGCGGCGGCGCCGGCGGGCGAGGGCGGCGACGGTGAGCAGCGCCAGCGCCTCACCCGTGAGGGACCCTGCGATCACATCGATGGGGTAGTGGACGCCCGTGTGGACTCGCGAGTAGGCGACGAGCGTGGCGGCGGTGCTGACGGGGATCCCGGCCTCGGGTGCCGCACTGGCCACGCCGGTGGCGAACGCGGACGCTGAGGCCGAGTGGCCCGACGGGAACGAGGTGGTGCGAGGCATCGTCACCTGGCGGGTGATGGGGACCTGGTGGGTGGCGCGGTCGGGTCGGTGCCGGTGGCCGAGCGGCTTGAGCAGCAGGTTCACCACAACCGACGTGACGGCGACCGAGGCGAGACCGTTGACCGCGGCGCGGCGGCCGCCCGGTCCCCCGACGCTCGCCAGGACTGCGGCGCTCGCGATCCACAGCTTCGAGTTGTCGGCGGCCCGGGACAGCCCGCGAAAGACGCGGTCCAACGTGGGGGTTGGCGTGGCGGCGATCGCCGCGTACACGGCGAGATCGAGCGAGTTGAACTCCGCCCACCAGCCTTCCCGGTCCGGCAGAGCCGTCGGGGCCTCGGCGTGCTGGGGCAGCGTCCCGGGGCCCGGACTCGTCGCGATCCGCCGTCGTCACTCGATCATCTGCTCGGCCCGCTTGCCTACATCACGCAGGGCGAAGGCGGCGAAGATCTCGTTCACCCCGGTGAAGATGGCCCACACCCCGACCAGGGTCATGAACGTGAGCAGCGATCGCTCCCAGGATCGGACGGCCCACACGCCCAGGACCAGCTCGGCGATCCCGAGCAGGAGCTGGGTCCACCACCATGGCACCTTGGGGCCGGCGAGGGCGCCGACCAGGTGCACGATCCCGAACACGATGAGGAACCAGGACACCAGGATCGACACGACGTACAGGGTGATGTCTGGCCAGACGAAGGTCATGATCCCGGCGGCGATCCCCAGGATCCCCGTGACGATCAACAGCGGGCGCCAGGTCTCGACCCGGCCGGCCATCAGGAGCTGACCGACGCCGCCGAAAGGAAGGCCACGCCCACGAGAGCAGCCACCGCGGTCAGACTGCCCACCCGGTAGGACAGCACGAACATGCCGTACCAGACCCACGCGATGCCGGCGATCAGGTACCACCACCAGATCCGGGACATCTCCCGCACGCCTGTCCGGAAGATGTCCCGAGCATGGGTCGTCGGGATCGGATCGCTCGACTGACGGGTCTCGCCCGTCACTGGGACCTCTCCCGCCGTCCGCGGCGTCCGCGTGCCCGATCACCTGCGGCGAGATCGTCGCCGGGCCTCATTGGCTCGCCGCCTGCTTGGCCCGCTCGTCGGCGTAGGCGCGGGCGTCGATCGCGTCGAGCACGGCCAGCCGCGCGTTGGAGACGGTCCAGGCGGCGTAGTCGATGGCCTCGACGGCGTCCGTTTCGGCCCAGCCGGCGTCGTTGGCGGCGGTCTTGGCGTCCAGCTCCCGGGTCCGTCGGTCGATCTTGGCCTTGACGTCGTCCCTCCGGGCCGCGGCGTCGGCCTTCATCTGCGCCCACTTGCTTCGTGCCTCGTCGGCGGCCTGGCTGCCCTGCCGCTTGGTTTCCTCGACGGACTGGTCGAGGTCGTCCTGCGCTTGGCCGATGCGCTGCTTGAGCTGGTCGCGCGACTCGGTGGCGGCAGTCTGTGCCGCCGACTTGGCCTCGACGACGCGCCTCTGAAGATCATCGAACTGTGCGGAGTAGTCCATTGTTGCTCCCTTGGTTTGGCGTCGGGACCAGCCGGGAGCCACGTAGAGTGGTGGCGAGCCCACGCCCTCCACCCAGTATCCGGCCCTACTCGGGGCTCGACAAGGGCCGATGGTCCCTGAGAAGCGGGCGTTTCGCCCCGCCCTGACGTGGCCCGCACCCTGCCGACGTCAGCGTGTTCACAACCAGCCCACGCGCCGGAAGTTCCAGCGGAGTAGGACGACGGCGACGACCATGACCAGGATTGCGAAGGGGTAGCCGAAGGTCCAGTCGAGCTCGGGCATGTGGCGGAAGTTCATACCGTAGATGCCGGCGATGATCGTGGGTACGGCGGCGATCGCGGCCCAACCGGACACTTGCTGGATGATCACGTTCTGGCGGAAGGTGACCCGCGCCACATTGGCGTTGAGCAACCCGTCGAGCACGTTGGCGAGCTGCGTGACCTCCTCGGACAGGCGGCGGGCGTGATTACCGACGTCGCCGAAGGTGGGGCCGCAGGCCCTCAGGCAGCTTCACGGGCTCGCCACGCTCGAGCGTGTCGAAGATCGCCAGCATCGGATGCACCGCTCGATCGAGCCGCTCGGTGTCGCGGTGCTCGAGGTAGATGGGCTCGCTCTGGTCCTGAGCACCCTGGAACACGGCCTGCTCGATGTGCTCCAGGTGATCACCGAGCCGGTCTGCCGACGCGTTCGTTGTCGTCGATCACCGCGTCGAGCAGCGCCCACGCCGCGGCCATGGGCCCGAGCTTGGCGACGTCGGGATGCTCATCGAGGCGCTCGCGTGCACCTGCCAGAGGGGCCGCATCCGACCGGCTGATCGCGATCGCATGCGCGCGCCAGGAAGATGTCGAGCTCCCCGATCTCGATCTGTGCCTCGCCGTGGCGCACCGTCTTGAGGATCAGGAAGGCGCCCTCGCCGTGACCCGCGAGCTTGGGACGCTGGTGACCCGCCCGTGCGTCCTCCACCGCGAGCGCCGGCAGGTCGAAGGCTGCCGCGAGCTCGTCGAGGTCATCCGGACCGGGGTCGCTCGACGCCAGCCACACGAACCCCGACCCCTCACGTGCCAGCCTCGCGGCATCGCCCAGGCTCATGGGCTCCGCCTGGCGAACCCCAGCCAGGTAATGGGCACAGTCGATGATCATGACTAGAGGATGCCGTGCGGCGACGCCGCGGCGAGGAGAGACGTTGCACGGCTGGATCCGAGGACGGTCGGCCGAAACGAGCCGACCGCGTGCGGCGACGACGGCTCGACACGCCGGTGGCGGACACCAGCGAACACGCCCAGCCGCCACGCCCCGGATCGGAACCGCCTGTGCCCCTTCATCGACTGCGAGACGGTCACGTCGTGCCCCTCGGCCGGCGTTGTGGTGCACCCCTCACGGGACCACGCCCTTCACGTCTTCGGGGAGGGCACGTAGTGCCAACGCTGCCGGGCCGCCGACCGGTTGGCCGCGCCCACAGGCCCAGACAGGGACCACCCGCTGTGTGCGCTGTGCCGTGTCGCCCTGACCGCACAACACAACGGCCCGGCCCCGAGCGGCCGGGCGGCGGTAGGTTGCGGTGATGGAGCGGCGGATCTTCGGCTCGAGAACGAGTACGGGATCACGTTCACCCTGCGGGGGCAGCGGCGCCTCAGCCCCGACGAGGTGGCGCGCTACGTGTTCCGCCGGGTGGTGTCGTGGGGCCGTTCGAGCAACGTGTTCCTGGCCAACGGGGCCCGGCTGTACCTCGACGTGGGCAGTCACCCCGAGTACGCCACGCCCGAATGCGACTCGATCCTCGACCTGGTGACCCACGACAAGGCCGGCGAGCGGATCCTCGAGCAGCTCCTGGTCGCGGCGTCGCAGCAGCTGCGCGACGAGGGCATCCGGGGCAGCGTGTACCTGTTCAAGAACAACACGGACTCGGCCGGGAACTCCTATGGCTGCCACGAGAACTATCTGACCTCGCGGCGTGACGACTTCGGCCACTACGCCGAGGTGCTCATCCCGTTCTTCGTGTCGCGGCAGATCTACGCCGGGGCGGGCAAGGTGCTGCAGACGGCGCGGGGTGCGATGTTCTGCATCGCCCAGCGGGCCGAGCACATCTGGGAGGGCGTGTCGTCGGCGACGACCCGCAGCCGGCCGATCATCAACACCCGCGACGAGCCCCTCTCCGACGCCGAGCGGTACCGGCGGCTGCACGTGATCGTGGGCGACTCGAACATGAGCGAGTACGCGACGTTCCTCAAGGTCGGGGCCACCTCGATCCTGCTGCGCATGCTGGAGGATCCGACCTTCGTGCTGCGGGACATGACCCTGGAGAACCCGATCCGGGCCATCCGCGAGATCAGCCACGATCCGACGATGAAGCGCCTGGTGCGGCTGGCGAACGGGCGGGAGGCCTCCGCGCTCGACATCCAGTCCGAGTACCTGGAGCGGGCCCAGCGCTACGCCGAGACCCGCGACCTCTCGCCGCTGGAGGCCCAGGCGCTGCAGATGTGGGAGCACTGCCTGACCCGGCTGGCCGACGACCCGCTGTCGCTCGACCGCGAGGTCGACTGGGTGATCAAGCACAAGCTGATCGAGTCGTACAGCGCCCGGCACGAGCTGCCACTGTCGGACCCGCGGGTGGCGCTGATCGACCTGCAGTACCACGACATCGACCGGCGTCGGAGCCTCTTCTACAAGATGCAGGACCGCGGGCTGGTCGAGCGGGTGACCACCGACGAAGCGATCGACGAGGCCGTCGAGGTCCCACCCCAGACCACCCGGGCCCGCCTCCGGGGCGAGTTCATCCGCCGGGCCAAGGAACGCAAGCGCGACTACACCGTCGACTGGGTCCACCTGAAGCTCAACGACCAGGCGCAGCGCACGGTCCTCTGCAAGGACCCCTTCCGCTCGCACGACGAGCGGGTCGACCGCCTGATCGCCAGCCTCTAGCCGGGCTTCCTGGGCCAGATGACAACGCTGATCCAGCCGGTCAGGAGCACCTGACCGGCGATCCGCTCGCCTGGCAGAGGGGTGCCCCGAAAGTGGCGCTTCGGATGTGAGCTACCGCATCCCAACATGACCGCGCCCCCGGACCCCTTTCTCAGCAGTAGCGTGCCCTGTCGAGGGAGCTGTCGTCCCGGGAGGTCGACGTGATGCGTACCCGCCTGATCCGCCGGACGCTCGCCGCGCTGCTCGTCGCGGCCGCCGCCATCGCCACCGGGGCGGCTTCGCCCGCGGCGCCCGCGGCGCCGTCCGGTGGCCGCCCACCCGAGGTCCGCGTCGCCACCTTCAACGCCTCCCTGAACCGCAACGCCGAGGGACAGCTGATCGAGCACCTCTCGACCCCTGGCAACGCCCAGGCGGCGACCGTGGCCGAGATCATCCAGCGGGTGCGGCCCGACCTGCTCCTGATCAACGAGTTCGACTTCGACGAGGACGGCACGGCCGCCGAGCTCTTCCAGCACAACTACCTGTCGGTGCCGCACAACGGCGCGGCGGCGATCGAGTACCCGTACCGGTTCGTCGCCCCGTCCAACACCGGGATCCCGTCGGGCTTCGACCTCAACAACGACGGCACGGTCGGCGGGCCGGACGACGCCTTCGGCTTCGGGGTCTTCCCCGGCCAGTTCGGCATGGCCGTCTACTCGATGCACCCGATCGTGCTCGACGACGTCCGCACCTTCCAGACGTTCCGGTGGGCCGACATGCCGAGGGCCCTGTTGCCCGACGATCCGGCCACCCCCGAACCGGCCGACTGGTTCACGGACGCCGAGCTGGACGCCGTGCGCCTGTCGTCGAAGTCGCACTGGGACCTGCCGATCGACATCGACGGGCGCCTCGTGCACTTCCTCGTCAGCCACCCGACGCCGCCGGTGTTCGACGGGCCGGAGGATCGCAACGGCCGGCGCAACCACGACGAGATCCGCTTCTGGGCCGACTACGTGCGGCCGGGCCGGGCCTCCGCCTACATCTACGACGACGCCGGACAGCGGGGCGGGCTCGCGCCCGGGGCCCGGTTCGTCATCGCCGGCGACCAGAACGCCGATCCGCTCGACGGCGACAGCGTGCCCGGCGCGGCCCAGCTGCTGCTCGAGCACCCCCGGGTGAACACGTCGGTGACGCCGTCGAGCGACGGGGCGGTCGACGCCGCCGCGCGCCAGGGCGGGGCCAACCTGACCCATCGCGGCGACCCCGCGTTCGACACTGCAGACTTCGCCGACTCCGCACCGGGGAACCTGCGGGTCGACTACGTGCTGCCGTCACGGCCGCTGCGGATCGTCGACGCCGCGGTCTTCTGGCCGACCGCCGACGACCCGCTGTTCCGCCTGGTGGGCGACTTCCCCTTCCCGAGCTCCGACCACCGGCTCACCTGGATCGACGTCACCGTGCCCGGCGGGCCCAACCGGTAGCACCACGTCGATGGCCGTGCGTTCTGCCCGGGCACGTCAAGGCCCGGATCGGACACCGAGCCCCTACCGTGCTCGGGATGCGTCTGATCCTCGTCCGCCACGGAGATGCGCACGCGGGCTTTCACGGGGTCATCGGGGGACCGACAGGTTGCACCGGACTCACCGATCGCGGCCGCCAGCAGGCCGCCGCCCTGCGGGACTACCTCGCGGCCTCCGGCCGGGTGCGGGCCGACGTTCTGCTGTCGAGCGTGATCCCGCGGGCCATCGAGACCGCGGAAGTCATCGCCCCCGGCCTCGGGATCGAGACCTTCGGCCGCGAGTGCAACCTCTGCGAGGTACACACCGGCGAGGCTGACGGACTGGAGTGGGCGGAGTGGGGTGTGCGCTACGGGTCCTTCGACATGGAAGCCGAGCCCGACCGGGTGTTCGCTCCGCAAGGGGAGAGCTGGAACAGCTTCCACGAGCGCGTGCGCCAGGTGCTCGAGCGGCTGGCGCAGGAACACGAGGGGCGGACGGTCGTGGCCGTGTCCCACGCCGGCGTGATCATGGCGTCGTTGCGAGAGCTACTCGGCATCGGCCGACCGGGCACCGGCACGCGGCTGGCACCGACGAACACCGGGCTCACGGAGTGGGAGTGGGAGCCTGAACCCGGGCGGTGGACGCTGCATTCGTTCAACGAAGCGGTCCATCTCCTCCCCTCCTCGCCCTGGCTGACGGGGACGCAGGCAGGCCAGACGAGTACGCCCGTGTCAAACGGGTAGTCGAGGGGCGTGACGTCCGACGACAAGTACTCGGTACATGCCGCGCGCGCCGCGGCCGAACGCGACGAGCTCGGAGAGTGGGTGGCGGACTTCCTCGCCAGCCCGGGCAGCGACAACGGCCCGCTGGCCGAGGAGCTCACCAACCGGCCGCGCTGGTGGCTCGGTCCCGCGATGATCCCGCTGCAGCAGCTGAACCGCTTGGCCGGCCCTCCCGGTCAACCGGTCCTGAGCACGATCGACGAAGACGACTGGCGCGACGACGTCGACGATCTGGCACAGAAGGTGCGTGAGGGCTGGGACCCTCCGCCGGTGATCGCGTCATATCGCGAGGGCCGACTGGTCCTCGAGGACGGCAACCACCGGGTCGAGGGCGTGCGACGCAGCGGCGCACACGAGACCTGGACGGTCATCGGCTTCGACGACCCCGCGGCGCGCGATCGCTACAGGGCGGCCAGCGCGCACTGACCCCCAGGCCTGCGCATACCCGAACCCGTCCCCGGCGGGCGACCGACCTGCCGGACGCCGACGTCAGCGATCCTCGTCGGACGTCGGCAGGGTCGGGCGGTCCGTGGGGTAGATGCCGGCGACGAAGCCGTAGACCGTGTCGCCTGAGCGCGGGAGCTCGTCGAACTCGCGCACGACGTCCGCAATCCGCTCCCAGAACGCCCCCGCCTGCTCCGGCGAGATCCGAGCGTGACGGATGAACGCCCACAGCTGGCGGGCCTCGTAGGCGGCCCCCGACTCCCGGGCGGCCACCTCGAAGTCGTTGAAGTCCAGCGGAAGTGGCTCACCGCCGGCACGTTGGCCGACACCGACGTAGAACATCCGTGCCGTGCGACCGTAGAACCGCTCGTCGATCGCCCGGACGCGCCGCGTCCGGACGACGTGCAGCAGTCCGGCCTCGGTCAGCACCTTGATGTGGTGGGCCACGGTGCTCTTGGGCCGCCCGACCGCGCTGGCCAGCTCGGTCACCGTCGCGGCCCTCTCGTGCAGCAGACCGAGCAGCGTCGTGCGCAGGGGGTCGCTGATCGCCTTCACCTGCGCGGGCGTCGACAGCTCGAGCCTGTCGAGCAGCTCGTAGTCCGGAGGAGAGGCCTTGATCGGCATGCCGTATCAAACTACTTTCATCGATCGTTCGACGTTTACGGATCGATCAGCTACGAGGGGAACCATGGCCGAGATCGTGCTCTACCACCACGTCCAGGGCCTGACCGAGGGGGTCAACGCCTTCGCCGACACGTTGCGCAGGGCCGGTCACACCGTGCACGTCCCCGACCTGCTCGACGGGCGCACGTTCGCCACGCTCGAGGACGGCATGGCCCACGCCAACGAGGTGGGGTTCGGGACGATCATGGATCGGGGTGTGGCTGCAGCCGAGGCGCTGGGTCCCGACCTCGTGTACGCCGGCCTCTCGTTGGGCGTCATGCCCGCCCAGCGGCTCGCGCAGACCCGCGCCGGCGCCCGGGGTGCTCTTCTGCTCCACGGATGCGTGCCGGTGTCCGAGTTCAGCGACGCGTGGCCCGCGGGTGTCCCCGTCCAGGTACACGGCATGGACGCCGACCCCTTCTTCACCGAGGAGGGTGGAGATCTCGACGCAGCCCGAGATCTGGTCGCCTCGAGCGACCTGGCCGAGCTGTACCTGTATCCCGGCAAGGAGCACCTCTTCACCGACTCCTCGCTCACGTCCTACGACGAGGACGCGACCACCCTCCTGACGCAACGGGTGCTCGAGTTCCTCGAGACCATGCGCTGACCCACAGGCATCGTCCTCGCCGGCGGTCACGCCACCTGGTCCGGCTCCCGCGCCAGGAAGCGCAGGCGGGCGGCGCGGGCGTCCCAGGCGTAGACGACCGCGGTGTCGCCGATGTGGTCGTGCAGTGCTCGCCGGTGGCGGCCGACGAGGATGGGCAGGAACCCGATGCCGAACAGCAGGAAGCTGAGCGGGAACGCCAGCGTGCGGATCACGGCGTGCTTCGGGTCGAGCTCGTGGCCGTCGGAGCGGACGACGCGCAGGCCCAGGATCGCACTGCCGAACGTGCGGCCGCTGGCGGCCAGCGGGACGGCGAAGTAGAGGAACGACCACACGGCGAGCGCGATGCTCGCCACCAGCGGGTGGTCGGCGACGTTGAACGAGGTCCCGAGCACGTCCGACAGGAGGAACTCGAAGATCCCGGCGCCCACCGCGAACAGTGAGCTCAGGGTGACCGCGTCGATCGCGTAGGCCGCCAGTCGGGTGACCGCGCCGGCGTAGTGGCCCTGGAGGGCGAGATCGCGGCCCGGCGACGCGAACCGGGTCACGGCGCGACCCCTTCCGTCGGCGGCTCGACAGCGGGCGATGTGGCGCCAGCGGCCGCGGGGATGACGACAGGGGCGACCGCGACCAACAGCGGCGGACCGCCCGGGCCCGCCGATACGTCCCGCCGCAGCGCACGATCGACCCACCGGTGGACGAACAGGTCGAGGCTCACGGCCACGCTCCGCAGGACGTCCAGCGCACCGCTGATCACGCCGGCCGTCGAGCGGGCGACCACGCTCCCCAGCTCGGTGCGCCCGATCAGCGCATCCACGTCGACCCGCTGCACGATCGCGTCGATGTCGACATCCGTGAGCAGGCCGTTGAGGTCCACCCGGGTGACGACCGCGTTGACGTCGACGCGACCGACCACCCCGTCGATGTCGACACGGGCGATGACACCGTCGACGTCGACCCGAGCGAGCATGCCGTCGACGTCCACACGGGCGAGCAGGCGATCCATGTCGATGCGCTCGAGCAGGCGGTTCACATCGATCCGGTCCAGCAGCTGGTCGATGTCGATCCGCTGGAGCAGCTCGTCGATGTCGATGCGGTCGATCAGCGCCTGGGCGTCGAGACGGCCGACGACCTCGTCGAGGTCGATGCGCTCGATGACCGACTCGACGTCGATCCGCCGGACGACCTCGTCGACGTCGACGGCGTCGACGACGCCCGGTGCCACCTCGCTCGCCACCGACCGCACGATCCCGCCCGCGCCGTCGAGGACGCTGCCGATCAGCCCCCGCCGCGGCCGACGAGACCCGCCGGCCCCCTCGCCCGCTCCGTCGTCCATCGCATCAGTGTCCCCGAAACGGCCGGGGCCCGCGGGTGATCCCTGGCCGCCGGTGACCCAGACCGGTCACGCCGGTGCGTGGGCTGCCGCTGGCAGGTCCTCGAGCTCGGCCGTCAGCGCGCCGCTGGCCGCGTCGCGCCGGATCGAGCGACCGAGGTGGGCCGCACCGGTGCGGAACGACGGGTCGTCGAGCAGCCGCCGCACCGCCTTGGCGATGACGCCGGGCGACGCGCTGCGCTTCACCGCGAGACCGGCGCCCCGGGCCGTGACGCGAGCGGCGTTGTCGGCCTGGTCGCGCCCGTGGTGGAGCACGACGAGCGGGACGTCGGCGGCGAGCGCCCGGATCGACGGTGCCGTGCCCGCCGTGGGTGACGACGGCGGCGGCGGACCGGAGCACCTCGGAGTGCGGTGCGGCCGCGCACGACCTGCACGTTGGCGGGCGCGGTGACGTCGCCGGGGTCGAGGGCGGGACCGGTGGTGACGAGGCCGCGCACCGGGAGCGTGCCGAGGGCGTCGACGATGCGCTGGAGGCAGCCGGCGTGGTCCTGGAACGTGGACGACAGCGCCACGAGCACGAGCGGGTCGTCGCCCGGCGGCGCCGTCCACGGCGTCGCCGCCCACGCCGGGTCGTCGAGCACCGGGCCGACGTAGCGGACGTTGGCGGGCAGCTCGGCCGGGAAGTCGAAGTCGGCCGAGGTGAGCACGAGGATCGCGACGGGCACCGAGGATCTGGTCGAAGAAGCGTGTCCAGCGGCGCGAGGCCGTGCGCCGGCCCGCAGCTCGTTGAGGCCGGGGAGGCCCTTGGCCCACAGCCGGCCGGTGAAGCCGTTGACGGCGCGGTCGCGCAGCCGACCGAGCGCGCCCGTGGCGGGCTGGAGGCCCAGGCCCGAACGGGCGGCATGCCCGGCGCGGGGAGCATGTAGGGGTTCGGGAAGAGCACGTCGTAGGGCAGGCCGGCCGCCTCGGCGCCGACCATGGCACCGACGGCGAAGAACGACGACACCACCAGGTCGGGGCGGTCGTCGGCGATCGGCCGCGAGCAGGTCGGCCGCGTAGGCGGGAGCCGGACCGACGAACTGCTTGTCGAGCAGCGCGATCGAAGAGCTGGATCGGCGTCTTGCACTCCCAGTCGCGGTACGGGTCGTGCTCGGGTCGACGGCTGGGCCGGTTGGGCGCCTCGGTCCAGGGCCGGAAGGTGGCGCCGGTGGCCGTCGACGTCGTCCGCCATCGAGTCCTCGGCCAGCACGGTGACGCGGTGGCCGCGGTCGACGAGCCGGCGGACGGTGCCGAGCTCGGGCGGCACGGTGCCGCCGCCGTCGACGAGGGCGAACAGGTAGGTGCGGGACGGGATCGGTCATCGGGTGGTTCCTTCCAGGATGCCGACGACGAGGTCGGCCATGGTCTTCTCGGTCTCGGTGCGGCTCAGGCCCAGGTCGCGGCGCAGCAGCTTCCAGCTGTAGACGTCGGTGGCGGCGTGCAGGGCGTGCACGGCACGCCGCGGGCGGCCGGGGTGGCGGGCAGGCGGTCGCCGAACATGGCGACGAGCCACTCCTGGTGGCCCTGCCGGGCCTCGTCGAGGAGCTCGGCACAGGACGTCGAGGCGCTCGGACGCCGCCCAGCGGAAGTTGGCGTCGCCGATGCGCTCGTAGTCCCCCACCAGCGCGCGGACGGCCCCGCCGACGTCGCCGGGCTCGGCGTCGTAGCGCGCCGACATGCGTCTCGGCCGCCAGGAGCTCGGCCACCGCCGAGCACGACGCCGTCCTTGGACTCGAAGTGGTTGAGCACCGTCTGGTGGGAGACGCCGGCCGCCTTGGCGATGGCCGCCAGCGTGACGTCTTCGTAGGGGTGCTCGAGGAACAGCGCCATCGCCTCGCGGGCGATGCGCTCGCGGGTGGCCGCGGCGGCATCGGCTCGGGTGCCCATGGAGTAGGTGCGGGTGGCTTTCATTTGACCGCCACTCAACCATAGGTTGGAGTGGCGGTCAAGCGAATCGAGACGCCGACCTGCGGCCATGCTCGGCTGCCGACCTGAGGCCGTGCCCGGTTGTCGACCCTGCCGGTGGCCTGGCCGCAGCCTGCCCGTGCCGCCACGGGCAGGCTGCGACGATCCTCGGTCGCGCGGCTAGGCGGCCAGCCGGTAGATCGACTGCGATGCGCCCGCGTCGTACGACGGGCTGACCCGGTCGATGAGGTCGATCCAGCCGGCGTCGGCCATCAGCGCCGACTCGGCCTGCTCGACCTGGCCGATGTCACCGAACCCGCTGTTCCAGGAGCAGCCGCCGTACGGACCCGTGGACGCGACGACGAACATCGTCGGGACGCCCGTGATCCGGGTCGCGGCCTCGGCGATCTCGACGCCGCCCTCGAGCGCGGCGCGCAGGTGCCCGTTGCGGGCCACCGCGCGGGCGGACGTGACGTAGTTCGGCGTCGGGCCGGACGGATCGACCGCACCCGAGACGATCTGTGCCAGACCGTCGGTGAGCGGGCCGACGAACAGCCCGGCCCCGCGCTCGGCCAGGTCGCTGAAGCTCTCGGACATCGCCAGCTTGTCGTTGGCCTGCTCGAGGTGCTCGAGGTCCTCCGCGAAGGTGGCCCACACGACGGTGCCCAGCTCTGGCGACATCGTCGCCGTCCACGCATGGACGTCGAGCCCGGACTCCTGGCGCACCTTCTCGGTCACCTCCCCGACGTAGGAGACCGCGTCGCGAGCTGCACCGGGGCCGAAACGCCCAGAGCGCGTGAACAGGTACATGTTGCCCTCCCTTTCGCCTGATGCGACGCGGAGAGGCGTCGCACCCCACGCCAGGCTCGCGCCGGGTTCATGGAACCGCAATGTTTTCTCACGAGATGCGGTCGGACGCTCGCAGACAGCGACACGGATCACCCCGCGACCGCGGTCCTGACCCGCCACCACTAGCGTCGCCGTCGTGGGGACCACTGCCCGGTACGAGGTCGTCGCCCACAACACGGCGACGACCTCCACCAACAAGATCCACGACGACGCGGTCGCTCGCCGCTACGGGTTCGGCGGAGGGCTCGTGCCCGGGGTCGACGTCTATGCGTACATGACCCGGCCCGCGGCCGCCGCGTGGGGCCTCGACTGGCTCGGCGACGGGACCATGCAGGCGCGGTTCCTCCTTCCGGTCTACGAAGGGGAGACGGTGGCGGTCGTCGCCCGCGAGCCGGCCTCGAGTGCCGCGGGCACGACGATGGCGGTCGAGGTCGTCGGGCCCGACGGCACCGTGCGGGCCGTCGGCGAGGCCGGCCGCACCGCTCAGGACCGCGGCGACGACGGCGCTGACCCGCTGTCGATGTGGCCCGTCGTCCCCCAGTCCGACAACCCTCCACCGGCGTCACCCGAGTCGCTGGCGGCGGGGACGGCCCTCGGGCTGGCCGCGCACCGGTTCCACGCCGAGCACGCTGACGAGTACCTCGCCGAGGTCCGTGAGGAGCTGCCGCTCTACGACGAGGCGGGCGTGGCGCATCCGGGCTGGCTGCTGCGTGACGCCAACAGCGTCCTGGGCCGCAACGTGCGGCTGGGCCCGTGGATCCACGTCGAGTCCGAGGTCCGCCATCACTCGGTCGTAGGAGACGGCGACGCCGTCGAGGCGCGGGCCGTCGTCACCCGCGAGTGGGACCGCAAAGGCCACCGCTTCGTCGAGCTGGACGTCGGCCTCGTGGCGAACGACGACCGGCTGGTGGCGCGGATCACCCACACCGCGATCTACCGCCCGCGTGAGCCGGCCGAGGCCTGACGGCCCACGAGGGCGCGGTCCGCGCCCGCCCTCACACCCGCGAGACTCGTTGCGTGCGACTGGCGCATGGGGCCCGCCTCGCCCTCACGATGACGACCGGCTTGGTGCTCGCCACGTGCTCCGACGCCGAGGGCAGTGGGGTGGCGCGGACCGATTGCGCTGCCGACGCGCCCTTGCTCGCCTTCGACCACGACACGACCGATCCCGATCGTGGGATCGGCGGCGGGGTGCCCGAGGTCAGCGTGGTCTCCGCCGACGGCGAGATCGAGATGATCACCGGGTCCTGGGTGGCGAGCCAGGCCGCGTTCGCCCCCGATGGGGACCGGCTCGTCGTCGTGAAGGCCGACGGCGACTACGAGTCGGCGGGGCCCGACGCCACGGCGCTGTGGCTCATCGGCCGCGACGGCTCCGACCCGCAGGAGCTGACCGGCGGCGACGTCCTCGACGAGGACCCCGACTGGTCGGCCGACGGCGCGTCGATCGTCTTCGTGCGCATCACCTTCGGCGCCGGGACCTCCACGAGGTCGATCGCCGCGGTCCCGGTCGAAGGGGGGAGCCCCGTCGAGCTGTACACCACCATCGAGGGCTCCCTCGACGAACCGGTGTGGTCGCCCGACGGGCGACGCATCGCGTTCGTGCGCTCGGTGGAATCAATCTCGACCGACCACACGGCGACGCAGGTGTGGACGATGGCCGCCGACGGTACGGGCGCACGGCCACTCATCGAGCTGCCGTACGTCGGCTCGCTCGACTGGAGCCCCGACGGCACGACGCTGCTCGTCGGGCCGCAGGGGTCGGAGGGAAGGACGTACGTGGTCGACCCCGACACCGGCGAAGCGGACGACCTGGGGACCGGCGTCGTCCTGCCCGCGTGGGCGCACGACGGCGAGAGCATCTACGCGTTCCAGGACCCCGACGGCCTCGAGGGCCGCGACCAGCGCATCGTCCGAGCCCACATCGAGGATGGGGATCTCGTGCCCGACCGCACGGTGCTCGACAGCGACGAGCTGGCGGGCACGGTCCTCGAGGACGTCGGCTTCTACCCGGGCTTCACGCTCGACGTCGGGCCGTGCGGCTGACGCGGGCCGGGCGTGCCGAAGCTCAGCCCGCGGTGAGGAAGTAGGTCGACCCGACGAACGAGGGGGCGTAGCGGTCGGGGGCGAACCGGGCGGCGAGCGCGGCCTTGGCCCGCCAGCCGGTGCAGTGGCCGGGGGCGAGGATGCGGGGCGAGATCCGCGTGTCGAGGTCGTCGACCGTCGGCTCGATCCGGGGCTCCATCGGGCCGCCCGCGAGGTGGAAACCGCCGAGGAGCAGGTCGATCGGCTGCTCGGGCCACATCGAGCGAACGGCGAGGCCGACGTTCACGATCCCGGCGTGCGAACACGCCGACAGCACGGTGACGCCACGGCCCCGCACCTCCGCGGCCAGGAACCGCTCGTCGAGGATCAGCGGATCGGGCCGGCCGTCGCCGTCGCCGTCGAACGTGACGTGCCCCTCGAGCCCGGTCTCGTAGGTCGTGACCCGCGGGATCTCGCCGCTGCCGAGGAAGAAGCCCCCGCCCACCAGGTGCGCATCGGCGTGGGGGGTCACCGACCCGCCCGCCGCGGCCAGCGCCTCCAGCGTCGGCTCGGGCGCCAGCAGGGCGACGACGCCCGACGGCAACACGACGCCACGCTGCACGGGCCGGTCGGGGTGGACGTCCACCAGGACGGGGTCGGGCAGACCGACCCGACCCCGGGCCTCGGCGATCACCGCGATCACGACCGGCATCCCGCCGCTGTGGTCCCAGTGCCAGTGCGACAGGAACACGGCCTCGATCGTCGAGAGGTCGAGACCGAGTCGTTCGGCGTTGTCGAGCCACACGTCCCCGTACGGGCCGACGTCGAACAGCACGGTGTGCGCCTCGTCGCCCACCCGCCCGCTCACGAGGACCGACAGCCCGTGGCAGGCGACGCACAGGTGCTCGAACACGGGGATGGCGTCGTGCCCCTCGTGCGTCCTGCTCGGCGCGATCCGCCCCAGCAGCGACGCCACCTCGGGCAACCGGGGGATGCCCGGGTCGGTGGTCGACAGGTTGTCGGTCTCGTTGTCGACCACGACGGTGACGATGAGCTCGTCGAGGAGCGCGGGCGCAGGTCCATGCGTCCCCGAGGCTACGACGCCCGCCGGCTCGGACGGGCTGCGGCCGCTCGTCGGCGGGCGACTCGCGCCGACCTATTGACCCCATGGCCGGTAGTGTGCGGGGGCTGGCAACACGGAGGGGGACCGTGACATGGAGGTGCTGATCGTCTCGGCGGGGTCCTGGGGCGACATCGCCCCGCACACCGGCCTCGCCCGGCGGCTGACCGACGCCGGGCACCGGGTCACTCTGTCGACGCACGACCGCCTCGCGCCGCAGATCACCGCACGCGGGCTGGCGTTCCGCTCGCTCGACGTCGACATCAGCGACCTGTTCGGCGCCGCCGCCGAGAAGGGCGAGGACGGCCAGGTCCGCCCCGCCCGCGGCGCCGCGTCCCACCTGACCAACCTGCGGCAGGGCGCGTCCATGATCCGCCGGCTCGTCGACGGCATCCGCGGGGCGATGGATCCCGCTCCGGGCGACGGGACCGCCCCCGACGTCGTCCTCCTGTCGGCCACCGTGGCGCCGCTCGGATGGCACGTGGCCGAGGGCCTCGGCGTCCCCACCCTGGGGGCGTACCTGCAGCCGGCCACGCGCACCGGCGAGTTCCCGCCGCCGTTCCTGTCGGGCGAGGTGTCGCTCGGCCGCACCGGGAACCGGGCGCTCACCGATGTCATGCACGTCGTGATCGACAGCGTGGCCTGGCCGGCCACCCGTCGCGCCCGCGCCGACATGGGCCTTCCGCCCGCCAGTCCCGCCGCGGTGCGCCAGCGCCTCGAGGCCGGCCGATGGCCGATCGCCTACGGATTCAGCCCGACGGTCGTTCCCCGCCCGGCCGACTGGCGGCCGGGCCTCGAGGTCACCGGCTACTGGTTCCCGCCGCATCCGCGTCGAGCTGGCGACCGCCGGCCGAGCTCGTCGACTTCCTCGCCGCCGGGCCACCGCCGGTGCTCGTCAGCTTCGGCAGCATGGCCGCCGGCCACGGCGAGCGGGTCAGCCGCGTCACCCGGGACGCGCTCCGCCGGGCCGGCCTCCGGGGCATCGTGCAGGCGGGGCTGGCGGGGTTGGCCGTGGCCGACGACGACATCCTCACCGTCGACGAGGTGCCCCACGACTGGCTGATGCCCCGGTGCGCGGCCGTGGTCCACCACTCGGCGGCGGGGACGACGGCCTCGGGACTGCGGGCGGGCATCCCCGCCGTGCCCGTGCCCGTGCGCACCGACCAGCAGTTCTGGGCCCACCGGCTCGCCTCGCTTGGCGTCAGCCCCGGCGCCCAACCGTTCCGTCGCCTGCGAGCGGACGACCTCGCCGACGCCCTCCGCCAGGCCACGACCGACGGCGCGCTGCGGGAGCGGGCCCGATGGATCGCCGCGCGCATCGCCGCGGAGGACGGCGCGGGCCGGGTGGTCGAGATGGTCGAGGCCGTGGCCGCCACCGGCGCGAGCGGCACCGACCTGGCCGCACACAGGGCGCCCGCCACGACCCCGACCCGCTGACCCCGGCCCGCCGCGGCCCGCCGCGGGAACTCGGTGACACCGTGGTTGCGGGGCAACCACAACGTCACCCAGAACGCGCCGGCCCACCGTCACGACCGGCCAGGGCCTGGCCGCACCCCGCCACTCCGCGGCTGGAACTCGGTGACCATACGGTTG
This sequence comes from uncultured Acidimicrobiales bacterium, assembly GCA_963778415.1. Taxonomy (GTDB): domain Bacteria; phylum Actinomycetota; class Acidimicrobiia; order Acidimicrobiales; family VFJN01; genus ZC4RG19. The sequence goes on from CAVZUI010000006.1 coordinate 149,096, forward strand.
GTGAGCAACCACGACGTCACGCAGAACCGTGCGGCACGGCGGCGATCGAGGTCGGCCCGGCGAGACCCGGCCCACGCGACCGCGGGAACTGGGTGACACCGTGGTTGCGGGGCAACCACAACGTCACCGAGAACGCGCCCGCCCCGCCGTCACGACCGGGGAACGCCGTCAGGACTTGCGGGCCAGGAGTCGGTAGGTGTTGGTCAGCTCGGGGCGGGCGGCGACGAGGGGGCGCAGGAGCTGGTCGCCCACCATCGCCGCCCCGGCGAGCGGGAGGAGCGAGGCGAACACCGCGGCGCGGCGGGCCTGGCGCCAGCGGCTGCGGGGCGGGTCCCACGGCATCGACCCGGCCGGGGCGAGGCGCATGGCCAGCAGCATCACCGCGAACACGAGGTCGACCGGCTGGTGGGCCTCGGCCCGCTCGATCGCCACGATCGAGAAGCCCCGGCGCTCGAGGGCGGCGACGAGGTTGGCCAGCGGCACCAGGTGCTGGTGCTGCGGCTGGAACCACGGCCCCCACGCCCACCCCAGCCAGCGACCGAGCGCGCTCTCGGGGGCGGGCAGCTCGACGAGCAGGTGTCCACCCGGCTCGAGCACCGCGTGGGCCGCGTCGAGCTCGAGCCCCGGCTCGCGGGTGTGCTCGAGGTAGTGGTGCATGCTGACCACGTCGTAGCTGCCGGCCAGGTCGGGCGCGAGGTCGGGGAACAGACCCCGGTGCCCCCGCTCGACCCAGCCGCGGCGCTCGGCCTCGTCGATGCTGTCGGTCATGTCGAGCCCGTCGAAGCGGGTGTCGGGCCAGGTGTCCCGGGCGACCAGGCAGAAGTGCCCATGGCCGGTGCCGACGTCGAGCCAGTGCTTCGGCCGAGCGTCGACGGCCCGTTCGAGCATGCGGGCCCGGCCGGCGTAGGCCTCGGCCGTGAACGAGAACAGCAGCTCGGTGTGCTCGGCCTGCAGGCCGTCGTAGAAGTCGCGGTAGTAGTGGTCGAGGCCGGCGAGCGACAGGCGCGGGTTCTGGAACGTGTGGGTGCAGGCTCGGCACCGGTCGAGGCGGAACGAGCCGGCCTTGCCCTGGATCAGGTCGGGCAGCGTGCGGGCGTGCTCGATGGCGTCGGATCCGCACCATGGGCACGTCGCCCGGGGCGCGTCGAACAGCCGCCCGGGGTCGGCGGCCTCGGTGGCGTACAGCCGCCGCCGTGCGGTCGCCTCGTCGTGCTCGGCCGCCCGCAGCGCGGCGACGCCGGGGGCCGGCGGGCCGAGGACGGGCCGGACCACCTCGGCGATGTCCCGCACCGGCCGGGACGCCAGCCCGAGGATCCGGCGCGCCGGCGACCCGTCCGGCCCGCCGAGCTCACGCGGGCGGACCGGGCCCCCACCCGCCACGACCGCCGGCTCGGCCAGGTAGGCGGCGAGGGCGGCGGCACCGGCGCGTCGGGCGACGGCCGGAGCGACCGAGGCGAGCGCGGCCCCGACCGCCGGTCCGGGGGCCAGCAGCGGCATGGCGACGCCGAGCAGGGCGCGCTGGTACGCCAGCCGCCAGCTCGGGTGGGCGTCGACGGCCCGCAGGCGGGGCGCGACGGCCAGGTCGGTGGAGGTCGGTGCGTGGCGCTTGAGCTGCCGGGCGAGGCGCAGGTAGGCGACGGGATCGAGGTCGTGGCACGCCACGCGACCCGCCTCGCCGCGTGCCACGCGGTCGAGGACCGACCGGCGCACCACCGCGGCGTGGCCCGCGCCCCACCCGATGGCGAGCCCGTTGCGGCGGTAGCGGGCCGTGTCGACCTGGGTCGCCAGCTCGATGAGGCGGGTCACCGGCAGGTCGCCGGGGACGAGGTCGACGACGTCGAGGTCGTGCGCCACGGCATGGCGGACGGCCTGGGTCACCGTGTCGTCGTCGAGGACGACACCTTCGGCGGTCACGGTCACGAAGTCGTCCTCGCCCGGCTCGCCGTCCGGTCCTGGTACCGGACCCACGGCACCGCGAGACGGGGCGCGGACGTCGGACGCGGCCCGCCCACCGTCGATCGCGGGCCCGTCGCCGAGCACCGCGAGCCGACCGACCCGAGCGCGCAGGCGCAACGCGTTCCCGACGATGCCCACGGCGGCGAGCCCGACGAGGCCCGACCCCAGCATCCGCCCGCGCCTCCGCAGCGAAGGCTGCGATCCCACCGCGGCGCCGCGCCCCGACGATCGGCCCCGGTCCTGTCCGGGCCACGACGAGCGGCGTCGCGGGCGCAGAGGCCGTGCCATCGTCACTCCTTGCGGGCCAGCACCCGGTAGGCGTTGGACAGCTCGGGGCGGCGGCGGACGACCGGGACGAGCGCCTGGTCGGCTGCGACCGCCACGCCGGCCAGCGGCAGCAGCGCCGCGTGCACGGACGCACGGGCCAACCGGCGGGCGACGCTCGGACGCGAGGTCCACGGGGCCGGCGCCGCCGGCGCCAGGCGGTTGGCGAGCAGCATGACCGCGTAGCCGAGGTCGACGGGCTGGTGGACGCTCCCACGCTCGACCGCCAGCACCCGCAGCCCCCGCCGCCGGAGGGCGGCCACCAGGTTCGCCGCCGGCACGAAGTGCTGGTGCTGCGGTTGGAGCCACGGTCCCCACAACCAACCGAGCCGGCGGGCCAGGGTGCTCTCGGGGGCGGGCACCTCGACGAGCAGGTGCCCGCCCTCCTCGAGGACGGTGACCGCGGCGTCGAGCTCGGCGCCCGGCTCACGGGTGTGCTCGAGGTAGTGGTGCATGCTGACGACGTCGTAGCGACCGGTCAGCTCGTCCGCGAGGTCGGGGAACAGGCCGTGGAAGCCCCGCTCGACCCAGCCCCGCCGCTCGGCCTCGACGACGTTGGGTGTCAGGTCGAGGCCGTCGAAGCGGGTGTCGGGCCACATCTCCTGGGCGACGAGGCAGAAGTAGCCGTGCCCGGTGCCGACGTCGAGCCACCGCTTCGGCTCGGCGACGCCCCGCAGCATGCCCGCCCGCCCTCGGTACGACGCTCCCGCCAGGGTGAACATGGTCTCGGTGTGCTCGAGCGCCAGCCCGTCGTAGAAGTCCCGGTAGTAGTGGTCGAGCCCGGCGAGCGACAGCCGCGGGTTCTGGAACACGTGGGCGCAGGCCCGGCACCGGTCGAGGTGGAACGTGCCGGCCTTGCCCTGGAACAGGTCGCCCACGGTGACCTGCGGGACCAGGTCGCCCGCCCCGCACCATGGGCACGTGGCGCGGCGCGGCTCGAAGAAGGTGCCCCGGAGGCTCGGCCTCCTCGGCGTACGTGCGGCGGCGAGCCAGGTCGTCGGCCGCCTGCCGCTCGACGAGGGCGACGACTCCGGCGGGCGGGGCCGCGGTCAACGGCGCGGCCGCGTCGGCGAGCGCCCGGAACGGCCGCCGCAGCAGGCCACCGACGCCGACGTCGCGGGGCCGGACCGGGCTGCGGCGGGCGACCAGCGCAGGCTCGGCCAGATAGGCGGCGAGCGCCGCCCCGCCCGCCACGGGGTGGACGAGCGGCGCCAGCAGGGCGAGGACGGCACCGACTGGCGGGCAGCGGCGCCAACGCCGGCGCGGCGGCCCCCGCGTGAGCCCGCAGGTGCGGCAGCCGCCAGCCGGCCTCGACCGGCACGGCCCGCAGCGCGGGCGCCACCGCCAGGTCGGTGGAGGTGGGCGCGTAGCGCTTCAACCGGCGGGACAGCTCGAGGTACGCCACCGGATCGAGGCTGCGCCACCCGCCGTCCGCCGGCGGGTGGGCGGTCGCCACCCGGTCGAGCAGGGCGGCGCGGACGACGGAGGCGTGCCCCGCGCCCCGACCGACGGCGAGTCGATCGCCGCGGTAGCGGGCCGGATCGATCTGCAGGAGCAGCGCCTGCAGGACGCCCGACGGCAGGTCGCCGGGGACGAGGTCGAGCACGTCGAGGTCGTGGGCGCGGGCGTGGCGAACGGCGGCGACGCTCGGTGCCGGCGTCGACCGACACGCCCACCGCGGTGACCAGCCTGTAGGTCTCCGCCGGGGCGCCCGCGACTGCGCCCTGCCCACCCTCGCCGAGCACGACCAGGCGTCGCGCCCGCCGGTTCAGCGCCAGACCGGACGCGCCGATCGCGGCGGCCCCGAGTGCGAGCGCGGCACGCACGGCAGACGCCTGACGGATGCGCTGGACCCCGGACCCCGGCACGATCGCTCCCCCCGCCCGGCGGTCGCCGGGACCTGGCGGAGTGTAGCCAAAGGTCAACAACGGGCGCCTGGACGCCACCTCAGGTCAATAGCAGGGCAGACGGCTCACCGCCGGCGAGGCAGGAACACATAGCGCCAGGACTCCCGCGGGCCGTCGTCGACCAGCACGTAGAGTCCGTCGGCCTCGGGCACCTCCAGGCGCGGCGGGAACGCCTCGAGGCGGCTGTGCGACGGCCCGCCGTCACAGGCGATGAGCAGGCGGTCGCCGGCCTCGAGCACCGTCCCCTCACCGCGCTGGTCGTACCAGGCGGCGGTGTGGCGGGGACCGGGCTGCGCGAGCAGCCGTCGGGCGCGACGGTGCACCGCAGTCCGCGTCCTACTGCTGGTAGCGCTCGACGATCTCGGGCGGGCGAACCGCGGCCTCGTCGGGGTTGTCGCCGATCTCACGGCGGGCCCGACGCTGGCGGAGCAGGTCCCAGCACTGGTCGAGCGCCACCTCGATCTCGCGCAGCCGGTCGTCGGCCGCATCGTCGGGGCCGGACGCGGCCTGCGAGCTCTCCAGTTGGTGCTCCTCGTCGACCAGCGCACCGATGCGCCGGATCACCTCGGCGTCGTCCATGGTCACTCCTCGCCTCGACCGTTCGCCCGGCATCCTGCCATCCGGTGGCGCCAGACCCAACCACCCTGCGGTGGACGCGGACGACGACGGTCAGCAGTCGGCGCCCTCGGGCGCCTCGCCGATGACGAACGGGCTCGGGGGCGTCGGCGTCGTGGGCGGCGGGGCCGCCGGCGTCTCGGCCGGGGCGGCCGGGGCTTCGCCGCCCGCGGCGGGCTCGGCCGGCGGTCGCGCCGGGGGCGGCCGGCATCGCCTCGATCGGCGTGGCGTCCTGGTGGACCGTCGTGAAGTCGAGCACCGGCGATCAGCCGCACGCTCCCCGCCTCGAGGTCGGGGTTCTCGGCCGTCGGGATGGCGGCGGCGCTGGTGATGTGGCGGGCCAGCCGCTGCGCGTACGCCTGCTGGCCGGGGGCGTACTCGATCGTGGTCTGCGGGTAGAAGGTCTCGGCGTCGTCGGGTGCCAGCATCTGGAAGCCCACCTGCTGCAGGGCGCCGCTGACGTCGGTGGCGAGGCCCTCGCGCTGCTGCGCCGGGTCGGCCACCGTGCCGTTGAGCACCTTGACGGTGACGAGCCCCGGCCGGATCTCGCCCGGGGCCAGGCCCCGGAACACGTTGAGCATCGGCTCGGCCCCGCCCTCGTCGAGCAGCAGCCGGTTGGGATCGGGCGGGTACTCGGTCACGGGGAGCGGGTAGGCCTCGAGCTTGGAGGCGTCGAAGCCCTTGAAGTGGTCGGCCAGGTCGAGGATGTCGCCGATGCCCAGGTTGGGGTCGAGGGAGACGTTGCTCACCCCGATGTCGACGAGCTCGCGCAGCCGCAGCGGGTTGGACTTCACCTCGGCCAGGGCGTCGGTCATGGCCCGCTGGATGAAGATCTGCTGGCGCTTGACGCGGTTCACGTCGGACAGCGGGTCGCGCTCCCAGTCGTCCTCGGCGACCATCACCTCCATCTTGCGGCTGCGCACGAAGGCCAGGCCCTGCTCGCCGTTCAGGGTCACGCAGCCGAGCTGGTCGTTGTAGAAGCCCGAGGCCGGGTCGCGGGCCGCGCTCGGCATCCACACCGGCACGCCGCCGATGGACTCGACCACCTGGCGGAAGCTCTCGAAGTTGACCTGGACGTAGTGGTTGATCGTGATGTCGAAGTTCTGCTGCAGCGTGTCGATGAGGTTCTGCTCGCCGCCGGTGTCGCGGGCGAACGCCGAGTTGATCATCCCGGTCTCGCCGGTGTCGGCGATCGTGACCATGAGGTCGCGGGGGAACGACGTGAGCGCGAGGCGGTCGGAGGCCGGGTCGATGCGCACCACCATGATCGTGTCGGTGTTCTTGCTGCCCTGCCCTTCGCGGGTGTCGACCGCGACGATCAGGTAGTTCTGCGGCTCGCCCGCCGCGGCAGGGGCGATGTCGAGCCCGCCCACCCGGTCGATGCTCTCGTACTTGACGAGGAGGTAGCCGCCCACCGAGCCGCCCAGCAGGCAGAGCACGACGATGACGACGCCGACGCCGAGCACCAGGCGCTGCGGCATCGAGCGCTTGCGCTTCCTCCCGGGTTCGTCATCGAGGTCGTCGCGACGAGCGTGGCGTGGCCCGTCGCCCCGGCCCCCGGACGGGTCGCCGATCACGACCCGACGCGGATCACGCCCGTTCGCCGGATCGTCGGGCCAGCCGCCGCCCGCGGCGGTGCTGTCGGACCACGGGTCGCGCGGCCGCTCGGCGACGCGGGCCCCGGCGGCGGCTCGCGGGCCGTCGACCGCACGGGCAGGTTCCGTCCACGGCGCCGGCTCGCCACCACCCGCAGGCGGCCGCCGACCTCCGCGGTCGGCACCGTTGCCTCGGCCCGAGCCGTTGCCGGACCACGCCCGGTCGGAACCGTTGCCCGCCGCGCCGTTGCCTCGGCCGTAGCCGTCACCCGCCGGGGCGCCGTTGCCGGGATACGTCCGGCCGGGACCCCCGGATCCGTTGCCGCGGCCGTTCCCGGACCACGACGTCCTGTCGGGACGCTCGGCGCCGTTCCCGCCGTAGGTCCCGGAGCGCCCGCCGCCTTGCGGCGGGGGGCGGCCCGAGCCGCCGGATCCGCCGGAGCCGCCGCGATCGGCGCGATCACGGCCTGCGGCCCGCGGCGGCGGGCCGAGCGAACCGGGGTCGCGTCGTCCCTGGTCGCCGCCCCGCACGGGCCGGCCCGGGGCATCGCGCCACCACGCATCGTCGTCGGCGCGCGGGCGCGATCGTCGCGACGGATCGCCGCTCGAGTCCCAGGAGTCGCGCGCCATTCGGGGAGACGCTACTGGCTGGCCGGGGGCCAGGCGAGGTCGCGGACCGGCTCGACCGGCTGCGGCGGCGCCACGCGACACGAAGCCGTCAGAGTCGACCCCGACGACCGCCCGGCCCGCCGCCGTCAGCACGCTCCGTCGGGAACGGCGCCGACGAGGGCGGGCGAGGTCGTCGTCGGGGCCTCGGGAACCGTGGTCGATCCGCCGTCGCCCCCGGCGTCACCGCCACCGTCGGCGCTGCCCTCGTCCCCGGAACCTGCCGCCGGCGCGGTGGCGCCGGGGGGCGGGGGAAGCTGGTCGAGCGGCGTCGGCTCCTCGTGGACGGTGGTGAACCCCGCCCCCGCCACCACGGTCACCGTTGCCCGGGGCGAGAGAGCGATCCTCCTGCAGGACCACGCCACCGGTGATGTGGCGGGCGACGCGCTGCCCCGCGGCCAGCCCCCCGCTCGGGTACAGCACGGTGGTGGTCTCGTGGAACTCGTCGGAGTCCGCCGGCGTGCCCGTGGCGAACCCGAGGGTCTCGAAGGCGGCGGTGACGTCGCCGGCCAGGCCCTCGCGCCGCCGGGTCTGGTCGGCCGACGTGCCGTTGAGCACCGACACCTCGATGTTCGCCGGGCTGACCTCGCCCGGGTCGAGGCCGCGGAAGATGTTGAGGACCGGTTCGGCCGCCTGCTCGTCGACGACCACGGTCGAGTCCTCGTCGCCCGGCCGGGGCTGCACGGGCAGCGACATGGTGTGGAACGCGTCGGAGCCGAGGCCGCGGAACCGGTCGGCCAGGCGCCCGGACGTCGCCGAGGGTCAGGTCCGAGTCGATGCTGACGTTCGCGGTGCCGATGTCGACGAGCTCGCGCAGCCGCAGGGGGTTGTCGGCCTCGCTTCACGACCTCGTCGAGCGCCTCGGACATGAGGGTCTGCTGGCGCACGATGCGGCTGAGGTCGGACTGCGGGTCGCGCACCCAACCGTCCTCGGTGTGGTACTCGGCCTTGCGCGAGCGGGCGTAGGCGAGCGCCATCTCGCCGTCGAGCGTCACGCAGCCGAGCTGGTCGATGTACAGACCGGCGGCGCGGTCGCGCAGCCCCCGGTCGAAGTAGAGCGTCACGCCGCCGATGGCGTCGACGAGCCGCCGGAACCCGGCGAAGTCGACCTCGATCCAGTGGTTCACGGCGATGCCGAAGTCCTCGCGGATCGTGTCGACCAGCACCTGCTGCTCGCCGGGGGCGTTGTAGGCCGAGTTGATGCGGTCCGACTCGCCCGTGCCGGCGATCGGCACCCACAGGTCGCGGGGGAACGAGAGGACGTTCACCTCCTCGGTCTGCGGGTCGAGGCGCACCACCATGATCGTGTCGGTGCGCTTGCCCTGGACCGCCGCCTCCTCGCCTGCGCCTTCGCCCTCGCGGCTGTCGCTGCCGACCAGCAGGAAGTTCACCGGCTCGCCCGAGGCGGCGTCGTCGGTGTCGACCCCGACCCGGTCGACGCTGCGCCACTCGTACCAGCCGTACGCCACGACCGCCGACGCCAGGAGGCTGACGGACGACAGCGCCGCGCCCGCGCCGAGGATGCCGCGCTGACGCCAGGTCCGCCGGGGACGGGGGCTGCCCCACGGCGGTCCTCGGCGCCGCGGCGCGACCGAGGGATCCCAGGACGACGCCATGCCCGCGGGAGGGTACCCAGCGTGCGGCAGGGCGCGGCGGGCGGGTCAGGCCCGGTCTGATGGCAGCGATCACGCGACTCGGCCAGTAGTTTCCGCTGCATGGCCGTGACCGACACCGCAGCCCCCGCCGCCAAGCCCGCGCGCTGGACGGCGCAGTGGAAGGAGCTGTACTCCGAGGTCATCCAGTCGGGCCTCTGCACCGGCTGCGCCGGGTGCGTCATCGCCTGCCCGCACGACGTGATCGGCTACACGCACGAGCCCGGCGCCTACAAGCCGTTCCACCTCGAGGACGAGCTCGGCCCCGACAACTGCATCCACGGCGAGAAGGGCTGCACGCACCTGCACGCGGGCCTGCCCGCGCTTCCGCGCGTGGGAGCCGCAGGCCGACGAGCACCTCTTCGCCCGCACCCGCCAGCCCGACGAGGTCGCCGGCGTCTACCAGGACATCCTGCTCACCCGGGCCAGCGACGACATGGTCCACCGCATGGGCCAGGACGGCGGGCTCGTCTCGGCCCTGCTCATCTGGGCGATGGAGAACGACTACATCGACGCCGCGCTGACCTCGTTCCTCGAGGGCGACGGCTCGTCGTGGAAGGCGAAGCCCGGCGTCGCCGCCACCAAGGAGCAGGTCCTCGAGTCGGCCGGCAGCCGCTACACGTACTCGGCCAACACGCTGGCGCTGCCCGACGCCGTCGAGGCCGGGCACCGCCGCCTCGCCCTGGTCGGCATGTCGTGCCAGTCGTCGGTGCCGCCGATCATGTGGCACCGCAAGGTCGGCAAGGTGTCCAAGCCGATCCTGTTCAACATCGGCCTGCTGTGCTCGAAGACGTTCGACGACTCGATCTTCGAGCGAGCTGTTCGAGACGAAGTACGACCTGCCGATCGAGGACATCGTCAAGATGAACATCAAGGGCGTGTTCCAGATCTGGATGCGGGACGGCGGCTACCACGAGATCCCGCTCAAGGAGTGCCACGCCTGGACGCGCGAGGGCTGCACCCACTGCCCCGACTTCGCGGCCGAGCACGCCGACATCTCGACCGGCGGCATCGGCAAGGACAACGACTGGACGCTGACGATCGTCCGCACCGACCTCGGGCGCGAGATCATCAGCCGCATGATCGACGACGGCTCGATCATCGCCCGCCCCGGCGACGAGGACCCCGGCGCCATCGCGCTCATGAACAAGCTGGCGGCCAAGAGCCGCGAGCGCTGGCCCGAGTTCGCGGTCGACGACCCCCGGCTGCCGGCCTAGGCGTCGTGGCGAGCGCGCCTCGTCGTCGCCGAGGCGCCGCCCCGCCTCAGGTGGCGGTCGCGTCGCTGGTGGTCGTCTCGCAGCCGGCCATGATCGCCGTGAGCTCGGGGAACTCCGTGGCCAACCGCTCGGTGTCGGTCGTCAGCGACGGGTCCTCGATGAGGCGCGCCTCCATCGCCGCGAAGTCCTCGAACGGGATCTGCTCGACGATCGCCTCCCACGCGCACTGGCAGACCGGATCGTTGCCTCCGGTCTCTGAGCAGTTGCCGACGAACGCCGCCTCGACCTCGTCGGTGTAGCCGCTGGGAACGGTGGTCGCGTCTGCCGGCGGCGGTCTCGGCCGACGCACCGCCGGACCCGCCCCCCGACTCGTCCCCGCCGCCCGACATGGCGACGAGGATGACGACGACCGCGAGGAGGGCGACGACGCCGAGGACGATCCACACGACCTTGTTGTCGGCGAGCGACCCCTGGCCCGGCGGTGCGGCCGGGAAGTTGCCCGACGAGTGACCGCCGGTGGGAGTCCCGCCCGCCCGAGGCGTGCCGCCGTACGGGGTGGGCGGGGGCCCGCCCATCTGGCGGTGGGCGCCGGGACCCGGCTGCGCCGCGTAGGCGCCGGTCGTGCGACCGGGCGGGGCGACCGCGGGGCGCTCGCCCGAGGGCACCGCCCCCGGTCGCGACCCTGGCGGGGCCGGCGCCGGCGCCGCGGCGCGTGGCGGGGCGGTGCCACCCGCAGGAGGGGCGGCCGGGGCGGGCGAAGTCGCGCCCGGCGCAGAGGCGCCGGTCGGAGGCGCCGGCCGGCGCACGGGAGCCGCAGCGGCGCCGGGACCCGGGGCCGACCGGGTCCGACCGGGCCCGCGGCGCCGGGGCCAGGCCCGCCAGGAGCGCGCGGGTGCGGCGCCGGGACCGGGCCCGCCAGGGCGCGCGTGCGGCGCCGGGACCGGGGGCGCCAGGGCCGCCGGCACCAGGTCCGCTCGGGCCGTTGGTGCCCACCGCGCCGCCCGCGGCGGGACCGCTGGGGCTGCGCGGCGCAGCAGGCGTGCCGGTCAGCCCGGCCGCGGCTGCGGTCGCCGCGGCAGCAGGAGCTGCGGGGACGGGCCCGGTGCGCGAGGGCGCGTGCGGCCGGGACGGACCGGCTGCTGACCGGACGATGGCCCGCCGGGCGGCGGGGCGGGACGCGCCGCACCGGGAGGCGGAGCGGGGCGGGCGGCGCCCGGGGGCGGCGCCGGGCGCGCCGCACCGGGCGGCGGGGCGGGACGCGCCGCACCGGGAGGCGGGGCAGGACGGGCGGCGCGCCGCATGGCGTCGGGCGACTGCGTGGGCGGCGGCGGCCGGTTGTCGGCCAGGACCGTGGTGACCGACTCGGGGGTCGCCGAGCCCCGGTGAGCTGCCACCGCGATGGCGGCGCCGAAGGCGATGGCGTCCTTCGGGTGGGCGTCGATGGCGATGGGTCGACCCAGCTCGGCCGCCACCATCTGGGCGACCAGCGGAATGCGCGACGAGCCCCCGACCAGCAGGACCGCGCTGATCTCGTCGTTCGACACCCGGGCCGAGCGGATGGCTCGGCGGAGGGCCACGATGGTCTCGGAGATGGCGGGGCGGATCATCGCCTCGAACTCGGCGCGGGTGAGGCGGACCTCGGTCTGCAGCCCGGGCAGCAGCACCGGGATCGACACGTCGGTGTCGCTCGACAGCGCCTCCTTGGCGTCGATGCACTCCTGTCGCAGGCGCGCCACGGCGGCCTGCGCCGCAGGTTCTTCGGGGTCGAGCCGGTCGAGCCCGTCCTGCACGGCCTGGCGCACGTGGGCGTACACGGCCTCGTCGAAGTCGATGCCGCCGAGGCGCTCCATGCCCTCGGGCGTGCCGATGATCTCGAACCCCTCTTGCCGGCGCCGCACCATGGCGGCGTCGAAGGTGCCGCCCCCCAGGTCGTACACGGCGACCACCGAGCCGGGCTCGAGCCGGCGCTGCGAGGCGTAGAACGTGGCCGCGGCGACGGGTTCCGCCAGCATGAGCGCGGCGTCGAGGTCGACCTGGCGGACCGCCTGGGTGAACAGGTCGAGCTTGTACGGCCCCCAGTTCGCGGGGTGCGTGAGCGCGATGGCGCGCGGCGGCTCGCCCTGCTGCTCCTGCACCCGGTCGACCGACCAGCGCAGCAGGCGGGCCATCAACATCTCGGCGGCGTACGGCGTGCCGCCGAGGATGATGGGCGTCGGGTCGCCGACGCGGCGCTTGAACTCGCGGGCCACGCGGCCGGGGTCGCTCGTGGCCCGCCGGGTGGCCGCCTCGCCGACCAGGATCTCGCCGTCGTCGCGCAGGTAGACCACCGACGGCACCGAGGCGGTGCGGTTGCCGAGGGTGAGGGCCTCGACCACGCCCGATCGCTCTGCGGCTGCCGCCGTGTAGGTCGTGCCGAGATCGATCCCCAGGTGGTAAGGCATTTCTGCTCCCTCGGGCGCCGCCAGCGATCGCGCCCCGTGGACTGACCCCCCGACGCAACCGCCGCCTCGAGGGGAGGACAGGACGTTGACGCTAGTCGGGTCCCGCCACCGGCCGGGACGCGGCGTGGAGGAACGCGAACGGCGGGCAGCCCGGACAGGGCGCGGGCCCGCAGGAGGACGGCGTCGAGCATCGGTTCGGTGAGCCGCCCGGTGAAGGTGTTCTGCTGGCTGACGTGGTAGCTGCCGAGCACGGTGCGCCCGTCGGGGAGGCTCGCCTCGACGCCGTGGGCGAACGGTGGGCGCCGCGCCAGGCCCAGCACGCCGCACAGGACCTGGTAGCCGAACTGGCCGAGGGCGACGAACACCCGCAGGTCGCCGAGCAGCGCCAGCTCGCGCTCGAGGAACGGGCGGCAGCGGTCGCGCTCGGCCGGGGTGGGCTTGTTGGCCGGCGGCGCACAGCGGACGGGAGAGGTGATCCATGCCCCGTCGAGCGCCAGACCGTCGTCGCGACCGACCGAGGTCGGCTGGTTGGCGAACCCGGTCCGCCACAGCGCGGCGTAGAGGAAGTCGCCCGACCGATCGCCGGTGAACATGCGCCCCGTGCGGTTGGCGCCGTGGGCCGCAGGCGCCAGGCCCACCAGGGCGACGCGGGCCGCGGGGTCGCCGAAGCCGGGGACCGGCCGACCCCAGTAGGGCTCGTCACGGAAGGCGGCGCGCTTGTCGAGCGCGACCTGCTCCCGCCACGCCACCAGCCGGGGACAGGCGCGGCACGCCGTCACCTCGTCCTCGAGACGGGCAAGAGAATCCACGGCCTCCGACGATAGGTTGGATCGGCGATGCCGCCAGCCGACAGCCAGACCCACGATCCGGCCGCGCGGGCGGCCGGTGCCGACCCCCGGCCCGCGCCGCGGCGGGCCCGTGGCAAGCAGCCGGGGCCCACCGTGGTCGTCCTCGTCCGGCACGGCACGACCACCACGACCGGGCGTGAGCTCCCCGGCCGCGCCCCTGGCCTCCACCTGTCCGACCAGGGTCGCGACCAGGCCGAGCGCGTCGCCGGGCGCATCGCCACCCTGGCCGGCCTCGCTCCGTCCCCGACCCCGTCGGGCAACGGCCACGACGCCGCGGGCCCGAGCGCCGCGAGCCCCCGCTCAGCCGGCTCGACGACGGCTCGGCCCCGCCGGCGGAAGGGCTCGCCCGCTCCCTCCGTCGCCGCGGTGTACGCCTCGCCGCTGGAGCGCACGCGGGAGACCGCGGCCCCCATCGCCGCCGGCCTCGGCCTCGACGTCGTGGTCGACGAGGGGCTCGTCGAGCTCGACGTCGGCGACTGGACGGGCCTCGAGCTCAAGGCGGCCCGCAAGCGCAAGGAGTGGGAGACGATCCAGCGCTACCCGAGCGGCTTCACGTTCCCGGGCGGCGAGTCGTTCGTCGCCATGCAGGCCCGCATCGTCGGCACCATCGCCCGCCTGCGGGCCGCCCACCCGGGGCAGACGGTGGTGGCGGTGTCGCACGCCGACCCCATCCGCGCCGCCGTCGCCCACGCCATGGGCACCCACCTCGACCTGTTCCAGCGGGTCGTCGTCTCGCCGTGCTCCATCACCACGATCGCCTACGGCGACGGGGGCCCGATGGTCCTGACGGTGAACGACACCTCGGCGTCGGGCGCGCTGGTGCCGTCGTGACCATGGGCGAGTCGTTCGACTTCCCGCGCGCCGACATCTTCTGGCCGGGCGCCGACGGGCCGCCGGGCCAGCGCGTCTTCTTCCTCGCCGGCGGGGACGAGGGCGGCCTCGTCTACCTGCGGTGCGAGAAGCAGCAGGTCGCGGCGCTGGGCGAGTACCTGCTGGCGCTGCTCGAGGACCTTTCGCCCGAGGTCGAGCCCGCCGACGGCCCGGGCGCGGTGACACCACTGCCGTTCGCCTGGGACGTCGGGTCGATCGGCGTGAAGTACGACGAGCCCGAGCGCCGCATCGTGGTGGTGCTGGAGGAGCTGGCCGACGAGGACGAGAAGCCGGCCACCGCCCGGTTCTGCTTCACGCTCCCGCAGGCCAAGGCGTTCGGGAGCTTCGCCCTCGACCTCGTGGCGCAGGGCCGCCCCGACTGCGGGTTCTGCGGCCTGCCGATGGATCCCGACGGCCACGCATGCCCGCGGATGAACTGACGCCGCCCGCCGATCCGATGTCCCTCGACACAGCCGGCGTGCTCGACGTGCTGCGCACGGGCGAGGTCGAGGTCCTCGGCCGGATGCCCTGGAGCTCGAACGCCACCCTGCTCGTCGAGGTCACCCACGAGCGCGGGCTGCCTGCGGGCGGTGTACAAGCCCCGCCGGGGCGAGCGCCCGCTCTGGGACTTCCCGTCCGGGCTCGACCGCCGCGAGGTGGCGGCCTACGAGCTGTCGTCCTGGCTCGGCTGGGACCTCGTGCCCGAGACGGTGCTGCGCGAGGACGGTCTGCCCTTCGGCGTCGGGTCGTTGCAGCGCTTCGTGCCCTTCGACGTCGAGGCCCACTACTTCACGCTGCTCGAGGACCCCGGCAGGCACGCGGCCCTCCGCACGATCTGCTGCTTCGACCTGCTCGCCAACAGCGCCGACCGCAAGGGCGGTCACTGCCTGGCCGGCGACGACGGCCGCGTCTGGGCGGTGGACAACGGCCTGTCGTTCCACTGGGAGCGCAAGCTGCGCACGGTCATCTGGGACTTCGGCGGCGAACCCGTGCCCGACGACCTGCTGGTCGGGGCTGTCCGACTGGCCGACGAGGGCGGGCCGACCGCGCTCGTCGACCTGATCGACGACGACGAGCGGTCGGCGCTCGTCGAGCGGGCCGCGGCGGTGGCGGTCGACGGGACGTTCCCGGTCGACCACACCGGGCGCTGCTACCCCTGGCCGCTCGTCTGATCGCGGGCCGGGGCCCCGTCGCCGTCGGCGGCGCCCGCGAGGTCGACGACGGCGTCGCCGTCGGCCAGGTCGACGGCCACCTCCCCGTCGGCGGCATCGGGGCGCTCGACCACCTCGATGACCGTGCCGCCCGCCCCGTTCCCCCTCGGCTCGTCGACCGTGCCGCCCGCCCCGCTCCCCTTCGGCTCGTCGACCGCGCCGCCCGAGCCGTTCCCCCGCGGGTCGTCGACCGGCACCTGCGCAGAGCCGTTCCCGTGCGGCTCGCTCGCACCCGCCGACCCGTCCTCGGCGGCGTCGTCGCCGGTCGCGTCGGCGATCACCGGCGCGGCGGACGGGACCGGGTCCTCGTCGCCGTCGCTGGTGACCGACTCCACGTCGGGCAGCGCGTCGCCGGCGGCCGTGGCGTGCCCGCCTGCCGTGCCGGCGTCGGACGACGCCGGACCGAGGGCCATCCGCCCCCGGTACGCCGCGATCTCGTCCGCGTAGCGGTCGTCGAGGTAGGCGAACTCGTCGGGAGGCCGGCGCCCCAGCCACTCGCCGAACTGGCTCGCGGTCAGCGGCGGGCAGACGACGAAGCCCTGGGCCAGGTCGCACCCGAGCTTGGTCAGCAGGTCCCATCCCTCCCGCGACTCGACGCCCTCGGCCACGGTCACGAGCCCGAGGTCACGCCCGAGCGCCAGCACCGAGCGGGCGATCGCCCGGTCGCTCTCGTCGACGGCCATGCGGGCGATGAACGACTTGTCGATCTTGATCTCGCCGATCGGCAACCGGCGGAGGTGGGCGAGCGAGGAGTAGCCGGTGCCGAAGTCGTCGCAGGACAGCGTGCACGCCGAGCTCGTGCAGCCCGGACAGCACGTCGACCGACCGCTGCGACTCGCTCATCACCATGCTCTCGGTGAGCTCGAGCGTCAGCGTCGACGACGGCACCCCCGCCTCGTCGATGGCCGCCGCCACGTCGTCGACCAGGTGCAGGTCGAGCAGGTTGCGGGCCGAGAGGTTCACCGCCACGGACAGGTCGAGGCCGAGGTCGCGCCACCCACGGCACTCGGCGAGCGCCTTGCGCATCACGATCATCGTCAGCGTCCGGATGTCGCCGGTGTGCTCGGCGATGGCGATGAACTCGTCGGGCCGCACCCGGCCGAGACGGTGGTGGTTCCAGCGCACGAGCGCCTCGGCTCCCCGAACGATGCCGGTGGCCAGCTCGACCTTGGGCTGGAAGCACACGTCGAGCCCGTCGGTCTCGAGGGCCTCCCGCAGGTCGGCGGCCAGCGCCAGGCGGCGCGGGGTGGCGGGGTCGTGGGTGGGGTCGTACAGCTCCCAGCCGCTGCGGTGACGAGCGGCGGCGTCGGCGGCGATGTGCGCCCGCTGGATGAGCGACGGCACGTCGATCGCCTGCTCGGGGTACACGGCGATGCCGACGTTGACGCTGAGCGCCAGCAGCACGCCCTCGGTCTGGAACGGCGGGTCGAACCCGGCGATGAGCAGGCGGGCCGCGCCGATGACCGCCTCGGAGTCGGTGACGTCGGGCAGCACGATGGCGAACTGCTCGCCGCTCAGCCGGGCCAGGATCGCCGACTCGGGCAGCAGCCCACGGATGCGCCCGCAGGCCTGGATCAGCAAGCCGTCGGCGCTGTTGTGGCCGAAGGCGTCGACGACCTGGCTGAACGAGTCGACGTCGACGACCAGCAGGCCGACCCGCCCCCGGGTGGTGTAGGCGGCGTCGAGGGCGTGACCGACCAGGTCCTCGAGCCGCGCCCGGTTGGGCAGCCCGGTGAGCGGGTCGTGGGTCGCCTGGTGCGCCCGGTCGGCGGCCTCGCGTGCGAGCCGGTGGAAGAGGATGCCGTTCTCGACCGCGATCGACGCCTGGGCGGCGAGCGAGCCGAGCAACCCCGAGTCGGCGTTGCCGAACGACGCCACCGCCTTGCGGCGGGACTGGGTGACGACGAGCGCACCGACCAGCGTGCGATCGGTCGAGGTGAGCGGGGCGGCCATGGCGTGGCCGTTCGTCAGCTCGCGCAGCCAGCCCGGGGACCGCTCGTCGATGGTGACCCGGCACGGCTCGGCGCCCGGCATGAGCGCCCGCAGGTCGCTCAGGTGCTGCGAGGGCGACACGTCGGACAGCTCGCGGCCCGGCGTCGCCGAGGCGCACCCTCCGGGCCGGCTCGCCCTCCCGGGTGGGCCGCAGCAGCAGCACGGCGTCGTCGGCCCGCAGCAGCTTGCGCGCCGCAGCCAGCACCGACGACGTGATCTCGGACAGCTCGGTCGAGCGCACCACCGACGACACGAACTCGTAGTGCGTCTCGAGCCCCTTGTAGCGGTGGAGCAGGCCCCGGTAGGCCCGGTTGCAGACGATGCACGCCAGCACGATGGCCGTCAGCACCAGCAGGACGTGCGGGTGGTTCCACAGCGCGACGGTCGAGGCCGACGCCGATGGCCGCGTTCAGCAGCGCGGCGACGGCGCCGTTGCGGACGATCACCGACGTCGTGTGCCCGTCGGGGATCTTGCCGTGCACGAACCCGACGCAGATCGTGAGGGCGACAGCGGCGAGGGCGAACGAGCCGAGCAACGCCACCAGCAGGGCGAACGCGCCGTGCACGCCGACGACGTCCGTCGTTCGCCGATGACGACGCGGAACAGCAGGATCGGGATGACGACCTGCAGGGCGTGCACCGCCAGCTCGTACACCGCCTCCCGCACCTTGCGCTGGCGGGACAGGACCACGGCGGCCACGAGGGCGACGGCGACGCCGCGCAGCCGGGAGACGACCAGCGTGCCGGGCGCGACGTAGGCCAGCCCGACCGCCAGGGGGACGAGGGCGAGCGTGAAGCCGTACGACTCGCCCTGGATGCGCTCGATGCGGAGGGCGATAGAACTCGCACCCGAAGAAGGCGACCGCCAGCAGCGCCGTCGGGACGTCGGGGCCGGTGGCGTAGGCCGTCTCGTCTGCGGAGGAAGAGCGCGTAGAGCCCGGCGGCCACGGTGGCGTGGAACACGCCGGCCAGAAGGACGCTCGTCTCGACACTGCGCGCACGACGTTGCGACACGCGCCCCGTCACCTCCCTCCCCGAGAGAAGGTCGCCGCAGCACCGTGCCGCACGAGCAGCGGGCGGTCAAGACGATGCGTGCGGTTTTTCCCAGGTGGCGCCCAGTGCTCGCGCCCGATTCCGGCACGCTCACGCGGTGACGAGGTCACGCTGGGGCGATCGCGTCGGCCGCTGCCCTGGTCGCCGACACCATGCGACGAGTCGCGCCGGCGATCGTGGCCGATGTGGGCGTCGACGGGGTACGCAGTGGGCGTGCGATGGCGCCGGACCGACAGCGACCACTACCAGCGCCGGGGCGGGATGGGCGGCGTGGGCATCCCGGCGGTCGCCGGGGGCGGCGGCGTCCTCGGGCTTCTCGTGCTGCTCGCCACCGTGCTGCTCGGCGGCGGGGGCGGCGGCGGGGGCCTGAGCGGGTTCGGCGAGGTCCTCGGCGAGGAGCCGAGCGGCCCCGCCACCGAGGACGAGCAGTTCGTCGAGTTCCTCGCCGAGGACACCCAGGCGGTGTGGGCCGACATCTTCGCCGAGGACGGCCGGCGGTACAGCTACGCCACGGTCAACACGTTCACGGGCCAGGTGCAGACCGGGCTGCGGCGCCGCCACCTCGGCCGTCGGGCCCTTCTACTGCCCGGCCGACAGCCAGGTGTACCTCGACCTCGGGTTCTTCGACGAGCTCGCCTCGCGCTTCGACGCTCCCGGGGACTTCGCCCAGGCCTACGTCGTCGCCCACGAGATCGGGCACCACGTGCAGAACCTGGTGGGCACGAGCGCGGCGGTGCGCGAGCGCGAGCAGGCCGCCGGCTCGCAGGAGGAGGCCAACCAGTGGTCGGTGCGCCTCGAGCTGCAGGCCGACTGCTACGCCGGCGTGTGGGCGCACTCGGTCTACGTCCGCGGCCAGGAGGACCCGACGGGCGACGTCGGCCTCGACGAGGGCGACATCGAGGAGGGCCTGGCCGCCGCGGAGGCGGTCGGCGACGACCGCATCCAGTCCCAGGCCGGGATGTACGGTGAACCCCGAGTCGTGGACCCACGGCTCGTCGGCCCAGCGCCAGGAGTGGTTCGACCGCGGCTTCGAGTCGGGCGACTGGGACGACTGCGACACCTTCGCCTGATCGGACGCGCACCTCATCGGACGTCCTGATGGACGCGTCGGTGCCGGGCCCGAGGGCCCGGCACCGTCGTGAACCGTGGTCGCCCGAGCGCGGCACGTCCGCTCAGCGCGACTGCAGCGCCTCGAGCAGCTTGGGCAGCACCTTGTGGACGTCGCCCACGATGCCGAGGTCGGCGACCGAGAAGATCGGGGCCTCGGCGTCCTTGTTGATGGCGATGATGTTCTTGGCGCCCTTCATGCCGACCAGGTGCTGGGTGGCACCCGAGATGCCGGCGGCGATGTAGACGTTCGGCTTCACGACCTTGCCGGTCTGGCCCACCTGGTAGCTGTAGGGCACCCAGCCGGCGTCGACGATGGCCCGCGACGCACCCGGCGCACCCTTGAGCGCCTTGGCCAGGTCCTCGATCATCTGGTACTTCTCGGCGTCGCCGAGGCCACGGCCGCCGGAGACGACGATGGCGGCCTCGTCGAGCTTGGGGCCGGTCGTCTCCTCGACGTGCCGGTTGACGACCTTGGCCGAGCCGTAGTCGGGCACGTCGATGGTGACGACCTCGGCCGCACCGCCGCCCGACTCCTCGGCCGCGAACGACTTGGGCCGGATGAGGGCGATGTTCGGGCCGGCGGTCGTGAACTTCGTGCGCACCAGCTTGGTGCCGCCGAACACCGGCTCGGTGAGGACGACGGCGTCGCCGTCGACCGCGATGTCGGTGTTGTTGGTGATGACCGGCTTGTCGAGCGCCACCGACAGGCGGGCGGCGACGTCGCGGCCCTCGTAGGTGGTGCCGAACAGGATGAGGTCGGGGGCGTCGCCGCCCTCGATCAGCTTGGCGATCGCCGAGGCGACCGGGACGGCGGGCGTGTGCCCCTGCAGGTCACCGGTGGCGTACACCTTGGTGGCGCCGTGGGCGCCGAGGGCCTCGGCGACGGCGTCGGCGTCGCCGTCGCCGTAGACGGCCTCGACGGTGCCGGCCAGCGTCGCGGGCCTTGGTCAGCATCTCGAGGGTGATGGGAGCGACCTTGCCGTCGGCGGCTTCGGCGTAGACCCAGATGCGGTTCAGAGCCATGTCTGTGCGTTCTCCTGTGCGTCCGGGTGGGGAGCTCAGATGACCTTGAGGTTCTCGAGGTAGGCGACGATCTTGGCGAAGCCCTCGCCGTCGTCCTCGACGATCTCGCCGGCCTCGCGGGCCGGCGCATCGTCGACGGCCACGATCTCCTGGCCGGCGCCGGCCGAGCCGACCGTGGCGGCGTCGATGCCGAGGTCGGCCAGCGGTGAGCTGGTCGACCGGCTTCGACTTGGCGGCCATGATCCCCTTGAAGCAGGGGTAGCGGGGCTCGACCACGCCGGCGGTCACCGACACGAGGGCGGGCAGCGTGGCCTCGACCTCGTCGTAGCCCAGCTCGGTCTGGCGCTGGACCTTGACGGCCTCGCCGTCGATCTCGACGTGCTTGGCGAAGGTGACCGACGTGAGGCCGAGCAGCGCCGCGACCTGCTCGGGCACGGTGCCGGTGTAGCCGTCGCTCGACTCGGTGGCCGCGAGGACCAGGTCGGGCTCGGCCCGCTTGATGGCCGCGGCCAGCACCTTGGCGGTGTCGAGGGCGCCGGCACCCGACAGGGCGTCGTCGGAGACGAGGATCGCCTTGGCGGCGCCCATGGCCAGCGCGGTGCGCAGGCCCGAGGTCTCGTTGTTGGGGGCCATCGAGACGAGGGTGACCTCGCCGCCGCCCGCCGCGTCGACAAGCTGGAGAGCCATCTCGACGCCGTAGCTGTCGGACTCGTCGAGGATCAGCTTGCCGCTGCGATCGAGGGTGTTGTCGGCCTCGAGCTTCCCCGGCTCGGCAGGGTCGGGGATCTGCTTCACGCATACGACCACGTTCATGCGGGCCATGCTGCCCGTCTCCAGGCGAGCGGACCAAATCGCCCTGAGCGCAAGTGACCGCGCGGTAACCACGCTCCGCATGGCCGCGTCGACCGGCCGCGCACACCACTACCTTGCGGCCCCTGTGCGGGTCGTCCTCCTGGTGAACTCGAACGCCTCGTCGGTGACACCCCGCAGCCGCGTCGTCATCGGCAAGGCGCTGTCGGCCGACCACGACGTGACCCTGGCCGAGACGAGCCGCCGGGGCCACGCCACCCGCCTGGCCCGGGGGGCAGCGGCGTCGGGGGTCGACGTGGTCGTCGTCCTCGGCGGCGACGGCACGCTCAACGAGGCGGCCAACGGGCTGGCCGGGACGCGATGCGCGCTGGCGGCCCTGCCGGGCGGGTCGACGAACGTGTTCGCCCGCACCATCGGCCTGCCCAACGACCCCATCGAGGCGACCGGCGTGCTGCTCGACACCCTGGCCCGCCGCTCCATCCGGCGGGTGGGGCTGGGGTCGGTCAACGGCCGCTACTTCCTGTTCCACACGGGCGTCGGGTTCGACGCCGCGGTGGTCGAGCAGGTCGAGCGGCGGTCGGGGCTCAAGCGCTACGCCGGCCACCCGCTGTTCGTCTACGCCGGGTTCGACACGTGGATCCGCCACTTCGACCGCAGCCGGCCCCGGCTGGCCGTGCACCACGCCGACGGCTCGGTCGTCGACGACGGCTACCTCACCATCGTCCTCAACACCAACCCCTACACGTACCTGGGGAACCGGCCGCTCGACCTCGCTCCCGAGGCGACGCTCGACCGGGGGCTCGTGGCCGTGACGGTGCGGACGATGGACTTCGCCCGCTTCATCCGCATCATCGGCTCGGCGCTCGGCAGCGGGCGGGCGCTGCGCCGCAGCCGGTGGGTCGACCTGCGCACCGACCTCGAGGCGCTGACGATCCGGACCTACGGCCCGGTCCCGTACCAGGTCGACGGCGACCACCTCGGCGACGCCGAGGTGCTCGAGTTCCGCCACGAGCCCGACGTGCTCGACCTCGTCCTGCCCGAGCCCACCGACGACACGGTCCACCCCCTCGGCGAGGTCATAGGTTCCACCCGGACGAGCTCGAGGCGATGGGTTCCGCATGCGGAACCCACGCCTCATCCTCCACGGACCGGAACCCATCGCCTCGGGCCCGAGCGGCGCCGCGGCTGGCACGATCGGCGCCCGGAACGGGTGCCGATCGGCGCGTCAGCTCGCCCGGCCGAGGGTGGCGAGCGCGACGTCGGGGACGTTGGTGATGACGGCGTCGACGCCGGTCTCGGCCAGCCACACGATGCGCTCGGGCTCGTCCGCCGTCCACGTGTTGACCGCGACGCCGGCCGCGTGCGCCGCCTCGACCATCTCGGGGTTCACGAAGGCATGGTGCGGGTGCAGCGCGCGGTGCCCGCCCGCGGCCACCGCGTCCACCGTGGCGGCGAGGAGATCGCCACCGCCCGTGGCCAACGGAGCGCCGTCCGGGCCGATGCCCGGCCCGATCACGAGCCACCCGGTTGCGAGCTCGGGCGCCGCGGCGCGCACGCGATCGACCGTCGGCAGGTGGAAGCACGACACGAGCAGCGCGGCACGCTCGGTAGCGGGACGTCCGAGCAGCACCTCGAGCACGCGGTCGACGACGGCCAGCGACGGGTCGAAGTCGACGTCGCCGGGCCAGTTCTTGATCTCGACGTTGACCGTCCGGAGCCCCGCGCAGGCGTCGAGCGCGGACGGCGAGGTCGGGCACGTGATCGGGCATGTCCGCCCACGTCGTGGCCACGATCGCCCGTCCGTCCGGGAGGTGCGCGTCGTGGTGCACCGCCAGCGCGCCGTCGGCCGTGCGGCGCACGTCGAGCTCGACGCCGTCGGCGCCCTGGGCGACGGCGGCGCGGAACGCCGCGACCGTGTTCTCGCGCTCCGCGCGCGAGGCCCCTCGGTGTCCGATCACCTGTGTCACGAAAACTCCCTGTTTCGACGCGGAAAAAAATCCTTGCCCAAAGTGTGACCTGCCGGTATCTTTGCTCCGTCACAGCCGCACGCTTTCGGATACTGACCGCGGTGGCATGTGAAACTCGTCACAAACCGGTGACCCGATTCCGCCGTGGAGGTCCCGTGGCCCTGACGCAGAGCCGCAGCTTGTCCCTGTCCATCGAGCGCGACGAATGGCGTGAGTTCAGCGCCTGTCGCGATACCGATCCCGATCTGTTCTTCCCCGTCGGCACCACCGGTCCGGCGATCGAGCAGATCGAGACCGCCAAGGCCGTTTGTCGGGCGTGCGACGTCCAGAAGGACTGCCTCGACTACGCCCTGACCACCAACCAGGACAGTGGCATCTGGGGTGGCACCTCCGAGGAGGAGCGCCGTGCGCTTCGCCGCCAGTGGGTTGCCCGCCACCGCAAGGCCGCCAGCGCCTGAACCACCCGGCCCCCGCTCGTCGGGGGCCAACCGGGACCTGCGACCGCAGGCACCGGCCACGACCACAACACACGCTGGGAAGCTGGGGAGCCCCGACAGCGGGGCAACAGACATCACGCTCTCATCGCGATTTCGGCCTCGCCGCGGCGAGGTCGTCCTCGTTTTCGGCCGAGATCGTCACGCGCAGCTGGACCTGCGTGCCCGGGCGGTCCCCGGGTCCGCTGCCGTTCGTCACGCTGATCTCACCTGACAGGTCGCTGGTCACGAGCGTGCGGACGATCGACAGGCCGAGCCCGGTCGACTGCTCGAGGTCGAACCCCTCGGCCAGGCCGACGCCGTCGTCGGTGACGCGCAGCAGCAGCGCCGGCCCGTTGCGGTCGATCTCGACCCGCACCCGGCCGGGCTCGCCGGTGAGGTCGAGCTCGGCCGGGTAGGCGTGGTCGACGGCGTTCTGCAGCAGCTCGTTGAGCACGACCGCCAGCGGCGTCGCCACCGCCGGCCGGCAGGATGCCGCCGTCGCCCTCGACCTCGAAGCGGATCGGGTGCTCGGGCGAGATCATGCTCGTCGGCCACCATGTTCACGACCGGCCGCACGATGTCGACGAACGGCACGTCGTCGCCCGCCTCGCGCGACAGGATCTCGTGCACGAGGGCGATCGAGCGGATGCGGCGCACCGACTCCTCGATGGCGGTGCGGGCCTCGGTGGTGCCGAGGCGCCGGCCCTGCAGCCGCAGCAGCGACGAGATCGTCTGCAGGTTGTTCTTCACCCGGTGGTGGATCTCGCGGATGGTGGCGTCCTTCGAGAGCAGCAGCCGGTCGCGACGCCGCAGCTCGGAGATGTCGCGCAGCAGCACCACCGCTCCGGTGACCACGCCCTGGTCGAGCAGCGGGATGCCCCGCATCAGCACCGTGATGTCGATGCCCCGCGGCAGCTCCTCGGTGACCGGCACGCCCGAGGGCGAACGCCGTGCGCACCACCGACTCCTCGAGGCCCAGCTCGGAGAAGCGCAGGCCCTCGGCGTTGGCGTGCACCCCGAGGCGGTGCAGCGTCGAGACGGCGTTGGGCGAGGTGTACTCGACGCGCCCCGAGGCGTCGAGGACGATGACGCCGTCGCCGACGCGGGGCGCCTCCTCGGTCTCGACGTCCTCGGCGTCGAACGGGAAGTCACCGCTCGCGATCATCCGGGCGAACCGGTTGAACACGTCGACGTAGGTGCGCTCGAGCTCGCCGGGCTGCCGGCCGAACGACGGCGCCGACTCGCGGGTCAGCACGCCGATCACCTGGCCTCGGTAGCGGATCGGGATGCACAGCACCCGCACCCGCTCCTTCAACGGCGAGATGGTCATCTCGCCCTCGATGATCTCGCCGAGCCGGTAGGCCCGGGCGACGAGCGGCCGGTCCTCCTCCTCGAGGACGGTGCCCACCCAGTCGGCCCGGTACACGGTCTGCGCCGTGGTCGGCCGCACCTGGCCGAGGACGACGAAGCGGTTGCCGCCGTTGTCCCGCGGCTCGCCGACCACGCCGAACAGCAGCAGGTCGGCGAAGCAGAAGTCGGCCAGCAGGCCCCAGCTGGCGGCCAGCCGCTGCAGGTGGGAGACCGAGCGCGTGTCGAGGCGGGTGAGGAACCGGGCGAGCTCGGCGAGGGTGGCCATCGAACGTGAGTCTCCCCGGGGTCAGGCCCGGGATGCCACCGGCAACCGGTGGGAGGACGGGGAGCGGCGCGTCACCGCCACAGCGACTCGCCCAGCTCGAGCAGGCCCGCGAGGTCGGTGATGTCGTGGTCGGCGAACGGGACGGTGGCCACCACGCCGGCGTGGCCGGACAGCTCGCTGCGCTGCTCGGCCTCGCGGGTCGCCACCACCTGGAAGTTGACGAAGCTCTCGCCGATCTCGCCGAGCACCCGGGCGAGCTGGGCGGGCTCGCCGACCGCCGGGACCGCCTTGGTCACCTCCTCGGCCACGGGTCGAGCGTCGCGGCAGAGGCGCTCGGCCGTGTCCTTCGACCCCCGGTCGAGGAACCAACCCGGCAGCACCTTGTTGAGACCACGGCGCCGAGGTGGAACTTCCGGCGCGGCGAGCGCCTCGACGAAGAACTCGGCCTCGCGGACCGGCGACGCCTCGAGCGTCGAGACCACGACGAACGTCGTGCGCTTGTCGGACAGCGTGCGGGTCGACGGCGCGGGCCCGCTCGACGAACCCGTCGTACATCGTCTGGAACAGCAGGAAGAACTCGGCGATGTCCTGCAGGAACTGCGACCCGAGGATGCGGTCGGCCACCGTGTAGAAGGGCTTCGACGCCATCGTGAACACGCGGCTGCGCGCCGGCACGGTCAGCCAGCGCAGCAGGCGGCTCGAGAAGAAGTCGGCCATGCGGTCGGGCGCCTCGAGGAAGTCGATGGCGTTCCGGGTCGGCGGGGTGTCGACCACGATCAGGTCGTAGCGGCCCGACGCGTGGATCTCGTAGAGCCGCTCCATGGCGATGTAGTCGTGGCTCTGCACGAAGCGCCCGGTGATGTTGTGGTAGAGCGGGTTGGCGAGGATGGCGTCGCGGGTGGCGGCGTCGGGGGCGTGCGAGCGGACGAGGTCGTCCCACGACTGCTTGGTGTCGAGCATGGCCGCCCACAGCTCGCCGCGGGGCTCGACGCCGGCCGCGGCGAACAGCTCGGGCGGCACCTGCGACTCGACGTTGCCGAACTGCTCGAGCCCGAGGGCGTTGGCCAGGCGGCGCGGCCGGATCGACGGTGAGCACCAGCACCTTCCCGCCGAGGTGGGCCGCGGCCATGGCCGCGGCCGCCGCCGCGGTGGTGGTCTTGCCCACCCCGCCGGAGCCGCAGCAGATCACGATCTCCTTCGCCGCCAGCAGCGGCTCGAGCGACGTCTCGGGACCGTTCCCGCGCCTGGCGGCCATCAGTAGCCCAGCTCCGCGCCGAGGGCGTCGGCGATCTGGCGGGTGGCCCGCACGCCGTGGGTGCGCTGGAACAGCTCGGGGACGTAGAGCAGGTCGACACCCTTGGGCAGCCCGCTCCGCAGCTCGCCGAGGTGCTCGGCCCGGGTCCGGCGCATCTTCACCGCGAGCTCGGCGCCGTCGAGCAGCGGCTCGACCGGGCCGTCGACCGCGGCCGCCAGCGCCTCGGACGCCTCGGGGTCGCGCAAGGCCCGGAACACCTCCTCCTCACCTCGGCCGAACAGCTCGGGCAGCACCCGGTTGACGACCACCGCCGCCAGGTCGACCTTCGTCTCGGCCCGGAGCCGGCCCGACAGCTCGAGCGTCTCGTTGACCGGCATCTCCTCGGGCGTGGCCACGATCACCGCGCCGGTCTGCGCGGGGTCGGACAGGATGTCGATCATCCAGCCGGTCTGGTCGCGCACCGTTCCCACCTGCACCAGGTCCTGGATGGCCTGCGGCGCCGCGAGCTGGCCGACGATGTGGCCCGACGCCGGGGCGTCGACGACGACGAGGTCGTAGTGACGCTCGCGGACCTCGTGGCACAGCTTGCCGACGACGAGGATCTCCTTGACGCCCGGGGCGGCGTTGGCCACGAAGTCGAACGTGCGGGCCAGCGGGCCGATGCGCGACAGCAGCGGCACCTTGAGCTGGAGGCGCAGGTACTCCTTGAGCGACGCCTCGGTGTCCATCGACATCGCCCACAGGCCGGGCGCGATCTCGCGCTCGGTCGAACTCGGTCGGCCCCGTCTCGAACGCACCGGCCAGGTTGCCCTTGGCGTCGACCTCGCACAGCAGCGTGCGCTTGCCCGCGCTCGGCGGCGAGCTGGCCCAGCGCCGCCGCGATGGTGGTCTTGCCGACGCCACCCTTGCCGGTGACGAACAGCAGACTGCCGGTCGAGCAGGTCGGTGGCCATCAGTGGGGTTCGGACGTCGCGGGCGGGCCGTCGGGGCGAGCTCGGCGGACTGCCTGCCGAGCGGGCGGTGACCGCCGCCCGGCGGGCGGTCAGCCGCCGAAGCCGATGCGCCGCCCGGCGTCGGTGGAGCCGATCTCGACGTACGCGACCTTGTCGACCGGGACGCCGTACTGCCGGCCCCGGCGGTCGGTGAGCCACAGGACGCCACCGTCGGAGAGCGCCTTGTCGACGTGCTCGCGCACGGCGTCACCGTCGGTGTCCTCGGCGAGCAGGACCTCGAGCTCCTTCGGCGTGTTCTTGACCCCGATGCGGACGTCCACGTGTTCCTCCAGTTGTCGGGCGGCGGTCATCGTAGGGGGCGGTCGGCGGGTTCACCGACACCGGCTCCCCCACCACCCACCGCCGCGCCGCCCTCGGGCCCCGGGTCGGAGGGGCCGAGCAGGTCGGGCACCTCGGTGGACCAGCGGGGATGCCGGTCCGCCGCCCACGGTCGGTCGACCCGGCCGGTCACCATGCCCCGCAGGGACGTGCGGTCGGACAGGGCGAAGGCGATGTGGCCCGACACGACCAGCCAGGTGGCGATGGCCGTCCAGTCGTGCACGAACGTGGCGCCGGTGCGGTAGGCGATGTCGATGCCGAGGGGGTCGTACCAGTTCATGATCACCCCGGTCACGACCATGACCGGGATCATCCCCGCCATGAAGGCGGCGTTCGCCTTCTGCCCCGCGTTGAACTTGCCGACGTCGCCGGTGGCGTCGCGGCCGCGCGACCAGAGCCAGCGCCGATCGGCCCGCGTCCAGCGGGCGAGGCGGCGCACGTCGGCGCGCACGGCGGTGCGCCAGCGGCCCGCGTAGGCGAGGACCAGGGGCACGGGCATCAGCACGCCCGCGATCACGTGGACGTCGCGCAGCAGTGTCCGCCGGCCGATCAGCGCCGGGGGCCATCCCACGTAGAGGACGAACCCGGTCACGGCGCAGGTCAGAACGGCGATCGCCGTGCGCCCAGTGCAGGGCCCGCTCGGCGCGGGTGAACCGCAGGATCATGGGCGACGCACCACTACGACGTCGGCTCGTCGCTGGCGGCCGTTGGACCGGCCGACCCAGGCGTCGACGTCGTAGCCGCGCTCCTCCCAGTAGCCCTCGTGGAGGGCGTTGGTGACCTCGATCCGCTCGAGCCACTTGAGCGACTTGTAGCCGTACATCGGCCCGACGAACAGGCGCACCGGCCCGCCGTGCTCGCGGGTGACCGGCCCGTCCAGCATCTCGTGGGCGACCAGCACGTCGTCGCGGCGGGCCTGGTCGAGCGTGAGGCTCTCGGTGTAGGCGCCGTCGAAGCTCCAGATGCGCAGGTGGGTGGCATCGGAGGCGACGCCCGCCTCGTCGAGCAGATCGGCCAGCCGCACGCCCTTCCACCGCACGTCCTGGACGCGCCACCCGGTGACGCACTGGAAGTCGAGCTTCAGCTCGGACTGCGGGCGGGCCAGCAGGTCGTCGAGCGACAGGTCGAGTGGCCGGTCGACCAGGCCGTCGACCCCCAGGCGGTACTCCTCGCGGCTGCGCTCGGGGAAGCCCCCGGTGACCGAGTAGATGCGGAACCGGCCCGAGGTGGGCACGAACGACGACAGGCCGGTGGGGTCGTTGGCCGTGACGGGCCGGAGCGCCGTCTCGAGGCGTGACTGGACCGTGTCGCCCACGGCGATGCCCACCGCGCCGAGGCCCAACATGCCGAGCACGATGCGACGCCCGATGCGGGTGCCTGTCTCCTCGGGCGGGGCCGGGGGGACCAGGTCTGGCTGCGGATCCGCGGGCGCGTCGTCTGTCGCCACGTTGTCGAGGTTAGGCCGCCGCCTCGCGGATACGGCTGCGGCGACCAGGGTGTTCCGGGTTTCGTCACAACTCGGGCTGACCGGCCCCGCCGGCCGGCGCGGCGGCTACTCCGACGTCAGGTGGTGCCGGAGACGCGCCAGGCGGTCGTCCCAGCGTCGCCCGGCCGCGTCGGCCCAGGCGGCGAGGTCGTCGAGCGGGTCGGTGACGGCGGTGAACCGCGTCTCGCGGCCCTCCCTCTCGGGAACCACGAGCCCGGCCGCACGCAGCAGGCCGAGGTGCTTGGCCACCGCCTGGCGGGACACGGGGACGCGGCCGGCCAGCGCGGTGGCGGTCAGGGGCCCGTCTTCGGCCACCGCCCGGAGGATGGCGCGACGCGTGGGGTCGGCGAGCGCGGCGAACAGGGCATCGGGGGGCTCGCCGCCGTGCGGGCGGTCAGGGCCCCCGGCCGACGGGCGGGCCCCGGTGGGGTCAGGCGACGCCGACACGGGCGGCCACGAACAGCAGCTCGAGGCCGAGGAGGCGGGCGTCCCAGCGGTCGCGGGCGCACCGCACCCACGACGGCGACCGCAGGGTCCGGGTGCGGGCCGGGGCGGCCGACGTCGCCAGCGCCCGCGCCACGGGGACAGGCGCGGGGACGGCCTCGGTCACGACGACGCGGGTGCCTCCCCCGAGCACGGGCTCGAGCTCGACGGTGACGGTCGAGGCGTCGCCCTCGTCGCCCGGCTGCCACCAGGTCCAGACCAGCCGGTGGCCGGGCGTGGCCTCGTCGACCCGCACGTGACGGGTCGTGGCGTCGGGGTCGTCGAGCCAGAGGGCCCGCTCGTCCGGGTCGGCCACGGCCAGCCACACGTCGTCGGCGGCGGCGGCGAGCTCGACGCTGCGGGTCACGGCCCGGCCCGCGGCTCGTCGCGGGGAGCGTCGTCGTGCGGGGCGTCGGAGCGGGGG
This sequence comes from uncultured Acidimicrobiales bacterium, assembly GCA_963778415.1. Lineage (GTDB taxonomy): Bacteria > Actinomycetota > Acidimicrobiia > Acidimicrobiales > VFJN01 > ZC4RG19. The sequence continues at coordinate 179,444 of CAVZUI010000006.1, forward strand.
GCGTCGGCCATGTGTGCAACCTTACAGTTGCGCTTTCTCCCGTCCACCCCTACGGTGAACACGCAACCAACCGGTTGCCCTTTGGAGGAAGGTCGAGGAGGACCCGCCACCGTGCTCATCCCCACCGTCATCGAGACCACCAACCGCGGCGAGCGGGCGTACGACATCTACTCCCGCCTGCTGCGCGAGCGCATCGTGTTCCTCGGCACCGCCCTCGACGAGAGCGTGGCCAACCTCGTGATCGCCCAACTGCTGCACCTCGAGGGCGAGGACGCCGAACGACCGGTCAACCTGTACGTCAACTCGCCCGGCGGCGACATGACCGCCCTGTTCGCCGTCTACGACGCCATGCAGTTCATGGGCCCACCGGTGCACACCGTCTGCGTCGGGCAGGCGTGCTCGGCGGCCGCGGTGCTGCTCGCCGCGGGCGAACCGGGCCACCGCTCGGTGCTGCCCAACGCCCGGATCCTCATCCACCAGCCCCACGGCGGCGCCCAGGGCCAGTCGACCGACATGGAGATCCAGGTGCGCGAGATGGTCACCATGCGCGAGCGGATGGTCGACATCCTCACCGAGCGGACGAACCAGACCCGCGAGCGCATCGAGGCCGACATCGACCGCGACTACATCCTCCGCGGCGAGGAGGCCGTGGCCTACGGGCTGGTCGACGAGGTCATCGTCCACCGGCGCCCGCGTCCGGTCCCCGGCTTCTCCCGCGCCGACGAGCCCGCGGCGGCCGCCGGCTGACCCAGCCGTCCGTCAGGGTCGGGGTCAGCCGAGCGGGTCGACCTCGGTCCAGGACGGGGCGTCGTCGCCCGGGGTCGCCGGGGGCTCGGCCGGCACGATCGTGCCGGCACGCGACTCGACGACCAGCACACCGCCCGGCTCGGCCTCGCCGTGCACCGTGGCGACGCCCCGTCCCCGCGCCGAGGTGACGCCCCCGGGTTGCGCCCGCAGCACGAGGAACGGCCGGCTGCCGACCGGGTCGTCGGCCGCGAACAGCGCCACGAAGACCTGCTCCTCCCCGGGGCGCCGACTGCGGCCCGACCACAGGCGCGAGATCAGGCCGGTGACGTCGGGGCCCCGTCCCGCGGCCACCGACCACCACATCACCTTCACCGGCCGCCGCGGCGCGGCGCCGTGCCAGCCCAGGTGCTCGGCGGCGAACGCCGCCTGCTCGGCCCGCCATCGTCTCTCGTCGTCCACCGGCCGAGCGTAGGGGCGCCCCGCCGTCACGTCCGGCCCGGGCCTCGCCGCAGCCGCTGACGGAACTGTCACCTCTGCCACGACGCGGGCAGACTGCCCCCGATGGACCCCTCCCCCGGCCCCCCGCTCCGACTCGCCGGCGACGGCCTCACCCTGGCGGCCGACGCCTACGGCCCGACCGACGGGCCACCGGTGGTCCTGTTCCACGGCGGCGGCCAGACCCGCCACGCGTGGGGCGGCACGGCCCGCCTGCTCGGCGACAAGGGCTGGCGGGCCACGACGGTCGACCTGCGAGGCCACGGCGACAGCGACTGGGCCGGCACCGGAGAGGTCGACGGCGCGGGCTACACGCTCGACGAGTTCGCCGCCGACGTGCGCGCCGTCGCGGCGGTGCAGTCGACGCCACCCGTGCTGATCGGCGCCTCGCTCGGCGGGCTCAGCTCGCTCGTCGCCATCGGCGAGGCGCCGGCGGGCACCACCGTGGCCTCCGGGCTCGTGCTCGTCGACGTCGCCCCGCGCCTCGAGGAGAAGGGCATCGAGCGCATCGCCGAGTTCATGCTCGGCAACCTCGACGGCTTCGCCGTCCCTCGACGAGGTGGCCGACGCCGTCGCCGCCTACAACCCGCACCGGCCCCGCCCCAAGGACCTGTCGGGCCTCCGCAAGAACGTCCGCCTCCGCGAGGACGGCCGCTGGTACTGGCACTGGGACCCGTCCTTCCTCCTCGGAGGCCGCCACGACGAGACCCGCAGCGTGCGCAACGAGAACCGGCTCGAGGACGCCGCCCGGGCCGTCACCGTGCCGACCCTGCTGGTCCGCGGCCGGCAGAGCGACGTGCTGTCGGAGGAGGGCGCCCGGCAGACGCTCGAGCTGATGCCCCACGCCCGCTACGTCGACGTCGGCGGCGCCGGCCACATGGTGGCGGGCGACCGCAACGACGCCTTCAACGACGCGGTGATCGAGTTCCTCCGCGAGGAGCTCCCGGCGTAGGCCAGTCGACGTTCACCGCCGTCCGCCGTCGTCACGAGGGGTCGTCGGGCCCACCGCCGGCGCACACCGGCGTGCGGACGCGAGCCCTCAGAACGTACGCGGATAGGTCACGCCGTCTCGGGTTGCCGCTCGCGTGCTGCCTGTCGGCCGGCTGTGGAGCTGGGGGGTCGACCACCAAATGCCCCCGCGTGGGCTGTGCCGAGCGCCCTATCTGCTCGGCCTCTCAGCCGATGCGCAGCTCGGAGTGGTAGATGCGCTTGGGGGCCAGCTCGACGTCGATCGTCTCGGCGATGTCGGCGAACACGCCTGCGGCCTCGCCGTCGGGCTGGGTGGCCACGATCGGCGTCCCCGAATCGCTGCCCGCCCGGAGCTCGGGCACGAGCGGCACCCGGCCGAGCAGCGGCACGTCGAGCCGGGCGGCGAGGTCGGCACCGCCGCCGGCACCGAACAGCTCGTAGCGCTTGCCGTCGTCGCCGGTGAACCACGACATGTTCTCGACGACGCCCTTGACCTCGAGGTTGACCTTCTGCGCCATGAACGCGGCCCGCTGCGCCACCCGCTGGGCGGCCGGCTGCGGCGTCGTCACGACGTAGACCTCGGCCCGGGGCAGGAACTGCGACAGGCTGAGCGAGATGTCGCCCGTGCCCGGCGGCAGGTCGACGACGAGGTAGTCGGGGTCGTCCCAGAACACGTCGGTGAGGAACTGCTCGAGCGCCTTGTGCAGCATCGGGCCCCGCCAGATCACCGGCTGGTCCTCGGCGGCGAAGAACCCCATCGAGATGCAGCGCACGCCGTAGGACTCGGGCGGCACCAGCATCTCGTCGATCACGACCGGCGGGTGCTGCACGCCCAGCATGCGGGGGATCGAGAAGCCCCACACGTCGGCGTCGACCACGGCCACGTCGCGCCCGCGCCGGGCGAGCGCCACCGACAGGTTGGTGGTGACCGACGACTTGCCGACGCCACCCTTCCCCGACGCGATGAGCAGGACCCGGGTCTTGCTGCCGGGGTCGGCGAACGGGATCGCCCGGCCCTCGGCGTGGCCGTGCGCCTGCTGGCTGCCGGCCGTGGCTGCCGGGTCGCCGTGCAGCTTGGTGCGCAGCGCGGCCCGCTCGTCGTCGGTCATCACGGTGAAGTCGAGGTCGACCGCGTCGACGCCGTCGAGCGCGACGACCGCCCCGTTCACCCGGTTGGTGATCTCGGCGCGCAGCGGGCAGCCGGCGATCGTCAGGGCCACGGTGACGGCCACCCGGCCGCCGTCGACCCCGATGTGCCGCACCATGTCGAGGTCGACGATGCTGCGATGCAGCTCGGGGTCCTGGACGGGGCGGAGGGCCTCGAGGACCTGGGCTTCGGAGACGGGCATCATGCTCCTGGCGGAGGCGGTCGGACCGGTCTGACCCCGGCGCACGGGCGCGAGGGCGGACCAAGGGATTTCCACTACGGCGATAGGTAGAATACCGGTCGTGGACCGGCCGCCCCTCTCCCCGACCGATTTCGCCTCGGTGGTGACGGCCATCACGTCGGCGTTCGGCGACCCCACCCGGCGGGACATCTACCTGCTCGTCCACGAGCACCCCGACGGTGTGACCGCGGGCGCCGTGGCCGAGACGTTCGACCTGCACCCCAACGTCGCCCGCCACCACCTCGACAAGCTGGTGGCCGGCGGGTACGTCGAGGTGGCCGTGGCCCGATCGAGCGGCGGCGGCGCCGGCCGCCCGTCCAAGCGGTACCAGGTCGTCGCCCCCGAGATCGCCCTCGACCTCCCGCTGCGCCACGACGACGTCCTGGTCGAGCTGCTGGGCCGAGCGCTCGCCGAGCTCGGCAACGACCGAGCCGAGCGCCTCGCCGAAGACGTGGGCGTCGACTACGGCCGGGCGATGGCGGCCGCGATGGCGCCCGGGTCCGACCGGCACCGCTCGTTCCAGGCCGCGTTGCACGCGGTGGCCGACGCCCTCACGGCCCACGGCTTCGCGGCCCACGCCGAGCGCAACGGCGAGCAGCTCCGCATCGTCAGCGAGCACTGCCCGTTCGGCGGTGCGGCGATCGAGCACCCGGTGATCTGCGCCGTCGATCGCGGCATGGTCCGCGGCATGCTCGGCGCCCTGTACGGCCAGGACCTGATGACCGAGACGTCGCTGTCGCTGCCGACCGGCGGCGAGCGGTGCGTGACCTCGGTCCAGGGCGGCTGACGGCGCCGCGTCGGCGACGGCGCCACGCGGTGCGGCGGGAGCCGCCCGGCGGGCCGTACCCTGAACGGCGATCGTGCCGGTCAGGAATGCACGGGTGCCGACGAGGTCGGGAACGTTCGACCGAGGAGGGTTCCTCGATGCCCAGAGCAGTCCGCTTCGACGAGTACGGCGGCGTCGACGTGCTCGAGGTCCGCGACGTCCCCCGCCCGGTTCCCGGGCCCGGCCAGGTGCTGGTCCGTGTCCGGGCCGCCGGGATCAACCCCGGCGAGGCCTCCATCCGCGAGGGCCGGATGCGCGACCGCTGGCCGGCCACGTTCCCGTCCGGCCAGGGCAGTGACCTCGCCGGTGTGGTCGAGGAGCTCGGTGATGGTGTGACCGGCGTGGCGCCCGGCGACGAGGTCATCGCCTACACCCAGGAGCGGGCAAGCCAGGCCGAGCTCGTGGCCGTCGACGCCGGGCACCTGACCGCCAAGCCCCCGGCCGTGCCGTGGGAGGTCGCCGGCGCCCTGTTCGTCTCGGGCGACCACCGCCTGGGCGGCCGTCGGCGCGGTGGCGCCCCACGAGGGCGAGACGGTCGTGGTGTCGGGAGCGGCCGGCGGCGTCGGCAGCCTCGCGGTGCAGCTCGTCGCGGCCACCGGTGCCACCGTGATCGGCCTGGCCAGCGCGCCGCACCACGACTGGCTGCGCGAGCACGGGGCGATCCCGGTCGCCTACGGCGAGGGCGTGGCCGACCGCATCCGGGCCGCAGCCGGCGGGCCGATCGACGCCTTCGTGGACACCCACGGCGACGGGTACGTCGACCTCGCCATCGAGCTCGGCGTCGCCCCCGAGCGGATCGACACCATCATCGACTGGGACGCCGCCGAGCGCCACGGGGTGCGCACCGAGGGCAACATGGCGGGCGCCCGCCCCGAGGTGCTGGCCGAGCTGGCGGACCTGATCGCCGCAGGCCGCCTCGAGGTTCCGATCGCCGCCACCTACCCGCTCGACCGGGTCCGCGACGCCTACCGCGAGATCGAGCGCGGGCACACCATGGGCAAGGTGGTCCTCGTCCCCTGAGCGTTCCCGCTCAGCTCGCCCTCGGGAGGCGGCCCCGTCTGCCGTTAGCGTTCCGGTGGTGACCCCCCGGTCGTACCTCGACCACGCCTCCACCTCGCCCCTGCGACCCGAGGGGCGGGCGGCGCTCGTCGCCGCGCTGGACGTCGCCGGCGACCCGGGACGCATCCACGCCGAAGGCCTCCGCACCCGGGTCATGGTCGAGGAGGCCCGCGAGCACGTGGCCGACCTGGTCGGGGCCCGCGCCCGCGAGGTCGTGTTCACGGGCAGCGCCACCGAGGCGATCGCTGCGGCCTGCTGGGGCGCGGCCGCGCGGGGCGGCCACCAGGTGGTGCCCGCGGTCGAGCACTCGGCCGTGCGGCAGGCGGCCGCCCGCCACGGCGAGGTGACGACCGTGCCCGTCGACGACGTGGGGCGCGTCGACGTGGCCGCCCTCATGGCCGCGGTGCGCGACGACACGGCGCTCGTGCACCTGCAGTGGGGCAACCACGAGGTGGGGACCGTCCAGCCCGTCGCCGAGGCGGTGGCGGCCTGCCGAGCGCGCGGGGTGCTGGTGCACGTCGACGCCGCCCAGGCGGTGGGGCGGGTGCCGATCGGGTTCCGTGCCCTCGGCGCCGACCTGATGTCGGTCAGCGCCCACAAGCTCGGTGGACCCGCCGGCGTGGGCGCCCTGCTGGTGCGGCGGGGCCTGCGGCTGCCGCCGCTGCTGGTCGGAGGCGACCAGGAGCGCGCCCGCCGGGCGGGGCTCGAGAACGTCGCCGCCCTGGCCGCCTTCGGCGCGGTGGCCGCCTCCCTGTCCGCCGACGGTGGCGCCCGAGTGGCCGCGGAGGCGGCCGACCAGCGGCGGCTGACCGACCGCATCCTCGCCGCGGTCGGCGCCCCGGCCGCGGCCGGAGCGGCAGCGCCGCGGCCGCGGCCGGGGGGGAGCCCCCGCTCGACCGGCCTGGTGCCCTACGGCGACCCGGTCGAGCGGCTGCCGCACATCGTGTGCCTCGGCGTCGAGGGGGTCGAGCCGCAGGCCGTCCTGCTCGGTCTCGACCGGGCGGGCATCGCCGCCCATTCGGGGAGTGCGTGCTCGTCCGAGTCGCTCGAGCCGTCGCCGGTGCTCGAGGCCATGGGCGTCGACGCCCACCACAGCCTGCGGATCTCGGTCGGCTGGTCGACCACCGATGCCGACGTCGACCGCCTGCTCGACGCGCTCCCCCGCGTCCTGACCGACCTGCGGGCCCTCGCCCGCGCCGCCGGTGCGTGACCGCGACCGGCCGTCGCGCCGGCCGTCGAGCCTGCCGACCGCCGCCGCGCCGGGTCCAGGCCCAGGTCGGCCCGAGGCAATGAGTTCCGCCGACACGAGGTCGAGGCGATGGGTTCCGCATCCGGAACCCACGCCTCATCCTCCCGGGACCGGAACCGATTGCCTCGCCACCACCGGGAGTCCGACCCACGCCCGGTGGGGCCCTGACCACCCGACCTGGCATCATCGTGCGGTGCTGGGTCGCACTCCCCTCGACCGGCGACGATGCCATCACGCATGAGGCTCTACGTCGTCCGACACGGCCACGCCGGCAGCCGATCGTCCTGGGACGGGCCCGACCTCACGCGCCCGCTCACGAACCGGGGCCGCCACCAGGCCGATGCCATCGCCGACGAGCTGCGCTCCGCCGGCGTCACCCGCCTGGTGAGCAGCCCCTACCGGCGGTGCACGCAGACCCTCGACCCGCTCGGCGCCCACCTGGGCGTGGCCGTCGAGAGCGACGACCGGCTCACCGAGGGGGCCGGGGGCGACAAGGCCCTCGCCCTCGCCGACGAGCTGCGCAAGGAGCCCGACGCCGCGGTGGTGTGCAGCCACGGCGACGTCATCCCCGACCTGCTGCGCATCCTCAAGGCGACCACCGCCCGCTTCCGCGACCCGTTCATCTGGCCCAAGGGCTCGATGTGGGTGGTGACCTGGGACGGCGACCGCTGGTCCAAGGCCCGGTACATCGCCCCGCCCGATCTCCACGACCGCTGGTAGCCAGCCCCAGTCGGATTTCCCCCGCGAGATCGGCCGCTCCAGCGGCCGATCTCGCGGGGGAAATCGTGTCGGGGTGGGTCAGGCGACGTGGACGCCCGGGACCCCGTCCTCGGTGACGAACCGGGCGAACGTCGACACCGCGGCCTCGGGCGCCCGCACGGTCGACACGAGGCGCAGGTCGGTGAGCCAGCGCTCGCGGTCGAGGTCGCACACCATGTAGCCGCGCTGGTTGTCGATGAACTTCCAGTGGGGGCTCTCGGCCATGATCGGGTCGTAGGTGGCGTGGAAGGCGGCGGTGTCGGGATCGCTGCCCGACGAGATCGACGTGCCCGTGAGCTCGGCGGCGACCACGGGCGAGGCCGGGTCCCGGAAGTCGGGCTGGAGGTCGCACACCCACGTGGCGTGCCGGTCGCCCGTGACGACCACGGGGTTCCGAGCCCGGCCCAGCGAGTCGAGCAGGCGCCGCCGCGCCACGCGGTAGCCGTCCCAGTTGTCGAAGTCGTAGCGCTCCGCCGGGCCGGCGAGGCGATCGTTCGACGCCACCATCGTCTGCTGCGCCACCACGTCCCACCGGGCCCTCGACGTGGCGAGGCCGTGGTCGAGCCACGCCTCCTGCTCGGCGCCGAGCATGGTGGCGGCAGGGTCCTCCGCCCCCGCCAGGTCCACCGGCTGGTCGGTGCGGTGCTGGCGCGTGTCGAGCACGTGGATCCGGGCGAGATCGCCCCAGCCGTACGCCCGGAACAGCCGCATGTCCGGGCCCGCCGGATGGGCGCTGCGCCGCAGCGGCATGTGCTCCCAGTACGCCTGGAAGGCGGCGATCCGCCGGGCGCGGAACGCCTCGGGGGTCTGTGCCGCGGGGTCCTGCGGGATGTCGTCCGCCCAGTTGTTGTCGATCTCGTGGTCGTCGAGCGTCACGAACCACGGGAAGGCGGCGTGCGCAGCCTGCAGGTCGAGGTCGGACCGGTAGCGGGCGTGGCGCCCGCGGTAGTCGTCGAGCGTGTACGGCTCGCCGACGCCGTCGTGCTGGCGCAGCGCCGTCGGGTTGGGGGCGCCCTCGTAGATGTAGTCACCGAGGAACACGACGAAGTCGAGGTCCTCGGCCGCCAGCGCCCGGTGGGCGGTGTAGTAGCCCGCCTCGTAGTTCTGGCACGACGCCACGCCGAACCGGGCCCCGCGGGTCCGCCGCCAGGGCGCGGGTGCGGTGCGGGTGCGGCCTGCCGGGCTGATCTCGCGCCCGGCGCGGAACCGGTACCAGTAGGTGGCGCCGGGTTGCAGGCCACCGACCTCGGCGTGCACCGAGTGGCCCTCGCCCGGGTGGGCGACCTCGTTGCCCCGGCGGACGACCCGGCGGAAGCGGTCGTCGGCGGCCACCTCCCACTGGACGGGCACGGGCTGGGCCGGCATCCCGCCTCCGGGGACGAGGGGATCGGGCGCGAGCCGGGTCCACAGCACGACCCCGTCCGCGACCGGGTCGCCGGACGCCACCCCGAGCGTGAACGGCGCCGGGGGCACGGGCGCACCGTGGCCGACAGGGGCGACTTGCCGGGGTCGGGCCCCGGCGGGGGCGGCGCCGAGACCGGCGGACGTGACGGCGAGGCCGGCGGCGGTGCCTCCGGCCAGCTGGAGGAAGGAGCGTCGATCCATGACGGCCGAGTCTGCGGGGCCGACCTGATCGTTCGATGGAGCGAACGCGACGCCGGGATGATGGCCGCGTGAAGGGACGGCGACCCGCCCCTCGACGCCGCGACGCCGCGGCGCCCGACCGCGGCGGCTACGGCGCCGGTGCGGTGGTCGGCGGGGCGGCCCCGCCCCCGGCCGAGCCGGTCCCGGTGGCGGCCAGCTCGGCCTCGAGCCGCTCGCGCAGCCCGGACACCAGCTGGGCGACGTTCGGCGGCGGGTCGAGGGCGTCGAGGCGATCGAGCTCGGCCAGCGCGGCCTCGGGACGGCCGGCCCGGTCGAGGATCACCGCCAGGAACGCGTGGGTGGCGGGGTACTCGGGGTCGGCCTCGGCCGCGGCGATCAGCGAGTCGATGCCGGCGCTGTCCCCGTCGAGGAACAGGAACCAGCCCTTGTACGTCAGCGCCTCGACGTTGGTGGGGTCGTCGGCCAGGACGTCGTCGTAGATGGCGACGGCGCCGTCGTAGTCGCCCTCGGTCGCCAGCTGCACCGCCTCGGCGAGGGCGCTGCGCGTGGACTCGCGGATGTCGCCGCTGAGGGCGTCCCCCGACCCACGCCGCCCCGACGCCTGGGCGACGAGGACGCCCGCCAGGATCGCGAACGCGGCGACGCCCGCCACGGTGGCCACGAGCCGGCGCACCGATCGCGGCCGCCGGGTGGCGCGCGTCCGGGCCCGGTGGGCCTCGATGGCGCGGATGGCGCGGGCCGCCCGGGCCGTGTAGTCGTCCTTCAGCGTCTCGTAGTCGTCGTCGTCGACGTCGCCCGCGTCGTGCTCACGCTCGAGGTCGTCGAGCGAGCGGAGCAGGAAGTCGCGCTCGTCGACGAGCGCGGCGAGGGCGTCGGGATCGAGGGGCCGGCCGGCGTCGCCGGCGGGCGCGCCACCGGAACCGCGTCGCGGTGCCGGCGACGTCGCCTCCGTCCGCCTCGGGGCGGTCGGTCGCGGGTCCGTCGGTGGTCGTCACGGCGACCCTCCACCACGCGCCTCGCCCGCCGCGGTGGACGCGGTCTGGGCCTCGGCGACGAGCGCCCGGTCGGCGTCGGAGGCCTGACCGGCGGCGTCGCCCCGCCAGCGCCGGAAGGCGTACGCCAGCCCGGCGAACGCGACGACCACCGCGACGACGGGCAGGGTCCACACGAGGCTCGACACCCCCGACCGGCCGGGCGTCAGCAGCACCCGCTCGCCGTAGGCCGCAGCCAGCTCGTCGCGGATCTGGGCGTCGGACGCGCCCGCCTCGATCTGGGCGTCGATGCGCTCGCGGATCGCCTTCGACGCCTCGGAGTCGGAGTCGGCCACCGACTGCCCGTCGCACTGCGGGCAGGCGATCGTCTCGGCCAGGTCGCGGGCCCGGTCGCCGGGGCGCGCGGGCCGCCGTCGTCGAGCGTGCCGTAGGCGAGCGCGCCGACGACCACCACGACGAGGGCGGCCCAGCCGAGCAGGCGCCCGCGGCTGCCGGGGAGCGCGCTCACGAGCCCGCCCCGCTGCCGGCCGCAGCCGCGCTCGTGAGGGCGTCGATGTCGCGGTCGATCATCTCCTGGGTGACCCCGCCGGTGTACTTCTGCACGACGACACCGCTGGGGGCGACCAGGTAGGTCTCGGGCACCTTGACCACGCCGTAGTCGAGCGCCGACTCCCGCCCCTCCGCGAGCACCGGCCAGTCGCCGCCGTTCTCGGCGAAGAACTCGCGGGTGTCGTCGAGGTCGTACTCGTCGTAGACCACGCTGACCACGACGGCGTCGCCGGCGGCGGCGTGCGCCTCGCTGAAGCGGATGAGCTCGGGGTGCTCCTGCCGGCACGGGATGCACCACGTGGCGAAGAAGTTGACGACGACCCACCGGCCCTGGTGGTCGTCGATGTCGAACGAGCCGCCGTCGATGGTCTCGCCCGTGAGGGACGGGGCCACCTCGCCGATGAGCTCGCTCGACGCCCGGCGCTCGGTGGCCGGTTCGCGGGTGGCCAGCACCGCCACGAAGGCGACGAGCACCACGGCGACGACGGCCGAGACGACGAGCCCGACCCGCCGCCGGTCGGCGGGAGCGTCGGCGCGTCCGCCGCCGTCGCCCCCGTCGTCGGGACCATCGGGATCGGGCGTGTCGCCGGACTCGACGACGTCGGTCACGTCGGCACCTCCACGCGCTCGGGCGTCCCCTCGGTGCGGTCTCCGTCGCCGGGAGCCTGGGCAGGCGGCGCCGCGCCCGCAGGCACCGTGGCCTCGGAGCCGTCGCCGTCACCGGAACCGTCGCCCGTGGCGAGGCCGGGCAGCGGGGCCGAGACCGGGTCGATCGGGTTCCGACGGCGACCGGGGAACGCGGCGAGGATCGTGCCGAGCGCCATGACGGCCCCACCGATCCACAGCCAGGTCACGAGGGGCTGCACGATGACCCGGATGGCGACGGTCTCGCCGGCGTCGTCCTCGGGGGCGCGCTGCAGGGTGAGGTACACGTCGCGCGTGAGGGACGTGCGGACCGACGGCGTGCCGATGGCCTGCCCGCTGACGTCGAAGCGGTTGATCGCCGGCTCGTAGACCTCGCCGTCGACGCGGACCTGCGCCCGCACCGACGTCTTGTTCGACTGCTCGACGGTCCGCGACCCGACGTAGGTGATCTCGTGCCCGGCCACCCAGGCGGTGTCGCCGATCTCCATCGTCAGCTCGCGCTCGGTGTCGTAGCTGCCCGACGCCGCCAGGGCGACGGCGATCGAGGACCACGCCGATGTGCACGATCATCCCGCCGTTGGTGCGGCCGACCAGCCCGCGCCACCCCTGGCGCCGGGTGGCCAGCACGACCTGGCGCACGGCCGCGCCCGCGGCGAAGCCGCCGAGCCCGAACGCCAGCAGCGGGGCGAGCCCCCGGGCGCCGAGCAGCACGGCGCACGACGACCGCGGCGGCGCCCGCCCACGCCGGCCAGAACAGGCGCGCCGAGAGCACCTCGGTGCGACGCCTTGCGCCACGGCAGGACGGGCGCGACCGCCATGAGGAACAGCAGCGTGAGCCCGATGGGGATGGTCATGCGGTCGAAGTACGGGCTGCCCACCGAGAGCTGGTCGTCGTTGCGCCGCCTCGACCAGGAGCGGGAAGACGGTGCCGAGCAGCACCACGAAGGCGAAGCCCGTGAACAGCACGTTGTTGGCGAGGAAGGCGCCCTCGCGCGACACCGGCGAGTCGATGCATGCCGGGCGAGCGCAGCCGGTCGGCCCGCCACCCGATCAGCCCGAGCGTCACGGCCACCGTGAGGCCGAAGAAGCCGAGCAGCCACGCCCCGATGCTCGCCCTCGGTGAAGGCGTGGACGGAGGCGATCACGCCCGACCGGGTGAGGAACGTGCCGAGGATCGTGAGGCTGAACGTGGCGCACACCAGCGACAGGTTCCAGACCCGCAGCATCCCGCGCCGCTCCTGCACCATCACCGAGTGGATGAACGCGGTGCCGGTGAGCCACGGCAGCAGCGAGGCGTTCTCGACCGGGTCCCACCCCCAGTAGCCGCCCCAGTTGAGCACCTCGTAGCTCCACCAGGCGCCGAGCACGATGCCGACGGTGAGGAAGCCCCAGGCGAACAGCGTCCAGCGGCGGGTCTCCATCAGCCAGCCCTCGCCGACCCGGCCGGTGACGAGCGCCGCCACCGCGAAGGCGAACGGCACCGTGAACCCGACGTAGCCGAGGTAGAGCATCGGCGGGTGCACCGCCATCAGCGGGTGGTTCTGCAGCAGCGGGTTGGGGCCCGGGCCGTCGAACCCGACGCGCGGGTCGAAGGCCTGGAACGGGTTGGCGGGGAACAGCAGCAGCAGGAAGAAGAAGCCGCTGACCACGAGCATGACGAGCATGCGCCCAGCCGACGAGCGGGTCGTCGAGCCGCTTGCGGAACTTGTGCGCGACCAGCGCCATGTAGGCGGTGAGCACGAGCACCCACAGCAGGATCGAGCCCTCGAGCGCGGCCCACAGGGTGGCGACGTTGTAGAGCGCCGGGGTGCGGCTGCTGCCGTTGTCGGCGACGTACTGGACGGTGAAGTCGCGGGTGATCAGCGCCCGCTCCATGGCGGCGACGGCCAGGACCGCGCCCACCAGCGCCAGCAGGATGTACGAACGGCCGACCGCCTGCAGGTGGCGCTTGCGCTGCCCGAGGGCGAACGCCAGCGTCACGACGCCGCCGAGTCGACGCCGCGACGCCGAGGACGATGCCTGCCGTGCCCAGCGCTGCGTTCACCCGGACGACCCCGAGCTGCCCGTCGAGCCCTCGGGACCGGCGCCGCCGCGAGCCCTCGCTCGCCTCGCCACCCTGCTCGGCCTCACCGATGCGCTCGTCGTAGTCGTCCTGCGACTCGTAGCTCTCGTCGTGCTTGACCAGGATGCGGTCGCTGTCGAACACGTCGCGGCCATCGGCCCAGTGGCCCTTCGAGCACGACGGGGATGCCGGGCCGGAACATGTCGGGCGGCGTGCCGACGTGCTCGACGTCGACGCTCGACCCCGTTGTAGGCGACCACGAACCGCACGTCGTCGCCGTCGACCTCGGGCTCGCCCACGACCGTGCCCTGGAGGCGGAAGCGCTTCGAGCCGAGCTCGTCGCGCTGGGCGACGGCCTCGTCGGCGTTGCGGAAGTAGAGGGTCGCGTCGCTGAGGCCCTTGTAGACGAGGGCGCCGAGGCCGAGGACGACCACCGCGAGCACGACGAGGGGGACCCACCGGCGGCGGGTGCGATGACGCACGCGACCGGGGCGCCCGGGTGGTGACCTCGCCCTCTTCGACCGTGACGTCGTCGTCGTCGAGCGTGCGCGGCGTCAGCTCCACCGGCGCTCCTCGGGCGGGACCTGGCGCGACAGCGTGCGGCCTCGGCGCAGCACCGACAGGGCGTAGCCGCCGATCAGGCCGAAGGTGGCGAGCCACCCGGCGGCGACGTACCCGGCGTGGGTCATGGCGATCATCGGGACGGGACCTCGGTGGGGGTGGCGGCACCGCTCGGCTCGACGGCAGCGGAGGCGGTCGCGGCTCGGCCGGCTCGGTCGGCTCGGTCGGCTCGGTCGGTGGGGCCTGGGCCTCCGACCGGCGGGCGGCGAGCGCGTCGTCGAGGTCGACCCGGTCGGCGGCCTGTTCGAGCCACGCCACCCGGAACCGGTGGATCATGAGCCACGTGAAGACCAGCGCGAACGCCAGGTAGCCGACCATGGCGGCGACGAGCATGTCGCCCTCGATGGCGGGATCGAGCCTGAAGAGGGTCGATTCCTGGTGGAGGGAGCGCCACCACTCGACCGACCGGTTCACGACGATGAAGTTGGGGACGAGCAGGAGGCCCAGCACGGCGGCGCGGACCGACCGGGCGTCGGGGTCGAGGTCGAGCCGGCGCAGGGCCAGGTAGCCGACGAGCAGCGCGGTGAGCACGGCGGTCGAGGTCAGGCGGGCGTCCCAGGTCCAGTAGGTGCCCCAGGTCGGCCGGCCCCACAGCGAGCCGGTGAGCAGGGTGATCGCCGCGAACACGAGGGCGACCTCGGCGCCGGCCTCGGCCAGGGCATCCCACCCCGCGCTGCGGCGCCGCAGCCACAGGGCCGACGCACCGGTGGTGATGAAGCAGCCGAGCGCGAGGCAGATCGCGGACGGCACGTGGATGTAGTAGAGGCGCACCGCGTCGGCCATCTCGGCGTCGGCCGGGCTGATGACCAGCCCGTACAGCGCGAGCAGGCCGATCGCCACGAGCGCCAGCAGGCCGATGACCCGGGTGGCCCGGGAGCCGGTGCTCGCCGGGCCCGGGTGGGCCTCGGGGCGGGACGGCGTGGACGTCGGGGACGGGGGGCCGCCGGCCGGGCCGGCGGTGGGGGTGGCGGTCACGAGCCCTCCAGGAGCGTGCCGTAGGCGAGCGCCCCGGCGACCGAGTACAGAACAGCGAAGACGGCGAGCAGGCCGCACCAGGGCCAGCCGTCGGCGGGGGTGCCGGCGAGCGCCGCTTCGAACGCCCGGGTGGCGCCGATGAGGACGGGCGCCAGCACGGGCAGGAGCAACAGGGGGAGCAGCGTCTCGCGGACCCGCAGGCCGCTGACCAGGGCGCCGTACAGCGTACCGGTCGTCGCCACCGCGACGGTCGCGGCCAGGCACGTCGTGAGCAGCAGGCCGATCTCGGCCGGGTCGGCGCCGTAGAGGATCACGACCCCGACGCCGAGCAGCACCTCGAGCGCCGCCAGCTCGGCCGCCACGGCCAGCGTCTTGCCCACGAAGACCCCGGCGGGCTCGAGGGCGCTGAGGCGCAGCGCGTCCCGCACCCCGTCGGCCTCCTCGAGCTTGGCGCTGCGGGCCAGGGCGAGCAGCGCCGAGAACAGGACGGTCACCCAGTAGAGCCCGGGGGTCGCCCGCTCGAGCACCCCGCGGTCGGGGTCGAGGGCGAAGCCGAACAGCAACAGCACGAGCAGGGCGAACGGCGCCACCTGGTGCAGGGTCACCCGGCTACGGGCCTCGATGCGCAGGTCGCGCCCGGCGACCAGCGTCGCGTCACGCCACATGGGTCACCTCGGGCTCCGGGTCGGCGCCGACGACGTCGGATTGCCCGTCGGTGACACCGGGCCGGTCGGCTGGCCGTCGGTGACCCGGGCCGGCGTCGGGCTGGCCGTCGGTGACACCGGTGCCGGCGTCGGGCGGACCGGCCGTCGGCTCGCGGAACCGTCGGGCCCCACGACGTGCCCACCGTCGACCACGACGACCCGGTCGGCGAGCGCCTCGGCCCGGTCGAGCTCGTGCGACGACAGCACGACGGTCGCACCCTGGTCCACCGCCTGGCGGACGAGGCCGTCGAGCAGGTCGCGGGCCTCGGCGTCGAGCCCGGCGTGCGGCTCGTCGAGCAACCACAGCTCGGGCCGGCGGGCCAGCAGGCAGGCCAGCGAGGTGCGCCGGCGCTGGCCGGCCGACAGGCGGGCCACGGCCACGTCCCGCAAGCCGGCCGTTCGATGCCGACCATGGCGAGGGCGGCATCGATGTCGCGCCGGCCGGCTCGGGTGGCCCGGCCCCAGAACGTCACGTTGTCGGCCACCGTGAGGTCGTCGAACAGCCCGGTGGCGTGGCCGAGCAGGCCGACGCGCCGGCGGACCGGGCGGGGGTCGGTGCACAGGTCGTGACCGAGCACGCGCGCCTCTCCGCGGACCACCGGCACGAGCCCTGCGAGGACACGCAGGACCGTGGTCTTGCCTGCACCGTTGGGCCCGCGGAGGAGGACGATGTCGCCGCGCGCCACGTCGAGGTCGATCCCGGCGAGCGCAGGGAAACGTCCGAGCAGCGCCACGGCGTCGCGGAGGTGGACGACCGGCTCCATGGAGACGACGCGAGGGTACTGACGTGCCCTCCGGGCCTCCAAGACAGGCGACCGCCGGAGCCAGCGCCGCACGGGGCGGGTCCGACCGTGGTGCGGGGGTCTGTACGCTCTGCGCCCGTCATGCGTCTGGCCAGAGTCCTCGGAGCCATCGGCCGCACCTGCATCACGGCCGGTGTGCTCATCCTGCTGTTCGTCGCGTACCAGCTCTGGGGCACCGGCATCCGCGAGGCGCAGGCGCAGAACGCGCTCGAGAACGAGTTCGAGGAGCGCATCGGCACGCTCGACGACACGACGACCACGGCCCCCGACGACCCGGTCGAGGTGCCCCCGTCGACCGAGCCCGTCCCGCCCGCCACCGCCGCCCGCCGACGGCGACGCGGTCGCCCGGCTGCGCATCCCCGCCATCGACGTGGACAAGATCGTGGTCGAGGGCGTGCAGGTGTCCGACCTCAAGCGCGGACCGGGGCACTACCCCGACTCGCCCCTGCCGGGGCAGCCGGGCAACGCCGCCATCGCCGGCCACCGCACCACCTACGGGGCGCCGTTCAACCGCATCGACGAGCTGGAGGAGGGCGACGAGATCCTGGTCACCACCGCCCAGGGCGCCTTCCGCTACGAGGTCCAGCGCCAGCTCATCGTCACCCCCGACCAGGTCGAGGTGCTCGACGACTTCGGCGACAACCGGCTCACGCTGACGGCCTGCCATCCCAAGTACTCGGCTCGCCAGCGCATCGTCGTCGTGGCCGCCCTGGTGGGGGAGGCGGCGCCGGGCCCGACGACCGACCCGGCCGACGGCACGCACGACGGGAACCCGGGCAACGACTCCGACGTCGGGTCCGGGGACGGCCAGACGATCGATGCCGGCCTCGGCGGCGAGCGGGCCTCGGCCTGGCCGGCGATCATGCTCGGCGTCGCCTGCGCGCTGATCTGGATCGCGGCGTGGCTGCTCGGCAAGCTCTGGCGCAAGTGGCCCGCCTACCTCGTGGGCCTGCCGGTGTTCCTGGTCGTGCTGTTCTTCTTCTTCGAGAACTTCTCCCGGCTGCTCCCCGCCAACTTCTGACCGTCGCGCGGGCGACGGAGCGGACGACGCCACGCACCCACGGTGGCCGAGGTCAGCCGGCGGTCCCGGTGGATCTACGATCGGCGCGCTGGTGGGCTGCGGCCTCCTGCAGCGCCCCTCACACGTACACAAGGACGAACGATGAGCTCACCCGAGCCCGGGTGGAACCCCGATCCCGCCGGCCGCCACGAGTACCGGTACTGGGACGGCAGCACCTGGACAGACGACGTCTCCGACAACGGCGTCACGGCGACCGACCCGCTGGCAGGCGCCGGCGGCCCGCCCTACCCCGGCGAAACCGCCCCCACCGCCCCGTTCGAGCCGACGCAGGCCTACGGCCAGCCGGGCCCGATCGATGCCGGGTACGGCCAGCCCGGCGCGCCCGGGACCTATCCCCCGGCCGGCCCGGGCGGGTACCCGCCCGGCAGGCCCCGGCGGGCCCGGTGGGCCCGGTGGCTACGACCCGTACGGCACCGGTGGCGGGCTGCCGCCGTCCACGCCCCCCAAGTCGGGCCTCCCCACCGGCCTGATCATCGGCCTCGGGGCCGTGGTCGTGGCGGTCATCGTCGCCATCGCGGTGATCGCCCTGGGCGGCGACGACGACGACACGGCGACCGACGACACCACGACGACCACGCAGGACGACACCACCGACACGACGGCCGCTCCCGAAGAGGAGACGACGACCACGGCTGCCGAGGATCCCGACGGCGAGACGCAGGACGTGTTCGCCCTCGGCGTCGGCGACTGCGCCACCGACGACACGTCGCTCGAGGGCGAGGTGCAAGAGGTCACCATCATCGACTGCAACCAGCCGCACGCCACCGAGGTGTTCCACTCGTACATGCTCACCGACGCCTCGCTGCCCGACGAGGCCGGCATCCAGGCCATCGTCGAGGAGCAGTGCCTGCCCGGCGTTCGAGACGTTCGTGGGCATCGACTACTACGACTCGATGTACGAGGTCACCTTCCTCAGCCCCACGGCCGACTCGTGGGATGCGGGCGACCGCGAGCTGCTGTGCCTGATCGTCGATCCCGGCCGGCGACGTCACCGGCAGCCTCGCCGGCGCCAACCAGTAGCCGTCGCTCTCGCCGCCGCGCCCGCCCGCTGAGCTCGCCCCCGGCGGGCTCAGCGGGCGTGGAACACCGGCCGGCGCCGTTCCCGGAAGGCGGCCAGCCCCTCCTGGAGGTCGTCGCTGGCCCACGCCCGGGCGATGGCCGCGGCGGCGTCGGGCTCGGGCTCGAGCGCGGCCTTGTGCGCCCGGACCGTGAGCGGTGCCAGCGCGGCGATCTCGTCGGCCCAGTCCAGCGCGCCGGCCAGGTCGCCGATGCGCTGCACGAGCCCGAACCGGTGGGCCTCGTCGCCCTTGACGACCTCGGCGGCCAGCAGCATCGCCCGGGCCGGCCCGCCGCCCGCCAGCGCCGCCAGGCGGGTCACGGTCCACTCGTCGACGGCCAGGCCCAGCCGACCGGCCGGGATGCCGAAGCTGGCCTGGGCGGTCGCCATCCGCAGATCGCACGCCACCGCCAGCTGCGTCCCCGCCCCGAGGGCGGCGCCGTCGGCGGCCGCCAGCGTGACGTACGGGAGCCAGGCGCAGCCGGTCGAGCACCGAGCGCAGCAGCGCCGTGAACCCGGCGTCCTCGACACCGCCGAGGTCGGCCCCGGCGCAGAAGTGGCCGGCGGCGCCGGTGAGCACGAGCCGCGCGCACGTCGTCCCCGCACCCGTCCAGTGCCGCGCCGAGCGCCTCGAGCGCCGCGTGGTCGAGGGCGTTGCGGCGCTCGGGTCGATCGATCGTGACGACGACGACGTGGCCGCGGGGTTCCGTGTGGATCACGGACGGGGACGCTACCGCCGCGCCCCGAGTCGTCCGAAGGCCCCGATGTGGACCGCCCCTCACCAGGTCATACGATGCGGGCTACGGCGGATGCGCCCGCGGAGCGGGCGCCACGAACGCGAGGACCGGATCATGAACGCAAGCGCGCCCGGGTGGCAGCCAGACCCCTCCGGCAGGCACGAGTACCGCTACTGGGACGGCAGCACCTGGACCGACGACGTGTCCGATGCGGGCATGACCGCGGTCGACCCGGTCGCGGGCCCGGGGGCCGGCGGGCCCACCCCGGGTGAGCCCCACGTCGGTCATGCCCCCCACGGCGGCCTACGGCACCCCCGCGGCCCCCGGTTCCGGCGACTACCCACCGGCCGGCTCGGCGCCCGGCGGCTACGGCCCGACCGGCGGCTACCCGGCCTACGGCACGGGCCCCGTCCCCCCGGCCAAGCCGCCGCGCTCGGGGCCCGTCGACCGGCCTGCTCGTGGGCCTCGGCCTGCTCGCCGTGGCGTTGATCGCCGTGATCGCCGTCGTGCTGACCGGCGGCGACGACGACGGCGGCGACGAGACCTCGTCGACCGACACCACCGAGTCGTCCGAGACGACCGACACGACCGAGGCCGACACGCCAGACACCACCGACGGCAGCACCGACGGCTCGATCGACCTCGGCGCCGGCGACCTCGACTTCGACGACCCCGAGGTCCGCGCCGCCATCATCGACCTCGCGGCCGAGCAGCTCGTGGACTCGGGCTTCACGCAGGAACAGGCCGAGTGCTTCGCCGGGGCGTTGATCGACGGCATCGGGCCTGAGCGCCTGGCCGAGATCGGCGAGTCGGGCGGCGACATGTCGTCGCTCACGCCCGAGGACATGTCGTCGATGATCGACGCCGTGACCGACTGCGGCATCACCGACTTCCCGACCAGCGCCGGCTGACCTCGACCGCCCGTCAGCTGGCCCCGGTGGCGGCGGGGTTGGCACGATGCGGCGGTGGAGTCCTCCCCCGACCCCGTCCTGGTGCGCCGCCGGCGCCTCGCCCGAGGCGCCGAGCTGGCGCAGCGCGTGGGCTACGCGCTGTTCGGTCTGGCGGTCGTGCTGTTCGTCATCGGGTTCGCCGCCGGGTTCACGGGGGTGGTGGTCACCGCCATCCTGGTGGCGCTCGGCGTCGGCTCGGCGCTCCTCGCACCGGCCATCGTGATCGGCTACACGGTCAAGGCGGCGGATCGCGAGGACCGCGAGCGCGGCCACGCCGGATGACGGCGCCACGGGTCCACCACGCGCCCGTCCGCCGACTGTTACCGTGAAGTAACTGATATGAACCGCGTCACATCTCTGGAGTTCCGTCGCCCGACGTGGGCCCGGGCCCGACGCCCCGCCGCCCTCCCATGAAGGACGACATCCGCGTGTCCACTCGCCTTCCCGCCGCCCGCCGGCGTCGCCAGCTCCTCGACGTGGCGATGCAGGTGTTCGCCGAGCGCGGCTTCCACGACGCGTCGATGAACGACATCGCCATCGCGGCGGGGGTCACCAAGCCGGTCCTCTACCAGCACTTCACGTCCAAGCGGGAGCTCTTCGCCGAGCTGCTGGGCGACGTGGGGCGCGACCTGCAGGACACGATCACCAAGGCCGTCGCCGCGGCCGAGGCACCCCGCGAGATGGTCGAGCTCGGCTTCTCGGCCTACTTCGCCTTCGTCGACCGCCACCGGGACGCGTTCCGGCTGTTCTACGGCGGCTCGATGGCGCGCGACGACGAGTTCGCGGAGGTCGTGAACCAGACCGAGGCCGCGGTGGCGGCACTGGTGGCGACGCTCATCGAGACCGAAGGGCTCAGCGCCGAACAGCGCCGGGTGATGGGCCACGGCATCGTCGGCATGATCGAGGGCGCCAGCATCCACTGGCTCACCTCGAACAGCGACGCCGATCCGGACGTGCTGGCGCGCCAGCTCGCCGACCTGGCGTGGCGGGGCCTGCGCGGCGTCCAGCCCTGACCGGAGCGCGAAGCCGACGGGGGACGACGTCAGCGGCGACCGAGTGCATCCGGCCCCGGACGCGACAATGCCGCCTGCAGGGGGGATGCAGACGGCACTGTCATTTCTGCAGAGAGCGACGAGTGGAGGGGGGAGTACTCGTACTCGATCCGCAGGTCTGTTGTTGTCAACGATCCTGAGCCCCCGGATGGGATCTCCCACCCGGAAGCGTTACGAAGAACAGTGTAAGACCGTCGGCCGCACAGCATCGTGCATTTCGACGTGTCAGTTGTCACAGGAAGCGCCTGCTCACGCTCCCCCGGGTGGGGCCACTGGTCAATGCGACCAATCCGGCATCACGGCTCGACGAACGGAGCGCGCACGAGGCTCAGGACGTCGACGGCCCCCGCCACCCGGAGGCGACAGGGGCCCTTCGACGCCCTTCCCGGCTGAGGCGGGCTACTCGATCCGGAGGCCGCTGATCGCCCGCGAGATCACGAGCTGCTGGATCTGCTCGGTGCCCTCGAAGATGTCCATGATCTTGGCGTCGCGGTGGAAGCGCTCGACGGGGTACTCGCGGACGTAGCCGTAGCCGCCGAGGATCTGGATGGCGCGCTCGGTGACCCACGTGGCGGTGCGGCCGGCCTTGAGCTTGCGACATCGAGCCCTCGGCGTTGGTGTAGCCGCCGTTGCGGGCCAGCCACGCGGCCCGCCACACGAGCAGGCGGGCGGCGTCGATCTCGGTGGCCATGTCGGCGAGCATGAACGCGATCGCCTGGTTCATGATGATCGGCTTGCCGAACGCCTGGCGCTCCTTGGCGTAGTCGAGGGCGTACTCGTAGGCGGCGCGGGCGATGCCGACGGCCATGGCGGCCGACGGCGGGGCGGGTGGCCTCGAAGGTGGCCATGGCCGGCTGCTTCTCACCCGTCTTCTGCCTGCTCGCGGGCCTTGGCCAGCTTGGCGTCGAGCTTCTCCTTGCCGCCGAGCAGGCAGCGGCCGGGGACGCGCACGTCGTCGAGCACGACCTCGGCGGTGTGCGAGGCGCGGATGCCGTGCTTCTTGTACTTCTGGCCCTGCGACAGGCCCGGCGGTGCCCGGGCGGGACGATGAAGCTGGCCTGGCCCCGGCCCTTGAGCTCGGGGTCGACCGTGGCGACGACCACGTGGACGTTGGCGATGCCGCCGTTGGTGATCCACGCCTTGGTGCCGTTGAGCACCCACTCGTCCTTGGCCTCGTCGTAGACGGCCCGGGTGCGCAGCGAGCTGACGTCGGAGCCGGCGTCGGGCTCGGACACGCAGAAGGCGCCGAGCTTCACGTCGTCGGCGTCGCCGTAGCACTGCGGCACCCACTCGAAGATCTGCTCGGGCGTGCCGGTGCCGGCGATGCCGGCGGCGGCCAGGCCCGAGCCGAAGATCGACAGGCGCGATGCCGGCGTCGCCCCAGAACAGCTCCTCCATCGCGACCGGGCAGCGTGAGGCCGGTCTGGTCGCCCATCATGGCGCTGGGCCATGAAGTCCATGCCGTAGAGGCCGATCTTGGCGGCCTCCTGGATGATCGGCCACGGGGTCTCCTCGCGCTCGTCCCACTCCTCGCCGGCCGGGCGGACGACGGTGTCGGCGAACTCGTGGACCCAGCTTCTGGAGCTGCTTCTGGTCGTCGTTCAGCTCGAGGGAGAACTCGCTCATCGGGCTGTTCCTCGGACTTCCCTCGGTCGAAATCCCTCGGTGGACTCTCTCGGTCGGGCCACCACGTCGGATCGCTCCACGTCGGATCGCCGGACGTCGGGTCGCTCCACCGCCAGAGTGGTTACCAACCGGTAACAAGGCTACCGGGAGGGTACCTCTTCCTGCCAGGCCGTGCCCGCTCGACGGTCCCGCCCGGGCGGAAACGCACGTGCCGATCCGGGTCACCCCTGCGAGCATGCCCGTGCGGCCTGCCCGGCGGGCCCGGCCTGGATCCGACGGCGACATCACGAGGAGAACGAGTGTCACGGCGCGGTTGGTTCCTGTTCGTGTCGATGGGCGTGATCTGGGGCATCCCGTACCTGCTCATCAAGGTCGCAGTCGAGGATCTCTCGCCCGCCAGCCTGGTGTTCGCACGGTCGGCGCTCGCCACGCTGCTGCTCATCCCGCTGGCCTCGGCGCGCAAGGTGCTGCGCCCCGTCATCCCGGCGTGGAAGCCCCTCCTCGTCTACACGTTCATCGAGATCTGCATCCCGTGGGTGCTGCTCGGCTACGCGGAGACCGAGCTGTCGAGCTCGCTGACCGGGCTGCTCGTGGCGGCGGTCCCCCTCGTCGGGGCGGTGCTGGTCAAGGCCACCGGCGACGACACGCTCGGCGCCAAGCGGGTGACCGGCCTGCTCATCGGCTTCGCGGGCGTCGCCTCGCTCGTGGGCTTCGACGTGGGTGCGTCCAATGCCGGCGCGGTGGCCGCCGTCGGCGGCGTGGCGATCTGCTACGCCATCGGCCCGATGATCCTGGCCCGGACGCTGGCCGACCTCCCGAGCCTCGGGGTGGTGGCGGCGTCGCTCGCCATCACGGCCGTGTTCTACACGCCGTTCGGGCTGGCCGCCTGGCCCGATCGCGCCCCGAGCACCGACACCTGGCTGGCGATCGTCGGTCTGGCGGTGATCTGCACCGCCATCGCCTTCGTCGTGTTCTTCGAGCTCATCGCCGAGGTGGGCCCGGCCCGCTCGACCGTCATCACCTACGTGAACCCGGCCGTCGCCCTGGCCCTCGGGGCGATCGTCCTCGACGAGCAGATCACGGCCACGACCGGCCTCGGCTTCGCGCTGATCCTCGTCGGCTCGGTGCTGGCCACGGGACGGGACCGGGCGGCCGAGCCCGCGCGGGTCCCCACACCGGTGACGGCGTCCGCCGGACCTGACGGACGCGAGCGCCCTGGGCGCCACCGGGGGCGAGCCGTCAGCCGGCGAGGTGGCCGCCTGCCCCGTGCCGGAACCCTGACGGCCGCGCCGCCCCGCGCCGCGGTCCGTCACGCAAGGTGGTGACAGCGCCACCGGGGCGCCGTACCGTTCGGCCGTGACCTCGCCCTCTGCGAACGAGCCGTACGCGGGGTACGGCGGGTACGGCGGCCCCGCACCGTACGACGCCCCGGGCGCCCCGCCCGGGGTGGATCCGACCAAGGCGCTGTGGCGCCGCATCTTCGCCTACGCCATCGACGGGTTGATCGCCACGTTCGTCGTCGCTCGCCGTGGCGGCCGCGCTCGGCGACGTCGACACGATGGATGCGCGCCGCTGCCCCGACGACGTGGACGACGACCGCCTCTGCATCGACCTCACGTCGGGCACGGCCGACGACGACGAGCAGATCCTGCTCATCGACACGGACGCCGTGCTCATCGCGGCCGGTGCCGGGCTGGCGTGGGTGCTCGTCAACAGCGTGCTGCTGCAGGGGGCCACCGGCGCCACGGTCGGCAAGTTCATCACCGGCGCCCGCGTCGTGCGGCCCGACGGCCGCCCGCCCGGAGCCTGGAAGGCGCTCGGCCGGACCCTGATGCTGGTCATCGACACCATCTCCCTCATCCTGCCGCTGGGCCTGTGGGTCGCGATGTTCTCGCGGGGCCACCAGCGACTCGGCGACATGACCGCCGGCACCTACGTGGTCAAGGCACGGTACGCGGGACGCCCCGTGGTGCTGCCGTAGCCGCGGCGGACCCACGAGGTGTCGCCGGCGCACGGCCGGGTGCGCCGCTCAGGCGGGGCGGACCACCGCGCCTGTCGGCGTGTCCTCGATGACGTAGCCGGCCGCCACGATCTGGTCTCGGAGGGCGTCGGCCCGGGACCAGTCCTTGGCCGCACGCGCGCCATCCCGCTCGGCGGCCCACCCGACGACCTCGGCCGGGACGTCCCCCGCCACCTCGGTGCGCAGGTCGAGCCCGAGGGCGCCCGCGATCTCGACCACCGTCGCGGCCGCCGGGGCCGCCGCGGCGGTGTCGCCGGCATCGAGGGCGACGTTGGCCCGGCGCACGAGGTCGAACAGCA
This sequence comes from uncultured Acidimicrobiales bacterium, assembly GCA_963778415.1. GTDB lineage: Bacteria > Actinomycetota > Acidimicrobiia > Acidimicrobiales > VFJN01 > ZC4RG19. The sequence goes on from CAVZUI010000006.1 coordinate 204,714, forward strand.
GCCCGGTGGCGGTCGGCGTCTGCAGGTCGTCGTCCATCGCGGCGCGGAACCGGGCGATCACCTCGGCCTCGGGCTCGGACGCCGGGAGGTCGGACGCCTCCACCCGGCGGGCGAAGGCATCGAGCCGGGCCAGCGCGGCCTCGGCGTCGCGCAGCGAGTCGTCGGTGACGTCGATCGGCGACCGGTAGTGCGAGCGCAGCACCAGCAGCCGGTAGGCGCGAGCGTCGTACTGGTCGACGAGGTCGAGCAGGTTCGACACGTTGCCGAGCGACTTGGACATCTTCGTGCCCTCGACCTCGACGAACCCGTTGTGCACCCAGGTGCGAGCGAAGCGCCGGCCGTCGGCCACGGCCTGGGCCCGCTCGTTCTCGTGGTGCGGGAAGGCCAGGTCCTGCCCGCCCCCGTGCAGGTCGAAGTCCTCGCCCAGCAGGTCGAGCGCCATGACCACGCACTCGGTGTGCCAGCCGGGGCGGCCCTCGCCCCACGGCGACGGCCAGCTCGGCTCGCCCGGCTTGGCCTTCTTCCAGAGCGCGAAGTCGACGGGCGAGCGCTTCTCGTCGATGCCTTCGACCCGGGCCCCGGCCTTCAGCGAGTCGAGCGGCTGACGGGCGAGCAACCCGTAGTCGTCGACGGTCTCGGACAGGAAGTAGACGCCGTCGGACGTCTCGTAGGCCGCGCCGCGGTCGACCAGCCGGCCGATGAGGGCGACCATGTGGTCGACGTAGGCCGTGGCGTGGGGGTCGTGGTCGGGGCGGCGCACGCCGAGCGCGTCCATCGCCCGGTACCAGACGGTTTCGCACCGCTGCGTGATGTCGCGCCAGTCGCGGTCCTCGTTCTGGGCCCGCTGGATGATCTTGTCGTCGATGTCGGTGATGTTCGAGACGTATGTGACGTCGAGGCCGGACCACGCCAGGTAGCGGCGGAGGACGTCGAACACCAGCGAGAAGCGGCCGTGGCCCAGGTGGGGCGGGCCGTAGACGGTGGGGCCGCAGACGTACATCGACACCTTGCCCGGCTCACGGAACTGGACGGGGGCCACGGCCCCCTTCGCGGTGTCGAACAACTGCAACATGGGTGACCAGGGTACTTGCGGGCTGCGGCCCGACCCGCACGGGTTCGCACCTCCGCGCGGTGGGGACAACCCCCCGTCCATGACGCCGGGCCTCCGGATGGGCCGAGCGCGCTCCCCTTCGTACGGTCGATCCATGCGGGACAGATTGCGAACACTGCCGTGGCGGAAGTTGGTGATCGGCGGCGCGGCCGCCGCGGTCGTCGTCGCCACCCTGGCGGTCGGGGCCGGCGCCTGGGCGTACCGGCGGGCCAAGGTGTCCACCGTCGGCGAGCTCGACTTCGCCCGCCCGCTGCAGATCCCGCCACTGGCCGAGCCCGAGGTCGCCGCCGACGGCACCAAGGTGTTCGACCTGCGGTTCACCGCGGGCGAGACCGACCTCGTCGACGCGGGGCCGAGCGACACCTGGGGCCTGAACGGCACCTACCTCGGTCCGACCCTGCGCGCCGATCGGGGCGACCGCGTGCGGGTCGACGTCACCAACGGCGTCGACGAGACGACCACGGTGCACTGGCACGGCATGCACCTGCCGGCGGCGATGGACGGCGGCCCCCACCAGATGATCGAACCGGGCGCCACCTGGTCGCCGTCGTGGACGATCGACCAGCCCGCGGCGAGCCTCTGGTACCACCCGCACCTGCACGGCGCCACGGCCGACCACGTCTACCGGGGCGCCGCCGGGATGTTCCTGATCGACGACCCGGCCGTCGCGCCCGACCTGCCGTCGACCTACGGCGTCGACGACATCCCCCTGATCGTGCAGGACAAGCGGTTCCACGGCGACGGCCAGCTCGACTCGGGCGCCCCGTTCTTCGACACCGTCGGGTTCCTCGGCGACACCCTGGTCGTGAACGGCACGGTCGACCCCCACCTGGACGTGACCACCGAGCGGGTGCGCCTCCGGCTGCTCAACGCCTCGAACGCGCGGGTCTACGACTTCGGCTTCGCCGACGATCGGGAGTTCGCGCTGGTGGCCACCGACGCCGGCCTGCTCGAGCGCCCGCACCGCGCCGGGCGGATCCAGCTGTCGCCGGGCGAGCGGGCCGAGATCGTCGTCGACGTCGAGCCCGGCGAGCGCACGGTCCTGCGCAGCTTCGCCCCCGACATGGGCGTGCCCGTGGTCGAGCGGTTCGCCGGGGGCGACGACTCCTTCGACGTGCTCGAGCTGCGGGCCGCCGCCGAGCTGGCACCGTCCCCCGCGGTGCCCGAGCGGCTGGCGACCATCGACCGCCCCGACCCGGACGAGGCCGTGCGGACGCGGGAGTTCCGCCTCAGCGGCACGAACATCAACGGGGACGAGATGGACCTCGATCGGGTCGACGAGGTCGTCACCGTCGACACGACCGAGGTCTGGGAGCTCCGCAACACCGACGGCAACCCCCACAGCTTCCACCCGCACCTCGTGCACTTCGCGGTGCTCGACGTCGACGGCGATCCGCCGCCGCCCGAGCTGGCCGGGTGGAAGGACACGATCTACGTGCCGCCGAACACCACGATCCGCATCGTCGCCCGGTTCGACGACCACGCCGACCCCACGACGCCCTACATGTTCCACTGCCACGTGCTCGCCCACGAGGACGACGGGATGATGGGCCAGTTCGTCGTGGTGGAGCCGGGGGACGAACCCGACCTGGCGGGGATGGCGGCGATGCCCGGCGGCCATCGCCACTGACCCCGGTCGGCCCGGAGGACCCGCGGCGCGAGCGGCCCTGTCGAGAGGTCCGTCAGCCGCCCGGCAGCTCGACCGACGCCCCGTGGCCAGGGGCCGCCGCGACCCGTCGATCGAAGGTCAGGAGCGGCGCGTCGAGGGCTTCGGCCAGTGCGACGTAGGCCGCGTCGTAGGCGGTCAGGTTCTCGCGCAGGGCGAACATCCGCGGCAGGAACTGCTCGTGGGGGTAGCGCTCGGCATCGAGGTCGGCGAGGTCGGCGAGCGCGGCCGCCGCACGGGCCGCGCCCACGTCGCCCGCGGCGACGAGGCGCCGCAGGACCTGGGCGACCTCGACGGCGAGCAGGTGCGGGGCATGGATCGACTCCGCCGGGTCGGCGATCCGGTCCGCGACCCACGACCCTGCATCCGTTCCGAGCAGGAGCTCGACGGCCGCCGAGGCGTCGAGGACGATCACCGCGTGTCGCGTTCGGCGCGCACCAGGGCGGCGGCGTCGACGGAGCGGCGGGCCCGAGGGCGGGAGCGGATGCGCGCGCGGCGGGGGTGCCCTCAGGCCGTCGAGGTCTCCGCCACCGCGTCCAGGTAGCCGAGCTCCGCCAGCTGGGCGCCCATCACCTCGTGCATCACGGCGTGCTCGGCGGGGGTGAGGTTGTCGCGCCACCCACCGGGCGAGGCCGAGCGGATCTCCTTCCGCTCGCCCTTGTCGGTCGCCGGCACGGACTCGAACGCGTGCTCGTCCGCCACCGCGGCCAGCGTCTCGAACGGGACGTCGAACGGCAGCACCGCGCACAGGCGCTCCAGCTCGCGGCACGGGTCGGCCACCAGGTCCTCGTAGCGGATCAGCACACGGCGGTCGGCGGGCTGCGCGTCGTAGGCCCGCTGGACGACCTCGGTCCGGAACGCCCACACCGCCGACTGCCAGCGCACCAGCGCCTCGCGCCCGACGTCGGTGACCGGGAAGGCCCCCTCGTCGAGCGCCCACGACCCGGCGCGGTAGGCCGCCAGCCACGAGTCGACGACGTCACGGCCGTCGCGGAGCAGGAAGACGAGGCGCGACCCGGGGAACAGCGACAGCAGCCGATCGGCGACGTGCGACCCCGGTTCCTTCACCACGACGACCGGCTCGGGGACCGCCGCCTCCTCGGCCACCTGGGCGTCGAACCGGTCGACGACGAGGCGGCGCAGCGCGGGCTCCCAGGCCGCCCGGTAGCGATCGCTGAAGAAGTAGCTGTCCTTGTCGTGCTTGATCCGGTCGAGCGTGGTCAGGTCGGGCGGGTGCTCGGCCGTGGCCCACGCCAACGAGATCGGGCGCCACACCCCGAGGTGGTGCCCGAGGTGCGGGTCGTCGATCGGGACGACGGCGTCGAGCGAGGCGAGCATCCGCAGCAGCCACGTGCTGCCGCTGCGCGACGAGCCGAAGATCCACACGAGGCGGTCCTCGGCGTCCACGATCGAGGGCGGCGGACCGGGACGGGTGGGGCGACCGCTCATCGTCTGACCTCCGGCGATGGGTGTCGTGCCGACGGCCTGCAGTCTTCCCCATCGACGCACCCCGCAGACAGTGCCCTTCGACACGTCCCCGCCCGCCCTCGACCGGCACCCGCCCGGGCGCTGACCTGCGGCGCCGCCACGATCCGCTTTCAGGGCTGTTGCAGCACGTCAGTAACCTTTGTGACGTGAGTGACCGGAACGAGCGCACCATCCCCGACAAGCCCAGCATCGACGGCCTCGAGGCCAAGTGGCGCCAGGTGTGGGCCGACGAGGGCACGTTCCGGTTCGACCGCACCAAGACCCGCGACGAGGTCTTCTCGATCGACACCCCGCCGCCCACGGTCTCGGGCACGCTCCACCCGGGGCACGTCTGCTCGCTACACGCACACCGACACCATCGCCCGCTACCAGCGCATGCGCGGGCGCGAGGTCTTCTACCCGATGGGGTGGGACGACAACGGCCTCAACGTCGAGCGCCGGGTCCAGATCCTGACCGGCACCCGCGTGCGACCCGTCGCTGCCGTACGACCCCGACTTCCGGCCGCCCGAGAAGGTGTCGAAGAAGGACAAGCCGATCCCGGTCAGCCGGCCCAACTTCGTCGAGCTGTGCGGCAAGGTGGTCGAGCAGCTCGAGGAGAGCTACTTCGACCTGTGGTCGAACCTCGGCCTGTCGGTCGACTGGACCCAGACCTACCGCACGATCGGCCCCGAGGCGACCCGGGCCAGCCAGCGCGGCTTCGTCCGGCTGGTCGGGCGCGACCTGGCCTACCGGTCCGAGGCGCCCACGCTGTGGGACGTCGACTTCCGCTCGGCCGTCGCCCAGGCCGAGCTGCAGGACCGCGAGATCCCCGGCGCCTACCACAAGATCCGCTTCGACGGGCCCGACGGCCAGGCGATCTGGATCGACACCACCCGCCCCGAGCTGCTGCCGGCCTGCGTCGCCCTCGTCGCCCACCCCGACGACGAGCGCTACCGGCCGCTGTTCGGGAAGTCGGCGCGCACCCCGCTGTTCGGCGTCGAGGTGCCGATCGTCGCCCACGAGCTGGCCGCGCCCGACAAGGGCACCGGCATCGCCATGATCTGCACCTTCGGCGACACGACCGACGTCACCTGGTGGCGCGAGCTCGACCTCGACCTGCGGGCCGTGGTCCAGCGCGACGGGCGCCTGCGCTCGGTCGCCTGGGGCGAGCCGGGGTGGGAGTCCGCCGACCCCGGCGCGGCGCAGGCGGCCTACGACGAGCTCGCCGGGCGCACCGTCAAGCAGGCCCAGGCCCGCATCGTCGAGCTGCTCACCGAGGCCGGGCCTGATCGAGGGCGAGCCCCGGCCCATCACCCACCCGGTGAAGTTCTGGGAGAACGGCACCCGGCCGCTCGAGATCGTCACGTCGAACCAGTGGTTCATCCGCTACCCCGACAAGGACGCCATGCTCGCCCGGGGCAAGGAGATCGCGTGGTGGCCCGAGTTCATGCGGGTCCGCTACGAGAACTGGGTCAACGGCCTGCAGGGCGACTGGAACATCACCCGCCAGCGGTTCTTCGGCGTGCCGTTCCCGGCCTGGTACCCCATCGACGAGGACGGCGTCGTCGACTACCTCTCGCCGATCCTGGCCGGCGAGGACAGCCTGCCCGTCGACCCGACCACCGACCCCGCCCCCGGCTACGACGAGGACCAGCGCGACAAGCCCGGCGGGTTCACGGCCGACCCCGACGTCATGGACACGTGGGCCACGTCGTCGCTCACACCGCAGATCGCGGCCGGGTGGGTCGACGACCCCGACCTGTTCGCCCGCACGTTCCCCATGGACATGCGCCCCCAGGCGCACGACATCATCCGCACCTGGCTCTTCTACACGGTCGTCCGGTCGCACTACGAGCACGAGACGGTGCCGTGGACCAACGCCGCCATCTCGGGCTTCATCGTCGACCCCGACCGCAAGAAGCTCTCGAAGTCGGCGGCCAACGCACCCGACGATCCGACGGCGCTGATCGAGAGCTACGGCGCCGACGGCGTGCGCTACTGGGCCGCCAACGGCCGGCCGGGCATGGACGTCGTGTTCGACGAGGGCCAGCTCAAGATCGGCCGCAAGCTGGCGCATCAAGCTGCTCAACGCGTCGCGCTTCGCCCTCGGCGTCGGGCGCCACGACGGCGGGCGACGTCACCGAGCCGCTCGACCGGTCGATGCTGGCCGCGCTGGCCGATCTCGTCGCCGAGGCCACGACCGCCTTCGATCGCTACGACTACGCCCGGGCCATCGAGCGCACCGAGGGGTTCTTCTGGTCGTTCTGCGACGACTACCTCGAGCTGGTCAAGAACCGGGCCTACGGCGACGGCGAGAGCGGCACCGACGCGGGCGCGGCCTCGGCCCGCACCGCGCTGGGCCTGGCGCTGCAGACGCTGCTCGGCCTGTTCGCACCGTTCCTGCCCTTCGTCACCGAAGAGGTGTGGTCGTGGTGGCAGGAGGGCTCGGTCCACCGGTCGCCGTGGCCGTCGGCCGACGCCCTCCGCGAGGCCGCCGGTGCCGACGACGCGGCGTCGCCGGGCGACGAGCCCGACCCCGCCGTCCTCGCGGTGGCGGCCGCGGTGCTGGGCGAGGTCCGCGGGGCCAAGAGCCAGGCCAAGCGCTCGATGCGCACCGAGGTCACGTCGGTCACCGTCACCGACACGCCCGAGCGGCTGGCGCTGCTGGCGCTGGCCGAGGCCGACGTCCGCTCGGCCGGCCGCATCGCGTACGCTGACGACCGAGCCCGGGCGACCAGCTCGCGGTCACCGTCGAGCTCGCCCCCGAGACCCAGGGCTGAGCCCCAACCCGCGTTTTCCACAGCAGTTTCGGGGGTCTGTCCCCCGAAACTGCTGTGGAAATCCTGTGGGGCGAGGGTCAGGGGCGGGAGGCGTCGCCGTCGGGCGCGTCGGGCGCGGTGCCCGAGACCTCGTGGGAGGAGCCCGCGTCCCGGCGGACCCAGGCCTCGTCGCTGCGGCGGGCGACACCGCGATGCCGCGGTCGCCGAAGGCGTTGGCCAGCCGCCGTCGCAGCTCGCGCACGACCAGGAACTGCTCGCCGGGCCGCGTCTTGACCACCAGCCGGATGGCGATGGCCTCGGCCTCGAGGCGCTCGATGCCCCACACCTCGGGCGGCTCGAGGATCTTGCGGCGCCACGCGGGCGTCGGCCCACAGCCCGTCCGCCACCTCCTGGATGACCGGCTGCACCCGGTCGACGTCGGTGCCCGCAGGCCACCTCGACGTCGAGCAGGGCCCGGGCCCACTGCTGGGACATGTTGCCGACCCGGGCGATGGTGCCGTTGGGGATGTGCCACACGGTGCCCTGCACGTCGCGCATCCGGGTGGTGCGCAACGTGATGGCCTCGACCGTCCCGGTCGCGCGGGCCGACGTCGATGATGTCGCCCACGCCGAACTGGTCCTCGACGAGCATGAAGATGCCGGCGAGGAAGTCCTTGACCAGGCTCTGGGCACCGAAGCCGATGGCCACGCCGGCGATGCCGGCGCCGGCGATGAGCGGGCCCAGGTTGACCCCCAGCTCGCCGAGGATGATGGTCACGGCGATCGTCCAGATCACCGCGTCGGCGATGCCGCGCAGCACCGTGCCGAGCGTCCGCGCCCGGGCGGCCGAGCGCAGCGACAGCGACCCGCTGTCGATGATGGCCGAGGGCGCGCGGCGCTGGAGGTTGCGCAGGCGGTCCTGTGACTCGGGGTGCGGCGATCTTGTTGGTCAGCCGGCGGATGGCGCGCCGGACGAGGCGGTTGGCCACGAAGGCCACGGCGACCACGAGCAGGATGTGGGCCGGGGTGGCCAGCAGCTTGTCGGCGGCCTCGGCCCAGCCGGTGCTGTCGGTCCACTCGAGGACGCGGCGGCAGATGTAGGACGGATCGTCGCCGCACGCCTGTTGGATGGGTGTGGGATCGGTCGCTTGGGCCAGGACCACGGGAAGCGACGTTAGCGAGACCGTGTTGAGTGTCACGCGCTCAGGGTTGTTGGGTGGGGAATGTGAAGGACCGTCGTAGGGTTGTTTGCCCACGACAAAGACTTTCGATTCTGTCCGTCCTGAAGGGGGCCGAAATGGCCGAATTGGACACCATGACACTGCCGGTCCTGCCGCTCACCGATGACGTCGTGCTGCCGGGCATGGTGGTGACCCTCGCACTCGAGACCGACGAGGCGCGAGCGGCGGCCGACGCGGCCGCCAAGGCGGGCAACACCCTGCTGCTCGTCCCCCGCCTGCCCGACGGCCGCTACGCCCGGGTGGGCACGGTCGCTCGCATCGAGAACCGTGGCAACCTGCCCGGCGGCATGCCGGCGCTCGTGATCCGCGCCACGACCCGCGCCGAGGTGGGCCTCGGCGTCATCGGCGAGACCAGCGGGCTGTGGGTGCACGCCTCGCCCGTCGCCGACGACGACATCACCGACGAGATCGCCACCAAGGCGACCGAGCTGCGGGCCGCGCTGCGGGCGCTGTTCGAGGCGCTCGGCGGCCGCCGCCTCACCGAGGTGCTGCGCGGCGTCGACGACCCGTCCGCCCTCGCCGACCTGGCCGGTTGGTGGCCTGACCTGGGCGTCGGTCGCAAGATCTCAGCTGCTCGAGACCCTCGACCTCAGCGAGAGGTTGACGCTGGTCCTGGGCTGGACGAAGGACGCCCTGGCCGAGCACGAGCTGTCCGAGAAGATCCGCAACGACGTCACCGAGGGCCTCGAGGACCGCCAGCGCGAGTTCCTGCTCCGCCAGCAGATGGACGCCATCCGCAAGGAGCTGGGCGAGGACGAGGACGACTCCGTCGAGGGCTACCGGGAACGCCTGGAGAAGCTGGCCGAGGCCGGCGCCGTCACCGCGGCCACCTACAAGGCCGTGTCCCGCGAGATCGACCGCTTCGAGCGCACCCCCGAGCAGAACGTCGAGCACGGGTGGATCCGCAACTGGCTCGACACCGTGTTCGAGATCCCGTGGGGCGAGCGCAGCGTCGACGACTACGACATCGAGCGGGCCCGCGCCGTGCTCGACGCCGACCACACCGGCCTCGACGAGGTCAAGGAGCGCATCGTCGAGATGCTGGCCGTGCGCAAGCTGCTCGCCGAGCGCGCCGCAGAGGACGCCGCCGCCGCGGCCGCGGCGTCCGCCGTGGACGAGGCGCATCAGGACGACAGCGACACCGACGAGACCGGCGACGACCGCACCGACGAGGTCGGTGAGGGCGGCGACGAGACCGTCGTGCCCGTCGTCGCCGAGCTCGAGCCCGGCGACAACGGCCGCAAGCCCGGCGCCATCGTGGCGCTGGCCGGCCCTCCCGGCGTCGGCAAGACGTCCCTCGGCGCCTCCGTCGCACGGGCCCTCGGTCGCAAGTTCACCCGGGTCGCCCTCGGTGGCATCCGCGACGAGGCCGAGATCCGGGGCCACCGGCGCACGTACGTCGGCGCCCAGGCGGGTCGCGTCGTCCGGGCGTTGCAGGAGGCCGGCACGATGAACCCGGTCATCCTCCTCGACGAGGTGGACAAGGTCGGCGCCGACTGGCGTGGCGACCCCTCGTCCGCACTGCTCGAGGTCCTCGACCCCGCGCAGAACCACACCTTCCGCGACCACTACCTCGAGGTCGATCTCGACCTGTCGGACGTGCTCTTCCTGGCCACGGCCAACGTGCTCGAGACCATCCCCGGGCCGCTGCTCGACCGCATGGAGATCATCCGGCTCGACGGCTACACGCACGACGAGAAGGTCGCCATCGCCCGCGACCACCTCTTCGACCGCCAGCGCCAGCGCAACGGGCTGCGCGAGGGCGAGGTCGAGGTGACCGACGCGGCGTTCGGCGAGATCGTCGAGGGCTACACCCGCGAGGCGGGCGTGCGCAGCCTCGAGCGTGAGATCGGCAAGGTGCTGCGCAAGGCCGCCACCCAGGTGGCGACCGGTGCGGCGACCCCGATCCGCGTCGACGACGGCGACGTGGTGGCCTACCTCAAGCGCCGCCGGTTCCACGACGAGGCCGCCGACCGCACGTCGGTCCCCGGCGTGGCCACCGGCCTGGCGGTCACGGGCGTGGGTGGCGACGTGCTGTTCGTCGAGGCCACCTCGATGGCCGGCGAGTCGGGCATGACCGTCACCGGCCAGCTCGGCGACGTCATGAAGGAGTCGGCGCAGATCGCCCTCTCGTACGTCCGGTCCAAGGCCGACCAGCTCGGCATCGATCGGGCGCAGCTCGAGGGCCAGCGGTTCCACGTCCACTTCCCCGCCGGGGCCATCCCCAAGGACGGCCCGTCGGCCGGCATCACGATGACCACCGCGCTGGTCAGCCTGCTGCGCGGCGTCAACGTGCGCTCGACGGTCGCCATGACCGGCGAGGTCACGCTGTCGGGCCGGGTGCTGCCCATCGGCGGCGTGAAGCAGAAGGTGCTCGCCGCCCACCGGGCGGGGCTGCGCACGGTGATCCTGCCGCTGCGCAACGAGGCCGACCTCGACGACGTGCCCGAGGCGGTGCGGAACGAGATGACGTTCCACCCCGTCGACGACGTCGCCAAGGTGCTCGAGCTGGCACTCGAGCCGGTCGGTGCCGCAGATGGCACCGGGGCCGGTGCTGGGGCCGACCCCGTGGCCGCCTGACACCGACCGCGAGCGTTGTCGAGACGCCCCCGAGCCGCACGCCGCGGCCGGGGGCGTCTCCTCGCGTCGGGCCACCTCCGGTCCGCGTCAGGCTCGCGTCAGGCACGCGCCGAAGCCGTGCGACGTTCGCCGCGTCACTACGCTCGACCCGATGTCAACGGAGGCCCCCCTCGTCGACGGCACTCAGACGCCGGCCGACGCCCCCGCGCCCGGTGCCCCGGCGGAGTACGAAGCCCCTCGACCCAAGAGCTCGAGGCCGCTCGTCCCCCTGCCGCCCGACGGCCTCGGCTACCGCGTCAAGCGCAAGCTGCTGGGCAAGCCGATGCACTCCGAGCAGCTCGAGCACGAGCGGCTCGGCAAGCCCACGGCCCTCGCCGTCTTCGCCAGCGACAACCTGTCGTCGTCGGCGTACGCCACCGAGGAGATCCTGCACGTCCTCGTGCCGTACTTCGGGCTGGCGGCCTTCGCGCTGGTGCTGCCGGTCACCGGGGCGATGCTCATCGTCCTCGGCCTCCTGATCGTCAGCTACCGCGAGACGATCAAGGAGTACCCGTCGGCAGGCGGCGCCTACCTCGTCACCCGCGACAACTTCGGCATCGTGCCCGCCCAGGTGGCCGGCGCCGCCCTGCTGATCGGCTACATCCTGACCGTGGCCGTGTCGGTGGCGGCCGGCAGCGCCGCCATCTCGTCGACCATCACCGGGCTCGAGCCGTGGCGGGTGCCGCTGTCGCTGTTCTTCATCGCCCTCATCGCCTACGGGAACCTGCGGGGCGTCCGCGAGTCGGGGAAGCTCTTCGCGGCACCGACCTACTTCTTCATGATCTGCATGGGCGTGCTCATCGTGTGGGGCGTCGTCTCGTTCCTGATGGGCGACCTGCCGGTGCTCGGCACCCACGAACCGGGCATGGTCGAGATGGGCGACCACTCGGGGCTGCTGACCGCGACGGCGGCGTTCGTCCTCGCCAAGGCCTTCGCCTCGGGTGGTGCCGCCGTCACCGGCGTCGAGGCCATCTCGAACGGCGTGCCCGCGTTTCACAAGCCCGAGTGGCGCAACGCCCGCCAGACGCTGGTCGTCATGGGCACCGGGCTCGGCGTGATGTTCCTCGGCCTGTCCTTCCTGGCGTCGAAGCTGGAGGTCATCCCGTTCGAGGCGGGCACGCCGACGGTGCTCGCCCAGATCGGCGAGGCCGTCTTCGGCCACGGGGCGCTCGGCGAGACGATGTCGAGCGTCCTCAACGTCGCCACGATGTTCATCCTCGTCCTGGCCGCCAACACCGGGTTCGCCGACTTCCCGCGGCTGGCCAGCCTGCAGGCCGGCGACAACTTCCTGCCGCGCCAGCTGACCAAGCGGGGGCACCGCCTCGTCTTCTCCAACGGCATCATCGCCCTGGCCGCGGCGGCCGCGGTGCTGGTCGTCATCTCGAACGCGGCGGTGACCCGCCTGATCCCGATCTACGCCATCTCGGTGTTCACGGGGTTCACGCTGTCGCAGGCCGGCATGACCAAGCACCACCTGCGCAAGCGCGAGAAGGGCTTCGTGCGCGGCATCGCCGCCAACGGCGTGGGCGCGTTCCTGTCCGGGGCGATCGTGCTGATCGTGATCGTGACCCGCTTCGAGGACGCCTGGGTGATCCTGCCGATCATGCCGCTGGTCGTGGTGATCCTCCTGCGGCTCAACGGCCAGTACGAGCGCGAGCGGGTGGCGCTGGAGACCGACGTCCCGGCCGCCGCGACCGCCCCGATCCTGCGCCGTCACGTCGTGCTCGTGTTCGTCGACCGGCTCGACCTCGCGGCGGCGCGTGCCATCCAGTACGCCCGCACGCTCACCCCCGACGAGCTGCGCGCCGTGCACTTCGTGGTCGACGACGACGCCGGCGAGCGGCTCGCCGACGAGTGGCGGCGACTCGGCCTCGCCCGCGTGCGGCTCGAGCTCGTGGCCACCCCCGACCGGCGGTTGACCCACGCCGCGGTCGAGCACGTGGCGCACGAGCTGTCCGACGGCGAGACCGAGGTGTCGGTGCTCCTGCCCGACCGCAAGTACAACGGCCTCTGGCACCGCATCCTGCACGACCGCACGGCCGAGTCGATCCTCACCGAGGTCTCGAAGCTGCCGCACGCCAACGTGACGACGGTGCCGTTCCACTTCGACGCCTGGCTGTCCGACGAGACCATCGAGATCGTGCCGCCCGCCGCCCGGGGGAAGCTCACCAGGTCCCCGAAGCAGGCCGCCGACCGCCCGCCCCTGCAGGACATCGAGTCCGTCACCCCCATCGGCGACGTGCGCTGGCGCGACCTCGTCCGGGTCAAGGGGACGGTGCGCTCACTGCGCGTGGCGCCGCAGCACGACGTGCCCACGCTCGAGTTCGTCCTCGACGACGGCACCGGCACGCTGCTGGCGGTGTTCCTCGGCCGGCGAGAGCTGGCGGGGATCAAGGTCGGCAGCAAGATCGAGATCACGGGCACGGCCGGCGTGCACCAGCACCGGCTGGCGATCCTCAACCCCAGCTACCGGCTGCTGTCCGGCCACGGCCCCGGGCTGAGGCGCGGCAGAACCGGCTCAGACGGTCGAGGCCGACCGCCTCGGCCGCGGCCGTCAGCGGGCCCTGCCACGTGCCGAAGGCGCGGTGCGGGCGGAAGCCCATCTCGACGTTGATCGCCAGCATGTGCGGGTTCGACTCGGCGTTGTAGGTCTCGATGACCGCGATCGCCCGGCTGGTGGGCGAGCGCCCGCCGCAGGTTCTCGGCCTTCAGCCAGCGGCCGAGGCCGTGGCCGCGGTGGGAGGCCACGACGCCGGTGTCGCCCTGGCGGCCGAGGGACGGCCGCAGGCGCGACACCAGGAGCTGGCTGACGCCGGCGGCCGACGCCGTCGGGCGCCAGCGCCAGCGTGGTGACGATGTCGAAGCCCTCGCGATCCCAGTGCGCACCGCGGTCGCGCACCTGCTCGGGCGGTCGAGGACCTGCGGGTCCCAGTCGATGTCGTCGAGCGGGGCGTCGACCATGGCCGCCAGGGCGTCGGCCAGCGGCTCGGCCCACTCGTCGGGGCACATCCCCACCCACCCCACGAGGCGGTAGCCGGCGGCGCGGGCGGGGGCGTCGTCGATCCACCGCTGCTGCTGGTCGGGGTCGATGTCGACGACCCGCACCCGGCTGCACCGGTCGTCGGACCGGTGCGTCAGGCCGAGCTCGCGGCACAGCGCCGCGCCCGGCGTCGTCGAGCGTCCAGCCGAGCAGCGAGGTGCCGCCGTCGGCCACGACGCGTGGGAGAGCCGCGGTCGGACCAGGGCCGGGCCGACGCCCCGGCGGCGGTGCGTCGGGTCGATGATGGCGTAGACCTCGATCGTGGCGTCGTTGACGCCGTCGAGGTCCTGGTCGGTGTGGGCCATGCCGGCGGGCGTGCCGTCGAGCGTCGCCAGCCACACGTGCCGGCGCTTGTGGGCCGGGAGTGCCGAACAGGTCGCCCCGCAGCTCCTCGGGCGGGCATGGGCGGGTCGTCCGGCTCGATCACCGCGTCGACGGCCTGCCACACGGCCAGCAGCGCCGTCGATCTCCGGGCCGTCGCCGTCCGCCACCTCGACGACCTCGATCACGCCGGTGGTCACCACTGCCGCCTGGCTACCGCCCGCACGGTCGCCGCCCAGCGATTTCGACGAGTGGCCGCCCGGGTGCGCCCGCCGAACCTGCGACCAGCGGCCCGTGCCCGCACGTCGCACGTCCGGTCGCAGTCTGGCGGCTCAGGCGGCAGACTGCCCGGGTGAGCGCGGAGCCACGCTGCGCACGTGGCCCTCGTCGCCGACCTGGCGGCGGCGCTCGCGCCCGACCGGGTCCGCACCGGCGGCGTCGAGCTCGGCCTGTACGGGCGCGATGCGTCGGTGCTGGCGGGCGAGGCGGCGGTGGCCTGCTTCCCGCTGTCGACCGCCGACGTGGCCGCGGCGGTCGCGCATCGCCCGCCGGCACGGGCGGCCGTTCGTGGCCCGGGGCTCGGGGACCGGGCTGGCGGGCGGTGCGGTGCCGGTCGGCGACCCGGTGGTGATCGTCACCACGAAGATGGACCGCATCCTCTCGATCGATCCAGACGACCGGGTCGCCTGGGTCGAGCCCGGCGTGATCAACCTCGACCTGACCCGGGCGCTCGCCCCGCACGGCCTGCACTTCGCCCCCGATCCGTCGAGCCAGCAGGCGTGCACCATCGGCGGCAACGTGGCCAACAACTCGGGCGGACCGCACTGCCTCGCCTACGGCGTGACCAGCGCCCACGTGCTGGCGATGGAGGTCGTGCTGCCCGACGGCTCGGTGACGGTGCTCGGCGGCCTCGATCCCGAGCCGCCCGGGCTCGACCTGCGGGGCGCGTTCGTCGGCAGCGAGGGCACGCTCGGCATCGCCACCCGCATCGCCGTGCGGCTGACGCCCGACCCGCCCGCCGTGGCCACGCTGCTGCTCGACTTCCCGACCGTCGACGCCGCGGCCGAGACCGTCAGCGGGATCATCGCCGCCGGCATCCTGCCCGCGGCGCTGGAGATGATGGACCGGCGCATCACGGCCGCGGCCGAGGAGTTCGCCCACGCCGGCTACCCCACCGACGCCGCGGCCGTCCTGCTGGTCGAGGTCGACGGCCTGCCGGCCGGGGTGGCCGACGCGGTGGCCCGCATCGGCGACATCGGCCGCGCCCACGGCGCCCGGGCCGTGCGCGTCGCCGCGGACGACGCGGAGCGGGCCCTGCTGTGGAAGGGCCGCAAGTCGGCGTTCGGAGCCGTCGCCCGCGTGGCGCCCAACTACTACCTGCACGACACGGTGGTGCCCCGCACCCGGCTCGTCGAGGTGCTGACCGAGGTCTACGCCATCGCCGAGCCCGCCACGACCTCGACGTGATGAACGTCTTCCACGCCGGCGACGGCAACCTCCACCCGTTGCTGCTGTTCGACGCCCGCGAGCCGGGGGTGATGGAGCGCGTCCACGCGGCGGGCGACGAGATCGTCCGGGTGTCGCTGGCGGCCGGTGGCGTGCTGTCGGGCGAGCACGGCATCGGGCTCGAGAAGCGTGACCTGATGCCGCTGCTGTTCGGCCCCGACGACCTCGACGCCCAGGCCCGCCTGCGCGAGGCCTTCGACCCCGACGGCGTCGCCAACCCGACGAAGGTCCTGCCGGCCGGCAGCCGCTGCGGCGACCTGCAGTCGGTCCCCGAGGGGGTGTGGGTGTGACCGGCGTCCGGGGTTCCGGCGACAGTTCTTGCGACACCACGGTCGGTGGAGCACGCAGATCGGTCGCACGAACCGTCGCAGGAACGGCACCGGTGATGACCGAGCCCGTCGCCGCCTTCGCCGCCGACGTCGGCCCGCCCGCGGCCGGGCCCGTCGTGGCGGTCGGCGGGCGCACGCAGTGGGACGTCGGCGGGCCGGTCCGGGCCGCGGACGGCGCCGCCGTCCGCGAGGTCCGCCCGCCCGCCGGGATCGTGGCCGTCGAGGCTGCGGACATGACCGTCCGGGTGCGGGCCGGCACGACGGTCGCCGACCTCGACGACGCCCTCGCCGAGGTCGGTCAGACGGTGGCGCTGCCGCGCGTGGCCCGGGGCCACCGTGGGCGGGGTGCTGGCGGTGGGCCACAGCGGGATCCGCCACCTGGGCTGGGGCCCCGTGCGGGACACCGTGCTGGAGGTGCGCTACGTGTCGGCCGAGGGTGCCGTGGTCAAGGCCGGCGGGCCGACGGTCAAGAACGTGTCGGGGTTCGACCTGTGCCGCCTGCTCGTGGGCTCGCTCGGAACTCTCGGCCTGATCGCCGAGGTGGTGCTGCGCACCCGACCCCTGCCCGCCGCCGAGCGCTGGGTGTCGGGCGTCGCCGACCCGTTCCGACCTGGTCTCCCGTCTGAGCCGCCCGGCCTCCGTGCTGTGGGACGGCACCACCACCTGGGTGCTGCTGGACGGCCATCCCGACGACGTCGGCGCTCAGGCGCGGGCCACCGGGCTGACCGACGCGCCCGCGGCCCGCCCGACCTGCCGCCGCACCGGTGGTCGCTGCGGCCGCGGGATCTGCGCGCCCTCGCCGGCGAGGACGGGCCCGACGGTTCGTCGGCCTCCTCGGCGTCGGCGTCGCCCACGCCTCCGCACCCCAGCCGCCGCGACCGGTCGACCCCGAGGTGGGGGCGCTCCACGAGCGGATCAAGCACCTGTTCGACCCCACGGGCCGGCTCGCCCCGGGCCGCGACCCGCTGGTCGCGACGACGACCGCAGGGGCACGGTGATGGACCTCGGCATCGCCGACGACGACCTGGCGAGCTGCGTCGCCTGCGGGCTGTGCCTGCCGCACTGCCCCACCTACCGCGTGACCGGCGAGGAGGCGCTCTCGCCACGGGGCCGGGTGGCGGCGATGCGCCAGGTGCAGTGGGAGGGTCGGGCCGCCGACGACTCGTTCGTCCACTCGATGGAGACCTGCGTGCAGTGCCGGGGGTGCGAGACGGCCTGCCCGTCGGGCGTGCCCTTCGGGCGCCTGATCGAGCCGACGCGTGCCACCCTGGCCGAAGGGCTCCCCGCGCCGGCCCCTGGGGGCGCGGATCGGGCGCACGACGGCGTCCCCCTCTCGCCCTCCGTGCGGGGCTGCGGGCGCTCGGCCACCATCGCCTCGTCCTGGCCGGATCGACCGCGCTCGCCCTGGCGCAGCGGGTGCGGCTGGTGCCCTCCCGCCTCGTGCGCCGGTTCGGGCTCCCCACCCGGCTGCCGCTGCGCCGCCCTCGGCTGCGGCCGTCCGGCACCGACGTGTGGCTGTTCACCGGGTGCGTGATGGATGCGTGGATGCGCGACGTGCACGCGGACGTCCAGCGGGTGGTCGAGGCGACGGGCGCGGGCGTGGCGCTGCCCGGGACGCGACGGCGCGTGCTGCGGCGCGCTGGCCCTCCACGCCGGCCTGGCGTCCGAGGCGCGGGCCCGGGCCAGCGCACGATGGCGGCGTTCCCCGGCGACGCCCCGATCCTCGTGGACGCGGCCGGGTGCGGCGCCGCCCTGCGCGACTACGGCCACCTGCTCGGCACCGAGGAGGCCCGCGCCTTCAGCGCCCGCGTGCTCGACGTGCACGAGTGGCTCGCCGACCACGTGGACGCGCTGCCGCGCCGCGGCGGCGCGCTGCGCCGGCCGGACCGCGCCCAGCCGGACCGAGCGCCCGGTGGTGGCCGTGCAGGATCCGTGCCACCTCCGCCACGTGCAGCGATGCCCACCTGGCCGTGCGGACGGTGCTGTCGCCGTTCGCCACCGTCGTCGAGCTCGACGACGAGGGGCTGTGCTGCGGGGCCGGCGGCGCCTACGCCGCGGTCCAGCCCGACCTGGCGGGGGCGATCCGCGAGCCGCAAGGTGGCGGCGATCGAACGTTCGGGAGCGCCGGTGGTGGCATCGGCCAACCCGGGGTGCGCCCTGCACCTCGCGGCCGCCGGGGCTGACCGTCGTCCACCCGTGCACGATCGTCGCCCGCGCCCTCGGACTCCGCCGAGCGCGCCCGGGGCGCGGCGGTGAGGCAATGGCCGGCGCCGCCGGGCGGGTCGTTGCAGTCGATCTCGCGGCAGCCGGCCCGTGGACACGTCGACGACGAAGCCGGCGGCCACGTCGACCACGAAGCCGCGCACGCGACACGGTGGCGCAGGAACGCGCGACCGCCGCGGCCACCGAGTCGCGCACCGAGGCGTCGAGGTCGGCGAAGGCGCCGAAGCGTGAACGGTGGTCGCTCCCCCACCTCGGCCTCGATGTCGGCGAGCAGCGCCGTCCTCGTCGAGCCCGTGGAGGCCGCAGTCGGTGTGGTGCACGACCATCACCTCGCGCGTGCCCAGCTTGCGCTGTGACAGCGCCAGCGAGCGCAGCACGTCGTCGGTGGCGATGCCGCCCGCGTTGCGGATGATGTGCGACTCGCCGAGCCGCAGACCCAGCAGGGGGAACAGGTCGATGCGGGCGTCCATGCAGCAGACGACGGCCGTGTGCCGCGTGGGCCGGGGCGACGAGATGTCGGCGCCCGCCGCCCGCGCCGCGAACGTGTCCGCGTAGCGGGCGTTGGCCGCGAACAGCTGGTCGACGGTGGTCGCCGGGTGGACGCTCGCTCGGCTCGGTCACGAGTGACACCCTGACCGCCGCGCCAGCCCTGTGCAGCTGACGGTGCCGCACCTCGGTCGCCGGATGAGTCGACACCGGCGGCACTCGCCCAGGTGGGAGCAGCCCGTCGACGACCTCCGCCGCGGCGCGGCGTCACGTGCGACGGGCGAAGTCGTCCTCGTCGTAGCCCGCGAAGAACGCGCCCAGGTCGTCGACCATGCGGTCGAACGACTCGGCGGCGAACAGGACGGGCTGGTAGCGAGTGATGTCGTAGGCCAGGGTGCCCATCTGGGCGATGTCCCACGGGCGGATCTCGGCGCTCGCGGAACTCCTCGATCTCGCCGTATGACGACAGCAGCCCGGCGCCGTAGGCCCGCAGCTCGCCGTCCTCCCACACCACGCCGAACTCGAGCGTGAACCAGAAGACCTTCGAGAAGAAGTCGAGTGCGGCATCCGACGTGGCCCGGCGCGAGGCCTGGCCGGCCAGCTCGTAGAGGTCGGCGAACACCCGGTTCCCCAGCATGTTGGCGTGCCCGATGATCTCGTGGATGATGTCGGGCTCGGGTGTGTAGAAGGGCACCGAGTGGTGGCGGACGTACTGGGTCGACCGGAAGGTCCGGTCGGCGAGCGACCCGTAGAAGTCGCGGGTCGGGACCAGCCCGGGAACGGGCTCGATGCGGAAGCCCGTGAGCGAGCGCACCCGCTCGTCGACCTCGCGCAGCTGCGGGCACGCGCTCGGTCGGCAGCGTGACCGCCTCCGCGCCCAGCCGGTAGGCCCGACACGCGTAGGCCTCGTGCTTGCGCGCGAGCTGGGAGGACACAAGTCGCCAGACCTCGTCCTCCTCGGGGGTGTAGACCACATCCGGGATCGGGTCGCCACGGCGGTACGTGCGACCGACCTCGGCGATCGTCGCCCGCCGGGCGCGGTAGCCGAGGTCGGACACGCCGGGGTGATCTGCCGGCAGCTCGTGCTGCTGGCGGGTCGACGTCGGTACGGACCATGACCCAAGCGTTCCCCGAGGACGCAACTCGTTCAACGAACAGCAAAAATTCCAGACGGATCAGCAACCAGATGGCGTATGGTCCGGACGTTTAGCCTCAGCCGTACACGGGAGCGCCACCATGTCCCACCCCCTCGACGACATCGATCGCCGCATCGTGGGCGCGCTGGTGGCCGACGGCCGGCTGTCGGTGAACGGCCTGGCCAGCGAGGTGGGCGTCAGCCGGGCGACCGCCTACGCCCGGCTCGACCGCCTTCGCACCGAGGGCGTCATCACGGGGTTCACCGCCACCGTCGACCCCGCGAAGGTGGGGCACGGCATCGCCGCGCTGATCCTGGTCAACGTCGAGCAGAACGAGTGGCGCGCGGCCCGCGACGAGCTGCTCGACCTGCCGGGGGTCGAGTACCTGGCGTTCACCAGCGGGGGGTTCGACATGGTCGCCATCGTGCGGGTGCCCACCATCGAGGCGTTGCGCGACGTCGTGCTCGACCACCTGCACGGCGCCACCCACGTGCGCTCGACGCAGACGGTGTTCGTCCTCGACGAGCAGCGCCGCCAGATCCCCCTCCCCTGACCGGCGGACCCGACCGCCGGTCAGCTCGCGATCACGCCAGCAGCTTGGCCTTGGCCGCCGCGAACTCGGCGTCGTCGAGCACCCCGGCGGCGTGCATCTGTCCCAGCTTCTCGAGCTGGGCCATCAGGTCGTCCCCGCCGGCCGCGGGTGGCGGCGGGGGCGGAGGCGGCGCCTGCTGCTGCTGCAGCTGGTTGAGCTGGGCCTGCATGTCCTGCATCTGCAGGTCCTCGTTCTGGTCCTGCACCGCCGCCTGGTCCTTGGCGTACCGCCGCCGCTGCATGCCTCCGGAAACCGCGGTGGCGGTGCCGGCGACGACGGCCGTGCGGGCCATCGTGCCGACCAACCCGGGGCGTCCCATGCGTCGTAGCATCAGTGTCTCCTCGTCTCGTTGGTGAGATCCGTCGGTCAGTCCTGTTCGGGCGAGTTGGCGACGACCTCCTCGACCACGCTCGCGGGGATGCGCAGGTTCGCCACCAGCTCACCGCCGCCGCGGACGATGGCGTCGCGCAGCGGGATGGCCCAGGTGTGCTCGAACACGAGCACGGCGGCCGAGCTGTCGGGGGGCAGGGACGCAGTGAGGTCGTCGACGTCCTCGTCGGACACGAGGCCCTCGACGCGCTCGAGCACGTCGGCCAGGGCCGCGAACTCGTCGTCCTCGATGTTGTCGAACTCGACGAAGGTGGTGCTGCCGTCCGCGTCCTTGCGGGCGAACACGCCGTCGACGATCGAGATCGTGTCGGACTGCACGAGGCGTTCGAGCTCGGGGAGGATCTCCCCGGTGAAGCGGTTCTCGGGGAACGCGAGGACCACGACTTCGATGGGACCTAGGGACATGGTGCGCCGCCTCTCTCAGGTTGTGACGGACGCGGCCGGGCGGCCACGTCGCCGAGTCGATGGGACTGGTCGGAGTGCGGGCGAGGATGCACGGCGGGTCGACGACCTCAGTCCCGGGCCATGGCCGCGGCCAGATGGGCCTCGACGTCGACGTAGGCGTCGTCGGCGATGTCGAACACGACCTTGACGATCTCGCCGCCGGTGAACTCGAACGCGGTGCGGGTAGAGCGCTCGACCGCGTCGCCGCTGTCGTAGCCGATGCACAGGCCCTCGCCGCACAGCGAGAAGTGGCCGATCACCGTGCGGATCTCGCTCCTCGGCGACGACCTGGTCGTCGATGTAGAGCTTGAGCGGCCCGATGCGCCTCGCGGTGCTCGCCCATCCGCTCCTTGGTGAACTCGACGCCGATGATGTGCCGGCCCGACGTCGGCACGGGGGCCGAGATCCGGTTCTCGGGCGGGATGCCGAGGAAGTTGTAGGCGTAGGTGACGCTGGCCGTCCTTGACGAACAGGGCGTGGCCGCCGAAGCGTGAGCCGTGGGCGAAGATCACGCCCTCGGCTGTCGGCGGTGAGGTCGACCTCGGCCAGCACCTTGTACGACACGTCGTGGACGTTGGCCGCCGACCGCTCGGGGACCTCGCTCGTGCCCGGGTAGTACGTGTACTGGCCGCTCGGCGGCACCGGGATGTGGAACTCCATGGCGATGAAGGTCTCGAAGTCCTTCGGGCTGCCGATGATCTGCAGGTCGTTGAGCGGCAGCACGTTGTTGGCCTCGGCCTCCTGCCAACCAGAGGGCCTTCAGCTCCTCGACCTTGTCGGGGTGCTCGCTCGGCGAGGTCGTGGGCCTCGGCGCGGTCCTCGTCGGTGTGGAACAGCTGCCAGCGGTCGTTCGTCGAAGTTGCTCAGCCCGCTCATCGGGCCGTGCTCGGTGACGGCCTTCCAGCCCTCGTGCCAGATGCCGCGGCTGCCGAGCATCTCGTAGTACTGCGTCTGCTTCTCGGTCGGCGCGTCGGCGGCGTCGAACGAGTAGCGCATCGACACGCCCGACAGCGGGTTCTGCGTCGGCGCCGTCGTAGACGTCGGGCATCTCGACGCCGCACACGTCGTAGATGGTGGGGACGATGTCGGTGCGAGTGGTGGTACTGGTGGCGCACCTCGCCCCTGGCCGCGATGCCGGCCGGCCAGTGGATGACCAGCGGGTCGCACACGCCGCCCTGGTACGTGTAGCGCTTGAACATGCGGTACGGCGTCGAGAACGCCATCGCCCAGCCGGTCGGGTAGTGGTTGTAGGTGTCGGGCGTGCCGAGCTGGTCGACCATCGCCAGGTTCTGCTCGAGGTCGTCGGGGTAGCCGCCGAAGATCTTGCCCTCGTTGACCGACCCGTTGGGGCTGCCCTCGCCCGAGGCGCCGTTGTCGGCGCAGTAGAAGATGATCGTGTTGTCGAGCTGGCCCGACTCCTCGAGGTAGTCGACGATGCGGCCGACCTGGGCGTCGGTGTACTCGCGAGAACCCGGCGTACACCTCGGCCATGCGGCGAGAACATCGCCTTCTCGTCGTCGTTCAGCTCGTCCCACGGGCGCACGGCGTCGGTCGGGCGTGAAGGTGCCCTCGGGCATCGGGTTGATCGGCGTGAGCTCGGTGCCCTCGGGCAGGATGCCCCGCTCGATCATGCGGGGCAGCACCCACTCGCGGTACGCCTCGTAGCCGTCGTCGAACATCGCCCTTGTACTTGGCGATGTACTCCTCGGGCGCGTGGTGCGGGGCGTGGTTGGCGCCGGGGCAGAACCACAGGTACCAGGGCTTGTCGGGCTCGGTCTGCTTGGAGTCGCGGATGAACCGCAGCGCCTGGTCGGCCAGGTCCTTGGACAGGTGGTAGCCGTCCTCGGGCAGGTACGGCTGGTCGATGTAGTGGTTGTCCTCGGCCAGGCTCGGATACCAGTTGTTGGTCTCGCCGCCGATGAAGCCGTAGAAGCGGTCGTAGCCCTGGCCGAGCGGCCAGTTCTTCTTCGACGCGCCCATCGTCCACTCGTCGATCGGGCACGTTGTGGTTCTTGCCGACCCAGAACGTCGACCACCCGGCGTCGCGCAGGACGTTCGCCATCGTGGCGTTCTCGGGCGGGATGTGCGAGTTGTAGCCGGGGAAGCCGGTCGACGACTCGGAGATCGTGGCGAACCCGTTGAGGTGGTGGTTGCGCCCGGTGAGGAACGTCGACCGGGTCGGCGAGCACAGCGCCGTCGTGTGCCACTGCGAGTAGGTCAGGCCGTCGGCGGCCAGCCGGTCCATCGTCGGCATGTCGATGCGGCCGCCGTACGGCGACCACGCCGCCTGGCCGGTGTCGTCGTACAGCACCACGAGCACGTTCGGCGCGCCCTGGGGCGCCCGGTCGGCGAGGAAGGCGTCCCAGTCGGCGGTCGACTCGCGGACGTCGAGCTTGATCTCACCCGGAACGGTCTCGGCATCGGCGTCGCCTCCTGTCGGGGAGAGAGCGCGGCAGGTCGCCGACCACCACGTTGGCGGCTCGCCTCCTCGGCGAGTCACCCGCAGGGGGTGATCGCCCCGGGCCGGCACCCACGGCTGAGAGGCCGAGCGATAGGGCGCTCGGCACAGCCCGCAGGGGGGATTTGGGGTCGCCCCCAGCTCCACAGCCGGCCGACAGGCAGCACGCGACGGCAACCCGAGACGCGTGACCTATCCGCGTACGTTCTGGACCGTGCGAGCGGCTGGACCGACCGTGTTCGGACCGACGACTGAGCGACGGATCCGTGGGCACCGATCAGTCGGCGTCGGCCGGGCCGGCACCGTCGCCACGGGTGCGCAGGAAGGCCGCGACAGCCGTCGATGCGGTCGGGTACACCCGGCCGGCGGCCGCCATCTCGTCCCAGCCCGGCGCCTGGCGGGCCTGGGCCAGCGCCCGGGGCGGGAGCGCCGCGATCCACTGCTCGACGCCCTGCTCGGCGAGCTGCTGCTCCGTCTCGTGGAACACGGCCAGGACCGTGACCGGGATCAGGCCCACGACGGTGGCGTCGACCAGGACGACGCGCACCGGCGGGTCGGCGGCCGCCACCCGGTCGATGACCGTCCGCTGCACGGTGCGCGCGTTGGCCGTGTAGAGCGGGGCGCCGATGCGGAGCACGAGCAGCCCGGGGACCGGCGGCCCGGCGTCGGCCTCGCTCGCCGGCACCATCGAGCCGTCGCCGCCCGCCCGGGGGCGAAGCTCGTCGACGTCGGGGTGGTTGAGCTCCCGCAGGAGGAGCAACAGGTTGAACGCCACGCCGACCGCCACCGCCACCAGCAGCCCGGCCGTCAGGCCCACGAGCGCGGTGACACCCGCCACCGCCAGCTCGAGGCGGTCGTAGCGGGCGAGGAAGGCGATCTCGTCCGGCTTGATGAGGCCGATGACGGCCACCACGACCAGCGAGGCCAGGATCGCCTCGGGCAGGTCGTCGAGCACCGGCCCGAGGAACAGCGCCGCCGCCACCGCCAGCGCCACGGTCGTCAGCTCGCTCACCTGCGTCTGCGACCCCGAGCTCTCGTTCACCGCGGTCTGCGAGAACCCGCCGGCCGGGGGCATCGAGCCGAAGAAGGCGCCCGCCACCGCGGCGGTGCCGTTGGCCAGCAGCTCGCGGCTGTTGTCCACGGGAGGGTCGCTCGGCCGTCGCACGGCCCGGGCCACGGACACCGTCTCGAGGTAGGCCATCAGCGCGATGGCGATCGCTCCCGGCAGCAGCCGGTCGACGGCGTCGAACGACGGCAGGCGCGGCGCCGGGAGCCCGCTCGGCACCTCGCTGATGAGGGCGATGCCGTGGTCCTCCAGATCGAACAGCGCGACGAGCACGATGCCGGCCGCCACGACGACCAGCGGGGCGGGGATCCTGACGGCGACGCGGGCGAGCAGCAGCAACCCGGCGATCGCCCCGGCGGACAGCGCCACGGTCGCCCAGCTCACGTCGCCGAGGTGGCCCAGCACCGAGTCCACCTCCTCGACGAAGCTGCTGGCGTCGGGGTCGGCCGGCACACCGAGCAGCTTCGGGAGCTGGCCCGCGGCGACGGTCAGGCCCACGCCCACCTTCAGCCCGATGACGATCGCGTCGGAGATGTTGTCGACCAGCGGCCCGAGGCGCAGCAGGCGGGCGGCCAGGAGCACGATCCCGACGAGCAGGACGAGCGTCGCCAGGTCGCCGAGGGCGTCGTCCGACCCTGCCGCCACGCCCGCGGTGATCAGCGTCGTCGCCGTCAACGTGGCGATCGTGGAGGTGGTGCTGACGCTGAGCAGGCGCGATCCGCCCAACAGGGCGTAGACGGCCATCGGGACCATGCACGTGTACAGGCCGACCTGCACCGGCAGATCGGCGATCGTGGCATAGGCCATCGCCTGGGGCACGACCACGCAGCCGGCGGCGAGCCCGCCGACCAGGTCGGCCCGCAGCCACTTCCGCCGGTAGCCCGCGAACGGCGACGCCCACCCGAGGGCGCTCATGGCGCCGGCGACGGCGGCGGGTCGTCCGTCGCTTCGGTGTCCGCGGCCCCGCCGCCGAGCGCAGCCACCGCGGCGCGCACGGTCGGGAACAGCCGCCGCACCGTCTCGGGGCGGGCCGTCTCGGCCATCACGTCACGGACCTGGCCGACGTCGCGGGCGATGGCGAAGCGCACGCCGCTGCGCTCGAGGTCGTCGGCCAGCGTGTCGAGCGCCCGCACCGCGCTGATGTCGATCGACGGCACCGTCTGGGCATCGAGGACCACCGCGTGGGGGACGCGCCGGGCCACCTCGGCCCGCACGCGCGCCGTCACGACGTCGGCGTTGGCGAAGAACAGCCCGGTCTCGGGCCGTACCACCACGACCCCGGGCACCTCCTCGACGTCGTCGTACCGCTCGACGTCGGCGAAGCGGTCCGAGCCGGGCAGCCGCCCGAGCACGGCCACGTGGGGGTGGGCGGCGCGGTACACGAGCAGGAACAGCGACGCCGCCACGCCGATGAACAGCCCGGGCAACGTGTCGAAGATCAGCACCCCCAGCAGGGCCGCCACCGCGGCGATGAAGTCGGGCCGGGCCGCCACCCCGTAGATGCGCCCGAGCCGGCTCGTCCAGGCCCGGCGGAACGAGAGCAGCGAGTCGATGTCGACCAGCTCGATCACCGCCGCGATGACGACGGCCGCCAGCGTCGCCTCGGGCAGGTTCTCGAACAGCCCGGTCAGCAGCAGCAGCGTCACCACCGTCAGCACGGCCACGACGAGCCCCGACACCTGGCTGCGCGCCCCCGCCGTGCCGTTCACCGCGGTCTTGGACAGGCTGCCGTTGACCACCATGCCGCTCGCCAGGCCGGCGCCCAGGTTGGCGGCGCCCAGGCCCAGCAGCTCACGGTCGGCGTCGATCTGGTAGTGCTCCTTGGCCGCATAGGTCTTGGCCGCCCCCAGCCCCTCCGCGAAGCCGACCAGGGCGACGCCCACGGCCGCGCCCGCCAGGCGCCCGTAGTCCCCCGCGGCCACGTCGGGGAGGCCCAGCGACGGGAGGCCCGAGTCGATCTGCCCCACGATGGACACCCCGTGGTCGTTCAGGTCGAACAACGACACGGCCACCACGCCGAGCGCCACCGCCACGAGGGACCCGGGCACCACCGGGAGGAACCGCCGCAGGCCGAGCACGACGGCGAGGGAGGCGACCCCCACGGCCAGGGTCACGAGGCTCGTGTCACCGAGGTGGGTGAGGACGTCCCACGCCTTCTCGAAGAAGTCGCCCTCGCCGCCCTCGATCCCGAAGAGCTTGGGGACCTGCCCGATGATGATGGTGAGCGCCATGCCGATGATGAAGCCCTTGATGACGGGCTCGGAGATGAAGTTCGACACGAACCCGAGGCGGACGAGCCCGGCGACCAGAGCCACGGCCCCGGTGGCCACGGCCAACGCCGCGGTCAGGGCGACGTAGTCGTCGGAGCCGGCGGTGGCCAAGGCTGCCACCGCCGTCGCGGACAGGGCCGCGGTCGCCGACATCGGGCCGGTCACCAGGTGCCGCGAGCTGCCGAGCAGGGCGTAGAGGACGAGCGCGGGTGGTGCCGCGTACAGACCGACGACCGGCGACACGCCCGCGATGGACGCGTACGCCAACGCCTCGGGGACGAGCACCGCCCACACGGTCAGTCCCGCCACGACGTCGCGCGACAGCCACGACCGCTGGTAGCCGCGTAGCGAGCTGAAGGCGAGGCCGGCCATGGGACGCTCCTGTGGGGGACGGGCGCGCGGTCCCGATCGCACCGAGGGTCCGTCCGGCCGTCGCGGACCGCCTCACCCGCCTCGGGTGGGCCGCCCCGACCGCTGCGCGGCCAGGGCGCTCACACGGGCGCGTCTTCGGCCGGGTCACGGGCCTGACCCGACCGTCGCTCCCACAGCGTGGCGTTCAGCATGGCGGCGGCGACCATCATCCGGCCGAAGAGGTACAGCCAGGCCAGCAGGGCCGCCGCCACGCCGAGGGAGCCGTACAGGTTCGAGGCCTTGTCGACCCGATGGGCGAGGAAGTACACGCTGAACAGGTGGGCCAGCCACACCCCGGTCCCCATCAGCAGCGCCCCCGGGACGAACGCGGTCCACGGCGCCCGCCGGTCGTGGGGCAACAGCCACGAGATGACCCACCACAACGCGGCGAACGGCAGGATTCCGGCCAGCGCGGCCACGAGGCCGAGGCCGGGCGACTCGTGCCGGACCCACTGCGCGGCGCCGACCGCCACGAGCGCGGCGACCGCGGCGAGGAACGTCACCCCGGCCGCCTTGGCGGTGCTCCGCATGCGGGTGGGCGGCAGGCCCCAGGCGACCGTGTGGATGGCGTGGAGGACACGGGCGGTCGCCCCGCCCGCGCTGTACACCGCCCAGGCCGACAGGGGGACGAGGAACCACAGGTTGCTGTGCGCCTGCTGCGAGGCGGTGGCCACCGATTGCACGACGTAGGTGCTGAGCCCCACCCCGCCCGCCACCGACTCCGGTGCGCCGTCGTCGAGGCCGACCACGATCCCGACCAGCGTGAGCACGGCGAGGAACAGGGGCAGCAGGTACACGAAGATGCGGAAGGCCAGGGCGCCGGCCAGCACGCTGCCGACGGCTCGGCGGTCCCGCTCCCCCGCGGTCCACACGAGGTCGACGAGACGGGATCGACGGCGGGCGGCCTCGGCCGTGGCGACGGTGCGCTCGACGGTCCGGGTGGTGGCGTGGCGGGCCCGCTCGATGCGTCCGGGCCCGGCCGCGTCGTGGTCGTCCTCGCTGGCTGCCGGGGGCGCGCCCGTGTCGTCCACCATCGGCACACCTCAGTCGGCGAGTCCGCCGATGCCGGTGCCGATGAGCTTGGCCGCGAGGACCAGGCACACGACCGCCATGATCACGGCGTTGTTGGCCGCCATGAACTCCTTGACCTCGGCCAGGGGGCGGGCGACGCGATCACCGAGGAGCAACGTGGCGACCACCGGACCGACGACGGTGAGCGAGCCGATCACGACGAACACCGTGAGGCCCACCGCGTCGCCGCCCGCCGACACCCCGGACTGGGCCAGCGACGCGGCCGCCGCCACCGTGAGGGCCAGGTTCTTGGGGTTGACGCCCGACAGGAGCACGCCCAGGCCGAGCGAGCGCACGGGGGTGAAGTGGTCGACCGCGTCCATCCACCTCGGCATCTCGGCTGTCTCGCCCTGCCGCGGCCTCCCGCGCCACTGCTCGACGGCCACCGCGAGCAGCAGCAGGCCGAAGAGCAGCACGATCACGTCGACGGTGGTGCTGGTGCCGTCGCTCGAGGCCGCACCTCCCGCGACGAGGAGCACGATCACGCCCACGCCGGTCAGGCCGGCCACCCAGCCGACGGCGAAGGCCGTGCCGTTGGTCCGGGCCCGCGGTGTGCCCAGCATGAGGATCACCGCCACGATCGGGACCGGGCTGAGGGCCACCCCCACCGCCGAGGGAAGCACCTCGCCGATCACCTCTCCGAGCACCGCAGGCCTCCCGTCGCACGCCGGACCGCAGGATCGTGGTGCGCGGGCGGGACGCCCGCCTCACCCCGGCCGGGTGACGGCTGGGCCGCTCAGTACCCGAAGTCCTGCGTCCAGGTCCAGGTCCCCTGGTGGACGCCCACCCCGATCGTCGTGAACCCGCAGTTGAGGATGTTCGCCCGGTGGCCCGACGAGTTCATCCACGCCTCGTGCACCGCCTGGGCGCTGCCCTGGCCCTGGGCGATGTTCTCGCCGCCCGGGCTCGGGTACCCGGCCGCACGGACCCGGTCGGCGAACGACCGGCCGTCGAGCGAGTCGTGCGAGAAGTAGTCGTTGGCCGCCATGTCGTCGCTGTGGGCCTGGGCCGCGGTGACGATGCGACCGTCGACGCGCAGTGCGCCGCAGCCGGCGTCGGCCCGGGACGCGTTGACCAGCGCCACGACCTGGTCGGCCGCGCTGGCCGGTGGCGGGGCCGGGGGCGACGTGGCCGGCGGCGCGGTGGGTGGGGGCGGTGGGTCGGTGGTCGGGGGTGGCGGGCTGGGGGACTCGGTGGTGGCGGGCGCGGGCGGGGCGGTGGTGGCCGGTGCGGCGGTCGTCGGTGGGGCGGTGGTGGGAGAGACGGATCCGGTCATGCTCGGGCCGTCGCCCACCCGGCGGGGCGAGTCGTCGCCGGCCAGGCCGTGCCGGTCGCCGTCCCCGCCGTCGGCGGTCTCGACCTCGCCGTCGCGGTCCACCGGACCGTGCGCCAAGCCCGTGGCGACGACGACCCCCACCGGCGCCAGCAACGCGACGACGAGCAGCACCACCAGCACGGCAGGCGAGGGTCGGCGGGCCGGCACGCTGCGAAACCCTACCGGCGCCCGGTCGGAGGGTCGGGCGACCAGCCAACGCAGACCGTGACGGAGAGTGCGCAGATCGTCATCGAAATGTCAGAGACAAATCGACCAGGCCTGGGTAAAGATCGCAGCACTCCGCTCCACCCTCCCCGGTGGCCGGGGCGGCACGGCGAGCAGCGCCGGGTCTTCATCGCCCGTGGCGGGCCCGACAGAAGGTGGCGAGGCAATGAACGAGATCCTGATCCTCGGATTGGTGGCGATCGCAGTGGTGATCGTCATGGCCGGTCTGCTCGGCCGGTTGGTCGACCACGACGACCTGTCGTCGTACGTCGAGGGGTGACCAGCCTCCCCACTCGCTGACCGTTCGCGCAGTTCTAGCCGACGCCCCGCTGCCCCGTCAGGCGGCGGGGCGTTGTGCTGCCCTGCGGGAGCCCCAGGACCCGCAGACGGCGGGCTCACTCGCACAGGAGGCGGTGGGCGGCCGTGGCGATGTCGTCGACCTGCGGGAGGATGGCGTTCTCGAGCTCGGGGGCGTACGCGACGTGGCACTCCTGGGCGCCGACCCGGCCGATCGGGGCGTCGAGCTGCCAGAACGACTGCTCGGCGACCCACGCCGCGATCTCGCCGCCGAACCCGGCCCGCACCACGTCCTCGTGCACGACGAGAAGCCGTGACGTCTTCGCCACCGACTCGGCCACCATCTCCTGGTCCCACGGCACGAGGCGTGCGGAGGTCGATGATCTCGATCGAGGCGCCGTCGGTCTCGGCGAGCTGCTCGGCCGCCTTGCGCGACCGCTCGACCGTGGCGCCCCAGGTCACGATCGTGAGGTCGGTCCCCCGCGTGACGTACCGGCCGCGGCCGAAGGGCACCACGAAGTCGGCGCCCGGGAACGGGTCGCGGGTGTACGGCTGGCGCAGCAGGTGCTTGTGCTCGAGGAACAGCACCGGGTCCTCGCACCGGAAGGCGGCCCGCAGCAGGCCGGCCGCGTCGCTCGCCCGCGACGGGTAGGCGATGAGCAGCCCGGGGATGTGGGCGAAGATCGACTCGCCCGACTGGCTGTGCCAGATCGACCCGCCCTGCAGGTAGCCGCCGATCGGCACCCGCATCACGGTCGGGCAGGTGAACGCCCCGTTCGACCGCCACCGGATGGTCGCCGCCTCGCTGCGGATCTGCTGCATGGCCGGCCAGATGTAGTCGAAGAACTGGATCTCGGGCGCGGGTCGCAGGCCCCGGATCGCCTGGCCGACGGCCCGGCCGATGATGTTCGCCTCGGCGAGCGGCGTGTTGTAGCACCGGGCCCGGCCGAACTCGCGCTGCAGGCCGTGGGTGGTGCCGAACACGCCGCCCTTGCCCTCGACGTCGGCCAGGATCGCCTCCCGGGCGTCGGCCACGTCCTCGCCGAAGACCCGGATACGCTCGTCGGCCTCCATCACCTCGTGCAGCGTGCGCCGGATCGCCTCGCCGAGCGCCACGACGTCGTCGCCCTCGGGGCCCGTGGCGACCTCGCCCGGATCGGGGATGTCGGGCAGCGCCACGACGTGGTCGAGCACGGTCGTCGACGTCGGGACGCGGGCGGGCGAGCGCGGCCTTGGCGGCCTCGGCCACGGTGCGGCGGGCCTCGTCGCGGACGTCCACGGCCTCGTCGGCGGTGAGGACACCGCCCGCGACGAGCGCGGCCTCGAGGCGCTCGATCGGGTCGTTGCTCGCCTCCCACTCGAGCTCGTGCGGCAGGCGGTACTTGCTCTGGGTGTCGGCCGCCGAGTGCGAGTACGGCCGGGTGACCGTGGCGTGGATGAGCGCCGGCCCGACGCCGGCCCGCACGTGGCTGACCACCTCCTTCGCCGCCTGGCGGACCTCGAAGTAGTCGGTGCCGTCGATCGTCCAGGTCTGCAGGCCGGCGAACCCCTTGACCAGCTCGCTGATCGGCGCCGGCGACTGTTCGGCCGACGGCACCGAGATGGCGTAGCCGTTGTCGGCCACGACGAACAGGACGGGGAGGTGCTCGGTGCACGCGGTGTTGAGGCTCTCCCAGAACTCGCCCTCGGACGTGGCGCCCTCGCCGAGGCTGACGTAGGTGACCTCGTCGCCGTGGGCGGGCAGGTCGAGCTGCGCGCCGGCGAACGATGTAGCGCGCCGGCCTCGGCGCACCCGACGGCCGGGATGCACTGGCTGCCGGTCGGGCTCGACTGCGTGACGACGTTGCGCTCGCGGTCTCCCCAGTGGGCCGGCATCTGCCGGCCGCCCGACGCGGGGTCGTCGGCCGACCCGACGGCCTGCAGGAGGATCTGCTCGGCCGAGATCCCGAGGCCCAGCATCAGGGCCAGGTCCCGGTAGTAGGGGAAGAACCAGTCGTAGCCCGGCCGCAGCTCGTGGGCGAGGCCGAGCAGCAGGGCCTCGTGGCCGGCGCCCGAGATCTGGAAGAACACCCGGCTCTGCTTCTGGAGGGCGATCTCGCGGTCGTCGATGGCCCGCGAGATCCGGGCGAGCAGGAGGTCGTGGCGCAGCTCGTCGGCGGGGTAGGTGTCGATGGCGTCGGGCCCGGGTGCGGCGGCGGGATCGTGGTCGGCACCATCGGTGTCGCCGCGGCCGGCCTTCGCCGCCTCGACCTCGGCCTTCTCGGCCCTGGCCTTCTTGACCTTCTTGACCTTCTTCGCCCTTCGCCTTGCCGTTGGCCTTGGCATTGGCCTTGGCCGCCTTGCGCTCGACCTTCTTCTGGCCCTTGCCCGCCTTGCTCTTCGCGGCCTTGGCTCCCTTGCCCTCGGCCCCGCGGGACTCGTCGACCTCGGGCTTTGTCTTCTCGGCCTCTTCGGCCTTGGCCTTCTTCGCCTTCTTGCCCTTCTTCACGGCCTTCGCCTCGTCCGCCGCCTTGGCCTTCTTCGCCTTCTTCGGCCTCTTCGCCACCTTCCTCGTGGCCTTCCCGCCCGCCGTCATGCTCGACGTCGTCGGCGTCGCCTCGCCGGTGCCCGGCGCGCGGTCGACCTTCGTGCCGTTCGTGCGCCCGGGCTCCCCCTCGTCGCCGGTCGCCGGCACAGGGGGCGGCAGCGTGACGACCGGAGCACCCGACGGGCCGGTCAGGTCGATGGCCACCGAGCGCGGACGCCCGCCCTGCGCCCGGCTCGACCCGACGGACGCGCCGACCGGCGTGGAGCTGGCCGTTCGTCGCGGGCTGCGAACCATGACGGTCGCTGATAGCGGTCGGCTTGCGCGGCCTCGGCCCCATGGTCGACCTCCTAGGCGATCAGTCGAACGTTCCGGGGGATCGTCTCACATCTGTACAACGACTGTCGGCAATGCCGCGCGATGTGACACACCGTTCACGCTTGCGCTGACCCATCGGCGTTGCATCGGCTTCCGTGCCGTCTCCCCTACCCTGGCAGACCATCCCTGCCCCACACGGGACACGTCCATGCCACCCCGCACCACACCCGCTGCGCTCGACCACCCCCGGTACCAGGAGCTGGCACCTCCGGCCGCCCTGGCGTCGCACCTGGCGTGCGTGTGGGTGCGCCGGGTCGGGCCGTCCTCGGGCTCGCCGGTCGTGCCCGACGGCTGCACCGACCTGATGTGGATCACCGACGGCGGGGGGCCGCGCCTCGTCGTCGCCGGCCCCGACACCCACGCCCACCCCGACGAGCTCGGACCCGGGACGTCGATCGCGGCCGTCCGGTTCCGTCCCGGCGCGGCGGCCGACATGCTTCGGCGTGCCGCTCGACGCGCTGCGCGACGAGCGGCCCGAGCTCGCCGACGTCTGGGGACGCCACGCCGCCGACGCGCTGGCCGACGCCGCCGAGGCGGCCGACCGCCCCGAGCTGGTCCTGGCCGACGCAGTGGCCGCTCGTGTCCGTGCCGCCGTCGCCCGGACCCGGCGATGCAGCGGGTGGCGCGGTCGCTGCAGGACGCTCGCGTCCCGTCGCCGGTGCGCGGGCTCGCGGACGAGATCGGCCTGTCCGAGCGCCAGCTCCACCGGCGGTGCCTGTCGACCTTCGGCTACGGCGCGAAGACCCTGCACCGGGTCCTGCGGTTCCAGGACGCGCTGCGCCGGGCCCGGGCCGGCGACGACCTGGCCCGGGTGGCCCACGAGAGCGGCTACGCCGACCAGGCGCACATGGCCCGCGACGTGTCGGCCCTGGCGGGCACGACCATGACGACCCTCATCGGGGGCTGACCCGCCCGCCTGCCGATGCCGGAGGCGACGGGCGGACCGGCTCCGCCCCTCCCCGACCTTGCTGCGTGATCACGCCTTCCAGCGACCGTGCGCACGGAGCAGCTTCGAGGCGCTCGACCGTCACGTGACCGCGCCACTCCGGCACCGTCACCGCGGCCCACGCCTCCCAGTTGACGCCCCAGCCGCCGTCGTCGGCCTGGGCCGCCACCAGCAGGTCGAGGTGGTGCTCGAACACGGCATCGTCGAACAGCCGCCGGCCGAACCCGTCGGGCCGCGGGCGCGTACTCGATCGGCAGGTGCACGTGACCCGGTGCGTCCGCATCGAACGTGACGGTGGCGAGGATCGGCTCGCGCACCCCGGCGTACGCGGCGTCGGCCCAGTCCCGATCGGGAACGTCGTCGAGGAAGTCGAGGATGGCACGCGCCGTGTACGGGTCGAGGTCCTCGCCGTCGGCGGCGATGGCGTCGATCCGCTCGCGGCAGAACCGCGTCGCGCCGTCGAGCCATCGGTGGCGTGCGACCGTGCGCGTGCAGCAGCCCGGCGATCGACGCGGTGGGCACGAGCGCGCCCCGGGCGATTCCGTCGACGGGCTGCCACCAGGGCGCCCGCGGCGCCCTCGACGACCGACGGGAGCACCCACGGCACGCCGCCGTCGGGCGCCGACGAGGCGGCCAGCCAGTCGCAGGCGTCGGCGACGAGCGGGTCGCCGAGGGCGTCGCCGCCGTCGGTCTCGCCGAGGATCCGGAACGCCACCTCCACCGGCTCGGGCTGGCTGCCGGCACCCCGCAGGTCGGGCTCGAGGGCGTTCCCGAACCCGCCGTCCGGGTTGGCGTAGGGGCGCAGCGCGGCGACGACCGCGGCGCCGGACCCGCCGCGGAACTGGTGGGCGAAGCCGATGGCGGTCGATCAGCCTGGCGTCGCGCAGGACGAAGCGTTCGGCCGCGTCGAGCGCGGCGGCGTCGATGTCGGGCCATGCGGCGACCGTACGGCCGGTGCCGGTCCCCGTCTTGGACGGAACGGACATCGCGTCCGGCGAACGGTAGCCGGCGCCGGGCCGTACCGATCCGGCTCCATGATCCGGGGAGAATCGGTGGCGTTCGATCGCATCGCCGACAGCTATGACGCCACCCGAGGCGGACTCGAACGGGGGCAGCGCATCGGTGCGGGCGTGGCACCCTGGTTGCGGCCCGGACCGGTCGTCGAGGTCGGAGTCGGGACCGGCGTCGTGGCGCGAGAGCTGGCGGCGTGCGGGCACCCGGTCGTCGGGGTCGACCTGTCGGGGCCGATGCTGACCCGGGCCCACGGACGACTCGGGCCCCTGCGTGGCCGTGGGCGACGGCTACCGGCTGCCGCTGCGGCCCCGCTCCGTCCCCAACGCGCTCAGCGTGTGGGTCACGCAGCTGGTGCCCGACGTGGCGGGTTTCCTCGCCGCCCTGGCGGCGACGGTGGCGCCCGGTGGCCGGGTGGTCGTCGTGCCGGCGCCGGCGGCGAGACCGGTGGCGATGAGATCGAACGAGATCCTCGCCCCCATGGCACGAGGCCCTGAGGCCGAAGCGCGACCGCCCCGACCAGCTCGTCGCGCTGGCCGACGGCGCGGGGTTGCGGCCGGTCGAGCGTGGCGAGGACCGGCAACGGGGTCTGGCACACGTCGCCCAGCGAGCAGGCGAACGAGATAGAGGCCCGGTCGTGGTCGACGCTGTGGGACGTGCCCGCCGACGTCTGGGACGAGGTGGTCGCCCCGACGGTCGCGGCGCTCCGCGCCCTGCCCGAGCCCGATCGGCCGCGCGACCGCACCGGTCACTTCGACGTCGTCGTCTTCGAGCCGGCCTGATCGGACTCCGGACCGCCGTCGACGCGCGGCGCGCCCGGGACTCTCGACGTACCGGTCGGGTCCGGGGGGAGCCGGACCCGACCTCGAGTGGGCTGGCACCAGGGCCGGCCGGATGAGGCTCGACCAGACTAGTTGGGGATCCGAAGATCTGTCTACCGAGAGTAAGTCATCCGATCACCGAGCCCCCGACCAGCGGATCCCCGATTGCCGGACGTGCGACGTATGATGTCGCCCGTGCCACACCAGAGGTCGATGGACTTCGACGTCCTCGCCGAAGCCCGACGACAGTGGGAGGCCCGAGGCTGGGCAGCACCGGCCGCCATGACGGCCACCACGTCGATCATGCGCGCCCAGCAGCTCATCCTCGCCTGCGTCGAGGACGTCCTGCGCCCCTTCGACCTCACGTTCGCCCGGTACGAGGCCCTCGTCCTGCTGGCGTTCAGCCGCGAGGGGGCCCTCCCGCTCGGGAAGATGGGCGCCCGGCTCATGGTCCACCCGACCAGCGTGACCAACATCGTCGACCGGCTCGAGCACCAGGGTCTGGTGCGCCGCACCGCGCATCCCACCGATCGACGCACGACGCTCGCCGAGATCACCGAAGACGGTCGCCGCACCGTCGCCAAGGCCACCGAGGCCGTCAGCGCGACGAACTTCGGCATGGCCGCCCTGACCGACCGCGAGCTCGATCAGGTCACCGACCTGCTGCGCAAGGTCCGCATCGACGCCGGCGACTTCCCGGGCTGAGGCGGGGCGCAGGCCGCGCCCGCCGACCCCGCTCCAGTAGCTTCTGCGCCGGCGTGGCCAGGAGTGCCGCCGCGGGAGGGGGATCCGATGACACGACGCGCCGCCTGCGCCATCGTCGCCGCCGTGGCGGCCCTGGGGCTGACCGCCTGCGACGACGTCAACACCGTGCAGCGGCCGACGGCGCCGGTCGTCCTCACCGGCGCCGACCTCCCGGCGCTGGTCGGAACCGCACCTGCCCGCATCGTGGCCTTCCGCCACGCCCGGGTCGACGGCCAGCCGCAGTGGACGCAGATCCCCGTGCAGGTCGACCAGCGCAAGGTCGTCCCGTTCGGCACCCAGCCGGCCAACAACACGACCCCCGGCGTGGCCGGCACCGTCTACGGCAGCGGGTCGGGCGGCCCCACCGCCCTGCAGTACGCGGACGCGAACACCTTCGTCGGCGCCGATGGCAACGCCAACTTCGACGGCGACGACGAGCTCGTCTTCATGGTCGCCGACGCCGGGGGCATGCCCCGGTCCGACCAGCGCACCGAGCCGGCCGGCGTCATCGCCGGCAGCGGCGTCGAGGTGCGGTTCGACGACCCCAACGCCGACGGCGAGACGGGCTGGGTCTACCTGTTCCGCACGAACGGCGGGCTCGACCCCGCCGCCGGCCGCGACTACGTCGACTACGACTTCCAGCTCACGAGCGGCGACTACCGCACGACGTACCGGCGGGCGACCGGTCCGAACCCCGAGACCTCGCGGGTCACCACCGACACCTACGAGGTGGACTGGACCGACCGATGGACCGAGAACGCCTGGCACGTCCACGCGGGGGCGGCCAGCGGCGTCGACATCCTCGACGGCCACAAGAACCAGTTCGCGGTCGACTTCTGCGGCCGCAGCAACGCCACCTTCGCCGCCGCCGAGGGGGCGTTCGTGGCCAACATCGACGGGCCGGTGCGGGCGATCCGCAGCTACGTCGGCGCCAACAGCGGTCCGCTGACCCAGCGCACCCACCTCATGTACCGCGAGCGCACCGACGTGGTGACCGACCTGCGGGTGCACTCCATCCCGGCGATCATGGACTACATCGACTACAGCGCGGCGGCGCAGGGCATGACCTACCGCAGCTCGACGCTCCCGGCCGGGGTCACCATCGACGGCGTGCAGGACGCGGTGCCCGCCTCGTTCCCGACGTGGGAGGCGGTGAACGGGGCCCAGGGCCAGGTGTTCACGGCCGGTTCGGTGCAGACCGACGCGCCCGGCATCGAAGAGGGGACCGTCGGCTTCTACCGCGACCAGGTGACGCCGACCGAGATGCAGTGCTGGGGCGACGCGTCGTACTACGGCGCCTCGGGCTCGTGGGTGCAGGCCGGGATCCCGAACACCGACCCCCGCACGACGCCGTTCGCGAACCTCACGTCCGCCCGCGTCACCCAGTTCGCCGCCCCGGCCGCCGACGCCGCCGCCATCCCCGCGGCCGCGTCGGCGTGGGCCGCCGACATCGCCGCCCCCCTCACGGTGGCGGTCGCCCCGTACGCCCCCTGACGCGATTTCCCCGCGAGATCGGTCGCTCCAGCGACCGAATCTCGCGGGGGAAATCCTGCTCGGGGTGGGTCAGGCCGAGTCGGCGTCCCGGGTGACCTCGGGGAGGGCGTGGATCTCGCCCGTCTGGATGCGCCACAGGGCTGCGTACAACCCACGCTGGGCGACCAGGGCGTCGTGCGTTCCCGACTCGACGACCCGGCCCTCCTCGAGCACGTGGATGCGGTCGGCATGGCGGACCGTCGACAGGCGGTGCGCGATCACGATCACCGTCCGCCCCGGCCGACGAGCTCGAGCGACCGCTGGATGGCGGCCTCGGTCTCGTTGTCGACCGCCGAGGTCGCCTCGTCGAGCACCAGCACCGCGGGATCCTTCAGGATGGCCCGGGCGATCGACAGCCGCTGGCGCTGGCCGCCCGACAGCTTCTGCCCGCGCTCGCCGACCACGGTGTCGTAGCCGTCGGGCAGCTCGGCGATGAACTCGTGCGCCTCGGCCAGACGGGCCGCCCGCTCGAGCTCCGCGTCGGTGGCGTCGGGGCGGCCGTAGGCCAGGTTCTCGCGGACGGTCCCCTGGAACAGGAACACGTCCTGCCCGACGTATCCGATGGCCCGGCGCAGCGCGACCAGCGACACGTCGTCGATGGGCACGCCGTCGAGCGTGACCCGCCCCTCCTGCGGGTCGTAGAACCGCAGCAGCAGCTTCACGACGGTCGACTTGCCGGCGCCCGTCGACCCGACGATGGCGTGGGTCTCGCCCGGCGGCACGGCGAGCGCGAACCCGTCGAGGACCGGACGCCCGGCTCCGTAGCCGAACCGCACGTCCTCGAACCGGACCTCACCCTGGAGCGGCTCGGGCAGCGGGCCGGGACCGCCCACGATCGTCGGGTCGACCGCCAGCAGGTCGAGGATGCGCCGCGTCGACGCCATGGCCCGCTGGTAGAGGTCGAAGGTCTCGCCCAGCCGCGTCAGCGGCCACAGCAGCCGCTGGGTCATGTACACGAGGACCGAGAACGTGCCGACGGCGAGCGTGCCGTCGAGCGCCGCCCGCCCGCCGACGATCAGCGTGAGCGTGAACGCGACCAGGATCGCCATGCGGATGAGGGGGATGAAGGCGGAGGAGAGCTTGATGGCGCTCGCCGATTGGCCTCGCGGTAGGCGGTGCTGGCGGCCGCCACCCGCTCGGACTCGCGCTGCTCGGCCGTGAAGGAGCGGATCGTGACGATGCCCGACACGTTGTTGGCCAGCAGCGCGCCGAGGTCGCCGGCGGCCTGCCGCACCGTCGGTGTAGCGGGGCTCGAGCCGGCGCTGGTACCGCACCGACGCCCACACGATCAGCGGGGATGGGGGCGAACGCCACGACCCCGAGGATCGGTTCGGCCACGAAGAACACGACGCCGACGAACAGGACGTTCACCAGGGTGCGGATCAGCTCGTTGGCGCCGATGTCGAGGAAGCGCTCGAGCTGGTTGACGTCGTCGTTGAGGATCGACAGCAGCCCGCCGGTCGACTGGTCCTCGAACCAGCCCAGCTCGAGCCGCTGGACGTGGCGGTAGGCGTCCATGCGGGCCTCGTGCTCGATGGTCTGCGCCAGGTTCCGCCACAGGATCTGGGCGACGTAGTCGGTCAGCGACTCGACGATCCACACCGCGACGTTGATGACGGCCAGCACGAGGAGCTGGTCGAACCTGTCCTCGACGCCGAAGACCCGGGCGACGATCGAGTCGTTCCCCCGCACGACGACGTCGACCGCGGCGCCGATGAGCAGCTCGGGCATGACGTCGGCGAGCTTGTTGACGACGCTGGCCGTGATGGCGGCGAACACCGTGCGCCGGTGCCCGCCGGAGTACCGCCACAGGCGGACGAGCGGGGAGGCGGTGGCCGGATCGGCGGTCTGGTGGCGGCGCATGGCGTCCGTGAGCCTACGGACGGGCCGTCCGTCGCTCCCCCGGCTTTCACCCGATCGGGTCGGGCGTCAGGTTGACACCCCACCATGAGTTAGGCTTACCTAACGTTCGTGAGGGACGAGCACGAGCACACGGTCGCAGCGGGGGACGACGGGAACGGCGGGCACGACGATGCCGTTCGGGGGCGAGTGCCCGGTTCGCTGGCTGGTCGACGACATCGGCCGCTTCCTGGCCGGGGACGAGGCCTCGCCCGCCGAGGTGGGCAGCGTCGGGCGCCAGGCGCTGGGGCGGGCGTCCTCCGAGGTCCACGACCTGTTGCACAGCGCCGTACTCGGCCGACGAGGTCGTGGCGACGGAGCTGCGGTTCGCCGGCCCCGAGCGCGGCTTCCGCCGTACGGTGTTCGCCCTGCCGCCGACGCCCGTGGCGCTCATGCTGCTGGCGATGCGGATGTGCGACGCCGGCGACGACGTCGCCGTCCTCCAGCACACCGCCGCCCGGGGCACGACCACGCCGCCGGGGCCGGTGGCCGTTCGGGATGGCCGAGGCCGAGCACCTCACCCGCCCGCCGGCCGGCGAGGACGACCTGGCCGCCACCCTGGCCGACCTCGCCTCACCTGGCGACGCCGGCTGACCGGCCGGGTCCACCGCCGGGCCGCCGACGGCCGGCCGGCGCCGAGAGGGCGCCGAGGTCGCGGCGGGGGTCAGGACCCGCGCCAGGCCCGCTCGAACGGGAGGCGCCACGCGTGCGGCGCGACGAGCTGGTGGATGGCGTTCGGCCCCCACGACCCGGGCGGGTACGAGCCGCACCGGCGGCGGGTTCTCGAGCAGCGGCGTCGAGAGCTCCCACAGCCGCTCGATGCCCTCGGCCGTGGTGAACAGCGTGTGGTCGCCGCTCATGGCGTCGTGGATCAGCCGCTCGTACGCCTCGAGCACGTCGCCGGCCCGCCCGGTCTCGTGCAGGGCGAACTGCAGGCTGAGCTTGTCGAGCTTCATGCCCGGACCGGGCCGCTTGCCGTAGAACGACAGCGACAGCTTCGACGCGTCGGCGAGGTCGAACGTGAGGTGGTCGGGCCCCTGCGCGCCGACGCCCGAGCCGGCCGGGAACATGCTCTTCGGCGGCTCGCGGAAGGCGATCGAGATGATGCGGGCGCCCTCGGCCATGCGCTTGCCGGTGCGCAGGAAGAACGGCACGCCCGCCCAGCGCCAGTTGTCGATCTCGCACTGCAGCGCGACGAACGTCTCGGTCTCGGAGTGCGGCGCGACGCCCGGCTCGTCGCGGTAGCCCTGGTACTGGCCGCGCACGACGT
This sequence comes from uncultured Acidimicrobiales bacterium, assembly GCA_963778415.1. Taxonomy (GTDB): domain Bacteria; phylum Actinomycetota; class Acidimicrobiia; order Acidimicrobiales; family VFJN01; genus ZC4RG19. The sequence goes on from CAVZUI010000006.1 coordinate 246,284, forward strand.
CGCGACGGCTCGATCGGCAGCATCGAGCGGAAGACCTTGTTCTTCTCCTCGCTGATGGCGCGCGGGCTCGAGCGCGGTCGGCGGCTCCATCGCCATGAACGCCAGCACCTGGAACAGGTGGGTGACGACCATGTCGCGGTAGGCGCCGGTCGGCTCGTAGAAGCCGATGCGCGTGCTCGAGCGCCGAGCGTCTCGGGCACGTCGATCTGCACGTGGTCGATGTGGTCGCGGTTCCAGATCGGCTCGAACAGGCCGTTGGCGAAGCGGAAGGCGAGGATGTTGAGCGCCGCCTCCTTGCCGAGGAAGTGGTCGATGCGGAAGATCTGCTCCTCGTCGAACGTCTCGTGCAGCGCCGCGTTGAGCTCGACGCGCAGACGCGAGGTCGGTGCCGAACGGCTTCTCCATGATGATGCGGGACCGCTCGACGAGGTCGGCCTCGCCGAGCATGCGCACCACGTCGACCGCGGCCGTCGGCGGGACGCTGAGGTAGTGCAGCCGGCGGATGCGTCGCCGCCGAGCGCCTCCTCGGCGTCGGCGACCGCCTCGGCCAGCCCGCCGGGCCCGACTGCTGCGGGACGAACGTGAGCCGCTCGGCGAAGCGGGCCCACTGCTCGTCGGTGATCTGCGCGGCTCGAGAACTTCTCGCACGCGCGCGCGGGCCAGGTCGCGGAACGCCTCGTCGTCGAGGTCGTCGAGCGACGGTGCCGACGATGCGGCACTCGGGCAGCAGCCCGGCCAGCGACAGGTGCAGCAGGCCGGGCAGCAGCTTGCGCTGGGCCAGGTCGCCGGTGGCGCCGAACAGCACGATCACGTGCGGCTTCAGCGGCGCCATCAGGACGGAGTTGATGTCGAACGGATCGGTCGTTCGCCGGGCCATGCCGGGTACCAGGGTACGGCTGCGTTGTTGCGCCTGCGTGTCCGGGGGCCGAGCGGCTCGTGAACGGGGAGGCGGGCCGGCCGACGGCGCCGCTACCTTGCGGGCGATGACGCTCGTGCGGCTCGGACCCGAGGCGCGCGGTCGAGGAGGTGACCGCCTCGCTCGACGAGCACGGGTACGCCCTCGTCGAGGACGTCCTCGACCCCGCCGACGTCGCCCGCCGGCTCGAGGCCCTGCACGAGCTGTTCGCCGCCACGCCCACCGGGCGCAACTTCTTCGAGGGCTTCCACACCCAGCGGATCTACGCCGTGTACGCCAAGACCCGGGCGTTCGACGACCTCGCCGTCCACCCGCTGCTGCTCGCCGCCCTCGACCACGCCCTCGGCGAGCACTACCAGTTCTCGGCGCCGGTGGCGCTGCAGATCGGACCGGGCGAGAAGGCGCAGATCCTCCACCGCGACGAGGACGTCTACCCGCTCCCCCGGCCGCACGACCCGGTCGTGGTCAACAGCATGTGGGCGCTGTGCGACTTCACGGCAGACAACGGCGCCACCCGCCTCATCCCCGGCAGCCACCGCTGGCCCGAGGACCGGCGGCCCGACGAGAGCGAGGCCGTGTCGGTGACGATGCCGGCCGGTTCGGTGCTGATCTACCTCGGCGGCCTGTGGCACGGCGGCGGGGCGAACACGACCGATCGACCACGCCCCGGGCTGCTGCTCGAGTACGTGGTCTCGTGGCTGCGGCCGCAGGAGACACAGCTGGTCGCCGTGCCGCCCGAGATGGCCCGCGACCTGCCCGAGCGACTGCAGGAGCTGCTCGGCTACAACGTCTACCCGCCGTTCCTCGGCTACGTCGACGGCCGCCACCCCCGCCGGGCGCTCGATCCCGCGCACGAGCGGGCCGACGACGTGCTGCGATCGATCCCCGAGCCGGCGCACGCTCCGGGCCGCACCGAGTGGGGCCACCGGGACAGCTGAGCCCCGGCCGTGCCGACGACGCTCACACCGGGGGTGGGTCGGCGTGGAGGCTCGCCTCGATCACGGTGACCGCCCGACCCGACAGCACCACCCGGTCCCCCGCGATGCGCATCCCGACGATGCCGCCGCGGGCCGAGGCCTGCTCGCCCGTGAGCTCGGACCGGCCGGTGCGGTCGGCCAACCACGGGCCGATCACGCAATGGGCGGCGCCCGTGACGGGATCCTCGTCGATGCCCAGCTTCGGGGCGAAGACGCGGGCCACCGAGTCGACGCCCGGCCGGTCGCCCGGGGTGGCCACCGCCACGACGTGACCCCCCACCTCGAGGATCCGGCCCCGGTCGGGCACGATCGCCCGCACGTCCGCGGCCGCGGCCAGCTCGACGAGGGCCCACGTGGCGTTGCCCCAGGTGCCGACCACCCGGTCTGCCGGCAGCCCGAGCGCCGGGCCCAACCCGGGGTCGAGGGCGGTCGGCTCGACGGGCCCCGCCGGGAAGTCGAGGGTGAGCTCGCCGTCGCCGCCCCGGCCGCACGTCAGCACCCCGCTGCGCGTGTGGAACCGCGCCTCGCCGCCGAGCACGTGGGCGGAGGCGAGCGTGGCGTGACCGCACAGGTCGACCTCGGTCACCGGCGTGAACCACCGGAGGTCGTGGTCGCCGTCGGGGCGCGGCACCACGAACGCGGTCTCGGACAGGTTGAGCTCCGCGGCCACCGCCTGCATCCACGCGTCGGTGGTGGGGGCGGCGAGCACGCACACACCGGCCGGGTTGCCGGCGAACGGGACATCGGTGAACGCGTCGACGACGCTGATCGGCTGGGCCACGGCGACGACGATACGGAACCTCGTTCACCGGCACTCGTCGGTTCGTGCAGAGTGGGGCGGTGACCGGCCCCGACGCCCCCGACGCCTCCACCGCCCTGCGCGCCCTCGCCGACGAGTACTGGGAGGCCCGCCTCGAGGCCAGCCCGCTGTTCGCCACGTTCCTCGGTGACCACCGCTACGACGACCGGGTCGACGACGTGTCCGCCGCGGCCGAACAGCGGCTGCGGGAGACGTGGACCGACCTGCGCGCCCAGGCCGACCGCGCTCGACGGTGCGCTCGACGACACCGACGCCGTGACCCGCGACCTGCTCGTCCACGAGCTCGACGACGCCGTGCGGGCGATCGACCTGCGCCTGGCCGAGATGGCCTCCGACCAGATGGAGGGCGTCCACGCCGACCTGCTCATCACCGCGGGCCAGCTCAGCGCACCCGAGCCCGAGCACGCGGAGATGGCCGTCGCCCGCACCCGCGGCTACGCCACGATGCTGGCGCAAGCCGCCGAGCGGTTCCGCGAGGGCCTCGCCGCCGGCCGGACCCCCGCCCGCATCAACGTCGAGCGGTCGATCAACCAGGTCGAGGGCTACCTCGCCTCCCCGCTGGACGCCGACCCGTTCGCCACGCTTGGCGGGCCCCGAGGGGTGGGACGGCCTGGACGCGTGGCGGGCGCAGCTCACCGACATCGTGCGCGAGGTCGTCCGCCCGGCCTTCGCCACCTATCGCGACGTGCTGCGCGACGAGCTGCTGCCCGTCGCCCGGCCCGACGACCGCGCCGGCCTCGTCCACCTCGACGACGGGCCCGAGATGTACCGCGCCCTCATCGAGATGCACACCGGGCTGCCGCTCACCGCCGACGAGCTGCACGCCATCGGCATGGACGAGGTCACGGGCTCGCTGCCCGCCGAGTTCGCCGAGATCGGCGGCCGCCAGTTCGGCACCGACGACCTGCCCACCATCTTCGGGCGGCTGCTCGACGACGCCGACCTGCGCTACCGGGACGGCGACGAGATCATCGCCCACGCCACGGCGTGCCTCGACGCCGCCACGGCGGCGATGGGCGACTGGTTCGGCCTGCTCCCCGAGGCGCCCTGCGTGCTCACGCCCGTCCCCGACTACCTGGCGCCCGACTGCACCCGCGGCGTACTACACACCCCCGGCCCCCGACGGCAGCCGGCCGGGCGAGTACCACGTCAACCTGCACGACGCCACCGGCCGTGGCCGGGCCGAGACGGCGTCGATCGCCTTCCACGAGGCGATCCCCGGCCACCACCTCCAGCTCGCCATCGCCTCCGAGCGCACCGACCTGCCCGCGTTCCGCCGCCTCTCGTGGGGCCACACCGCGTTCGTCGAGGGCTGGGCGCTCTACACCGAGCGCCTGGCCGAGGAGATGGGTCTCTACGAGAGCGACCTCGACCGCCTGGGGATGCTGGCCAGCGACGCCTGGCGGGCCTGCCGGCTGGTGGTGGACACCGGGCTGCACGCCCTCGGCTGGACCCGCCAGCAGGCGATCGACTTCATGACGGCGCACGCCCCGGTGAACCGGGACGAGATCGTGGTCGAGGTCGACCGGTACATCGGGATGCCCGGGCAGGCGCTGGCCTACAAGGTCGGCCAGCGCGAGATCCTGCGCCTGCGGGACGACGCCCGGGCCGCGCTCGGCCCGGCCTTCGACATCACGGGGTTCCACGACGCGGTGCTGGGCGGCGCCACGATCAGCCTGCGGGTCCTCCGCACCCGCGTGGCCGACTGGGTGGCGGCCGGCCGGTAGCGGACGCCGGGCCGACGGCCCGCCACCGGGCGCCGGGTCAGCTGTAGCCCTCGGTGGTGACGGGCCGCTCCTCGATGACGAAGTGGTGGACCAGCCCCGCCAGCACGCCACCCAGGATGGGAGCCACCCAGAAGAACCAGAGCTGCTCGAGCGGCCACCCCCCGACGAACACGGCCGGGCCGGTCGACCGGGCCGGGTTCACCGACGTGTTGGTCACCGGGATGCTGATGAGGTGGATCAGCGTCAGCGACAGGCCGATCGCCAGCGGGGCGAAGCCTGCCGGCGCGCCCCGGCCGGTGACCCCGAGGACCACCAGCAGGAAGAAGAACGTGAGCACCACCTCGGCCACGAACGCCGAGCCCCAGGCGTAGCCGCCTGGTGAGTGGTCGGCGAAGCCGTTGGCGGCCAGGGTGCTCTCGCCCTCGCCGGTGCCGAGGCTGAAGCTGTCGGTCCCGGTGGCGATGGCGAGCACGATCCCCGAGCCGAGGATGGCGCCGACGACCTGGGCGACGATGTAGACGATCGCCTCGCGTGCCTCGATCCGCCTGGCGGCCAGCACCCCGAGCGTGATCGCCGGGTTGAAGTGGCCACCCGAGATGTGGCCGAGGGCGTACGCCGCGGTGACGACCGTGAGGCCGAAGGCCAGGGACACGCCGAGGAGGCCGATGCCGGTGCTGACGAGGCCGCCTTCGAAGTCCGAGATGAAGATGGAGGCGATCACCGCCGCGCCGGTGCCGCCCAACACCAGCCACAGCGTGCCGAGCATCTCGGCGATCGCCTTGCGTTGCAGATCCATGGAGGCCCTCCGTGGTCGGTCAGTGGTGCTATGGCTACGCCGCGTCGGAGGGCGTTGTCCTCACCCCCTGGGAGTGAGTCGGTCGTTGGCGGCCGTGTCGCAACAGATGTGTGTCAGTCGATGGCAATCGAGCGTTGCGATGTCACGAAGGGGATTCGGACACCACGGTGAGGGATCGCCAGTGGGCGGACCGACGTCCCAGGGGCGATCCGCGACCGCACCGGGGCGCGCCGCTAGGGTCGGCGAGGACCAGCCCACCGCCCGGAGGATGGCCCCATGCCCCAGGACGCCCCGCCCCGACGGTCGGCCCGGGCGCTCACGCTGGTGGTCGTGCTGGTGGGCGCCCTGGCCGTGCTCGGGACCATCGCGTTCTGGCCCCGCGGCGACGCGCCCGACCTCGGGGACCAGCCCAACACCTACGTCGACGCCACGGTGACCGGCATCGACACCGACACGTGCCAGGACCCCGAGATCGACGCCCCGGGCCCGTGCCAGCTCGTGAGCGCCGAGCTCACCTCGGGGGACGACCGTGGCGACGAGATCACCTTCGAGGTGCGCGCCACGCAGTTCGACGTGCCCGAGCTCGAGCCCGGCGACGACATCGTGCTGCTCGACGTGGCCACCAGCCCGGCGCAGTACCGCTACTCGTTCGTCGACTTCCAGCGGTCGACGCCCCTGCTGTGGCTGCTCGTGGCGTTCGTCGTGGTGGTCGTCGCGTTCGGCCGCTGGCAGGGCGTGCGGGCGCTCATCGGGCTGGCCGCCAGCGGGGCGGTCCTGCTGGCGTTCCTCGTGCCGTCGCTGCTGCGCGACGAGCCTGCCGTCGCCGTGGCGCTGGCGGCCACGGTGGTGATCGCCTTCATCGCGCTCTACCTGGCGCACGGTCTGAACATCGGCACGACCGTGGCCCTGGCCGGCACGCTCGCGGCGCTGGCGCTCACGAGCGCGCTGGCGTTCGGGGTGGCCGCGGCGACCAACCTGACGGGACTCGCCGACGGGCAGGCCCAGACGTTGCGGGTCACGGCCGAGGCCCTCGACCTGCGCGGGCTCCTCATCGCCGGCATCGTGGTCGGCGCGCTGGGCGTGCTCGACGACGTGACCGTCAGCCAGGTGTCCATCGTGACCGCGCTGCGGCGCGCCAACCCGGGGCTGTCCCGCCGATTCCTCTACCGGGAGGCCACGAAGGTCGGCCGCGACCACGTGGCCTCCACCGTGAACACGCTCGTGCTGGCCTACGCAGGCGCCTCGCTGCCCCTGCTTCTGTTCTTCGTGCAGGGCGACCAACCGGTGGGCCGCCTGCTGACCAGCGAGCTGATCGCGGTCGAGGTCGTGCGGATGCTGGTGGGCTCGATCGGCCTGGTGGCGTCCGTGCCCATCACGACCGCGCTGGCCGCCGCCGTCCTCGGGCCGGGGGACGACCGGCACGGGCACGCGCACGTGCAGGGGCTCGACGACGGCGGGGTCGACGAGGGATGGGGATCGGGCATCGACGCCCCCGACACCGGCAGCCCCGCACACGACGACACCGACGAGCCGGCACGCCACGCGGCGCCGGTCGGGCGCCGGGCCCGTCGCCGTCGGGCGAGCGCCGAGGCGGGGGGCCGATCGCGGTGGGACGACTTCTCGCCCGCGGACGACTCGTGGTGACGGCGCGGCCGGGCCGTGGGCGTCGGGCCGCGGTCACCCGTCGGGGGTGATTCCAGTCGGCGCGATCGGCGTGACCGTCGTGGGGAGTACGGGCGACCCCACGAGGAGATGCGATGGCGACGCTCACCGTGTGGAAGTTCGACGATCCGGCCGGGGCGGACGAGGCCGAGCGGACACTGGTGTCGCTGTCCCGGCAGAACCTCATCACGATCCACGACGCGGCCACGGTCAGCTGGCCGGCGGAGCGAGACGCGGCCCGAGGACCCGGCAGCTCGAGAACCTCGCCGGCGCCGGCGCGCTGAGCGGATCGTTCTGGGGGCTGCTGTTCGGCCTGCTCTTCTTCGTGCCGCTGCTGGGCATGGCCGTCGGCGCCGCGGCCGGAGCGATCGGGGGATCGCTCATCGACGTCGGGATCGACGACGACTTCGTCGATGCGGTCAGGGCGAAGGTCACCCCCGGCACCTCGGCGCTGTTCGTGCTCTCGAGCGACGCGGTGCTCGACCGGGTCCACGACGCCTTCGCGGGTCAGACGCCAGAGCTGGTGCAGTCGAGCCTCTCGGGCGAGGAGGAGGGCAAGCTGCGGGAGGTGTTCGGAGACTGACGTGGCTCGCCCACTCCTGACGGAAACCTGACGCATTTCTTCACCTACAGGTCCCGCTGGGTTCACCCGGCGCGGTATCACCCGCACGGGGTGAGGCGCGCCTCACCCTCGCACGGGCATGATCCTGGTGACAGCGACGTCACTCCCCTGAGTCGCCTCGCCAAGGAGACGGACAGGTGCCGCCACCACCCGCCGCCACGATCGCACCCGCCAGACCGGCAGCGATCACCCGTCCGATCCCCGCCGCGCCCGACCGGTTCGTCCGTCGGACGCGGCTCGAGGCACGCCTCGGCGACGACCACCGTCGCTCCGTGACGCTGGTGTCGGGCCTTCCCGGCGCCGGCAAGACCACGCTCGTCGCATCCTGGCTCCGGGCCGAGGACCGGCCGGCGGCCTGGGTGGGGCTCGACGAGCGCCATGACGAGCCCGGGCGGCTCGTTCGGAGCGTCCTGCGAGCACTGTCGGAGCTGGGCGCCCTGCCCAACCCCGCGCCCCGCCGCCGCTGGACCGACGCCGCCCTGGTCGACCTCGCCGTCGACACGCTGGCCCCCGGCCCCTGGGTCCTGGTGCTCGACGACGTCCACCACCTGCGCTCAGGCGAGGCCCTCGGTGCGCTGCGGCTGCTGCTCGAGCGCGTCCCTCCCCGGCTCGACCTCGTCCTCTGCACGCGCGCCGACCCGCCGGTCGCCCTCGGCCGCATGCGCCTCGACGGGCGCCTCGGCGAGATCCGCAACGCCGATCTCGAGTTCACGCTCGACGAGGCCGCCGAGCTGCTCGCGTCGCAGGGCGTCGACCTCCGCGCCGACGACGTGCGGGCGCTGTGGTCGCGCACGCAGGGCTGGGCGGCCGGGCTGCGACTGGCGGCCGGCGCCCTGGCGGCGGCCGGTGACCCCCACGAGCTCGTCGTCAGCGCCACGGCCACCGAGGCCGCGGTCGGCGACTACCTGCTCGAAGAGGTGCTCGACCGGCAGGACCCCGACGTCCAGAGCTTCCTCCTCCGCACCAGCGTCGCCGAGCGGGTCACCCCCGACCTCGCCGCTCTGCTGACCGCCGACCACCGGGCCGGCGAGCGGCTGGCCGACCTCGAACGGTCGGGCATCTTCCTCGTCGACACCGACGACGGGTGGTACCGCTACCACGCGCTCTTCGCCGACCTGCTCCGGGCCACGCTGCGCCGCCGTGACCCCGACCTCGTCCCCGAGATGCACGGCCGCGCCGCCGGGATGGCTGATGGCGAACGGGCGGCCCGCCGACGCGGAGCGCCACGCCGGCCTGGCCGGTGACTGGCCGCTCGTCGGGCGCCTGGCGATCGACCGCTGGTTGGCCGCCACCCTCGACGACAGCGGTCTGCTGCCCGACCCGAACGCCCGCGTGCCCGCCGGTGCCGTCCGCGAGACGCCGGCGCTGGCGCTGGTGGCCGCGGCCGCCGCGTGCCGCTCGGGCGACCGCGACGCCGCAGACCTGCACCGCGACCACCTCGACAGCCTGCTCGGCCCGATCCCCGAGCGGGCGACCCGGTCGTCCGGCGGCCTGCACCGCCATCTGCTCGACCTGGCGCACGGCTGGGCCTTCGGGCCCGAGCGACCGGGCCGGGTCGGCGGCCGACGCCCTCGCGTCCGCCCACGAGATCGACGCGGGGACGTTGTCGGTCCGTCGCCTCGCCCGCCTGCGATCGGCGGAGCAGGCGGTCGACCGAGGGCCGGTTCGACACGGCCGTCGCCGCCCTCGACCAGCTGGCCGGCGGTCTCGACGAGGACTGGATGGCGGCCGAGGCCGCCGCCATCGCCGCCCTCGTCACGGCCGCCATCGGCAGCCCCTCCGAGGCCTCGCGGCGCGTGGCCGCCGTGCTCGCGGTCCGCGACGGGCTCGACACCCACCCGACGGCCCGCCGGGCGGCCCACCTCGCCGCGTCCCTGGCGTGCGCCCAGCGGGGCGAGCGCCGCACCGCGATGGTCCACCTCGACGAGGCCGCGACGTCCCCCGCCCCGGCGTCGCACCTCCTCCAGGCCGTGATCGCGCGCCGTGCGTGCCGCCCTCGGGCCGGCGAGCGCCAGCTCCGCCTGGCTCGACTCGACCACGGCGCGGCACCCACTCGCCGCGCAGGCTCTCATCGCCTGCGGAGCGCTCGAGGTCGTCGACCCCGACCGACGCGTCGTGGCGGTGGGCGGCCCGGCCGAGCGCGCCGTCGCCCGGGCCCGGCAGGACCTCGCCCGCAGCGCCCCCGAGGCGGCCCGGCGTGGCCTCGAGCGGGCCCTGCGCCGCGACCACCCCTCGGTGCACGAGCGCACCATCGTCGAGGCCCACGTGCTCTCGGTGCTGGCCAGCGATGCGTGCCACGACCTTCCCGCTGCCGCGGCCCACCTCGAGGCGGCGCTCGACCTCGTCGCGGACTCCGACGTCCGGGCCCCCGTGCTCGACCACGGCGCCGCACTGCCAGACGATCATCGACCGCGTCGACCTCACGGCCCACCGCGGCCTGGTGCTCGAGCTGCGCGACCACCTGCAGAAGGGCGGCGGGCAGGCGGCGCGCCCGGTCGAGGTGCTGACCGACCGGGAGCGGGCGGTGCTGCAGTACCTGCCGACCCTGATGTCGAACTCGGAGATCGCCTCGGGGCTCCACCTGTCGATCAACACGGTGAAGTCGCACCTCAAGGCGGTGTACCGGAAGCTCGGCGTGGACAGCCGGCGTGACGCCGTGCTCCGCGGCCGCGAGCTCGAGCTGATCTGACCGCGAGCGTCTCGGCGCCGCCGTCGCCCCGGCCCGGCCCGGCCTGGCCCGGCGCCGCGGCAGGATGGCGCGCATGACGACGACGCGGTTGGCCGGGGCGATCGAGCTGCCCGACGGCGCCTGGGTGCGCGGGCGGGGGCTGCGGCACCCGCCGCCCGCCGGCCCGCCACCCGACTACGGCCTCTACCTCGGCGGCCGGCGCCTGCGCCGGCGCCACGACGGCACGCTGCCCTGGGCCCACGACTGGGTGGACTGGCCCGACTTCCTCCTCCCCCGCGACCCCGACCAGGCGATCGCCCGCATCCGGTCGCTGCACGCGCGGGCCGCCGGCGGCGAGCGGGTGGAGGTGGCGTGCGGCGGCGGGGTCGGCCGCACCGGCACCGTGATCGCCTGCCTGGCCGTGGTGGCCGGCCTCCCGCCGGACGACGCCGTGGCGTGGGCCCGCGCCCACCACGATCCCAAGGCCGTCGAGACCCCGTGGCAGCGCCGCTGGGTCGCCCGCTTCCCCACCCCGTGAGATTTCCACAGCAGTTTCGGGGGTTCTGGCCCCCGAAACTGCTGTGGAAATCGCGGCGTCGGGCTAGGGCCGGATGATGCAGCGGAAGCCGAGGTGGGACGTCGAGGTGTCGACGGCCTGCGCCATCCTCGCCGCCGGGCGGTAGCGACGGCAGTAGCTGGGGGCGCAGAGGTGCGAGCCGCCCTTCATCACCTTGCGGGGCACGGCGGCGGGATCGTCGCCGACCACGCTCGCCTCGCGGGTGCCGCCCCGAGGGTCGTCGACGGCGCAGCAGGCGTGCTCGGGGGCGCCCGCCGCGTGGTCCTGGTACCAGTCCGACGTCCACTCCCAGGTGTTGCCCGTCATCTGGAACAGGCCGAAGCCGTTGGGCGGGTACGACTTGGCCGGCGCCGTGTACTCCCACCCGTCGGCCTGGGTGTTGTGGTTCGGGAAGTCGCCCTGCCAGACGTTGGCCATGTGGCGTCCGCCGGGCGTCAGCTCGTCGCCCCACGCGAACTCCGCCCCCTCCAGCCCGCCCCGGGCCGCCCGCTCCCACTCGGCCTCGGTCGGGATCTCCTTGCCGGCCCACGCCGCGTAGGCCACGACGTCGTCCCACGCCACGTGGACCACCGGGTGGTCGCCCAGGCGGCGGATCGAGCTCTGCGGTCCGCGAGGGTGCCGCCAGTCGGCTCCGGGGACCCACGCCCACCACGCGTAGGCGTCGTCGAGGCTGACCGGCCGCCCAGGCTTGCGGAACACCGACGAGGCCGCCACGAGCAGATCAGGGCGCGCGTCGGGGTAGTCGGCGGCGTCGGGCGCCCGCTCGGCCAGGGTGACGTGGCCCGTCGCGCCCACGAACCGGGCGAACTCGTCGTTCGTCACCGCGCCAGCGGTCGATCCAGAACCCGCCGACGGTCACCCGGTGGGCCGGGGCCTCCTCGGGGTAGTGGTCGTCGGAGCCCATGCGGAACGTGCCGCCGGCCACCCACACCATCCCCCGCGCCGGCGGGTCTCCGGGCGGGCCGCCGTCGCCGGAGGCGGCGTCGATGGCATCGGTGTCACTCACGCGGGTCCAGCGTGCCAGGCCGCCGGGCGCGGCGCAGCCACCCGCCGCGGGTGAGCGATGGCGTCCGGGCGTCGCGTGGTGCCGCGTTGGCCGAGGCAATGCGGTCCGTTCGACAGACGGCGAGGCAATGGGTTCCACCCGCACGAGCTTGAGGCCACAGTTCCGGATACGGAACCCATGGCCTCGCCCGCCGGATCTCGGAACCCATTGCCTCGGGTCGGTGCACGGGCTCGGGGCGGGCGGGCGGGCGTCCGGCGGAGGTCGAGGCAATGGGTTCCGGATCCGGAACCCTCGCCTCATCCTGGCGAGCGCGGTACCTACTGCCTCGGGTTCAGTGGGGCGTCGCGTCCGCCAGCGGGGCGAGGTCGTCGAGCCAGCGGCGGATCGCGGCGCGCGACCGCAGGATCACGAGGTCGAGGTCGGCGCGCCCGTGCGCCTCGAGCGCCGCGAGGGCCCGGACCCGACCCCCGGTGGGGTAGTCCCACACGTAGCGGAGGAGCTCGCGCGTCGGTCGCTCGGGGCAGCCCGGCGCCTGTACGGCCTGGCCGCGGTGGCGCACCCACCGCCGCACCACCCCGGGGATCGTGACGCGGCGGGGCAGGTCGAGGAAGACCACGGTGTCCGCCCGGGCCAACCGCACGTCGAGCGTGCCGCTGTAGTTGCCGTCCATGATCCACGCGTCCTGCGCGCACAGCGCGGTCTGCACGGCCCGCCACTCGCCGCGGGACGTCTCCACCCAGCCGGGGCGCCAGAAGTGCTCGTCGAGGTGGACGACGGGAAGCCCGGTCCGCCCACCCAGCCTCCGGGCCAACGTCGACTTCCCCGCCCCGCTCGACCCGATGATCGCCACCCGCCGCATCGCCACGCCCCGATCGTGCCGCACCGACCCACCGATCGCCGAGGCAATCGGTTCCGTGCCGCCGAGGTCGAGGCGATGGGTTCCGCATCCGGAACCCGTGCCTCAGGCCACCGCGGGCGGTACCGATTGCCTCGCCGGGACCGACGGGCGAGCGACGCCGACGACCCGGTCGTCGGCACGGACAACCGAGGCCGGTCAGCAGCGAGCGGCGAGGTCGGCGAGCAGGCGGCGGTAGGCGACGCTGAGGCGATCGGCCCGGGAGTGGACCTCGACCCTGAGGTCCAGCGCCAGGCTGCGGTCGCGGTAGCGCTCGAGGATGGCGAGGTCCTCGTCGAGCACCAGGTCCTCGTACGCGATCAGCTCGGCGATGCGTTCCGTCGCCTCCGCGGCGGCGCCGTACCCGCTGCGGGCCATCTGCTTGTACACCCGCGTCGAGGTCGCGGTCTCGGGCTGGCAGGCGAACAGGATCGCCAGGCGTTCACCGGTCACGGGGAAGTCGAGCGTCAGGCGCACGGCCGCGGCGGGCCGACCGATCTTCGTGAGCACGTGGTCCTGGATCAGGGGGTGCTCGCCCGACCCGACCAGCGGATCGTCGTGGTTGCGGTAGGGCGCGTGGTAGGTCGTCCGCACCTCCCAGCCGGTGCGCACCACCTCGTGCGGGCTGACGTAGGCCGCCTCGGGCGTCCCGAACGTCTGCGTGTGCACGGTCGGGAAGTGGGCGGCGTCGAGGAAGTTGTCCGCCAGTTGCAGGGCGCCCGCCGACGTGCGCCGGGGGGCGGTCACCGCCCGTACGAAGCCCGGGTCGTCCCACTCGGGGAACTCGTGCAGGTCGCACACCGGCGCCTCCGGGGCGAGCCACACCAGCCCGTACCGTTCGACCACCCCGGCGGGCCGGGCCAGGCAGGCCCGCGACGGGACCGGCCCGCCCTCGCCGTTGGCGGGGATCAGCGTGCAGGCGCCGCCGTCGTCGAACGCCCAGCCGTGGTAGCGGCACACGAGCCGGCCGCCGGCGACGGACCCCGCGGAGAGCGGCGCCAGGCGGTGCGGGCACCGGTCCTCGAACGCCCGCACCTCGCCGCCCAGCCGCACCAGCACCCAGGCCCGGTCGAGCAGCAGCACGCCCACCGGCCGGTCGCCGACCTCGTCGGCCGCGGCCACGGGATGCCACGCCGCGGCCAGGCACGCGGCGGTGTTGTCGAGCACGGCCGGGGACGCCGCGGCCGCCCGCTCGGGCGAGCCGGCCGGCGTCGCCGCAGGAGCGGGAGCAGGGGCCACGACGCCTGCCTCGGCACCCGGTCCGACCCGGGTCGTCATCGGGTGGCGCGCTCGGGCGCCCAGCGGGCCAGCGTCACCTGCTCGAGCGCGGTGACCACCGCCGCGAACAGCACCGACACGACGGTCACGATCACGACCGCCGCCCACAGCTTGGAGAACTCGGCGGTGATCGTGGACAGCGACATCAGGGCTCCCAGCCCGGTCCCCGTCGACAGCCAGCCGTTGAGGAGCGAGCCGAGGATCGCCAGCGGCGCGCACACCTTGGCCGACGCCACCAGGCTGGGGATGGCGGACGGCAGGCGGACCTTCACGAGCTGCGTGAGCGGGCCCGCGTCGTAGGCCCGGAGCAGGTCGAGCGCCTCGGGTCGCACCGAGCGCAGCCCGTTGGACACCAGCACGAGCGCCGGGAACCACACGATGATCGACACGATCACGAGGCTGCCCACCAGCTCGCGGCCGAAGATGTAGGCCAGCAGCGGGACCATCGCCACGATGGGGACCGACCGCAGGGCCAGGGCGATGGGCATGACCGCCCGCTCGAGCGACCGGGACAGCACGAACGCCACCGCCACGACGACGGCGGCCGTCAGGCCGGTGAGGAAGCCGAGGCCCGCCTCGACGAGCGTCTCCTTGGTGGCCTCCCACAGCTCGTCGCGCCGCTCGGCCCCGGCGACGGGGTCGGTCACCCAGTCCCACACCTGGGTCGGGGTCTTGCCGACGTAGCTGTTGACGTCGAACACCTCGAGGAACCCGACCCACAGGCCGAGCAGCAGGGCGCCGACCAGGACGAACGTGCCGAGCGACCGCAGCACGCCCCACGCCACCCGTCGGCCGAACGAACCCCCGGTCCGCACGGGGCCCTGGGCCCCGGTGGCGGCGCCAGCGGCAGACGTCGGTGCCGGCCCGGGTTCGGCGAGGTCGATGACCGCGCTCACGACCCTCCGACCCCGCTGCGCCGGGACGACGGCGCCCACGGCGTGAGCAGGCGCCCGACGAAGGCGATGAGGGCGTAGCCCAAGCCGGCGACGGCGGTCGCCACCAGCGCCACGCCCCACACCCGTGCCGAGTCGGCGTTGGCGCGGGCGGCGATGAGGGCCACGCCGAGCCCGTTCTCGGAGCCGCCGATGAACTCCCCGATGATGGCGCCGAGCACCGCGGCGGGCGCCGAGATCTTGAGGGCGGCGAAGTAGTCGGGCAGCGCCGCTCGGACGCGGACCCAGCGCAGCACCGCCAACCGCCCGCCCCCGAGGGCCCGGATCAGGTCGACGCTGGATCGATCGCACGCCCGCAAGCCCACGATGGTGCCGACGAGCGTGGTGAAGAACACGGCGAGGCCGGCCAGCGCGGAGCGGGGGGCGTCGCCCTCCAGCGTGACCTGGAAGATGGGCCCGAGGGCGATGATGGGCAGCGACGTGATCGCCACCGCCATGTGCAGCGTGAGGCGTTCGAGCAGCGGCACCGCCACCGCGAGCGCTCCCATCACGGTGGCGATGACGTTGCCCCAGAACCAGCCCGGCAACGCCGCCCGCAGGGTCGTCCGGGCGTTGCGCAGGTAGACGTCGAGGTCGCCGACCACGTCGCCCACCACGTCGGTCACCGGTGGGAACGCCTTCGAGTCGGCCAGGAACGTGAGGGCGGCCACCTCCCACAGCACGAGCAGAGCGACGATCAGGACGACCGAGGGCAGCCACGGGCTGTCGCCGAGTGCCCGCAGCGCCGAGCCCACGGAGCGGCCCCCGGTGGCGTCGGCGCCGGCCGAGGGGTCGAGGGCGGTCGCGGTGTCGACCACCGGCTAGGAGACCTTCACGTCGGATGCCTCGGCCGGCGCGGCGGCGGGCGCGTCGACCCCTCCGGCCACTCCGGCCTCGGAGCCGGGCTCGCGGGCTCGCCGGGCTCGCCGGCGCGCCCGAACAGCAGGTCGGCGATGTGGTCGACCAGGCCGTGGAACTCCTCGCTGCGCTGCATCTCGACCGTGCGGGGTCGGGGCAGGTCGATGCGGACGACCTCGCGGATCGTCGACGGCCGCGGCGTCATCACGACCACCTGGTCGGCCAGCAGCACCGCCTCGTCGATGGAGTGCGTGACGAGCAGCGTCGTCGTCACCCGGTCCATCCAGATGCGCTGCAGCTCGAGGTTCATCCGGCGCCGCGTCATCTCGTCGAGGGCGCCGAACGGCTCGTCGAGCAGCAGCACCGCGGGGTCGGTGACGAGGGCGCGGGCGATGGCGACCCGCTGGCGCATGCCGCCCGAGAGCTGCTGCGGCCGGGCGCCCTCGAACCCCTCGAGCCCGACGAGGGAGACCAGGTCCGAGACGGCTGTCGGCGACGCCTCGAACCCGGTGACCTCCAGCGCCAGGCGGATGTTCTTGGTCACCGATCGCCACGGCAGCAGGGCGGCGTCCTGGAAGGCGATGCCCAGCCGGTGGCCCTTGCGGGCCGCGGACGGGTCCTCGCCGTGGACGAGGACCGTGCCCGCGGTGGGCTTCTCCAGGTCGGCCAGGATGCGCAGCACCGTCGACTTGCCACAGCCCGACGGGCCGAGCAGCGCCGTGAACGACCCCTCGGGGGCCTGCAGGTCGACGCGCTCGACGGCGGTGATGCTCGTCCGCTTGAGCGCGAAGTCCTTGCGCAGGCCCTCGATGAGCAGGCCGCTGCCGCTGCTGCCGGTGGCGGGATCGGTGACCGTCATGATCAGAGGCTGTGCCGACAGGCGCAGCCGTGGCCCGAGCGGCCCGGCGCCGAAGGCGCCAGGAGCGGGAAGCAACCTCGTTGCGCTCTCGGCGGCGCAGCCGCCGAGGCGAGCGATGTGACCCATCCGATGAACCTTTCAGGCGGTGTACAGCTCGATGCCGTCGGCGTAGACCTCGTCGAGGATCTCGTTGGTGTAGAGGTCTTCGGACACGGCCAGGCCGAGGTCGCTGAGCACCCGCAGGTTGTTCTCGAGGTCGGCTTCGCCCATGTAGAACAGCCCGTTCGCCTCGGTCGCCTCGGACTTCTGCAGCTCGATCTGCGAGGTGATCTCGAGCTCCTGCGACTCGGCGTCGAGGTCGAGGTCCGCGCCGTACTCGGTCAGCGTCAGGTCGATGGCGAGCTGGTTGTCGGCGATGGCGTGCTGCCACCCCTTGGACTCGGCGCGCAGCGCCGCGACGAGCTGGTCCCGCTTGGTCTCGAGCGACTCCTCGGTGACGGTGTAGAGCTGCTGGTAGAGGGTGATGCCGACGTCGGACAGGTTGAGCGTCCCGACGTCGAGGCCCTTGACCCGCAGGATGTTGGGCTCGTTGGTGATGAAGCTGAAGAAGCCCTGCACCTCGCCGTTCTCGAGCGGTGTCGGCTCGAAGTCGACCGGCACCTTCTTGACCTTGTCGGGACCGTCGCCCTCCTCGAGCCCGTTGGCCCGCAGCAGCGCCTGCCAGATCTGCTCGTTGGCCTGCTGCACCCCGATCGTCTTGCCCTTCAGCGCCTCGGGGTCGGGGATGGGGTCGTCGGCCAGGTAGAGGATGCAGAAGGGGTTCTTCTGGAAGTTGGCACCGATGATCTTCAGCGGGGCGTCGTTGTTGAGGACGGCGTTGGCCACCGTCTCGGACCCGCCGAACGAGTACAGGACGTCGCCGGCCACCAGCGGGGCGATGGCATCGCCCGGGCCGGGGATCATGTTGAGGGAGCTGAAGCCCTCGTCGGTGAAGTAGCCCTTGCTGTCGGCGACGTACAGGCCGGCGAACTCGATGTTCTTGATCCAGGAGAGCTGGACCGCCAGCTCGCCGAAGTCGCCGTCGCCCCCGCCCCCGCCGCTCGTCGAGCTGTCGTCGTCGTCATCGCCGCAGGCGGACAGGATGGTGGCCCCGCCGCCGAGCAGCACGGCGCCGGCCAGGCCGCCGCGCGCCAGGAACCGGCGACGCGTGATCGTGTCAGGCAATCTGACCTCCCAGTGTCCGCCGGGACCGCACCGCGCCGTCCTCTCCGAGCGAACGGACCCACGCTTCCGGGCTGTGGTTTCCCGTCCATTGCCTCTTCGTCAACGGAGTGTGAACCGCCTCAACAACTTGTTGAAGCCGGCCGGCACGGAAACCACCGCGAAACACGACGTCCGTACGGTCGCCCCGATGACGACCGCCGCGCCCTTCGACCTCGTGTCCGCCACGTCGGTCGACGAGGTGGTGGAGGCGCTGGCGGGCGACCGCGAGGCGCGGGTGCTGGCCGGCGGTCAGAGCCTCCTGCCGCTGCTCGTCACCCGGACGATCCGGCCCGCCGTCCTGATCGACGTGAACGAGGTGGGCCTCGACGGCATCGACGTCGACCGGGCCGGGGGCGTGCTGAGGATCGGTGCGCTGGTCCGGCACCGGGCCGTCGAGCTCTCCCCCACGGTGGCCACCGCCGCCCCGTTGCTGGCCGCGGCCGCCGCCTGGGTGGGCCACCCCGCGATCCGCCACCGGGGAACCCTCGGCGGCAGCCTGGCGCACGCCGACCCCGCAGCCGAGCTGCCCGCGGCGCTCGTCGCCCTCGGCGCCGACGTCGTCGTGCAGGGCCCGAGCGGCACGCGGCACCTGGCCGCCGCCTCGCTGGCGACCGGGCCGTTCGAGACGGCGCTGGCCCACGACGAGATCGTGGTCGAGGTGCTGATCCCGCTCGACGACGCCGGCCACCGGGCGGCGGCGTTCTGCGAGTGGGCCCCGCGCCACCGCGACCGGGCCGAGGCCGGGGTGGGGATCACGCTCACCGCCACCCCGGACGGCCGAGCGTGCGGGCCGGGGCGGGCCGCCGCATGCGGGATCGGCACGGGGCCCGTCGACCTCACCCCGGTCGTCGACGACGCCCTGCGCAGCGAACCAGTGGACGAGGACCTCTCCGATGCCCTCGTCCGCCACGTGGCGGCGGCCGTCGACGGCGTGTGCCGAGAGCACGGCGGCGACGACGCCGACCGCACGGCGTTGGCGGGGGCGCTGGCCGCCCGCGCCGCGGTGCGGGCGCACCGCCGCCTCGCCGCGTCGGTGGCCGGCGAGCCGGGGACGGCGGTGGCGTGACGGCCCGCCGGGTGAAGGTGGCGGTGAACGACGAGCCGCTCGAGGTCGTCGTCGAGCCACGGGACCGGCTCGCCGACCTCGTGCGCGACGCCGGGCTGACCGGCACCCACCTCGGATGCGACACCGGCGCCTGTGGGGCGTGCACCGTGCTGCTCGACGGCCGCACGGTGCGCTCGTGCCTGGTGCTGGCGGGGCAGTGCGACGGCCACCGCGTGACCACCATCGAGGCGCTGGGGACACCCGACGCCCTCCACCCCGTGATGGACGCCTTCCGCCGGTGTCACGGCCTGCAGTGCGGCTTCTGCACGCCGGGCATGGTCCTGACCGCCGTCGAGCTGCTCGCCGAGGAGCCCGATCCCGACGAGGCGACCGTCCGATCGTGGCTGGCGGGGAACATCTGCCGGTGCACCGGCTACGCCGGCATCGTCGCGGCCGTGCTCGACGCCGCCGCCTCGGCCCGGGACGCGGTCGACGGCCGGCGCGGCTCGGACGGCAGTTGCGGCGCCGACGGCGGGCGCGGCGCGGACGGCGGGCGCGGGTCGTGATCGGCGAGCGGCGCCTGCGCGCCGAGGACGCCCGCCTGCTCACCGGCCGGGGCCGCTACCTGGCCGACCACGACGTCCCCGGCCTGTGCCACGTGGCCTTCGTCCGCAGCCCGGTGGCCCACGCCCGGATCCGGGCCATCTCGACGACCAGCGCCCTCCGCCTCCCCGGCGTGGTGGCGGTGGTGACCCAGGCCGACCTGGCCGCGGCCGGCGCGCGGCCGATGACCCACATGCTGCCGATCCCGACCGCCCAGCCCCTGTCGTGGGGCCTGCTGGCCGACGACACCGTGCGCTACGTCGGCGAACCGCTGGCCGCGGTGGTCGCCACGTCCCGGGCCGTCGCCGAGGACGCCGCCGAGCTCGTCGACGTGGACCTCGATCCGCTCCCACCCGTGGTGGACCCCCTCGTCGCCGTCGCTCCCGACGCACCGCTGCTGCACCCCGCGTGGGGCACGAACGTGTTCCTCCGCCTGTCCGCCGGGCTCGACGCCGCCGACGCCGCGCTGGCGTCGGCGCCCCACCGCCTGGCCGAGCGGATCGACCACCACCGCATCACCGCCCTCCCCCTCGAGGGGCACGGCGCCCAGGCGTCCGTCGACCCGGCCAGCGGGCGACTCACCCTGCTGGCGTCGAACCAGCAACCGCACCAGCTGCGCACGGTCGTGGCCGACGCCTGCGGCCTGCGCGAGGCCGACGTGCGCGTGGTCGTCCCCGACATGGGTGGCGGCTTCGGGCCGAAGCAGCACTTCACCCGCGAGGAGTGCGCGGTGGCGATGCTCGCCCGCGTCACCGGGCGGACCGTGCGCTGGAGCCAGGACCGGCTCGAGGCGCTGACGGGCGGCATCCACGCCCGCGAGCAGGTCCACGACCTCGAGGTCGGCTACGACGACGACGGCCGCGTCCTGGCCTACAAGGCCACGATCACGTCCAACATCGGCTGGCCCGTCCTCTACTTCTCGGGGGTCGGCCCGTCGCTCGTGACCATCGGGTCGCTGTCGGGCGGCTACGACTTCGGCGCGGTCGGCTTCGACCTGCGCTGCGTGGCCACGACCACCGCCCCCGTCGGCGCCTACCGCGGGTTCGGCCAGCCGCAGGCCCACCTCGGCACCGAGCGCGTGCTCGACCGCATCGCGGGCGAGCTCGGGATCGACCCCGTCGAGGTCCGCCGGCGCAACCTGCTGCCCGACAGCCCCCGGACCGTGGATCACCGGCACGGGCGGCCGCATCGACCTCGGGGCGCTCGGTCCGCACCTCGACCAGCTCGTCGACGCCTTCGACATGGACGGTTGGCGGGACCGGCAGGCCGTGGCCCGGGCCGCCGGCCGCCACGTCGGCATCGGGGTGTCGATGCTCGTGCAGGGCACGGCCCCGACGCAGTACGGCGTGGCGGGGCGGTTCGGGTCGTTCGAGGCGGCCACCGTGGCGGTGCTGCCCGACGGCAGCGTCACCGTGACCGTCGGGACGAAGAGCCAGGGCCAGGCCCACGAGACCGTGCTCGCCCAGGTGGCCGCGACCGCCCTCGGCACCGACCCGAGTGCGGTGACGGTGCGGGACGGCGACACCGACGCCCTCCCCTACGGCATGGGGACGTGGGGCAGCCGGTCGGCGGTCATGGGCGGCGGCGCGGTCCTGCAGGCCGCCGGGCAGGTCCGGCGATCGGTCGACCGGATCGCCGCCTGCCTCCCGGGCACACCCACCCTCGCGGAGGTGGCCGAGGCCGCCTGGCTGCAGCCCCACACGCTGCCGCCGGACCTCGATGCCCCGCTGGCCGCCACCGCCGTGTTCTCGCCTGGGGGGACGACGCCGGTGCCCGACGAGCACGGGCACACCAACTTCGACGAGACCAGCGCAGCCTCGGCGACCGCGCTGGCCGTCGAGGTCGACACCGTGACGGGCCGCGTCACGGTGCTCGACGCGGTGCTGGTGTCGGACTGCGGCGTCGTCATCAACCCCACCGTCGTCGAGGGGCAGCACCAGGGCGGGTTCGCCCAGGCGCTCGGCGCCGCGCTGACCGAGCGGCTGCCCTACGCCGACGACGGCACCCCGCTGGTGCGGACCCTCGGCGACTACGCCCCGCCCACCGCGGTCGAGGTGCCGGTGCTGCGGGTCGTCCACCGCGAGACGCCCTCACCGCTGCCGGGCGGCTTCCGAGGCGTCGCGGAGGCGTCGATCACGTCGACCCCGGCCGCGTTGGCGGGGGCGGTGGCCGACGCCCTGGCGCCGCTGGGCGTGCGCATCACGTCGTCGCGCCTGCACCCGGCCCACCTCCGGGCCCTGCTGCGCGAGGCCGGCCACGTCCCCGACGTGGTCGCCTTCGCCCGCGAGTGACCCACCCCCGACTTTTCCACAGCAGTTTCGGGGGTCGGAACCCCCGAAACTGCTGTGGAAATCGTCGTTGGGGCCTCAGACCTCCGCGGCGGCGAGGACGTGGGACCGGCGGTCGAAGAGCTCCTCGGCCGCGGCCTGGGCCTCGGACCGCACCGAGGCCACGTCGAACGTGAGCGGCTCTCCGCCGGCCACCAGACGGCGGCCGTCCACCCACACGTCGCGCACGTCCCGGCCCGACGCCGAGAACACGAGGTGGGCCGGCACGTTCAGGTCCGCGCCCGTGCAGGACGGGCGTCGTGTGCAGCCCGCCCAGGTCGACCGTCACCAGGTCGGCCCGCTTGCCCACCTCGAGCGACCCGGTCTCGTCGGCCAGCCCCAACGCCCGGGCGCCCTCGATCGTGGCCATGGCCAGCACGTCCCACGGGTCGCCGACCGTCGGGTCGAGCGTCGACACCTTCTCGAGCAGGGAGGCGAACTTCATCTCGTCGAGCAGGTCGAGCGTGTTGTTCTCCTTCTCGCCGTCGCTGCCGAGCCCGACGGTGACGCCGGCGTTGCGCATGTGGCCGATGCGGGCCGGCCCCGACGCGAGCTTCATGTTGGAGCACGGGCAGTGGGCCACGGCGGTGCCGGTCTGCGCCAGCAGCTCGATCTCGCGGTCGTCGAGCCAGACGCAGTGGGCCACGACGGTCCGGGGCCCCAGGATGCCCCGCTGGGCGAACACCTCGATCGGGCGGCGCCCCCACCGGCTGAGCGACTCGTTGACCTCCCACATCGTCTCGGACGAGTGCGTGTGGATCCCCGTGGCGAACTCGTCGGCCAGGCCCACGGCCTCGGCGAAGCACTCGGGCGTGCAGTACAGGAGGTGCTCGAGCCCGACCCAGGCCCGCACGCGCCCGTCGGTGCCGCTGCGGTCGTCGGCGACCGCTTCCAGCAGCTTGCGGTTCGAGGCGATCGACTCGAAGTAGTCGTAGCCCTCGGCGTCGGCCACGTACGGGACGAGGGTGGCGCGGATGCCGAGGTCGGCCGCCACCGCCGCCGACCCCTCCATGTAGCGCCACATGTCCATCACCGACGTCGTGCCCGCCAGCAGGCCCTCGGCGTAGCAGTGCAGCGACGCCACCCGGGCGATCTCGGGGGTGAGGGCCTTGTGGGCCGGGTCGACGTACGTGCGCAGCCAGTCCCACAGCGACAGCGACTCGGCCGTGCCCCGCAGCAGCCCCGAGTGGAGGTGGCAGTTGTGGAGGCCGGGGATCACGGCGTGCCCGGTGGCGTCGACCACCTCGGCGTCGGCGGCCCGCGGGTCGGCGTCGAGGGTGGCGACGTCACCCACGGCCACGATGTCGGTGCCCTCGACGAGCACCGACCCGGGGTCGAGCACCTGCCGGGGTCCGGACATGGGGAGCACGACGCCGCCGCGCACGAGGGTGGGCATCCGGCCACCCAAGAGCGCGTTCAACAAGTTGTCAATGCGCGAGACACAGTCTTCACGGCCCGGAAACGGCTGCGGGTACATTCCGGTCCGTGCCCGCCCGCCACCCCCTCCTGGTCGCGCTCGACCCCGTGGCCGACGTGCTGGGCGCCACGCTCGTCCCCGCCTCGCGGGTGACGGCGGGGGACGTGCCGCTGCACTGGGAGGGCGAGCTCGTGGGTGGCCTGCGGCTCCCCGGCGTCCACGGCACGCTGGAGCGGATGATCGCCGGCGTCGAAGCCGAGCTCGGGGCGCCGCTCGCCGCCCTGTCCCGCGAGGACAAGCAACGGGCCGTCCGCCTGCTCGACGGGCGGGGCGCGTTCCAGCTCCGCAAGGCCGTCGAGGACGTGGCCGACGCACTCGGCGTCAGCCGCTTCACCGTCTACAACTACCTGAACGCCGACGGGGGGTGAGCGCCGTGTCGCTGATCGTCGAGTTCACCATCGAACCGTTCGTGGAGGGCGACCCGGGCCCGCACGTGCGGGCCGCGGTCGAGGCCGCCGAACGGTCGGGGGTAGCGGTCGACTTCGGACCGTTCGGCACGACCGTGTCCGGCGGTGACGACGCCGTGCTCACGGCCGTCGACCGCCTCCTGCGGGCCGCCACCGCCGCGGGCGCCACCCGCGTGTCGCTCCAGGTCGTCCGCGAGACCTGAGCCCGGGATGAGCCGGGGTGGGCCGGAGTGGACCGGGGCGAGCCCCGAGGCGATGGGTTCCGCTTCCCCGAGCCCGAGGCAATCGGTTCCACATGCGGAACCACCGCCTCATCCTCCGGCAGGCGGAACCGATTGCCTCGCCACCACACACCGGGCCCGAGGCGATGGGTTCCGTTTCCCGCGAGCCTGAGGCGTTCGTTGCGCTTCCGTCAACGGACCGTGAAGCCGACCACCCGGGAACCGCGCACGGCTAGCGTCCGCACATGCCTCCGGGACCCTCGCCCGCCCCCGACGGGACGCCCGTCGACCTGCTCGTCACCGGCGCCGACCTCGTGGTCACGATGGACGACGACCGGCGCGAGATCGCGGGCGGCTGGGTGGCGTGCTCCGGTGGGCTCGTCACCGCCGTGGGCGGGCCGTCCGACACCCCGCCGGCCGCGACGAGGGTGCTGCGGGCCGACGGGTGCCTGGTCACACCCGGCCTGGTCAACACGCACCACCACATCTACCAGAACCTCACGCGGGCCTATCTGCCCGCCACCAGCAGCACGTTGTTCGACTGGCTGACGACGCTGTACCCCCGCTGGGCGCTGCTCGACGAGGAGGCGTCGTACGTGTCGGCCTGGGTCGGGCTGGCCGAGCTGGCCGTGGGCGGCTGCACCACCTCGCACCGACCACCTCTACGTCCACCCGGCGGCGGGTGGCGACCTGCTGTCGGCCGAGATCGAGGCCGCCCGCGACCTCGGCGTGCGCTTCCACCCGACCCGGGGGTCGATGTCGCTGTCGCAGAAGGACGGTGGGCTGCCGCCCGACTCGGTGGTCCAGGACGACGACGCCATCCTCGCCGCCAGCGAGGAGGCCGTCGCCCGGCACCACGACCCCGCGCCCGGCGCGATGGTGCGGGTGGCGCTGGCCCCGTGCTCGCCGTTCTCGGTGACGCCCGACCTCATGCGGCGGACCGCCGAGCTGGCCGAGCGCCTCGACGTCCGCCTGCACACGCACCTGGCCGAGGATCCCGACGAGGACACGTTCTGCCTCGAGACGTTCGGCCGCCGGCCGATCGAGCACTTCGAGGACTGCGGTTGGGGCTCGGACCGATCGTGGGTCGCCCACTGCATCTACCCGGACGAGAAGGAGATCGCCCGCATGGGCGCCTGGGGCACGGGCGTGGCCCACTGCCCGAGCTCGAACATGATGATCGGCGGCGGCGGCATCGCCCCGGTCGCCGACTACCGCGCCGCCGGGGTGCCGGTCGGCCTGGGGTGCGACGGATCGGCCTCCACCGACTGCGCGTCGCTGTGGCTCGAGGCCCGGGGCGCCCTGCTGCTCGGACGCCAGCGGGGCGGGCCGACGTCGTTCACCGCCCGGGACGCCCTCGAGCTGGGCGACCCGCGGCTCGGCCGCCTGCCTCGGGCGGCTCGGCGAGCTGGGGGTCCTGGCGCCGGGCGCGGCGGCCGACCTGGTGGCGTGGAAGCTGGACGGCCTCGCCTTCGCGGGGGCGCTCACCGACCCCGTCGAGGCGTTGCTCCGCTGCGGCCCGACCCAGGCGTTCCACACCGTGATCGCCGGACGCCCGCTGGTCGAGGACGGCGAGCTGCGGGTCACCGGCGTGTCCGACGTGCTCGGACGCCACCGCCGAGCCGCCGCCCGCCTCCAGGGCGTGGACGCTGTAGCGGCGCTCGCCCCGAGGGCTCACCCGGGGGCCCGGGGTTTCCGTGCAGCGAAACGGCTGCCTGCCAACCAGATCGCGGCACAGAACCACGGCAGAGGCGAGCACACGACGCGGTCCCCGACGCCTCGGCGGTCACCGTCCGTAGACTCCGCCCCATGCCGATCGATGGTGACTACAAGCCGAGCGCGTGGGACTGGGTGGCCAAGCAGGTCGACCAGTACGAGTCGTCGGGGGGCACCGAGGGGCTGACGCTGCAGGGCAAGCCGGTCATCGTCGTCACGATGCGCGGCCACAAGTCCGGCAAGGTCCGCAAGGCCGCGCTGATGAAGGTCGAGCACGACGGGGACTACGCCATCGTGGCGTCGAAGGGTGGCGACCCGAACCACCCCGGCTGGTACCACAACATCGTCGCCGACCCCGACGTGACCCTGCAGGACGGCACCCTCGTGCAGGACATGCACGCCCGCGAGGTCGACGGCGCCGAGCGCGACGAGTGGTGGGCCCGCGCCGTCGAGGCCTGGCCCGACTACGCCAACTACCAGCGCAAGACCGACCGCACGATCCCGGTCTTCGTGCTCGAGCCCACCGGCTGACGCTTCCGCACCGCGGGCCGGGCGCCATGCGCCGCTCATCGAGGCGCAACACGGGCGAAACACCCTCTCCCTAACTTCAACAACGTGTTGAACGACTCCCCGCCCGGCCCGGGTACCGCCGGGGTCGACGTCCTCGTCCTCCGCGGCGGCCGGGTGATCGATCCCGCATCGGGCACCGACCGCGTCGCCGACGTCGTGGTGGCGGACGGGCGCATCGCCGCCGTCGGCCCCAGCGCCGGCGACGCCGTGGTCGCCGCCGAGCCCGCCGCCACCGTCGTCGACGCCGCCGGCCTCGTCGTCACGCCCGGGCTGATCGACCTCCACGCCCACGTGTTCCCCGGCCTCGGCGACTTCTGCGTCGAGCCCGACCGGGCCGGCGTGCAGACCGCGGTCCCGGTCGTCGTCGACGGGGGCACCAGCGGCGTCGCCACGTTCACGCTGGCCCGCAACTGGCTCGAGGGCTCGGGCGCCGCCACGCGGGTGCTGGCGTTCATGGACCCGTGCCAGCTCTACCTCGCCACCGGCGACTTCATCTGCCACAAGCTGCGCATCGCGGACGACGAGCGGAACCTCGACCTCGACTCCACCGCCGCCGCCCTCGCGACCCACGCCGACATCGTCGTCGGCTTCAAGGTGCGGGCCACCCACACGGGCGACGACACGCACAGCCCGTTCCTGTCCGGCGCCCAGCGGGTGGCGGGCGACAAGCCGGTGATGGTCCACCTCGGCCGCTTCCCCCACACCCCGACCATCACCAACGAGGCCCTGCTCACGACCCTCCGCCCGGGCGACATCATCACGCACGCCTTCCGGGCCGGTGGCGGCCAGCTCGATCCCGGCACCGGGGCCGTGACGCCCGAGTTCGCGGCTGCCGTCGAGCGCGGGGTGCGGCTCGACGTCGGCCATTCGGGCACCGACTTCCGTTACCGCACCGCCCGCCGGCTGTTCGACGCGGGCCACCTGCCGCACTCGATCTCGACCGACCTGAACATCTACAACGTCGACGACCCCGTCGGCTCGCTACCGAAGACGATGTCGAAGATCTGGGCGCTCGGGGTCGACCTGCCGGCGGTGGTCGCCATGGCGACGACCGGCCCGGCGACGTCGATCGGACGGCAGGACGAGCTGGGCAGCCTGGCGATCGGCCGGCCCGCCGAGGTCTCGGTACTACGGGTCGAGGAGGGCCCGGTGGAGCTGTCCGACGGTCACGAGACCATCACCGCCGACCGCCAGCTCGTGCCCGTGGGGTGCGTGCGCGGCGGCCGGTGGCTGGCGGTCGACGCGCTGGTGCCGGCGTGATGCGCCGGGTCGCCGCTGCGGTCCGCCGGGGGTTGGTCGCGCTGCTGCGCCCGGCCGCCGGGACCGACGGCCGCTGCCTGGCCGGCGCCTCGGCCCGCCCGCCGGCGCGATGACCTCCACCGCCCCCGGCGGGACGACCGCCGGGTCGGGCGCAGCCGATCGGGGCGACGACGCCGGCGCCCCCGGCGACCGGTGGGCCGCCGGGCTGCGGGCCGCGCTCGCCCACCACTGGCATCCCGTGTGCGCGGCGACCGACCTGCCCGGACCCGTGGCCGTACGCCTGCTCGGCCGTGACCTGGTGGTCGCCCAGTTGGATGGGGACGGCGCCGACGGGCCCGGTCGGACCGGGGTCGTGTGACCGTCCTCGCCGACCGCTGCCCCCATCGCTCGACCCGCCTCTCCGTCGGAAACGTCGACGGCGACTGCCTGCGGTGTGCGTACCACGGGTGGGCGTTCGACGCCGGCGGTCGCTGCGTGGACATCCCGTCGCTGCCCGGCGGGCCGATCCCCGGACGTGCGGCGGTCGAGGGCTTCGAGGCGGTCGTGGAGCACGGCTTGGTGTGGGTGCGCCTCGACTCGTCGGTCCCGACCCGCGTTCCCGCGTGCCCGGCCCGGTCCGACCCCGAGATGAAGGTCCTGACCGGTGCGCCGTACACGTGGCCGGTCGCTGCGCCGCGGCGAGTCGAGAACTTCGTCGACCTCGCCCACTTCGCCTTCGTGCACGACGGCAGCCTGGGCCGGAGGGACGAGCCGGTGCCGCCGATCCCCGAGGTGCGCCGGGCCGAGGGCGAGCTCCGGTTCGACTACGACCCGCCCGCCTACCCCGACGAGCGTGACGACACCGCCATGCTCGCCGCCAGCAGCTACCGCATGCCGATGCCGTGCAGCGTCGACATCGCCTTCACGTATCCCGACGGCCGCCGCCGTCGCCTGTGGATGGCCGCGAGCCCGGTCGACGACGCCACGTGCCGCACGTTCTGGTGCATCGGTCGCACCGACGACATCGCGGGCGACGACCGGGACCACCTCGCCTTCCAGGACCGGGTGCTGGCCGAGGACGAGCCCGTCGTGTGCAACCAGGTGCCTCCCGAGATGCTGCTCGATCCCGCGGCCGAGCTGTCGGTGCGGACGGACAAGGTGTCGATCGAGTACCGACGCTGGCTGCGCGAGCTGGCGGCGGCAGCCCTGACCGGACCCGAGGCGTACGCGGCCGCGATCGACGGCGCAGGCACCCTCGTCCCGGCGACCGCCGCCGCACCGGATGACACCAGGACGAACGTCAGGTGACCGTTTGCGCACTCGCGGTGGCCTTCGTAGGGTCACGCCCCGGTGGTTTCAGGACAGCGGTCGCCGGGGCGCGCACGCCCGGGCACCTGAACGGTGGGCACGGAGATGGCAGACGGCGGAACGACGGATCGGCTGGCGCGCCGACACGCCGATGATCCAGCAGCGGACGACGGAGCGACGCCGCGCATCAGCGTGGTCATCCCCGTGCTCGACGCGGCGGAGTGGCTGGGCCACCAGCTCGCGGCCCTGGCGGCCCAGGACGTGCCGGTGCCGTGGGAGGTCCTGGTCGCCGACAACGGCTCGACCGACGAGACCGTCGACGTGGCCCTCAGCTGGAGGAAGGACCTGCCGCTCCGACTGGTCGACGCCTCCGAGCGGCGGGGCATCAACCACGCCCGCAACCGCGGGTCCGCCGAAGCCCGCGGCGAGCTGTTGCTCTACTGCGACGGCGACGACGCGGTGCACCCCGGCTGGCTGGCCGCCTACTGGCGCGCACGCGACGCCTGGGACCTGGCCGGCGGGCTGGTCGAGACCGCCACGCTGAACGACGATCGCGCCCTGGCCCTCACCCGGCAGGAGAGCGTCCGCGGTCTGTCCACCTTCGGGTGGATGCAGACGTTCATGGGCTGCAACTTCGCGGTCCACCGCGCCGTCCACGAGGACATCGACGGGTTCGACGAGACGTTCGTCGGCGGGTGCGACGACATCGACTTCGCCTTCCGGGCCCAGCTCGCCGGCCACCGGCTCGGCTTCGTGCCCGATGCCGTGGTGGCGTACCGGCTGCGCGACTCGCTGCGCGGCGCGGCCCGCCAGTACTACGCCTACGGCCAGACGCGCGCCCGCCTGTACCGCAAGTTCCGTTCTCGGGGGATGCCGCGCCGGTCGTGGCGGCACACGGCGCGCACGTACGCGCTGACGCTGTACCACCTCCCCCAGGTGCTCACGACCGACGGCCGCGCCCGGTGGGTGGTGCAGGCCGCGTTCCTGGTCGGGATGCTCACCGGGTCGGTGCACGACCACACGATCTACCTGTCCGAGTGAGACCCGAGCGGCGAGGGATCGGCCGCGACCCGGGGGTTCATCGACCGGTAACATGCGCGAATTCAACAGTTCGTTGAACGCGACCAACCTCGCCCACCGTGACCGTCCTCGCCCCCGATCGACTCGACATCGCGTTGTCGGCACTCGCCGACGACCCGGGTCTGACCGTGCTGGCGGGCGGCACCGACCTCATGGTCGAGGTCAACTACGGGCACCGGCGCCCCGACGGCGTGCTGTCGCTGCGGCGCCTGGCCGAGCTGCGCCACTGGCATGTCATCCCCACCGAGCACGACCGCCCGGGCGAGGTCGTCCTCGGCGCGGCGACGACCTACAGCACGCTCCTCGGCCCCGAGCTCGCCGCGCTGCTGCCGGCCCTCGCTCAAGCCGCCCGCACCGTCGGCAGCCCGCAGATCCGCAACACCGGGACGATCGGCGGGAACCTGGCGACCGGCTCGCCCGCCGGCGACACGCTGCCCGTGCTGGTGGCGCACGGCGCATCCGTCGAGCTGGCCGGTGCCACCGGGCGCCGCACGGTTGCCGTCGCCGACTTCCTCACCGGGCCGAAGCGCACCGATCTCCGTCCCGGCGAGCTCATCGCCGCCGTGCGCGTCCCGCTCGTGCCCGGTCCGGCCGAGTTCCTCAAGATCGGCGTGCGCAACGCCATGGTCATCGCCGTCGCCAACTGTGCGCTGGTGGCCGACACGACCCGCCGGGCCGTGCGGTGCACGTTGGGGTCGGTCGGACCGGTTCCCGTGCGCGACGCGGAGGCCGAGGCGTGGGCGGCCGAGCGGATCGACTGGGACGGCGGCACGGCCTGCGACCCCGTGGTGGCGGCCGAGTTCGGGGCCCGCATGGCCGCGGCCAGCCGACCGATCGACGACCACCGGGCCACCGCGTCCTACCGCCGCCACGCGGTCGGGGTGCTCGCGCGCCGGGCCCTCCAGCGGGCTTTCCCCGGCCCCGCCGACGGCTCGAAGCCGGCCCCGGGCGCCGGATCCGCCGGGACGGCCGCCGCGTGAGCGGCACCGTGTACGAGCTGGTCGTCAACGGCACGCCCCGCCGCGTCGAGGGCGCGCACGCGGGCGACAGCCTGCTGCACGTCCTGCGTGACCGGCTCGGGCTCCCCGGCGCCAAGAACGCCTGCGAGCAGGGCGAGTGTGGATCGTGCTCGGTGCTGGTCGACGGCGTGCTCGTGTGCGCGTGCCTCGAGCTGGCCGAGGCGGCGGTGGGCTGCGCCGTCACGACCGTCGAGGGCTTGACCCCCGCCGGCGGCGAGCCCGGCGACGCCGCGCTGTCCGGTGACGTGCTCACCGACGTCCAGCAGGCGATGGTCGAGGCCGGCGGCGTGCAGTGCGGGTTCTGCACCCCCGGGTTCGTCGTCGCCATCCACGACCTCCTCGACCGCGTCTCGCGCCCCGGCCCGTTCGAGGTGCGGGAGGCGCTGGCCGGCAACCTGTGCCGCTGCACCGGCTACGGCCGCATCCTCGCCGCGGTCGAGCAGGTCGTGGCCGTGCGCACGGCGGCGGCCATCGCCACGTCCGGCCCCGACGGCGGCGACCCGTGACAGACCTCCAGACCCCGCCCACGATTCGGGGCGGACCGGCCGACGGGCGCGTCGGCGACAGCCCGGTCCGCCCCGACGGCACGCCCAAGGTGCAGGGGCGCTTCGCGTTCTCGTCCGACCTGCACGCCGACGGGATGCTGTGGGGCCGCACGCTGCGGTCACCGCACCCGCACGCCCGCATCACGTCCGTCGACGTCGGGCCGGCGCTGGCCATCGCCGGCGTGGCCTGCGTCGTGACCGCCGACGACGTGCCCGGCGCCACCACCTACGGGCTCATCTCGGCCGACCAGCCCGTGTTCGCCCGCGACGTCGTGCGCTTCGTCGGTGAGCCGGTGGCGGCGGTGGCGGCCGACCACCCCGACACCGCCCGCCGGGCGCTCGAGGCCATCGCGGTCGGCTACGAGATCCTGCCGCCGCTGGTGGACGCCGACGCCGCCCCCACCGCACCGCCCATCCACCCCGAGGGGAACGTCATCCGCCGCGTCGTGATCACCCACGGCGAGGTCGGGGCGGCGACCGACGGCGAGGTGGTGGTCGAGGGCACCTACGAGGTCGGCATGCAGGATCAGGCGTTCCTCGGGCCCGAGTCGGGCCTGGCCGTGCCCGACGGTGCCGGCGGCATCGACCTGTGGGTGGCGACGCAGTGGCTGCACGAGGACCGCGACCAGGTCGCCGCCTGCCTCGGGCTCGCTCCCGACGACGTGCGCCTGCACCTCGGCGGCGTGGGCGGCGCCTTCGGCGGGCGCGAGGACGTGAGCATGCAGGTCCACGCCTGCCTCCTGGCGCTGGCCGCGGGGCGGCCCGTGAAGATGAGCTACCTGCGGGACGAGTCCTTCCTGGGTCACGTCCACCGCCACCCGGCCCGGCTCCGCTACCGGCACCACGCCACCCGCGACGGCGACCTGGTGAAGGTCGAGGCCGAGGTCGTGCTCGACGGCGGGGCGTACGCCTCGTCGTCGTCGGCGGTGATCGCCAACGCGGCGCGCTTCGCCTGCGGGCCGTACCGGTTGCCCAACGCGCACATCGACGCCGTCGTCGTGCGCACCAACAACCCGCCGTGCGGCGCGATGCGGGGGTTCGGGGCGGTGCAGGTCTGCTTCGCCCACGAGGCGCAGATGGACCGCCTCGCCGCCGAGCTGGGCATCGACCCGGTCGAGCTCCGGCTGCGCAACGCGATGGTGACGGGCGACGTCGCTGCCCACGGGCCAGCGGATCACCGGCA
The DNA here is from genome assembly GCA_963778415.1 of uncultured Acidimicrobiales bacterium. GTDB lineage: Bacteria > Actinomycetota > Acidimicrobiia > Acidimicrobiales > VFJN01 > ZC4RG19. Next base: position 278,880 of record CAVZUI010000006.1, read on the forward strand.
CCGCGCCCGTGGCCGAGTGCATCCGGGCCGCCGTGGCCCATCCCCTCCCGGCCCCGGCGGGCGACGGCCTGCTCGAACGGCCGGGCGGCGCGGGCCGCACCGACGACCCGGCCCGCACCCGGCGGGGCGTCGGCGTGGCGGTCGGGTTCAAGAACCTCCTCTACTCCGAGGGCTTCGACGACACGTCCGAGGCGCACGTCCGCCTGGCGGGCGGGGTGGCCACGGTGTCGTGCGCGGTCGCCGAGGTCGGCCAGGGCTTCGTGACGATCGCCGGGCAGATCGCCCGCACCGCCCTCGGGTGCTCGGCGGTCGTGGTCGAGCCCGCGGCGACGACCGGGATCGGCTCGGCCGGGTCGTCGTCCGGCGTCGCGCCAGACGTGGATGTCGGGCGGCGCCGTGCTGCGCGCCTGCCGGCTGGTCGCCGACCAGGTGCGGGCCGATGTCGCCCGGCGGGCGGGGGTGGCCGCCGAGACGCTCGTCGTCGACGACGAGGGCCGCATCGCGTCGTCCGACCCCGCGGCCGGGGTCGACACCACGGTGGCCGCGGCGGCCGGCGACGGGGTGTACGAGGCCACCGCGGTCCACCGGCACCGCCCCACCGTGCCCCTCGACGAGCGGGGCCAGGGCGACGCGGACGTGAGCTACGCGTTCGCGGCCCACCGGGCCGTGGTCGACGTCGACCCCGACCTCGGCCTCGTGCGGGTCGTCCAGGTCACCACCGGTCAGGACGTCGGCCGGGTGCTCCACCCGACGCAGGTCACGGGCCAGGTCGAGGGCGGCATCGCCCAGGGCGTCGGGCTGGCGGTGATGGAGGAGATCGTGGTCGACGGCGGGCTGGTGCGGAACCCCAGCTTCACCGACTACCTGATCCCCACCGTGGCCGACGCCCCCGAGGTGCTGGCCACCTACATCGAGCAGCCCGAGCCGGGCGCCCCCTTCGGGGCCAAGGGCGTGGGCGAGCCGCCGACGATCTCGTCGACCGCGGCGGTGGCCGCCGCCGTCCGCGACGCGACGGGGGCAGCCGTCACCCGCGTGCCGGTGCGACCGTGGGACCTCGTGTCGTGAGGGCGCACGCGTGAGGGCGGACGCGTGAGGGCGCACGGGTGACGGCCGGCGTGCCAGAGTCGGCGTCCATGGACGAGGTCGCCTCCGCCACCGCTCGCGTCGACGACGACTGGGAGGAGGCGGGGCCCGCCCCCGAACGAGAGGTCCTCACGTGGGAGCGGTTCGGGTCGGCCTCACGCGAGCTGGCGAGGATCGTGGTCGAGGACGGGTACCGACCCGACGTCGTGATCGCCATCGCCCGCGGTGGCCTGACCGTGGCGGGCGCGCTGGCCTACGCGCTCGGGGTCAAGAACTGCGGGTCGATGAACGTCGAGTTCTACACCGGCATCGACGAGCGCCTGGACGTGCCGGTGGTGCTGCCGCCGACGCTCGACCTCGTGGACGTGCGGGGCCTGCGCGTGCTCGTGGCCGACGACGTCGCCGACACGGGGCACACGCTGCGGCTCGTGCGTGAGGTCCTGGCCCAGCACGTGGCCGAGGCCCGCACCGCGGTGCTGTACAGCAAGCCCCGTTCGGTCGTCGCCCCCGACTACTCCTGGCAGGAGACCGACCGTTGGATCGTGTTCCCCTGGTCGGCGCAGCCCCCCGTCACGAGCGGCCCGCCGTCGTGAACGCGCCGGCGATCGACGGGAAGCGGCTGCTGGCCGACCTCGAGGCGCTCGCGGCGGTGGGAGACACGGGAGACGGAGGCAACTGCCGGCTCGCCCTCACCGACGAGGACGCCGGCGGGCGCGAGCTGGTCGTCGGCTGGATGCGGGACCTCGGGCTGTCCGTCCGGGTCGACCGCATCGGCAACGTCGTCGCCACCCGTGCGGGCACCGACGACACGCTCGACCCGGTGATGACCGGCAGCCACATCGACACCGTCCGCACGGGCGGCCGCTACGACGGGACGCTCGGCGTGCTGGCCGGGCTCGAGGTCGTGCGCGCCCTCGACGACGCGGGCGTCCGCACCCGCCGCCCGCTGGCCGTCGCCTTCTTCACGGACGAGGAGGGCAGCCGGTTCGCCCCCGACATGCTGGGCAGCCTCGTGTACGCCGGCGGCCTGCGGCTGGAGGACGCCCTCGACATCGTCGCCATCGACGGTGCCGTGCTCGGCGCCGAGCTCGAGCGCATCGGCTGGGCGGGCGACGCCCCCGTGCCCGGGCCGGCACCGCACGCCTACGTCGAGCTGCACATCGAGCAGGGCCCCCTGCTCGAGGAGCAGGGCGTCACGATCGGCGCCGTCACGGGTGTCCAGGGCATCTCGTGGCAGGAGCTGACCCTCACCGGGCAGTCCAACCACGCGGGCACGACCCCGATGCGGCTGCGACGCGACGCCGGCCTCGCCGCCGCCGAGGTCGCCGTCGCGGTGCGCCACCTCGCCACCGACCTCGGCGGCCACCAGGTCGGCACCGTCGGCCGCGTCGACCTCCACCCCAACCTGGTCAACGTGGTGGCGGCGAAGGCGACGCTGACGGTGGACCTGCGCAACACCGACGAGGCCGTGCTGGCGGCGTCCGAGCAGGGCCTGCGGGCCCGGGTGGACGAGATCGCCGCCGCCGAGGGCGTGACCGCCCGCGTGGCGCTCGCTGGCCCGGTTCGCTCCCGTCGCCTTCGCCGAGGAGGTGATCTCGCTGGTCGAGCGCGCCGCGGTCGACCGCGGGCACTCGGTGATGCGGCTGCCCTCGGGCGCCGGCCACGACGCCCAGATGCTCGCCCGCCTGTGCCCGAGCGGCATGGTGTTCGTCCCCAGCCGGGGCGGCGTCAGCCACAACCCGGCCGAGTTCACCGAGCCCGAGGACCTGGCGGCGGGGTGCCAGGTCCTGGCCGACGTCATGGTCGAGCTGGCATCGTGACCTCGACCCCGCGCATCCGCCCCGGGGCCGCCCGATCCGCAGTGCGAGGGGAGACCCGATGTCCCGTGTCGTGAACGTGGCGGCCGCCCAGATGGGGCCGATCGAGCGCGACGACAGCCGGGCCGCCGTCGTCGAGCGGCTGATCGCCCTGCTGCGGACGGCGGCCGACCGGGGCGCCGACCTCGTCGTCTTCCCCGAGCTGGCGCTCACGACGTTCTTCCCCCGGTGGTGGTACGAGGACGGCGACCCCGCCCTCGATGCCTGGTACGAGACCGAGGTGCCCGGGCCCGACACGAAGCCGCTGTGGGACGAGGCGGTGCGGCTCGGCGTCGGCTTCTGCCTGGGGTTCGCCGAGCTGACGCCCGACGGGCACCGCTTCAACACGGCCGTGCTCGTCGGGCCCGACGGCGAGGAGGTCGGCCGGTACCGCAAGATCCACCTGCCCGGCCACGGGGAGCACGAGCCGTGGCGCCCGTTCCAGCACCTCGAGAAGCGGTACTTCGAGCGCGGCGACCTGGGCTTCCCCGTCTACGAGGGGTTCGGGGGGAAGGTCGGGATGTTGATCTGCAACGACCGCCGCTGGCCCGAGTCCTACCGCGTGCAGGGGCTGCGGGGGGTCGAGCTGATCTGCATCGGGTACAACACGCCGCTCCACAACCCCCCGGCCCCCGAGCACGACCGGTTCAGCGACTTCCACAACCACCTCGTGATGCAGGCGGGCGCCTACCAGAACGGCACGTTCGTGGTCGGGGTGGGCAAGGCCGGGACCGAGGCGGGCATCGAGCACATCGGCGGGTCGTGCGTCATCCATCCGTCGGGCACGATCGTGGCCGAGTGCACGACGCTCGGCGACGAGGTGGTGGTCGCCGCGTGCGACCTCGACGACACGGTCTCGTACAAGACGACGCTGTTCGACTTCGCCCGCCACCGCCAGCCCGACCAGTACCGCTCGCTCGTCGACGAGGGCTGAGGTCCGCCGCGAGCTCAGCCGGGCGGGGGTGGCGCAGCAGGGGGCGGGGGCGCCGTGGTCGACGGCGTGGGCTGCGTCGTCGTGGTGGACGGCGGCGTGGTGGTGGACGTGGTGGACGGCGCTTGCTCGGTCGTCGTCGTGGTGCCCTCCCCGCCGGCCGTCGCCGGTTCCTGGTCGGCGTCGGGCGCAGGGGCCGGGGCCGCCGGGCTCTGGTCGGGGAGCGTGGTCGTCGTGGTCTGGGGGTCGCCCGTCACGCCACCGTCGCCGCCCTGCCCGTCCTCGCCCAGCCCGTCGCCGCTCGTCTGGCCACCGTCGAACAGCGCGCCGATCGACGTGCGTCCCCGGCTCGAACCGCCGGACAGCGGACCGTCGTTGGCGACCTCGAACAGCGTCACCGCGCCCAGGGACAGCACGAGGACGACGGCCACGGCCCCCGCGAGGCGGAAGCGGTGGTGGGCCAGCCGCGCCAGCCATCCCCCCTCGGCGGGGCCCGTCGACGGCGACGTGGGAGACGGGTCGTCCGCCGCAGGTGACGATTCGGTCGCCGCCCCGGCGGCGCCGGTGCGGCCGAGCCGAAGCGCCTGCACCTGCTGGAGGCGTGACCTGGTCCGGCGGATCCCGAGGCTGTAGGCGGCGGTGCCCACGGTGGCGACGATGCTGACCAGGGCGGCGCCCACGATCGTGCCGGCCACCCCGAAGAACGACGCCACCACCGCGGCCGAGGTCGACGCCAGCACGCTGGCAGCCACCTGGCTGCCGCTGACACCCATCCGCTCGCGGGCGGCGGGGGCGTCGGGGCGGGTCGGGGGCCGGGCTCGCCGGATCGGGGGCCGCCCATCCGCTCGTCGGGCGGGCGGGGTGTCGGGGCGGGTCGGGGGCCGGGCTCGCCGGATCGGGGGCCGGGCGCATCGGGTGTCGGGGCGCGGGAGGCGGTGGTGGTCGGGGAGGAAGTGGTGGTGCTGTGGGTCATCCGGGAAGGGGCGTCGATGGTCGAGAGGACGTGCGAACGGACACGCCCCCGGCCGAAGACCGACTCGCCTCCCAGCCCGAGCCTCGCGCCACGGCTCGCCCTCCCATCACTAGGCCGCGCCGGCCGGATCGCCAACGCGCGCCGTCGTGGCATGGGTCACCCGGGCGACGCCGACCCGCCCGGAGCGCGCCGGCCCGGACGCGAAGAACGGGACCCTGATTCAGGATCCCGTTCGGAGAGGACAGCCAGGGGGGCGGGGCGGGCGGGCGGACAGGCACCCCGCCCCCAGCTGGCCTGTGCCAGACAACTACCCCGCACCCCCTGAGCACAAACCAACTGCGAGAAAAATTCTGCAGAGGCCTCCGACCAGGGCATCAGCACGACGATCGACCGCCACGACGGGCATCAGCCGGCCACCATCGTGCCGGTCATGCCCGGGTGGATGTCGCACACGAACTCGTACTCGCCCGCGGGGAGCGTCACCGTGAGCGCCTGCTGTGACTCACCCTGCTCGAGCTGTGTGCGATTGGGCTCGGGGGCGTCCTCGACGTGGATGTTGTGGTTGACACCCTCGTCACGGTTGTCGAGCACGATGCTGACCGGCTGGTCGGCAGGCACGTCCACATCGTCGGGGTCGAACGCCATGTCCTCGGCGCGGATCACCACGTCGGGGTCGGCGGGCACCGGCTCGCTGGCGAGCCCGCCACCGTCGTCGTCTCCGCCGCACGCGACGAGCGCCGCGACGGTGGCCAGCAGGATGTTCGCGACGAGGCGACCGCGCATGGGGCCGACGGTCCCACGTCTCCGTCCGCACGGGCCAATCGGCGATATGTCGGGACGTGGCGGCAGTAGGCTGGCGACGTGGCCGAGTACCAGACTCCCGAGTTCCACCCCGCGTTCGAGGAGTACTGCGAGGCGATCTGGGAGCTCAAGGAGGACGACGTCGACGTCATCCAGGCCCGCGTCGCGGAACGGCTGAAGGTGTCACGCCCCGCCGTCTCCGAGATGATCAAGCGCATGCAGGTCGAGGGGTTCGTGATCCTCGACGGCACGACGATCAACCTCACGGCCGACGGCATGCGCCTGGCCGAGCAGGTCGTCCGCCGCCACCGCCTCGCCGAGCGCCTCCTCACCGACATCCTCGGGCTGTCGTGGGCCGAGGCCCACATCGAGGCCGGCAAGTGGGAGCACGTGATCTCCGAACCCGTCGAGCGGGCGATCAACCGCCTGCTCGAGAACCCCACGACCTGCCCGCACGGCAACCCCATCCCGGGGTCGAGCTACGCACCTCCCGACCTGGTGGCGCTGGGCGACGTGCCCGTGGGGCAAGGCTTCACCGTCACGCGCATCCCCGAAGAGCTCGAGTTCACCCCCGGCCTCCTCGAGTACCTCGAGGAGGCCGCCGTGCAGCCGGGGCACCAGGGGTCGGTCACGGCCATCTCACCCGACGGCACGATGACCGTCGAGATCGACGCGCGCCACGTCGGCATCGGCACGTTCGCGGCCGAGCGCATCCTCGTCAGCCTGCGGCAGCCGGCTCCTGCGGCGGCCGGCGCCTCGAGCTGACCCGCCGCGCCGCCACGATGGCGGCCAGCCCCAGCCCCGCCAGCCAGATCCCCAGCAGGACCCCGTCGCGCGCGGTCGGCGTGCGGCCGTCGGGCAGGACGGCCCGCCAGCCCCGGTAGAGCGGGTTGGTCGTCGACTCGAAGTCGACGATCAGCGTTCGCTGACGGCGCCTCACCTCGACCACCAGCCAGCCCCAGTTCACGGCACCGACCACACCCGCCACCGCGATCCACGGCCGCACAGCGGGTACCCGACCCGCCCACCAGGCCACCGCCAGCACGAGGCACGGCACGACCACGACGACCTGCCGGCCCGGCCACCACCACCCGTGCATCGTCAGGGCGACCCAGGTCGCGGTGGCCCATCCCGCCGCCAGGGGTGCCACGAGCGCCAACCACCCCGGTGGCCGGCGCCGGGCGAGCGCCGCCAGCGCGGGGACCGCCAGCAGGTATCCCGGCATCCACGCGGCCAGGCCGAACCCGCGGTCGAGCAACAGGCCGGCCAGGCGCCGCGTGCGCCCCACCCGGTCCGGGTCCGTGCCCATCACGGTGAGCTCGCCCCCGGTGAAGTGGTCACCCGCGGCGTAGACCGTCCACCCGCCGTACAGCACCCGATGGGCGACGAGGTACCCGAGGCCCAGCACGGCGAAGCCCACGAGGAGGGCCCCGGCGGCGCGGAGGCGTCGCTCGCCAACGAGGGCCACGACGGCCACAGCCACCAGGGCGGCGGCGACGGGCGCGTACTTCACCCCCAGCCAGGGCAGCGCCGCGACCGCGACGGCCAGCACCGCGAGGTCGATCGGTCGGCGCCGGCCCGTGACCGCGGCGATGGCCACGGTGACCGCCAGGGCGGCGGGGAGCTCGGGGTACACCTGCGTCCCGTAGGCCGAGACGGGGGCCGCCACGCCGAACGCCAGGGCGGTCAGCGCGGCGGCGCCGAGCGGCACGGAGAACCGGTGGTGGGCGGTCCACACGAGCAGACCGGCGAGCAGCCCCGCGAGGACGGCCAGGGTGGCCTTGGCCGCCACCCACCCCCCGAGGCCCATCGGCACGGCGAGGAGCGCGGGGAGCAACGGGTCGTGCGGGCTGACCTGCGACCCGTCGTCCCGGGTCACCGTCTGGACGGGGAGCTCGACCTCGTGGAACGGCAGGTAGGCCCGATCGGCCAGCTCGTCGTCGACGCGCAGGTCCCGGTCCTCGGCCAGGCTGAGCGCGGTCAGGAGGTACTGCGGTTCGTCGGCCGTGGTCCGGGCGCTGATCGTGGCCCGGGCCGGGATGGCGAGCGCGGCCCAGGCCGCCACGACGAGCCCCACGGCCGCGGCGACGCCGAGAGGCGAGCGCAGCCGTCGGGGGACGGCCGAACGCCGGGCGGTCGGGCGGCCGGCCGGGCGGCTCGGTGCCGAGTCGGTGGCGGTCACGGGCGCTGCGGCACGGTCCCGCCGGTCATCGGCCGCAGGCTAGTGCCGTGTCAGGGAACGCTCGTCGGTCCAGGCCGGCGTGCGGACAGGGCACGTTCCTGACACGGCACTCCTGCCCTGTCGGGCGGCGGTCCGCCGGTTGGCACGCCGAAGCCCGAGCATGAAGAATCGCCCGCGTGCCTCGCCCGGTCGTCGTCGTGCTCCCGGCCTTCGACGAGGAGGCCACCGTCGGGACCGTCGTCGGGCGTACGCCACCCGAGGTCGAGGGCCGTCCGGTCGAGGTGATCGTGGTCGACGACGGCTCGACCGACGGGACCGGGCACGCGGCCCGGGCAGCCGGTGCGACCGTGATCGCCCACCCCGGCAACCGCGGCCTCGGGGCGGCGGTGCGCACCGGCCTGGCGGCAGCGGTGGACCGCGACGCGGCCGCCGTCGCGTTCTTCGACGCCGACGGCGAGTACGCGCCCGAGGAGCTCGGGCTGCTCGTCGCCCCGATCCTCGCCGGACGGGCCGACTACGTCGTGGGCTCGCGCTTCGCGGGCATGCCGAGGCGCATGCTCCCGCACCGCTGGGTCGGCAACCGCGTCCTGACGATCGGCGTCCGCGCCCTGGTCCGCCGGTGGGGGGTGCACGATCTCACCGACGCCCAGTCGGGCTACCGCGCCCTGTCCCCCGAGGCGGCCGCCGCGGCCGAGATCGTGCACGACTTCAACTACGCCCAGGTCCTGACCCTCGACCTGCTGGCCAAGGGCTTCCGCTACACCGAGGTCCCGATCAGCTACGGGTTCCGGCGGCACGGCCAGTCGTTCGTACGGCTCGGCCCCTACCTTCGCCGTGTCGTCCCCGCCGTGTGGCGCGAGCTCCGCGCCCCGAGCACCGGCCGGGCGGACGCCGCGCCCGACGGCTCGGCCGTGACGCCGTCAGTCCTCGACGACGAAGCTGCGGAACCCGTCGCGCCGGGCTCGCCAGCAGCTCGGCGTCGAGGGAGCCGTCGGGCCGTAGGGCGTCGGCGGCCGCGAACCCCATGGCCAGGGCATGGTGGGTGTTGTCGGGCGTGAACAGGCCCGTGGCGCCCGAACGTGATCAGCCCGTCGAGACCGCGCGCCCACGCTTCGACGGCGGCGAGGTCGGCGGCCGCACCGGGGCGGTACACCGGGTACACGCGTGGCAGCCGCCGGCTCTCCACCGCCACCGGTCGGAGCTCGGGGAGGCCGGCGGCGCCCAGCTCACCCGCGAGGCGGTCGGCGAGGACGTCGTCGGGCGCGGTCCACACGCCGTCGCCGACCCAGCACGCGATCTCGGCGCACACCACCGTGCGGTCGGCGGGCTGGGCGGGATCGTCGCGGTAGTTGCGGGGCTCGGACACCCGCGCCGCCAGCACCTCGGGGCCCGGGAAGTAGTGCGCGTCGAACTCGGTCCACCGTGGCCGGTCGAGCACGAGGTAGAGCAGGACCAACGCCCGGTGCCGCAGCCCGGACGCGGCCTCGGACGCGGCGACGGGAGCCGGCGGGTCGACCATGCCGACCAGGGCCGGAAGGGGCGCCGTCGACCACACGTGGGCGGCGTCGACGGGGGCGGCGCCGTCGATCGCCACGGTCCACCCACCGCCGTCGGCGTGGCGACCGAGGCCGGTGACCGTGGCCCCGAGCCGGATGGTCGGCCCCGGCGGCCACCGCGGCGTCGGCCACCGCTTCGGCGATGCTGCCGAACCCGCGCCGCGGGTACAGGAAGGTGCCGCCACCGCCCCGGGTGCCCCGGGCGAGCCGCCGCACGATGGCCGCCGGCGACGCGGCGCTGACGCGCCGGCGGGCCAGCTCGCCGGCCAGGTCGCCGGGGTCGGCATCCCACAGCTTGCGGGCGTACGGCCCGTAGAAGGCGTCGAGCACCGCGGGTCCGAGGCCCGCCCGCACCACCTCGGCGAACGTGTCGGCCCGCGGCCGCCGCAGCGGGCCGGTCGCGGCGTCGAACGCCGCCCGGGCCGCGAACCGCCGGGGTGTGCGTCGCAGCAGGTCACCCGTGCGCAGCGGGAAGGCCAGCCAGCGATCCAGCAGGCGGATGCGCCCGTGGCGCGGGCGGACCTGCAGGTCGGCGCCGAGCAGGCCGCGCAGTGGGCCCAGCACCTCGGGCGGCGTGGCGGGGTGCAACCGGTGGCTGCCGTGGTCGACGCGCAGGCCGGCGACGTCGAACGACCCGGCCATGCCCCCGGGGGCACCGTGCCCGTTCCAGCACCACGACGTCGTGCCCCGCGGCCGCCGCCCGCCACGCCGCGGCCAACCCCGCCGGGCCGGCTCCGAGGACGGCGATCACGTCCGGGCGGCGCAGCCACCCGCGCCCTCGGACGCCGCGTCTCGGCTGGTCACGCCCGATCTGCCCATGAGGCGGCCACGTTAGTTCCGCGGCCCGGAGGGCCCCGCGGTCGACAAGGCACGCGGAGCCCCTCCCGGGCTACTGTGACGCCGTGGGGACCGGGGTGCGATGAAGGTCGGAGTTCTCGTCGTCGCGTACAACGCGGAGTCGACCCTGACGTGGGTCCTCGACCGCATCCCCGACGAGACGCGCCGCGAGCTCACCGAGATCCTGATCCAGGACGACTTCTCGAGCGACAACACCGAGGCCGTCGCCCGGGCGTACAACGCCTTCGACGACATCCCCATCACCGTCGTCCGCCACGCCCGCAACCTGGGCTACGGCGGCAACCAGAAGGCCGGCTACCAGTACGCCATGGACCACGGGTGGGACGTCGTCGTGCTGCTGCACGGCGACGGCCAGTACGCCCCCGAGCGCATCGGCGAGATGATCGCCCCGCTGGTCAGCGGCGAGGCCGACGCCGTGTTCGGATCACGCATGCTCGAGCGGGGCGCGGCGCTGCGGGGCAACATGCCCGTCTACAAGTTCCTGGGCAACAAGGTGCTGACGTCCGCCCAGAACTGGCTCGCCGGAGCCCAGCTCAGCGAGTGGCACTCGGGCTACCGGGCCTACCGGGTCGACGTCCTGCGCGAGCTGCCGCTGTGGGCCAACAGCGACGGGTTCGACTTCGACACCGAGATCATCCTGCAGTTCATCGGGGCCGGGAAGCGCATCGTCGAGATCCCGACCCCCACCTTCTACGGCGACGAGATCTGCCACGTCGAGGGCGTCGCCTACGCCCGGGCGATCATGGCCGACACGATGCGCTACCGCCTGGGGCAGGCCGGGTTCGGTCGCGGCAAGACGGGCGGCCAGGCCGAGCCCTACTCGTACAAGCCGTCGCCCAACAGCTCGCACGCGATCCTGCTCGGCATGGTCGACGACACGAGCCCGCAGCGCATCCTCGACGTCGGATGTGGCCCGGCCTGGGTGGCCGACGAGCTGCGCCGCCGCGGGCACTACGTGGTCGGCGTCGACGGAGTGGCCTACGACGGGGTGCGGGACCGGGTCGACGAGTTCTACCAAGCCGACCTCGAGGCGGGGCTGCCCGAGGGCATCGACGGCGAGTTCGACCTCGTCATCGCCGGCGACATCATCGAGCACGTCCGGTGGCCCGACCGACTGATGGACCAGCTGGCCGCCCGACTGGCCAACGACGGCGAGATGCTGGCCAGCGTGCCCAACTTCGCCCACTGGTACCCGCGCACCCGCGTGGCGCTGGGGCTGTTCGACTACGACCAGCGGGGCATCCTCGACCGCACCCACCTGCGCCACTTCACCCGGCGCAGCTTCCGGCGGCTCGTCAAGGAGAGCAGCCTCGAGCTGGTCGAGCTGCGGTACTCGGGCCTGCCCCTCGGGGCGGTCGGCCTCTCGGGCCTCGGGCCCCGCATCATGCAGGGCGTCGACCGCCGGCTCGTGGCCTCGTGGCCGACGATGTTCGCCTACCAGCTCATCGGCCGGCTGCGCCTGGCGACAGAGAACCTCGCCGACGACTAGGACCTGTCCTCGTCGCGGACCAGGTCCTTGAACGCGGGTTCGTCGCGGATCGGATCCAGGTCGGAGTCGTCCTTCGCGGACGCGCGAAACTCCCCTGACATCTCGATGGCGCGCCGGAGGTGATCGAGCGCGTCACTGGTCCGGCCCGAGAGGCTCTCGCAGCAGGCGAGGTTGAAGAACAACATGGGGTACTGCGGAGCGGCTGTGACCACGTCCCGTAAGCGGTCGGCGACCTCGGCGTACTCGCCGGCCTGATACAGGGGGGCGAGTGGAGCCCAGAGCTCCCAGCCGCGGGCCTCGTACGCCTTTCCCGGCGTGCCTTCCAGCAGAACGATCGTCGTCCCTTCCTCCCTGGCAGAGGCCGTTCGCTTGGTGTGGGGAGGGGCGAAGACGAGAGTTCCGGCCGGCGCGTCGACCTCGTTGCCGTCGAGCTCGAACACCGCGTGGCCGCGCAGCACGAGAAAGAGCTCTTCGTCAGCGGTGGGGTCGTCCTCGTCGTGTTCGTTGACGACGAGATCGCCCGCGGCACGCGCCGTCCAAGCGGTCACTCCGAAGGCCGTGATGCCCAGGTGGTGCCGGATCGGTCGATAGTGACATCCGGCGTCTGCAAATTCCTCGATCTCGTCCAGGTGTGCAACCGCGTAACCGGCCATGGCCCTCCACCCATCGTCGACGTTCGCCGAGGCCCGGCGAGACCCGACGCACGCCAGGCCGCCCGCTCGGCCGAGATGTCCAGTCTGACCGACCGACGCGGGACGAGCGGGATGGGTGCCCTCCCTGGGCACCGAGTGGCCCGAGCAGCGGACCGGCCCGGGCGCTCCTGCTCATCAGCGCGCCAACTCCCTCGACCCGCGGTGCGGGCCGAGGGAGCAGCGACAGAGCATCAGGAGTTGACGACCTCGACCGGGATGCGGCGGCGTGTCCCGTGCGTGGCCCTGAGGATCTTGGTGACGTTGCGCGAGTGCAGCTCGGTCGTGTCGGCCGGCGACTCGACCGCGGCACCCGAGGCCAGGTTCCGCGAGCGGATCTCGCGGTAGATGGCATCCCACCCGTCGAACACGTGCCGCTCGGCCCGCCGCGACATCCACCCACCCGGGCGGCTCTTCACCTTGGCGGTGTCGAGGAAGCTGATCACGCCGTTGCGGAAGGCGGACTGCAGCTTGGTCTCGTCGGCGACGTCGTTGTTGCGCAGCGACTTCAGCGCCTGGCCGACCGTGGACATCAGGCCCTCGGACTTCGCCCCTTCGCGCTGCTGGCTGTAGAAGTGCCGCATCAGCCTGAACTTCCAGTAGGTCAGCTTGGCGCGACCGAGACCCGAGTACGTCGAGGTCGCCCAGAGCGACGTCGACGACAGGATGTGGCGGAAGTAGGTGCGGTCGAGGTTGATCTTGCCGCTGTCGTAGAGGCTCTCGAAGATCTGCGTGCCGGGAAGGGCCATGTAGAACCCGACGGCGACGTCGTTGATGCCGACCTCGGCGATGGTCGAGAAGAAGTCGAGGTTCTCGCGGATGTGCTCGTCGGTGTCGTGCGGGAACCCGATGACCATGAACACCATCACGTTCAGGTCGGCCGCCACCGCGGCCCGCATGCTCTCGAGCATGCGGTCGGTCTTCATCTTCTTCTTGATGAGCTTGCGGGTCTCCTCGGAGCCCGACTCGGGCGCGTAGGCCATGCTGATCATGCCCGTGCGCTTGAGGAGCTGGGCCACCTCGTCGTCGATGGCCTCGGAGCGCGTGCCCGTGGGCATCTGCCACGTGATGTCGAGCCCGCGGTCGAGCAGCTCGTTGCAGAAGTCGATGATCCACTGGCGCTGGATGATGGCGGTGAGGTCCTGGAACGGGAAGTTCCGGGCCCCGAACTCGTCGTAGTAGTGCTGGATCTCGTCGACCACCAGCTTGGGATCGCGCGGGATCCACCGCGGCGTCCACATGTTGGGCGACGAGCAGTAGGTGCACTGGTAGGGGCAGCCGCGGGTGGCGAGGATCGGCACCGACTTGTTCTGCGACCACATGCCGCCCATCCAGCGGTGCGCGTGGTAGGTGTCGAGGTCGATCAGGTGCCAGGCCGGCCGGGCGATGTCGTCGATGGCCAGCGTGCGCTCGCGCCGGGCGTTGATGACCACGTCGCTGCCCGTCGCGGTAGCCGATGCCGAGCATCTCGTCGTGCGGCATGCCGGTGTCGAGCGCCTCGAGCAGCTCGACGACCGTCTCCTCGCCCTCGCCGAGCACGACGTAGTCGGCCTTGGAGGTGAGCAGGCAGAGCTCGGGCATGGAGGTCACGTGCTCGCCGCCGAGCACGATCGGCGTGTCGGGCAGCCGGCGCTTGATGTGGTCGATGAGCTGCACGATCGCGGGCCACTCGTGCGTGAACAGCGCGGTGATGCCGATGACCTTGCTGTCGGCGGGGATGCGGGCCGCGATCTCCTCGAACCCGAGCCCCACCAGGTAGCCGCGGAAGTAGCGGGTCTGCCGCTCGGGCGCACCGACCACGGCATCGACGATCTCGACCTGGTGGCCGGCCCGCTCGATGGCGCCGGCCACGTAGGCGAGGCCGAGCGGCGGTGTGATCGACAGGCTCGAGAAGCGGAACGTCTCGACCGCCGGAGGGCGAACGAGGCAGACAGGACGACTGTCGTGAACGTTGGTCATGTGACCCCCCGGTTGCTCCCCAGACTCGGTGACGGGCGCCGCTGGACCTGACCATCCAGGCGATCTCCTGGCAGCGGGCGCGCCACGCACGCCTCGGGGACTGTAACAGCAATCGGCTGTCGCGGTCGCTGGCTCATGCGTCACACCAGGACACCCGGAGGAGCGACCAACGGTGCCGCGTGCAATCATCCCGGCGTGGACCTCGCCGAGCGCAACGACACCGCGCGGCCCGGAGACGAGCGTCGCCACCCGTGGGAGACCGAGCGGGCGCGCTTCTTCCGCGCCCTGATCGAACGCCACGTGGGCGACGTGCCACCAGGTCGCATCCTCGACGTCGGCGCGGGAGACGGCTGGTTCGCCGGGGAGCTGCGCCGCACATGGACCGAGCGGGCCGAGATCGTCTGCTGGGACGTCAACTACGGCCAGGCCGATCTCGGCGCCGACCTCCCCGCCGGCATCGTCCGCACGACCGCCGAGCCCGCGGGGCTGTTCGACCTCGTGCTGCTCCTCGATGTGATCGAGCACATCGAGGACGACGCCGCCTTCCTCGACGCCTCGGTGTCGCCCCACCTGTCGCCGACATCGCTGGTGGTGGTGAGCGTCCCGGCGTACCAGGGCCTGTTCACCTCGCACGACGAGGCCCTCGCCCACCACCGCCGCTACTCGCCGCGGCGGCTGCGCTCCCTGCTGCTCCCCCGGTTCGAGATCGTGGCCCGGGGTGGCCTGTTCGCCTCGCTGCTGCCGCTGCGCGCCGCGGCCGTGGCGCGCGAACGCGTCGCCCGCCCGCCCGACGAGCACGGCATCGGCCGCTGGTCGGCCGGGCCCGGGGTGACGCGGCTCGTACGGGCGGCCCTGGCCGCGGACGCCGGGGCGGGCGGGTGGATGGCCGCCCACGGGGTCCCGACGCCCGGCCTGTCGACCTGGGCGGTGTGCCGCCCGCGCCCATCCGACGGGACGAGCGGGCGGCCTTGACCCCCTCCTGCACCGTGGTCGTGCCGTGCTTCAACGAGGCGCAGCGGCTCGACCTCACCCAGCTCGACCTCCTGGCCGACGCCTCCGCCGGCCGCGTGCTCGCCGTCGACGACGGCTCGACCGACGCCACGAGCGAGCTGCTCGCCAAGCTCGTCGACGCCGACCGCGACCGCTACCAGGTCCTCTCGCTCCCCGGGAACCGGGGAAAGGGCGAGGCGGTGCGCCTCGGCCTGCTCGAGGCCATTGCCACCGGCGCCACCCTGGTCGCGTACTGCGACGCCGACTTCGCCACACCGCCCGCCGAGGTGGCCCGCCTGATCGGCGCGGTGCGCGACGACGACGGCCTCGACGTGGCGCTCGGCAGCCGGGTCGCGCTGCTGGGCGCCGACATCCGCCGGTCGCCGGTCCGCCACTACGCCGGCCGGATCTTCGCCACCGTCGGCAGCGTGGTGCTGGGGGTGCCCGTCTACGACACCCAGTGCGGCGCCAAGGCGTTCCGTGTCACCCACGAGCTGCGGGCCGCGCTGGCCCGCCCGTTCGTCAGCCGGTGGGCGTTCGACGTCGAGCTGCTCGGGCGGCTGCTGCAGAGCCCCGACTACCGCCGCCGCTGCGTCGAGCTGCCGCTGCGCGAGTGGCGCGAGCCGGGTGGGTCGAAGCTGACCACGTGGGCCGGGATCGGCGCCGCGCTCGACCTGGTGCGGATCAGGGCGGCGCTGCGCGACCGGGACTAGTCGTCAGCGCAGGCGGGCGGCGCGAGGGTGGAATCCCTGCGAAGCGTGTAGGGAACCGACGGTTGGCTCCGACTCACGGGTGGTGCGGCCGTTGGGGCCGCTGACGACTGGAGGTCGGAGATGACCAAGGTGACTGCGCAGATGTCGGTGTCGCTGGACGGTTTCTACACGGGCCCCCGGGACCCGGGGGACCCCGAGAGCATGGTGGGCTGGACCGACGGCCCCGAGGCGCCGGGGTTCTTCCGGGTCACCCGATGGGCGGTCGATGCCATGGCCTGGCGGGAGCGCCAGGGCTTCGCCGGGGGCGAGCAGTCGGTCAACAGCTCGATCATCGAGGAGACCTTCGCCGCCGCCGGCGCCTACGTGATGGGTCGGCGCATGTTCGACGCCGGCGAGGTCCCGTGGGGCGACAACCCTCCGTTCCGGGCGCCGGTGTTCGTGGTGACCCATCGGCCCCGCGAGGTGCTGGTGAAGGAGGGCGGCACGTCGTTCACGTTCGTGACCGACGGTGTCGAGCGGGCTGTCGAGCTCGCCCGGAAGGCCTCCGGCGACAAGGACGTCGCCGTCGCCGGCGGGGGGACGCTGCTGCGCCAGGTCCTGCAGGCCGGCCTGCTGGACGGAGCTGGAGCTGCACATCGCACCGGTGATCCTCGGCGACGGGCAGCGGCTGCTCGACGCCAGCCTCGGGCTCGGGCCGGACGAGGGCATCGAGCTCACGACCACCCGGGTGATCGAGGCACCCGACGTCACCCATGTCCGCTACGCGGTGAACGGGCGTGCCAGGCTCCACCTCGACGACGATCGCTTCGCCGCCGTCGCCGAACGCGAGATGGAACGGGGTGCAGGCGACTCGTAGAGGAGCGAGATCATGAAGTACATGCTGTTGATCTACGGCGATCAGGAGCGGTGGGAGTCGGTCGGGGCCGACGAGCTCGCCGAGATCATCCGCCAGACCGACGCCCTCAACCAGGCGTTGCTCGAGTCGGGTGAGCTCGTCGGCGCCTACGGCGTGGCCGACCAGGCCGACGCCAAGGTGGTCCGGGTGACCGACGGTCCGCCGGCGGTCACCGACGGCCCCTACGTCGAGGCCAAGGAGTACCTGGGGAGCTTCACGATCGTCGACTGCGACAGCGAGGCGCGGGCGTTGGAGATCGCGGCCATGAACCCGGCGTCGCGCTACTCCGGGATCGAGGTCCGTGCGTTGCTGCACGAAGCCGACGCCCCGCTGTGACGACGACCGACTCCCGAGCGGTGACCGTCCCCGACTGGCCGCTGGTGCGGCGGCTCGCGCCGGACGTGCTCGGCACTCTCGTCCGGCGCTACGGCCGCTTCGACTCGTGCGAGGACGCCGTGCAGGAGGCGTTGCTGGCCGCCGCCCGCCAGTGGCCGGCAGAGGGGTGGCCCGCCAGCCCGAAGGCGCTGGTTGATCACGGTGGCTTCACGGCGGCTCACCGACGAGCTCCGCAGCGCCGAGGCTCGCCGCCAGCGCGAGGAGCTGGATCAGTCCCGAACACCACGTCGGCCCGAGGACGAGTACGAGCACGACGACCAGGACCCGGTGGGCGACGACACCCTCACGCTGCTGTTCCTGTGCTGCCACCCCGCGCTGTCGCCCGCCTCCCAGGTGGCGCTGACCCTGCGGGCGATCGGTGGCCTGACGACCGCCGAGATCGCCCGGGCGTTCCTGGTGCCCGAGGCGACGATGACCCAGCGCATCGGGCGGGCCAAGGAGCGCATCCGCGCCGCGGGCGCCACGTTCCGCCTGCCGCCCGCCGAGGAGCAGCGAGAGCGCCTGCGGGTCGTCCTGCACGTGCTCTACCTGGTGTTCAACGAGGGCTACACCGCGACGGCGGGCACCAACCTCGTGCGGGACGAGCTGACGGCCGAGGCCATTCGGCTCACACGGCTCCTGTTGCGCCTGGTGCCCGACGACGGCGAGGTTGCCGGGCTCCTCGCCCTCATGCTGCTGACCGAAGCCCGGCGCGCCGCCCGCACCGCGGCCGACGGCTCCCTCGTACCGCTCCGCGAGCAGGACCGCTCGTCGTGGGATGCCGACGCCATCGCGGAAGGCGTCGCCCTGGTGACCGGGGCCCTGGGGTCCAAGCCGCTCGGCCCGTACCAGCTGCAGGCAGCCATCGCCGCCGTCCACGACGAGGCGCCCACCGCTGCCGACACCGACTGGCCCCAGATCCTCGCCCTGTACCGGGTGCTCGAGCGGCTCGACCCGAGCCCGGTCGTCACGCTCAACAAGGCGGTGGCGCTCGCCATGGTGGACGGGCCCGCGGCCGGCTTGGCGGTGGTCCGGTCGCTCGCCGGCGACGCACGCGTCGACCGCACCCACCACCCCGACTCGGTACGCGGGCACCTCCTGGAGCTGGCCGGTGATCACGACGAGGCACGGAAGGCCTATCGAGCCGCAGCTCGGCGGGCGAAGAGCCTGCCCGAGCAACGTCACCTGCTCGCCCGCGCCGCCCGCCTGCGCTGACCGACTAGTCGATCGGCTCCACGAACAGCGCGACGGGCCCCTCGGGCCCGTCGACGAAGGCAACGCGCTCGACCCCGGGCGGCACGTCCCGCGCCGCCGAGCCCTGCACCTGCCACAGGCGCAAGGTCGCCGTGCCGTCGTCGCGCCTGCCCTCCCCGAACTGCCGGACCGAGACCTCGTCGGCGAAGACGAACGAGATGCCCCGGTCCTCGAGCTCGGCGAAGGTCATGCCGCTGTAGGGCTCACCGAAGTACAGCGTGGAGGGGTCGTAGAGGACCGGGCCCCGGCCCTCGAGGGCCCCGAGCTGGCCCACGAGCTCGCGGCCGGCCTCGAGCTCGTCGAGCCTGTCGATCGGACCCGTCGACCCCGACACGTGGGTCGGGATGTTGGCCGCGGCGACGAGCACCGCGACCCCGACGGCGGCGATCACCGCCGGCCGGTGGGCTCGCGGCCGGGCGCGCAGGAGCGACAGCAGGACCGCCACCGCTGCGGCGGTCAGCAGGCCGGCGATGGGCCACAACCACCGCATCTGGTGGAGGGATGCGCCGAACAGGCTCACCGGCGACGTCGCCAGGCCGACCACGGCCGTGACCAGCGCCAGCCCCGCCATCGTGGTCATCGCGGCCAGCCCGCGACGCTCGGAGCGCAGCGCCCACCGGGTCGCGGCGGCCACTCCCACCAGCAACCCGATCATGATCACTCCCGGCCACCGCGGGGCTCACGATCCCCGAGATGGAGTGGTCGGGTCCGGAGGGCGGGATCGCCGACGCGTAGCTGTCCCGACCGAACCACGGTGACAGGGCGACCACCTCCGTCACGATCCGTGTCGCCGTCGACCAGCCGAACGTCGCGGTGTCCTGACCCGCGGCGCTCGCGATCCGCGACAGGTTGCCCTGGCCGGGACCGGTGAACTGCTCGACGAGCGGTTGGATCCATGCCACCGCGGCCACCACCGCGGTCCACAGCAGCGGACGGCGCCAGCGGACGGCATCGTGCTGACGGCGGCAGCTCCACACGCACAGTGCCACGGACGCGGCAGTCAGCACCGCGACGAGCACGGTGTGGCTCATGTGCGTCTGCACGACCAGGCTGCCGAGCCCCGCGGCCCACGGCGCCATCACCAGGTCGCCGTTCGCGAGGGCGCTGATGACGACGAGGAAGGCAAAGAACGGCAGGACCAGCGCGTTGGGTTGCCAGACGTCGAACAGCAGCTCGCTGCCCATCGCCCACTGCAGCCCCGCCGCGGCGATGCCCACCGCCACCATCGTCTCGGTGCCACCCAGGCGGCGGGCCACGACCACCGCCAACGAGGAGGCCGCCACGTTGACGAGCATGACACCGACGGCCAGGCCGACCGACTGGCCCAGGAGCTTCACCGCCGGCGCGACGACGTCGAAGTACAGGGGCCCCGGGTTGTTCACGTGGGTGTCGAGCACGAGGGAGGCCGAGGTCCACGAACCCAGCAACGGGTTGTGCGCCGTCCCGACGTCGCCGGCGCGCACGACGAGGACACCGTTGTCGCCCATCGGCTGCCAACCGCGGGCCAGCGCGCGGACGGTGGCGACGACGATGGGCAGGTTGACGGCGACCAGGACCGCAGCCAGCAGCCGCCGGGCGCGGCGCGCGCTCGGCCGACCCCGCCCGCCGCTCCCCCACGTCCTCGGCGGCGTCGGGGGCGGCCGCGTCCCCAACCACGGCCGTCACGGCCTCAGTCTCGCGCGCCGGGCGCGCTCGAGGAGCAGCCATGGGCGTGCCCGGTCAGCGCAGGGGATCGGGCAGCGGGCGGGCGTGGACGACCGCCAGGCGCTTGGTGGCCCGGGTGAGCGCCACGTAGAGCGCCCGCATCCCCTGGGCCTCCTCGTCGACGATGGCGGCCGGCTCGACCACGATGGCGGCGTCGAGCTCGAGGCCCTTGACCAGGCTGACCGGCACGAGCGTGACCCGCTGCTCGAGGCCGTTGCGGGCGGCCCGGCCGAACTCGATGCCGGCGGCGTCGAGCCCGGCGGCCACCTCGTCGACCAGGGTCGACGGCGCGATCACCGCCACGCTGCCGGGGTCGACCGCCTCGCGCTCCTCGGAGGCGGCCTCGCGCGACCTGGGCCGCGAGGTCGGCCGGATCGACCGCGATGAGCCGGGGCTCGTCGCCGGCCTGGCGCACGGAGTCGGGCGGGCGGAGGTCGGGGGCCGCCACGCGCAGCACCTTGGCCGCGAGGTCCATGGTCGGGCCGGGGATGCGGTAGCCGATCGTGAGCTCGGCCCGCTGCGCCGGGACGCTTGTGCGGCAGGTGCTCGAGGATCTCGTCCCAGTCCTGTGTGCGCCCACACCCCGGTGGCCTGGGCGATGTCGCCGACGACCGTCATCGACCCGTTCAGCGACCGGCGTTCGAGCATGCGGAGCTGCATGGGCGACAGGTCCTGCGCCTCGTCGACGACGATGTGGCCGTAGGTGCGGATCTCGTCGGGATCGGCGCCGTTGGACCGCCGCCGCCGGTGCCGCGGGCCGAGCAGCGCCCGGGCCTCGTCGAGCAGCGGCACGTCGTCGTGGGTCCAGCACGACCTTGTCGACGTCGTCGGCGCGGGGGCGGGCCAGCGCGACCCGCTCGGCCTCGTCGAGCCGCCGGCCGGCCGCCAGGTCGATGAGCGCCCGCGAGCCGAACAGGTCGTGCAGGAGCTGCGCCGGGGTCAGGACCGGCCACATGCGCTCGAGCGCCTCGCGGACCTCGGGCGTGACGCCGAGCCCGCTCGCGCACCTCCTCGGGGGTGGTCGGCAGCCGGCTGACGCTCGGCCAGCGCCGCGAACAGCTGCGCCTCGACGAAGCGCCGGCCGGCGTTGTGGAAGCGGAACCGGCGGCGGGCGTCGGCCACGATGGCGGCCGTGCGCTCGGCCGGCAGGACCGAGCGTCTGCACGCCGTAGGCCGACGCGCAGCGGGGCGCGCAGCGGCGCGCTCGCGGTCGCGCACGGCCTTGGCCAGGACCTTGGACATGCGGGCGTCGCCCTTGATCCGGGCCGTGGCGCCCGGGTCGCGCCCGCGGACGCGGACGTCGTCGACCAGGTCGGCCAGCACCGCCAGCTCGACCCCGGCCTCGCCCAGGACTGGGCAGCACCCGCTCGATGTAGCCGAGGAACAGCCGGTTGGGCCCGACCACCAGCACGCCCTGGCCCTCGAGCGGGAAGCGGTAGGTGTAGAGCAGGTAGGCGGCGCGGTGGAGGGCGACGACGGTCTTGCCGGTGCCCGGGCCGCCCTGCACGACGAGGACGCCGGGCAGCGGCGACCGGATGATCTCGTCCTGCTCGCCCTGGATCGTGGCGACGATGTCGGACAGCCGGCCGGTGCGCGACTCCTCGAGGGCGGCGATGAGCGAGCCCTGGCCGCGGACCCGGGCGCCGTCGTCGCTGACCGCCAGCTCGCCGCCCAGGAGGTCGGCGCCCTCGCCGAACAGCTCGTCCTCGATGCCGAGCAGCTTGCGGCCGCGGGTGGCGAAGTGGCGGCGACGGACGAGGCCCATCGGCGCCCGGCCCGTGGCCCGGTAGAACGGCTCGGCCACCGGGGCCCGCCAGTCGACGACCAGCGGCTCCTGCGTCTTGTCGGACACCGCGATGCGGCCGATGTAGAACGTCGTCACCCCCCTCGGACCGCGCCTGGTCGATGCGGCCGAACACCAGGCTGGCGTCGCCGAGGTTGAGGTAGTCGAGGCGCGCGGCGATGTTCTCCTCGATCATCTCGCGCTCCCAGCGCGCCTGCTCGGTGCCGCCCTTGCCGACCTCGACCATCGAGCGGAGGCGGGTCGCCGTGCGGCGCGCCTCGTCGAGCGAGTCGTACGCGTGCTCGATGTACGCCTGCTCGGCGGCCAGGTCGGGGTGAGAGGCCAATCGCTCCTCCGCTGGTCGAGGAACGGACCATGCTACCTGCAACCTGGGGTTCAGGTTTGCCTCAGGTGAACCCTGCCCGACGGCGCGGGGTCGAGGGCGCCGGGACCAGCGGGACGGCGCACCGCGCGGTCACCCGTCGATCACACCGTCGCCGTGGTGCCCGTGGCCGTGGCCGCCCCCGACCTCGAAGTCGAACGACGACGCCGCCTCGTGCAGGTCGGCGCGGTCGACGACCCCGTCGCCCGTGAGGTCGAGGTCGGTCTCGGTCTCGAGGTCGACCGGATCCGTGTCGAACGGGCTGGCGGCCGCCGGGTCGTCGCCGCCGAAGAGCGCCTCGCGCACCTCGTCGATGAGGAAGCCGATGCCCTCGAGCGGCGAGTTGTCCTGGGCCACGAGATCGACGTCGTCGAGCGTGGTCCCGTCCTCGGCGACCGTCACGTCGTCGGCGACGTCGGCATCGTCGGCGTCCTCGACGCCGGTGCCCCCGTCGTCGGCACCGCGTCGGACGAGCCGTCCCCGTAGGTGCCGTCGGTGCCGTACGTGTCCTCGGTGCCGTACGTGTCGTCGGTGCCGGACGTGTCCTCGCCCGAGTCGTCGGTGCCGGACGAGTCGTCGCCCGAGTCGTCCGTGCTGGACGAGTCGTCGCCGGAGTCGTCGGTCGTGTCGCCGTACGAGTCGTCGCCGTAGGAGTCCCCGAAGTCGGTGTCGCCGTAGGGGTCGCCGCTCGACTCGTAGCCCTCGGGCTCCGCCGTCTCCCCGAGGCCGTCGGCCAGCGATCCCTGGGGCCCGGAGGCCGGGGCGTCGTCGTCGTTCTCCCGCATGTCGCCCATCCTGCGAGCACCAGGGGTCCCCTGTCGACGGGGATGATCCCCCATTCGCCCCCCGGCGCGGACGGGGACTGCCGGCTTCGGGCGCCGCGACCGGCCCCGGTAGCGTGGCGGCCGATGTCCGCCGACCCCGAGCCGCCGTTCCTGCTGGCCTGCCGGAACGTCCCGGCCTCCCGGGTGCCGGTCTGGTTCATGCGCCAGGCCGGGCGGTCGCTGCCCGAGTACCGGGCCGTCCGGGGCACCGGCAGCATCCTCGACGCGGTCGCGCGACCCCGACCTGGCCACCGAGATCACGCTGCAGCCGGTGCGCCGCTACGGCGTCGACGCCGCCATCCTCTACAGCGACATCGTGGTGCCCGTGGCCGCCATCGGCTTCGGCGTCGAGATCCACCACGGCGTCGGGCCGGTCGTCGCCGAGCCGTTCCGCGACGACGCCGACCTCGACCGCCTGCGCCCGCTCGACCCCGAGGCCGACTGCCCGTACGTGCAGCAGACCGTGCGCCAGCTGGTCGGCGAGCTGGGCGACGTGCCGCTCATCGGGTTCGCGGGGGCGCCGTTCACCGTCGCCAGCTACCTGATCGAGGGCGGCCCGTCCCGCACGCTACGGGCGCACCAAGGCCCTCATGCTCGGCCGGCCCGACCTGTGGACCGCCCTGCTCGACCGGCTGTCCGTCGATCGCCATCGCCTCGCTGCGGGCCCAGGTCCAGGCCGGGGCCCGGGCGATCCAGCTGTTCGACTCGTGGGCCGGCACCCTCAGCCCCGCCATGTACGAGCGCCACGTCCTGCCCGCCAGCGCCCGCGTCTTCGCCGGCGTCGCCGACCTCGGCGTGCCCGGCATCCACTTCGGGGTGACCACCGGCGAGCTGCTGCCGCTGCTGGCCAAGGCGGGCGCCTAGGTGGTCGGCGTCGACTGGCGGGTGCCCGCTCGACGAGGCCCGGGCCCGACTCGGACCCGACGTCGCGGTGCAGGGCAACCTCGACCCGGCGGTGTGCCTGGCGCCCGTGGCCGGCGGTCGAGGCCGCGGCCCTCGAGGTGCTCGCCGCCAACGCCGGCCGGCCCGGCCACGTGTTCAACCTCGGCCACGGGGTGCTGCCCGAGACCGACCCGGCGGTGCTCGAACGGCTCGTCGACCTGGTCCACGGGTGGGACGGGGGGCGCCGGGCATGACGCTCGGCCCTCGTGGTCATGGCGTACGGCACGCCGGCGTCGCCCGACGACGTCGAG
The DNA here is from genome assembly GCA_963778415.1 of uncultured Acidimicrobiales bacterium. GTDB lineage: Bacteria > Actinomycetota > Acidimicrobiia > Acidimicrobiales > VFJN01 > ZC4RG19. The sequence continues at coordinate 303,370 of CAVZUI010000006.1, forward strand.
GCCTACTACACCCACATCCGGCGGGGCCGCCCGCCGACCGCCGAGCCAGCTGGCCGAGCTCGCCGGTCGCTACCAGGCCATCGGCGGCGTGTCACCGCTGGCCGAGCGCACCGCGCGCCCAGGCCGACGCCATCGCCGCCGCGCTCGAGGCGGCCGAGCCCGGCCGAGTGGCAGGTGGCGCTCGGCAACAAGCACGCGCCGCCCGTTCGTCGAGGACGCCGTGGCGACCCTCGCCGCCGGCGACGGCGGCTCGGGCCTCCCGACCGGATCGTCGGGCTCGTGCTCGCGCCGCACTACTCCCGGGGGTCGGTGGGCGAGTACCACGCCCGGGCCGGCGCCGCGGCCGCCGAGCACGGCGTCGCCTACGTCCCCGTCGAGTCGTGGTGGGCCCTCCCCGCGTGGGTCGAGGCGCAGGCCGCCCGGGTCCGCGCCGCCCTCGCCACGCTGCCCGAGCGCACCAGGTGCTGTTCACCGCCCACTCGCTCCCCGAGCGGGTGCTGGCGGGCGACCCCTACGCCGACGAGCTGCGCGCCTCGGCGCCGACGGTCGCCGGCGCGGCCGGCCTCGACGGCGGGCCGCTGGTCGCTGGCCTGGCAGTCGGCGGGCCGCACCCCCGAGCCGTGGCGGGGGCCCGACGTGGCCGACGTCATCCGCGACCTGGGCGCCACCGGGCGGGTCGACGGCGGTGCTCGTGTGCCCGCAGGGGTTCGTGTCCGACCACCTCGAGGTGCTGTACGACCTCGACGTCGACGCCCGCCGCGTCGCCGCCGAGGCGGGGCTCGCCTTCGCCCGCACGGCCTCGCTCAACGACGAGCCCGCGGTCATGGCCGCGCTGGCCGGCGTGGCCCGCGACGCCGCGGCCCGGGTGGCGTGACGAGCGCGGCATCGAGCGCGCCGACCTCGTCGTCGTCGGCGGCGGGCATCAGCGGCCTCGCCGCCGCCTGGGAGGGGCAGCGCCAGGGCGCGCCGGGTCGTCGTCCTCGACGCCGCGCCGAACCCGGCGGGAAGCTGCGGACCTCGCCGTTCGCCGGCGATCGCGCTCGACGAGGCCGCCGACGCCTTCCTCGCCCGGGTGCCCGACGGCGGTCGAGCTGTGCGCCGAGCTGGGCATCACGTCCGAGCTGGTGACGCCCGCCACCGGCGCGGCGTACGTGTTCCACGACGGCGCCCTGCGTCGCCTGCCCTCCGACCAGCTGCTCGGGGTGCCCACCGACCTCGACGCGGTGGCGGCCTCCGGGATCCTGTCCGCCGAGGGCGTGGCCGCGCGCCCGGAACGACCTCGTCGCGGCCGACGACCGCCCGCGCGGGCGGTGCCGACGAGAGCGTGGGCGACCTGGTCCGCCGACGGCTCGGCGACGAGGTCCTCGACCGACTCGTCGGCCCGCTGGTCGGCAGCATCTACGCCGGCGACTGCGACCACCTCTCGCTCCAGGTCAGCGCGGCCCAGCTGGCGGCCGCCCGCGACCGCGACCCCGACGACCCCAGCCTGGTCCGGGCCGCGGCGGCCCTGCGTGCGCAGGCCGTCGGGACGGGCCGCCCCGTGTTCCTGGCCCCGGCGGGCGGCATGGACCGCCTGGTCGGCGCCCTGGCCGAACGGTTGGGCGACGACCTGCGTCCGGGCGCCCCGGTGGCCGGCCTCGCCCGGACCGGCGACGCGTGGCGTGTCGAGCCGGCGGCGTCGCCGCGCCCGCGGTCGTGGTCGCCACACCTGCGTTCGCCGCCGCCCCGCTGCTGGCGCCCCACGCCCCGGGCGCCGCCGACCTGCTGACGGCGATCGACCACGCCTCGGTCGCCCTCGTGGCCCTGGCCGTGCCGCGCGCCGGCATCGACCGCGAGCTCGACGGCTCGGGCTTCCTCGTCCCCCGCTCGGCGGGCCTGCTCACGACGGCGTGCTCCTGGGTGACGTCGAAGTGGCCGCACCTCGCCGTCGACCCCGACCTGGTGGTGCTGCGGGCGTCGGTCGGGCGGGCCGGAGACGACCGGGCCGTGACGCTCGACGACGACGCCCTCGTCCGAGGCGTCCTCGCCGACCTGGAGACGACGATGGGGCTGCGTGCGGCGGCCGACCGACGTGCGCATCTCGCGTTGGCCCCGGTCGTTCCCCCAGCCGCGCCCCGGCCACCTCGGTCGGGTGGCGGCCGCTCGAGACCGACGTGGCCGCCGTGCCCGGGCTGGCCGTGACCGGGGCGTGGGCCCGCGGGGTCGGGGTGCCCGCCTGCATCCGCGGCGGGCGAGCGGCCGCCCGGCGAGCCCTGGGTGCTACAACCGCGTCATGACGGACGCGTCCCCCGAGGCGCCCCGACGCCGGCGACTCCCCCTCGCCGTCCTGGTCGCGCTGCTCGTGGCCACGACGTGTGGGCTGGTCGGCTGGTCCCTCGGCGCCGACGACGGCGACCGCGGCGGACCGCCGCCGTGAGCACCGTCACCACGGCTCCCGTCCACCGCCGCGGCGGCGCCCACCACGACCGCGCCCGCACCCGTCCAGCTGCCGACCCCCGAGGGCTCGCCGCTCGACGCCCGGGCCCCGACGCCCGAGGTGGTCCACGGCACGGTGTCGCTGCCCACGATCGGCGTCGAGCAACCGTTGGGCGAGGGCGTCACGCTGACGGCCATCGACCGCGGTCCCAGCCACTGGCCCGGCACCGCGATGCCGGGCCAGGTCGGCAACGTCGTGGTCGCCGGGCACCGGGTGACGCACACGCGACCCTTCTACGACCTCGACCGACTCGCCGTGGGCGACCCACTCGTGTTCACGATGAACGACGGCACGACCTGGACCTACGTGCTGACCGGCACCGAGATCGTGGGCCCCGACGCCATGCACATCGTCGACCAGACCCCCGAGCACACGGCCACGCTGTTCGCCTGCCACCCCAAGGGCTCGGCGGCCCAGCGGATCGTCGCCCACTTCCGCCTGGCGTGACCGGCCGGCCGGCGCGCTCGGCCTCCGGCGGCCTGCGCCGGACCTCCACATCCGTGACCTGGCCGGGTGGCCGGCTGCCTGGGCGGTGAGCCGTCGGCGCGCCGCGATCATCGGCCCTGCCATGCGTGCGCACCGGGTCGTCACCCTGCTCTCCTGCCTCGGCAGCCGGCGTGCTCATCGCCGCCGCGCTGCCGCCGTGGGGCTGGTGGCCGCTGGCCTTCGCCGGCCTCGTCTGCCTCGACCGGCTGATCGCCGACCGGCCCCGGTGGGCCCGCTTCCGGCGGGGTGCCGCCGTGGGCTCGGCCTCTACGTGCCGTCGCTGGCCTGGATGATCGACATGACGGCTCCGGGCTACGTCATCGCCGTCGGTCGCCTACGCCGCCCTGTTCGGCCTGGCGGTGACCATCGTGCCGCCGACCGCTCCCGGCCGCTGGGTCGCCCTCCCCGGCGCCATCGCCCTCACCGAGCTGCTGCGCTGGTCGTGGCCGTTCGGCGGCGTGCCCCTGTCGAGCCTGGCCGTCGGGCAGGTGGCGAGCCCGCTGGCCCCCGTGCTGCGGCTCGGCGGGTCGCTCCTCCTCGTCGAGGTGGCGGTCGTCGTCGGCGTCGGCCCTCGCCGCGCTGGTCGGCCGGCGCTGGCTGGCGGCAGGCGTGGCGGCCGCCGTCGTGGTCGTCGCCGTGGTGGTCGCGGTCGTCGGGCCCCGCGCCGCCGCCACGGGCGAGGAGCGGCGCGTGGCGCTCGTGCAGGGCGGCGGTCCCCAGGGGACCCGCGCGTGGAACACCGACGAGCGCGAGGTGTTCGAGCGCCACCTCGAGGCCAGCGAGCTCGTCGAGCCGCCCGTCGACCTCGTCGTGTGGCCCGAGGACGTCGTCGACGTCGACGAGCTGGCGACGCTCCGACGAGGGCGCCGAGCTCGCCGACCTCGCCCGGTCCGCTCGACACGACGCTCGTCGCCGGCGTCGTCGAGGACGCCGGTGCCGACCACTTCACCAACTACTCGGTCGCCTACGGACGCCGACGGCGAGGTCGTCGATCGCTACGACAAGGTCCACCGTGTGCCGTTCGGCGAGTACGTCCCGCTGCGCGTGGCTGCTCGAGCCGTTCGGCGGCGCGAACCTCACCTCCCGTGACGCGCGTGATCGGCGAGCGACCCGCGCTGCTCTCGACCCCGGCCGGCGACCTCAGCGTGGCCATCTCGTGGGAGATCTTCTTCGGCGACCGCGTCCGCGACGGCGTCGAGGACGGCGCCGAGCTGGTGCTCAACCCGACGAACGGATCGTCGTTCACCGGCACGCTGGTGCAGACCCAGCAGGTGGCGGCGTCGCGGATGCGGGCGATCGAGAGCGACCGGTCGCTGCTCCAGGTGGCGCCCACCGGCTTCTCGGCGATCATCGCGCCCGACGGCACGGTCGAGCAGCGCACCGCGGTGTCCGAGCAGGCGGTGCTGCACGGCACGGTCGAGCTGCGCTCGGGCACGACGCTGTACACGCGGCTCGGCTACGGGCCGGCAGTGGTCGTGGCGCTGGCCAGCCTGGCGCTCGGGTGGCTCGATCGCCCGGCGCGGCGCGCTCGCTCCGAACGCCGCGGGGACGGCGACCGCAGCGGCGTCGGGCCCACGGGCGATCCCGACGGCGATGCGCCCGGCGCCGGACCGCCCCTCGTCAGACGTCGAGCGACGAGCGTGACGGGGCCGTCGTTGACGAGGGCGACGCGCATGTCGGCCCGGAAGCGCCCGGTCGCCACCTCAGCCCCGAGGCCTCGTAGCCCTCGCGACCACCGCGTCCACCAGCGGTTCGGCGTGCTCGGGCCGCGCGGCGGCCATCCAGCTCGGCCGCCGGCCGCGGCTCGTGTCGCCGTAGAGCGTGAACTGGCTGACGACCAGGGCCGCGCCGCCGGCGTCGGCGAGCGAGCGGTTCATCACCCCGTCGTCGTCGTCGAACACCCGCAGGTGGAACAGCTTGGCCGCCAGCTTGTCGGCGTCGTCCGGCGTCGTCGTCGTGGGTCACGCCGACCAGGACGCAGAGCCCGGGCCGATGGCACCGACCACCTCGCCGTCGACCGTCACCTCGGCCTCGGTCACCCGCTGGACGACGGCTCGCACGTCCTCACCATCGCATGCCGCCGTGACCCGTCCGGCCACCCGTCGGAAGCCCAGGATGGACACCAGGTGTTTCGCCGAGGGGTCCGGACTTGTTACGTTTCCGTGTCGAGACCTGCTGGGTGGGAGTCGACACGATGGGGTACAGCCTGGGGATCGACCTCGGGACCACGACGTGCGTGGTCGCGCTGCGGCGCGACGCGGCGGTCGAGGTCTGCCGGATCGGTGAGGACGACGCGGCCATGCCGGCGGTCGCGCTGCCGCGACCCGACGGCACGCTGCTCGTCGGCGAAGCAGGCCGACGCGCGCAGCGAGTACGAGCCTGCGCTGGTCGCCCGCTACGTGGTGTCCCGACTCGGCGACGGCCAGCCGATCGACATCGACGGCCACCACCTCGACCCGCTGACGCTGACCCGGGCCGTGCTCCGCGAGGCCATCGACCGTGCGGCGCCGCTGCCGGGCGTCGCCCCCGACCACGTGGTGGTCACGTATCCCGTTGCTGCCCGGCGTCGGCCCCGAGGAGCTGATCGCCGACGCCGCCGCCGAGGAGTTCGGGCCCACCGCCACCCTCGTGCCGGCACCCGTCGCCGCGGTGGCGCGCCTCGCGGCCGAGCAGGGCCTCGGCGACGACGCCGTGCGTGGCTGTCGTCGACGTCGGCGGGTCGAGCGTCGACGTCACGCTCGTGCGGCGCACGCCGACCGCGTTCGACCTCGTCGGCGACCCGGCCATCGCTGGCCGACCTCGGCGGCGTCGACCTCGACGGCGCCGTGCTCTCGCTCGTCGAGGGCGCCATCGGCGACGTGTCGTCGATGGTGGCGCCCGGCGACAGCGCCGGGATGCTCGCGCTTCGCCGGCTGCGGACCTCGTGCCGCGCCGCCAAGGAGCGGCTGTCGGTCGACCACACCGCGGTGGTCGAGGTGGCGATGCCCAACGCCCGCGGCCGGGTCGAGATCACCCGCGACGCGTTCGAGCGCACCGATCGAGCCCGCGCTCGTCGAGGCGGTCGACCTCGTGCTGGCGACGATCGACGACGCCGGGCTGATCCCGGCCGACCTGCGGGCCGTCGTGGTCACCGGGGGCTCGGCCCGCATCCCCCGGGTCACCGAGCTGCTCGACAGCACACGGGCCTGCCGGTCCTGGTCGAGGCGCGGCCCGAGGCGACGGTGGCGCTCGGCGCCGCTCTGTTCGCGACGTCGCCGACGATCTCGCCGGGCCCGCCGCGGTGCGCCCGGCCCTCGGGTGCGGGTCGCCGGCGGGCTCGACCGGCGGAGACCGGTCCGGCGATGAGTCTCGGGGGTCGGGCTGCGCTCGGCCTGGGCGCCGCCGGAGCCGTCGGCGCCGGGTTGGCCGGCGCCGCGCCCGCGGGCCGCCGAGGGCGGATGCCGAGCTCCCCGGCCTCCCGCTCACGGGCATCGAGTCGATCCCGACCGATCGGGCCGACCACGGGCGGCGGGCCGCTGCCCTGGGAGGACGCCCATCCCGGTGCCCACGGCGAGTCCGGGCCCCCGCCCGAGGACCGGGCACCGGCGTGGCCCGACCATGCCGGCGAGGAACCGCCTCTCTGGCCCGACCCACCCGCCGCGGCCGACGCGTGGGCGCCGGTCTCACCCGACCCCCGGCCGACCCGTGGACCTCGATCCCGCCCGACGACCCGCCGGCCGACCCGTGGACCTCGATCCCGACCCGACGACGCCCCGGCCGACCCGTGGGCCGCTCCGGCCGCCGGTGCCTGGCCCGCGCCCGAGACCGGGTGCCGCGCCGGCCGACCCGTGGACGGCGGCACCCAGCGATCCGTGGGCCGCACCCGACCCCGACCAGGCGGCGCCCGCCGATCCCTGGGGCAGCGCCCACGACCCGTGGCCGTCGGGTCCCGCCCCCGCGACGAGCGGGGACTGGGGCGGCCCGACCGATCCGTGGACCTCGGGTGCCGTCCCCGCCGGCCCGGCGACGCCGCGGTACGGGGCCGAGCGCCGCCATCGACTGGACGACCTGGACCACGGCCTCCGACCCCTGGACGGCCGCCCGGCCGCCGCCGGCCATCCGGCGCCCGATGTCGGCTGGCCTGCGACGACCGGCGACGACCAGTGGGCCGACCGCGGCCCGCGGACCCGGCGCCGCGGCGCGGAGCTGGGACGACTGGGGCGACGCCAGCACGACGGTCTTCGCGACCGGGGCGGCCGACCCGGCGCGCCCTGCCCGCCGGCCGGTCGCAGGACGTCGAGTGGGGGCAGACCAGCGACGACGAGGTCCGCCGCCTGACGACGAGCGACACCGACCCGTTCGGCCGGTCCGGGACGCTCACCTCCCGGCTGCGCGAGCCGCACCGAGCGCCGCGAGGACGACGACGAGGACGAGCGGCAGGCCGTTCGACGTCCGGATCCTGGTGGGCGGCCTCGTGGCGGCTGCCGGTGTTGGTGATCGTCGGGGGCTACTTCGCCCTGGCCGGCCCGGGCGGTGGCGACGACGACGCCATCGCGGTCGCCGACACGTCGGCGGTGACGAGCACGACCACCACGTCGACCACGACCACGACGGTGCCGCCCACGACCGCGGCACCCACCACCGAGACCACCGAGGAGCCGACGACCACGACGCAGTCCCCGCCCTCGGCCGACCACGACGACCACCGCCGAGCCGGCACCGCCGCCTCCGCCGCCCCGACCGCGCCGCCCACGACCGTGCCGCCCACGACCGCGCCGACGACCACCTCGTCGCCGACCACGACGACCACCACGACGTCGACCACCACCACGACCACGGCGCGGTGAGCGCAGACGCGGCGACGCCGAGTCACGTCACCGCGCGAGCACCCTGCGTGCGCACGTGCCCAGCGGTGGCGCGGACCGCTAGATTGTCCGCCCAACGCGGGCCCACCCCCTCGACCCCCATCGAACGGCGGGTAGCGCGCGTGCCGACGCGGAGTTGACCGCCGCGGTCAGCGGAACGGAAAGGTTGCGGGAATGTACGCCGACGACGCGCCTCTGCGCATCGCGCTGCTCACCTACCGGGGCAAGCCCCACGTCGGTGGCCAGGGCGTCTACACCCGCCACCTCGCCAAGGCGCTCGTCGACCTCGGCCACCACGTCGAGGTGCTGGGCGGCCAGCCCTACCCCGAGCTCGACCCGCGGGTCCCGCTGGTCGAGCTGCCCAGCCTCGACATCTACAACGACCACTTCCCGATGCGGATGCCCGGCCTGTGGGAGCTGAAGAACTGGACCGACTTCGTCGAGGTCACCGCGTTCTCGTTCGGCACGTTCCCCGAGCCCCTCGCCTTCTCCCTGCGGGCGTGGCACCACCTCCACCGCCGCACCGGCGACTTCGACCTCGTCCACGACAACCAGTGCCTCGGCTACGGCCTGCTGGCCATCGAGCGCGACGGGCTCCCGGTGCTCGGCACGATCCACCACCCGATCACCGTCGACCGCCGCCTCGAGATCGAGCACGCCGAGGGCTGGTACAAGCGCCTGACGCTGCGCCGCTGGTACTCGTTCACCGACATGCAGACCCAGGTGGCCCAGCGGCATGACGCGCGTCGTCACCGTGTCGGAGAACTCGTTCAACGACATCGCTCGCGACCACAAGGTCGACCCCGACCGCATGGCCATCGTGCCGGTCGGCGTCGACCTCGACCTGTTCCGGCCGCTGCCCGACGTCACCCCCGTCCCGGGCCGCCTCGTCACCACGGCCAGCGCCGACGTCACGATGAAGGGCCTCCGCTACCTGCTCGAGGCGCTGGCCAAGCTCCGCACCGAGCGCGACGACGTCCACCTCGTGGTCATCGGCAAGCGCAAGCCGGGCGGCCAGTCGGACGAGACCATCCGCAGCCTCGGCCTCGAGGACCACGTCGAGTTCGTGACCGGCGTGCCCGAGCAGCGGATCATCGAGCTGTACTCCGAGGCCGAGCTGGCCGTCGTGCCGTCGCTCTACGAGGGCTTCTCGCTGCCGGCCATCGAGGCCATGTCGTGCGGCACGCCCGCTCGTCGCCACCACCGGCGGCGCGCTGCCCGAGGTCGTCGGGCACGACGGCGAGACCGCGCTGCGTCGTGCCGCCCGGCGACAGCGAGGCGCTCGCCGCCAAGCTCCGGTGGGCCCTCGGCCGCGCCGACCTGCGGGCCACCATCGGCGCCGCCGGCCGCCAGCGCGTCATCGACCAGTGGTCGTGGAAGCACACCGCGGCCAAGACCGTCGAGCAGTACCGCATCCGCCTCGCCGAGGCCGGGCGCAGCCCCGCCGGGACCACCGCCCGCAGCGGCGGCGGCCGAGCCTGATGCTGACCGTCGACTACGACCCGCTCGGCCTGCGAGCCGGGCGACCTGCTGCTCGACCTGGGCTGCGGCGCCGGCCGCCACGCCTTCGAGTCGTTCCGGCGCGGCGCCCGCGTCGTCGCCTTCGACTACGCCGCGGCCGAGCTGAAGGACGTCGCCGCCATGGCGTCGGCCATGCGCGCAGCCGGCGACCTGCCGGCCGCCGCCCGCAGCGCCACCACCCGCGGCGACGCCACCGGCCTGCCGTTCCCCGACGACACCTTCGACCGCATCATCGCCACCGAGGTGCTCGAGCACATCGCCGACGACATGGGCGCCATCGGCGAGCTCGTCCGGGTGCTGCGCCCGGGCGGCACCATCGCCGCCACGGTCCCGGCGTGGCTGCCCGAGCAGATCTGCTGGGCGCTCTCCGACGAGTACCACGCCCCCTTCGTCGCCGGCGGCCACGTCCGCATCTACACGGAGGCCGAGCTGCGCACCAAGCTCGGCACCGCGGGCGCCGAGCCCGACGCGCGCGCACCACGCCCACGGCCTGCACTCGCCGTACTGGTGGCTGAAGTGCGCGGTCGGCCCCACCAACGACGACCACCCGCTGGTGAAGGCCTACCACCAGGTCCTGTGCTGGGACATCGCCGGCACCCAGCCGCTGGGCCCGCGTCACCCGGCGGCCGACCAGGTCGCTCAACCCGGTCCTCGGCAAGAGCCTCGTCGTCTACGCCCGGCAAGCCCGAGGTGGCAGCCAGTGACGCTCGTCGACGTCCCCGGCATCGTCTCCGCCGCCGACCTCCACGCAGACGGTCGACGCCATCGCCGAGTGGCAGCTGCCGTCCGGCATGATCCCGTGGTTCCCCGGCGGGCACGCCGACCCGTGGAACCACGTCGAGGCGGCCATGGCGCTCACGCTCGGCGACCGCCACGCCGAGGCCGAGCGGGCCTACGAGTGGCTCGTCGACCTGCAGCGCCCCGACGGCTCGTGGCACCAGTACTACCTGGCCGACCGCGTCGAGCAGGACAAGCTCGACGCCAACGTGTGCGCCTACGTGGCCGCCGGCGTGTGGCACCACTGGCTGCTGCACCGAGCGACCGGGGCTTCGTCGAGACGATGTGGCCGGTCGTCGAGACGGGCCATCGACTTCGTGCTCGACCTGCAGACGCCACGCGGCGAGATCCTCTGGGCCCGCCACGCCGACGGCACGCCGTGGTCGTTCGCGCTGCTCACCGGCTCGTCGTCGATCTGCCACAGCCTGCGCTGCGCCATCGCCCTCGCCGAGCTGCTCGGCCACGAGCGACCCGACTGGGAGCTGTCGGCCGCCCGCCTCGCCCACGTCATCCGCCACGTGCCCGACGCCTTCGCGCCGAAGCACCGCTGGGCGATGGACTGGTACTACCCGGTGCTCGCCGGCGTCGGTGCTCGGCGACGCCGGCCGCGAGCGCCTGGCCGAGCGGCACCGACGCCTTCGTGATGGACGGCCGCGGCGTGCGCTGCGTGTCCGACCGCCCCTGGGTCACCGTCGCCGAGACCTGCGAGTGCGCCATGGCCCACCTCGCCGTCGGCAACGCCGAGATCGGCCACCGCCTGTTCCGCTGGGCGCAGCAGTTCCGCACCGACGACGGCCGCTACTGGACCGGCACCGTCTTCCCCGACGAGGCCCGCTTCCCCGGCGGCGAGCGATCGACCTACACCGCGGCGGCCGTCGTGCTGGCCGCCGACGCCCTCGCCGGGCCGTCGGGCTCGCCGGCGCAGTGGGCTGTTCACCCGGCACGACACGTTGCTGCCCGAGGTGATCGAGACGGCCGATGCCGACTCGTCGGTCACCGATCGGGACTGACGGTCAGACCCTGCGCAGGACCCGGAGCGAGCCCACCGCCCGCACCTCCTCGAACCGGCCGCTGGCCAGCGCGGGGAGGTAGATCTGCTCGTACGGCGGGCGGCCGCCGTCGGCGGGGTCGGGGAACACGTCGTGGATCACCAGCGTGCCGCCCCTGGCGACGTGCGGCGTCCACAGCTCGTAGTCGAGCCGGGCGGGCTCGACGCCGTGGCCGCCGTCGATGAAGAGGAACGCGAGCGGCGTCGCCCATGCCCGGGCCACCGCCGGCGACTCGCCGACGACGGCGACGACCGTGTCCTCGAGGCCGGCGTCGTGGATCGTCCGCCGGAAGATCGGCAGCGTGTCCATCTTCCCGACCGCGGGGTCGACGAGGTCGGGCTCGTGCCACTCCCACCCGGGCTGGTTCTCCTCGGAGCCACGGTGGTGGTCGACGGCGAACACGACGCGCCCGACCTCCCGGGCTGCCGCGCCGAGGTAGACCGACGACTTGCCGCAGTAGCTGCCGACCTCGAGCAGCGGGCCGTCGACGGCCACCGAGGCCGCGGCCTCGTACAGGGCCAGGCCCTCGTCGGGGGGCATGAAGCCGCGGGCGGCCTCGGCCGCCTTGCGCAGCACCGGGTCCATGGTCACGGCCGGCGACCGTACCGGGCCACCGATCGCCGCACCATCCCGGCGCGTCCGCGGGTGGCGTTCGGGCTCCGTGACGACGGCACGGACACGGTCGATCACTCTCCGCGGTACGTGTCGTTGACATCGGTCACCCTGAGAGATTGACTGGCGACGTCCTGGCGGACGATCTCGCACGGTGCAATCGGGTTCACCCCGAGTAGCGCCGAGCGGCGGAGGGGTGGACCAGCGGTGGCGGACGTGGACAGGGCTCTGTCAGGGGGATCGACCGCGGTGCTCGTCGCACTCCCCGACGGCGAGCGTGCCGCCACCATCTCGCGCGCCCTCGCCGCCGAGCACCTGATGCCGGTCATGGCCTTCACCTCCGACACGCTCGTCGACTTCGCCGCCGACCGCGCCGTCTCCGCCGTCGTGATCGACCCGTCGATGGACGGCGACGACCCGGGCGACCCGGGCCCGACCCTGATCCGTCGCGTCCGGCACGTCACGGCCGCACCCATCGTCCTGCTCGGCTTCGTCCCCGGCGAGGGGTGGAGCGCCACCGGTGAAGCCATCGACGGGCTGCTCGGCACCGACGCCTCGGCCGCCGACGTCGTGGGCAGCGTCCTCACGGCCATCGCCCGGCGCGGCAGCGCGGAGGAGGTGGTCGCATGTGCCGAGCTGGTGATCGACGTGCGCAACTACGAGGCGTGGCAGGGGACCCGGCGGTTGGCCCTCACCCCCACCGAGCTGCGGGTGCTGGCGGTGCTCGTCGCCGCCCGGGGCGACGTCGTGACCAAGCACGACCTGCAGAAGGCCGCGTGGGGCAGCGCGGGGACCCACGACGACAACCGCCTCCAGGCGCACGTGCGCCGCCTGCGCAGCAAGCTGGCCGATCCTGCCAGCGACGCGGCCTGCCGGGTGCGCACCGTGCGCGGCGTGGGGTTCCGGCTCGAGGCCCCCGGCGCCTCCACCCACCCGGGCTCCGAGATCCCCCCGCCGGGAGATGTCCGAGCCCTTCCTCGGGCCTGGTGAGAACGTTCACGAGGCGACGGAAACCGTCGCCCGAAGGTCAGCCACGCGCCGGTGAACCGTCGGGGCGGCACGTGGTCGCGTGACGCCGTCACGGCGAGGGCGGGACTGGCCCGCGCGGTTGCTCAGGCGACTCGCTCTCGTGTCGTGCGCACGCCGCTCACCCCGAGCGGCCGGACGGTCGACGAGTTCTGCGTCGACATCTACCCCCCGCCCGAGGACTGACGGCCACCCGCCGCGCCCCGGACGGCCGCTACCGTCCGATCCGTGCCCGACGACGCCGTCCGCCTTCCGCCCGCCGAGGTCGCCGAGGCCGTCGACCACGTGGGCGTCACCCGCCTCCTGTCGGCCTACGCCGACGCCGTCACCCGGCGGGACTGGGACGCGTTCGATCGGCTGTTCGTCCCCGACTGCGTCGTCGACCTCGACCTCGTGAGCCGGCCCGCGCTCGAGATCGTCGGGCCCGAGGCCATGGCCGAGTTCGTGGACGAGGCGATCGAGCGCTTCGAGTTCTTCGAGTTCGTGGTGCTCAACCACCACGTCGACCTGTGGCCCGGCGGCGACCGAGCGGCCGCCACCGGGCGGGTGTTCATGTGCGAGCTGCGCCAGCTCCGCGGCGAGACCCGCCGCACCGATGCGTACGGGCGCTACGACGACACCTACGTCAAGGTCGACGGGCGGTGGATGTTCGCCGGCCGCCGGTACCGCTCGATGGGCCGCTGGCCCGAGGGCGTCGTGTTCCCGATGATCCAGGACATCTGACCGGCCGCGTGGCTCACCCGCCGGGCGGGGCCGCGCCGACCTCGCCCGCGTCCTCCAACACCGGCGGGAGGTCGAACCGCGGGAAGGACCCCGAGCCGAACGTCGTCACCTCCGCGACCTTGCCCTCGACCAGGCGCACCACGTCGATCTTGAACGCCCGGAACTGCGTGTCGCCCCACGCCCGCAGGTAGGACGCCGCGGCCGGCATGCGATTGGCCCGGGTGGGCACGAGCCGCCAGTCGCCGACCTCCTCCACCCCGAACGCCGTCCGGAGGGCCGGGGCGACGACGTCGATGCCCTCGAAGAAGAACGGATGGGGCGGCATGGTGATGCGGATGTCGTCGCGCAGCATGGCGGCGGCCGCGGCCGCGTCGTGCCGCTCGTGGGCCGCCATGAACCTGGTCATGACATCGCGCTCGTCGTCGGTGGGCGCCGCCACCGACCACTCCGCCCGGCGGGACGGCAGGCGGTCTCCGAGCGTCGCCCGCGCCCGTTGCAGGGCGCTGTTGGCCGCCGGCACGGTCATGTCGAGCAGCGCGGCCGTCTCGGCCGCCGACCAGCCGAGCACGTCGCGGGCCAGCAGCACGGCTCGCTGGCGGGGCGGCAGCGCCTGCAGCGCGGCGAGGAAGGCCAGCTCGATGGTCTCGCGGGCGACGAGGCTGGCGTCGGGCTCGTCGTCGGCGGCCGCGATCTCGTCGAGCTCGGCGTCGGGATACGGCTGCAGCCAGGGCACCTCCGAGAAGCGCCCACCGGTGGGGGCCCGCCGGCTGGTCCGGCGCAACATGTCCAGGCACGTGTTGGTGGCGATGCGGTACAGCCACGCCCGGAAGTACGGGCCGCCCTCGAAGCTGTCGCGGCGGCGCCAGGCGCGCAGCATCGTCTCCTGCACCGCGTCCTCGGCCTCGTCGTACGAGCTGAGCATGCGGTAGCAGTGGACGTGCAGCTCGCGGCGGTGGCGCTCGACGAGGGCGGAGAACGCCGCGCTCGTCGCCGGCGACCGCTGCGGCCACCAGGTCGTCGCTCGTCTCGACGGTTGCCGGCACGGCTTGCCCTCCTTCGGCGCGGACGCCCTGTCCCCACACCGTAGGGGGCGGGCCCGCGAGCCGTTCGGCGGAGATCGCCACGGCTCAGCCCACCAGTCCGCACGTGACGTTGGCGATGGCCGCGGTCATGCCCGAGCTGCGATCCGAGGCCAGGAAGGCGGCGACATCGGCCACCTGCTGGATCCGGGGCGCGCGCTTCAGCATCGACGCCTCGCCGATGAGCTGGGCGACGACCTCGGGATCGGGCACGTCGTCACCGCCCACCTCGACCAGCTTCTCCCGGGTCAGCGAGTCGGCCACGCCGGCCGTCCAGATGCCGAGCACCCGGACGCCCTGCGGGCCCAGCTCCATCGCCAGGTTCCGCATCAGGGCCTGGGTGGCGGCGTCGGCCGATCCGGTGCCCCCCATCATCGGCGCCTGGGCGGCGGCCGACCCGCTGGTGAGGTGGAGGATCACGCCGCCGCCGTTGGCGACCATGTGCCGGGCCGCGGCCCGAGCGGTGACGAAGTTGGACCGGAGCCCGTTGTCGACCGGCTGGGCCAGGTCGTCGACCGCCATGTCGATCAGCGGCTGGCCCTGCACGTCGCCGCGCGTGATGAGGTTGAACGAGACGTCGATCGTGCCGGCGTCCGCGGCCACGGCGTCCGCGTGGGCCGCCACGGCGGCCTCGTCGCAGGCGTCGACGACGGCCACCTCGGCGGTGCCGCCGGCGTCACGGATGTCGTCGGCCACGGCGGCGAGCGACGCCTGCGTGCGCCCCGTGAGGTGGACCGTGGCGCCCTCCCGGGCGAAGGTCCGGGCCACCCCACCCCCGAGCGCGCCACCGGCGCCGTAGATGATCGCGGTCTTTCCGTCGAGCAGTCGTGTCGTGTCGTCCATATCTGATGCAACGCCACGCGGCGGCCCGACTCATCGGCCCCCCGCTCATTTCCCCGCGAGATCGGTCGTGATCACGACCAGATCCGCGGGGGAAATCCTGGGGGTGGGGGTGGTCGTTAGCATCGGGCGCATGAGCGAGGGGGTCACGTACGAGTTCGGGAAGCGGACCGTGAAGATCACGCACCCCGAGCGGGTGCTGTTCCCCGACGACGGGCTGACCAAGCTCGACCTCGCCGAGTACCACCACACGGTGGCCGACGTGATGCTCCCCCACCTGGTCGACCGGCCGCTGATGCTGCAGCGGTTCCCCGAGGGCGTCGGCGCCTCCGGCTTCTACCAGAAGGAGGGCGGGCGGGGCGTCCCCGGGTGGATCCGCACGGTCGAGGTGGCCAAGGAGGGGGGCACCGTCCGCCACCCGGTCGTCGACGACGAGGCCGGGCTGCTCGCCCTCACCAACCTGTCGACCGTCTCGTTCCACCGCTGGCCCAGCCGAGCCGACGAGCCCGGGAGCCCCGACCTGCTGATCGTCGACCTCGACCCGTCGTCCGACGACTTCAGCGAGGTCGTGCGGGCCGCGCGCCGGGTGCGCGTCGGTGTTCGACGAGCTGGACCTGGCGCCCTACGCCGAGGTGAGCGGCTCGCGGGGCATCCACGTGGTGGCCCCGCTCGACCGCTCGGCCGGCACCGACGCCGTGGCCGCCTTCGCCATGGGCGTCGCCCACCTGCTGGCCGCCCGCTACCCCGACGACCTCACCGTCGAGGGACGCAAGGTCGCCCGCAAGGGCCGGCTCTACGTCGACGTCGCCCGCAACGGGTGGGCCCAGACCGTGGTGGCGCCGTACTCGGTGCGGCCGCGGCCCGGGGCGCCGGTGGCCATGCCCATCACGTGGGACGAGCTCGACGACCCCGATCTCCGCCCCGACGGTTGGACGATCGCCACCGCCCCGGCCCGGGTCGCCGAGATCGGCGACCCGTGGTCGGGGATCGCCCGCCACGCCCGGGCCCTCGGGTCGCGGGCGGGCAAGCTCGACGCACTGCTGGCCGAGGCCGACGCGAGCTGAGGCGAGCTGAGGCGGCTGCGGCTGCCGGGGCGCCGACTGGGGCGAGGCAACAGGTTCCGTTCGGTCGAGGATGAGGCGTGGGTTCCGGATGCGGAACCCATCGCCTCCGGCTCCCGCCGGCGGAACCCATTGCCTCGGGTCGTCAGCTGGCCGCGGCCACCGTGTCCGCCTCGTCGCGGGCCGCGACCGCGACGCGGGTGGCGTGCGTGGGCCCGTCGGGGACGTGGGCCGGCCGCTTGGCGTCGAGCTCGCGGCGCAGCACCGGCACGACCTCGGTGCCCAACAGCTCGATCTGCTCGAGCACCGTGGGCAGGGGCAGGCCGGCGTGGTCCATCAGGAACAGCTGGCGCTGGTAGTCGCCGAACGACTCGCGGAAGGTCAGCGTCTTGTCGATGACCTCCTGCGGGCTGCCCACGCTGAGCGGCGTCTCGGCGGTGAACTCCTCGAGGGACGGGCCGTGGCCGTAGACCGGGGCGTTGTCGAAGTAGGGCCGGAACTCGCGGACCGCGTCCTGCGAGCGCGGGCGGATGTAGGCCTGGCCTCCGAGACCCACGATGGCCTGGTCGGCGCGCCCGTGGCCGTGGTGCTCGTAGCGCTCGCGGTACAGGCCGATCAGCTGGATGAAGTGCTCCTTGGGCCAGAAGATGTTGTTGGCGAAGAAGCCGTCGCCGTAGAAGGCGGCCTGCTCGGCGATCTCGGGGCTGCGGATCGAGCCGTGCCACACGAACGGGGGCACCCCGTCGAGCGGCCGGGGCGTGGCGGTGAAGCCCCGCAGCGGGGTGCGGAAGCGGCCCTGCCAGTCGACGACGTCCTCGCGCCACAGCCGGTGGAGCAGGGCGTAGTTCTCGAGGGCGAGGTCGATGCCGTCGCGGATGTCCTTGCCGAACCACGGGTACACCGGCGCGGTGTTGCCCCGGCCGAGCATGAGGTCGACTCGGCCGTCGGCCAGGTGCTGCAGGGTGGCGTAGTCCTCGGCGATCTTCACCGGATCGTTGGTGGTGATCAGCGTCGTCGAGGTGGACAGGACGAGGTCGGTCGTCCGCCCGGCGACGTAACCCAGGATGGTGGTGGGCGACGACGGCACGAAGGGCGGGTTGTGGTGCTCGCCGGTGGCGAACACGTCGAGGCCGACCTCCTCGGCCTTCTCCGCGATGGCGACCATCGCCTTGATGCGCTCGTGCTCGGTGGGCGCCCGTCCGGTGGTCGGATCGACGGTGACGTCACCCACGGTGAAGATGCCGAACTGCACGGTGTCTCCTTCTGATCAAGCCGTTTGGTTGACATATCAACCTGTCCCATCGAACGCCTGATCGCGGGCGCGCATTCCCCGCGCTCGACGGCCCGGACACGGACCGTCACCCGAGCGGGGTGAGGGCGCGGCGTCGACCCGCTGGTACCCCGGGAGCGGGCACACGAGCAGGTAGGACGCAGGAGCCATGACCACGGGGCTGGGGACAGGCGACGGACCCGGCGAGGACGCTCCCGCCGCGACCCCGCGCCCGCCCTCCCTGCTCGACGCGATCCTGCCGCTCGTCACGCTGGCGCTGCTGATCGGGGGCTCGATCGCCCTGTTCGGCCTGGACGCGCTCGACGGGCCCATCCAGGTGGCGCTCGTGCTGTGCGCCATGGTGGCGGCCCTCATCGCCATGAAGAACGGGCGCTCGTTCGAGGAGGTCCAACACGCCGCCCAGGGGTCGGTGGCCTCGGTGACGAGCGCGATCTTCATCCTCGACGCCGACGGGAGGATCGCGGTCGACGCGGCGCGGGGATGACGGTCGCCCCGCCCTGCCGACCTCCGGGGCCCAGCCCTCAGTTCCCGCGATTGTTCGCCACGGCGTCCTTGACGAAGATCGCCGGGAGGATCAGTCCGGCCACCAGCGCCGCGGCCCAGACGATGACCGTGGCGAGCACCCAGGTGAGGGCGCCGCTGATCGACAGGCCGTCCGACACGAGCGTGGTGACCACGAGGCCGATCAACGTGGCGATCAGGGCCGAGCTGCCGAGCAGCGCCCGGCTGTGGCGCATGGCGATCTGCGTCACCAACGGCTGGATCACCACCTCGACCACCGTGAAGATCACGACGGCGAGGAGGAAGGAGGCCCCCTCGATCGACACGTCGTCGAGCACGGCGTTGGCCACCAGCAACCCCACGGCGTTGGCCACGAGGTAGATCACACCCGAGATCACGAGGCGGATCACGGGCCGCCCTCCGGCCGGTCGGTCGGTGCAGCCTGGTCCATGGGCCGACCGTGCGGCGGCGGAGGCATCCCGACGTCACCCCGGACGGGTGATCACGGCGACGACCGGGACGACCGGCCGCGCCGACGCCCCGGGCCCAACCCGTGTCGGCCTACTCTCTGGGCGGGCGCGGGCGGTCGCACCCACACCTCGGCGGGAGGTCACATGGGTCTGTTCGGCAGGAAGCGGAAGGCCGGCGTGCGAGGCACGGCGCGGGTCATCTCGGTGAAGCACGCGCCCGATGCCACCCACGGGTCGCTGAGGATGACGGTCGTGGTCGAAGCGCCCGGCGTGCCCGCCTTCAGCCACGAGTACAAGAAGTTCGGGGCCCGGGTGGACAAGTGGCCCGACCCCGGGGACGTGCTGCCTGTCGAGGTCGACCCCGACGATCACGGCGAGGTCGAGGTGCTGTGGGACGAGATCCCCACGACGCGCGACGCCGCGGCCCAAGAGGCGGAGCAGCTCGCCGCGTTCCTGCGCCAGCAGCAGGACGGCGGCGTCGGACATCCGCCGTCGGGTTCGCCCGGCGCCATGCCCGCGGGATCGGACGCATCCGGGCTGGCCGACATGGTCAGCCAGCTCCAGCAGATGTTCCCGGGCGCGGTGGTCAACGTCGGCACCGAGCCGGCCGGCCCGGGAGGTGCCGCCGTCCCGCCCCCGCCGCCACCGCCCTCACCGCCGGCGCCCCCCGGCCGTGTCGACGTCGTGGCCAGCCAGTCGGCCGCCGACCCCGTCGAGCGGCTCGAGAAGCTGGCCCGCCTGCGGGACGCGGGCGTGGTCGACCAGGCCCAGTTCGACCAGCTCCGCGCCCAGATCCTCGAGCAGGCCGGTCTCGACGGACCGTGACCCCCGGATGAGCGGGGTCGTGGCGGTCAGCGATGACCGGTGATGTCAGCGGTAGCCGGTGACGTCGGCGGGCAGGCCTGCGTCCTGGACCTCGGGCACGTAGCGCCAGGCGTCGGGCCGGCTGCCGTCGACGTCGGTGAACCCGTAGACCTGTGCGAGCTGCCCGCTCGACAGCGACTGCCCGTTCCACCGGGCGACCGTCGGGGTCCTGCGCCAGGGCGGCCACCGCCCGTCCGACGAACGCGGGCGACTCGGAGATGGCGAAGTGGGGCTGGAACGCGGTGGCGTCCTGCCAGGTCTCCTCGGTGACCCGGTAGGCCTCGAGCATCGCCTCCGACCGCAGCCATCCGGGCGTGAGCGACACGGCGGTCGCCCCGTGGGGGGCGAGCTCGTGGGCCAGCGCGAACGCCATCCGGCCCACCGCCGCCTTGGCCAGGTCGTAGAAGAACGACACGCGGTAGTTCGACGCGTTGTAGTCGTCGGTGCCGTCGGTGACCTCGACCACGAGGCCGCCCGGCTGCCGGATGAGCAGCGGCAGGGCGAAGTGGCTGGTGATGGCGTGGGTGTCGACCCCCAGGCGCAGCGTGCGCAGGCCGACGTCGAGGCTGGATTCCCACACCGTGGCGTTCCACTCCATCGTCGTGGCGCCCCAGATGTCGTTGACGAGGAGGTGGAGCCCGCCCTGCTCGTCGTCGATGCGTCTGACCAGGGCCTCCACCTGCTCGGGGACGAGGTGGTCGACCTGCACCGGGACGCCCCGCCCGCCGGCGGCGTCGACCAGCTCGGCCGTCTCCTCGATCGTCTCGGGCCGGTCCATCTCGGAGCGCTGGTCGCGGGTGGTGCGGCCGGTGACGTAGACCGTCGCGCCCGCCGCCCCCAGCTCGACCGCGATGCCCCGCCCGGCACCCCGCGTCCCTCCGGCGACCAGCGCGACCCTTCCGGTGAGCGGTGCCATGCCCGGCGAGGCTACGAGGCCCGACCGACCCGAGGCCCGCGGGTTCTCGGGGCCCGCGGCCTGCCGTGCCGGCGGGTCAGCGATCGGCGGCCCAGGCCTCGATCATGCGTCCGGCGATGCTCATCGTCGGCGGCACCATCGGCAGCTCGTCGGGGCCGAACCAGCCCGCCTCGGCGATCTCGTCCTCCTGCAGGACGAAGTCGCCGGACACGTAGCGGGCACGGAAGCCGACCATCAGCGAGTGCGGGAACGGCCACGGCTGGCTGCCCCAGTACGTGACGTCCCCGACGGTCAGCCCGACCTCCTCGAACGTCTCTCGCACCACGGCCTCCTCCAAGGTCTCGCCCGGCTCGACGAAGCCGGCGAGCAGCGAGAAGAACGGCATGGGGAAGTTGGGGTTGCGGGCCAGCAGGATGCGGCCGTCCTCGCGCTCGATGAGGGTGATGACCGCAGGGGCCAGGCGGGGAAAGGCCACGAGGCCGCAGCGCGGGCAGCGGCGCGACCGCTCGCCCCGGGTCGGCTCGGTGGCCGTGGCGCACCGGCCGCAGAAGCGGTGGGTGCGCTGCCAGTCGACGAGCTGGGCGGCGCGACCGGCCACCGTCCACGTCACCTCGTCGAGGGTGCCCCACAGGGCGCGGAGGTCGCGGAACAGGTCGACGTCCAGGTCGGGCTCGTCGAGCACGTCGACCGCGAAGCACCAGCGACCGTCGAGCAGGCCGAGGAACAGTCCCTCGCTCGGGGCGTCGTCGTCGACGACGAACACCGCCCGATCCTCGTGGACGGCCACGACCAGGGCGGGACCGTCGGGCGCGTCGCCGGCGGGGGGCTCGGTCAGCGGCGTGAAGGGCATGCCCGTCTGTCTAGCGTGCGTCGCCGGGTGAACCGTCGCCGGCGACCGCGGGCGCGCGGGCTCGGCTGCCGCCCAGGCGCCGTAGCCGCCGATGAGGTCGGCCACGGTGGCGAACCCGCGGGCACGCAGGGCCGACGCCGCGATCGACGAGCGGTAACCCCCCGCGCAGTAGACGATCGTCGGCGCGCTCGGATCGAGCTCGTCGAGGTGGTCGAGGAGCCGCGGGAGCGGGATCAGCCGGGCACCGGGCAACGTGCCGCTGTCTGCGACCTCGCCAGGGTTCCGGACGTCGACGACCTGGACCGCGGGATCGTCCGCGAGCCAGTCGGCGACGTCGCGGGCGGGCAGCCGCCGGGCGGGGGCGGCCATGTCCGGCCGGTCGGCGAGGACGCGCTCGACGCCGTCCACCGCCCCGGCCACCTCGTCGAACCCGATCCTGGCGAGGCGCACCTTGGCCTCGGTGCCGCGCCCGGCGTCGCCGAGCAGGACGATCCGCTGGCCCGGCCGGACGACGTCGCCGGCGAACTCGGCGAACCGCCCGTCGAGGCCGACGTTGACCGAGCCGCGGACGTGGCCGGACGCGAACGACTCGGGCGACCGGGTGTCGATCAGCGCGGCGCCCTCGCCGGCGAGCGCGAGGGCCTCGTCGAGGTCGAGGGCCGCCGGCGGCTCGTGGTCGTCGAGCAGGGCGTGCTCGCGCCGGTTCGCGTCGGCCGCGAAGGCGAAGTAGAGCGGGGCCACGCTCTGGCCCTCGGTGACGGCCGCGACGAACTGCTCGTCGGTCATCGGGGCCAGGGCGTAGTTGGTGGCCCGCTGCTCGCCGATCGTCGACGAGGCCGCCGACGACAGGTGCTTGCCGCAGGCGGACCCGGCGCCGTGCGCGGGGTAGACCAGCGTGGCGTCGGGCAGGGTGAGCAGCTTGGTCTCGAGCGAGGTGTGCAGGTCGCGGGCCAGGCTGTCGGCCGTGCGGCCCACCGAGGTCAGCAGGTCGGGCCGGCCGACGTCGCCGATGAACAGCGCGTCTCCGGTCAGCACGGCCCAGGGCTCGCCATCGGCGTGCTCGCCGCACGACGATCGAGATCGACTCGGGGGTGTGGCCCGGTGTGTGGCGGATCTCGAGGGTGACCTCGCCGAGCGACAGCACCTGCCCGTCGGCCAGAGGGTCGATCGGGAAGTCGGTGTCGGCGACGTCGCCGTACGACACGACCGCGCCGGTCGCCTCGGCCAGCTCGAGGTGCCCCGAGAGGAAGTCGGCGTGGAAGTGGGTCTCGACGACCCTCTCGATGCGCAGGCCGTTGTCGGCCGCGTCGGCCAGGTACTCGCTCACGTCCCGCTGGGGGTCGACCACGACGGCCCGGCCCGTCGTGGTGTCGCCGATCATGTAGCTGTACAGCGAGAGGCAGGCGAGGTCGTACTGGCGGAAGAACATCGGGCCTCCTGCGGTCGCGGACCCCGGTGACGCCACCAGCCTGGCGGGTGGGCTGCGGGACCGCTACGCCCGCCGAGGTCAGGGGACCTTCGCGGCGAGGACGTCGGCGGGCAGGATCTCGGGCGGCGAGGCCAGGAGGCGGTCCGCGTTCGCCATGAGCGCGGCGGCGATCGGTCCCTCGATGTGGGCCCGGCGGGCCTCCTCGCCGGGGAACGCGTCGACGATCCAGAACGTCGTGGCGTCGGTCCGCAGCGCGAACCAGACGACGGTGCCGGCCTCGGCGTTCGCCAGGTCGAGGGCACCGGTCAGCAGCTCGGCGACCTCGCCGGCGGTGTCGTCCTTGGCGACGAGCTTGGCGACGAACGCCAGGGGGAGTGTCGGTGTGGTGGGTGGCATGCTCGCCACCGTAGGCACCAGAACGCCTCGCACGGTGGCGGGCGCCGTCGTCGCGGTGACAGCGCCAGGATCACCGCCCGTTCAGTCGATGTGCCACGGGACGGAGGTGACCACGGTGTCGCGCCGGTAGAGCAGCCTGGCCTTGAGCAGGAGAGCGCTCTGGTTGTGGAGCAGGTGCTGCCACCAGCCGTGGACGACGAACTCGGGGATCACGACGGTGAGCGTGTCGTCGGCCCACCGCGCATCGGTGCGGGTGAGGTACGCCTCGATCGGTTCGGTGAGGTCGCGGTAGTCGTCCTCGATGACCTCGAGGGGTACGCCGAGGTCCGCCTCCGCCCAGGCCGGCCTCGACCCGGGCCCGCTGCTCGGGGTCCTGGACGACGGTGAGCGCGAAGAGGTGGTCGGGCCGCATCGCCTTGGCGTAGTGGAGGGCGTGGACGGCCGGCCGGGTCGGGTCCGGCGACGAGCACGACCACCGTGTGGCGCACGACCTCCTGCAGGTCCTCGGGACGGACCCGCAGGGTCTCCTCCACCTTCCGGTAGTGGCGGTGGATGGCCATGAAGACGACGGTGATCAGCGGGATCACGACGGTCGGGATCCACGCGCCCTCGGTGAACTTCGACACGAGGATCACCACGAGGACGACCGCGGTGGCCGCGGCGCCGAGGGCGTTGATGGCCAGGCCGACCCGCCAGCGCGGCTCGCGCAGGTGCCAGTGGTGCACGACCATGCCGGCCTGGCTGAGCGTGAAGCTCGTGAACAGCCCGACCGCGAACAGCGGAACGAGCGCCGTGACGTCGGCGTCGGAAGGCGACCAGCAGGAGCGCCGGACGCGACGGCGAGGGCGATGATGCCGTTGGAGAACGCCAGCCGGTCGCCACGGTTGGCGAGCTGGCGGGGCAGGAACCCGTCGCGAGGCGATGACCGCCGAGAGCCGCGGGAAGTCGGCGAAGGCGGTGTTGGCGGACAGGATCAGGATCGCCGCCGTGAAGAACTGCAGCACGTAGTAGAGGACGTTGTCGTCGCCGAAGACGGCCCGCCCCATGGTCGACAGGATCGTCTCGTCCTCGCTGAGGGTGGGCTGGAGCTGCAGCGCCAGCGCCGCCACGCCGCAGAACAGCGCGGCCAGGATCGTGCCGGTCCAGGTGAGGACCCGAGCCGCGTTCCTCGCCTCGGGCGGGCGGAACGCGGGGACGCCGTTCGAGATGGCCTCGACGCCCGACAGCGCGATGGCGCCCGAGGAGAACGCTCGCATCAGCAGGAACAGCGACGCGCCACCGAGCAACGCTCCGTTGTCCGTGATCTCGTCGAGCGCGTCCTGGTCGACCGGGAGGGGGCCGAGGTCGCCGAACACGCTGCGGTACAGGCCGTAGCCGATGAACACGGCCATGATCGCGATGTAGCCGTAGGTCGGCGGGGCGAACAGCCGCCC
Source organism: uncultured Acidimicrobiales bacterium (assembly GCA_963778415.1). Classification (GTDB taxonomy): domain Bacteria; phylum Actinomycetota; class Acidimicrobiia; order Acidimicrobiales; family VFJN01; genus ZC4RG19. Next base: position 328,014 of record CAVZUI010000006.1, read on the forward strand.
CGACTCGCGCAGGCCGCGCAGGTTGGCGGCCGCCAGGACGACCAGCAGGGCCACCGCGGTGGCGACGCGCGTGGTCGCGGAGCGGCTCGACGGCCGACGTGATGGCGGCGGTGCCGGCGGCGATCGAGACGGCGACGGTCAGCGTGTAGTCGACGAGCAGCGACGCGCCCGCCACCAGGCCGGGCATCGTGCCGAGGTTGTCCTTGCTGACGATGTAGGAGCCGCCGCCGTTGGGATAGGCGTGGATCGTCTGCCGGTAGCTGAACACGACGATGGCCAGCAGCGCGACCACCAGCAGCGACATCGGCGTGAGGTAGCCGATGGCGGCCATGCCGGCGACGGGCACGAGGACGTGGAGGATCTCCTGGGTGGCGAACGCGCTCGGAGGCCACCGCATCGGAGGAGAAGATGGCGAGCCCGACGGCGTTGGACACGCGCTCGTGTGACGACGCGCTCGTCGCCAGAGGTCGGCCGACGAGGACGCGCTTGATGGTCGAATAGGCGCTCGACACCCGGGGGAAGCTACGGCCTCGCCAGTCGGGTGGGAACCCGGGTACTCGTCGCACCGTCCTGAGGGATCGCACCATGACCGACACGACACCCACGCCGGCAGGCGGCGCCTGATCGTGTGCGCGGCCAACGGACGGGTCGCCGGCGGCACGGCCGTCAGCGTCAGGTGCCGACGTAGTCCGCCAAGTGCTCGCCGGTGAGGGTGGAGCGGGCGGCGACGAGGTCCGCCGGGGTGCCCTCGAAGATCACCCGGCCGCCGTCGTGGCCGGCACCCGGGCCGAGGTCGATGATCCAGTCGGCGTGCGCCATGACCGCCTGGTGGTGCTCGATCACGATGACCGACTTGCCCGACTCGACGAGCCGGTCGAGCAGCCCGAGCAGCTGCTCGACGTCGGCGAGGTGCAGGCCGCTGGTCGGCTCGTCGAGGACGTAGACGCCGCCCTTCTCGGCCATGTGGGTGGCCAGCTTCAGGCGCTGGCGCTCGCCGCCGGACAGCGTGGTGAGCGGCTGGCCGATGGTCAGGTAGCCGAGCCCGACGTCGGCCAGCCGGTCGAGGACCTTGTGCGCGGCCGGCGTGTGCGCCTCGCCGTTGCCGAAGAACTCCTCGGCCTCGGCCACCGGCATCGCCAGCACCTCGCTGATGTCCTTGCCGCCGAGCGTGTACTCGAGGACCTCGGCCTGGTACCGCTTCCCCTCGCACTCCTCGCAGGTGGTGGCGACGCTGGCCATCACCCCCAGGTCGGTGTAGATGACGCCGGCGCCGTTGCAGGCGGGGCAGGCGCCCTCGGAGTTGGCGCTGAACAGTGCCGGCTTCACGCCGTTGGCCTTGGCGAACGCCTTGCGGATCGGATCGAGCAGCTTGGTGTACGTCGCCGGGTTGCTCCGCCGCGAGCCGCGGATCGGGGCCTGGTCGATCGACACCACGCCGTCCTGGCCCGCCACCGAGCCGTGGATCAGCGAGCTCTTCCCCGACCCGGCCACCCCGGTCACCACGACCAGGACGCCGAGGGGAATGTCGACGTCGACGTCCTGCAGGTTGTGCGTGCTGGCGCCGCGCACCTCCAGCGCGCCCGACGGCGTTCGGACCGACGGCTTCAAGGAGGCCCGGTCGTCCAGGTGCTGCCCGGTCAGGGTGCCGCTGGACCGCAGCTCGTCGACGGTCCCCTCGAACACCACCTCGCCGCCGCCGGGGCCGGCACCGGGGCCGAGGTCGACGGCGTGGTCGGCGATGTCGATCGTCTCGGGCTTGTGCTCGACGACCAGCACGGTGTTGCCCTTGTCGCGCAGCTGGAGCAGCAGCTCGTTCATCCGCTGGATGTCGTGCGGGTGCAGCCCGACCGTCGGCTCGTCGAACACGTAGGTCACGTCGGTGAGCGACGAGCCGAGCTGGCGGATCATCTTGACCCGCTGCGCCTCGCCGCCCGACAGCGTGCCCGACGACCGGTCGAGCGAGAGGTAGCCCAGCCCGATGTCCACGAACGAGTCGATCGTCTGCTGCAGCACCTCCACCAGCGGCGCCACCGACGGCTCGTCGAGGGCGCGCACCCACTCGGCCAGGTCGCGGATCTCCATCGCGCAGGCGTCGGCGATGCTGATCTCGTTGATCTTCGACGACCGAGCCGCCTCGCTGAGCCGGGAGCCGCCGCACTCGGGGCACGTGGCGAAGACGACCGCCCGCTCCACGAACGCCCGGATGTGCGGCTGCATCGCGTCGACGTCCTTGGACAGCATCGACCTCTGGATCGTGGGGATCAGGCCCGCGTACGTGAGGTTGATGTCGTCGACCTTGATCTTGGTCGCCTCCTTGTAGAGGAGGTCGTTCAGCTCCTTCTTCGTGTACCTGCTGATCGGCTTGTCGGGGTCGAAGAAGCCGCAGCCTCGGAAGATGCGGCCGTACCAGCCGTCCATGCTGTAGCCGGGGATGGTGAGCGCACCCTCGTTGAGCGACTTGCTGTCGTCGTACAGCGCCGTCAGGTCGAAGTCGCTGACCGAGCCCCGCCCCTCGCAGCGGGGGCACATGCCGCCGACGCGGGTGAAGGAGCGCTTCTCCCTCGTCGTCTTGCCGTCCTTCTCGAACGTCACCGCACCCGCTCCGCTGATCGTGGCGGTGTTGAACGAGAAGGCGTTGGGCGAACCGATGTGCGGCTTGCCGAGGCGGCTGAAGAGGATGCGCAGCATCGCGTTGGCGTCGGTGGCGGTGCCGACCGTGGAGCGGACGTCGGCCCCCATCCGCTGCTGGTCGACGAGGATCGCGGTCGTCAGCCCTTCGAGCACGTCGACCTCGGGGCGCGCCATCGACGGCATGAAGCCCTGCACGAAGGTGCTGTAGGTCTCGTTGATCAGCCGCTGCGACTCGGCCGCGATCGTGCCGAACACCAGCGAGCTCTTGCCCGAGCCGGAGACGCCCGTGAACACCGTCAGGCGCCGCTTGGGGATCTCGACGCTGACGTCCTTGAGGTTGTTCACGCGGGCGCCCACGACGGTGATCAGGTCGTGGCTGTCGGCGTCGTGCACCGCCGGCGACTGCGTGTCCGTCCTCGTGGCCTTGCTCATCGTGTCTCCATCTGTCTCGGGCCGAGCACCGTCTCGGTGTCCGTCGGCGTCGCCTGTCTCGATGTGACCAGCGTCGGGCAGGACGCGGGCAACGGTCTGCTGTCTACCGGATCGGCCGTCCGGCCGGAATGGCGCGAGGCCCGTCCGGCCGGCGGCGGACGGGTCGGGCTCGGCGCGGTGACCAGGGCGTTCACGGTGATTCGGAGGTGGCACGGCGTCAGCACGCGGCGCGGCCCCAGCCCTGACGTCAATCCGACCGGCGGCACTTCACGGCCGCCTCTGCACATGTGCACCTGTGCAGGTCACGACCGGGATGGCCGGATCGCTCAGGGCAGTTGCTGGATGCGGACCATGTTGCCCGCAGGATCGCGGAACGCGCAGTCGCGCACCCCGTACGGCTGGTCGGTCGGCTCCTGGACCACCTCGGCGTCTCCGGCCTGCAGCTGCTCGAAGGTGCCGTCGAGGTCCTTGGTGGCCAGGTTGATGCCGGCGTAGGTGCCCTTGGCCATCATCTCGGCGATGGTGCGGCGCTCCTCGTCGGTGATGCCGGGGTCTGCATCCGGCGGGTGCAGGACGATGGACGTGCCGGGCTGGTCGACGGGGCCGACCGTGATCCAGCGCATCCCCTCGTACCCGACGTCGTTGCGGACCTCGAAGCCGAGGGTGTCTCGGTAGAAGGCCAGGGCGGCGTCGGGGTCGTCGTGCGGCAGGTAGCTCGCGTGAATGGTGATGTCCATGGGCGTCACGCTAAGTGGGACTCGGCGACGGGTGCTTCTCGATTCCTGATCGGTCTGGTGACCCGCTTTGCCACGCACGGCGGGATCCCCGCCGTCGCCGGCCCTTCCTGGCGCCGGTAGGCGCTGGGCGGCATGCCGACCAGCTCGGTGAAGCGGGTGCTGAAGGTGCCCAGCGACGAGCAGCCGACCGCGAAGCAGACGTCGGTGACGCTGAGGTCGCCGCGGCGCAGCAGCGCCATGGCCCGCTCGATGCGCCGCGTCATCAGGTAGCTGTACGGCGACTCGCCGTAGGCGAGCCGGAACTGGCGGCTGAGGTGCCCGGCCGACATGTTGACGCCGCGGGCCAGCGCCTCGACGTCCAGCGGCTGCGCGTACTCCCGGTCGATCCGGTCGCGGACGCGGCGCAGCCACGCGAGGTCGCTCAGGCGCTGTGCCGAGACGGGTCTGCCGGTCACCCGTTCGATCGTACGTCGCGGGCGCGGTCGCCCGGCACCGTGCTCGTGGTCGAGGCAGCACTCTCGTACTCCGACCCATAGCCTCGGCTCCGAGGAACCATGGCGACCGTGCGGGTGGTGAAGCGCAAGTGGGACGGGACCGTGTCGGCGGTGGACACGGCGTACCCGCTGTCCGTCCCGGGCGACAGCTCGGCATGGTTCGTCCGCGCCGGCAGCCGCAGGGAGCGCCCGACCTCGGGCGCGATCGAGGTCGTCGGGAGCGACGAGCTGTGGGTCGCGGTGCCCGGCGAGTGGTGGGTGCTCTGTGGTCACGTCGACGCGGCCCGGTCGCTCGACGGTTACAAGGTCCACGCCGCGGCTCCCTTCGAGGCGCCGCCCGGTGACGACGAGATCCTGTGGGTCGACCTCGACCTCGATTTCGAGGTCACCGGGAACGAAGTGGCGCTCCAGGACGAGGCCGAGTTCCACGACCATGCGCGCACGATGGGCTACCCCGATCACGTCGTGCGGGGTGCGTGGTCGGGCATCTCCACGATCGCGGCGCGGTACACCACCGGCGACTGGCCGTTCGACGGGTCGATTCAGGAGTGGGTCGACCGCGCCTAGCTGCCGCTCCGTGCGACGACGTCGATCGAGTGGGACGACGGCACCGGCGGTCGGCGTCGGCGTGAAGCCGAGGTACGCTCGAGCGACTGTGACCGCGCCCTGCCAGGCCGGTCGAGCACAACGGCGCGAGCTGCGTGCTCAGGGGGACGTGACCAGGGAGTGATACGGAGGCGATCCACGGCGACCCATGGGACAGTGGCACCACGAAAGTGGAGCGGTGACACGACGGTGGTCTGTCACCTGACCGAAGGGGGAGCAGTACATGACGTCAATTTCCGACCGGGAGCGGCAGGAGATCGAGGCGGCCAACACCTCTGGCGACACCCCGGTCGTCTTCATCCACGGCCTCTGGCTGCTGCCGAGCAGCTGGGCCAACTGGGCGGACTTCTTCAAGCAGGCTGGCTACGCCCCGCTCACGCCGGACTGGCCGGACGACCCACCAACGGTTGACGCGGCTCGGGCGAACCCGAGCGTTCTCGCCAAGAAGACCTTGAAGCAGATCGCCGACCACACCACCGAGATCATCGACGCACTGGACGAGAAGCCAGTGGTGATGGGGCACTCGACCGGGGGCCTCTTGGCGCAGATGCTCGCGGGCCAGGGTCTGTCGGCGGCCACGGTGGCAATCGACCCAGGGATCTTTCGCGGCGTCCTGCCTCTGCCGCTCTCCGTGCTCAAGGGGGTGGGTCCGTTCCTGATCAACCCACTCACACGCTCCCGCGCGATCACGCTCACGCCCGAGCAGTTCAAGTACGGCTGGGCGAATGCGTTGGACGAGGACGAGACGAGGGAGCTCTACGAGACGTTCCACGTCGCCGGCTCCGGGCTCGCTCTCGCGCAGATGGGCAACGCGAACCTCAACCCGTGGACGCAGGCCAAGGTCGACACCAAGACCCCCGACCGCGGTCCGCTGCTGATCATCGACGGCGAGAAGGACCACACGGTGCCGTGGGCGATCGCACACGCCGCCTACAAGCGGCAGCGGCGCAACCCCGCCGTGACGGAGATCGTGAAGATCCCCGACCGGGGCCATGCCCTCACGATCGACCACGGTTGGCGCGAGGTCGCCCAGACAGCGCTCGACTTCGTCGAGCGGACACTGCCCAGCGAGGGTGTCCCCGCCGAGGAGGACCGCGGAGACGCGCATCTCGGGGACTGACGATGTCGACGCCGTCCGACCGCGGACAGCAAGAGGCCCGGTCGCTGGGACCGGGCCTGACCTGCGTGTCACTTGGTGGCGGGGGCGGGATTTGAACCCGCGACCTTCGGGTTGTGAGGCGCTTCTCGCCCGTACCGGCTCGTGTCGCGTCGTGCCGGACTGTGCTGCTGACCTGGTGTTTCGTGTCCCAGCCCGTCCCGGACTGATCCCGTCAGAACCGGCCGGTGCCGGTCCATCCGTCAGATGATCCGTTGGAAGTACGGCGTTCAGCCGGCTTGCTGTTCGAGCTCGTGCTCGACGGCACGGCGGATCCAGCTCGACACCGAGCGGTCGTCGGCATCCGCGAGTCGCCGAACCTCTTCGAGGGTTTCGGGCGGGAAGCGCACCGGCACCATCTCGGTGAGGTTCGAGCGCTTCCGTCGCCGAGCAGGGCCCTGGGGCTCCTGGTTCTCGGGCTTCGCGTAGAACTCGTACTCCTCTTCTCGGGTCATCTTCTTCTTGGTCATCGGTCCTCCCGGTAGCGGGTGACGAGGTGCGCGGCTGCGACGTAGCAGCCGATCGGCCGGCACTTGGCGCGGTCGTCGGAATCGGGTGGAGCGAGTGGCACGACAAGCACGAAACCGGCGACCTCCGCCACCATCAGCCAGTGCGCTGGCGGCTTCGCCGGGTAGAAGAGCGGGTCGGACTGCCATACCTCGTAGACGTCCTCGATGCCGAGCCTCGGATGTTTGAACAGGTGTGCGGCCTGGTCGTCGATCTCGAACGGATCCTCGTCGTCGAGGAGATCGAGGTCGAACGGTTCAGGCACACGGGTCAGTGTATTACAAACGGATACACCTGCACGCCCAGGAGGCGCGCATTTCTGTCCTGACGCCGTGCCGAACAAGCGCTCCTTGCGCGCAGGAATGGAACGATCGTTTCGTTTGTGCGCGCAACCCGGCTACTCAGGTCGGTTCGCCGAGGCCCGCCGCCCACGCTTCGGCATGCGCTGCGAGACGACGTCGGCTCGTCTGCACGGTGGTACGCCACGGCGTGGACACCTTGGCGACGTTCAGCGGCGGCAAGAGCTGCTGCAGGACGGCGGTCTCGAATTCGTCGAGGATCGCGCCATCGGGTGATGGCCACACGGCAAGCCGCAGGTGGGTCACCATCCGTCTCACGAGGCGTTGGTCTCCCGACGCCTCGAGCCCGAGGTTGGCGGACCTCTCGGGCTTGGCCGGGTTGCGCGGACGTCCCTCCAACGTCAGCTCATCAGCGAGCAGGCCCGCAAGGCTACGGCGCAGCGTGGAGGAGCCGGTCTTGCCGGTCGAGAAGTGCGTGCCGACGTCACGGGAGGAGAGGCTCCGCTCCGCCTTGCCGACGCAGAGCGGACGATCATCGGTTGGCTCCTCGACGCCGAGCTCGTCCCAGACCGCACGCTCGCCGTAGAGCCCGTGGAGCCGGGCCGACGGGGCACGTCCTCCTTCGCGTCGGCGATCGAGATCGCCGGGCCGGCGACGTTCCTCAGCGACTCGGCGAGCAGCGACGGCTCGATCACCACCATCAGCCCCAGAAGATGCAGATGGGATCGGCGTCGATCTCGGCGAGCAGCCGGTCGACCGTCGGCATCGGGTCGAGGTCTTCGTAGCGGTGGAACTTGCTGTTGCGGTCGGGCCAGTAGAGCGTCCAGACACCAGTCGACTTCGTGTACCGCAGCCGGGCGATCTCTTGGCGAGTCCACTCCGGTCCGAAGTCCTCGCGCCACGGCGGCCGACACTCCAGGATCGTGATCGCCCGAGCATCAACGTCCATCTCGACTCGCATCTCGTCGATGTGCTCGCCGATCCGCTCGTTCTGCTCCGCCACCCAGCGGCGGACCCGGGCCACATCGGTCTCAGGAAGCGTCATCGGTCACTGCCGCCGTCGGTACCAGCCTCGATCGACACGTTCCAGGTCCGCGTAGGTGCGGGCGTGATGATCGGGGGCGTCGGCGCACGTACGAGAGGTCACGCTTGTTCGAGTGGTGCTCTCCACTGAGGTCGTCCTCCCTTTTCCGCCTGTGCGCCTTGAACAATTCCAGCATCGGCGGCTGAGCGGCGCTTCATCGGAGATGTGCGGTCAGTCCTACACCGGGTCCAGTCCTGACGACTCGAGGTCCGCAACCGCCACCAGGCACCTGAGCTGACACGGTCGACGTAAGAAGATCCGTTGGAAGTCGGGCCCGGACAGCAAGAGGCCCGGTCGCTGGGACCGGGCCTGACCTGCGTGTCACTTGGTGGCGGGGGCGGGATTTGAACCCACGACCTTCGGGTTATGAGCCCGACGAGCTACCAGACTGCTCCACCCCGCGTCGTTGTGGGAAAGCAACCATACCGGCCCACCCGGCTCGCGCCAACTTCCCTGGTCAGACCGGTCGAGCTACGTCCCCGCGGTGGTCGTCGTCGTGGCGTCGGAGCCGCCGTCCGAGTCGCCGGCCAGCAGCTCCATCGCCTGCTCGACCTTCTCGCGGGCCTCGGTGATGCGTTCCTCGTAGAGGCCGAGGTCACCGTCGGTGAGGGCGGCGTCCGCGTCGGCGAACAGGGTGTCGGCCTCGTCGAGCAGCGCCGCGGCCTGCTCGGCGGCCGTGCCCGTGGGTGGGGCGGGCTCGCCACCCGTGTCGCCCTCGGTCTCGCCCTCCCCTGGCGCGGCCGGTTGCTCCTGGGTGACGGCGGCCTGCCCGAACAGCGACGTGAGCGCCCCGCTGAGCGTCTCCTCGATCACCACGTCGTTGCCGTACGCCACGATGACCTGCTGCAGCTCGGGCACCTCGGGCCCCTCCTGCCCCACCACGTAGTACGGCTGGACGTACAGCAACGCGTTGTCGATGGGCACCAGCAACAGGTTGCCCAGGCGCACTTCGGTCCCGGGGCGCGTGAGCTGGTTCGACACGTCGCGGTCGCTGGCGATGTTGGCCGCGGCGAGGCCGGGACCGGGCGTCAGCTCGCCGGACATCTCGTAGACGACCAGGTCGCCGTAGTTGTTGCCGTCCATGCGCGCCGCCATGAACGCCTGGAGCAACTGGTTGGAGTCGTCGGGGCTGAAGGGCACGAACGGTCGCATCAGCACCATCTCGGCCTCGGGCGTCGGCGTGCCCGACTCGTCCTGGGGCAGCTGCAGCAGCTGGTAGTACGGGCTGATGCGCGGCGCCCGCTGCTCGCCGGTGAGCTGCCCCTGCTCGTCGGTGACCGGGGTGGTCGGGTCGGCGCCGGCCGTGCCCGGGTCGCGCGCCACGCGCCAGGCGTCGTCCTGGTCGAAGAACGCCTCGGGATCCTCGAGGTGGTACCGGCCGTAGGCGGCGGTCTGGATGCGGAACAGGTCCTCGGGGTAGCGCAGGTGCGCCCGGAGGTCGTCGGACATCTCGTCGCCGTCGGTGAACAGGTCGGGGAACGCCTCGTCGTAGGCCTCGATGATCGGGTCCTCGTCGTCGACCTTGTACAGCGTGACCGTGCCGTCGTAGGCGTCGACGGTCGCCTTCACCGAGTTCCGCACGTAGTTGAAGTCGTGGTTGAGGCCGCTGCGGCTGGTGAGCTGGTCGGTGTCGGCCTCTTGGCCGTACGGGTAGCGGTCGGTGGTCGTGTACATGTCGACGACCCACACGATGCGCCCGTCGATGACCACGGGGTACGGGTCGGCGTCGGCGTCGAGGAACGGGGCGAGCGCACGGACGCGGTCGACCACGTCGCGGATGTAGATGACCTTCGAGTCGTCGGTCATGAAGTCGGAGATCAGCGGGTTGAGGTCGCCGAAGCGCAGGGCGAACGCAGCCCGCCGCAGCAGGGAGTTGGCGGGCACGCCGTCGTCGCCGTCGTAGGCGGTGGTCTGCGTCTCGTTGTCCTCGTCCTGGTAGTCGATCTCGTCGCGCTGGGTGCCGACGACCACGTAGTCGTCGAGGCCCTCGCCGAAGTACAGGCGCGGCTGGCTCAGGTCGAAGCCCGCCTCGGACAGCGTCGGGTCGATCTCGGGCGGCACGTTGCCCACCAGGAAGTCGGGCTCGGCGGCCACCGTGGCGTTCGACGGCGCCAGCACGACGCCGTAGCCGTGCGTGTAGGCGACGTGCGCCGACTCCCACGAGTCGCCGGGGACCCCCGCCGGGTTGATCGACCGGGCCCCGATGTTGACCTGCGTGGTCTCGCCGTTGATCTCGTACCGGTCGACGTCGATGTCGTCGATGGCGTAGTAGTTCCGGATCCGCTGGAGCTGCTCGAACGTCTGGCCCGACAGGCTGGGGGCGGGGTCCCACAGGCGGATGTTGCGGATGGTGGGCCCGGCTCCCGACAGGTCGACCGAGCTCGTGTCGGTGTTGGGCGTGAACCGCTGGACGGTGACGTCGTTCAGGTCGAGGGCGTCGAGGGTGGAGTCGATGTTGCGCTCGATGTACGGCGCCTCCTTGGCCGACTCGTTCGGCCGGACCTGGAAGCTCTGCACGATCTGGGGGTAGATCCCGCCGGCCACGACGGCCACGAAGACCCACAGGCCCACCGCCAGCACCGGCAGGGCCCACCCGCGCCGGAAGATGTTGGCGACGAACAGGATCGCCGCCGCCACCGAGATCAGCACCAACAGGTTCAGGGCCGGGAGCTGGGCGTTGACGTCGGTGTACGTCGCCCCGTCGACGACGCCCCGGCTCGACACGGTCAGCTCGAACCGCTGCAGCCAGTAGTCGACCGCCTTGACGATGGCCAGAGCGGCCAGAAGCACCGAGAGGTGCGCCTTGACCTGGGGGGTCACCCGCGGCGACGGCGGCTGCACGCGGATCCCGCCGTTGAGGTAGTGGGCCACGATCGTGACGATCAGCACGATGAGCAGCGACGCGAAGAGCCAGTCGACGACGAACGACAGGAACGGCAGCTTGAAGACGTAGAACCCCACGTCGCGGCCGAACTGCGGGTCGTCGAGGCCGAAGTCGCCGCCGTTGGTGAACAGGATCCACGAGTTCCACTCGGCCGACACGCCCGACCCGGCGATCAGCGCCAGCAGGCCGGCGACGACGATCCGCACCCAGCCGGCCCGCTCGGAGACGAGGTCGTGGTAGCGCTCGAGCAGCTCGTCCTCGGGGCCCGCGACCCGGAACGGCGGCGCGATGCGGTCGGCGATGAACAGGTTCGCCCACGCCAGCAGGAAGAAGACGGCGATGAACAGCAGGGCGAGCACGACCTTGGCGCCCAGGACGCCGCGCCAGACACCGGACTGCTCGAGCGAGTCGTACCAGAGGAAGTCGGTGTAGAAGCGGGCGATGCCGCGCAGCGACGTGAGCAGCACGACGACGGCGACGACCGCCACGATCAGTGTGGTGCGACCCCGGCGGCTGCGCGACGCCCCTCGGGGGCGGCGCGGCAGGTCATCGGGGGCTCGCATGGGCGCCGAGCCTATCCACGGGCCGTGGCCGCCAGGCGGCACCGCCGGGACAGGGGCTGACGAGGGTGGTCGCGCCCCTAGTCGAGGCGGGAGACCGCCACCACCAGGCAGCGACAGTCCAGGTGCGCGGGCGGCCGGGTGTCGCCCGTCGGATACGAGTCGCCGTGGGGGATCTCGCCGGCGAGGGCGTTGTCGTCGCAATCCGGACACGCCTCGCACGACGCGTCGACCAGCCAGCGCTGCGGCTCGCCCTTCGCCACCGCGTCGGTGCCGCCCAGGGAGTAGGCCGCGGCGGTGTAGTGCCGCACCGCCCGGCCGATGTGCTGACCCTTCCACTCGCGGTACAGCGCCCGCAGGCGTTCCGTGACCTCCTCGAGGTCGCCGTCGGCGTCGTGGAACGACCGCTCGATCCGGCGGCGCAGGGGCTCGACCAGGGCGCGCCCGAGCGCGCCGGACAGCTCGTCGCACGACACCCCGGTGGCACCCCCGGCGGCCTCGGCGCCGTGCATGGCCGCCAGGTCGAGGTCGTTCGACGCCGCGATCGCGTAGCGGTCGCCGTGCTCGTCGGGCGGCGGCAGCACGTCGGCGAACTCGACGGTGCCACCGCGTCGCAACGTGTCGAGCACCTGGTTCTGCTCGTCGGCCAGCGTCCGCTTGAGCCGCCGGCCCATCTCGCGCTCGACCCCGGCGAGCAGCTCGTCCCGCGTGCGGAGCGCAGCGGCCCGCGGGTCGGGCGGCTCGTCCTCGGCTGCAGGCGCAGCCTCCGCGGGGTCCCCGGGGGCCTCGATCGCCGCCGCGGCCTCGTCGGCCGTGTCCGCGTCGTGGAGGACCGCGACCGCACCGGGCTGGCCGGACGTCTCGGTCGCGGCGGGGCGCTTCCCCCGCTCGGCGCGGATGCGAGCGAACAGCTCGTCCACATAGGGACCGGTCTCGCCGTCGTCCTCGTCGCCCGGCAGGCGCTCACCGGCCGCCGGATCGGCGCCGGTCAGCGCCGCGCTGGCCGGATCGGCGCCGGTCGGAGCCGTGGCCGCCGCCACGGGCGCCGGCGGCGCCGGTTCGGGACGGGCCGCCTCGGCCCGGACCTCGGATGCCGTCTGGGGCCCGGTCGTGGGCGCCCGGCGCCGCGACGAGCGGGGCAGGCGGACCCCCCAGCGCTCGGCGTCGCTCTGCCCGGTCCCGGCGGGGGCGGGCCCCGGGGCTGCGGCGGCGACTGGGGAGGGGACGGCGGCCGCCTCGACCTCGGGCGACGCCGGGCTCGGGTCGGAGCCGCCCGTCGCCGGGGCCTCGTCGGTGGCTGCCGGTGCGGGCCGGTCGTCCGCCGGATCACCCGTCGTCCCGGAGCCGTCACCGGCCCGGTCGGACCCGGCCGGTGGCGGATCGTCGAGCGCCTCCGCCGCCGCGGGGTCGGGGTCCTCCGACAGGATGTCCTCGGCGTCGTCTGCGTCCTCGTCGGTGTCCTCGATCACCGCGGCCGCGGCCTCTTGGGCCCGGGCGCGGGCCGCGGCCTGCGCCGCTTCCTCCTCGGCCAGCTCACGCAGCATGGCGTCGAGCTCGTCGTCGGTGACCTCGGCGCCGGCGGCGTCGCCGACGCCCGACATGCGGGCGACGGACAGCTCGGCCTCGAGCACCTCCACCGACTCCTCGGGCTCGTCCCGGACGCGCCGGACCGCGGCCTCGCTGGCCCCACGGGCCTCGGGCAGCGAGACCGTGAGCTCGGTGGTCGCCTCGTCGACGGTGCGACGCACCACCTCGTAGGCGGCGAGCAGGCGCTCGCGCGCCCCGTTCAGGCGCTCGAGCTGCTCGCGGGCGACGCGACGACGGCGGGACAGGTCGGTGAGGATGCGCTCGCGCACCACCTGCGCCTCGCCGACGAGACGTCGGCCCTGGTCACGGGCCGCGGCCCGGATCTGCTCGGCGGCCGCCTCGGCCTCGCCACGGACCCGCTCGCCCGCGGCGACCATCTCGTCGCGCTCGGCTTCGGCCGCCCGCCGCATGTCCTCGGCCAGGATCTGTCCCTCGACACGACGGCGTTCGACCTCGTCGGTCGCCTCGCGGCGCAGGGCGTCGGCCTCGGCCAGGATCTCGGTCTGTCGGGCCGCGGCCTCCCGTTCGGCCTGCTCGGCGATGGCGCGGGCCTCGGTCTGCGCCTCGCGCACCATGCGGGCTGCCGACTCCTCGGCCTTGGACCGGATGCCGGCCGACGCCTCGCGGGCCGCCTCGAGCACCCGGGCCGTCTCCTCGCCCAGCAGCTCGACCAGGCGGTGCTCGTCGAGCTGTTCGGCCAGGTGCGCCCGGTTCTCGGCCCGCTCCGCCCGCTCGTGCTCGTGGGCCTCCTCCCGTTGGATGCGGCCGACCACCTCCGACAGCTCGTTGAGGAAGGCGCGGACCTCGGTGGGGTCGTACCCCTTGCGGACCGTCGAGAACTGCCGGCGGGCGATGCCCGTCGCATCGAGAGGAGGCTCGGGCGACATGGTTCCGCATCGTATGACCCGAACACGCCCCGCGCCGAGGGTCGATCGTCCGACCTCCGTCCGTGGCCGATCGAGCCCGGAAATGCTGGTGTTTCGGCGCGTTGCTCGCTGCCCGCGGCAGCGCTGCCACCGTCAGGGAGCTGATCTTCGGTCCGGCGGCGACGCCCGGATCAGCCCGTGGCGGCCGCCGCAGACTCGCCCACCGTCGGGAGATCGTCGGTGTTGCCGCCGTGGTCGCCGAGGGCGTCGAGGGCCTCGTCGATCGTGTCGACGGCCACCACCTCGAGGTCGTCGCCGGCGTGGGCCACGGCATCCTCGTAGTCGTCGCTCGGGACGAGGAACAGGTCGAGGCCGTCCTCTCGCACCGCGGCCGCCTTCTGCCCTGCGCCCCCGATCGGTCCGACCGTGCCGTCGGGCTGGATGGTGCCCGTCACGGCCACGTCGGCGCCGCCTGTCAGGTCGCCGGGGGTCAGGTCGTCGATGAGCGCGAGCGTGAACGCCAGACCGGCGGACGGCCCGCCCACGTCCCCCGTGTCGATCGTGACCTCGAAGGGGAACTCGAAGTCCATGGCGATCGGCGTGACCTGGACGCCCATGATCGCCCGAGTCGGGTCGTCGGGCGACGCCTCGAGGGCGACGTCGACGTCCTCCTCCTCGCCCGGGGCGGTCTGCATCGTGACCGTCACCTGGTCACCGGGCACCTCGTCGCCGAGGAGGCGCGTCAGGTCGTCGGGATCGTCGAAGGTCTCGCCGTCGATCGCGGTGATCACGTCACCGGGCTCGATCACCCCGTCGGCAGGCGAGTCGGGCACGACGTCGCTCACCGCCTGGCCGACCGACATGGTGACGTCGTAGCCGAGGCGGTCCAGGGCGACGAACGTCGCCACCTCCTTGGAGTCGGTCATCATCTGCAGGTTGAGCTGACGGTTCTCGTCGACGTCGCGGCCACCCAGCACCTCGTCGCGTGGGAAGACGTCGATGTCGTCGTCGAGCCAGCCCTGGGCGAGGCCGAGCAACGTCGCCTGCCGCAGCGAGACGGTCGTGTAGCCGATCGAGCCGTCGGAGGGGTAGACCTCGGTGCCCGACACCGAGATGAGCGGCTCGGTGTCACGGACCGAACCCGGCTTGAACAGGTAGTACGGCAGCGGGATGAACGCCGCGCCCACCAGGAACGCCACGAACAGGAACCCGACGACGCCGAGAGCGATGCGACCGCGACGCCGGCGACGCGGGGTGACGGGCGGTGGCGGGGGCACCGTCGCGGAGCTGCTGTCGGGCGTCTCCTGAGGCGCGGGGGGACCGACCGGCGCGGGGCCGGGATCGGCTGCCGCGGGGGCCGTCGGTCCGCCGTTGGGTGCGGGGTCGCTCTCGGGGGACGAGGGCGGCGCGCCGGCGACGCCACCGTCACCGTGACCTTCGGCGGCACCATGGGCATCGGGTTCAGTGGGCGTTACCATCCGCGGTGGCGTGATCCCCTTCGTACTCTGCGTGGTCGTCGTTGGCATCTGCGCGACGGTCGTGATGGCCGGCGTGCAGTCGAACGCGCCCGACCAGCCTGCCACGCACCGGCCCGAACCGAGCACCGCGGCCGGTGACCGGGCCCGGTCGCAGCCCGACGACGCCTCCGACCCCCACCGACCAGGGGTTCCCACGGGTGCCGACGAGCCCGCCGGTGACGGTGCGTCACCGGATCGCCGGTCCGGCGCCGCGACCGCCGCAGCCCAGGCCCGAGGCGCCGTCCGTCGTGCCGCCTCTCGCGGCGCCCGCGCCACCCGGGCCGCCGGCCACCGGGCCGGACCTGCGGTCCAGCGGGCCGCGAGCCGCGTCGCCTCGGGAAGCCGCCGTGCCGCGGCCACCGGGGCCGTGCACGGACGCCGGGCCTGGAACGCCACCCGCCGGGGTGCCGCCACGGGCTGGGACGCCGTCAGCCGCGGGGCTGTCGTGGCCTGGGCCGCGTCGTCCCGTGCCGCCACGCAGGGGTGGGCGGCGACCAGGCGGGGCGCTCGCCGCGGCCTGGCAGGCCACGTCGTGGCACGCGGGGCGCGCCTGGGACCGGACCTCCCGCGGGGCCCGGGAGATGCGGGGCCGCCTCTCCACCAGCGACACCTCCACCCCTCTCCCAGCACCCTCCGTCCCGGCGGACTCCGTGCCCGTCGGTTCGGTCCCGACACGCTCCGTCCCGGCGGACACCGACCCGCCCACCGTCTCCGTCCACGCTCCGGCCGAGCCGCCGACCTCCCCTGACACGGCAGGCCTCCCCGACCGCGGGGCCCACGACGGCAGCCGCGACCGCTCGGGAGCGCCGTCAGGGTCCACCGCCTCCCGCCTGGGGAGCGAGGCGCGCGCCGGGGTCGAGCGGTCCTGGGCCGCCGCACGACGTCGGGCAGTCCCGGCCTGGGCGGCCACCCGCCGCGGCGCCGCCACGTCTCGGACGACCCTGGCCCGGTGGGCCCGCACCGCATGGGCCGCCACCCGTCACCACTCGGCTCGGGCCTGGGCCGCCACCCGGCTCCACTCCGCCCGGGCCTGGGCCGCCACCCGGCTCCACTCCGCCCGGGCCTGGGCCGCCACCCGTCACCACTCGGCTCGGGCGTGGGCCGCCACGCGACGCCACACGACGGCCGCCTGGACCACCCTGGCCCGGTGGGCCCGCACCGCCTGGTCGGGCGCCCGTCGGGGTGCGCGGGTGGCCGCGCTCGCCGTGGCCGCTGCTGCGGTCGGGGCCTGGGAGGCCGCCGGCCGGGGGGCCCGGGCGATCGGGCGGACCGCCCGCCGCGGCAGTCGGCGCGCCGCCGGGGTCACGTCCCACGTCGGGCGACGCGTCGGCTCCGAGGTGGCCGGTGACGCCCGTGCGGTGGCGGCGACCGCGACCGCCGCCCACCGTCGCCTCCGCCCCGAACCGCAGGTCGACGACGAGTACGACGACGTGGACTACGCCATCGACGACCTGTACGCCGGGACCGAGACCGCCGGTCCCGCGGGCAACGGCACGGGAACGGGACCACGGCCCCGGGAACGACCACGCCCGACACCGCCGATCCCACCCGAACCCGGGCCGACCGCTCTGCATGCAGAGGCCGCCGCGGCCGCTGCGGCCGACACGGCGGTCCTGGCCGGCGTCGCCACGCTCGCCCCGCCCGCCCGTGGCGGCAACGGCGAAGGGCGGCGACGACACCCTGGTCACCGGGCGTCCGCCGTCGGCGCCAGACGAGCACCGACGTGCCGCCACCCACCACCGGTCCCGGCGAGGGCGAGGATGTCCGCGACCCGGAGCCGGCGCGAACCGCGGTCGTCGCCGCCGACGCCTCGATCCCTCCCGCGACGGGGGCCCGCCCTGTCCGGCGGCGGCGACGACGGGACGGCATCGTCGTCCCCCTGCGGGTCCCGCTCCGGGCGCGGTTGCGCGCCGCCACCGGCCTCGTGTTCATGGTCATCCTGCTGGGCACGGTGTTCGCCGCGGTCGTGGTGGTCCTGGCTCTGGCGGGCGCCCAGGCCCTCAGCAACTTCTGACCCGGAGACCTGGGTGCGCCAGCGTCGCGGGCGACGGTTCCCGCCTGGTGCCCGTGAAGGTGCCGCCGCCGGCTGGTCAGCCGTCCACCTCGCCGAAGACCGACCGGTACCAGAGGTCGGCGAGGGTGGCGACGAGAGCTTCGGGGTCGCGCGGCCGGTCGGGGGTGGGCTCGCCCAGCACGAGGTGGGTGAACGCCGACCACTCGGTCATCGCGGCCAGCGCGTGCGCCACCGCCATGGTGTCGAAGGCCCGCACGCGACCCGCGCGCTGCTGCACCGCGAAGGTGTCGGACAGGCGCGAGACCAGGTCGCGCCGCAGGTCGAGCCACAGCTGCTGCACCCTCGGCGACTGCAGCATCCCCTCGAGCAGCGCCCGCCACAGGCCGGTGTGCTTCTCGTACACGCCCAGGAAGGTCCGTATCCCCTCCGCGATCGCGGGACGCGGGGCATCATCGAGGCGGACGACCACGTTGCCGGCGAGCTCGTCGACGATGACGGACTCGATCACCTGGCAGAAGGCGTCTTCCTTGTTCCGGAAGTAGAGGTAGAAGGTGCCGTGCGCGGTGTTCGCCCGATCGGTGATGGCCCCGACCGTCGTGCCCTTGTAGCCCCGCTCCTCGAACACCGCCCCGGCGGCGTCGAGCAGCTGGAGCCGTGTGGCCGCGGCCTGCTCCTGCCGGGACCCGCCACGCGCCGCCTCGTCCGCCGTCGTCGAGTCGTCCACCGTCGTCAACCGATCTCTCCCCCCGTGATGCCACGGTGCCGCGCAACGTAGCCGACGACGTCGCCCGGCGGCGCGAGGCCGCCATCGCGGGCCACACGGGCGACGCGGCCGCCGCCCGCCGCTTCCTCGGCGACCCGTCGCCCGCGGTGCGAGCGACCGCGCTGGGCGCGCTCGCCCGGGCCGGCGGGCTGACGGCGGACGACCTCGCGGCAGGGCTCGCCGACGCCGCCGCGACCGTGCGGGCCCGCGCCGCCGAGCTGTGCGCCACCCGGCCCGGTGACACGCCCCCAGAGCTGGCGGCGGTCCTGGCCGACGACGACGCCCGTGTCGTCGAGGCGGCCGCCTGGGCGTCGGGCGAGCGGGTGCCGCCCGAACCGGGGATCGTCGCCGTGCTGACCACCGTGGTCACCGGCCACGACGACCCCCTGTGCCGCGAGGCGGCCGTGGCGGCGCTCGGAGCGATCGGCGACCCCGCCGGGCTGCCCGCGGTGCTGGCGGCGACCGGCGACCGCCCGGCCGTGCGGCGGCGGGCCGTCCTCGCCCTCGCCCCGTTCGAGGGCCCCGACGTCGACGCGGCGATCGAGCAGGCGCTCGGCGACCGGGACTGGCAGGTCCGGCAGGCGGCCGAGGACGTCTCCCGCTGACCGGTCCGGGTCCGGGCGACGGGAGGCCGACCTACGACTGCTCCGTCGCCGTCACCGCCGCCAGCCGCTCGTCGGGGGTGAGGGTGGCCTTGCCGTCGACCCGGAAGCGGACGTGGGTGACCTCGGGATCCTCGATCACGCGGATCGGCGTGAGCTCGATGCCGTCGTGCGTCCCGAGCCCGAGCACCGCCGGGTCGAACAGGCGCAGCCCGTCGCCGAGGAGGACCGGGGCGACGTGCAGCTCGAGCTCGTCCACGAGCCCGGCGGCGATGAGCTGGGCGAGCAGCGTGCCACCCCCGGCGACGGCGACGTTCTTGTCCCCGGCGGCGGCCCGGGCCTGCTCGACGGCGGACTCGAGGCCGTCGGTGACGTACGTGAAGCTGGTCCCGCCCAGGCGCGGCAGCGTCTCGCGCTCGCGGTGCGTGACGACGAACACCGGGGCGCGGAACGGGGGCTCCTCGCCCCACGGCACCTCGCCGCCGTCGGCCATGCGCCGGCCCATCACGTAGGCGCCGGCGGCCGCGAACGTCTCCTCCACGATCTCGGAGTTGACGTTGCGCTCGCCGCCGTCGAACCCGAGGCGCTCACGCCAGGCCACGGCGTCGAGCACCCAGCGGGTCACTCGGAAGAACCCGGCCGCCTCGGAGCCGGTGACCCAGTCCTGCACGTCGTCCTGCCGCGGTCCGGCGTAGAACCCGTCGAGGGAGATGGACATCTGGGCGGTCACGAGTGTCATCGGGATGCTCCTGTCTCGGTGTGCCTCCCGGGTGGAGGCGTCACCCCGGAGGTCGGAGCCGCCGGACGGTCCTCGACATCCCGCCGAAGGAGATCCGCTATCGGTTGCCGCCGTCGTGGCGGGCACCGCAGCCGCGGCACGTGGCCGACCAGCCGGTGGGGATCACCTGGACGGCCAGCCACCGCCCGCAGTCGGGGCAGTAGTGCCACGGGTCGGAGGCCCGGACGCAGCCCGGGCACTCGACGGCCGGCCGCCCGCACCCGGCGCAGAAGGCCGCGGTCGCCACCGGATCGGCCCTCAGATGACCTTCGACAGCGAACCGATCGGCATCTTCAGGCCCTTCAGCATCACGACGTCCTCCTGCGGAGACCGGCCCAGGGTCGTGAGGTAGTTGCCGGTGATGAGGGCGTTGATGCCGGACGTCATGCCCATCTCCTGGAGGTCGCCGAGCGTGACCTCGCGCCCGCCGGCGTAGCGCAGGATGACGTCGGGCAGGGCGAGGCGGAACAGCGCGATCCAGCGGATGGCCTCCGATGGCGGCCATGTGCGGCCGGTCGGCCAGGGGGGTGCCGGGCCGCGGGTCGAGGAAGTTGACCGGCACCTCGGCGGGCTCGACCTCGCGCAGCTGGCCGAGCAGCTC
This sequence comes from uncultured Acidimicrobiales bacterium, assembly GCA_963778415.1. Classification (GTDB taxonomy): domain Bacteria; phylum Actinomycetota; class Acidimicrobiia; order Acidimicrobiales; family VFJN01; genus ZC4RG19. Next base: position 348,132 of record CAVZUI010000006.1, read on the forward strand.
GATGCGCTGCGCATCGGTCTCACCCATGCCCAGCAGCACGCCGCAGCACAGCTCCATGTCGTGCTGACGGACGAGCCGGCACGTGGCGAAGCGGTCCTCCCAGCTGTGGGTCGTGACGATCTCGCCGAAGTGCGACCGGGCCGTCTCGAGGTTGTGGTTGTAGCGGTGGGTACCGGCGGTGCGGAGGCGCGCGGCCTGGTCCTCGTCGAGGATGCCGGCGCTCACGGCCACGTTCATGCCGGTCTCGCGGCCGACGAGGGGCACGATCTCCTCGAGGTGGCGACATCAGCCTCTCGTCGGGGCCCCGCACGGCGTAGACCAGGCAGAACTCGCTGGCCCCCAGCTCGGCGGTCTCGCGGGCCGCGCGCAGCACCTCGTCGTGGGTGAGCAGCGGCACGGCCTTGACCGGCGAGTCGAACTTCGACGACTGCGAGCAGAAGTGGCAGTCCTCGGGGCAGCCGCCCGTCTTGGCGGAGAGGATGCCCTCGACCTCGACGGTGTCGCCGCACCAGGCCACGCGCACCGCGTGGGCGGCGTCGGCCAGGGCGGGCACGTCCTCGTCGGGCAGGGTGGCGAGGGCGGCGAGCTCGTCCAGCGTGAGCTGGCGCCGGTCGTCGACGAGCGCCCGCCGGGCGGCGTCGATCAGCTGGGTGCCGGACATCTCGGGCGCGGGCGCAGACACGGCCGGAACGCTAGTTGTCCCCCCGCTGGCGGAGCATTTCCCCGCGAGATCGGTCGCTGGAGCGACCGATCTCGCGGGGGAAATCCTGTGGGGGCGGGTCAGCGGCCCCCGGCCTGGAAGGCGACCCGGAGGGCGGCCGGGTCCTCGATGCAGCGGCCGGCGCCGAGGACGACCGACTCGAGAGCGTTCTCGACCAGGTGGACGTCGATCTCGGTGGCGTGGGAGATGCGCTGGTCGAGGCCGGCGAGCATGCCGCCGCCGCCCACCAGGTACATCCCCTGGGTGATGAGGTCGTGGGCCAGCTCGGGTGGGGCGCTGCCCAGGCAGGCGATGACCGACTCGACGATCTCGACGATCACGTCGTCGAGCGCCTCGCGGATCTCGGCCGGCGTGAGGATGACGGTCTTGGGCAGGCCCGAGGCCAGGTCGCGGCCCCGCACCTCGGCCTTCAGCTCGTCGCGCACCGGCCAGGCCGACCCGATGGCGACCTTGATCTCCTCCGCGGTGCGTTCGCCCACCGCGATGCCGTACTCGCGACGCACGTAGGCCTGGATGGCGGCGTCGAAGTCGAAGCTGCCGACCCGCACGGCGTCGAGGCCGACCACGCCGCCGAGGGAGATGAGCGCGGTCTCGGTGGTGCCGCCGCCCACGTCGATGACCAGGTTGGCGACCGGCTCGTGGATGGGCAGGCCCGAGCCGATGGCGGCCGCCATCGGCTGGTCGATGAGGAAGGCGTCGGTGGCCCCCGCCCGGCGGGCGGCCTCGGCCACGGCCCGCCGCTCGACCTCGGTGATGGCCGACGGCACGCACACGACCACGCGGGGCCGGTTGAACCGCCCCACCTTCACACGATGCAGCAGGAGCCGGATCATGCGCTGCGTGACGTCGAAGTCGGTGATGGCGCCCTGGCGCAGCGGCCGCTCGGCCACGATGTCGCTGGGGGTGCGACCGATCATCTGCCACGCGTCGTGGCCCATGGCCAGCACCTCGCGGGTGCGGGTGTTGAGGGCGATCACGGTCGGCTCGTTGAGCACGATGCCCCGACCGCGCTCGTAGACGAGCGTGTTGGCCGTGCCGAGGTCGATGGCCAGGTCGCGGGCCACCCCTACCGCCTCCACCAGCGGCGGGGCACCGGCTCGTCGTCGCGGGGTGCCAGCGCCTGCATCTCGCGGCGGAAGTTGTCGATGCCCGAATCGAGCGACGTGGGCGTGCGGCTGCGCAGGTAGAGCACCAGCGACCCGACGATCGAGATCACCACGGCGATCATGAGGAACGCGACGGGGTCCACGGCGTCATCCTGCTCCTGCGTCGACGATGTGCTGCGCTTCGAGGCCCCAGCTCTCGCCGTCGGACCAGGTCTCACGCTTCCAGATCGGCACCGACTGCTTCAGCGTGTCGATGCAGAACCGCGCCGCGTCGAACGCCTCGGCCCGATGGGGAGCGGACACGACGACCACGACGGCAGACTCGCCGACCTCGAGCACGCCGATCCGGTGCAGGAGGGCGATGCGGCCGACCGTGGGCCAGCGGGTGCGCGCCTCGTCGGCCACCGCGGCGAGGCGGGGCACGACCTGCGACTCGTAGGCCTCGTACTCCAGGCGCTCGACCCCCGGTCGTCCCTCTGCGTGGTCGCGGGCCGTGCCCGAGAACAGCACGAGGCCGCCGCAGTCGGGCCGCACCGCCCAGTCGACCGCCTCGGCCACGGGCAGCGCGGCCGCCGTCAGGCCGAGCCACGTCTCGCCCTGGGGAGCGACCGGTGCGTCTGACGTGCCCATCGGCCTCATCGTACGGCAGAGGGGCGCCACACCCCGCGCCACGTGGGCGCCCGGTCGCCGTTAGTCTCGCCACGTGCCCTTCGACGACGACGCCGAAGCGGACAACCCGGGCTTCCGTCCACCGCCGCACCCGGACGATCGGCTCTGGCGCCATCCGTCCGAGATGCGCGCCCATCCGATCGCACCGGTCGAGGGGGTGGCCCCACGCTCGGCCCCGCCGCAGATCGCCACCCCCCGTGGCGACCAGCGCCGCGCCCGCCACTGGGGCGCGGTCGTCGCCGCGGGCACGGCCGGGGCGGTCCTGGCAGGTGTGGGGGTGGCCGTGTTCGGAGTCGGCGAGCGCGTCGTCGAGCAACCGGTCACCGAGCGGGTCGCGCTCGACTCGACCGCATCAGCCATCGGCGGGCCTGCATCCGAGGCCGCGGGTGCGGCGCGGCAGCGCACCGCCCCCACGGTCGTGCGGATCGACGCCGCCCGTGCAGGCGGCTCGGGCGTCGTGGTCCGCGACGACGGCATCGTCATCACCAGCGCCGCCCTCGTGGTGGCCGGAGCCGTGCCGGTCGTCCGCCTCCCCGACGGCACCACGCCGCGGGTCGACCTCGTCGGCGTCGACGCCACCACGGGCCTGGCGGTGCTCGACCTCGCCGGCGGCGGCTACACCCCCAGCGTCCTGGCCACCGACGACAGCCTGGTCGGGGGCGAGTCGGTGACCGCCCTCGCCGGCGACGAGAGCTCAGGCGTCACCGCCACCGACGGGACGATCGGCGACGCCCAGCGGTTCGTCGGTCCGACGGGGACGGCGCTCGACGGCGTCGAGATCGAGGGCGACGCGGAACCGTCGGCCCTGGGTGGCCCGGTGACCGACGAACGGGGCGCGGTCCTCGGCGTGACCACCGCGGTCGACGACGACGACGCCTGGTACGTCGTGCCCGTGGGTGTGGCCGACCGCATCGCGGGTGAGCTGCTCGACGACGGCTCGGCCCGCCACTGCTGGCTGGGCGTCGAGGGCACCGAGCCCCACGCGGACTCGCCGGCGCCCACCGGGACGCTCGTGATGTCGGTCGTGCCCGACAGCCCCGCCGCCCTGGGTGGCATCCAGCCCGGTGACGTGGTGGTGGCGCTCGACGACGAGGACGTGGTCGACATGGCCGACCTCATCGTGCGCCTGCGGGAGCACTCCCCGGGCGACCGGGTCGAGGTCACGGTCGTGCGCGCCGACGAGAGCAGGGCCACGCTGCTGATCCGCCTCGACGACGCCGCCGTCGACGTCGCCGCCTGAGCGCGGCGAGCTCTCCTCAGCCTCCGGCGCGCCGGAGGAGCCGGCGGACCAGCACCACCGCCCCCACGACCAGGCCCAGGAGGCCGACGCCGGCGACGCCGAGCGCGATCTCCTGCCGGCGGCGGGGGCTCAGCGTCGCCCACGGGCCGGCTTCGTGCGCCTCGACGCAGGCCTCCTCGTTCGAGGCGGTGGGCATCCACCCCTCGCCCCGCAGGCGGTCGGCGGCCACCACCCAGGGGTGCAGGGTGTACGGCACCAGCTCGGGCGGGGTCGGTCCCAGCCCCCACCGGAACCCCCAACGGAGGACCCGGCTGGCGATGCGCTCGGGCAGCGGCACCTTCGGCGGCACGCCGACGAGCGAACGCACCTCGTCGCCGGGGATCGATCCCTCGGGCGCCACGTTGAACGCGCCGTCGAGCCGGCGCCGGCGGGCCACGTCGACCGCGGCGGCCACGTCCTCGAGGTCCACGAACTGCACCGGCGGCTCGTCAGCGGTCTCGGGCACGGCGGGTGCCGGGCGGAGGGCCCGGACCAGCCAGTCGTGGTCGCTGGCGCCGGCGACACGCGCGGGCCGCAGGGCGGCGGCCGTGACGTCGGGATGCGCCGCCCGCCACTCGGCGGTCAGGCGCTCGATCTCGGCCCGCTCGGCCGCGAAGGCGAACCCGGGGTTGGGCCGGAGCGGGGCGTCCTCGGTCAGCGGGACCGGGTTGTTGGCCCACGCCCCGTAGACCGTGGCGCTCGACAGCACGACCAGGTGCCGGACCCCGGCGTCGCCCGCCGCATCGAGGACGCGGCGGGCCACCGCCACGTCGTCGGTGGCGTCTGTGGGCGAGGCGGGCGCCGACGTGGCGAGGTGCAGCACGGAGTCGGTGTGCTCGAGGTGGGGCTTGACGTCCTCGTGGAGCAGGTCGACGCGCAGGACCTCGACCTCGGGCGGGAGGTCGACCACCGGGGCCCCGGCCAGACCCACGACCCGGGTGTCGGGGTCCTGGGCGGCGCGGCGCGCCACACGTCGCCCGAGAGGGGTGTCGACACCCGTGATCACGACTCGGTCCATGCACCTGAGCTTGCCACCCCGCGCCCCGCCAAACCCCAAACGTCAGAACGGGACCGCGAACCCGTCCGTCCAGGCGCGCCACGGGGCGCGGTTGGCACGGCGGCCCGCACCGCTAGCGTGGACGACGTGAGTGACCCCGGCTCGCCCAACCCTTTCGAGGGGTTCCCCCTCTTCGGCGACCTGGCCAAGATGCTGGGGCAGAGCGGGGGCACGGTGCCGTGGGACGCGGCCCGGAACCTCGCCCTCGCCGTCGCCACCGACAACACGAGCGAGGGCAACGTCGACCCGCTCGAGCGCATCACGCTCGAACGCCTGGCGCGGGTGGCCGAGCTCCACGTCGCCGACGTCACCGGCCTGTCGACGTCGACCACCGGTCGCGAGCTGACCGTCCTGCCCGTGAACCGCGGGGCGTGGGCCAACCGCACCCTCGACGACTACCGGCCGCTGCTCGAGAAGCTCGCCGCCTCGCTCGGGGCGACCGACGCCGCCGACGCGGCCGAGCCCGGCGACGAGCTCGACCTGGGCCTCGGCGCCGAGGACCAGTTCACGGCCATGCTCGGGCCGATGCTGCAGGCCATGCAGCCGATGATGGTCGCCATGACCGCCGGCTCGATGGTCGGGCACATGGCCCGCCGGTCGCTTCGGGCAGTACGACCTGCCGATCCCCCGCCGGCCCTCCGACGAGCTGCTCATCCTCGTCCCCAACCTCGACGCGTTCGGCTCCGAGTGGAGCCTGCCGCCCGACGACCTGCGGCTGTGGATCTGCCTCCACGAGATCGCCCACCACGCCGTGCTCGGCGTTCCCCACGTGCGGGCCCGCATCGAGGGCCTCATCGGCGAGTACACGACCAAGTTCCGCAACGACCCGAACGCGCTCGAGGATCACCTCGGCGAGCTCGACATCTCGGGCGGCCCCGACGCCATGGCCAGCCTCCAGCGGGCGCTCGGCGAGCCCGGAGCACTGCTCGGGGCGATCCAGTCCGACGAGCAGCGGGCCCTGCTCCCCCGCCTCGAGGCGATCGTCGCCGTCGTGGTCGGGGTGGTCGACCACGTGATGGACGAGGTGGGCGGCAAGCTGATCGCCAGCTACGGCATGCTCACCGAGGCGTTGCGCCGGCGGCGGGTCGAGACGGCCGAGGCCGATCGCTTCGTCGAGCGCCTGCTCGGGCTCGAGCTCACGCAGTCGGTGTACGACCGGGGCTCGGCGTTCGTCGAGGGCGTCATCGAGCGGGCCGGTCCCGACGGCCTGGCCCGGCTCTGGGAGAGCGACAAGATGCTGCCCAGCCCGCCCGAGGTCGACGCCCCGGGCCTGTGGCTGGCCCGCATCGACCTCCCCGACGAGGCCTGACCCCCTGTCCACCGGGACCCGAGGCAATCGGTTCCATCGCCGGGAGGATGAGGCACCAGTTCCGGATACGGAACCCATGACCTCGACCTCGTCCCCGGCGGAACCCATTGCCTCGCCGACCCGGTGCCGAGAGGTCGCCGAACCGGCGGCCAGCGGTTGCGCAGGCTCACCGCCCGAACCCGAGGCAATCGGTTCCACCGCCGGGAGGATGAGGCACCAGTTCCGCATACGGAACCCATGACCTCGACCCGCCCCCGACGGAACCCATTGCCTCGCCCACCTCGCCGAACGTCGCGACCGCGGCCGGGCGCGCACGGCCCGGAACCCGAGGCAATCGGTTCCATCGCCGGGAGGATGAGGCACAGGTTCCGGATACGGAACCCATGACCTCGACCTGTCCCCGGCGGAACCTATTGCCTCGCCGACCGTGCCGCCGAGCGAGTCGACGAACCGGCGGTCAGAGGTTGGTGGGGTCGATGACCACACGGCGGTCGCCGCGGGTCCGGGCGAGGTGCGCCGGGGCGCCTCGCCGCCCGCCGGCCTCGCCCGTCCTCGACCCTCCCCGCCCGCCTCGCCTCCGTCGTCGCCACCGGCGGATGGCGGCGACGGAGACGACGGGGCCGAGGGATCGGCGTCGTCGAGCGGCTCGTCGAACAGGCGGGGCGCGGTCGCGGGCGGTGCGGGTTCGACCGCCGTCGCTGCATCGGGCTCGTAGCGCTCGGCGTCGTCGACGACGTCGTCGTCGCTCGGAGCGAGGTCGTCGTCGGGCCGATCGTCGTCGGGGTCGTCGGCGAAGCCCAGCTTCCGGCGCCGGAGCCGGGACGTGATGACCTCGGTGGGGCGCCGGCGGACGGGCACCTCGCCCCGGGCCAGGGCCCGTAGGCCCGCCAGGTACGAGACGACGGCGATGGTGGCCGCCACCGCGATCACGATGAACCCGATCTCCATCGGGATCGTGATCACCACCGGCAGGAACGCCCCGATCACCCACGTGAGCTGGAAGCGGGTCTCGAAGCGGGCGAACGACCGCCCGCGGTTGGCGTCGGGGGCGTCGCGCTGCACCACGGAGTCGAACGCCAGCTTGCCGCTGCTCGCCGCCAGGCCCACGAACAGCGCCAGAGCCGCCGCGGCACCGATGCCGCCCGCCCACGCGGCGAGGATGGCGGCCGCGGCCGTGGCCGCCACCACGATCTGCAGGATGCGCTCCTCGGCGGTGCCGTTGCGTCGGAGCGCCGGCGCCACCAGCGACCCCAGCAGCGACCCGACGCCGCTGGCCGACACGACGACGCCGAACTGCCAGAGCGGTGCGTCGCTCGACCGCAGCGAGAACGCGATGAGGAACGTCAGGAACCCGACGATGCCGCGCAGCGTGCCCATGGCCGAGGCCGCCAGCACGATGCCGATCCCGCGCAGCTCCTCGCGCTCGGTCTCGGACGTGTGGTCGGCCGCGATCTGGGTGGCCGGCACCTTGATGCCGAACACGGCGGCCACCGCGAACACGCCCACCGCCAGCACCAGCACCCCCTGGCTGCCGGCCACGACCGACGCCAGGAGCCCCGGCACCGCGGCGCCGAACGTGATCACGCCCGACAGGAACGACAGGCGCGAGTTGGCCTCGACCAGCTCGTCGTCGGAGCGCACGACGGTCGGCACGATGGCCGACTTGGCCACGTGGTAGCTCTTCGCCAGCACGAGCACGGCGAACGCCTCGGGGAACAACAGCATGTTGTCGAGGTCGCCGATCATCAGCACGCACAGGACGGCGCGCAGGGCGTTGGCGCCGATGACCATGAACCGCCGCCCGCCCCGCATGCGATCGAGGGCCGGCCCGATCAGGGGCGCCACCACCGCGAACGGCGCCATCGTCAGCGCCAGGTACAGGGCCACCTTGCTGCGGGCCGCGTTGGGGTCGATGTCGAAGAACAGCGAGTTGGCCAGCGCCAGGGCGATGAGGGTGTCGCCCGCGACGGCCGCGGCGTGGGTGCGCGCCAGCCGTGTGAACGGGGTGACGACGAACGCGCTGGCACCCTCCCGCCGCTTCGGCTTGGAGAGCGGATCCCACCCGTTGTCGAGCGCCATCACCAGCGAGGGTACAAGCCCCTCACGGCCCGGCGGCGCAGCCCGGGCCGGGGGAAACGAACCTGGAACGTGGCCCCGAACGCCCGGAACGTCGGGGCTCTACGACGCCCGCGGGGTGTCGTACTTGTAGCCGAGGCCGCGGATGGTGACGATGCGGGTGGGCACGGCCGGGTCGTCCTCGACCTTGGCGCGCAGGCGCTTGACGTGCACGTCGAGCGTCTTCGTGTCGCCCACGTAGTCGGTGCCCCACACGCGGTCGATGAGCGTGTCCCGGGGGAGCACCCGGCCGGCGTTGCAGCAGCAGCAGCTCGAGCAGCTCGAACTCCTTGAGCGGCAGCTGCACCTGCTCGCCCCGGATCACGACCTCGTGGCGCTCGGGGTCGAGCCGCACGTCGCCCACCTCGAGCACGTCGCCGGCCGCCGCTGCGCGACGCGGTGTCGGCCGGCCGCCGGCGCAGCACCGCCCGCATGCGGGCCACCAGCTCGCGCAGCCGGTAGGGCTTGGTGACGTAGTCGTCGGCACCGACCTCGAGCCCGACGACCGTGTCGATCTCGGAGCCCTTGGCCGTCACCATGATGATCGGCACCGGTCGATCGGCGCCGCAGCTCGCGGCACACGTCGATGCCCGACACCTTGGGCAGCATCACGTCGAGCAGCACGAGGTCGGGCTTGACGACGTCGAACAGCTCGAGGGCCTCGGCCCCGTCGCGGGCGACCTGCACCCGGAACCCCTCGCGCTTGAGCCCGACGGTCAGCGCTTCGACGAAGCTGTCCTCGTCCTCGACGACGAGGACCGTGGCGTCAGGCGTGGTCATCCTGCCTCCTTGGTGACGGCGACGGGACCCGGCCCGGCCGGGAGCCGCAGCGTGAACGTCGATCCCGCGCCTTCGCGCGACTCGACGCGGCACCTCGCCGCCGTGGTTCGAGGCGACATGGCGGACGATGGCGAGCCCGAGCCCCGTGCCGCCGGTGTCGCGGCTGCGGGCCCGGTCGACCCGGTAGAAGCGCTCGAAGATGCGCTCGAGGTCGCGGCGCGGGGATGCCGATGCCGTGGTCGCGCACGGTCGACGTCGACCCAGCGGCCGTCGGTGCGGGACGTGACGTCGACGGTGGACCCGGGCTCGCTGTACTTCACCGCGTTGTCGAGCAGGTTGGTGACCGCGGAGACGAGCTGACGCCGGTCGCCGACCACCGAGAGCCGGACGGGCGCGGCTTCGACCTCGATCGTCGATGCCGCGCTGCTCGGCCGCTGGCCGGACCCGGTCGGCCGCCTCCGCGCACGAAGTGCGTCACGCCGACGTCGTCGGCGGCGAGGCCGGTCGTCGACCTCGATGCGGGACAGCTCGAGCAGGTCGTCGATGGTGTTGCCGACCCGGAACGCCTCGGACGCCAGCCGCTCGGCCAGCCGCCGGGTGACCTCGGGGTCGTCCTCGTCGAGCAGCGTCTCGGCCAGCAGGGCGAGCGCGCCGACGGGCGTCTTGAGCTCGTGGCTGATGTTGGCGACGAAGTCGCGGCGGACGTTCTCGAGGCGGCGGCGCTCGGACATGTCCTCGACCACGACGAGCACCCCCGACGGCCGGTGCTCGTCGGCCAGCGGCACCGCCCGCACGCTGAGGATCCGGCGGGGCGGGCCGAACAGCTCGAGCTCACGCTCGGCCCCCCGGCCGCGCAGGGCGTCGGCGGCCATGGTCGTGATGGCCTCCTCGACCAGGGCGTCGCTGTGGCGGGCGGCGAGGAACGAGGCGGCGGGGTCGTTGCGGTAGGCGATCTCGCCCCGTTCGTCGAAGATCACGACGCCGTTGGCGATGGCCCCGAGCGCCCACGACAGCCGGTTCTCGGCCTCGGCCACCCGCTGGCGCCGCTGGCGCTCGGTGACGGCGACCGCGCTCGAGCTCGTCGAGGGCGCGGTCGAGGGTGGGCTGGGCGCGCTCGTCGGGCGGCGGCGGTCGCCGTCGAAGGTCCGGATGGCGGCGTCGACGCGCTGGGCGGCGGCACGCCGGGTGACCGCCGCCGCGACCAGGCCGGACACCGTGCCGATCAGCGCCAGCACCAGGACGGTCACGGCGATCACCATGGGAGCCCGTCCCGGGGTACGTGCCTCATGAGGGGCTCCGCGCCCCCGCCAGCAGCGAGTCGAGCATCGACTGCACGTCCACCCGGTCGTCGAGGTGGACGCCGGTGATGGCCGAGACGGCCACGTACCCCTCGGCCACGAGCGCCGTGTCGCACCCGGGCGGAAGGTCGGCCTGCGTGGGACGCATCTCGAGCTGCAGGCGGCCGTGGGTCTCGGCCGATTCGACGACCGATGTGCGGACGGTGCCGAACGGCGCCAGGGTGGCCGCCCGCACCCCCGCGAGGTCGTCGAGGTCGCGGTCGGGCACGTTGACGTTGAGGACCGTGCCCTCGGGCGCGGCCATCAGCCAGTCGAGCGCGCGGGCCGCGGCCGTGGCGGCCGTCGTCCAGTGGCAGGGCTGCCGGGAGCGCGAGGGTCGCCCATCGGCTCCGGCCGCCGGGTCGTCGCCCTCGTCGCCGGCGTCTTCGCCCGTGTCGACGACGTCCATCGACGCCGCCTCGCCGTCGGCCACCCGCACGGCGCCCTGTTCCTGGACGCGGGTGGACACCACGTCGATGCTGACCGCCAGCCCGCGCACGCCGAAGTTGGCGGCGGTCAGGGCGGCCCCGACGGTGCCGGAGTGCAGCACGGCGCGCCCGGTGTTGCAGCCGGGGTTGATGCCGGACATCACCACGTCGGGCGGATCGCCGAAGCCACCGAGGCGGGCGGCGAGCACGCACAGGCCGGGGGCGCCGTCGAGCGCGTAGGCGGGGACACCCTCGAGCCCGGGCAGCTCGACCCGGCGGGCATCGATGCTCTGGTCGAGGTGGACCTGGCCGATCGCCGCGCCCGAGCCGCTCATGTCACGGGCCGGCGCCACGACCACCACGTCGCGACCGTCGGCCGACGAGGGCGCGCGCCAGCGCGTGCAGCCCAGGGGCGTCGATGCCGTCGTCGTTGGTGACCAGGACCTTCATCGCGCTGCCTCCAGGGGGTGTGGACACGCCACTGAGTGTGCCGCCCGTTCTCCCCGGTCACATGCTGGCCCGGCCCCGGAGGCCGTCCGAGGCGCCACGGAGGTCCTACCGGACCTCGGCGACCAGGTGGGCCGCCTCACCGGTGATGAGGTAGCGCAGGCGCGCGCCGATGATGGCGGAGTGGTCGGCGATGCGGTCGGCCGCCTGCCCCGCCACGAACAGGTGCACGGCGATGGCGACGGCGTGCGGGCCGTCGAGCCGCCGCAGCTCGTCGACCAGGCGCTCGTGGAACGAGTCGAGGCTGGGCCGGTGCTCGACGAGCTGGGTCGCCAGCGGGAGGTCCTGCGCCGACCAGGCCCGCAGCGCCGTGCGGTACTGGTCGACCGCCACCTCGATGAGCGTGCGCACGATGTCCCACGCCGGACCGCTCTCGGACAGCTCGTCGATGTCGGGCGCCAGCTTGATGACCCGCAGCGCCAGGTCGCCGACACGCTCGAGCTCGGACAGGATGCGCACGACCGACACGAGGAAGCGCAGGTCGCTCGCCATCGGGGCCTCGCGCCCGAGCAGCAGGTAGCAGCGCTCGAGGAGCGACACGTGCATGGCGTCGATCTCGTCGTCGGCAGTGAGCGCGGCGTCGACCACCACCCCGTGGGCGTCGCCGTGGTCGAGCACCTGTCGCATGCGCTCGAGGTTCTGGTCGACGCGCACGCCCATGAGCTCGACCTGGAGCCGGAGCTGGTCGAGCTCCTCGTGGAAGACGGTCCGCAGCGGAACCGGCGCCTGTTCCGGCACGGTCACCGGATCCCCCGCGTGGCATCAGCCGAACCGCCCCGTGATGTAGTTCTCGGTGCGCTCGTCGGAGGGGTTCGAGAAGATCGTCTCGGTGCGGTCGAACTCGACCAGCAGGCCGGTGCGCCGGTCGGACTCGGGGTTGACCTCGGTCGAGTAGAACGCCGTGGCGTCGGACACCCGGGCGGCCTGCTGCATGTTGTGGGTGACGATGACGATGGTGAACTCGTTCTTGATCTCCTGCATCAGGTCCTCGATGCGGGCGGTGGCGATGGGGTCGAGCGCCGAGCACGGCTCGTCCATCAGCACCACGTCGGGCCGGTGGCGATGGCACGGGCGATGCAGAGCCGCTGCTGCTGGCCGCCCGACAGGCCGATGGCCGAGTCCTTGAGCCGGTCCTTGACCTCGTCCCACAGCGCGGCCTTGACGAGCGACTGCTCGACGACGGTCGTCGAGGTCGCCCTTGCGCCGGGTGCCGAGCAGCCGGGGCCCGTAGGCGACGTTGTCGAAGATCGACTTGGGGAACGGGTTCGGCTTCTGGAACACCATGCCGATGCGCCGGCGCACCTCGACGGGGTCCACCTTCGACCCGTACAGGTCGACGCCGTGGTAGAGGATCGTGCCCTCGGCACGTGCGCCCGCGATCAGGTCGTTCATGCGGTTGAAGCAGCGCAGCACCGTCGTCTTGCCGCAGCCGGACGGGCCGATGAAGGCGGTGATCTCGTGCTGCTTGACGTCGAGGTTCGACGTCGCGCACGGCCCGGAAGTCGCCGTAGAAGACGCTGAGGTCGCGCACCTCGAACACCACGGGCAGCTCGGCGGGGTCGTGGTCGGCCCGGTGGACCTGGGTGCCCTGGGGCAGCGGCCCGCTGGCGTCGGCGGGGGCCGTGTCGGTCGGCGCCGAGGTGACGGTGGGCTCGCTCATGACGACCTCTTCTTCTCGAACCGGTTGCGCAGGATGATGGCGATCGAGTTGATGAGCAGGACGAACACCAGCATGGCCATGATCGCGGCCGCCGTGTTCGTCTTGTTGAACTCTTCCTTCGGCAGCTTCGCCCACGTGGTGATGATGTTGGGCATGGCCGTGAACCGATCGGTCAGCGAGCCGGGGTCGAACAGGCTGGAGAAGCTCAGGCCGGGCGAGCGACCCGCCAGGCCGGTGAGGGCTCCGATGAGGATCAGCGGCGCCGCCTCGCCGATGGCCCGGGCGATCGACAGCAGCGCACCGGTCACGATCCCCGGCAGGGCGTACGGCAGCACCTGCGAGCGGATGACCTCCCACCGGGTGGCCCCGACCCCGTAGCGCGCCCTCGCGCAACGCCTGCGGGCACGGCCCGGATGGCCTCGGCGGTGGTGATGATCATGATCGGCAGGACGAGCACCGCCAGCGTGAGCCCGCCGGCGAGGAGGGTGCGGCGCCCGACGCCGTCGCCGCCGCTGAAGCCGCCGAACAGCTCGACGAACACCGCCAGGCCGAGGAGGCCGTAGACCACCGACGGCACGCCGGCCAGGTTGCGGATGTTCACCTCGATGAACGAGGTCAGCCGGTTCCGCGGGGCGTACTCCTCGAGGTAGATGGCCGCGCCGATGCCGAGCGGGACGGCCACGCACGACGACGCAGACGGCGATCCAGAACGAGCCGATCAGGCCCTGGGAGATGCCGGCACGGCTGGCGGTCTGCGACAGGCCGCCGTCGAGGAAGTCCCAGCCGCGCTCCTGGTAGACGATCGAGCCGTCGCCGATCACGTCGACGAGGAGGAGCGCCAGGACGGTCAGCGAGATCAGCAGGCGACAGGACGAGGGCGATCTCGAAGATCCGGCCCTTGACGTCGACCCGGCACCGCTGGATCTCGCGCTCGACGCGGCCGCGCACGGCGCCCGGCGCTGCTGTCGATGGTGGTGAGTGCCATCGGGTCCTTCGCGATCAGTAGGCCTGGCGCACGCGGCGCACGAAGCGGTTGCCGACGATGTTCAGCCCCAGCGTGAGGAAGAACAGGACGATGCCGACCAAGAACAGGCTCGGGTAGGCGAGGCGACGCCCCGCGCACGCTCGTCGGTGCCGGTGGCCAGCGAGGCCATGCCGGCCGTCATGGTCAGGCCCGAGTCGAGCGGGTCGGTGGAGAGGTTGCCGACGGTGGCCGCGCCGGCGGCGATGAACACGACCATCGTCTCGCCGATGGCGCGGGAGACGGCCAGGATGAAGGCGGCGACGAGGCCGGACACCGCGGCCGGGAGGACCACCCGGACCGTCGTGGTCATGCGCCGGGCGCCGAGGCCGGCCGACGCCTCGCGCAGGGAGTGCGGGACGGCCCGCATGGCGTCCTCGGACACCGACGCCACCAGCGGGATGGTGAGGATGCCGACGCCGATGCCGGCGGCCAGCATGCTGCCGGTGCGGCCGTGCTCCTCGCCGAAGAGCCGCCGGACGACGTGGGGGGCGATCCACGCCGAGGGCGAAGAACCCGAGGACGACCGACGGGATGCCGGCCAGGACCTCGAGGATGGGCTTGAGGACGCGACGGATGCGGGGCCTGGCGAACTCGGACAGGTAGATCGCGGCGCCGAGCCCGAGCGGGACGGCCACGATCATGGCGATGCCCGTGACGATGAGGCTGCTGACGATCAGGGGCTGGATGCCGAAGGCGTTCTGCCGCGGGTACCAGGCGTCGGCCGTCAGGACGTCGCCCCATTCGGCCTGCGAGATGAACTCCCACCCCTTGATGAACAGCGAGAGCACGATGGCGGCGCTGACGACGACCGACACGACGGCGGCGAGAAGAACGCGACGCCGATCGCCCGCTCGCGGCGGCGCCGCCGAGCGTCACCGGACAGGTCGAGCTGCGGCGGGGTTCCGGGCGGGATGGTGGTGGCTGCCATGCACGGCCTCACACGGGGTTTCGGAGAGGGGGGCGGGGGGCCGGGTTCGCAGACCCGACCCCCCGGGGTGCTCGGTGTGGTGGCCGAGCGGTGTCTCACCTCGTCAGCGGCCTTCCCAGGCTGCCGTCGTGGCGCTGACCTGCTCCTCGGGCAGCGGCACGTAGCCGGTGGCCTCGACGAACTCGCTCAGGTTCTCCAGGTAGAAGTCGACGTACGCCGCTGACCGCCGTGTTCTCATCGGCCTTGGCGGTGTTCACGTAGATGTAGAGCGACCGGGACAGCGGGTAGCTGCCGTCGGCGATCGTCTCGGCATCGGGGGTGACGCACTCGCCGCCCGGCTCCGCGGACACGCCGAGCTCCTTGACGGCGTCGCCCGCCTCTTCGGCGAAGGCGAAGCCCACCCAGCCGAGCGAGGTGTCGCTGGCCTCGATGTTCTGGATGATGACGTTGTCGTCGGGCGAGGCGTCGTAGTCGGTGCCGGGTGGTCTCGACCTGGTCCTCGGTGCAGGCCCCGCTCCTCGGCGATGCCGGAGAGGGCGAGCTCGATGAACGAGTCGTAGGTGCCGGACTCGTCGCCGGGGCCGGTGAGCGTCCAGGCTCGGCGTCGGGCAGCTCGGTCGTGCGAGCCGAGCTCGGTGGCGATCTCGGTGCCGTCGCTCCAGTTGGCGAAGCCCTCGGACTCGGGCCCGATGAGGGCGTAGAGGTCGGCGAAGCTGAGGCACTCGACCGCGTCGTTGTTGGCGTTGGTCAGGACCGTGATGCCGTCGTAGGCGATCTGCAGCTCGACGTACTCGACACCCGACTCGGTCGCAGGCGTCGATCTCTTCCTGCTCGATCGGGCGGGAGGCGTCGGAGATGTCGGTCTCGCCGTTGCAGAACAGCTCGAACCCGTCGCCGGTGCCGGGACCGTCGACGTTCACGGTCACGTCGGCGTTCTCTTCCTGGAACGCCTCGCCGGCGGCCGACGGAGATCGGCTCCACGGTGGACGAGCCCGAGACGTTGACCTCGCCGGAGGCTTCGCCGCCTCCGCCGGTGTCGCCGGCCGCGGTGTCGTCGTCGTCATCGCCGCACGCAGCGGCGATCACGCCGATGCTGAGGATGACGGAAAGCCACGCCACACGGCGGCGGTGCTTGGATGACTGCACGAGATGCCCTCCCTTGGGCCTGCTGTCGTCGGGGAGCCGGTCAGCTCCTCGTTGCATCGGCCACGAACGTAAGGACGGCAGGTGAACGACCAGGGTGGGCGAGGGTGAACCAGAGGTGAACGAGCCGCCAACGTTGGGCCAACGGGACGGCGGACGGTCGCTGACCTGCGGTTTCTCCCACGCAGGGGACGGAGCGCCACTCGCTTCGTCGCCCTCGCCTCTCACCCCAGCTCGTGGCGGAGCTGCGCCAACAGCTCGCGGTCGTGCCCGTACGTGAGGATGCCCTCGGCCTCGCCCAGCGTGACCCAGC
Source organism: uncultured Acidimicrobiales bacterium (assembly GCA_963778415.1). Lineage (GTDB taxonomy): Bacteria > Actinomycetota > Acidimicrobiia > Acidimicrobiales > VFJN01 > ZC4RG19. The sequence goes on from CAVZUI010000006.1 coordinate 364,508, forward strand.
GGCGCTGGTCGATCTCGTCGTTCGGCGCCCAGGGCTCGATGCCCACCACGCGCATCGCCCAGTAGCGCACCAGCTTCAGGCGCCCCTTGGCGTCGTGGTACCACGTCGAGGGCAGCTCGTCACCGAGGTCGCAGACCAGGCCCGTCTCCTCGGTCACCTCGCGCCGCGCCGCGTCCTCGTAGGTCTCGCCCTTGTCGAGCTTGCCCTTGGGGAACGACCAGTCGTCGTAGCGAGGGCGGTGGACGACGACGATCTCCACGCCGGCGCGGGCGTCGTCGCCGTCGGCGACGAACGTGGCGCGCCACACGAGACCCCCCGCGGCCCGAACCTCGGGCTCGGGCGACGGGTCGTCCTTCTTGTTCTTCTTCTGCGCCGAGGGGGACATGGGTGCGCCTGTTTCATACCCGAGCCGGGGCCCTGCCACGACACACGGGCACCGTTCCCTGCTCAGGGCGGGTTCGCGGGCGCGGTCATTCGTCGGGCATCTCGGCGAGAAGCTGACCGAGGCGGTCGAGGCGCGCCTCCCACACCCGGCGGTTCGCATCGATCCACCCGGAGGCGCCCGCCAGGGCCTCGCCCTCGAGCCGGCACGGACGCCACTGGGCGTTGCGGCCCCGTGCGATCAACCCGGCCCGCTCGAGCACCTTCAGGTGCTTCGAAACCGCCTGGAGGCTGATCGGGAACGGCTCGGCCAACTCGTTGACGGTGGCCTCGCCCGTGGCCAGGCGGGACAGGATCGCCCGGCGGGTGCGGTCCGCGAGGGCGCTGAAGACCAGGTCGAGCTCGTCGTCGGTCATCGTCATCGCCATCGCGGCACCACCAGCCCGTGTTCAACCAGAAGATTTATCAACCAATAGGTTGACTATGCCGGGAGCGGGCGCGAAGGTCAAGCGGTCAACCCGACGAACCCACACGAGGGAGCAAGTGCAATGTCCGAAACCGCACCCGAAGACCGGGGCTTCACCCTGACCCGCACGTTCGACGCCCCACGGGCCAAGGTGTGGCGCGCCATCTCGGAGGCCGACCTCTTCGCCCGGTGGTTCGGCGCCGACGTCGACCTCGTCGTCACGTCCTGGGACTTCCGTGAGGGCGGCGAGTACCGGGCCACGATGACCTACGAGGGCACCGAGATCCCGTGGGCCGGGCGCTTCGTCGAGATCGACACGCCCACCCGCCTCGCCGTACAGATCACCGACGAGGGCACGGTCAAGGACACCGACGACGTCCTGACCTACGTGCTGACCGACGCAGGCGACCAGACCGTGATGGAGTTCAGCCAGCGTGGCGGTGGCCTGACCGACGAGCAGTACGAGCAGGCCCGCGAGGGGACCGAGGGGTTCCTCGACGCCATGGCGAAGGTGATCGCCACGCTCTGACCCCCTCCCCCCAACGGTTCTGTGCACCGACGCGGTTGTCCACCAACCAGATCGGTGCACAGAGCCGCGTCCGGGGGTGGTCAGCCGGCGGCGGACTCGGGGGGCCGGGGCAAGGGGCGGACGTCGCCCGCCGCCCGGCGGCGGGCCTCGACGTCGCCGAGAGCGGGCTCGGCGCCGGACGCGTCGACCGTGAGCTCGACCGGCACGCCAGGGCCACCCTCTGCCGCCCCTCGCCGCGTGCGCAGCTCGCCCACCCGGTCGAGGTGGCGTTCGAGCTGGCGGCGGCGCGTGCCCGACAGGTCGTCCCAACTGCGGCGGACGGTGTCGAGGCTGCGACCCACCTTGTCGAGGGACTCGGAGAACTTGCCCCACTGCTGCTCGAACGCGGCCAGGCACATCAGGATCTCGTCGGACGTGCGCTGGAGGCGCGTCTGCTCGACCGCCTGGCGGATGACGGCCAGCACCGAGAAGAGCGTGCTCGGCGAGCACAGGACGACCTTCTGCCGCAGCGCCACCTCGACCAGGTCGCGGTCTTGCTCGTGGACGAAGGCGTAGACGGCCTCGTTGGGGATGAAGAGCATGACCTCGTCGAGCGTCTCGTCGGGGTCGATGTAGACCCGGCCCGAGAGCTCCCGCACCCGGGCCCGCACGTCGCGGACGAAGGCGATGGCGTACTGGTCGCGCTCGCGGTCGGAGTGGGCCTCGAGGTAGCGCAGGTAGTTGTCGACGGGGAACTTCACGTCCATGTGCAGCACCCGCCCGCCCGGGCAGGAGGAAGGTGAAGTCGGGGATCGTGCCGCGCGGCCGTGGCCGACTGCTTGCGATAGCTGATGCCCTCGACCAGACCGGCGGCCCGCAGGACGTCGTCGGCCATGCGCTCGCCCCACTGGCCACGGGCCTTGGGGTTGGCGAGCGCCTGGCGCAGCGACTGCGTCGTGTCGGCCAACCGGGCGCTGACCGCGGCCATCTCGGTGAGGCGGGTCTCGACCCGGCCGTGCTGCTCGGCACGGTCCCGCTGCAGCGTCGCCACCAGCTCGGTGACGCGGGACAGCTCGGCCCGCACGTCACCCATGTGCTGCTCGACCGTGGCGGACCGCAGCGCCATCTGGTCGGTGAGGGCGCCGCTGAGCTGGCCGACGCGCTGCTCGAAGGTGTGCTGGCGCGCCGCCAGGTCGCGGGAGCCCGCCTCGGACTGGGCGCCCAGGCGGTCGCCCGCCACCTTGACCACCGTGTCGACGGCGGCGTCGACCGCGGCCCGCACGGTTGCCTGGTGCTCGGCCGCCCGCCGCTGCTCGTCGGCCCGGCGCGCCTCGCGCTCGACCGGGCCGCCCGGACGCAGGCGTGCGGCCAGCAGCCAGGCGCCCGCGGCGCCGGCCACCACGCTGAAGGCGAGGCCGGCGACCACGGCGACGATGACCAGGGCGGCGTCCATGGGGCGAACCCTAAGGACGGGGTGTGACACTTTCGGCCACGGCGCCCGGTCGCCCCGGCGCACTCCGCCCGGCTGGGGCGGCGACACGCGACGGATGTCGGAGGCCGTGCTCGTGACCTGTTTCGACACCCGACGCGCTCCGACCCCGGACCTCGCCGCAGGGCGAGATCCGGGGTCGGATCGGGTCGGGGCGGTCGTGGTCGCGCCGGTCGGTTCAGGTCGCGGCGGCCTGGGCGATCACGCTGGCCACGGTGTCGGGGCGGGACACGTAGACGGCGTGGCTGGCCGCGACCTCGGTCACGGTCGAGCCCGCCCGCTCGGCCATGGCCCGCTGGGCCGGCGGGGGGATCATCCGGTCCTCGGTGGCGACGAGGTACCAGCTCGGCCGGGCCCGCCATGCGGGTTCGGTGATGCTTCCGCCGAGGGCGTCGACACCCCACGGGACCTGGGAGTCGGCCAGGAAGGCAGCCTGGCCGGGCGGCACGTCGGCGGCGAACGAGTCGGCGAACTTGGCCCGGTCGAGGAGCAGGAACCCCTCGTAGGGGGGCAGGATCGGAGGCACGGGCGCCCCCGGCGGCGGGTCGGCGATGAGCGTGTTCACCGACTCGCCCTTGTCGGGGGCGAAGGCGGCGATGTACACGATCGACTGCACGCTGTCGTGGGTGCCGGCCTCGGTGACGACGGCGCCACCGTAGGAGTGGCCGACGAGAACGACCGGACCCTCGACCTGGTCGAGGACCCAGCGGGTGGCGGCCACGTCGCCCTCGAGCGACAGGGTCGGGTTCTGGACGATGCGCACGTCGTGGCTCTGGGCGGTCAGCAGCTGGTGGACGGCCTGCCAGCCGGAGCCGTCGACGAAACCGCCGTGCACCAACACGATGGTGGGCTTCTCGCTCATGGGTGGTTCTCCTCGGGGGATCGGGGGATCGAGGTGTTCGGGTCCTCCGACCGTACGAAGGGAGGATGAACGCACCTCGGTCGCCGTCGACCTGGCGCACTGCCACCTGCTCTACGGCGAGTGGCTGAGGCGCCAGGGCCGGCGCCGTGACGCCCGGGCGCAGCTGACGACCGCCCATGACTTGTTCTCGACGATGGGCGCCGACGCGTTCGCCAGCCGGGCCCACGGCGAGCTGACGGCGACCGGTGCACGCGTCCGCCGCCGGGCCATCGACACCCAGAACGACCTGACCGCGCAAGAAGGCCAGGTCGCCCGGCTCGCCGCCAGGGGCGCCACCAACCCCGAGATCGCAGCCAGCCTCTTCATCAGCGCCAACACCGTCGACTACCACCTGCGCAAGGTGTACCGGAAGCTCGGCATCGCCAGCAGGCGCCAGCTCGCCAGCCGCGAGCTCCATGGGCGGTGGATCCGCGACCCCTCGTCGCCCGCTCCCGCTCGAGCGAGCACCGGCGACGACGCCTGAGAACGTACGCGGATAGGTCACGCCGTCTCGGGTTGCCGCTCGCGTGCTGCCTGTCGGCCGGCTGTGGAGCTGGGGGTCGACCACCAAATCCCCCGCGTGGGCTGTGCCGAGCGCCCTATCTGCTCGGCCTCTGCGGCGCCGGCCCGAGGCCGCGGCTCGTCAGACGACCGTGTTGGCGATGGCCCGGGCGGCGCGGTCGACCGTGATCTGCTGCAGCAGCGTGTGGGTCTCGACCGTGCCGCCCTCGGGGGCCCGGGTCCACCGGCCGTCGGCGCCGAGCGTCCACGCCAGCACGTCGTCCTGCAGCTCGAGCGCCAGCACCTCGTCGAGCCTCGCCTGCAACGCGCTCTGGGTGATGGGCACGAGCGCCTCGACGCGACGGTCGAGGTTGCGAGGCATCATGTCGGCCGAGCCCATGAGGTGCAGGGCCTGCCCCGCGGCCAGCCCGTTGGCGAACCGGTAGATGCGAGAGTGCTCGAGGTAGCGCCCGACGAGCGACCGCACCCGGATGTTCTCGGACAGCCCCGGGACCCCCGGCGTCAGGCAGCAGATGCCGCGGACGATGAGGTCGACCTCGACCCCCGCACGGGACGCCCGGTAGAGCTCCTCGATCACGCCCTCGTCCACGAGGCTGTTCATCTTCATCGTGATCCGGCCGGCGCCCGGCGAGGCCGCAGCCGCGTCGATCTCGCCCTGGATCAGGTCGTACAGCCCGTCTCGCATCAGCCGCGGCGCCACCAGCAGGCGTTGGTAGTCGATGTTGCGCCCGTACCCCGTCAGCTCGTTGAAGAGCTGGGTGAGGTCGGCACCGATGGCCGGGTCGCACGTGAGCAGGCCCAGGTCCTCGTAGATGCGGGCCGTCTTGGAGTTGTAGTTGCCGGTGCCGAGGTGGCAGTAGCGGCGCAGGCCGTCGGCCTCGTCGCGGACGACCAGCGCCGCCTTGGCGTGCACCTTCAGCCCGATGAGCCCGTAGGTGACGTGGACCCCGACCTCCTCGAGCTGGCGGGCCCACTCGATGTTGGCGCTCTCGTCGAAGCGTGCCTTGAGCTCGACGATCACCGCGACCTGCTTGCCCCGCTCGGCCGCCCGGATGAGCGACCGGGCGATCGGGCTGTCGCCGGACGTGCGGTACAGCGTCATCTTGATGGCGAGCACGTGCCGGTCGGTCGACGCCTGCCGCACGAACTCCTCGACGGTCGTGCGGAAGCTCTCGTACGGGTGGTGGATGAGGATGTCGCCCCGCCGGATGGCGGCGAAGACGTCGACCCGCTCGCCGTCGGAGTCGGACAGGCGGGCGGGCGTGACCCGCTGGTACAGCGGGTCCTTCAGGTCGGGGCGGTCGAGCCCGTGGACCGCCCACAGGCCGCCGAGGTCGAGCGGCGCGGTGTGGACGTACACGTCGTCGTCGGCGACGTCGAGCTCGCGCTGCAGCAGCGCCCGGACCTCGTCGGACATGGCGGCGTCGATCTCGAGGCGCACGGCCCGGCCGAAGCGGCGGCGACGCAGCTCGACCTCGACCATGGCGAGCAGGTCGTCGGCCTCTTCCTCCTCGAGCGTGAGGTCGGTGTTGCGCGTGACGCGGAACGGGAAGTGCTGCTCGATCTCCAACCCCGGGAACAGCTTGTCGAGGTGGGCGGCGATGACCTGCTCGAGCGGCACGAAGCGCTCGCCGTCGGGCAGGACCACGAACCGGGGGAGCAGGGACGGCACCTTCACCCGCGCGAACCGCCGGACGCCGGCGTCGCTGTCGCGCACGATCACGGCGAGGTTGAGCGACAGGTTCGAGATGTAGGGGAACGGGTGGCCCGGGTCGACGGCGAGCGGCGTGAGCACGGGGAAGATGCGCTCCTCGAACGTCTCGACCAGGAACTTCTCGTCGTCCTCGTCGAGATCGGCCCACGAGGACAGCTTGATGCCGGCCTCGGCCAGGGCCGGGGCCACCTTGTCGAGGAAGGCGGCCTGCATGCGGGGCAGCAACACGTCGAGCCGGTCGCGCACGTCGAGGAGCTGCTGGGCGGGCGTGCGGCCGTCGGGGCTGGCGCTGCCCACCCCCGCGGCCACCTGGTCCTTCAGGCCGGCGATGCGGACCTGGAAGAACTCGTCGAGGTTCTGGCCGAAGATCGCGAGGAACTTGGCGCGTTCGAGCAGGGGCACCCGCTCGTCCTCGGCGAGGGCGAGCACGCGTGCGTTGAAGTCGAGCCAGGACAGCTCGCGGTTGCGGTACCGAGGCGGCGGCGCATCGGCCTCGGCAGCCAGGCCGGGGGACGGATCGGAGGTCGCCGGCGAAAGATCGGGAAGGGCGGCCACGGGAGCGAGAGTACAGCCGCCCGCGGCGTCATGGCCGCTCGACCACGTGAACCTTCGGTGACGCTGTGCGCCGACCGCGGGACGATCAGCGGCCGGCCGTCACCCAGGGCCGGGCGCTACTCGTCCTCGGGGTAGCCCAGGTCCCACTCGAGCAGCAGGTGCTCGCGCTCGGCGTCGCGGACCACCCGCTCACGATTGCGGCGGAACTGCGGGTCGTGCGGGGGCAGCAGCACGAGGCGCGCCATGACCCGCGACCGGAAGTCGTCGATGAGCTTGCGGTCGCCGAAGTCGGACTGGATCTCCCAGTGGGGCGCGACCGGACCCAGGTACACGACACGGGCGTGCCCGCGGGGCGGTTCGACTTCGGTTGCGGCATCGGACATGGCGGACGAGCCTACCTGGGGTCAGGCCCACTCCCGAGGTCGCAGGCGGCGCGGTCGGCCACGGTGCGCGTGCTCAGCCGCCCAGACGGCCGATCTCGGCGGTGAACGTCTGCTCCTCGCCCTCGCGTTCGACCACGATCTCGATCGTGTCGCCCGGCTCGTGGCCGCGGACGATCTCGCCGAGCTGCTCGTTCGAGGTGATGTCCTCGCCGTCGACGGACAGGATCACGTCGCCCTGCTCGATGCCGGCCGCATCGGCCCCGCTGTCGGGCACCACCTCGACCACGAACGCCCCGTCGTCGGACTGGATGTCGAGCTGCTCACGCACGGCGTCGTCGACGGTGTCGACCGGGATCGTGTTGACCCCCAGCCGGGGCGTGTCGGGCGTGATCTCACCCTCGCCGTCCTGGATCCGGTCGAGGATCGGCTTGGCGGCGTCGATGGCGATGGCGAAGCCGATGTTCTGGCTGTTCTCGATGATGGCGGTGTTCACGCCCACCACGGCGCCGCTCGAGTCCACGAGCGGACCGCCGGAGTTGCCCGGGTTGATCGCCGCGTCCGTCTGGATCAGGTCCGACAGGCGACCCTCGGGGCTGTCGATCGAGCGGTTGACCGCCGACACGATGCCGGTCGTGACGCTGGGCTCGCCGCCGAGGTTGAGCGCGTTGCCGATGGCGATGACCGGCTCACCCACGAGGAGGGCCGCCGACTCGCCCAGCTCGGCGGGGTTGAGGTCGTCGACGCCCTCGACCTTGATGATGGCGATGTCGCTCGCCGGCTCGCTGCCGACCAGCGCCGCGTCATGCTCGGCCCCGTCGAACATACGGACGGTGATGCCGTCGGACTGCGAGATGACGTGGGCGTTGGTCAGGACCAGACCGTCGGGCGACAGGACGATGCCGCTGCCGGCGCCCGAGAACACCCCGCCCTGGGCGGTGACGTTGGTCTCGATCGTCACGACCGACTCCTCGACCTGGTCGAGGATCGCCTGGATGTCCATGACCCCCTCGGGCGTCGACACCGGGGGCCGGGCCACGATGCGCTGGCCGTCGCCGCCGTCGTCGTCGACCAGGGCCGCGAACCCGAGCGCGGCGAGCGCGCCGACCACGGCGGCGACGAGCGCCACCAGCCCCAGGCCGCCTCGTCTCCGGCGCGGCACGGGCGCGCCCTCGACACCGTTGCCCGTGGACGACCCACCGGGCGGCGACGGCGCAGGGCCCGGCACCACGGGCGAACCACCGGGTGGCGAGGGCGCATGGCCGGGCGGGGGCGACCCTCCCGGCGGCGACGGCGGGGGGCCCGGCACCACGGACGACCCTCCGGGCGGGGTCAGGGCGACCGGGGGCCCGGTGCGGGGGACGGCCGTTGCCGGGCCGGTCGGACCCGGCCGCAGGGGCGGAGGCGGAGGCGGAGGGGCGGAGGCGGCGGTTGCCCGCCCACCGCGGCCGTGGGGACCGTGTCGTCGTCGCCCTGCGGGTGCTCACGCGGTGCCTCGGCCGAGTTCACCGCCCCATGCATACCGGATGTCGCCCACAACGGGACAGCGCGCCCCGCAGGGGGTACGGGTGTCCCGGGGTGGAGGAGGGGGGTATCCCCCATGTCGGGGAGCGCCCTCTCAGGCAACACTCAGGTGGGACGGGTAATCAACAGGCACGCAAGGTGCCCGAGCACCTCGACGGCGGACATGGACCGGCGGACATCGCCATGAGACCTGGAGGATCGATGGACACCGAATGGATGGCGAACGGGAACTGCGCCAGCGAGCCCCCGTCACTGTTCTTCCCCAGCGACGGCGTGGGGGTCGAGGTCGCCAGGCGCATCTGCGCGACCTGCCCGGTGAAGGAGCAGTGCCTCGAGCACGCCCTGGTCAACCGCATCGACCACGGCGTGTGGGGTGGAGCTTCCGAGCGCGAGCGGCGCCGCATCCTCAAGCGGCGGCGGACCGCAGCAGCCCTCAGCGGGGCGCGCGACTGACAACCGATCGTGGCGGGCACCCTGCGGGGTGGCCGCCGCACAGGGCGATCAGGCCTTGTCGGTGGGAGGCGTCTCGTCGTCGTCGGTGCTGGTGTGGCCTTCCTTGATGCCACGCTTGAACTCGCTCTGGGCCGCGCCCATCGAGCGAGCCAGCTTGGGCAGCTTGGCCCCGCCGAACAGGACGAGGATCACCAGCAGGACGATGAGAAGTTCCGGTGCTCCGAGGTTCACGCCGGTCACTGTATCGGCCGAGGGCTCCGGAACCCGTTCGGCACATGATCCGAGGATGAACCGTGTTGGAATGCGTTGTGAACATCAGCGCTGGTGACGACACGCGCGAGGTCGACGCGATCGCCGTCGCGGGCGGCGCCGACCTGCTCGACGTCCACTCCGATCCGCACCACAACCGGTCGGTGCTCACCCTCGTGGGCGAGGACGCGCCGCGCCGTGTGGCACGGGCGGCGGTCGAGCGCCTGGACCTGCGCGTGCACTCGGGAGTGCACCCGCGGATCGGCGTGGTGGACGTCGTGCCGTTCGTCCCCCTGGCCGGTGCGGGCCTGCCCGAGGCCGTCGCGGCCCGCGACCGATTCCTGGCCTGGATCGCCGACGAGCTCGACGTGCCCGGCTTCGCCTACGGGCCCGAGCGCTCGCTGCCCGAGGTGCGGCGCGGGGCGTTCCGCGACCTCTCCCCCGACGCCGGCCCACCGCGGCCACACCCCACCGCCGGGGCCGTGGCGGTGGGGGCCCGCGAGGTCCTCGTGGCGTGGAACGTGTGGCTCGCCGAGCCCGACCTGGCCCGCGCGAAGGACGCAGCGTCGGCGGTGCGCGGCCCGCACCTGCGCGCCCTGGGGCTGGCCGTGGGCGACCGCGTGCAGGTGTCGATGAACCTGGTGGCGCCCGACGTCGTGGGTCCCGCCGAGGCGTGGGACGCGGTGGCCGCCCACGTGCCGCTCGCAGGCGCGGAGCTCGTGGGGTTGGTCCCGGCGTCGGTGCTCGACCGCACCGACCGCGGACGATGGTCTCAGCTCGACCTCAGCGCCGAGCGCACCATCGAGGCCCGCCTGCGTGGGATGCCGACGCAACGGCGGGACTGACCTCGTTCCGGGTTCGCCGCCAGCGACCGGGAGGGGAGGTCTGCGGCCTGACGTCGGGCGCCGACGCCAGCCGCGGGGTGACGTGCCTAGGCCGAGGCGCCGGCCGCCGCTTGGCGGGCCAGGGCGCGCTGGCGACGGATGCGGCGACGCTCGCGCTCGCTCATCCCACCCCAGATACCGAACTTCTCGCTGTGCACGAGGGCGTACTCGAGGCATTGCGCGCGGACGATGCAGCCGCGGCACACCTCTTTGGCCTCGCGGGTGGATGCTCCCCTCTCGGGGAAGAAGAGGTCGGGATCGACACCGAGGCAGTTGGCGTAGTCCTGCCAGGTGCGGTCGTCGGGATCTGTGGCCACGGGGAGTTTCATCTGGCCCCCTTCCCGGTGGTTTCGCCATGCGGACGTGCGGCCCGTGGTTTCCTGGGGGCGGCGTCGGATCGATCCCGGTTCGATCTCGGTTCGATCTCCAACGCGAGCCTGCGGGATCCGCGGGCAATACCACACGTGTAATTACATTGGTGGGATTCTTCCCCGGATCGTGGCGCGGCGCAAGGGGACATCCGTGATTCACCCTCCCGACATCGAGGTCGTGCACGGCGACATCACCTCGCTCGAGGTCGACGCCATCGTCAACGCGGCCAACTCGAGCCTCCTCGGCGGAGGCGGCGTCGACGGCGCCATCCATCGGGCGGCAGGGCCCGAGCTTCTCGCCGAGTGCCGGACGCTCGGCGGCTGCGGCACGGGCGACGCCAAGGCGACGCGAGGCCACCAGCTCCCCGCCCGGTGGGTCATCCACACGGTCGGGCCGGTCTGGCAGGGCGGTGGTGCCGGCGAGGCCGAGCTCCTGGCGTCGTGCTACGCCCGCTCGCTGGCGGTGGCCGACGAGCTGGGCGCCACCTCGGTCGCCTTCCCCGCCATCTCGACCGGCGTGTACGGCTACCCCCGGCGGCCCGGCGGCCTCGATCGCGGTCGACACGATCCGGTCGGCGCCGACCGCGGTCGCCCGCGTGCTCCTGGTCGCCTTCGATGCCGAGACGGCCGGCCTCTACACCGAGCGCCTGGATGAGCGCCGTCCGTGACAAGTTGATTGCAGTGAGGCCCTCAGGCCGCAAGGCGCCTGGCGCGAGGCGCGAACACGCTGCATGATGACGCCGTGTCGTTGGGGGAGGGTGGCTCGATCGGTTCCCCAGCGCCGTCGCCGTACGTCGGCGCCGGCGTCATCGCCGCGGGCCTGGTCGTGTTGGTCGTGGGCGTCGTCTACCTCAACCGCAGCGACGAGCCGCCCCGGCTGGCCATGCCCGACGTCCGACGGGGTGACGCTGCCGACCGACTCCGACGGCCGCACCGTCGACCTGCCCCCCAGCCAGCCCGCCGGCGTCGTGTCGTTCGGCGCCGACGGCTCGGTGCTGCGGCCCGACCCCGTCCGCGCCCGGGTCATCGACCAGGAGACCGGTCTCGAGATCCTGATCACGCTCCCGCCCAACACGACGGTCGACGCCATCACCGGCGAGGTCATCCCCCGGCCACCCGGCACCCGCGGCCCCACCACCGTCACGACGGGGCCGACGACGACCCCGTCCTCGGGACCCGGCACGACCGGCGGCACGGGGACGACGGGCGGGCCGTCGTCGACCGACCCGCCGACGACCCAGCCCCCCACCACCGAGCCGCCCACCACCGAACCGCCGACGACCGAGCCCCCGACGACCGAACCGCCCACCACCGAGCCCCCGACGACCGAACCGCCCACCACCGAGCCGCCCACGACCGAGCCACCGGTCGATCCGCTCGCGGGCGCGGGGATCTGAGCGGGTCGACGCCGGGGCCGCAGCCGCGGGTCGGTCAGGCCGAGCGGCGCCCGCCGCCGCTGCGGCGCATCTCGCGCTTCTGCTCGATGAAGTCGACCAGCACGTAGTCGCCCAGCGTCTCGGGCGAGGTGAAGAACGCCCGGCCCTTGTTCAGGCGGGTCAGCTTCTCGACGAACGTGCGCAGGTGGCCGTTGGGGTCGAGCATGAACGTGTTGATGCGGATGCCGTCGCGGGTGCAGCGCACGACCTCGCGCAGCGTGGCGTCGACCGTCTCCCGCACCGGCGGGTAGGAGAAGAACGGCTCGGCCATGCCCGGCTCGAAGTGGGCGGTGGGCTCGCCGTCGGTGATCATGATGATCTGCTTGGTGCCGGGCTGGCGCGCCAGCAGGCGCCGGCTGATCTGGAACCCGTGCTGCATGTTGGTGCCGTAGACGAAGTCCCACGAGACCTCGGGCAGGTCTTGCGGGCGGATCTCGCGGGCCACCTCGCTGAAGCCCACCAGCCCCAGGTAGTCGCGCGGGAACTGGGTGGAGATGAGCGAGTGCAGGGCCATCGCCACCTTCTTGGCGGCGAGGAAGTTGTCGCGCATGGGCATCGACAGCGACAGGTCGAGCATCAGCACGGTCGAGGACCGCACGAGCTGCTCGGTGCGCTCGACCTCGAAGTCGTCGGGCTGGAGGCGCACCGGCGTGCCGCCCCCGTTGCGGCTCACCGCGTTGCGGACCGTGCGCTCGATGTGCAGGTTGAACGGGTCGCCGTACTCGTACGGCTTGGTCTCGTAGCTGCGTTCGTGGCCGACGCCCGTGCGCTCGAGCTCGTGCCGGCCGAGCTTGTCGCGGGCCAGCTTCTCGAACAGGTCGTTCAGGGCGTTGCGGCCGATGCGGCGCAGGCCCTTGGGCGTGAGCTCGAGGCGGCCCTCGCGCTGGTCGATGAGGCCCGCGTCCTGCAGCATGCGCGTGAGTCGGCCCAGCTCGTCGAGGCTGCGGGCGGCATCGTCGCCCAGCAGCTCGCGGGCCCGGTCGATGTCGGCCTCGGCCAACGCGCCGGGGTTGGCCGCGTTGCGTAGCAGCTGCTCGAGGCGGTCGAGGTCGCCCAGCTCCTCGAGCGTCGAGGCGGCCTGCGACAGGCCCATCGGGTCCTGGCCCCGGAAGTCGTAGCCCTGGCCCCAGCCCATGTCGGGGAACATGCCCTGGAGCTGGCTGCCGAGCTGCTCGACCTGCCAGCGCAGGTCCATGTCCTCGAGCAGCTGGTCGGCCAGGGCGCTGATCTGGGCCCGCTGCTCGGGCGTCATCGAGGCGAGCATCGCCTGCATGGCCGCCATGCGGCGGGCCAGCACCTCGAGCAGCTCGTCGAGCGTCTCGGGGTTCTCGGGGAAGAAGTCGCCGTAGCGCTCCATGAACCCGTCGAAGTCGGGCTCCTCGCCCCGGGACCGCTGCTCGAGCATCTGGTTGAGCTCGGCCATCATGTCCTTCATGCGGGCCATGTCTTCGGGCGTCATCGACTCGACGGCGCCGGTCATGCGGTTCACGTAGCTGTCGAGCACCTGCTGGCGCAGCTTCTCGACCAGCTCCTCGAAGCGCTGCTGCGCCTGGGGCGAGGCGAAGTCGTAGCTCTGCAGCTCGCGCACCATCCCGGCCAGGTCGGGCGGGAGCATCTCGAGCTGCATGTTGCGCTCGTCGGCGCTGCCCTGGGCGGTCTCGGCCCGACGGGGATCGCCGCTCTGCTGGGCGTCGCGGAGCTGGCGGTCGATCTCGTCGCGCTCGGACTGCACCACCTCGCGCAGCTCCTCGGCGATCTCGTCGTAGACGCCGCCGAGGTCGAAGCGGTCGAGGCGTTCCTCGCGCTGCTGCCGCAGCCGGTCGAGCAGGTCGCGCACTCCCTGGACGTCCTGGCCCTGGCGGTCGCGGAAGCCCTGCTGCAGCAGCCGGCGCAGCGCCGCGTGCAGGTCGCCGTGGTAGAGCAGGTCGTCGGTGATCTGCTCGAGCACGGCGTCGGCGTCGAGGTCGAACCCGACCTGCGTGCCGTCCCACCGGCTGTAACGGAACCGAGGCGTCGCCATCGGCGGCCACCGTATCCGTGGGTGGGAGCTCCCGCGCCGGAGCTGGGGGATCCCCGGCGGCCGATGGGGGATCCGCCGGGTCGTGCGGGGCGGCGGCCGGTCGGACGATGGGGACGACCACCGAGGAGGACCCATGAGCCAGCACCAACCCCCGACCAACCAGAGCAGTGGTTGGATCGTCCAGACCTACATCTCGTTCGCGGTGTCGATGTCCGCCCTCGCCCTCGGCATCGCCTACATGCCGGGCGACCCGTGGAAGCGGGCGTTCCTGGCGGTCGCCGCCCTGTACGCGGTGACGTCGTCGATCAGCCTGAGCAAGACGGTGCGGGACCAGCACGAGGCGTCACGCGTCGTCGCCCGCGTGGACGAGGCCCGCTTCGAGCGGCTGCTGAGCGAGCACGACCCGTTCAAGGCGCCCGTCTGAGCCCCCGTCCGGACCTCCGGCCGCGGGACATGGCGGGCACCCGCCGGGACCCGCGGCCGGAACGCGGGCGGCACCCGCCGGGACCTGCGGCCGGAACCCGGACGGAACGCGGACGGAATGCCGTGGCCGCTGCCGTCGTTGGAGGGGCCGTGCGCGTGGAGATCTGGTCCGATGTCGTCTGCCCGTGGTGCTACGTGGGCACCCGCCGGTTCGAGGAGGCGGTCGAACGCCTCGCCGAGGACGGCGGGGCCGACGACATCGAGGTCGTGCACCGGGCGTTCGAGCTCGACCCGACGGTGCCGGCCGAGGGCATGGACCTCACCGGCTACCTGGCCCGGAAGTTCGGGGGTGCCGACCGCCTCCACCAGGTGCGCGACCGGCTCGACCACGCCGGCGCCGACGTCGACATCGAGTTCCGCTGGGACGGCAAGCGCCGCGTGAACACGTTCGACGCCCACCGGCTCACGGCGTGGGCCCTCGACGTGGCCGGCGCCCGCACGCAGCACGCGCTGCACCAGCGCCTGTTCCGGGCGTACTTCACCGACAACCTCGACGTCGCCGACCACGGCGTGCTCGCCCGGCTGGCCGGAGAGGTCGGCCTCGACGTGGACGCGGCGGCCGAGGTGCTGGCCACGGGCGCGTTCGCCGAGACCGTGCGCACCGAGGAGCGCCGGGCCGGCGAGCTCGACATCCACGCGGTGCCCACCTTCGTGATCGAGGGCCGCTGGGCCATCCCGGGCGCCCAGGACGTCGACACGTTCGCCGAGCTGCTCGAACGGGCACGCGAGCGCCTCGCTCCGCTGACCGTGGCCACCCCGTCCGCCGCGGCGGGCGACGCCGGCACCGCCGACGCCGACTGCGACGACGGCGCCTGCGAGGTCTGACCTCCCCTCCGGTTGGTCCGGTTGATCCGGTTGGCGAGGCAATCGGTTCCACCGATCCGAGGTCGAGGCAATGAGTCGCGCATGCGGAACCGATTGCCTCGCCCCCTCCGTCATGGAACTCATTGCCTCGGGGAGAACGGGAACCCAGTGCCTCGGGCAGAACGGGAGCACGGCAAAGCGGGAGCACGGCAAAGCCGGAGGACGGCAAAGCGGAGGACACGGTCGCACCCGGGTGGGCTGAGCGGCGGCCAGCGGGCATGCTCGGGCGGTGACCGACACCCCGCCCGCCGCCGAGAACCCGGCAGACGACGACGCCCCCGACGAAACGCCCGCGTCGAGGCGGACCGCACCCCCTGGTGGGGCACCGCCGCGGCCGCCACGCAGTGCGAGGGCGTCGCGCCGCGGGCCGACTGGGCGGGATGGGAGGCCGAAGGCCGGGTCCCCCCGTCGCGGGACGGCAACGGGTTCCGCACCCGCTACGACGACGACCTCGCCCTGCTGGCCGAGCACGGCCTGCGCCACCACCGCCTCACCGTCGAGTGGGCCCGCCTCGAGCCGCGGCCCGGCCAGTGGGACGACGACGAGGTCGCCCACCTGCGCCGGGTGCTCGACGGCGGCCCGGGCGGCCGGCGTCGACCCCTGGGTCTGCCTGCTCCACGGATCGGCCCCTGGCTGGTTCACCGACGACCAGCGGGGCTGGCTCGACGACAAGGCCGTGCTCACCTGGGCTCGGCACGTCGACCGCGTGGCCGAGGCGATCGGTGACCTGGTGGCCGGGTGGGTCCCGATCCACGAGCCCGAGCTGGCCGCGCGGCTCGGCTACGGCGACGGCACGTTCCCTCCCGGCCGGCGGAACGACAACGACCAACGCGACGCCCGCGCCGCCTTGCTGGCCGCCGAGGCCGAGGCCGCCCGCCTGTTGCGCAGCGGTCCCGGCCCGGTGGCGGTCGCCGGCGAGCGCGGCGGCCGCCACGAGAGCGACGACCTCGTGGTGGTCAGCGCTCCGGTCGACGACGTGGAGCGGGCGCTCGAGCGCGCCGCCGACGACGCGCCCCACGCCCGCCTGCTCGTGGTGACCGGCGACCCCACCACAGGAGACGCCGCCGGCGGCGAGCATCGGGAGAACGGCGACGCCGACGGTCTGCCGGCGGGCGGGGTGGACGAGCGCCGGGCGACCCGGCTGGCCCGGGCCGTCACCGCCGTGCGGGAGGCCCACGCGGGCGGGCTGGCGATCGCCGGTGCGTTCCACCAGCCGGCGGTCGACGGCTACGAGTGGCACCGCGGCTTCGAGGCTCGCCTCGGCCTGTTCGACCGCGACCGGAACCCCCGCCCGGCCGCGGCGTCGCTCCCACCGTCCCCCGCCCCCTGACGTCCGGCACGTGGTTACTGTGCGGCCGATGGACGCGGTGCTGGCGCGGAAGATGTGGCGGACGCTCGAGCCCTACCACGGGCTCGTCTACTTCACGGCGCACGCCACACGGGCGTACGCCGCCCTCGGCATCAGGGGCCAGGCCGGCTACTTCGCCTCGCGCGCCGCCCCCATGGGCCCGGTCCCCGCCGGCGTGGTGGTCGCCACGTTCTACAACTTCAACCCCGAGATCGTGCGGGCCGCCATCCCCGCGGCCTGGTCGGCGGCGTCACCCGCCGACCTGGTCACGGCCCGGCTCGGCGCCATCGACCGCGCCCTGCGCGAGGTGCTGGGGGACGACGCCGTCGCCTCTCCCGAGGTGGTGGAGGCGGCCGCGCTCGCCCGCCGCGCCGCCGCGGGGTGCACGCCCGAGGGCCGACCGCTCTTCGCCGCCCACGCCGAGCTCGGCTGGCCCGACGAACCGCACCTGGTCTTGTGGCACGCGGTCACGATCCTGCGCGAGTACCGGGGCGACGGGCACGTCGCCGCCCTGGTCACCGAGGGTCTCGACGGGTGCGAGGCACTGGTCACGCACGGAGCCGCCGGCGGGGGCGTCCCGCCCGCGAGCATCCTGCAGGGCACCCGGGGATGGAGCGACGCGGCCTGGGCCGCGGCCGGCGACCGGCTGCGCGACCGGGGCCTGCTCGACGGCGGCGACGCGCTCACACCCGCCGGGGTGGTCGTGCGCGACCGCGTCGAGCAGGTGACCGACGATCGGGCGATGGCGCCCTGGCGGCTTCTCGGCGAAGACGACGCCGACCGGTTGCGCACGCTGGTGCGCCCGTTCAGCAAGGCCGTCGCCGCCAGCGGCGCGTTCCGCGCCGGGCCCGCCGGCTGAGAACCCGGGCCGGCCGGCGACCCGTCGGCGCGACCGACCCGCACGCGGTCACGGCCGGCAGACGGCCGTGGCTCCCCCCTCGACCACCACGTCGACCGGTCCCGCGAGCGCCCGGACGGCCGAGCGGTCCGCGCTGGTGAACGGGCGGGGCCGCGCCGCCTCGTCGCCGTCGACCACGGTCACCTGCACCACCCCGTCGAACCGGATCTCGTCGCCGGCCTCGAGCGTGACCTCGTCCCCGGGCTCGATCGGCGTGCACGGGGCGGAAGCGGTCGGGGCCGCCAGGTCCAACACGAGGATGCTCGTCGCCGTGAGCTCGATCTCGGGCGTGGCGTCGGCGGGCGTGGGGATGCGGCCGTCGGCGGCGTGACGGGCCAGCCAGCCCGCCGTGATCTGCAGCCGCGGCTCGGCGGTGGCGATCACGTGATCCGGGGAGACCTCACCGATGGCGCTCGAGTGCGCCATCGCCTCGATGATCTGCTCGCTGTCCGCCCCGAACAGGTCGATGCCCGAACCGAACAGCGGGTCGGTGTCGGCCAGCCGGTCGAGGTTGCGCGGCACGCCCACGACGAGCAGGAGGCCGGCCAGCACGCCCGCGACCGTGCGCCAGCGCATGAGGCGCTCGACGCCCGCCGCCACCGCCGGCAGGAACAGCGCCACCCCGACGTGCACGTAGCGCGAGGCGCCGTGGCTGTCGGCCGTCACCGAGGACTCGGCGCGCCCCAGGGCGGTCAGCCCCGCGAACACCAGCCAGGCCGCCAGGAGACCGACGAGCAGCGCGGCAGCGTGCCACTCCCCCGTCCGCCGCCCCGCCTGCACCGCGGCCACGATGCCCACGGCGGCCACCGCGACGAGGACGGCGCCCGCCACGCCGCCCGCGGTCAGCGCAGAGAAGACCGCACCGAACATGCGGGCCACGAAGCGCAGCGTGTTCCCGGTCAACCGCAGCGGGTCGCCCTCGCCGGCCCCGTACCGGAGGTACCAGGCGCCGTAGACGATCCCGAGCGGCACGGCATAGAACGCCGCCACGCGGGGCCCGCGGCGCACCAGGACGGCCACACCCACCCCGACGAGCAGGGCGACGAAGACCGACGAGGTCATCAGCCCCACCACGCCGACCAGCAGCCCCACCAGGTCACGGCGGTCGACGGGGCCGGCATGGTCGGCGATGAGCAGCAGCGCCAGGCCGGCGAGCAGCGACCCGGTCATCGAGATCTGGAAGCCGAACGTGATGTTGTCGCGCCCCGAGCCGAGGAAGACGAACACGAGCGCGGCCCCGGTCGCCAACCACCCCCGCACGCCGACTCGCAGCATGACGATGCGCAGCAGCGCGGCCGAGGCCAGGTGCGCAGCCACCACCGGCACCTGGTACGGCAGGTACGTGTCGAGCCCCCACAGCCGGAAGTTGAGGCGGTAGTCGAGGACGACGAGCGTGATCCAGTGCCCGTTGTGGGCGTCGAGGTAGCCGGGATCGGTCAACCCGTCGCGCTGCAGCACCAGCCACTCGTCGAGGAAGAACCAGTGGTCGCGCCCGAACCACAGCAGCAGCGGTGCGGCCACCACCAGGCCGGCGACGAACACGCGGCGAGGCCACCGCCCTTCGCCCGTGCGCAGGTCCTCGGCCGGCGGGTGCGTGGCGGTGGCCGTCATCACGCGCTCACCGCGACCGTCTCCGCGCCCGTCACCGCGCGAGCGAGCGCTCGGGCTCGGCCACGTCGTCGGGGTCGGGCGGTTCGTAGTCCTTCGAGAACACCCGCCTGTGGCAGTGCAGCATGTCGACGATCGTGCGGTAGATGTTGTGGGGCGACGTGGAGTTCCCCTTGCCGAACTCGCGGGGGAACGTCTGGATGCCCATCTCGCCCACGCGGTAGCCCTTGAGCATCGTCTTGATGGCGATCTCGGCGCCGATGAACGGGCTGGTGGCCTCGAGCGGCAGCTCGTCGACCACCTCCTTGCGGATGAGGCGGAGGCCGGTGCTGACGTCGCGGTACCTCGTGTAGAACAGCCGCCGCAGCACCATGTTGTAGACCCGCGAGATCACGATGCGCAGGCCCGAGTACCGGCGGACGTAGCGGAACGTGATGATCAGGTCGTAGCGGTGGCGCAGGCGCCAGAGCTTGCGGAGGTCGCGCAGGTCGTACTCGTCGTCGCCGTCGGTGAAGCAGATCCACTCGTGCCGGCTCTCGGCCAGACCGCTGCGCACGGCGGCGCCGTACCCCCGGTTCTGCGGGTGGTGGACGACACGCACCTGTTCGTGCTCGTGGGCGAGCTCGTCGGCGATCACCCCCGAGGCGTCGGGGCTGCCGTCGTCGACGATGATCACCTCGAAGACGTCGGTGAGCTCGCCGCACACCCGCAGGGCCTTCTCGGTGACGCGCCGCACGGTCGCCTCGTCGTTGTAGACGGGGAAGAACACGGTGAGGCTCTCGGGGCGGGGGTGCACGTCGGCCACGTCAGAACCTCAGCCGCCGGTACACGGGCCAGGGCAGCAGCCGCAGCACCCGCACGATCGCACCCCAGTAGCGCGGCTCGTAGCGGACGCGCACGGGCTCGCCCAGGCCCGCGACCACCCGGCGGGCGACGCGGGCCGGGCTGGCGACCGGGAACATCAGCCGCATGCCCCGCGTCATCGCCGTGTCCACGTAGCCGAGGGCGTACACCTGCACGTGGACGGGCGTTCCGGCGAACCGGTGCTGCAGCGCCCGGCCGAAGTACTCGAGCCCGGCCTTCGCCGCCCCGTAAACCACGTTGCGGCCCCGCGGCGTGGCGGCCGCGATCGACGAGAACAGCACGAGCGTGCCCCCGCCCTGCGCCTCGAGCTGGGACACGAACCGCCCGGCGACCTTGACCACCCCGAGCAGGTTGGTCGTGACGAGGAGGGTCGCCGACGACCAGGCGGCCGATCCGTCGTCGTCGTCGGCGATCGCGCCCGCCGGGACGAGCACGGCGTCGACCGTGGGCAGAGCGTCGAGGCAGCGCTTCACGTACAGCTCGAGCTCGTCGTCGGGGCCGTTGAGGTCGACGACGATCGGCGTGACCGTGACACCGTGGCGCAGCTCGAGATCGGCGGCGACGGCGGCGACGTCCTCGTGGTCGCGCGCGCTGACCACCAGGTCGTGGCCGCGGGCGGCGAGCTCGTCGGCCAGCGACCGCCCGACGCCCGAGCTGGCGCCGACGACGACGGCGCAGGGACGGTCAGACATCGATCCTCCGGCGGAGCATCGAGTCGAACCGCCGGTGCGGGTCGAACTCGTGCAGGCGACGGCGGAACTCGTCGTACCCCGGGTAGACCGCGCGCACGGTGTCGGCGCCGACCCGGCTGTCCTTCGACAGGTTCACGACGCATCCGTACTCGACCGCCAGGTCGTCGAGCCGCGAGAACAGGCCGCGGGTGGCCTCGCCTTCGGGGGCGTCGAGGGCCAGGCAGACGCCGTCGCGGCGGAACCACAGCAGGTGCGGCTCGCCCGCGAACAGCTTGAGCGACCCCAGCGTGACCGGGACGTCGGCCGCCTGGACGGCGCGGGCGATCTCGGGCACGGCGTCGGCCCATGCTTCGGTCGGAACGACGAGCTGGTACTCGCGGAACCCCTGCCGGCCGAAGAGCCGGTAGTAGACCTCGCTGCCGTTGATCGGGAAGGCCGCGTCCTCGACCGAGCGGACGTCGCCCGGACGCAGGCGCTCACGGGTGCGGTAGCCGAGGTTCACGGCCGCCACGACCGGGCGGAAGCCCGCCGGGCGCCCACGACCCCGCCGGCCGGGCTCGAGCCGCCGGTACGCGGTGCGGCTCGGCCGCTCGCCGTCGACGAACGACTCGGCGAACACCATGCCCCGCCCGAACGCCCGCCCCCGGGTGTTGAGGTCGTTCCACGAGTACAGCGCCTCGCCGGTGTCGCGGCGGGCCGTCATCACGTCGACCGCCTCGACGAGGTCGTCGACCGGCACGACCGTCCGCCGCACCGCTCGCCCCGGCAGGGCCGGGAGCTGCAGGGTCAGCGACGCGATGTAGCCGGTCAGCCCCATGCCCCCGAGCGTCAGCTCGAACAGCTCGGCGTTCTCGGTGGCGCTGCACGTCAGCTCGCCGTGGTCGGGGTGGAGCAGGGTCAGGCCGACCACGTGGTCGGAGAACAGGCCGACGTCGTGCTGCGACTTGCCGTGCACGTTGAAGCCGGCGCAGCCGCCCACCGTGATCGAGGGATGCCCCGGGAGGACGGGCACGTTCAGGCCCCGGGCCACGGCGAACCGCAGCAACGCCCCCACGGTCAGCCCCGGCTCGACGGTCACCTGCCCGCGGTCGGGATCGTGGGCGAGGATGCGGTCGAAGTACCGCGTGGAGACGGCGGTGGCTCCGGTGGCCGCGGACGCCAGGGCGTAGCTCAGCCCCGCGCCCCGGATCGTGTGGGGCCCGGGCTCGGCCAGCCGCTCGCGCAGCTCGCGGTAGCGGTCGGGGGTCGCCACCGCGGCCGTGCACGCCTCGGTGCCGTCGAAGCTGACGAGATCGACGGCCGCCGTCATCGCGCCCCGGGAGCCGACCGGCCCCTCACAGGCCGGAGCCGACTCCGGCGTCGGGCTTCTCGGCGACGACCAGGAACTGCTTGCCGATGACGCGCCACGCGGGCCGCACCTTGAGGTAGCCACGGATGAGCCACGGGGCGGGCGCCGGCCTGCCCGCCAGCGTGAACGGCAGGAAGCGGTCGATCACCTCGACGGGCCGGAGGCCGGCGATCTCGAGCGCCTCGACGAGCGAGCGCGCGGTCAGCGGGACGATGTGGTCGAAGAAGTCCCAGTAGGCCCCGCCCGCGTAGCGGATGTCGGGCCCGAGGCACACGATGCGACCCCCGGGGCGAAGGCACCGGGCGGCCTCGTCGAGGGCGGACATGATGGCGTCGCGGCTGGGCATGTGCTCGAGGAAGTTGCTCGAGAACACGAGGTCGAGCGACGCGTCCGCGAGGGGCCACGGGTCGGCGGCGGACTGGGCGAGCAGCTCGACGCCGGCGTCGAGGTGACGGCCCGCGTCGGGGTTCAGGTCGAGGCCGTAGCGGACCGGCACGTCGATCTGGTTGACGAAGGCACCCCAGCCGCACCCGAGGTCGAGCACTGCGTGGGCCCCCTCGACGTAGCGCCCGAACCAGGCGTCGACGAGCACCCGCCAGACGGCCTGGCGAGCGGTGTGCTCCTGCTCGAACCGGAGGCGGTACTGCTCGGGCAGACGTGCCTCGATCATGCCCATGACCAGCGCCCTCCTTCCCCCAGATGCACCGGGGCGACTGTAGCCGGGGCCGGCCGGAGCGGCCGCAAGCTCGGTGGGTCGGGCGGCGAGCAACTACCGTCGCGGACCGGCCGCCGGTCTGGGGTGGCGAGCGAGGTGTCCAGCACGGTGACCACGTGACGACCAACACGACGATGCCCATCGAGGCCGAGGACGACCGCACCCCGGACCCCGACGCCGACGTGCCGGGCCCGTCCGCTCCCGAGGGCTCCGAGGCCGCCGTCGACGAGCTCGCGGCCGCCGACCGGCGGGCCCTGCGGTGGTCGTGGACCGCCGGCGCCGTCCCGACCATCGCCGTGTTCACCTGGCTCCTCATGGCCGGGGCGTGGGCTCCGCTGCAGCGCCAGTTCTTCGACGACTTCTACGACCACCAGGCGCGGGCGCTCCTCGACGGCCGCTGGAACGTCCCCACCGGCTCGGTCGGCTTCGAGGGCTTCGTCATGGACGGGCGCACCTACATCTACTTCGGGCCCTTCCCGGCGCTGTTGCGCATGCCGATCCTCCTCGTCACCGACCGCTTCGACGGCCGGCTCACGACGATCTCGATGGTGCTCGCCATGGTGGTGCTGGCCGTGGCCGCCCACCGGCTCAACCTGGCCGTGCGCCATCTCGTCCGGGGCGTCGCCCCGGTGGGGCGCGTCGAGCGCATCGCCACCGCCGGGATGGCGGTCGCCGTCCTCGGAGGCGTGCCGCTGTGGCTGGCGTCGATGGCCGCCGTGTTCCACGAGGCCATCCTGTGGGGCCTCGCGCTCACGGTCGCCGCGCTGGCCTCGGTGCTCGGGTGGCTCCGGCGCCCGACGGCCCGCGGCCTGGCCGCCGCCACGTTCCTGACGACGGCGGCCGCCACGAGCCGGCAGCCGATGGGGCTCGGCCTGCTGATGGGGTTGGGCTTCGTCGGCGTCATCATCGCCGCGAGCCGCCTCGCCTCCCGGCGCTCGGGGCGACCGCCCACCGTGCTGCCCCGGGCCCGCCTCGGCGGGGTCGTCGTCATCTTCGTGGTCGCCGCCCTCGCCGTCGCGATCCCCAACATCCAGAAGTTCGGCAACCCCGTGAGCCCGCCCATCGACTCACACCTGGCGACCGGGCTGCCGGACCGCCAGCGGTTCCTCGAGGCCAACGACGGGTCGTACTTCGGCACGAACTTCGTCCCCACGACGCTGCTGCAGTACGCCCGCCCCGACGCGCTCGACCTGCGCGGCGACTTCCCCTGGGTCGACTTCCCGGCCGAGGGTCCCACGGTCGTCGGCGACGCCGTGTTCGACCGCGTCGAGTGGGCGTCGAGCGTGCCGGTCACCATGCCCGTCCTCGTGCTGCTCGCCATCCCGGGCGTGGTCTGGCTCGTCGCCGGCATCCGGCGGCGCGACGACCGGGTGGGCCTGCTCGCCCTGTGGGGCGGCACCTGGGCCGCGGCCGCCGGCGCGCTCACGATCGGCTACATCGGCCACCGCTACATCGGCGACATGGCGCCGATCGTCATCGTCCCCGCGTTGTGCGGCGTCCACGTCGTCGCCGGCCGGGCGGCGGGGTGGCGCCCCGGCCTGCGGCGGGGGGTCGGCGCCGGGCTCGCCGTCCTCGTGCTGGCGGGGGTGTGGATCAACGTGGGCCTCGGCGTCCAGTACCAGCGCGAGCGCGCGGCTTCAACATCCCCGAGGAGTGGCGCACCGAGCTGGCGGGCTGGCGGGCCGACCTCCCCGGCACCCGCCGGACCGTCGTCGAGGTCTCGCCGACCGACCGCCGGCTCCCCCGCGCCTCCGACGGCACGCTGGCCGTCGTGGGCGACTGCCTCGGCCTGTACCAGCGGGTGGGCGAGACCTGGTACGGCGTCGATCGCGGCCCCGGGGTGGGCGTCTACGACATCCGGGTCGACCTCGACGCCCTCGGCGACCTCGCCCCGGGCGAGCGGGCCCCGCTCGTCACCTTCGGCGACGGCCCCGACGCCTCTGTGGTCGGCCTCGTCCGCCTCCCCGACGGGCGGGTGCGCGCCGACCTCGACACCCCGACCACCGACGGCTGGCGGGCGGGGTGGGCCCGCGACCTCGACGGTGAGGTGACGGTGCGCGTCGTGACCGATCCCCGCACGAAGGACAGCTTCCTGCGGGTCGGGCGCTACCACCTGAACCTGGCCCCGTCGAGCGACCCCACCGCGGTTCCCACCGTCGGCGGGCTCCCGGACGGGCTGAGCGTGCCCGGCGTCGTGGACCGCTACCCGGGCGAGGTGAGGGCGCTGCCGTTCGACGACTCGCTCTGCCGCGACGCCACCGGCGTCGGCTGACCGTCAGCTGAGGTTCACGAGCGCGACCGGTAGGTGGCCCGCCCGTCGACGCCGTCCTTGTTGAGGCGCTTCGACAGGTGGAGGCCCTCGAGCACCAGCTCGACGGCGCTGGCCACGACCGCGGGGCTCTCGTCGCCACCGGCGAGGGCCCCGACCGGGCCGCGCAGCGCGGGCACGTCCTCGACGAGGCGAGCGAGGTCGGTGGACGACACGTCCTCGCCCGTGTGCACGATCCGCCCTTCGTCGAACGCGACCACGATGTCGCGCAGGCCGCCCGGATCGACCGTCGACTTGAACACGCTGAGGGTGGCGGCCCGCACGAGGTGCTCGGCGATCTGCTCGTCGCGGCCGTCGTCGAGCGCCTCGATCTCGACCTTGCCCATGGTCGACGCCGCCAGCGCGTCGAGGTCGCTGACCCGCGGGCTGACGTCGCGCTCGCCGTGGTGCAGCGCCCGGCGGATGGCGTTGGCCACCAGCACCTCGTTGTTCGACACGGTGAGGCGGACCGACACGCCGGAGCGCTGGTTGATGTGGGCGCTCTCGCGAGCCAGGTGGCTGAGGGTGGCGACGATCTCGGTCATGTAGGCCGGGACGGTCACGCGCACGCCCTCGACGGCGAAGGGCCGCGACTCCTGCTCGGCGATGGCCACCTCGGTCTCGATGTCGAGCGGGTAGTGGGTGCGGATCTGGCTGCCGAAGCGGTCCTTCAGCGGCGTGATGATGCGGCCGCGGTTGGTGTAGTCCTCGGGGTTGGCCGAGGCGACCAGCACCACGTCGAGCGGCAGGCGCAGCTTGTAGCCACGGACCTGGACATCGCGCTCCTCGAGCACGTTGAGCAGCCCGACCTGGATGCGCTCGGCGAGGTCGGGCAGCTCGTTGATGGCGAAGATGCCCCGGTTGGTGCGGGGCACGAGGCCGTAGTGGATGGTCAGCTCGTCGGACAGGTAGCGGCCCTCGGCCACCTTGATGGGGTCGACCTCGCCGATGAGGTCGGCGATCGACGTGTCGGGTGTGGCGAGCTTCTCGCCGAACCGCAGGTCACGGTGCACCCAGGCGATCGGCGTGTCCTCACCCTCGGCCGCCACGAGGTCGCGGGCGTGGCGAGACACCGGCGCGTACGGGTCGTCGTTGATCTCGCTGCCGGCGACGATGGGCATCCACTCGTCGAGCAGGCCGACGAGCGACCGGATCATGCGGGTCTTCGCCTGGCCCCGCTCGCCCAGGAAGATGACGTCGTGCCCCGCCAGGACGGCGTTCTCGAGCTGGGGCAGCACGGTGTCCTGGTAGCCGAGGACCGAGGGGATGAGCTGCTCGCCGGCCGAGATGCGCGCCACGGCGTTGCGGCGGATCTCGTCCTTGACCGGGACCGAGGTCCACCCGGAGGCCCGGAGCTCGCCGAGGGTCGCGGGGCGCGGTGTGTCCGACATGGAGGCCAAGCTATCGAAGGACCTGCGGATCGCGAGACGCGGGTCACGTGCCGGGGCGGTGCCCTCACCCGCCCCCGGGGGCGCGGGGGATCCGCTCGGCCACCGCCACCGCCGCGTCCCGGTCGAGGCCCGACTCGAGCCGGTACGTGATGTCGCCGTCGGCCCACAGCAGCGTGTTGCCGGCCAGGCGCACCGTGTCGGGCACGTCCCCACCCTCCGCCTCGTCGGCCCGCACGACGTGCAGCGCCCCCGCGACCCAGTAGGCCGGACGCCCGTCCACCGTCGTCGCCTCGACGACGGTCCCGGCGCTCCCCACCTTGGTGAGCAGGGGTTCGGAGATCGCCTCGGGGAGGGCCGTGACCACGAGGCCGGCCGCTCCCGGCCCGGTGCCGATGGGCGGAAGCTCGTCCGTGGCCGGCCAGACGACCGTCACCGCACCGGTCGGGGCACCCACGAACGCGGCGGCGGGCGGGCCCAGACCGTCGGGCACGAGGGGTCCCGGCGCCCGGGCGGTCGCCGCGTCCACGGTGACCGGCTCGCCCAGGTCGTAGGGGCCGGACAGATCGGGGACCGGGTCGTCGGTCGTGACGATGCGGACGGACCCGATGCCGAGCCACCGCGCCAGGGCGGCACGCGAGCCGGGAACGGCGACGACGACCAGCGCCGCCACGACGAGCGCCGCCACGACGAGGACCACGGGCCGGCGCCGGCGCGCCGGTGCCGCCCGCCGCTCCGGTGTCGGCGTCGCCGCCACGATCCGACGCACGGCCACCGACACGGGATCGCTCCCCGCGGGACCCGCGACGTCGAGGCCCTCGCCGAGCGCCCGCAGCGCCACGATCAGGTCGCCGTGCGCCTCAGACATCCCGCTCCTCCCTCGGCAGGCGATCGATCTCGGCCCGGAGGCGAGCCAGGCCCCGCGACGCACGCGACTTCACGGTGCCGCGGGGCACCCCGAGCGCCTGCTGCGGTCTCCTCCTCGCTCAGCCCGGCGACGTAGCGGCAGGTCACGACGTCGCGCTCGCGCGTGGGCAGGCCCGCCAGCGCCGCACGGAGCGTCTGCTGGGTGGCGGCGGCGAGCACCGCGGACTCGGGCGAGCTCGCCACCGCCACGGCCCGGTCGGTGGCGAAGCGCAGCTCGTAGCCGGCCCGCCTCCCGGCGGCTCGGCGCCGGTTCCGGGCCTCGTTGGCGACGATGCGCAGCAGCCACGGCCGGAACGGCGACGACGGGCGGAACGAGCCGAGACCGCCCCACGCCTTGACGAAGGCGTCCTGGGCGACCTCGTCGGCGTCGCCGATGCCGCTCACGACCGCGGCCAGGCGGCGGGCCGCAGCCTCGTGGGCTCGGAGCAGCACGGCGTACGCGTCGACGTCACCCTCCTTGGCCCGGCGCACGAGCTCCTCCTCGTCGGGTGACGACCCCACCGCCGACGATGCTGTCAACCCACGGGCGCCGGCGCATCCCGACCGGATCGCCGCATCGTGGCGGCCACGACCACCGCGGCGAGGACCGCAGCGGCCGCGGCGGCGGCCACGCCGGTCCACCCGCCGGACGGCGACGGCGTCACCGACGGGGACGGGGCCGGCGGCGCCGCGGCCGGGTCGGCCGCGGGAGCCGGCACCACGAGCTCGGACTCGATGCCGAGGGCGTCGAGATCGGCGGCAAGCCGCGCCGGGGCGCGGAACCAGCCGCCGTGCGTCACGCCCGACGCGAAGTACCGCTGGCCGGCGGCGGTGTGGACGAGCGCGCCGCCGGCCGCGTGCGGGTAGACCGTCTGCACGACGCGCGGGGCGTCGTCGGGGTTCCCCGGGACCGCGTTGTACATCGTCCACTCGACGCGTCAGCGCCGGGCCCAGGTAGGCCGTCGGGGCCTCGCGGACGAGGGCGAGGCCGTCGCCCGTGACCTCCCACACCCCCAGGTCCTCGGCGAGGTCCATCGCCAGGTGCGTGTCCGCGCCCTCGACGGCCGACACCTCGACCGGCACCCCGCCGGGCACGCCGATCGCCACGTGATCCGGACCCTTCGCCCCCGCGGGACCCGCGCCCGCGCAGCACCACGGCACCCGTCACGGCCAACCCACCCAGTGTGCGCACCGCCGTTCGCATGCCCATCGCTGCACCCCCTGCTCTCGTCCGCGTCGTCGCGCCGACACCTCGGTCACCGGTCCTACACCGCCCGGCCGGCCGAGGTTCCCGCGGATCCCTCGGGGCGGCGCGGGCTGGGTACCCTGCGGGCCGTGACCGCGCCGAGCGTGACGCGATCCGCACTCCCCACCGGCCTGACCTCGGCCGACGTCGCCGCCCGGATCGCGGACGGGCGGGTGAACCGCGCTCCCGGTGGCACCAGCCGATCCCTGTGGGAGATCGTCCGCGCCAACGTCTTCACCCGCTTCAACGCCATCCTCGGCACGCTGCTGCTCGTCATCCTGACCGTGGGGCCGATCCAGGACGCGCTGTTCGGCGTCGTGCTCGTGACCAACGCGGGCATCGGCATCTACCAGGAGTGGCGGGCCAAGCAGGCCCTCGACAGGCTCTCGCTGCTGACCGCGCCGACCGTCACGGTCGTGCGGGACGGCGAGCGCCAGGACATCGAGGTGACCGACGTCGTCGCCGACGACACGATCGACCTGACCCAGGGCACGCAGATCGTCGCCGACGGGACCGTCCTGGCCGCCGACGCCCTCGAGGTCGACGAGTCGCTGCTGTCGGGTGAATCGGTGCCCCTGGCCAAGGGGCCGGGCGACCAGGTGCTGTCGGGCAGCTTCGTCACGGCCGGCCAGGGCTGGTACCGGGCCGAGAAGGTCGGGCCCGAGAGCTACGCCAACCAGCTCACGTCCGAGGCCCGCAAGTTCTCGCTCGTGCGTTCCGAGCTGCGCCACGGCACCGACCAGATCCTGCGGCTGGTCACGTGGCTCATCGTGCCCACCGCGGCGCTGCTGATCTACAGCCAGGTGCGGTCGAACGAGTCGGTGCCCAACGCCATCCGCGGCACGGTCGCCGGGATCGGCGCCATGATCCCCGAGGGCCTCGTCCTGCTCACGAGCCTGGCGTTCACGGCCGGGGTGCTGCGGCTCGGGCGGCGTCACGTGCTGGTGCAGGAGCTGGCGGCCATCGAGGGCCTCGCCCGCGTCGACGTCGTGTGCACCGACAAGACCGGCACCCTCACCGAGCTCGACCTCGAGGTCGCCGAGGTCGTGCCGCTGGGCGGGGCCGACGACGACACCGTGCGGGCTGCGCTCGGCGCCATGGCGGCCGCCGACCCCGAGCCCAACGCCAGCGGCCGGGCGCTGGCCGAGGCGTTCGACCCGCCCGGGTGGAAGCCCACCTGGCGGGCGGCGTTCTCGTCGTCCCGCCGCTGGTCGGGTGCCGGCTTCGACGGCGAGGGCGACTGGATCATGGGCGCCCCCAACGTGCTGCTCGAGGCCGCCGGCTCGGGCGCCGACGGCGGCGGGCCCGAGGTGCGCCGGGCCGCCGACCTCGTCGACACCCAGTCCCGGAAGGGGCGGCGTGTCCTCCTCGTGGCCCGCACCGACGGGCAGCCGCCCGCCGACGCCCCGCCCGTGGGCGAGCCGGCGGCCGTCGTCGCCATCGAGGAGCGGGTGCGGGCGAACGCCCGGTCCACGCTCGACTACTTCGCCGCCCAGGGCGTGACGGTGAAGGTCATGTCGGGCGACGACCCGCGCACGGTCGGCGCGGTGGCCCAGCGGGTCGGTCTGCCGTCCTCGGACGAGCCGTTCGACGCCCGGCACCTGCCCGACGACCCCGACGAGCTGGCCGACGTCGTCGAGGCCACCGGGGTGTTCGGACGGGTGGGACCGCAGCAGAAGCAGGCCATGGTGCGGGCCCTGCAGGCCCGCGGGCACACGGTGTCGATGACCGGGGACGGGGTCAACGACGTGCTGGCGCTCAAGGAGGCCGACCTCGGCGTGGCCATGGGCTCGGGCGCCGCGGTCAGCAGGTCGGTGGCGCCGGTCGTGCTGCTCGACTCCGACTTCGGCGGGCTGCCGCCCGTCCTCTCCGAGGGCCGCCGCGTCATCGCCAACGTCGAGCGCGTCGCCAACCTGTTCGTGACCAAGACCGTCTACGCCACCCTGCTGGCGCTGTCGGTGGGCGTGCTGCACGTGCCGTTCCCGTTCCTGCCCCGGCACCTGACGATCATCTCGAGCCTCACCATCGGCATCCCCGCGTTCTTCATCGCCCTCGCGCCCAACGACCGGCGGGCGGTGCCGGGCTTCGTCGAGCGGGTGCTGCGCTTCGCCGTGCCGGCGGGGACCCTGGCCGCCATCGCCACGATGGCCGTCCTACGGCGTGGCGCGGGCGGAGGACGTGCCGCAGATCGAGGCGCGCACCACCGCCACGATCACGCTGTTCATCGTGGCGATGTGGGTGCTGGCCATCCTCGCCCGGCCGTTCACCTGGTGGCGCTACGAGCTGGTGGGGGCCATGGCCGGCCTGTTCGTGCTGGCGCTGCTCGTGCCCTGGTCACGACACTTCTTCGCCCTGAACATGGCGCCGCCCGAGGTCACCGCGGTGGCGATCGCCATCGCCGCGGCCGCGGCCGGCCTCCTCGAGCTGGGCTGGCGGGCGTCGGGCTGGCTGCGCCCCGTCGCCGACCCCGACTGACCAGCCTCGATCGCCGGATCGAGGGGCCACCGGCAGGCGATACCCTGCCCGGCACCATGGAACCGGCGCCGGGGACCCTCCGCGAGCTGGCCGAGGGGTGGCGGGCCGCGGCAGCCGACGACCACCTGCGCCGGTCGTACACCGAGCACGACTTCGACGACGCGGGCTGGCACCCGGTGACGGTCCCCGGCCACTGGCGCTCGACGGCCGCCTTCGCCGCCAGCGACGGGCCCCTGCTCTACCGGTGCCGCTTCGACGCCGCCGCGCCCGACGCCGGGCGCCGTACCTGGCTGACCTTCGACGGCCTCTTCTACCAGGGCGATGCCTGGCTCGACGGCGGCTACCTGGGCGACACCGAGGGCTACTTCCTCCCTCACAGCTTCGAGGTGACCGGGGCCCTGCGCGACCGGTCCGAGCACGCCCTCGCCGTCGAGGTCACGTGCACGCCCCAGCACGGCTCGGCCGCCAAGCGGAACATCACGGGCATCTTCCAGCACTGGGACGCCGTCGACCCCACGTGGAACCCCGGCGGGCTGTGGCGGCCCGTCCGGCTGACCGAGACCGGGCCCGTCCGCATCGCCAGCCTGCGGGTCATCTGCGCCGAGGCGACCCCCGAGCGGGCGGTCCTCGCCGTGCGGGCGCTGCTCGACAGCGACGCCTCGCGGCGAGTGCGGCTGCGGACCGAGGTGGGGGCCGTCGACCACGAGGTCGACCCAACCGCTGGCCGCGGGCATCAACGAGGTCAACTGGTCGGTGACGATCGACCGGCCGGCGCTGTGGTGGCCGCGTGCGCTGGGCGACGCCGTCCTCCACGACGTGCGGGTGGCCGTCGTGCTGGCCGGGAACGGCGAGGGCGGCGACGACCGCGACGGCCGCGACGCCGGGGCGCCGGGGTGCCGGGGGGCCTGGTGCCGCTCCCGACGAGCCGGGTGCCGTCAGCGACGAGCGCCGGCTGCGCACCGGCCTGCGCTCCGTCCGCCTGCGGCACTGGGTCGCGTCGGTGAACGGCGAGCGGCTGTTCCTCAAGGGCACCAACCTGGCCCCGACCCGCATGGCCCTGGGCGAGGCCACCGCCGACGAGCTGCGGCGCGACGTCGACCTCGCGGCCGACACCGGGCTCGACCTCGTCCGCGTCCACGCCCACGTCACCCGCGACGAGGTCTACGACCGGGCCGACGAGCGCGGGCTCCTCGTGTGGCAGGACATGCCCCTGCAATGGTCGTACGCCCGCAGCATCCGCAAGCAGGCCACCCGACAGGCCCGGGCGCTCGTCGACCTGCTCGGCCACCACCCGTCGATCGCCGTGTGGTGCGGGCACAACGAGCCGGTGTCCAACGCCGGCGCCGACCAGACCGACTGGAACCTCCGCAAGACCCTGGCCTTCGCCACCCGCATGACCGCCGAGCAGCAGCTCCCGACGTGGAACAAGAGCGTGCTCGACGCGGCGATCAAGCGGGCGCTGCAGAAGGCCGACGGATCCCGGCCGGTCGTCCCCCACTCGGGCGTCACCCCGCACCTGCCCCAGCTCGACGGCACCGACCAGCACCTCTACTTCGGCTGGTACATGGGTGACGAGCGGGACCTGCCGGGCTTCGCCCGGCGGATGCCCCGGATGGTGCGGTTCGTGTCCGAGTTCGGGGCGCAGGCGGTGCCGTCGGGCGACGCCGCCGCGTTCGCCCGCCCCGAACGCTGGCCCGACCTCGACTGGGACGAGCTCGAGCTGCGGTACGCCCTGCAGAAGCCGGTGTTCGACCGCCAGGTCCCGCCCGACGGCTACGCCACGTTCGCGGGCTGGCGCGACGCCACCCAGCGCCACCAGGCCCAGGTGATCCGCCGGATGATCGAGGAGCTGCGGCGGCTGAAGTACCGCCCGACCGGCGGCTTCGCCCAGTTCCTGTTCGCGGACGCCCAGCCGGGCGTCACGTGGTCGGTCCTCGACCACGAGCGGGCCCCCAAGCTCGGCTACGCACGCGTTGCAGGAGGCGTGCCGGCCGGTGATCGTCGTGGCCGACCGGCTCCCGGCCGCGGTCGCGCCCGGAACGGCCCTGGCGCTCGACGTCCACGTCGTGTCCGACCTGCGGACGCCCATCGACGACGCCCGGGTGACCGCCACGCTGGCCTGGCCGGGCGGTGAGCACGTGTGGCGCTGGGGCGGCACGATCGACGCCGATGCCTGCGAGCGCGTCGGCACGATCCAGGCGGTGGTCCCCCCGGTCGACGCCACCGGCGCGGGCCCGCCGGTGCTCACCCTGTCCCTCGCCCTCCGCCTGCCGTCGGGCGAGGACGTCACCAACGAGTACGAGTCCCGCATCACCTGAGGATTTCCACAGCAGTTTCGGGGGTCAGGACCCCCGAAACTGCTGTGGAAATCGCCCGGCGGGGGTCACACTGGTGGGGTGGTCGTCGCCTCCGGCTCCCAGGGATCCGCCGTCGTCGGGCCGGACGCGCTCGTGGTGCGGCCGTGGCGGATCGACGACATCCCCGCCATGCACGAGGCGGTGATCGAGAGCATCGAGCACCTCCGGCCGTGGATGCCCTGGATCGCCGACGAGCCCCAGACGCTCGACCAGCGCCGTGCCCTCGTGGCCGGCTGGCAGTCGCTGTGGGACGCCGGCGACCGCTTCTACGGCATGTTCGTGGGCGACGAGGTGGTCGGCGGGTGCGGGCTCCACGCGCGCATCGGCGTCGGCGGCCTCGAGATCGGCTACTGGGTCCGGGTGGGCCGCACGGGGCGGGGCTACGCCACCGAGGCGTCCCGCCAGCTGACCGACCTCGCCTTCGCCGACCCGGCGATCGACCGGGTCGAGATCCGCCACGACGCCACCAACGCGGCCAGCAGCCGCGTCCCCGCCAAGCTCGGGTACGTCCGCGTCGACGACCTGCGCCGCCCGCCGGTCGCCCCGTCCGAGACCGGCGTCGACCACGTCTGGCGCATGACGCGCGACGCGTGGCCCGCACGCTCCGCATCGTCAGCCTGAGCCCCGTTCGACACGGCACTGACACCGCACCGTCACGGCGCCGACATCGACCCCGTCGACGGCGGCGCCGGCCGGACCTGCGCGGCGCGGTCGGGTCCTGTCACCTGGGGAATCGGGCACACTGAGAGGGCCCCGGGCCGCCGAGACCGAATTCCTGGCGGGCAGAACGTTGGGAGTACGGTGCGGCTCGGTCCCGTCCACGAGCCCCGTTCCAGGAGGCTGAACGAGCGATGCAGACGATGGAGCGGCAATCCGTCGCCCCGGTGCACCCCAAGAGCCGTCGCCCCGCTCCCTGGCCGGTCGAGTTCTACCGGTCGGCCGTCGGCAAGAAGTGGGTCATGGCCCTCACCGGGATCATGCTCATGGGCTTCGTCTTCGTCCACATGTTCGGGAACCTGAAGCTGTACCTGGGCGCCGAGGACATCAACCACTACGGCGAGTGGCTCCGGGACCTCCTGGTCCCGTTCTTCCCCCGCACGGTCACGCTGTGGCTGCTGCGCATCGGGCTGATCGGCCGCCTTCGTGTTCCACATCCACGCCGCCTACGGCCTGACCCGCATGAACCGCGAGGCACGGGCGAGCGGGGGCTACGTCTCCAAGCGCGACTACCTGGCCGCCAACGCCGCCAGCCGCTCGATGCGCTACACGGGCGTGGTCATCCTGCTCTTCCTGATCTTCCACCTCGCCGACCTGACCTGGGGCACGGTCAACCCCGACTTCGTGCGGGGCGACGTGTACCACAACCTGGTCGCCAGCTTCGAGCGCCCGCGGTCTCGGCCATCTACATCGTCGCCAACCTCGCCCTCGGCCTGCACCTGTTCCACGGCGGCTGGTCGATGTTCCAGAGCCTGGGCCTCAACAACCCCCGCTGCAACTCGTGGCGGCGGGGCTTCGCCGTCGGGTTCGCCGCCGTCGTGACGGTCGGCAACCTCAGCTTCCCGATCGCCGCGCTGACCGGCATCATCAGCGCCGACGACAACTCCGACTGCCGGGTCTCGGGCGACGTGATCGAGACCTGCGAGCTGTACGTGGAGGGCGAGCAATGATGATCGGCGAGCTCAACAGCCACGGCCCCGAGGGTCCCATCGAGGACCGGTGGACCCAGCACAAGTTCGACATGAAGCTGGTGGCGCCCAACAACCGGCGCAAGTTCGACGTGATCATCGTCGGCACCGGCCTCGCCGGCGCGTCGGCCGCCGCCACGCTCGGCGAGCTCGGCTACAACGTCAAGGTCTTCACGTACCACGACTCGCCCCGCCGGGCGCACTCGATCGCCGCCCAGGGCGGCATCAACGCGGCCAAGAACTACAAGAACGACGGCGACTCGGTCTTCCGCCTCTTCTACGACACGGTCAAGGGCGGCGACTACCGCAGCCGCGAGGCGAACGTGTACCGCCTGGCCGAGGTGTCGGTGAACATCATCGACCAGTGCGTGGCCCAGGGCGTGCCCTTCGCCCGCGAGTACGGCGGCCTGCTCGACAACCGCAGCTTCGGCGGCGCCCAGGTGTCGCGCACCTTCTACGCCCGGGGCCAGACCGGCCAGCAGCTGCTGCTCGGCGCCTACCAGGCGATGATGCACCAGATCGCCCTGGGCACCGTCGACGCTGTACACCCGCACCGAGATGCTCGACCTCGTCGTCAAGGACGGGCGGGCCTGCGGCATCGTCGTCCGCGACCTGCTCACCGGCGAGATCACGTCGCACTCGGCCCACGCCGTGCTGCTGGGCACCGGCGGCTACGGCAACGTCTTCTACCTGTCGACCAACGCCAAGGACTGCAACGTCACCGCCACCTGGCGGGCGCACCGCAGGGCGCGCTGTTCGCCAACCCGTGCTACACGCAGATCCACCCGACCTGCATCCCGGCGAGCGACGAGTTCCAGTCGAAGCTCACGCTGATGTCGCGAGTCGCTGCGCAACGACGGCCGCATCTGGGTCCCGGTCGATCCCGACGACAAGCGCTCGCCCGACCAGATCCCCGAGGCCGAGCGCGACTACTTCCTCGAGCGCAAGTACCCCAGCTTCGGCAACCTCGTCCCCCGCGACGTCGCGTCCCGCAACGCCAAGACCGTGGTCGACGAGGGCCAGGGCGTCGGCCCGCTCAAGAACGGCGTGTACCTCGACTTCGCCGAGGCGATCGACCGCCTCGGCGAGGACACGATCCGCGAGCGCTACGGGAACCTGTTCGACATGTACGAGCGCATCACCGACGAGAACCCGTACCAGGTCCCGATGCGCATCTACCCCGCCGTCCACTACACGATGGGCGGGCTGTGGGTGGACTACAACCTCATGTCCAACGTGCCCGGCCTGTTCGTGCTCGGCGAGGCCAACTTCACCGACCACGGCGCCAACCGCCTCGGCGCCTCGGCGCTGATGCAGGGCCTGGCCGACGGCTACTTCGTCATCCGCTACACGATCGCCAACTACCTGGCCGGCCTGCTCGGCCGCGCCCCGGTGCCCACCGACGACCCCGCCTTCGCCGACGCCGAGAAGTCGGTGGGCGACACGGTCGCGCGGCTGCTGTCGATCAACGGCACCCGGTCGGTCGACCACTTCCACCGCGAGCTCGGCAAGATCGTGTGGGACAACTGCGGCATGGCCCGCAACCGCGCCGGCCTCGAGAAGGCGCTCGGCGAGATCCCCGCGCTGCGCGAGGAGTTCTGGAAGGACGTGCGGGTCCTCGGCGGCGAGCTCGCTCAACCAGTCGCTCGAGAAGGCGAGCCGCGTCGCCGACTTCTTCGAGCTCGCCGAGCTGATGGTGCGCGACGCCCTCCACCGCGAGGAGTCCTGCGGCGGCCACTTCCGCGAGGAGCACCAGACCGAGGAGGGCGAGGCGCTGCGCGACGACGAGCACTTCGCCTACGTCGGCGCGTGGGAGTGGACGGCCAAGGGCATCCGACCCGGTGCTGCACAAGGAGCCCCTCGAGTTCGAGTACGTGAAGCTGACCCAGAGGTCGCTACAAGTGACCGTCACCGAGCACGCCGCCGACGACGCCATCGGCAACGGCGCCGCCGGCGCCGCACCCGACCATGGACATCGCCCTCAAGGTCTGGCGCCAGGCGCCGGGCCAGGCGGGGAAGATGGTCACCTACGTCGACGAGGCCAAGGACATCAGCCCCGAGATGTCCTTCCTCGAGATGCTCGACATCGTGAACGAGCGCCTCATCGCCGAGGGCGAGGAGCCGATCGCCTTCGAGCACGACTGCCGCGAGGGCATCTGCGGGACGTGCGGGATGATGATCAACGGCCAGGCCCACGGCCCCCAGAAGGGCACGGCCACCTGCCAGCTGCACATGCGCAAGTTCCCCGACGGCGACGAGATCACGTCGAGCCGTGGCGGGCCGCGGCGTTCCCGGTGATCCGCGACCTCGTCGTCGACCGCCCGGCGTTCGACCGCATCATCGAGGCCGGCGGCTACATCACCGTCCCCACCGGCGCGGCTCCCGACGCCAACCTCATCCCCGTGCCGAAGGAGGTCAGCCGACGCCGCCATGGACGCCGCCGCCTGCATCGGCTGCGGGGCGTGCGTCGCCGCCTGCCCCAACAGCGCGGCCCAGCTGTTCACCTCGGCCAAGCTGCAGCACCTCAACCTGCTGCCCCAGGGCCAGGCCGAGCGCTGCACGCCGCACCGTCGACATGGTCGACACGATGGAGGAGTTCTTCGGCTCGTGCACCAACCACGGCGAGTGCGAGGAGGCGTGCCCGAAGGAGATCTCGATCGACTTCATCGCCTACATGAACCGCGACTACGTCAAGGCGAAGATCAAGAACCGCAAGCTCGCCGGCCAGAAGTAGCGCGTCGGACCGCCGCGCGAGACTGCGCACCGTGACGCGCGACCGTGCCGGTCCACCCGGTGCTGCGGGAACGGGCGCGGGTCCGTGGCGCCGAGGGGTGGATCGACGCGCTGCCCGAGCTCATCGCCGCGCGAGCGGGAGTGGTCGTTCCACGGGGCCGGGCCGCCGTACGAGTCGGCGACCGAGGCCTACGTCGCGCCGGTCACGCTCCACGACGGCACCGACGCCGTGCTCAAGCTCATCGTCCCGTGGCCGGGCGGACCTGCGAACCACGAGATCGCCGTGCTCCGGCTGACCGACGGCCACGGGTGCGTGCGGCTCCGCCGCGAGGACGAGGCGCGTGGCGCCCTGTTGGTCGACCGGCTCGGCCCATCGCTCGACCAGCTCGGCCTGCCCACCATCAGCCGTCACGAGATCATGTGCGACACGCTCGCCGATCTGTGGCGGTCACGCCCGCACCCGGGCCGACGAGGTCGCCGCCGCCGGTCTGATCACCGGAGCCGACAAGGCGGCGTGGCTCGCCGCCCACATCGTCGAGCAGTGGGATCGGCTCGGCGGCGCATGCAGCCGCGCCGCGGTCGACCACGCCCTCGCCTGCGCCGAGCGTCGACGACGGGCGTTCGACCCCGGGCGGGCCACGCTGGTCCACGGCGACGTGCACCAGTGGAACACGCTCGCCCACCCCGGCGGCGGCTACCGGTTCGTCGATCCCGACGGCGTCTTCGCCGAGCCCGAGTACGACCTCGGCATCCTCATGCGCGAGGACCCCGACGAGCCCGACGACCCGATGCGGGGCGACCCGCGGCGCCGGGCGCGTTGGCTGGCCGACCGCACCGGCCTCGACGACGAGGCCATCTGGGAGTGGGGCGTCGTCGAGCGGGTCTCCACCGGGCTGTCGGCCACCGCCATCGGACTCCAGCCGTTCGGGGCGCAGATGCTCGCCCTCGCGGACCGGATCGCGGCGTAGGCGCAGCGGGCCGAGCCGCCGGCGTCAGAGCGACTCGACCAGCTCGGCCAGGCGGGGCAGGACGTCGTCGCGCCAGCCGGGGCCCATCATCTCGAAGGCGTGGCGGTGCTGCGGATCGTCGAGGTCGAAGCCGGCGTGCTCGAGCAGGAGCCGGGTGCCGGCGCCCTCGGCGACGAGGGTCCACGTGAGGGTCCAGCGCTCGGTGAACGTGTGGACCAACCGCTCGGGCTCGACGACCTCGAGCACCGTGCACGGTGCGGGTCCCCACGGGCCCATGTCCAGCGTGAACTCGTGACCGACGACCGGGGCGACGTCGCCGGCCGCCCACCACTTGGCGATCAGGTCCGGCTCGGTCAGCGCCCGCCACACGTCGGCGGGGGGCCGGCGGACGAACTGGTCGACGGTGATCGTGCGAGTGCCGTCGGCCATGGTGCGGCTGCCGGGACCGGCATCGGTGGTCGGATCGGGGGTGGTCATGACGGGGGCTCCTCCTCGAGCATGTCGGCGAGCGAGCGCAGGCGGTCACGCCAGTAGCGCTCGAACGGGTGCAGCCACGCGTCGACGTCGGCGAGCGGGGCGGCGGTCAGGTGGTAGTGGCGCTCGCGACCCGACGGTCGCTCGGCCACGAGGTCGGCCTCGCGCAGCAGGCGCAGGTGCTCGGCGACGGCCGGGCGGCTGAGCTCGAACTGCCGGGCGAGGTCGCCGGCGGTGCGGGGGCCCTCGACGAGCAGCTCGAGCAGCCGTCGGCGCACGGGGTTCCCGAGAGCGCTGAACACGAGGTCGACGGCCACGCCCGCAAGATATGTCGGAAATATCCGACATGTCAACTTTTCCCGACATGTCGTTGACGCCCCGGACTGCCATAGCCTCGACACCGCATGATCTCGGTCGAGGACTACCTGTGGTTCGTGGACGAGGCGCTCGACGGCATGGTCGCCATCGTCACCAAGCTGGGCGACGACAAGGCCAACCGGCGGCCCGACATACCCGGGGCCAACTCGCCCTACGTGATCCTCCACCACTGCCTCGGGGTGATGGAGTACTGGGGCGGGCACGTGGTCGCCGGCCGACCGACCCGGCGTGACCGCGCCGCCGAGTTCGAGGCCTACGGTCCCGTCGACGAGCTGGTCGAACGGACCCGCGCGGCCCGCACCCAGCTCGCCGCGGACATCGCCCACCTCGACCCCGGGGCACCACCGCCCAACCCTCCCGACGACGAGGACGACGCCGCGCTGCCCATCGGGCGGACGCAGGGCGGCGCCCTCATCCACATCTACGAGGAGCTGGCCCAGCACCGGGGTCAGATGGAGGGCTACCGCGACGTCATCCTCGCCCCCTGGCGCACCTGAGCCAGGCCGCAGGAACCGGCTCTGCGGTCAGACCAGCTCCGCGGTCAGGCGAGCGCCGGCAGGACCTTGTCGACGAACAGCTCGAAGCTCGCCCAGCTCACGTCGGGGTCCAGGCCGCCGATCAGCGGCTTGAACAGCACCGTGCTGTGCTCGGCCTGCAAGCGGCGGGCGACGTCGATGCACTCGTCGGGCGTCAGCACGGCGTAGAACCCCTCCTTGCGGGCCTGCTCGACGTCGGTGACCCGCTCGTACAGGTGGCCCTCGAACCCCGCGGCCCACGCGCTGTACCGGTTCAGCTCGTGGAGGGCGTGCGGCGCGATCTGCGCCCAGGCGGCGTCGGGGTCGTCGGCGACGTGCACGGCCATCGGTGAGGGGGGCACGAGCACCGGACCGGCCGGGCGGCCCAGGTCCTCGCAGGCGGCGCGGTAGACGTCACCCAACCCTCGCTCGGGCCCGCCCAGGGCGAAGCCGTCGCCGAACCGGGCGGCTCGCCGCGCCGCCCGCGGGCTGGCACCCCCGATGAACACCATGGGCCGGGGACGCTGCACGGGCCCGGGCGTCACGCGCACGGTGCGGCCGTCGAGCGGGAACGGCTCGCCCGTGAGCGCGGCCAGGAACACCTGCAGCTTGTCGTCGAACAGCCGGCCACGACCGGCGTACGGCACCCGGTAGAGGGCGAACTCGTCCTCGACGTATCCGGGCACGAGCGTGAGGACCAGCCGACCGCCCGAGATCTGGTCGACGACCTGGCACTGCTCGGCCGCGGCGACGGGGTCGTGCAGCGTGAGCGTGAGAGCGTTGACGCTGATCATCGTCCGGCTCGTCCGCGCCGCGAGAGCCGACGCCATCACGAGCGGGCTCGGCAGGTAGCCGTCCTCCTCGCCGTGGTGCTCGGACACCACCAGCGCCGTCACCCCCCGCTCGTCGAGCCACGCCGCCTGCTCGAGCGCGGCGGCGTAGAGGGCGGGCGCGGGCGTGCCGAAGCCCGGAGCGCGCATGTCGTAGTGCACCGTCCACGAGACCATGCCGCAGCCTGCCATCCGCCGACGACGCGCGTCGCCGGTTGCATCGCAATGAACGACCATTCAACATGGCGCCATGACGCTGGCGCCGGAGCTCTACTGGGATCCGTTCGACACCGACGATCGACACCGACCCGTACGAGATCTGGCGGCGCCTGCGCGACGAGCAACCCGTCTACCGCAACGACCGGCACGACTTCTACGCCCTCAGCCGCTACGCCGACGTCGAGGCCGCGCACCGCGACCCGGCGACCTACAGCTCGGCGCACGGCACGGTGCTCGAGATCATGACCGAGCGAGCCGATGCCGTCGGCGATGATGATCTTCCTCGACCCGCCCGACCACACCCGGCTGCGGTCGCTCGTGAACCGGGCGTTCACGCCCCGCCGCGATCGCCCACCTCGAAGACCGCATCCGCGACCCTGTGCGCCGGCTTCCTGGCGGCGTGGCAGGACGGCGAGCCGTTCGACTTCGTGCAGGGCTTCGGCGCCCCGCTGCCGGCGATGGTGATCGCCACGCTGCTCGGCGTGCCCGAGCCCGACCAGCCCACCGTCCGCGAGCTGATCGACACCACGTTCCACCTCGACCCCGAGAAGGGGATGGTCAACGACGTCTCGCTGACGGCCCGCATCGAGCTGCACCAGTACCTCGAGGACCTCGTCGGCGAAGCGGCGCGCCGACCCGCAGGACGACATGATCAGCGACCTGATGGCGGCCGAGCTGACCGACCACGACGGGCGATACGGCAGCTCACTCACGAGCTACGAGGCCGCCATCGTTCGCCGACCTGCTGGTCAGCGGCGGGCACCGAGACCGTGGCCCGCCTGCTGGGGTGGGCCGCCGTGCTGCTCGACGAGCACCCCGACCAGCGGGCCGATCTGGCCGCGCACCCCGACGTGATCCCCAACGCCATCGAGGAGCTGCTGCGCTACGAGGCACCGTCGCCGGTCCAGGGCCGGTGGCTGACGCGCGACGTCGAGCTGCACGGCGTGACCGTCCCGGCCGACTCGAAGGTGCTCCTGCTCACCGGTTCGGCCGGGCGCGACGAGCGGAAGTACCCCGACGCCGAGCCGCTTCGACGTGCGCCGGACCTTCGATCACCACGTCTCGTTCGGCTACGGGATCCACTTCTGCCTCGGCGCCGTCGCTGGCCCGGCTGGAGGGTCGCATCGCGCTCGAGGAGGTCCTGGCCCGCCGGCCCGAGTGGACCGTCGACCGCGACGCCGCCGTCCGCCTGCACACCAGCACGGTGCGGGGGTGGGTCAACGTGCCGGTGACCGCATGACCGAGCGGAGCGAGGTCGACGAGCACCGCCCGCCGTGCGCGATGGCCACCGGAGGGGTGCACCCGTGACCCTCGATGCCGGCGATCGCCTCGCCCTGCGTGCCCTCGTCGACGCCTACGCGGTGGCCGTCGACCGGCGGCGACGTCCCCGGCTTCCTCGACCCTGTTCACGCCCGACGCCACGCTCGCCACGTTCGAGCCCGACGGCCGGCGCCGCAGCGCCCACCACGGCCACGACGAGCTGTCGGCCATCCCGCCGGCGCTGGACCGCTACGAGCGCACGTTCCACCTGGTGTCGACGCACCACGTCGAGGAACCGGTCGGCGAGCGGCCCCGACGGCGACGAGGCCACGGGCGTCGCCTACTGCGAGGCCCACCACCATCGCCCTCCCGATCCCGCCGAAGGCGAGGACGCGGCCGAGACCGACAAGGTGCTGTTCATCCGCTACGTCGACCACTACGTGCGCCGCGGGCCCGGATGGCTGATCCGGGCCCGCGAGGTGCACGTCGTCTGGTCGGAGGAGCGTCCGTTGGCTGACCTCCTCCTGAGGTCAGGACCGGCGGTACCGCTGCACGGCCAGCGGGGCGAACACCGCCACCATGCCGGCCGCCCAGACCAGCGCCAGGGTCACGTAGTGGCCCGTCGAGCCGCCGAGCCCGGCCAGCGACGGGTCGCCCAGCGCCAGCGAGCGCACGGCGTTGGTCATGACCGTGATGGGCTGGTTCTCGGCCACCGGCTGCAGCCAGCCCGGCATCGAGTCGACCGGCACCATGGCGCTCGACACGAACGACAGCGGGAAGATCAGCAGCGACATGCCCTGGGCGGCCTGCACGTTCCCGGCCACCAGGCCGAGCCAGACGAACACCCACATGAAGGCGAACCCGAACACGAGGGTCAGCCCGAACGCGGCCAGCGCCTCGACGATCGTGCCCTCGGGGCGGAAGCCGACGGCGACGCCGATGGCGGCCGTGGCGGCCAGGCCGAGGGCCAGCAAGCGCGGTCTCGGCGACCACCCGGCCGGCGAGGACCGCGGTGCGGGACACGGGCAGCGACTTCAGCCGGTCGGTGAAGCCCTCCTCCATGTCCTGCGCCACGCTGGACGAGGCGTTGGACCCGGTGAACAGCACGCTGGTGACGATGTAGCCCGGCACCATGAACGTGACGTACGACACGGGCCCGGCGTCGATGGCCCCGCCGAACACGTAGCGGAAGATCAGCAGGAACATCGCCCCGGTGATCGATGCTGATCACCAGCAGCTGGGGGGTGCGGACGAACTTGCGGACGGACCGGCCGGCGACGGCGAGCGGCGGCGGTGAAGGGCCCCGGCGGGGCGGGTGGCGGGCGTGATCCGCCCGGCGTCGAAGGTGACGACGGTCATCGGAGTGCTCCTCAAGCGGCCTGAGCAGCGACCGCTCGTCGGTGGTGGTCGGGTCGGTGTCGATGGACGGGGCCGGGCCGGCGTCGGGCCGGGGGCGTCGGTGCCGGAGTCGTCGCCCGCGATGGGCGAGCCGGTCAGGGTCAGGAAGACCTCGTCGAGCGTCGGGCGCCGCAGGCCGATGTCGTCGACCTCGACGGCCAGGGCGTCGAGCGCCCGCACCGCGTCGGCGATGACGGCCCGGCCGCCGTCGACCGGGATCGTGACCCGGCCGGTGCCGGCGTCGGTGCGGGGGGCCTCGGTGCCCATGCGACCGAGCGCCTCGGCCACGACCGCCAGGTCGCCGGCCGTGCGCACCCGGATCTCGACGACGTCGCGCCCGGCCCGGCTCTTGAGCTCGTCCGGGCGTGCCGTCGGCGATGACGCGGCCCTTGTCGACGATGACGATGCGCTGGGCGAGCTGGTCGGCCTCGTCGAGGTACTGGGTGGTGAGCAGCACGTCGGTGCCGGCGGCGACCATGCCGCGGATGGCCTCCCACAGCTCGTTGCGGCTGCGGGGGTCGAGGCCGGTGGTCGGCTCGTCGAGCAGCAGCAGGCGGGGCGCCCCGACCAGGCTGGCGCCGAGGTCGAGCCGGCGGCGCATGCCGCCGGAGTAGGTGCTGACCGGGCGGTCGGCCGCATCGGTGAGGCCGAGCTGGTCGAGGACGACGCTGGTGTTGGCCCGGGCCTGGCGGCGGGTCTGGCCGTAGAGCCGGGCGACCATCGTGACGTTCTCCCGCCCGGTCATCGCCGGCTCGACGGCGGCGTACTGGCCGGCGAGGCCGATGACCCGGCGGACCTGCTCGGGGCGGGCCGCGGCGTCGATGCCGGCCACCCGCAGCTCGCCGCCGTCGGGCCGGACCAGCGTGGCCACCGAGCGGACGAACGTGGTCTTGCCGGCGCCGTTCGGCCCCAGCACGGCGACGACCTGGCCGCTCTGGGCCACGAGGTCGAGCCCGGCGAGCGCCTGGACCTTGCCGAAGCTCTTGGTGAGGCCTCGGGCCTCGACGATCGGTGTGCTCATCGCTGTCTCCTCCGGAACGGAATGGATTGCTCTGTTCCATACTGTAACGGAACAGAGCATTCCGTTCAAGCAATTTTGGAGCGGAATGTTCCGTTCGAGTTTCGGGTAGCGTGCTCTCATGGCACAGACCACGCCAGCGCCGCTCAGCGGGCGGAGGGCC
The DNA here is from genome assembly GCA_963778415.1 of uncultured Acidimicrobiales bacterium. Classification (GTDB taxonomy): domain Bacteria; phylum Actinomycetota; class Acidimicrobiia; order Acidimicrobiales; family VFJN01; genus ZC4RG19. Next base: position 409,502 of record CAVZUI010000006.1, read on the forward strand.
CAGGCGGCCCGCAACGACGAGGTGATCCTCGCTGCGGCCCGGAAGGTGTTCGTGGCCGACCCCGGGGCGCACCGGTCTCGGCCGTCGCCGAGGAGGCGGGCGTCGGGATGAGCGCGCTGTACCGCCGCTACCCGAGCAAGGAGGACCTGCTGCGCCGGCTGTGCCGCGACGGCCTCGAGACCTACATCGCCATCGCCGAGGACTGCGTGGCCGACGACGGCGACCCGTGGGAGGCGTTCGCCACGTTCATGCGGCGCCAGGTCGAGGCCGGTTCGAACGCCCTCACGCTGAAGCTGGCCGGCACGTTCACGCCCGACGAGACGCTGTACGAGCTGGCCGACCCACGCCGGCGAGCTCAACGTGCGCCTGTTCGACCGCACCGCGGCCACGGGCGTCATCCGGCCCGACGTCACCGTGTCCGACATCGGCCTCGATCCTCGAGCAGATCGCGGCCATCGCCTTCGGCGCCACGCCCGAGCGCAACGTCGTCCTGCGCCTGCGCTGCGTCGAGCTCGTGCTCGACGGGCTGCGCGCCACGCCGACCCGCGAGCTGCCCGGGCCGACGGTCACCGACGACGAGTTCGCCGCCCGCTGGGTGCCCCGCTCGTGACGGCGCGGCCGGTCGTCAGGCCGGCTGGAACGCCTGCTTGAACTGCTCGAACAGGGGTTGGCGGCCGTCCACCGGCTCTCGGGGGTGCGCAGCATCAGCGCGTAGCCGCGCCCGGCGGCGATGAAGCCCAGGTTGCCCGTGTGGAGCGTCTCGCCGCTGCCGTGGCGGAACTCCCACAGGGCCGCCGGGTAGTCGCGGTAGGTCACGGGCGAGATGCCCAGGCCCTCGTAGTTGGCGTTGCGGGACCGGAACCCCGGCTCGGCATCACGCCAGGCGCCGGCCGCGTCGGCCCCCGGGGTCGCGGTCCACTCGACCCGCACGAACGTGCCCGTGGCCGGATCGCGGAAGTCGGTGCGGTTGGCGGTCACCGGCTGCACCTGCCACCCGGGTGGCAGGCCGATCGTGTACGCGTCGGCGGGATCCTGGTACGGCGACCACCCGGCCGGCAGCGAGCCCTGCGGGACGGTGGTGGTCGTGGACGCCGCGGTCGTCGACGGGGCGGTCGTGCGGTCGCCGGCCGTGGTGGCGGTCGGCGATCCGTCACCGGCCGACTCGCCCCCTTCGCCCCCACCGCCGCCGCGCAGGGCCAGCGCGGCCACCACCAGCACGACGACGGCGATCGCCGCCACGGCACCGACCGGAATGCGGGGCGCGGGCCCGGTCCGGCGGCGGGTCGCGGGGTCGATCGGCGGTACCGCGGCGACGCCCGGTTCCCCGTGGTGGACGGCCGTCGACTCGGGTGCGGGTGGCGTGCGGGCCGGCAGCGGGGTCGACACGGCCCCGCCCCGCGCGGCGGTATCGATCGTGGGAGCGCCGTCGGTCGGCGACGCGGCCGCAGCGGGCGGCGCGACCTCGGTCGGCGGTGCGACCGCGGTCGGCGGTGCGGCCGCAGCGGACGGCGCGACCTCGGTCGGTGCGGTGCGACCTCGGCGGGCGGAGCAACCTCGGTCGGCGAGGCGACCTCGGTCGGCGGCACGGGCTCGACCGCGGGCGCGGCCACGACCGGCGGCACGGGCGCCACCGCGGTCGCCGACGACGACCGGCGGGGCGCGCCCACCCGCGTGAGCGTGGCTCGGACGGCGCCCGCGGTCGGGCGACCGGCCGGGTCCTTGGTCAGCAGCCGGGCGATGATCGGCGCGAGGGGCCCGGGGTGCTCGGGTGCACGCGGCTCGCCGTGGACGACCGCCGACGCCGTCGCCAGGGCGGTGCCCGCCAGGAACGGCGGCTCGCCCTCGACCGCGAAGTACAGCAGCGCTCCGAGCGCCCACAGGTCGGTCGCCGGGGTGATGTCGCCGCCCGTGGCCTGCTCGGGGGCCATGTACGACGGCGATCCGACGATGAGGCCCGTCAACGTCGACCCGAGACTCGTCGCGGATCGTGGCCACGCCGAAGTCGGTCAGCTTGGCCCGGTCACCCGGGAGGACGAGCACGTTCGCCGGCTTGACGTCGCGGTGGACCACCCCGGCCAGGTGCGCGGCCTCGAGCGCGGTGAGGACCTGCAGCCCCAGGCGGGCGGCGCGGTCGTGCGGCAGCGCGCCCTCGTCGGCGACGAGCTGGGCGAGGCTGGGCCCGTCGACCAGCTCCATCACCAGCCAGATGGCGCCCGACTCCTCGACCACGTCGTAGACGGCGACCGTGGACGGGTTGTTGAGCCGGGCCGAGGCCTGGGCCTCGCGCAGCGCCCGCGCCCGCACCGACTCGGCGTCCTCCTGGCCGGCCAGGAGCTCGACCCGCTTGATGGCGACCTGCCGGCGCAGGCGGCTGTCGGTCGCCCGGTACACCGTCGACCGGCCGTGACCGAGGGCGTCCCCCAACTCGTAGCGATCCGCCAGCAACTCCATGCGGGACCCAGTATCGCGAACCTCGGCGCGGCCCTCCGACCGGGCGTTGCGAACGTCACACGGGCGTCAGACCACCCCAGGCCACGACCTCGCCCGCGACGTCGACCATGCGGTCGAGCTGCGTCGGGTCGGTGGCGACGACGATCGGCGCGGGCACCTCGGCGACGACGGCGGCCTGCAGGAGGGCGAGGTGCTCGTCGGCCGTGAGCGCCCGGCCGCCGGGGTCCCACACCGCCAGCGGCACCGCGACGCCGAGCCAGCCACGCGTCCGCGCAACACCGCCGCGGTCATGTCGTCGCCGGCCCCCGGCCCCGACCCGTCGACCACGGCGAGGACCGGCCGGTTCGGTGCGCGCAGGCGGGCCACCACCGCACACGCGACGGCGAAGCCCGACGACCCGGCCGCCGTGGCCGGGACGTGGACGCCGCCCAGGTCGGTGGTGGCGAACGTCCGCCCCACCCAGTAGCCGGGCACCCCGGGTCGGCGGCGACGAGGCCCCCGCTGCCGAGCACCTGGCCGTAGTGGCGCGTCACCAGGGACGGGGCAAGGGGGTCGTCGTCGCCGCCCAGCCCTCCTGGGTGACGCGGGCGAGCTCGGCGCGCAGAGGCGGCATCGGGATCTCGGCGGGCAGGCCGCCCGCAGCGCCCTGCCGCCGGGTCGAGGGCCCCGGGCGGCAGCTCGACCACTGGCGCCAGGTCGCGCCACAGCGCCGGGGGCGCCTCGTCGGGGTCGACCCCGGTGGCGACGATCAGGTCGGCGTCGCCGAGGCCGGCGAGGGCGAAGTCGCGCTCCTGCAGGCCGGCGGTCGCCAGGTGGTGACGGCTGCGCCAGTCGAACACGCCCTTGGCGCCCCACGTGTTGAGCACGCCCAGGCTGGCGGCCGCGGCGAGGGCGTGGAGGCCCGGCACCGCGCCGGCCGCCACCACGCCGGGTCCGGCGAGGAGGACGGGCCGGTCGGCGGCCTGCAGGGCTGCGACCACGGCGTCGCTCGGGCTCGCGCCAGCGGTCGACCGGAGCCGGGCGCGGCGGGGCGACGTCGGGCACCGGGGCTTCGAGGTCGATGGCGAGGCGCAGCCATGCAGAGCCCGAGGCGAGGAGCGGGCACGAGATCGAGCAGGTCGTCGGCGGTGACGTCCAGCGCATCGGACGCCGGTCGGGTTCCCGACGACCAGCTCGCCCGACGAGTCGTGCACGGCGGCCGGGCGACCGTGGACCGCGGCGATGGGCCGCCGCCAGCGTCCCGGCCTCGAGCTCTCCCGGTCACGACCACGTCGACGCCGTCCATCGGGTAGCCGTAGACCGCGTCGATCCCCGCGGCCCGGAGGACCCGCGAGAGCATGCGACCGGCCGTGACCTGTGTCATGCCGCACGGTCTAGCATCACGCGCTCATCGAATCGAACCAGAGTTCAAAGGCCGCCCGCCTGCGGTGGACCGAGGGCGACGCGCTCGATCCCGACACGTTCGCCGGGTTCCTCGGCCCGGGCGGGTTCTTCGAGATGGTCGAGGAGCCCGTCCTCGGGACGCAGCTGCCGGTGTTCGCCCGGCGGCCGCCGTCGCTCGCGGCGGTCGTCGACGCCGCGGCCGGCCACGGTGACCGACCGTTCGTCGTGGAGGGCGAGCGGACGGTCACCTTCGCCGAGCTCCCGAGTCGGGTGCGCGGACGTCGCCGCCCGCCTCGCCGCGGCCGGGGTCGGCCGGGGCGACCGCGTGGCGATGGCCGGCCGGCCGTCGCTCGACCACTGCCTGGTGGTCCTCGGCACCATGGCCCGCGGCGCCGTCGCCACCGTGCTCAACCCGGCGTGGACCGACGACGAGGTGGCCCACGCCCGGGCGGCGACCAGCCCGGCGCTCGCACTCGGCGAGGCTGGCTCGCTGACGTTCGCCGACCTGCTGTCGGGTCCGGCGCCGGCGCCCGCTCACCGCCGACGACATCGCCGTCGACGAGGACGACCCGGCCACGATCATCTTCACGAGCGGGACGACCGGCCGCCCGAAGGGCGCGGTGCTGTCCCACCGCAACGCCATCCACTTCTGCTGGTCGTCGGCGGCCACGACGCTGGTCCGCCGGCTCGCGACCCCGGGTGCGGCGCCCGCGGGCGCCGGCCACCCGCCGGCGGTGATCGCCTCGGCGCCCCTGTTCCACATGTCGGGGCTGCTCGGCCAGCTCGTCAACGCGGTGACCTGGGGCATCACGCTGGTCGTGCCACCGCCGGGGCGGTGGGACGAGACGGCCCACCTCGAGCTGACCGAGCGCCACCGGGTCACGACCTGGTCGATCGTGCCCACCCAGCTCTGGCGCATCATCGATCACCCCGACCTCGACCGCTACGACCTGTCGTCGCTCGAGACGATCGGCGGCGGCGGGGCCACGTTCCCGCCCGAGCTGCTGCGGCGCACCGCCGAGAGGCTGCCCGGCGTCGGTGCCGGGGTGCGGGTCGGCTACGGCATGACCGAGGCGTCGGGCACGCTCACGTTGCTGCAGCCCCCGGTGGAGGACGCCGACCTCGCGTCGGTGGGCGGGGCGACGGCCGGCAGCGAGGTCGAGGTGCGGGATCCCGAGGGTCGGCCGCTGCCCGAGGGCGGAGGTCGGCCAGATCTGGGGCCGCAGCGCCGGGATCTTCGTCGGCTACTGGGGCGACGAGGCCGCCACCGCCGCCGTGCTGGACGGCGACCGCTGGTACGCCACCGGCGACTACGGACGCATCGACGGTGGGCGCCTGTTCGTCGAGAGCCGGCTGCGGGACATGATCATCCGCGGCGGCGAGAACATCTATCCCATCGAGATCGAGAACCGGCTGGTCGAGCACCCGGCGATCGCGGACGCGGCCGTCCTCGGCGTGCCCGACCGGGTGCTGGGGCAGCAGGTCAAGGCCGTGATCGTCCTCGGCGCCCGGAGCCGAGCTGGACGACGACACGGTGCGCGAGTGGGTCGGCGCGACGCTCGCCCGCTACAAGGTGCCGACCGTCGTCGAGCGGCGCGACGCGCTGCCGCGCACCGCACTCGGCAAGCTGGACAAGTCGCGGCTGCTGGCCGAGGCGCCCGCGGACGGAACCGAGGCTCAGCCGGCCACGGGGACCGGCGTCTCGGGGTAGAACTGCGCCGCCCAGCGGCGGAACTCGGTGACCGGGCGCTCGGTGGGAGCCAGCGCGGGGCTGGGCTGGTAGCGCTTGTGCTCCCAGATGGGGATGTCCTCGTTGAACTGACGGGCGACCTCGGCCGCGAAGCCGGCGCCGATCTTCTCGGCGATCGGGTCGCCCGAGTGGTAGAGGGTGAAGCGCACCTCGAGGGCGTCGTCCTCGAGCGGGGTGGTCGCCGAGATGAGCGTGACGCGGCCCATCAGGTCGAAGTGGATGACGCCCATGCCCGGCCCGTAGCTGGTGGTCTCGAGCGCACCCTCGAAGGTGCCCCGGGCGGAGTTGAACAGCTGCACGCTGCTGACCCGGCGGATCGGCCCGTCCAACGTGATCTCGCCGATGGGACTGACGCGCTCGAGACCGTGCACCGACTGGAAATGGGCCATGTCGACGGAGTTCTCGGCGATCTCCTGCCACGCCGTGCGCACCGTCCACGTGAAGCGGCCCACCTCGGCGTGCTCGGGCCCGAGCGCCTGGGGCACGTCCCAGAGGGGGCCGACATCGGGGTCGGGGTGCCACCAGAACAGCAGGTGGCCGTTGCGCACCGCCGTGGGATGGGCCCGCACCCGCGCCTTGCGGTTGGGACGGTCGGCGTAGGGGATGGCGGCGTTGGTGCCGTCGGGGTGGAACGCCCACTCGTGGAACGGGCACACCAGGCAGCCGTCGTGGACCCGGCCGCCGACGCCGAGGTGCGCGCCGAGGTGAGGGCAGTAGGCGTCGAAGACCCGCCACGCCGCGGCGGGGTCGTCGGCCGTGTCGTCGCGCCACAGCACGAGGTCCGTGCCCTGGGCCCGCAGGGACGTGACCGGCTCGGCGGGCAGCTCGTCGAGCCGACCCACCGCGAACCACCCGAAGGGGCGGGGGAAGGGGAATCGCTCGCTCATGACGGCCTCGGGTCCCGCGGCAGGCCGAGGGCCCGCTCGCCGATCAGGTTGCGTTGGATCTGCTCGGTGCCGCCGCCGATGCGGGACGACCACTGGCCGAGGAACATGTCCTGCAGCCGGCCGTAGCTGTCGTTGCCGGTCGAGCCGGGGGCGCCGCCCTCGAGCAGGCCGTCGGCGTCGAGCACGCGGGTGGCGACGTCGCCGAGGCGGCCCATGAACCGCGACACGCAGAGCTTGATCGTGCTGGCCTCGGGGCCGACCTGCCCCCCGCTGCGGACCGCGGTCAGGACCCGGTCGCCGAGGTAGCGCAGGACGGTGCCGTGGATGTACACGTCGGCCAGGTCCTGGCGCAGCGTCGGATCGCCGGTGCGCCCCGCCACCCGGGCGGCGTCGATGAGGGCGGCGACGTGGTCGCCGACGTTCATCGAGCCGATCATCGCCCGCTCGGCACCGAGGGTCACGCGGGCGACCGACCAGCCGTCGCCGAGCTCGCCCACGACGCAGTCGGCCGGGATGCGCACCTCGTCGAGGTGGACCTCGTTGAAGTGCGCGGCGCGGTTGATCTGCACGATCGGGCGCACCTCGACCCCCGGCGACCGCATGTCGCACAGGAAGTACGTGATGCCCTGGTGGCGCCGCGAGTCGGGCTCGGTGCGGGCCAGCAGGATGCGCCCAGTCGGCCGTGGCGGCCCCGCTCGTCCACACCTTCTGGCCGGTCACGACCCACTCGTCCCCGTCCCGGACCGCCTTCGTGCGCAGGCTGGCGAGGTCCGACCCCGCGTCGGGCTCGGAGAAGAGCTGGCACCACAGGTGATCGCCCTGGCGGATCGCCGGCAGGAACCGGCGCTGCTGCTCGGGGGTGCCGCAGGCCATCAGCGTGGGGCCGACCATCAGCGAGGCCACCTGGAACAGGCCGGCCGGCACCGCGAAGCGGGTCTCCTCCTCGCGCACGATGCGGGCCTCGTTCGACGACAGGCCGCGTCCGCCCAGCTCGGCCGGCCACGTGGGCACGCTCCAGCCCCCCTCGGCCAGGGTGCGCTGCCAGGCGCGGCCGCGCTCGGCGAAGGCGGGGGTGTCGTCCAGCTTCAGGTGGCGCGTCGCCGGGCCGTAGGGGGCGGCGTGCTCCTCCATGAAGGCACGGACCTCCGCCCGCAGCGTGGCCTCGGCCAGGGTGTCGTCGTCGCGCTCGGTGCGCTCGCTCACGTTCGTTCCCGTCGGTCGGATGGTCAGAGGGTGAAGGCGCGCTCGACGAGGCTGTGGAGGTCGACCAGCGGCAGCCGCTCCCGGTCCTCGTCGGCGACGACGGCGGGGTCGAGCGCCTGGTAGGCCGAGATGATCCCCGAGAAGAGGCGGGCCAGCACCTCGGGATCGCCCGGGCGGAAGACGCCCGCCGCCTGCCCGCGGGTGAACAGACCGGCCTGGAGTGACATCGACTCGGCGTAGTTGGCCGCCATCACGGCATCGATCTCGCGGTCGGCGGACAGCGTGGTGGCGCTCGAGTAGCGCAGGTACAGGCGACCGAAGCGGGGATGGCGGCGGAAGAAGCCGACCTCGAAGTCGACGAGGCGGTGGAGCTGGTCGAGCGGGGAGCCCTCGTCGCGCAGGGCCACGCGCATGCCGGGCATGAACTCGTCGCCGCGCCGCACGAAGATCTGGCGGAACAGGTCGTCCTTGTTGTCGAAGAACGAGTACACCGAGCCGACCGAGAACTCGGCCATCTCGGCGACCTCCTTGAGCGTCGCCTCGTGGAAGCCCTTGCGCCCGAAGACCTCTTCGGCCGCGTCGAGCAACTGGCCCCGGCTGAGGTCCTGGTGTTGGAGGCGCCGCTGCTCGCGTCGGCCGGTGGTGGACGTCCCTGCCATTCGGCAGATGATACGCGGCCTCGATCCCTTGAACCATCATTCAACGAAGTAGAGTCCAGGCTCGACTCGACGGGGGTCCTCGTCGATCCGACATGACTCCACAGGGGGACACGCCATGACCGACGCCGTCATCGTCGCCGGGGCCCGCACGCCCATCGGGCGCTCACACAAGGGCTCGCTGGTCGATGTGGACGCCTTCGAGCTCGGCAAGGTGGCGGTCGGCGCGGCCATCGACCGCGCCGGCATCCCGTCCGAGGACATCGACGACGTCGTGCTGGCCGAGTCCCTGCAGGGCGGCGGCGTCATCGCCCGCTACGTCGCCGTCGAGCTCGGCCTCCACTCGGTGCCCGGCCTGGCCGACAACCGCCACTGCGCCGCGGGCCTGTCCGCGGTGCAGATCGCGGCCGGCTCGATCAAGGCGGGCATGGACCGCGTGGTCGTCGCCGGCGGGACCGAGAGCCTCAGCTCGATGGTGATGGGCCAGAAGTCGGTCCCCGCCTCGGCGAAGGACCCGCAGCTGTGGATGTCGCCCGCCAACCCGCCCACCCCCGAGGCCCCGCCGTTCGACATGGCGCTGACGGTGGGCGAGAACACCGCCCGCATCGCCGGCGTCACCCGGGAGGACGCCGACGAGTGGGCCTACCACTCGCACATCCGGGCCGCCCACGCCCGCGACGAGGGCTGGTTCGACCCCGAGATCGTGCCGGTGCAGGTGTCCGACGGGTCCGGCGGCACACGTGAGTTCGCCCGCGACGAGCACCCCCGCGCCGGCACCACGCTCGAGAAGCTGGCCTCGCTGCCGGTCGTGCACCCCGAGCTGGAGAAGGCGGTGGTGACCGCCGGCAACGCCGCGGGGCTCAACGACGCCGCGGCCGCCGTGATGGTGACCGCGGACGACTACGCCGCCTCCCACGGGCTCGTCCCGCTGGCGCGCATCGTGTCGTGGGCCTCGGTCGGCATCGAGCCCGAGCGGACGGGCCTGGCCCCGACCCTCGCCATCCCCAAGGCGCTCGACCGGGCCGGCATGGCCATCGGGGACATCGACCTGTTCGAGATCAACGAGGCGTTCTGCACGATGGCCGTGGCGTCGAGCCGGGCCCTCGGCCTCGACCACGAGATCGTGAACGTCAACGGCAGCGGCTGCGGCCTGGGGCACCCCATCGCCGCCACCGGCGCCCGCATGGTCGTGAGCATGATCCACGAGCTGCGCCGCCGCGACCAGACGATGGGCTGCGTCGCCATGTGTGCGGGCGGCGGCATGGGCTCGGCCCTGATCCTCGAGCTCCTGTAGCGCTGCACAAGAGCGGTTTTCCACAGCAGTTTCGGGGGTCACGACCCCCGAAACTGCTGTGGAAATCGCGATAGGTAACCAACCTGTTACGCTTTCGGGCGTGGACAGCGTGGCGAGCGCGATCGCCGACCCGGTGCGGCGGGAGATCCTGGTGCTGCTGCGGCGGGGGCCGATGACCGCCGGGGCCGTCGCGGCGCGCTTCCCGATCAGCCGTCCCGCCGTGTCGCGGCACCTGCGCGTCCTGCGGGAGGCCGGGCTGGTGGTCGACACCGCCGAGGGACGCGAACGCCTCTACCGGCTCGACGTCGCGCCCCTGGCCGCGCTCGACGCCTGGCTGGCGCCGTTCCGCGACGGCTGGGGCGCCCGGTTCGACGCCCTCGAGACCGAGGTCCACCGCACCCGCCGCGACCGCCGCGCCACCGGCGGGCACGATTCCGACGCACAGGAGCGATCCGCATGACCACCACCCCGCCCACGCCCGCCGGCCGGCTGTTGCACACCGACGCCGGGCGCGACCTGGTCCTCACCCGGACGTTCCGCGCCCCGATCGAGGACGTGTGGGCCAGCATCACCGAGTCCGAGCGCACCGCCCGCTGGTTCGCGAGCTGGACCGGCGAGCCCGGCGTCGGCAAGACCATCCGCGTCCGCATGACCCACGAGGAGGGCACGGACGAGTACGCCGAGATGACCATCGACGCCTGCGCAGCCGCCCCGCCACCTCGCGGTGTCGGCGGTCGACGAGTACGGGACCTGGCGGCTCGAGGCGACGCTGACCGAGGACGGCGACACGACCGTGCTCACGTTCGTCCAGCACCTCGACGACTCGACCACGCTCGGCGACACCGGCCCCGGCTGGGAGTACTACCTCGACATGCTGGTGGCCACCCACACCGGCGGGCCGACGCCCGACTTCGACGACTACTACCCCGCGCAGAAGGCGTACTACGAGGGCCTGGGCTGACAGGATCTCGCCCGTGTGGAAGCCGGGCGAGGTCGTCGTGCACCAGGAGGTCTGGGGCGGGCGCGTGTGGGCGGCGCGGCCGCTCGTCGTCGTCGAGGACAGCGACGAGCGGCTCCTCCTCTGGATCCCGCAGGGCACCCGGCGCAAGGTGCCGGCCACCCCACCCGACCGCACCGACCCGCCGACCCGCCGGGAGCGGGTCATCGAGAACCTGGCGCGCCGAGACTGGGTCCACGTCGACCACGAGTGGGACATGGACCACCTCTGGCTGCTGCGGCCGGGCGACTGGCACGCGCTGTGGGTGTCGTGGGTCGGCGGCGACCACATCGGCTGGTACGTCAACCTGCAGCAGCCGCTGCGGCGCACCGCGCTCGGGTTCGAGGCGATGGACATGATGCTCGACGTCGTCGTGGAGCCCGACCTCACCTGGCGGTGGAAGGACGAGGACGAGTTCGCCGACCTGCTCGACCGCGACCTCATCGACCCGGTGACGAGCGACCGGGTGCGCCGCGAGGGCGAGGCCGTCATCGACCTGGTGGAGCGGCGCGCACGGCGCCGTTCTCCGAGCCGTGGCCCGCGTGGCGCCCCGACCCGGCGTGGCCGCGTCCCGAGCTGCCGGCCGGGTGGGACGAGGTCCCGCCGTAGGCCCGATCGGCCTCACGGGTACGGGCATCCGGTCGGCGGCGCGTACGCCGTTCGGGAGTCGTGCACTACGCCGCGTGCCGTACGCTGCGGTCGTGGCGGGTGGCGGGCCTGTCGTCTTCAGTGGTGCGTTCCTTCCCATGCCGGACCTGGTGCTGCGCGACGTCGTCGTCGACGGGATGCTCGTCGACGTGCGGGCGAACGGCGGGGCGATCGTCTCGATCGACCGCCGCTCGAGGCGCGCCCCGGCGACGTCGAGCTCGACGGCCGGCGGGGCGCGGTGATCCCGGGCCTGCACGACCACCACATCCACCTCATGGCCCTCGCGGCCGCCGAGCGCTCGCCGTTCGTCGGGCCGCCCTACGTCGTCCGACGACGCCGCCAGTTCGTCGCCGCCATCGAGCAGGCCCACCTGACCCTCGGCCCGGGCGAGTGGCTGCGCGCCATCGGCTACCACGAGTCGGTCGCCGGCCCGCTCGACCGCTGGCGGCTCGACGCACTCGTGGCCGAGCGACCCGTGCGCATCCAGCACCGGACCGGCGGCGCCTGGATCCTCAACTCGGTCGCGCTCGAGCACACCGGGATCGACGGCGACCTCGACCTCCCGGGAATCGAGCGGGACGCGCGAGGGTCGCCTCACCGGGCCGCCTCCTCGGTCTCGACCGCTGGCTGCGCGACCGGCTGCCGCAGCTCCCGGCGCCCGACCTCGCCGTCGTCGGTCGCCGCCTGGCGGCCTACGGCGTCACCGGGGTCACCGACCTCACGCCGGTCGGCCTGCTCGACGACCTCGCCCCCATCGCCGCGGCCGCGGCCGACGGCTCGCTCCCCCAGCACGTGACGGTCACCGGGGGGCCGCGCCTGGCGGCGGCCGAGATGCCGGCGCCCGCTCGCCACCGGCCCGGTGAAGCTGGTGGTGGCCGACTACGCGCTGCCGTCGCTCGACGACCTGATCCGGTGGATGCGGGCCGCCCACGACGCCGACCGGCCGGTCGCCGTCCACTGCGTGACGCGCGCCGGGCTGGCCCTGGCCCTCGCCGCCTGGGACGACGTCGGCAGCCGGCCCGGCGACCGCATCGAGCACGGGTCGGTCGTCCCGCCCGACCTGCGGTCGATCGTCGCGTCGCGGGGCCTCGACGGTGGTGACCAGCCCGGGATTCGTCCACGAACGCGGCGACCGCTACCTGGTCGAGGTCGACGCCGACGACCTGCCGCACCTGTACCCGTGCCGCAGCCTGATCGAGGCGGGCATCCCGGTGGGCGGCAGCACCGACGCGCCCGTACGGCCACCCCGACCCGTGGCGCGACGTGGCCGCGGCCATCGAGCGCCGCACCGCCGGGGGCGAGCCGCTCGGGCTGCGCGAGGCGGTGTCGCCCGAGCGGGCGCTGGCCCTGTTCCTGACGCCGCCCGAGGCCCCCGGCGGCCGCGCCGCGCCGGGTGGCGGTGGGTGCCCCGGCCGACCTGGTGGTGCTCGACGGCCCGCTGTCGCAGGTGCTCGAGGACCCGTCGTCGCGCCACGTGGTGACCACGATCATCGACGGCGGGGTCGTCTCGGGCTGACGACGGCCGCGGACGCCGGTCAGTTGACCTGACGGTCGGTGCCCGTCCAGTACTGCTGGCGGAGGGCCTTCTTGTCGGGCTTGCCGAGCGGGCTGAGCGGGATCTCGTCGGCGAAGTCGACCGACTTCGGCGCCTGGATCGAGCCCTTGGCCGCCTTCACCAGCTCGATCAGCTCGTCGGCGACGGCCGAGGCCGTCGACCGAGGCATCGGGCCGCAGCACGACGACGGCCTTGACGGCCTCGCCCCAGCGGTCGTCGGGCACGCCGATGACGGCCACGTTGGCCACCGCCGGGTGCGACGAGATGACGTCCTCGACCTCGCGGGGGAACACGTTGAACCCGCCGGTCACGATCATGTCCTTCTTGCGGTCGACGATCGTGTAGAAGCCGTCCTCGTCCTCGCGGGCGATGTCGCCGGTGTGCAGCCAGCCGCCGGCCAGCGCCTCGGCGGTCTGCTCGGGCTTGTTCCAGTAGCCCTGCATGACCAGCGGGCCGCGCACGCAGATCTCGCCCGGCTCGCCCCGCGGCACCTCGTTGAGGTCGTCGTCGAGCAGCTTGACGTGGACCCACGGGCACGGGTCGGCCGCACGTGGCCAGGCGGTCCATGTCGTCGTGTCGTGCTCGTCCTTGCGCAGCACGCAGATCGTCATCGGGCCCTCGGCCTGCCCGTAGTACTGGAAGAAGATCGGCCCGAGGCGGTCGATCGCCTCCTTCAGCCGGGTCGGCGACATGGCGGCGGCGCCGTAGTAGACGGTCTCGAGGCTGGACAGGTCCCGCGTGGCGAAGTCGGGGTGGTCCATCAGCATGTAGAGCATCGTCGGCACGAGCATCGTGGCCGTGATGCGCTCTTCCTCGATGGTCTTCAGCACCAGCCCGGGCTCGAAGTAGGGCACGACCACCAGCGAGCCGCCGAGCAGCAGCACCGGCACGAAGAAGGCGGCGCCGGCGTGGCTGAGCGGGGTGCACATGAGGAACCGGGGCTCGCTCGGCCACTCCCACTCGGTCATCTGGATGTTGGTCATCGTGGCGCCCGACCGGTAGCTGCCCATGACGCCCTTGGGCTTGCCGGTGGTGCCGCCGGTGTAGGCCAGGCCGGGGATGTCGCTCGGGGCGCACGTCGGGCGCGGTGGCAGCTCGCGCGCCTCGAACGTGGCCGCCAGCGCCGGGTAGTCGACGCCGGCGTCGCTCGGGCCCGAAGGCCAGCAGGTTCTTGAGCCCGGGCACCCGCTCGGCCAGCTGGGCGGCCCGCTCGCCGAAGAACTCGGGGTCGTAGACGAGCGTCTCGATGCCGGCGTCCTCGAGCACGTAGGCGTGGTCGTCGAGCGAGCCCATCGGGTGCAGCGGCGTGCTGCGGCAGCCGAGCAGCATGCCGGCGCCCATGTTGAACAGGACCTCGGGACGGTTGAGGGCGAGGATCGCCACCGGGCTGCCCTTGCCCAGTCCCGTCGACTCGAGCGCCTGGATGTAGCGGCTGATCTCGTCGCGCACCTGGCGGGCGGTGAGCACCGTGTCGCCCAGGTACACCGCCGGCTTGTCGAGGTTGCGGTTCAGCGCCGCGATGAGCAGGTCGGGCATGAGCGGCTGCTGGTGCAGCCCCGGCGTCGTGGCCGGCGGCTCGGCCTGATCGGACTGGTCTGACGTACCGACGACGCTCACCCGGGCTCCCCTCGACACGGAATCTGACGGACCGTCAGACTAGCCGCGGAGCGGACGTCGAACGTGAGGAACGACAGACCGACGCCGAGGCGCCGAGCCGCTGCCTGCTTCAGGTAGGAGGAGAGCTTGGCCTTCAGTTCGCGAACGGCGACATCCATGTGGTCACGATGTCCGAGAAGGTGACCACATCTCGTTCAACGGACGATGCCTTCCTGCTGGTCGCGGTCGGGGCGCGGGACCGCCGTCGCGGGCGGCTCGCCGAGCGCCGCCACCACCTGGTCGATGTGCGCCTGGCCCTCGTAGAGCTGGCGCAGCAGCCAGAACCGCAGGAAGCGGGCGAGCGAGTAGCGCAGGAACACCGCCGCGCCGGCCACGGCCAGGGCCAGCATCGCCACGGCCAGGATCTGCAGCGAGTCGATGTCCCGCGGATCGTTCTTGCCCAGCGACAGCTGGTAGGCGACGAAGGCGAGCGACGACACCCGCGGCCATGGCGATGGCGCCGACGGTCTGCCACAGGCCGTCGCGTGCCGCGCCCTTGGTCACGTTCAGCTCGGCGGCGTCGCTCTTCAGGCGCTCGATCCGATGGTTCATGGCGTGCTCCTTGCTCCACCCAGGTAGGCGCTCGACAGCTCTGACTGCAACTCCGCGGGCGTGCCCACCCGCGTGATCTCTCCGTTGACCATGACCGCGGCGCGGTCGGCGATGCCCAGCACCGCCTGGGCGAACTGCTCGACCACCAGGATCGAGATGCCCTCGGACGCGACCTGCGCCACGATCTCGTAGAGCTGCTGCACGACGATGGGGGCGAGGCCCATCGACAGCTCGTCGAGGAGCAGCACCGCCGGGTCGGTGACGAGGGCCCGCGACATCGCCAGCATCTGCTGCTCGCCGCCCGACAGCGTGCCGGCGAGCTGCTTGCGCCGGTCGGCCAGCCGGGGGAAGCGCTCGAACGCGGCCGCCTCGAGGGCGTCGCGATCGCCGGTGACCTGCGTGGCCATCCACAGGTTCTCGCGCACGGTGAGGTTGGGGAACACGCCCCGTCCTTCGGGGATCGTGCACACGCCGATGCGGGCCAGCTCGTGGCTGGGCACGCCGGTGACATCGTGCCCGGCCACCCGCACGGCGCCGCCGGTCGGGCGCAACAGGCCGGCGGCGACCTTCACGGTCGTCGACTTGCCGGCCCCGTTGGCGCCGAGCAGGGCCACGACCTCGCCCCCGTTGACGACGAGGTCGATGCCGTGCAGCACCTCGATGCCCCCGTACGCGGCGCGGACGCCGATCAGCTCGAGCGGTGGCACCTCGGTCTCGATGTGGACGTCGGGGCGCGCCGTCGAGCCGCGGCGATCGTCGGCGCCGTTGCCGGGGATCGACCATCACCCCACCCCCTCGGGCGTGCCGAGGTAGGCCTCGACCACCGCCGGGTCGGCGCGCACCGCGTCGGGCGGGCCGACCGCGATCATGCGGCCGTAGTCGAGCACGTGGATCGTCTCGCACACGTCCATGACCAGCGTCATGTCGTGCTCGACCAGGCAGGATCGCCAGCCCGTCGCCGGCCAGGCGGCGCAGCAGGTGACCGAACGCCTCGGTCTCCTCGTCGCTCTGGCCCGGCGGCGGGCTCGTCGAGCAGCAGCACCTTCGGCTCGGTCATGAGGGCACGGGCCAGCTCGACCACGCGGGCCTGGCCGGTCGGGATCTCGGACACCTCGCGGTCGGCGATGCGCCGCCAGCCCGGTCAGCGCGAGCACCTCGTCGGCGCGCCGCCGGCCGAGTCGCCCCGGCGTGCGGTTCCACCGGTTGTGGATGTCGCCGCCGACCCGCACGTTGTCGCGCACCGTCAGCGACGTGAACAGCTCGAGCCGCTGGAACGTGCGGGCCAGCCCACGGCGGGCCCGCTTGTGGGGCGGCAGCCGGGTGACGTCGTGGCCGTCGAGAAGGACGCGGCCCGAGTTGGCCCCCTGGAGCCCGCACACGACGTTGAACAGCGTGGTCTTGCCGGCGCCGTTGGGCCCGATCAGGCCGGTGATGCGGCCCGGCTCGGCCGTCACGGTGGTCTCGTTGAGCGCGGTCTTGCCACCGAAGCGCACGGTGACGTCCCGGGCTTCGAGCAGTGCGTCACCCACGGTCGCTCACTCCTTCCCCGCCGGCACGCCGAGGGCGGCGTCGAGCATCTCGCGGTCGGCGACGGTGAACGGCCGGGCGACGCCCACGAGCTCGAGCGGCAGGTCGGCCGAGGCGGCGCCCGGCAGCGCGCTCGCGGCGGTCGCGGCGCGCGCGCCGGTCGACGGCGATCAGGCGCTTGGTGACCACGTTGAGCGCCACGAGCACGAGGCCGGTGATGACGATGAGCCACCAGTTGCTGATCGTCTCGTCGCGGGCGAGGAGGTAGGCCACCGCCACGACGGCGACGGCGCCGACCACCGCGGTCCGGGCCCGCTTGAGCGGCGCCGAAGTCGGTGAGGATGCGCTCGACCGCACCCGTGGGGTTCCGGCCGATGCTGACGCCGAGCAGCGCGGGCAGCACGGTCGTCAGCTGGGCCAGGAAGTCGAAGGTGCCCTCGAAGTCGGGGTGGTCGGCGCCGAGCTTGTCGAACGTCGCCTGCAGGGCCACGAAGAGCACGCCGAACAGCAGCCCGCCCATCAGCGCCCCGCTCACGTACCCGATGCCCGCCACGACGCGTGAGCATGAGCAGCGACAGGCTGAGGAAGATGTCGAAGCGGTCGAGGTTGGCCGAGCCGATCTGGGCGGTCATCAGCGCCCCGCCGACGCCGGCGATGGCGGCCGACAGCATGAACACCGACAGCTTCAGGGTCACCATGATCTGGCCGAGGGTGGCGGAGGCGGCCGGGCTGTCCTTCATGGCGGTGAGGCGGCGGCCGTAGCCGCTGTGGCGCAGGGCGACGAGGCCCACGCCCAGCACGGCGAAGAGCACGGTCACGAACATGAGGAACGAGGGCATGCTCACGAGGTCGACCGGGCCGAACTTGGGGCGGGGCACGCCCAGGTTGCCGCTGGGGAAGATGCTGAAGCGCGTGTGGATGAGCGGCAGCTTCCGCTCGACGATCTCGCGCAGGATCATGTTCGACACGAACACGCCGAACGCCATCGTCGACAGGGCGAGGTACAGCCCGCGCAGGCGCAGCGACGGGCAGCGCCACGAGGGCCCCGACCACCGCGCACACGACGGCCGCCAGCACGTACCCGAGCAGCGTCGACCGGGCACCCGACCCGTCGCCGCTGACCCCGAAGTGGTGGACGATGATCGCCCCGATCGCCCCGAACGACAGCACGGCCAGGTTGATCTCGCCCGCGTAGCCGGTGAGCAGCACGAGCGACAGGGCGATGACCGACAGCGGTCATCCCGAAGGCGAGCGTGTTGATCGAGGTCGGCGCCAGCAGGTCGCGCACCAGGTACATGCCGACGACCAGGGCCACGGCCCCGATGAGCGCGTTGCGCATGCTGGGCATGCGGTAGCGCTCGCGGGTGCGCAGCACGGTGGCGCCGCGCAGGCGGTCCTGCGGCAGGAACAGCAGCACGACGAACAGGGCGATCATCGGCAGCGACACCCGGAAGTTGCCGACCCACGTCCACTCGTCGCCCGGGAAGTACCCGATGACGTAGCTGCCCGCGAGGCCGAGCACGAGGGCGCCGACGAACGTCCGGGGCACGCTGCGCAGCCGACCGAACATCGCGGCCGCGAAGGCGTCGATGACCAGCAGCGTCAGCGCCGTGGCGCTCATCGTCGAGCCCTGGATCGGGGTGATGAGCACGCCCGGCCAGCGCGGCGAGGAAGGCGCCGAGCGCCCACGACGCCATCGCCAGCCGCTCGGGCTTGCCCGCGTTGAGCTCGAGCAGGTCGGGGTCGTCGACCACCGCCCGCATGGCGACGCCGGTGCGGGTGGCCGTGAACATGAAGCGCAGGCCGACGGCGACGAGCACCGCGATGACCATGGCGATGATCTCGTGCCACGCCAGGTTCACCCCGGCCACCGTCACCGTCTTGTCGGCCCCGAAGAACAGCGGGAACAGCCGCGGCGTGCGCGGCGTCGGGTCCCAGATCCACGTGCTGAGGGCCAGGAACCCGAGCATCACGCTGACCGGCACGACGATGCGCGCCACCTCGGAGACGTTGCGCAACCCCCGCATCACGACGCCGTACAGCGCCGCCCCCAGCAGCGGCGCCAGTACGCCCAGCACCACCAGCAGGGCGATCGGGGCGGGCCAGCCCCACCCCCATCGCATCTGCCAGTAGGTGAACGCGGCCAGCATGGCCACGGCCCCGTGGGCGAAGTTGAAGATCCCCGACGTGGTGTAGGTGACGACCAGGCCCGAGGCCGCGATGCCGTACACGCCCCCCGTGACCAGGCCGATGATCGTGTACTGCAGGAACGTGTCCACGGCTCGAGCCTGTTCGTCCTCGTCCTACTGGTACTTGGTCGAGATCCGGTTCTCGTCGAGCTCGGCCTGGTCGACGACCCGGCCCGTCAGCTCGATCGTGCCCTCGGGATTGCACTCCATCTCGCCCACCTCCTCGGGATAGGCCTGGACCCAGGACGTCCCGTCGAGCTTGAGCAGCATGTTGCACTCGGGCGGCATGTTCTCGCCGGGGTTGGTCTCGGCGTGCAGGCCGCCGCCGTCCCAGCTGGTGATGCCGGCCAGCTCGTCGAGCACGCACTGGCGGCTGAGCTCGGCGCCGCAGGCGTCGGCGGCGGTGGCCCACAGCAGGAACGCCGAGGTGGACTGCACGCCGAGCAGGCTGGTGTCGCCCCCGTTGGCCTCGACGATGTCGATGTACTGCTGGAGCGCCGGGACATCGTCGGCCTGCTCGAACGGGTAGAAGGCCGATGCGCAGGTAGACGTTGTCGCCGTTGCCGGTGGCGTTCCAGTCGGCGAACGACTGCAGGTAGGCGTTGAGGTCGACGATCCAGATGGGCGAGTAGTCGATCTGGGCGGCGTCGTCGAGCAGGTTCTGCATGTTCGGGTACGGCTGGCCCGAGTAGTAGACGATCTCGGCGCCGCAGTCCTTCAGCGTCTGGGCGAACGGCTTCCAGTCGGGCTCGCCGGCGATGTTGTACTCGATCGGGCAGTCGAGGAACTCGAACCCGAACTCGGGGAACGTCTGGACGACCTTGTCCTTCGTGTCGATGGTCGCCGCGAAGTTGCCGAACATCACCGAGGCGTTCTTGACCTCGTCGGGGAACAGCTCGGCCATCTGGCCCGCTCAGCCCGGCGTGTAGATGTCGGCCGGGTTCGGCACCGGCTGGAAGGTCTGCGGGCCGTTGGCGAACTCGGGGCTCACCGAGTAGGTGGGCACGGCCGGCAGGCCGCAGCCGACCCGGGTCTCCTCCTGCGCCGAGTCGAGCGCCCACGCCTCGCCCACGAGCATGAACACCTCGCCGCACGCCTGGGTCGTGGCGTTGACGACGTCGGTGATGGCGGCGTCGTAGTAGTTGCCGACGATCTCACGGCCGTTGATGCCGCCCTGGTCGTTGCACCAGGCGATCATCGCCTCGATGGCGTCGCTGGTCTCGTGGCTGAGGCCCGGCGAGGCGGCGTAGCCGGCGTCGTCGCCGTAGCCGATGACGATCTGGTCCTCGGTGACGCCCTGGTCGCCGGCCGGACCACCCTCGCCCTCACCGCAGGGCGTGTCGAGCGTGCCGAAGCTGTCGGTCGGAGTGCCGCCGCCGCTGTCGCCGCTGCCCTCGGTGGTGTCGGTCTCTGCCTCGGCGGCCGGTTCGTCGCGATCGGAGCTGCAGGCGGCCACGACCACGACGAGCACCGCGAGTACGGCGATGAGACGCATCCAGTACCTACGCACGTCTGTCCCCCTGTCGACCGTCCGTTGGGCCACCCTTGCCCGGATCTGACGAACCGTCACATCTGACCGTAGCGCGTTGTTCGGCTCACGTTGCCACCACCTTTCGCCGGGCGCCCTGGACACCGCGACCCCCGACCGCGGAGCGGGCGGTCAGGGCCGCGATCAGTGCCCGTTACAGTTGTCCACTGCATGTACAAGGGCGACCACTCTCCGCGACCTATCCGAACCCTGACCGTGACGGCCGTCATACCGGCCTGGAACGAAGCCACGACCGTGGGCGCGGTGGTGTACGCCGCGCTCGACGCCTCCCTCGTCGACGACGTCGTCGTCGTCGACAACGCCTCGTCCGACGGGACCGCCGGCGTCGCCGCCGCCCACGGAGCGCGGGTGGTGTACGCACCGGTGCCCGGCAAGGGCGAGGCGATGCGCGCCGGGGTCGACGCCGCGCCGGGGTCGGACGTCATCGTGTTCCTCGACGCGGACCTCATCGGCCTGCAACCGCATCACGTCGACCGCCTCGTCGCCCCCGTCGTCGACCGCGACGCCGACATGGCGTGCGGCCTGTTCGACCGCGGGCCGCTCGCCAACCCCCTGTTCCTCCGCCGCCTGCCCGTCCTCACGGGACAACGGGCCCTGCCCCGCTGGCTGTTCGCACAGCTCGACGACCACGACCTGCGCGGCTACCGCGTCGAGGCCGCGCTGAACAGCCTCGTGGCGCAGCGTGGCCTCGTGCGGCACGACGAGGTCGTCCCCGGGCTCTGGCATCGCACCAAGCAGGAGAAGCTCGGCAGCCCGGTGGTCGGCCACGCCACCAAGCTCAAGATGCTCGGCAGCGCCTGCTGGAGCTACGTGCGCTTCACCGTGGCGCGCCGCGTGCCGCAGCCCACCGGCTGACCCGCCGCCGCGCCGCGCCGGTGCGCCCGCCCGTCACTCCGACCACGGGCGGTCGCGAGGCTCGTCGTAGAGCACGCCGACGTCCTCGCCGTCGATCGCCCGACCTGCGTGGGCCAACCACTGGTCGGCCCCCGCGAGGGGCTGCGGCATGGCGTCGCGGGCGAACCACCCGACGTCCCGGGTCTCGAGCGGGTGGGCGGCCAGCTCGCCCCCGGTGGCCCGGCAAAGGAACACCAGGCTGTACAGCGGCACGCGGGTGAAGCCGAGGCGGAGCCCGTCGAGGAGCGCCAGCAGCTTGACGGGCACGCAGTCGATGCCCGTCTCCTCCTTGACCTCCTTCACCGCGATCTCGCTGGCCGAGTAGCCCACGTCCGCCCAGCCCGGTGGGGTAGAGCCAGATGCCGCTGTCGGCCCGCTGCACGAGCAGGATCTCGCCGGCATCGTTCGTGACCACCGCACCGACCGCCACCTTGGGGGTCACGTACCCCGCGACCCCCTCCCCCACGCCCTTCATCCACTCGTCGACGAAGTGCTCGGCGTCGAAGCCCTCGTCGGCCTGGGCCGCGACGCGGATGTCGCCCGCCACGGCCAGCACCTCTTCGAACCGCTCGCGCTCGTACAGGCTCTCGGTGAAGCCGAGCCCGGTGCGGGCGATGCCGGAGAGGGTCTCGGACCAGCGGATGAGGTCCTGACGGGTCGGCGGGAGGCGGCGGCTCACCGCGCCGACGTTACCGGCGCGGCGTCGGCTCACCCGGGTGCGGTAGCGTCCGTCCGACGATCCGGGGGTGGCGCCGGGTCGGGCTTCGGGGGGCAAGGTGACGGGGCGACACGGTCGACGGACGACACGGTGGGCGGCCGCGGCCGCCCTCACGGCGGGCCTGGTGGCCGGCAGCGTGGCGGCGACGCCGAGCGCCGCCCAAGAGACGCCCCCCACGACCCTCGCCGCCCACCGGGACGACGACGACCGCGCCGACGACCACGGTCCCGCCGCCGACGGCACCGACCACCACGACCGGCGATCCGACCACGACGTCGACGGTCCCCGAGACGGCCGAGGCCGACCCCGCGCCGACGACCACGACGACCGTCCCCACGCCTGCGGCGCCGCCCCCGACCCGCCGGCCGCCGACGGGGTCGCCGTCACGCTCGACATCCCCGCGGGCACCCTGCTCGTCGACGGGCAGCGGCTCGGCGTCACGATCTCGGGGATCCCCGACACCGACTACGTGCTCCTCCGCCAGTGCGTCGACGGCACCGAACCGACCTTCCAGCGCTGCCTGTACGAGGACTCGTCCTACGAGGTCGTCGACGGCACCGTGCACGCCACCATGCGCCTCGACGCCCTGCTCTCCGTCGGCGGCTTCGACGGGCTGCCGCCCCGCCAGGCGGACTGCCGCACGGCACCGTGCTCGGTCCTGGTCGAGTACGCCGCGGCCGGCGGCACGCTGTCGAGCCTCGCCACCCCCCTGCCGTTCGACCCCGACGGACCGCTCGCCCCACCGCCCACGGCGACGGTGACGCCGGCCGGACCGTACGCCCACGGGCAGTCGGTGACCGTCCGGGCCGACGGGCTCGTGTGGGCTGCGTCCGCGACCGTGGTCCAGTGCGCTGCCGGCCCGGTCGACCCGTCGCACTGCGACCAGGGCACCGAGCGATACGTCTACCTCGAGGACGGCGACGCGGCCGAGCTCACGATGCGGGTGCTGGCGGTGATCGACACCACCAGCGGGCCCGTCGACTGCCGCGAGGTCGGGGCGTGCGAGCTGGTCGTGGTGTCGGCGAGCAGCCTGGATCCCGCCAGGACGGCCCGCGTGCCCCTGCTCTTCGACCCGGCGACCGAGGTCGTGCCGCCCGTTCTCGTGGTGACGCCGGCCGAGGACCTGGTGCACGGGCAGACGATCACGGCCACCGGCAGCGGGTTCACCGACGACTTCCTGCAGTTCAGCCAGTGCGCGGCGGTGGGCGACGGCCCCGAGACGTGCATCTGGCTCCCGGGGTTCGCCGAGCCGAGCCCCACGGGGACGTTCACGGCCGAGGTCCGCGTCAGCGCGTTCGTGCCGACGCCCGCGGGCGAGGTCGACTGCCGCGACCCTGACGCCCCGTGCGTCCTCGTGGCCTCCTCCTCCCGACCCGACTCGTCGCGCGCCGGGCGCGCCCCGCTCCGCTTCGATCCCGACACCCCGCTGCCTCCGCCCCCGTCGATCACCGTCACGCCGTCGACAGACCTGGCCGAGGAGGCGGCGCTGACCGTGGCCGGAACGGGCTTCGGTGGCCTGGACCGGTCGTCCGTCGACCTGTCGGTCTGCCAGACGGGCACGGCGCGGTGCGACGAGACCGTGGGCAGCTGGATCGAGCCCGCGGCCGACGGCACGTTCACGACCGCCATCACGGTGGCCGCGTCGTTCCGCACGTGGGACGGCACGGTGGTGGACTGCCGCGCCGCTGCCGGGCTGCGAGGTCGTGGCGCGCGACGGGTACGACGGACGGCAGGTCTCCGCCGGCATCGCCTTCGGCGACCGCCCCGACCATGGACGATCGCTACCGCCTGCCGGTGTTCGACGACGTCGAGGTCGCGCACGACCTCGTGTTCCGCCGCACCGCCGACGCATCGGGCGCCGCGGTCGACCTGACGCTCGACGTGTACGAACCGGCCGGGGACACCGTCGAGGAACGACCGGTCGTGGTGTGGCTGGCGGGCGGTTGGTTCGGGCGCGGGCAGGCACGAGACATGCAGCCCTACGCCGAGGCGTTCGCCCGCCGCGGCTACGTGTCGGTGACGATGGGGTACCGCGCCCGGCCGGGCCTGGTCTGCTGCCCCACCGACGACATCGAGGGCGTGACCGCGGCGGTGGCCGACGCCACCGACGACGCGGCGGCGGGCGTGCGCTGGCTGCGCGACCACGCCGACGAGTACGGCATCGACCCCGACGCCATCGCCGTCGGCGGGGCGCAGGGCGGCGCGGCAGCCGCCTTCGGGCTGGCCCACGTGGCGAACGCGCCGATCGCGGCGGCGGTGCCCGTCGACGGCGTCGGGTTCGGCCGGCCCGACCGGGGCGAGCCCCCCTTCCTGGCGCTCCACGAGGAGCGCAGCACGGTGGCGCCGCAGCACCTGTCCGACTGGGCGTGCGACCGCGCCCGGTCGAAGGGCACGACCTGCAGCACCACCGCGTTCCCCGCCTCGTACGAGGACTTCGCCCACGACCGTCAACGGTCGATCGTGGCCGAGGCGAGCGCGTTCCTCGCCGACGTCGTGCTGGCGCCGCTGGGCTACGTCGAGCCCTCGGGTCGCGACTGGGGTGGCCCCGGCGATCCCGCAACGCCGAGCGACCCCGGCGGACCGGGGACCCTCGACCCCGTGGCGACGGTGGTGCCCGGCGCGCCGCTCCTCCGCACGGCGGCGACCATGGCGTCGGGCCGGCTGCCGGTGACGGGCGTCGAGCTGGCGCACCTCGTGGCGCTGGCGTTGGGGCTGTGCCTCATCGGCGGGGCCGCGCTGGCGTCCCGCCGGCGGGGCCTGCGCGGGATCGACCGCGGCAGCGCCCGCGTCTGGGTGGCGGCGGGGACAGCCGTCGTGCTGGTGGTGGCGGGCTTCGCCGTGACCAGCGCGCTCGGTCCCGACGACACCGACGAGACCGCGGGCGGGCGCGCCGCCGACGAGCAGGACGACGACGCCACCACCGGGGATGTCGACCACGACTCGATGGACCACGACTCGATGGACCACGACTCCGACTGGACCACGCGTCCATGGACCACGACGGCATGAACCACACCGCCCTCGAGCACGCGGCCGTCGGGCACCGCGGCGACGACCACACCAGCGCCGGCCACGGGCACGGCGAGGTTTCCGGCGACGGCCACGAGCACGCCGGTGGGTCGCCCACCCCCGACCACCAACACCCGGGCGGGTCCGGGGGCACGGGCCATGAACACCCGGGCGGCCCGTCGGGTTCTCCCGATCCCGGCCACGAGCACCCCGAACCGCCCGACCCCGAGACGCCGGTGACCGGGTTCGACCCGTCGTGGACCCCCGCGCAGGTGGCCTACGCCGAGGCGCTCATCGCCGACACGCAGGAACAGCTCGAGCGCTACGACAACCTCGCCATCCTGCCCCTGACCGGCTACCAGTGGATCAAGGACGGGAAGGACGTCGACTCGTACCAGCACTGGATCCACCTCAGCCGCATCATCGACTCCCGGCGACTCGACGCCGCCTACCCCGAGTCGCTCGTGCTGCGCACGACGGCCGACGGCCCCGAGCTGGAGGCGGCGATGTACATGCTGTCGCTCGGTTACAACCTGGGGAACATCCCAGCCGACATCGCCTGGCTGCCGGGCTGGCACATCCACGACAACCTCTGCTTCGAGAACGGCTACGAGCTGGTGGGCGTCACCGTGAACGGGCGGTGCGAGCGCGGCTACGTGCTCCCGACACCGCCGATGATCCACGTGTGGCGCGAGCGGACCGAGTGCGGCTGGTTCGCGGGGGTCGACGAGTTCGGCCTCCAGTGCCACCACGAGCACTGAGGCCGACCGGCGCGGCCACCCGGGAACGTCAGGCCAGGTCGAGGGCGTGCAGCAAGGCGCGCTCGACCTCGGCCAGCACGGCCGGGTCGGTGGGCTTCGGCGCCGTCGCCCGACCGCACGTAGAACGAGTCGACGACCTCGGCGCCCAGCGTCTGCACCTTGGCGCTGACGATGTCGAGGTCGAGGTCGGCCAGCGCCCGCGTGATGCGGTAGAGCACGCCGAGGCCGTCGCGGGCGTGCACCTCGACCACCGTCGCCACCGGCGACGCGTCGAGGTCGACGCGCACCTCGGGCTCGACCTCGTCGGCGACCGGCGGGCCCCGCCGCACCCCGTAGGTCCGCACCCGGTCGGCGAGGCGGGCCCGGATGGCGAGCCGTCCGGCGAGCGCCGCCTCGAGGTCGGCCATCACCCGGTCCCAGGTGATCGTGGGACCGAAGCTGGACTGGACCCGGAACACCTCGAGGCCCATCCGTCCTCGCCGCCGACCGCGGCGTCGAGGACGCCGAGCCCGTGGAGCGACAGCACGCCGGCCACCCGGCTGAACAGGCCGGGCCGGTCGGCGGCGACGACGGTCAGGCGGTCGCCCTCGGCCCGCAGCGTCTGCTCGCCCGCGGCCAGCAGCGCCGCTGCTCGGCGTGGGGAACTCGTCGGCGACGTCGACCGCGTGCCCGCCCCCGAGGACGTGGTCGACGCGGGCGACGAGCGCGCGCACCAGGCCGGCCTTCCAGTCGCTCCACGCCGCCGGTCCGGTGGCCAGCGAGTCGGCCTCGGTGAGGGCGGCGAGCAGCTCGAGCATCTCGCGGTCGCCGACCGCGGCCGCCACCGCGTCGATCGTGGCCGGGTCGTCGAGGTCGCGGCGGGTGGCCACGTCGGGCAGCAGCAGGTGGTGGCGGCACAGCGCCACGAGCACGGCGGCGTCGTCGGCGTCGAGGCCCATGCGCGGGCCGATGTCGGCCAGCATGGCGATGCCGATCTCGGTGTGGTCGCCGGGCCCGCCCTTGCCGATGTCGTGGAACAGGCCGGCCGAGGACGAGCAGGTCGGGCCGGGTGACCCGGCCGGCGAGCGCCGGCGCTGCCGACCGCGGCCTCCCACAGGTGCCGGTCGACGGTGAAGCGGTGGTAGGCGTTGCGCTGCGGCTTGCTGCGCACGCTCGCCACTCGGGCACGTAGCGCTCCCACACGCCCTGCTGGTCGAGCGCCTCGAGCAGCACGACGCGCGGGCGGACCGGCCAGGAGCAGGTCGACGAACGCGGCGCGCACCGCGGCGGGCCACGGGCGTCGGCGGGTCGGGGGCCTCGGCGGCCAGCCGGGCGAGCGTGCCGCGGTCGAGCTGCGTGCCGCGTCGGGCGGCCGCCGCCGCGGCCGCCAGGGCGAGCGCGGGGTCGGCGGCGATGTCGACGTCGTCGGCGATGGCGACCTCGCCGTCCTGCAGGCGCAGGCCCGCCGCCGAGGTCGCGGGCGCGCCGGGCCCGGGCCAGCGGCCCGACGAGCGAGCTGTCGATGCGGTGCCAGGCGTCGTCGCTCGTCCAGGCGATCGTGCGGGCCGCCGCGGCCACGCTGCCCATCAGCGCGTCGGCGTCGGCGTAGCCGAGCGCGTCGGCCACGCCGTCCTGCTCCTGGAGCAGCAGCTTGTCGCCCGGACGCCCGGTCCGGCGGTGCAGCTCGACCCGCACGGCGAGCAGGGTCTCGTAGGCCGGCGTCGAGGCTGGCGTGGTCGGCGTCCCACAGGATCGAGCGGGCGGCCTGCGCCCACCGCAGGGCGTGGACGTCGCGCAGCCCGCCCCGGCCCTCCTTGAGGTCGGGCTCGAGCAGGAAGGCCACCTCGCCCGACTGGGCGTGCCGGTCGCGCACCCGGGCCGACATCGTGGCCAGCCAGCGCTTGGCCCGCTTGCGCCACTGCAGCTCGGCCTTGGCCGGCGAGCTCGTCGGTCAGCCGCCGGTCACCGGCCAGGTGGCGCACCTGCAACAGGCCGGTGGCGGTGTCGAGGTCGTCGGCCGCCAGCGCCAGCGCCTCCTTCACGGTGCGGACGGCGTGGCCGAGCTTCAGGCCGTCGTCCCAGATCGGGTACCAGAGCCGGTCGGCCAGCTCGCCGATGTCGTCGCGGCCCTCGTGCAGCAGCAGCACGTCGATGTCGGACTGGAGCGAGAGCTCGCCCCGGCCGTAGCCGCCGACGGCGACGAGGGCGAGGCCGGCGGGATCGGGCCCTCGACCGCCACCGCGAACAGCTCGTCGAGCCAGCGGTCGACCTCGGCGGTCCACGTCTCGCACAGCGCTCGGCCGACGAGGGAGTCGTCGGCGGCGAGCTGCGCCCGGACGTCGGGTGATGCTCATCGGGCTGCTCGCAGGGGTCGTCGTCCCATCCTCGAGGCGAGGGTAACGAGCGGCCTGCGCCCCTCCCCGCGGGAAGGGGCGCAGGCCGCCACATGTCATCGACCGTTCACAAAGAGCGGTCAGCGGTCGTCGGCTACAGGGCGTCGGGCCCCATCTCGCCGGTGCGGATGCGGGCGACCTGCTCGACGGCCGTGACCCAGACCTTGCCGTCGCCGATCTTCCCGGTGCGGGCGGCCGCCGAGAGGACCTCGATCAGCCGGTCGACGTCGCCGTCGTCGGCCAGGACCTCGATGCGCACCTTCGGCACGAAGTCGATGGTGTACTCCGCCCCCCGGTACACCTCGGTGTGGCCGGACTGGCGCCCGAAGCCCTGCACCTCGGTGACGGTCATGCCGGTCACGCCGGCCTCCTTGAGGGCGCCTCTTCACGTCGTCGAGCTTGAACGGCTTGACGACGGCGGTGATGAGCTTCATCGGATGTCCTCCTGCTCGTGTGGGCGGTCAGTCCGCGTACGCGACTTCGGCGTGCTGGGACAGGTCGAGGCCCTCGTCCTCGGCCTCCTCGCTGACCCGCAGGCCGATGGTCAGGTCGATGACCTTGGCGATGATGAGGCTGACGACGAACGAGTAGCCGAGCGTGACCACCGCGGCGACGATCTGGTCGACAGCAGGAGCGCCGTGCCGCCGCCGAGGAACACGCCCTCGTCGACGACGGCCGGCGTTGATCGGCGGAGTCGGCGAAGAAGCCGAGCAGGAGCGAGCCGACGAGGCCGCCGACGAGGTGGACGGCGATGACGTCGAGGCTGTCGTCGAAGCTCGAACGCCTTCTTGATGCCGAGGGCCAGGTAGCAGACGGCGCCCGCGATCAGGCCGATGAAGACCGGCGCCATGCCGCCGACGAAGCCGGCGCACGGCGTGATGGCGACGAGGCCGGCGACCGCACCGGAGGCGGCGCCGAGGGTGGTGGCGTGCCCGTCCTTGAGCCGCTCGACGACGAGCCAGCCGAGCATGGCGGCCGACGGCGGCGAGGAACGTGTTCATGATCGCCTGGGCGGCGATGCCGTCGGCGGCGAGGGCCGAGCCGGCGTTGAACCCGGCCCAGCCGAACCACAGGATGCCGGTGCCGAGCACGGTCAGCGGCAGGTTGTGCGGCGGCATCGGCGTGTCGGGGTAGCCCTTGCGCTTGCCGAGCACGAGGACGACCGCCAGGGCCGCGGCACCGGCGTTCATGTGGACGACCGCGCCGCCGGCGAAGTCGAGCGCACCCTGCTCGAACAGCCAGCCGCCGCGCGAACACCCTGTGGGCGACCGGCGCGTAGACGAGCACGAGCCACACCCCGATGAACACGGCGTAGGCGCCGAACTTGAGGCGGTCGGCCGTGGCCCCGGTGATCAGCGCCGGCGTGATGATGGCGAACGTCATCTG
Source organism: uncultured Acidimicrobiales bacterium (assembly GCA_963778415.1). Lineage (GTDB taxonomy): Bacteria > Actinomycetota > Acidimicrobiia > Acidimicrobiales > VFJN01 > ZC4RG19. The sequence goes on from CAVZUI010000006.1 coordinate 438,939, forward strand.
GTAAGGCGCAGAACAGGATGAACGGGATCGTCAGGAAGCTGAGGAACTCCTGGTTCGTCAGCCCCGGACCGACGTCCTTCAGCCACGCGAAGTCGAAGTTGCCGATGAAGCCGCCGTTGCCGGCGTCGCCGAAGGCCAGGCTGAAGACGATCGCCACCCACAGCACGGCGATCAGGCCCATGGCGAAGATGTTCTGCATCAGCATGCCCAGCACGTTCTTGCCGCGGACCATGCCGCCGTAGAAGAACGCCAGGCCCGGCGTCATGAACAACACGAGCGCGGTGGACGATGAGCACCCACGCGGTGTTGCCGGAATCGAGTTCCATGCCTCTGTCCCTTTCCCAAGCTCCGACAGGTTGGCGAAAGGGTGACGCGGGGATGTTTCCCGATCGGGTCCCGATTGTTTCGTGTCGGTGAAGTGATTCGTACAGAAACGTGTCAGGTTGTCGCGGCAGCAAGCTCAGCGAGAAGCCCGCGCGCGACGAGGTGCACCGGGTCCCACACCGGGCCGAACGGGGGCGCGTACCCCAGGTCGAGCTCGACCACCTCGTCCGCCGTCATCCCGGCCTGGATCGCCGTCGCCAGCACGTCGATGCGCTTGGCCGTGCCCTCCTCCCCCACGATCTGCGCCCCCAGCATCCGGCCCGACCCCGACCTCGGCCAGCGCCTTGACGGTGATCTTCTTGCGCTCGGGCAGGTACCCGGCGCGGGTCTCGCCTTCGACGCTCGCCTCGACCGCGGCGAAGCCGTAGCGGGCGCACTCGTCGAGCGAGAGCCCGGTCCGCCCGATCTCGACGCTGCAGACCTTGGTGACCGCGGTGCCCAGCGCCCCGGGGAACGCCGCGTACCCGCCGGCGATGTTGATGCCCGCCACCCGGCCCTGCTTGTTGGCCACCGTCCCCAGCGCGATGTGCACCGGGACGCCCGGCGACCAGGTGGCGCGACTCGCAGCAGTCGCCCGCGGCCCAGACGCCATCGGCCGACGTGCGCTGCCGGCGGTCGACGCGCAGGGCGCCCTTGACCCCCACCGGCGAGGCCGGCGCCGGCGGCCAGGTCCGTGTTCGGGACGACGCCCAGCCCGAGCACCACGACGTCGGTCGGCAGCCGCTCGCCCCCGGCCACCACCGCCCCGTCCTCCACGGACTCGAGCGGCGTCTCCAGGCGGACGTCGATGCCGAGGCGCTCGAGGGCGCCCACCAGCGGGGCGGCGACGTCGGCGTCGAGCGACGGCATGAGCTGGTCCGAGGCCTCGAGGAGGGTGACGTCCAAGCCCGCGCTGGACGAACGCCTCGGCCATCTCGAGCCCGATGTAGCCACCGCCGCACCACGACCACGCGGTGGCCGTCGCGGTCACGCACCTCGGCCTCGAGCCGGGCCGCGTCGTCGAGCGTCTGCACGCCGTGGACCATCGGCCGGTCGATGCCGGGGAGATCGGGGCGCAGCGGCCGCGCGCCCGTGGCGACGTGCAGGGTGTCGAACCCGACGCGCACCGTTCGCTCCGTCCCCGCGTCCCAGGCCTCGACCTCCCGGGCGTCGAGGTCGATCGCCCGTGCCTCGTGGCCGAGGCGCACGTCGATGTCGTACTGGTCGCGGAACGTCTCGGGGCTGCGGGCCACCAGGTCGTCGAGATCGCCGACCGAGCCGCCCACGAGGTACGGGATGCCGCAGGCCGAGTAGCTCGTCCACCGCCCCTTCTCGAGCACGACGATCTCCCGGCCGGGCTGGCGGCGCCGCACCTGCATGGCGGCGCTCATGCCGGCCGCATCCCCTCCGATGACGACGAGTCGATCGCTCATGGCGGCCGAGGGTACGGCCGCGCGCCCGGGGCTCAGCTGACCCGCAGGTTCTCGACCGGCACCCCGGTCCCGGGCGCTCGGGCTAGTCGACCGTCACACGTGACGACGGAGGCGCGCTCGGCCTCGGCCGTCGCCAGGTAGAGCGCGTCGTACACGGAAACGTTCCCCCACCACCGCTGCGAGCGCTGTACCAGCGCCCGGCTCGGAGCGCGGGGCGCGGGCCAGTCGGCCAACAGCTCGAGCGCCTGCTGCAGATGGCCGACGTCCAGGGCGCCCTCACGACGGGCCCGACGCAGCGCGGCGGCGACCTCGGCATCGATGATGTCGGGGGCGCGCAGGCGCTCGGATCGGATGCGCCGTTCGACGACGACTCCCGTGGGCGTACGCAGGAGCAGTTCGACCAGCGCTGATGCGTCGACGACGACGGTCACTCGTCGCCGAGCTCAGCTCGCGCCGCGTCGACGAACTGTGCGCCCTTGAGGTTCAGCTCAGGGTGCTCGGGCATGTCGGCCAGACGTCCGAGCCAGTCCTCCATCGACAGATCGTGGCGGACGAGCCGGATGACGTAGTCGCTCATGGTGAGGTCGACGTCGTCCGCCCGGGCGCGCAGTTGCTCCTTGAGGTCGTCAGGGAAGTTGCGGATCTGTAGCGTGCTCACGTTGTCATGCTATCAGCATCACATCGTATGGAGTTCCGCACTACAGGGCAGTGCCGGGTCAGCGCCGGCCCTCGCGCCGCCTTCGAGCCAGGTGGACGTGGGCCTTGGCCGCACCCCAGACCAGCCCCGGCTCGTGCAGCTCGGGATCGACGTCGGCGAAGGTGGCCGGGCTGAGGTCGTAGACGTCGTCGGGGAAGTTGCGCACGGCGAAGTCGTCCCGGGCGACGGGTCGGGCTCCGGCGGCCCGGAGCACCTCGGTCGGGTAGGCGACCAGCGAGCGCAGCACGGCCAGCGGGTTGCCCGCCTGCGCGTCGACGTCGGTCTCGAGCAGCGCCCGCACGCGGGGCGCCCCGTCGTCGCGAGCCCGAGCCGCGGCGTCGGCGATGGCCGCCTCGACGTCGGGGGTGACCGCCATCCCCTGCGCGGCGAGCACCCGGCGCACGGCGGCGTCGACCCACGGACCGATCGCCCGCTCGACGCCGTCGGCCAGCGCGGTCGCGTAGGCCGCCAGCGCGGCGGCGTCGTCGGGGTCGTCGGGCGTCGGGGATGCGGTCTCGGGCGCCATCACCACCATCGTGGCGGCCGCGGCACCCGGGACGGAACACAGCTCGTGCCCTGGACGTAGCGAACGTCGATGGACAGGGCACTAGACACGGGTCCGTGCGGATCCGGGCGTTGTCGGTGTTCGAGGGGATCGTCTACCACTGCGTCTGCATCGATCCGTCGACTCCCTGCCGGCCCACGCTCGAGGTCGACGCGCTGCTGCGCCCGGGCGATGCCGACGCCGACTCCGGCCCGCTGCTGCTCAGCGTCGCGGAGTACGCGGTGATGGTCGGCGACGCCGAGCGGGCGCGCCGGTGCCTGGCCGAGATGGCCGCCAAGGGGCGCCTGGTCGATCACCTCGGCGTGGACCACATCGCCTTCCCGACGTGGACGCCGACCGACCCGGCGGCCGGCTGAGCCCCGCCAGGCGTTCAGCCCGACGGTGCGGCGAGGTCGAGGGCGGCGTTGAGGTTGCCCGAGCGCAGGCCCTCGAGGTCGAGCGTCACGTAGCGGTAGCCGCCCGCCTGCACGGCGGCCACGACCTCGTCGCGGCGGGCGACGAGGTCGGCCAGCCGGTCGAGCGGCACCTCGATCCGGGCCGTGTCGTCGTAGTGGCGCACCCGCACGTCGGCGAACCCGAGGGCGTGCAGGCCGGCCTCGGCCCGCTCGACCCCGCGCAGGCGGCCGAGCGTCACGGGGGTGCCGTAGGGCAGCCGCGACGCGAGGCAGGCGGCGGCCGGCTTGTCCCACGTGCGCAGGCCGAGGCGCTGCGACCACGCCCGCACGTCGGCCTTGGTGAACCCGGCGTCGACCAGCGGGAACGCCGCGCCGCGCTCGGCCGCGGCCCGTTGACCCGGCCGGTGGTCGCCGAGGTCGTCGACGTTCACGCCGAGCACGACCGTGGCGTCCTGCCCGTCGGCGCCGGCGGCGGCCGACACCGGTCCGAGGGCCCGCAGCAGGGCGTCCTTGCACCAGTAGCAGCGGTCGCCGTCGTTGCGGGCGTAGGCGGCCTGGACGAGCTCGTCGGTCTCGACCTCGGCCCAGCGCAGACCCCACTCGGCGGCCAGCTCCGCGCAGTCGATGCGCTCGCTGCCGGCCAGCGACGGCGAGACGGCGGTGACCGCGAGCGCCCGCTCGGGCCCGAGGGTGTCGTTGGCCACCCAGGCGAGGAACGCGGAGTCGGCGCCGCCCGAGAAGGCGACGACGACGCGGTCGAGCCGGCGGAGCCGGGCGCGCAGCCGGTCGAGCGACGCCGAGGGTGCCGCCGTCACCGGTCGACGACCTCGATGCGGACGCGCTTGTTGCCCTTGCCCTTCGACTCGGTCTTGACGACGCGGACGCCGCCCACCTCGCCGGTCGAGCGCACGTGCGTGCCCCCGTCGGCCTGCTTGTCGAGCCCGACGATGTCGACCACGCGGATGTTCGCCACCGATTCGGGCACCAGGCTGACCTTCGTGCGGATCAGGGCGTCGTCGAGCACCGCCTCGCCCCGCGGGATCGTCGACACCTCGATGGGGCGGTCGGCGGCGATCTCGGCGGCCACGAGCTCCTCGACCCGGGCGCCGAACCCCTCGGGGGTGGGGTCGAGCTCGAAGTCCATGCGGGCGGACAGCGGCTCCATGTTCCCGCCCGTGACCGGGACGCCCCACTCGTTCCAGATGACCCCGCACAGCACGTGGAGGGCGGTGTGGGTGCGCATGAGACGGTGGCGCCGGTCCCAGTCGATCGTGCCCTCGACCTGGGTGCCCGCCGCGGGCACCGCCCCCTCGAGCGTGTGCCACACGTCGGCGCCCTGCTTGCGCACCTCGACCACCCGCGCCTCGCCGCCGTCCCACCGCAGCGTGCCGGTGTCGTGGGGCTGACCGCCGCCGGTCGGGTAGAAGACGGTGCGATCGAGCACCACGCGCGCACCGTCCACGTCGGTGACCGCGGTACGTGCGGAGCCGCTGGTACGCGTCGTCCAGATACAGCAATTCAGTGGACATCGTGACCGTTCCTTAACCGAACTGACCGCCATTCCGCAACGCGACCACCCCGAGCAGTGGTAAACCTGTCCGCAACGCGGAGGCCCGTACCTCCGCGTTCCATAGTTCTACGGACAGGGAGTGTGCGATGCGACAGCGACGCCGTTCAATGCGGCTCCTCGCCATCTTCCTCGGTCTGTCACTCTTCGCCGCCGCGTGCGGTGACGACGACGACACCGAGGCGAGTGACGACGAGGGTACCGAAGAATCCGAGGAGGCCGGTGGGGTCGAAGCCCCGCCGATCGGGGACGCCGCGCCATCGTGCACGGGCGACTCCGACGGGACGCTGACGGTCGGCGGCCTCCTCCCGCAGACGGGTGACCTCTCGTTCCTCGGGCCACCCGAGGAAGCGGGTGCCGCGCTGGCGGTGAGCGAGATCAACGCCGCCGGCGGCGTGCTCGGCCAGCCGGTCGCGTACCTGCCGGGCGACTCCGGCGACGCCGACCCCGACGTGGCCAACCCCACGGTCGACGCCCATCTGGCGGCCAACGCCGACGTCATCCTGGGTGCCGCGTCGTCGGGCATCTCGCTGAACGTCATCGACAAGATCACCGGCGCGTGCAAGATCCAGTTCTCGCCGGCGAACACGTCGCCGCAGTTCACCGACTACGACGACGACGACCTGTACTTCCGCACCGCCCCCTCCGACATCCTGCAGGGCCAGGTGCTCGCCGACCTGATGGTCGCGGACGGCGTCGCCAACGCCGCACTCCTCGCCCGCCAGGATTCCTACGGCGAGGGCCTGCTCGAGTACACGATGGTGCCGTTCGAGGAGCAGGGCGGCGAGGTCGTGCTCGACCAGGTCTACGACCCCGAGGCCACGAGCTTCGAGGCCGAGGTCGACGCGGTCGTCTCGGCAGACCCCGACGCGCTGGTGCTGATCGGGTTCGACGAGTCGGGCCGCATCCTCAACTCGCTCTTCGAGCAGGGCTTCACCCCCGACCAGAAGCAGATCTACCTGGTCGACGGCAACGTCGGCAACGCCCTCGGCGAGGACTTCGCCGAGCCGGGCGTGCTGGCCGGCATCAAGGGCACGCTGCCCGCGGCCGAGCTGACCGACGACTTCCGTCAGCAGCTGCTCGGCGTCGATCCCGCGTTGGTCGACTTCAGCTACGGGCCCGAGACGTACGACGCGGTGATCATCACCGCGCTCGCCACCGTCGCGGCCGACACCGACGATCCCGCGGCCGTCGCCGCGCAGATCAACGGCGTCACCCGTGACGGCACGGCGTGCGAGACGTACGCCGACTGCGTGGCCCTCCTCGAGGAGGGCGAGGACATCGACTACAACGGTCCGTCCGGCCCGCAGGAGTTCAGCCAGCCGGGTGAGCCGACCGCGGCGAGCTTCGCCATCCTGAGCTACGCGTCGGACAGCAACACCATCGACGACGACGCCACCGTCTACCAGCAGGCGTCGCTGTAACCCGAGCCTCACGTGCTCACGCGACGAGGAAGGGGCCGGCCCAGGGGCCGGCCCCTCGTCGCGCCGCGCAGGCACCCCCGACGACGCGACGCTCGCACGGCGAGGCGCGAGGCACGGCGGGGGGCGTGGGGGGCAGAGGCTCCGCCGGAGCCCCCCACCGTCGCTCGATCCGGCTTGCCGGTCGAGCGACAGGAATCGACTCGCCGCAGGCGAGGCCGACAACTCCGAGCCGAGGCGAAGCCTCGGCGAGGACTACTCGACTTGCGCGGCGAGGGTGCCGAGGTAGAGCTCGATGACCTTGGGGTCGCGCAGCAGCTCGTCGCCGGTGTTGGTGTACGCGTTGCGGCCCTGGTCGAGCACGTAGCCGCGGTGGCAGATCTGCAGGCAGCGGTTGGCGTTCTGCTCGACCATCACGATCGAGACGCCGGCGTCGTTGATGCGCCGGCAGTTGATGAACACCTCGTCCTGGAACGCCGGTGACAGGCCGGCCGACGGCTCGTCGAGCAGCAGCACCTGCGGGTCGGCCATCAGGGCGCGGCCCATCGACAGCATCTGGCGCTCGCCACCGGACAGCGAACCCGGCCCGCTGCTTCCGGCGCTCGCCGAGGCGCGGGAACATCGACGCCACGACCTCGAAGCGCTCGTCGAACCGCTTGGGCGTCTGGTAGACGCCCATCTGCAGGTTCTCCTCGATGGTGAGGCGGGGGAACACGTTCTCGTTCTGCGGCACGTAGCCGATGCCCTTGGCCACCAGCTCGTGGGCCTTCAGCCCGGTCACGTCCTCGCCGCGGAGCCGCACCGTGCCCGAGCGGACGGGGATCGAGGCCGAACAGCGCCTTGACCAGCGTCGACTTGCCGGCGCCGTTGGGGCCGATGATGCCGACCAGCTCGCCGTCGTACAGCTCCAGGTTGGTGCCCGAGAGGATGTTGACCCCGGGGACGTAGCCGGCGACGACCTCGTCGGCCTCGAGCACGAGCTCGGCGCCGTCGGTCTCCGCGGTGTCGCGCGGCGGTGCGGCGCTCACGGCTTCGACTCCTCGTCGGCGGCTGCGGCCGGCGAGCGTCGGCGGGCTCGAGCCGACGTCTCGGCCGTCGGCTCGACGCTCGCGTCCTCGAGCGACGTCTCGGCCTCGGCGAGCATGCGGTCCTGCTCGCCGCGGTCGAGCGGCGTGCCGTGGTGGGCGCCGAGGTAGGCGTCGATGACCCGCGGGTTGGTGACGATCGAGCTGTGCTTGCCCTCGGCGATGACCTCGCCCTCGCTCATCACCACGACCCAGTCGCTGATGGTGCGGACGACGTCCATGTCGTGCTCGACGAACAGCACCGTCAGGCCGTCGTCGCGCAGGTCCTGCACGTGGCCGATGATGCGTCTGGGCGAGGGCCGGGTTCACGCCGGCCATCGGCTCGTCGAGCATGAGGAGCTGCGGCTCCGACATGAGCGCACGGGCCATCTCGAGCAGCTTGCGCTGGCCGCCCGACAGCTCGCCCGGCGAACTCGTCGCGCATGTGCGTCGAGGTTGAACCGGGCGAGCAGCTCCTCGGCCCGCTCGGTGATGTCGGCCTCCTGCTGGCGCCACCCCGCCCGCCACGAGCGCCCGGAAGAAGTTCTCGCCCGCCTGGCCGGTGGCGCCGAGCTTCATGTTGTCGAGCACCGTCAGCCGGGCGAGGGACTTGGTGAGCTGGAACGTGCGGACCATCCCCCGGCGGGCGATGCGGTAGGCCGTGAGCCCGTCGAGCGATCTCGCCCTCGAACGACCACGTGCCCGAGTTGGGCTTGTCGAAGCCGGTGAGCAGGTTGAAGAACGTGGTCTTGCCCGCGCCGTTGGGGCCGATGAGCGCGGTGATGGCGCCCCGCTCGACCTCGAAGTGGTCGACGCTCGACGGCGGTCAGGCCGCCGAAGCGCCGGGTGATGCCGTCGGCGACGAGGATCGGGTCGGGCTTGGCGACGCCCGGCCGCTGCTCGATGCCGCCGAAGCGGTCGAGCGCCAGCTTCGTGAATGCAGGCTGTGCAGTCATGGTGACTCCGACCCTATCTGTCCTGGAGGGCGATCTCGCGGCGGTCGCCGAAGATGCCCTGGGGACGGAAGATCATCAGCAGCATGAGCCCGAGGCCGACGAGGACGAAGCGCACGTTCCCGGCCTGGTTGGCGTCGAGGACGCTGCGGGGGATGTACTCGTTGGCCACCAGCTCGTTGATGAAGCCCTGCGAGAACGACAGCAGGGCCCAGAAGATCATCGAGCCGACGACCGGGCCCCAGATGCGGGCCACGCCGCCGAGGATGAGCGCCGCGTAGGCGAAGAAGGTGGGGATCGGGCTGAAGCTGCCGGGCACGATGGCGGCCTGGGCGACGACCCAGAACATGCCGCCGACCGCCCCGATGACGCCGCCGAGGATGAGGCTCTGCATCTTGTAGCTGTAGACGTTCTTGCCGAGGGCCCGCACGGCGTCCTCGTCCTCGCGGATGGCCTTGAGGACGCGGCCCCACGGGCTGCGCATGAGCAGGTAGACGAGCAGCACGGCCAGCAGCACGAGCGCCCACCCGACGAGCAGCACCCACAGCGTGCGCTCGCTGTAGCGCCACGGGCCGAACCCGTAGGTGCCGTCGCCGAACGGGTTGAGGTCGAAGAAGCCCGAGCTGAACCCGCTCAGGCCGTCGGACGCCGCCGGTGAACGAGCGCCAGCTCGGCGCGCTCGACCATGAGCCGGAAGATCTCGCCGGCGGCGATGGTGACGATGGCGAGGTAGTCGGCGCGCAGCCGCAGCGTCGGCAGCCCGAGCAGCAGGGCGAGCCCGGTGGCCGCGCCCATGCCGACGAGGACGCCGACGCCGAGCGGCAGGCCCCACTCGAGCACGCTGATGGCGACGCCGTAGCCGCCGATGGCCATGAACCCGACCTGGCCGAAGTTGAGCAGGCCGGTGTAGCCGAAGTGCACGTTGAGGCCGATGGCGGCGAGGGCGTAGATGATCGCCTCGCGACCGACCCCGGCCGCGCAGCGAGTCTTCGATGATGGTGGACCAGTCCACGGTGACGGCTCCCTATCCGACCCGTTCGGCCTGTCCGAGGATGCCCTGCGGCCGGAAGAGCAGGATGACGATCAGGATGGCGAGGGCGGTGACGGTCTTGAACTCGGACGGGATCCACAGGGTGGACACCTCCATGACCAGCCCGACGACCATGCTGCCCACGAGGGCGCCGTAGGCCGTGCCGAGGCCGCCGAGCGTGACGCCGGCGAACATCAGCAGCAGCAGCTGGAAGCCCATCTGCCAGCTGACCTGCTCGGACAGGCCCAGGAGGATGCCGCCGAGGGCGGCCAGGCCGGCGCCCGGCCGCCCAGACGAAGGTGATCACCCGGTCGACGTCGATGCCCGACGACTCGGCCAGGTCGCGGTTGTCGGCCACCGCCCGCATCGCCTTGCCCATCTTGGTGCGCTGCAGGAACAGCGCCACCGCCACGAGCGCGATGATCGAGATGATCATGCCGATCAGGTCGCGGGGCACCAGGTTGACCGGGCCGATCTCGAGCCCGTCCGCTGCAACGAGAACTGCGCGTACGTGCGGGTGAAGCCGCCGAACTGGATGTTGAAGAGGTAGCGCAGGAAGATGCCGAGCCCGATGCTGATGACCAGCATGGCGATCAGGCCCGTGCCCCGGTTGCGCAGCGGCCGCCAGAAGAACCGGTCGAGGCCCGACGCCGGCCAGCACGGCCACCGCGATGGCCAGCGGGGCGGCGATGTACATGTGCCACCCGATGGTCACGTTGAACAGGTAGGCGACGAGCGCCCCGAACGTGACCATCTCGCCGTGGGCGAAGTTCGTCAGCCCGGTCGTGCCGAAGATGAGCGACAGGCCGATGGCGCACATGGCGATGATGAGGCCGAAGCGGATGCCCTGCACCGTGAGCCGCGCCGCCCGGTCGGCCGTCGACGACACGTCGCGGGTCTGCGCCTCGCCGAAGTCGAGCGGGAACAGGACGTTGCGGACCTGGCCGATCCGCAGCGTCGACGTCGAGCGTGGCGCGGTCGGCGTTGCGCAGCACGACCTCGTCGGGCAGCGAGCTCGTCGTCGATCGTGACCGTGTAGGCGCCCGGGGCCGGGCACGGGCACCTCGAAGTGGCCCTCGGCGTCGGTCTCGACCGTCCTGGGTGAACGACCCGTCGGCCGACTCGATGGTCAGCTCGACCCCCTCGGCCGGGACCTCGTCGCCGTCCTCGGCCTCGTACTCGCAGGTTGCCGGCGATGGCCTCGCCGGTGGGCGACGGCGGCGGCTGCCCGGCGGGCACGGTCGTCGTCGTCGTCGGTTCCGGTTGTGACGGGGTCTGCTGCTGCCGGGTCTCGGCACCCGCCATGGGCGCCACGACCAGCAGGGCCGCGAGCGCGACCAGTGCCCCCACCAATCTCCTCATGCATGCTCCTATCCAGAGGACGGGGGGAGTGTAGGGGCGGAGGCGTGCGCCCGTCCTTTTCGTGCCGTCGCGTGCCGACTTCTTCACGGATCCGTCATCGACCACCCGGGTCGACCGACGATTCGCGCAATGCGGTGACCGGAGCGGCTGACGCGTGGCCGCCGTCGGGCCGTCGCCGGCGGTTCAGCGCACCCCGACGGCGTCGAGGACCTCGTCGAGCGATCGCCGACCACCCCGGTGACGAACGGGCCGAACTCGGCGAACAGCGCCGACGCCTCGTCGTAGCGCATGGTGTACACGCAGGCCTTGAGGTCGTCGGGGTGCACGCCGAACAGGGTGACGCCCCACTCGAAGTCGTCGATGCCGGTCGAGCCGGTGACGAGCTGGAGCACCCGGCCGGCGAACGTCCGCCCGGTGGCGCCGTGGCCGAGCATGAGCTGCTCGCGGTCGTCGTACGGCAGCGTGTACCAGTTGTGGACGTCACCACGTCGCTTCGACATCGGGTAGAAGCAGAAGGCCGGTCTTGCCCTCGGGCGGGAGCTGCGGGTAGAGCCGGGCCTGCTTGCGCTCCTCGGGCATGCCCTCGGCGTACTCGGACACCTCGGTGAGCGACACGTAGCTGTCGACCACGCTGAGGCCGGCCGCCTCGACCTCGGTCTGGAACCGGCGGAGGCGCCACAGGTCGGGGCCGAGGGCGAGCAGGCCCACGTCGCCCTTGTGGCCGAGGAGCGGCCACCGGGACGACCTGGTGGTCGTCGGCCTCGAGCGCCTTGACCGCGGCGGTGACGGCGGCGGCGTCGGCCAGCGGGGTGACGGCGCAGAACAGGTGGAGGACGTTCCACCCGACGGTCGGGGACAACGGATCGGGCATGCCCTGCAGGGTAGTGGTGGTGCGCGATCGGTCGGTCCCAGCGGCCGTGACAGACTGCGCCCGATGCGCTCGGGACGTCGACGACGATGGGGAACGGTGCAGGCGCGTCGTGGCCTGCGTGGCGTGCTCGGCGCGTGCGGGGCGTCGCAGCCCACGTCGGCCGAGGACGCCGCCACCCGCGACCGCCGACACGGTCTGCTCGCTGCTGCGGGACTGGAACAACGACCTGACCGAGGTCTTCAACGCCACGTCGGCGGAGATCACCGACGCCGACGACCCCGAGCACGTCGGTGGACGTGCTCGTCGACGGCTTCGACGAGATGATCGCCCTCGCGCGAGGACCATCGGGCCGAGCTCGACGAGCTCGACCTGCCCAGCAGTCGACGAGCGTGACGCCCTGACCGCCGAGCTGATCGAGGGCGCCGACGAGTCGCTCGCCGTGCTCGAGTCCGAGCGCGACGAGGCGGCCGCGCTGCCCGCCGATCGAGATCGACGACCAGGCCGGGGCCATCGGCGGCGCGTCCGTGGGGCTCGAGCGGGCGACGTCGGTGCTCGAGCCGTCGATCGGCGACCTACCAGGACCGATCTGCTGCGCGAGGCGTTCGCGGCCGACGAGGGCTGCGAGCAACGTGATCCAGCCGTTCTGACCCGGTCGGAGGCAGTTCACACGCTCGACCGTGACCACCGCGTTGTAGTCGGGGACCTTCGACTGCGGCTCGCGGCGGTCGGCGCCGCCGGCGATGAGCACGTTGCCCTCGGGCCAGTGCACCTGCAGGGTGCGGGCCGGCAGGCGCACGAGCTTGACCGCGCCCTCGTAGCGTGCCGGTCGGCGAGCGCAGCGACGACGCGGTCACCGGCGCCGACGCCGAGCGCCGGCGGCGTCGGCCGCGTCGATGTACACCGCGTCGCGCGCCCGCGCCGGTGAGCGGGTCGACGTCGGCGTGGACCATCGAGTTGAACTGCTTGCCGCGCCGGGTCGACAGCACGAACGCACTCGTCGGGCCGAGCGTCGTCGGCGGCGGCGTCGAGCGGCGCTGAACCGGCCCCGGCCCGACGGGGTGCGGGAACTGCCCGCCGGCGCAGAGGTGCCGCCCGCCCCACTGCACCGCGTCGCCGGTCGTCGGCGAGGTCCTCGATGCCGGCGTAGACGGGCACGACCCGGGCGATCTCGGCGCGCAGGTCCCGGTTGGTCGGCCACGCGAAGCGCGGCCGCAGGTCGGGCCGCACCCGCGCGGCCACGTCGGCGAAGAGGCGCCACTCGCTGCGGGCCTCGCCGACCCGGCGCGGGATCTCGGGGCTGAACACGATGCGGCGCTCGGTCGTCGTCTCGGTGCCGCCGCCCTCCTGCTCGTAGCGGGTGGCGACCGGCAGCAGGATCACGTCGTCGCCGTCGACGAGCATCTGGCTGGTGAGCACGACGTCCTGGTGGACGCGCAGCGGCACCCGGCCGAGCGCCGCCTCGACCGCGGGCGGGTCGGGCAGCACGTCGAGGAAGTTGCCGCCGCGACGATCCACAGCACGTCGAGCTCGCCGCGCCCGGCCGCCTCGACCATCTCGGGCGCCGTCAGGCCCGGGGCGCCCGGGACCGGGAAGCCCCACCGCTCCGGCCAGCGCCTCGGCGTGCTCGGCGTCGACCGGGACGCCGCCCGGGCAGCGCCGTGGCGTAGGCGCCCATCTCGGCGCCGCCCTGCACGCCGGAGTGGCCGCGGATCGGCATGAGCCCGGCGCCGTCGCGCCCGACGTTGCCCCGGGCGAGGCCGAGGTTGACGATGCCCGCACGCCGTCGACCGCGTCGCGGTGCTGCGTGATGCCCATGCGACCAGACGAGCATCGCGCCGCCGGCGCCGGCGTACAGGTCGACGAAGGCGCTCGACGGTGTCGCCGCTCGACGCCGGCGCGGCCGCAGCAGGTCGTCGCGGTCCTGGCCCGCGAGCGCGCGGCCAGCGCTCGTCCCAGCCCTCGGTGTGGGCGGCGACGAACGCGTCGTCGACCGCGCCGCGCTCGATGAGCCGCTTGCAGCACGGCGTTGGCCAGGGCGACGTCGCCCGCCGGGCCGCACCGGCACGTGCAGGTCGCACATCTTGGTGCCGAACAGCGCCGACTCGACGTTCGACGGCACCCAGTAGCGCTCGAGGCCCGGCTCGAGGTACGGGTTCACGACCACGACCCGGCAGCCGCGCCGGCGGGCCAGGTAGAGGTACTTCATGAACACCGGCTGGTTGTTGGCCGGGTTGGTGCCCCACAGCACGACGAGGTCGGCTCTCGATCACGTCCTGGAGCGAGCAGGTGCGTGGCGGCGACGCCGATCGTCTGCTTGAGGCCGACGGTCGACGGGGCGTGGCAGACGCGGGCGGCCGAGTCGATGTTGGCGATGCCCATGGCCCGCGCCGCCTTGGCCGCCGCGTAGTACACCTCGTTGGTGATGCCGCGGCTGGTGAGGTAGAGCGCCATCCGGTCGGGCTCGGTGGCGCGCAGGCCCGGCCGCCAGCGCCGCAGCGCCTCGTCCCACGAGATCCGGCGGAACCCGGGCTCGCCGCGCCGCCGACGCATCGGGTGCGCCGAGGCGGCCGAGCGCCCGCAGCTGGCCGCCGGTGCGACCACGGAGCGCAGCCACGACACGTCGGCGAGCACGCGGGTCGAACGGCGTCGGCGCGTGTTCAGCTCGAGCAGGCTGCAGCCGGGTCGTGCACAGGTGCACGCCGTCGATCGTCCAGTCGTGGAGGCCGGCGACGCCGAGGGCGCACCCGTCGCAGGCGCCCTTGGTCAGGATGCCGCGTGGCGTGGACCGGGTGGTTGCGGTTGGCCCACGCCACCTTGGCCATGTCCCTGTAGTGGTTCGGCTTCTGCTGGCCGAGCCCGTTCGGCCGCCACCCGGCCCACAGCCCGGGGCGCCACCCGGTGGCCTGCTCGCGCCAGCCCATCAGCCCGCGAGGCCGGCGTAGACGTTGAGCCGGCCGCCCCGGACGAACCCGCACAGCGTCATGCCGGCCAGGCGGGCGGCCTCGACGGCCAGCGACGACGGCGCGCTGACGGCCACGACGGTGCCGAACCCGGCGGCCCACGCCTTCTGGACGATCTCGAAGCTGGCCCGACCGCTGACGTACAGCCCGAGGTCGTCGACGGGCAGGGCGCCGTCGAGCAGCAGGCGGCCGACGACCTTGTCGACGGCGTTGTGGCGGCCGATGTCCTCGCGGACGAGCACCGGCGCGCCGGCGCGGTCGAAGGCGACCGCCGCGTGCACCGCGCCGGTCTCGTCGAACAGCGGGGCCTGACCGGCGACGGTGTCGGGCACGGCCGCCAGCACGTCGAAGCGGGAACGGCTGGCGGGGCGGCAGGGGGTGCAGGCGCTCGCGCAGGTCGTCGATCGCGGTCGACCCGCACATGCCGCACGCCGACGTCGTCGGTGTGAGGCGAGGCGTGGGCGCAGGCGCCTGACCGCCGGTGTCGACGCTGACGACGTTGAACTCGCTCTCGACCGCCGAGCCCGTGCCGCAGTACCGGCACTGGCGGACGGGCGCCCCGGCGAGCAGCCCGTCGGTGAAGCAGAACCCGACGGCCAGCTCGAAGTCGTGCCCCGGCGTGCGCATGGTGGTGGCCACCAGCACCCCGTCGAGGTGGATCTCGAGCGGCTCCTCGACGATCAGGTGGTCGGGGCGCCGGCTGAGGCGGTCGCCGTCGAAGCGGTGGGTCAGCACCTTGGCGGTGCGTCCACGGGGCACGTCGGCCGAGGGTACCGGGCCGCCGTGGCGACCCGACCGCCCGCCGCCGGCCGGCGTGGACGGCGTTCACCTTCGCGGGGCGTTCACCCGGTGGCGGACGCGAAGGCGGCGACGACCGCCGTGAGCTGCTCGCCCGCGGTGTCGTCGTCGGCGGCGAAGGCGCCGGCCAGCCCGAAGTCGGTGACGCCGGCCTCGACCATGGCGGGCACCGGGGCGACGGTGCGCTCGCCGTCCACCCGGCCGCCCTGGTCCATGACGACCCGAAGGGTGCCGCGCACCCCGAAGTCGAGTGGGTCGCGGCCGGCCGCCTCGAGGGCGGCCCGCACCCGGGGGATGCCGGCCACGGTGTCCTTGCGGTGGTCGCCCCACGGGATCCAGCCGTCGCCGAAGCGCGCCATGCGGGCGAGGGTGCGGTCGTGCAGGCGCCCGCTGATCCACAGCGGCACGCCACCGGGCTGCAGCGGGCGGGGCTCGCACCACACGGGGCGTCCCGCGGTGTGCGTGGCGCCGTCCGCCGCGGTGGCGGGCAGCACCGCCTCGCCGCGCCACAGGCGCTGCAGCTGGTCGAGCGTCCGGTCGAGCGCGTCACCGCGACCGGCGAACGGCACGCCGGACGCGTCGTACTCCTCGCGCTGCCAGCCGACCCCGACGCCGAGCTCGACGCGGCCCCCCGACACCACGTCGAGCGTGGCCAGCCCCTTGGCCAGGGCGGGCGCGGTCCGCAGCGGCGCGACGAGGATCGCCGTCGCCAGCCGGACCCGGCGCGTCGTGGCGGCGATGGCCGACAGCATGGTCAGGGGCTCGAGCCACACCCCGTCGGGCCCGGTCGGGAACGCCCCGCCGTCGTAGGCGTCGATGCTGTCGCCCATGACCACGTGGTCGACGACGGTGATCCGGTCGACGCCGACCCGATCGGCGAGGGCGGCGCGGCGGAGCACCGCAGCGGCGAGGTCGGCCGCCTCCGTCCCGCCGGCAGGCGCGAAGTTCAACAGCGACAGGGTGAGGGTGGGTGCGGGAGCCATGGGTGCAGTCTGGACGGTCGCCGCGGCCGTTCAGCCCGACGGCAGCGTCCGGCACGGGCCGCCGGCGCACGTGTCGACGAGATGGCCGTTGGCCAGGAACTCCCACGCCACGGTCAGCACGTCCACCTGCCCCCGGCCCTGCCCGTGCGGGTCCTCGCCCGCCCGGTTCGGGACGTTCTCGAGCGGGGGCGGCGGGGTGCCGAAGTCCCACACCACGAGGTACGAGCCACCCGCGTCCGGCAGCGGGCCCGCCGGCGCCAGGCCCCAGAAGGGCTCGACGTCGGGGCTGCGACCGTCGGCCAGGGCGGGGACGCGCAGCTCGGCGCCCACCGTGCGGGCCATGACCTCGGTGGCGACGTTGGCCACCTGGTGGTCGCCGAACGCCTCGTACAGCATCACCTCGTGGTCGGGCGTGCCCGGGTACGGGTCGCCGGTCAGGTGCTGGGCGTAGCCGTCGTTCTCGCCCCGGTCCCACAGCGTCTGGGCCAGCAGCAGCACGAGCTGGCGGTCGACCCAGTCGGGGTAGCTGGGGTCGAACACCGTGCCGAACACGTCGAAGTCGACGCTCCGATCGAGCAGGGTCGAGTAGTTCATGGCCGGCACGCCGAGGAAGGCGCGCTTCCAGTCCTGGGCCACGGCGGTGACCGCACCCCCGAGGATCCCGCCCTGGCTGACGCCGTTGAACGTCAGGTTCTGCTGGTCGAGCAGCGGGGCGCCGCCGGCGGCCTGGAACGCGGCGTGCGACGACAGCCCGGCGGGGTGCTTCATGAGCCGGCCGAGGAACATCACGTTCAGCATCGACTGCTGCAGCCGGTCGGGCATCGTGCGGAACGCGCTCATGTCGCCGAGCGCGGCCAGCACGGCGCCGTAGTCGTCCTCGGACATGCCGATCCACCAGGTGGCGCACGTGGTCACGTTGGCGACGCTCGCGTAGCGCGAGCTGGCGCCGTACACCTCCCGCGCGGAGCCGAGGAGCCCGTGGCCGTACAGCATCATGCTCGCGGGGTTGGCCGTGCCGTCGGGGTTGGTGGCCGAGCGCGGCACCGTGCAGATGAACCGGGCCGTGTAGTCGCCGTTGCGCTCGGGGATGGCGACGATCCCGGCCCGTCGCCGTTGTTGAGCACCGTGCCCGGCGATCCGTCGCCGGTCAGGTAGCTCGGCACCTGGAACGTGCCCTGCACCTCGGTGGCCAGGTTGGCCCGGGTGCTCGGGCGGACGTCGGTGACGGCGAAGGCGGGCGCGGCGTCGCCCAGCGCGGTGAAGGCGTCGTCGCGCATGGCGAGCAGGCGCTCGGAGAGGTTCTCGCCGCTCGCCACCGTGAAGTCCCAGGCGAGCGTGAGGTCGCGCTGCCGGACGTGGGCGCGCTGCAGGGTGCGGAACAGGTCGTCCATGTGGTCGCGGCGGGCCTCGACCGCGGGCTCGTCGGTCCGCAGCCGGTCGCGATACGCCCGGAACACGTCGGTCGGCCCGATCGGCTGGCCGGCGCCGTCGACGACCTTGCGCACGGCCACGATGTAGCGGTGGCCCTCGAGGAAGTTCCGGGCCGGGCGGACGAACAGCAGCTGGTGCTCGGGATCGGGGGCGCGGCTGTCGAGCTCGGCCCAGTACGGATGGCGCTCTCCGGTGTCGGCGTCGACGATCACGATCGGCGCCTGGCGGTCGAGCGAGGCGCCCATGTCGGTGATCGGGGCCAGGCCGCTGGCCGTCGGGTCGACGCCGGGCAACAGGACGGCGATGGCGGACCCCGGTGAGAAGCCGTCGTTGCGGTTCAGCTCGGTCGGATCGACGTGCACGCCCGCCCGGTTCGCCGGCGTGGCGTCGGGGGCCAGCTCGACGCGACGCCCTGTCGCCGTCGACGGGTCGTCGACCGTGAAGTGGTCGTTCGGGAACGGCAGCATGCAGCGGTCCCCGCCCAAGGGGTCGCACGTGGTGGGGTCGGTGGTGAGCGTCAGGTCGATCTCGCCACGGAAGGGCGGGCCGTGGTGGCCCCCGCCCGGTCCCGGCCAGCCGCCACGGGCACAGGCCGCCGTGGCCATCGCGATCACCAGCACCAGCGCGGCGAGCCGCCGCGTCACCCCCGTCGCCATGTCGTCCCCCTCGATGCGCCCGACCCCCTCGTGCCGGCTGCGCGGCGGACGTTAGTGCCCCTCCGCCCAGCAGGGCATGCTTCGGGGCGTGTCCGACCCGCCCACCGAGCCGCCAGAGCTCACCGTGTCCCGCCTCCTCCTCCGCGGCCTGGCGCCGCCGGTGCCCCCTGTGCGGGGGCGGGAACCTGTTCCGGAGGTGGTTCACCATCGTCGACCGCTGCCCGCGGTGCGGCTTCCGGCTCGAGCGCATCGAGGGCCACTGGATCGGCGCCCTCGGCATCAACACGATCGTCAGCTTCGTCGCGGTGCTGGTGGCCGTCGTCGCGGCCTTCGCCGCCACCTACCAGGACGAGTCGGCGTGGGTGGCGGTCGGGGCGATCGTGGCCACCGCGATCATCGTGCCGCTCGCCTTCTACCCGGTGTCCAAGACTCTCTGGAGCGCGATCGACCTGGCCATGCGCCCTCTGGAGCCCGACGACGACGTCGACCCGCGCTGGATCCCGCCCGCCACCCGCCACGAACGCTGACGGTGTTCAGGGGTCCAGCGGATCGGTCACGCCGTCACATGCCGGCGAGGTGGGCGTGGTCGTTGAAGCGGACCAGCTCCCACTCGCCGGTGCGGTTGCCGTACGGGTTGGGGCCGTAGCGCCACTCGGTGACCGACGCGTTCTCGGGGCTGAACCAGGCCCGCTCGCCGGTGGCCATCGGGTCGATGAGCAGCCAGCGGATCATGGTCTGCACGATGACCCCGCCGTGGCAGGCGACCACCACGGTGCGGCCGGGATGGTCGTCGACCAGTCGGTCGAAGCCCTCCTTCACCCGCGCCGCCATCTCGTTCCACGTCTCGCCGCCGGGATCGCGGCGGATGTCGGGCGTCCACCCGTCGGCCGGGTGCGGGTAGCGCTCGTCGAACTCGCTCCACGGCAGCCCGTCGCCCTCGCCCGGGTGGTGCTCGCAGAAGGCGCAGTCCTCGGCGACGTCGGGCTGGCCCAGCACCGGCGCCAGGATCTGGGCCGTCTCGACGCGCCCGCGCCATGACGCTGGCGTAGAGGACCACGTCGCCCCCGAGCTCGTCGCGTGCCTTCCAGCGGTCGCGCAGCGCCTCGACCTGGAGACGGCCGCGTGGCGGACAGGCCCTCGCAGCCCTTGTGGCCGCCGACGATGCGACGCTCCTGCGCCACCGACTCGCCGTGCCGGACCATGACGATGCGGGTCCCGTCCATCCCGGCACGCTACCGGTGCCGGCCTGGAGGCCGAGCGGACAGGGAGTTCGCCACAGCCCAAGCGTCCGCGATTTGGCGGGTGACCATCTGCTGCCAGCGAGGCCTCCTGGCAGCACGGCGACGGCTCCTCGAGATGACGTGCCCATCCGCTGAACCTGCAACCGCGAACGCGGGGAAATCGCCACCGGCCGGGGCACGGGTCCGACGCAGCGGTGACGCAGGTGTGGCGGCTGCACTACGCTGCGAGCGGCACTTGGCGGGCGACGACCTGCACGTTTCCTGGGGGACGACGGCCTCGTGAAGGCAAACGAGCTCCGCACGTCGTTGGTCGCGGTCGCGGTGTTCGTGGCCGTCGTGGTGTTCCTCGACAGCTCCGGCATCCTGTCGCCGGACGCGGAGGTGCTCGTCGACAACGGCGCCCAGCTCCTGGGCGGTGGTGCGGCCGCCGTCCTGTGTGCGGTGACGGCCCGGCGCGCCCGCGGGGTCGAGCGGACGTGGCGCTGGCTCATGGCGGCCGGCATGGCCGGCTGGACGGTCGGGCAGGCGTTCTGGTCCTGGTACCAGATCTGCTCGGACACCCCGCTGCCGTCCCCGTCCGTGGCCGACGTCGGCTACCTCACGATGCCGGTCTTCGCGCTGCCGGCCCTGCTGGCGTTCGACGTGGTCGCACCCCGACCCACCGCGCCGACCCAGACGCACGACCGGGTGATCTTCCTCCTCGACGGTGCCATCGTCGTCGGCTCGCTGTTCGCGCTCACGTGGGCGACGGCCCTGGGTGCGGTGGTGCGCGCGGGCTCGCCCAACGCCCTCGCCTTCGGCGTGGCCATCGCCTACCCCCTGACCGACCTCGTGCTCGTCGCCATCGTGGTGCTCCTCGCCTTCACCCGGCGCGTGCCCCGCCAGCTGCGGCCGCAGCTGTGGGTGCTCGGGGCGGGGCTGGTCGGCATCTCGGCGTCGGACAGCATCTTCGCCTACCTCGTCAGCAGCGGCGCCGACGACATGCCCCCGCTCACGAACGCCGGCTTCATCGCGGGTCCGCTGCTCATCGCGGTCGCCGCCCGCACCACCGCCGCCGACCACGCCGTGCCCCGGCACGCTCGCCGGCTGACCACCACCGACCGCGCCCACCTGCTGCTGCCGTACGTGCTGGTGGGGCTCACCGGGTCGGTCGTCGCCGTCCAGAGCGCGCTGGCCAACGGGGTCGACACGGTCGAGTCGCTGCTGATGTGGACCGTGCTGGTGCTGGTGCTCGCCCGGCAGGTCGTCACGCTCCTCGAGAACGCCGCCCTGCTGGAGCGCCTCTCGGCATCCCAGGCCGAGCTGAGCCACCAGGCGCACCACGATCCGCTCACCGGCCTGGCCAACCGGTCGCTGTTCAGCGACCGCCTGCAAGAGGCGATCGAGCGCCATCGCCTCCTCGGCCAGGGCTTCGCCGTCCTCGTCGTCGACCTCGACGACTTCAAGGCCGTGAACGACGCGTTCGGGCACGCCGCCGGTGACCACATGCTCTACGCCGTCGCGCAACGGCTGCGCGGGGCGGTCCGCAGCGTCGACACCGTGGCTCGGCTGGGCGGCGACGAGTTCGCGATCGTGCTGGTCGACGGCACCGAGGCCTCCGGCGGCGCCGCCGACCGGATCCTGGCCGCGCTGCGCCAGCCGTTCCACGTCGCGGGCCACACCATCCCGCTCGGCGCCAGCGTGGGCGTGGTCGAGCCGCGGCTCGACGAGA
The DNA here is from genome assembly GCA_963778415.1 of uncultured Acidimicrobiales bacterium. GTDB lineage: Bacteria > Actinomycetota > Acidimicrobiia > Acidimicrobiales > VFJN01 > ZC4RG19. The sequence continues at coordinate 460,440 of CAVZUI010000006.1, forward strand.
AGGGCGTGACCCCCGACGTGCTGGTCAACCGCGCCGACCGCGCCATGTACGCGGGGAAGCGGCGAGGCAAGGGGATCGCGGTGCAGTACCGGCCCGGGCTCGAGGACGGCCTCGAAGCCCCCCGCAGCGGTGACCCTCAGCTCGAGGCCAGCACCCCGTAGATGGTGGAGGTCGAGCCCGATCCGGCCTTGTGGCGCGGGCCGCCCACCAGCACCCACGCCCCGGTCTCGGGCAGCGACGCGAGGTTGGCGAGGTTCTCGAGGCTGATGCGGTGACGGTCGTAGAGCAGGACCGAGGCGCCGTAGGAGTCGTCGATGCCGCGGTCGGGACCGAACGTGTCGGTGCCCAGCGCGCCCCGCTCGTCGAGCCGTCGGGTCTCGACGAGCCACTCGACCGTCTCGGGCAGGAACCCGGGCTGGTGGATCACGCCGTCGGCGTCGAGGTTGGGGTAGGCGTCGGTGCCCCACTTGTCCTCCCACCCCGTCCACAGGATGACGGCGGCGCCCCGCGGGATCCTGCCGTGGCGGCGCGTCCAGCGCTGGACGTCGTCGATCGTCACCCCGTAGTCGGGGTCGGCAGCGGCACGGTCGCGCACGTCGATCTTCACCGCGGGGAGGAACAGGTCGCCCGGATCCAGCTGGTCGGCGGTCAGCCCGCCCTCCTGGAAGTGGGCCGGGGCGCCCCAGTGGGTGCCGGTGTGCTCGCCCTCGCACACGTACTGCATGTAGAACCCGTCGACCGGCACGGTGGCCATCGTCTCGATCATGAACTCGGGGTCGCCCGGGAAGATCGAGGTCGTGGCCGGATCGTTGACGTGCGACAGGAAGATCAGCTCGGGCGGGCGGCCGCCCCGCCCGGGCCAGCCACCGGGTGTCGCGCCGGCGGTGGCGCCCCCGGCGAGGCTGCCGCCGAGCACCCCGGCCATCCCCGCGGCGCCCGTGCGCATCAGATCTCGTCGGTCCAGTCGCCGGTCCACCAGTGGCACCCCCATCGTCGTGCTGCCGATTCGCAGCGTGACGCTACAGGTTCCGGGGGAGCGGACGCGACGACCGCCGCCCCGAAGGGCGGCGGTCGTGCGTCAGCGCAGCTCGGGCGGACCGAGGACGACGGGGCTGGCGCCCCGCTCGTGGGACTAGAAGTCCTCCATGCCTCCACCCGGGACGCCCGGCCGGGGCCTCCTCGGGCTTGTCGGCGATGACGGCCTCGGTGGTGAGGAACAGGGCCGCGATCGACGCCGCGTTCTGCAGCGCCGAGCGGGTGACCTTGGCGGCGTCGATGATGCCGGCCTTGGTCAGGTCCTCGTAGTCGCCGGTCGCGGCGTTGAGGCCCTCGGGGCCGTCGAGGTTGCGCACCCGCTCGATCACCACGCCGCCCTCGAGGCCGGCGTTGACCGCGATCTGCTTCAGCGGCTCCTCGAGCGACCGGGCCACGATGCGGGCACCGGTGGCCTCGTCGGCCTGCAGGGTCTCGGCCAGCTCGAACACCTTGGCCTGGGCCCGGACGAGGGTGGTGCCGCCGCCGGCGACCACGCCCTCCTCGATGGCGGCCTTGGTGGTGGACACCGCGTCCTCGATGCGGTGCTTCTTCTCCTTGAGCTCGACCTCGGTGGCCGCGCCGACCTTGAGCACGGCCACGCCGCCGGACAGCTTGGCCAGCCGCTCCTGCAGCTTCTCGCGGTCGTAGTCGGAGTCGGTGTTCTCGATCTCGTTCTTGATCTGCTTGATGCGGCCCTGGATGTCGTCGGCGGAGCCGGCGCCCTCGACGATCGTGGTCTCGTCCTTGGTGACGATGACCTTCTTGGCCTGGCCGAGCAGGTCGAGGGTGGTGTTCTCGAGCTTGAGGCCGACGTCCTCGCTGATGACCTGGCCACCGGTGAGGATGGCGATGTCGGCCAGCATGGCCTTGCGGCGCTCGCCGAAGCCGGGGGCCTTGATGGCGACCGACTTGAACGTGCCGCGGATCTTGTTGACGACCAGCGTCGCCAGGGCCTCGCCCTCGACGTCCTCGGCGATGATCACGAGCGGCTTGCCCGACTGCATGACCTTCTCGAGCACGGGCAGCAGGTCGCGCACCGTCGAGATCTTGCCGCTGACCAGCAGGACGTAGGGGTCGTCGAGGACGGCCTCCATGCGGTCGGGGTCGGTGACGAAGTAGGCCGAGATGTAGCCCTTGTCGAAGCGCATGCCCTCGACGAGGTCCATCTCCATGCCGAAGGTCTGCGACTCCTCGACGGTGATGACGCCGTCCTTGCCGACCTTGTCGATGGCCTCGGAGATCATCTCGCCGATCTCGGCGTCGGCGGCGGAGATGCCGGCGACCTGGGCGATCTGGTCCTTCGAGTCGATCTCGACGGCCTGGTCCTTGATGGCCTCGACGGCCGCGTCGACCGCGGCCTCGATGCCCTTCTTGAGCGACATCGGGTTGGCGCCGGCGGCCACGTTGCGCAGGCCCTCGCGGACCATCGACCAGGCGAGCACGGTGGCGGTGGTGGTGCCGTCACCCGCGACGTCGTCGGTCTTCTTGGCGACCTCCTTGACCAGCTCGGCCCCGATCTTCTCGTAGGGGTCCTCGAGCTCGATCTCCTTGGCGATCGACACGCCGTCGTTCGTGATCGTGGGGGCGCCCCACTTCTTGTCGAGCACGACGTTGCGGCCCTTGGGCCCGAGGGTGACGCGGACCGCGTCGGCCAGCTTGTTCATGCCGGCCTCGAGGCCGCGGCGCGCCTCGGCGTCGAAAGCGATGATCTTGGGCATTCCGTAGTTCCCTCCGTTGGGCACGGCGTTAGCACTCGTCGAATGTGAGTGCTAGCCAGTCAACCACGCACCATCAGCACTCGCAACCGGCGAGTGCTAATGACGGGGAACTGTCCGGTCGGCCCTCAGCCGCCGGCGACGGCCGGGATGATCGCCACCTCGGAACCGTCGGGCACCGGGGTGTCGAGGCCGTCGAGGAAGCGGATGTCGTCGTCGGCCACGAACACGTTGACGAACCGGCGCAGGTTGCCCTCGTCGTCGAGCAGCCGGTCGGCGAAGCCCGGGTGCGCACCGTCCAGGTTGGCGATCACGGACCGCACGTCCGACCCCTCCAGCGACACCTCGGACTGGCCGCCGGTGAGCGGGCGCAGGGTGGTCGGGATGCGAACGGAGACACTCACTGGTGCACCCTTCGGGATGCACGCAGTGAGCGATCGGCACTCCGTGCCGAGAAATGCACTGTGCTCATGATTCGCTCGCTTCGCTCGCTCATCGGTGACGGTCCTTGGCTCGGGGACGGCCGGGGCCGTGCGGAGTCCGGCCGAATCGTAACCAACCCCCTCCCCACCACCTCCATTCCCCCGACGTGGGCCGTGCGCCCGGTCAGGCGCGGCCCGCGATGACGTCGGCCACCGCCTCCTCGATGCAGGCCGCGGTGTCGGCCCGGGCCCGCTCGTCGCCCACCCGGGCCACGAGCGACACGACCTCGAGGCCCGAGCCGACCTCGGGCGCCAGGTCGGGGACGACCTCGCCGACCACGGCCACGCACCGGCACGCCGGCGGCCCGGGCCAGGTCGGCCACCCCGCCCACCACCTTGCCCTCGAACGACTGCTCGTCGAGGAAGCCCTCTCCGGTGACGACCAGGTCTGCGCCCTCGATCAGGTCGGGCAGGTCGAGCTCGTCGGCCACGGCGTCGAAGCCGCCGACGAGCCGGGCGCCCGCCACGGCGAGCCCGCCGGCCAGACCGCCGGCGGCGCCCGCCCCCTCGATGGTCCGCACGTCGACGCCGTGGTCGGCGAGGTACACGTCGGCCAGCCGCTCGAGGCGGCGCCGGAGCAGCTCGACCTGGGCGGGCGAGGCGCCCTTCTGCGGCGCGAACACCGCCGCCGCGTCGACGAACGCGGTGCGCACGTCGCACAGCACGGCGATGTCGACCCCGGCCAGGCGGTGGAGCGGGTACAGCGCCCGCAGGGCACCCAGGCCCGCCGTCGGTCGTCGCCGAGCCGCCGAGGCCGACCAGGAGGCGGGTGGCGCCCGCGTCGACCGCGGCGGCGAGCAGCTCGCCGGTCCCCACCGTCGACGCGCCGATCGGGTCGTTGTCGTCGGGCCCCCCGACCAGCGCCAGGCCCGATGCCGCGGGCCATCTCGACGACGGCCGTCCGCCCCGCCAGCCGCCACTCGGCCGTCGACCGGCTCGCCGAGCGGGCCGGTCACCGTCGTCGTGCGGTTGGGCCCGCCGAGCGCGTCGAGCGTTCCCTCGCCGCCGTCGGCCACCGGGACCTCGTCGGCCTGCCACCCGGCGGTGGCGGCGGCGCGCCCGGCCGCGGCGGCCGCCTCGCGGGCGGTCACCGTTCCACGCATCTTGTCGGGGGCGATCACCACGCGCACGGGGGCAGATTGTGGCGCATCGCGGCGCCCGCCCTCGCGCCCGCCGCGGAGCCGGCCCGCGGCCGAGCGCCGCGGCCGGGCCGTCGTCGCGGTCCGTCGTGACGGTCGGCGGCGCGCAGGCGGGTAGCCTCGCCCGGTCGTGGACCGCGCCGCCGTCATCGTGTCCAACCGTGGCCCCCTGTCGTTCCGCCGGGCCGACGACGGCACCCTGTCCGCCCGCCGCGGCGCCGGGGGCCTCGTGTCGGGCCTCGGCCCGCTGGTCGCCGGCACCGACACGCTGTGGGTCGCCGCGGCGATGTCCGAGGGCGACCGCGCCGCGGCCGATGCCGGGGTGGTCGACGCCGAGGACTTCCGGGTCCGGCTGCTGGCGGTCGACGCCGAGACCTACCGGCTGGCCTACGACGTGATCTCCAACCAGGTGCTGTGGTTCCTGCACCACGGCCTCTACGACCTGCCCCGCGAGCCGGCGTTCGGGCCGGGGCTGGCCGATGCCTGGCAGGCGTACCGCGAGGTGAACCGGGCCTTCGCCGATGCGGTGGCCGACGCCGCGCCCGACGGGCGCCGCCGTGCTCGTGCAGGACTACCACCTCGGGCTCATGGGCCTGACGCTGGCCGAGAGCCGCCCCGACCTCGCGGCCGTCCACTTCCACCACACGCCGTTCGCCACGCCCACCTGGCTGCGGGTGCTTCCGCAGCACGTGGCCGGCGAGGTCGTGTCGGGCCTCGCCGCCCACCGCGCCTGCGGGTTCCACACCGCCCGCTGGGCCGGCGACTTCGTGTCGTCGTGCCGGGACGTGCAGGGCCTCACGCCCCGCACCTTCGTCTCGCCGCTGCCCGACCGCCGCCGACGACCTCCGCGACGACGGCCGCCTCCCCCGCCTGCGCGGCCGCGCTGGCCGAGATCGACGAGACGGTCGGCGACCGGCTGGTCGTCGCCCGGGTCGACCGCATCGAGCTGTCCAAGAACCTGCTGCGCGGCTTCCAGGCCTTCGACCTGCTGCTCGAGCGACATCCCGAGTGGCGCGAGCGGGTGGTGTTCCTCGCGTCCGTCTACCCGTCCCGCACCGGCGTGCCGGCGTACATCGAGTACCAGCAGGACGTCGAGGCGTTGGTCGAGGAGATCAACGAGCGCTGGGCGACCCCCGGCTGGACGCCGATCGTGTACGACACCCGCGACGACTACCCCCGGTCCGTGGCGGTGCTGCGCCGAGCCGACGTCCTGCTGGTGAACCCGATCCGCGACGGCCTGAACCTGGTGGCGAAGGAAGGGGCCATCGTCAACGAGCGCGACGCGGTGCTGTGCCTGTCGCCCGAGGCGGGCGTGTGGGACGAGGTGGGCGAGGCGGCGGTCGAGGTCGCGCCGTTCGACGTGGCGGGCACGGCCGAGGCCCTCGACCGCGCCCTGCGCATGCCCGCCGACGAACGGGCCGCCCGCGCCGCCCGGCTGCGCCAGCTGTCGACCGCCCGCGGCCCGGCCGACTGGTTGGCCGACCAGCTCGCCGCCGCGGACTGACCCTCCCGTCCCGAGGCAATGGGTTCCACCGCACCGAGGGCGAGGCGATGGGTTCCACATGCGGAACCCCTGCCTCATCCTCGGCCGGACGGAACCGATTGCCTCGGCTACGAACCCCCGGCCGACGACGGCTCGGCCAGGCGCCGCAGGAGGGCGACGACCGCGGACGGGCCGTCGACGACGAGGTCGGCCCGGGCCAGCAGCTCGGCGGGCGCCTCGTCGCTGTCCACGGCGACGCGCACGCAGTGGACGCCCCGGCCGGCCATGCGGTCGAGGGCGTCGAACGCGGGCAGGTCGCCCCGGTCGTCGCCCACGTAGCACACCGCTCGGAACCCAGCGGCCAGGGCCTCGAGCGCGGTGCCCTTGTCGGCGGGGATCGGCGGGTGCAGCTCGACCGACATCTTGGCCGGCCGCGCCTCGAGGCCCGACCGGGCCGCCGCCGCGTCCGCCCACGCCGCGACGGCCTCGGCGATCTCGGGGTGGCGCCGGTAGTGCAGCGTGAGCGACAGGCCCTTCGGCTCGACGTCCACGCCCGCCGGACCGGTGTCCGCCGCCGCGTCGGCCACGCCCGCCACGATGGCCCGCCACGGGGCGGCGTCGGGGTGATCGGTGCGCACGCCGTCGCGCACGACCTCGAGGCCGTAGAGGCCCGACAGCACGACCTCGGCCGGAACCACCGTGCGCAGGAAGTCGGTCGGCCGGCCCGACATCACGGCGACCAGGCCGTAGAGGTCGGCGAGCGCGACCAGCGCCTCGCCCGCGCCGTCCGCGGCGCGGGCGCTCGCCGGGTCGTCGACGATGGGCGACAGCGTGCCGTCGAAGTCCACGACGACCGCGGCGTCGCGCGGCCGGGCGCGCAACGGGCCGAGGGTGTCGATCTCGTCCATCCCGGACTCGTCCATCGCGGCCGAAGTCAACCCGACCCCCGTCTCGCCCGCGGCGGGGTCGGAGAGACCGTCGCTCAGCCGCCGCTGGCGAGGTCGGGGCCGAGCATCACGAGGATCTGGGCGCCCGTCAGGTCGAGCGGCGGCGGGTCGGGCATGGCCGTCACCGACTCGGCCGGCGCGCCGATCGCGGCGGCGAGTGCGGCGGCGTCGGCCTCGTAGCCGGCCGTGGCCAGCACCTGGGTGGCCTCGACCTCCTCGGGGGCGTTGGCCGCCGGCAGGATCTGGTAGCCGCCGGCCGGCGATCGCCTCCGACTGGGCGCCGGCGGCACCCTGGACCCCGGACGCGTTCGCCACCAGCACCACGACCTCGCCGGGCGGGCGGGCCGCCGGAGCCGCCGTCGTGTCGGTCGAGCCCGCGGCCGGGTCGGCGCTCGAGCCCGTGCTGTCGTCGGTCGCGGCCTCGATCTCCGCGGCCGTCGGCCCGCCGCCGGTGTCCTCGATGGCCCGGAGGACGAAGAACCCGAGGATGGCGGCGACGGCCACCAACACGACCCCGCGCATGGGGCTCGACCCGCGCGTGGGGCCGGCGGGGGGACGCTCGGTGGTCTGCATTGATGGCCTCCTCAGGAGCCGTGGCCGGCCGTCGTGCGACCCTCGACGCGGGCCCGACGGCGCTGGGCCCGTGCCCGGCGCAGCCGGTGCACGACCAGCGGGTCGTGGGCCAGCGCGGCCGGGTCGTCGATCAGCCGGTTCAGCAACTGGTAGTAACGGGTCGGGGAGAGGTCGAGGCGGTCGCGGATGGCGGCCCCCTTCGACGACGGGAGCAGCCACCAGCCCCGCTCGAAGTCGAGGATCGCCCGGTCACGATCGGTGAGTGCCACTGGGCTAAGGCTGGCCGGAGAGCATGCGCGATGCAAGCACCCCCCGGTAGGGTCGCGTCCCTGCCCGAGTAGCTCAGCTGGCCAGAGCAGGCGCCTTGTAAGCGTCAGGTCGCGGGTTCGAACCCCGCCTCGGGCTCCCCTCCACCCCGTCTGCCTCCCGGCCCGCCGCGGCCGACGTCAGCGACGGCGGGCGATCTCGAAGCAGGCGAGCGCCGCGGCGGCCGACACGTTGAGCGAACCGAGCGTGCCCGCCATGGGGATCGCCACCACCTCGTCGCACCGCTCGCGCACGAGGCGCGACAGCCCGCGGCCCTCGGCCCCCAGCACCACGCAGACGGGCCCGTCGGCGCCCGCCATGTCGTAGAGGGACGTGGAGGCCGCACCGTCGAGCCCCACGACGTGCACCCCGGCCTTGCGCAGCTCGGCGATGGCCGACGGGAGGCCGCCCACCACCGCCATCGGCACGTGCTCGATCGCGCCCGCGGCCGCCTTCGTGGCCGCGGGCGTGACGTGCACGGCACGATGCCGCGGCAGGATCGCCCCGGTCACGCCGGCGCACTCGGCCGACCGCAGGATGGCGCCCAGGTTGCCCGGATCGGTGACCCCGTCCAGGGCCACGAGGAAGGGGGCGGTGCGGCCGTGCGGCGTGACGAGGACCTCGAGGTCGACCTCGGGCAGCGGTGCGGCCAGGGCGAGCACGCCCTGGGGCGCTTCGCAGCGGGCCTGCGCGGCGAACCGGCCTCGACCGACGGTGGTGACCGTCACCCGCTCGGCCGCGGCCAGCTCGCGGATGTCGTCCAGGATCGGCGAGTCGTCGCGCTCGTCGACCATCCACACCTCTCGCACCCGACGGCGCCCGGCGATGAGGAGCTCCCGCACGGCCTGGCGGCCCTCGACCTGGTCGCCGCCGAGGCCGCGGGCGGCCGACGAGGACACGCGCCCGCGTCGACCCTGCGGCAGCGAGCCCGGCCGCGGCGCGGCCCCGGGCGTCGTGATGCGCGTCGGCGGCGGGCGGCGCCCGCTCTGACCTCCGCTCCCCCGGCCCCCGCCCTGGCTTCCGCTCCGCCCGGCGCTGCCGCCTCGACCGCTGCTCCCGCCCGCGCCACCGCCCCGCCCGGATCCGCTCCGGCCGCTGCCGCCGCCGCGTCCGGTGCCGCCGCGACCCGTGCCGCCGCCGCGAGACCCACCCCGGGGCGGCGTCACGACGCCCCCACGAGGAGGGCGACCGCGAAGCACGCCACGCCCTCGGACCGGCCGAGAGCACCGAGCCCCTCGGCCCGCTTGCCCTTGACGGTGACCGGCGCGCCCACGGTGTCGGTCAGGCGCGCCCGGATGGCCTCGCGTCGCGGCGCCAGCTTCGGCGCCTCCAGCACCACCGTGCAGTCGACGTTCTGCGGCGTCCACCCGGCCGCCCGGACGTCGGCGACCGCCCGGCCGAGGAGGACGATGGAGTCGGCGCCCGCCAGCGCCGGATCGGTGTCGGGGAAGTGCTGGCCGATGTCGCCCAGGCCCGCGGCGCCGAGCAGCGCGTCGGTGACCGCGTGGGCGATCACGTCCGCGTCGCTGTGGCCGGCCAGCCCCCGCTCGCCGGGGAACTCGACGCCGCCGAGCACGAGGCGGCGCGCCGGGTCGTCGGAGAACGGGTGGACGTCGAAGCCCTGCCCGACCCGGAGCGCGGGCGGTGCGCCCCACGCCGGGCCCGCGGCACCCGTCCCAGCGGAGGCGGTGGCGGCGTCAGCGGGCACGGAGCAGCGCCTCGGCCACCACCAGGTCGGCGGGTCGGGTGATCTTCAGGTTGTCGGGCGAGCCGGGCACGACGACCACCTTGCCACCATCGGACTCGACCAGCGACGCATCGTCGGTCGCCTCGGCCTGGTCGCGGTGCGCGGCCCGGAGGGCCTCCGCCCGGAACGCCTGCGGCGTCTGCACGGCCACCAGCCCGTCGCGGTCGACGGGCGCGCCGTCGTGGGCGCGGAGCGTGTCGTTGACGGGCGCGCCCGGCAGCGCCGCGTCGGCCCCGGCCCGCACCGCGCCGACCACGGCCGCGAACAGGGCGTCCTCGGCCAGGGGGCGGGCGGCGTCGTGGACCACGACGACGTCGGCCGTCGCCGGCACGGCGGCCAGGCCGGCACGCACCGACCCGGAACGCGTGGCGGCGCCGGCCACGACCGCGTCCGCGCCCGGTTCGTCGTCGCCCGCGTGGTCGTCGGACACCACCAGGACGACGCCGTCGGCGGCCGACCGCGCCGCGTCGAGCGACCAGTCCAGCGACCCGGCGCCCGGCGAGCGGCTCGTACTGCTTCGCTCCCCCGAAACGACGGCCGGAACCGGCCGCCACGACGATCACCCACACGCCTGACATGGTGCGCGGGAGGTTACCGGCGCCATCGCCGTCGACCCCGCTCGGACCATCTGTCGGGACGACAGGTCGGCGCATCGTTATCGTTCCCGGGTGATGACCCCCACCGACCTGCTCGCGGACGTCGATCTCTTCGCCGATCTCACCCCGCAGGAGCTGCTGCACCTCGCCGACGCCAGCACCACCGAGGACCTCCGTCGCGGGGACGTGCTGTTCCACGAGGACGACGCTCCCGACACCCTGTACGTCGTCATCGAGGGGCGCATCGCCATCGCCAAGCGCTCGATCGACGGGCGCGAGTCGGTCGTGGCGCTGATGGAGCCCGGCGACCTGTTCGGCGAGATGCAGCTGTTCGAGAAGCAGGGCCGCACCGCCGAGGCCCGGGCCCTCGAGCAGTCGCAGGTGCTGTCCATCGGCTACGGGCCGATCCGCGAGGTGTACGAGAACCGGCCCGAGCTGCTGTGGGGTGTCGTGGCGCTGCTGGCCGGGCGGCTGCGCACCATGGACGTGGCCCTCGCCGACTCGGTGTTCCTCGACGTGACCGGGCGCACGGCCAAGCGGCTGGTCGAGATGGCCGCCGGCGCCGACGAGTTCACGCTGCCGGTGACGCAGGAGGAGCTGGCCGCCATGGTCGGGGCCTCCCGCGAGCGGGTGAACAAGGCCATCGCCAGCTTCGTCCGCCTGGGGTGGATCGAGCAGTCCGAGCGCCGCTACCGCATCACCGACCGCGAGCAGCTCGAGCGCCGCGCCCGCTGACGAGGCGCGGGTCCGACCGCGCCGCCAGTTCCCTCCGACCGGCGCTGGTTCGACGGCGGCGCAGTTCCCCGCGGGGCCGAGGATCAGCCGGCGCCGAGGTGCGCGATCACGCGTCCCCAGGCGTCGGCGGCGTCGCCCGGACGGTGCGCCGGGCGGGAGGGGTCGTGGGCGAAGCCGTGGTCGGCACCCTCGTAGCGCACGACCTCGACCCCCACGCCCTCGAGCGCGGCGAGGTCGGCTTCCGGCAGCCAGGGGTCGACGGTGCCGACGATGGCGAGCGCCGGGCAGGCGTCGGGGGCGGCCGAGCGCGTCGAGCGGCTCGCCCTGCGTCGGGCTCTGCCACATCTCGGGCACCCGACCCATGCCGTAGAAGGACGCCGCCCGGGCGAACCGGCCCGTGCCGGCCGCCTTGAGCGCGTACATGCCGCCCATGCAGAACCCGACCACCGCGACCGGCTCGACCTCGGTGGCGTCGGCGGCGGCCACCGCGTCGCCCAGCACGCGCTCGTCGTCGAGCGTGCCGCCCGCCGCCAGCCTGGCCTCGATCGTGGTGAGGTCGTCGCGCCCGCCCCACAGGTCGAAGGCGCACACGACCCAGCCGTTCTCGGCCGCCAGGCGGGCCACGTGGTCGTCGAACAGCGGGCGCAGGCTGCCGATGTCGGGGATCAGGACCAGGCCCCGGTCGGCAGGCCCGTCGGGGCGGGCGATCTCGGCGGGGGTCCCGGACGGCAGCGTGATGCGCACGCCGCAGGTCTAGCGCGCCGGCGCCGCGTCAGCTGTAGCGGTCGAGGATGCTCGACTCGGCCAGGCGGCGAGAGCCCGTCCTTGATGGCCCGGGCCCTGGTGGCGCCGACCCCGTCGACGTCGTCGAGGTCGTCGATCGTGGCCCGCATGATCTTCTGCAGGGTGCCGAACCGGCTCGACGATGCGTTCGACGACCGACTCGGGCAGCCGCGGGATGCGGGCCAGCAGCCGGTAGCCCCGGGGCTGGACGTTGGCGTCGAGGTCGACCGTCTCGCCCGGCATCTGCAGGGTGGCGGCCACGGCCGTGGCGTCGAGCAGCTCCTCGGTGCCCATGCCCGCCAGCGCGTCCATGGCCTCGTCGACCTTCCAGTCGCCCTCGGCGGTGAAGTAGTCGAGCATCACCAGGCGGCGGTCGTCGTCGACGCCGCCCATCAGCTCTTCGAGCTGCAGCTTGACCAGCCGGCCGTCGACGCCGAGCTCGACGATGTCGGCCGAGATCTCGTCGGCGATGCGGCGCACCATCTCGGTGCGCTGCAGCACGTTCACGACGTCGCGCACCGTGACCAGGTCCTCGACCTCGAGCGCGGACAGCGAGGCGGTCACGCCGTCGAGCCGGTCGCGGTAGCGCTCGAGGGTCTGCAGCGCCTGGTTGGCCCGGCACGAGCAGGCGAGGGATGGCCTCGAGCGGGTGCTTGTCGTCGCCGATGTACACGGCGATGATCGCCATGTCCTCGGACACCGACATCACCGGCACGTCGATCGACCGGGCCACACGTTCGGCCGTGCGGTGGCGGGTGCCGGTCTCGGACGTCGGCACGTTGGGGTTGGGCACCAGGTGGACGTTGGCGCGGGCGATGCGGCTGGCGTCGCTGGCCAGGATGATGGCGCCGTCCATCTTCGCCAGCTCGGACAGCCGCTGCGGGCTGAAGGCGGCGTCGAGCAGGAAGCCGCCCGAGCAGATGTTGAGCACCTCGGGGCCGTCGCCCACGACGATGAGCGCGCCCTTGTTGGCCTGCAGGATGCGGTCGATGCCTTCGCGCAGCGCCGTGCCGGGGGCCACGGCGGCGAGCGCGTCCATGAGCTGTGCGCTGGGACGGGTGACCACGGCGCAAGCGTACTGCGGGAGCCAGCCACCGCTGGTGGGCGAAAGGCGACGGCGCGGCGCTACACCGCGTGCAGCCGGAGGGCGTGGCCGTGCAGCGCCTCGGCGATCGACGCCACCCGGGCCAGGCGCATGCCGTTGGGGGCGTCGGGCGCGGAGCGCGGCACGATGGCCTGGGAGAAGCCCAGCCGGGCCGCCTCGGCCAGGCGCCGCTCGGTGCGGTGGACCTGGCGCAGCTCGCCGCCCAGGCCGATCTCGCCGCACGTCACCAGGTCGGCCGGCGAGCGGGCGACCCGTGGCCGACGAGGCGATGGCCAGGGCCATGGCCAGGTCGGCACCCGGCTCGACGACCCGCACCCCGCCCGCCACCGCCACGTGGACCTCGGCCGAGCCGAGGTCGAGCTCGGCGCGGCTCTGCAGCACGGCCAGGACCTGCGACAGGCGACCCGAATCGACCCCCTGTGCCGTGCGCCGCGGGTTGGGCGGTGGTGCCCGGCAGCACGAGGGCCTGGACCTCGACCAGCAGCGGCCGCTGGCCGTCGAGCACCGGCGCCACCACCGAGCCCGGGGACGCCGACCTGCCGGTCGGCGAGGAACAGCGCACTGGGGTCGGGCACCCCCACGAGGCCGGCATCGCCCATCTCGAACAGGCCCAGCTCGTGCGGTGCTGCCGAACCGGTGCTTGACCGCCCGCAGCATGCGCAGGGCGTGGTGGCGCTCGCCCTCGAAGGCCAGCACGGTGTCGACCAGGTGCTCGAGCACCCGGGGCCCGGCGAGCCCGCCCTCCTTCGTGACGTGGCCGACGAGCACGACGCTGACGTCGCGGCCCTTGGCCTCGGCCACCAGGCGGTGGGCGCACCCCCGGACCTGACCCACCGAGCCGGGAGCCGACGCCAGGTCGGGGTCGTGCACCGTCTGGATCGAGTCGACGACCACCACCTCGGGCGCCAGGGCGTCGATGTGGGCGATGACGTGGGGAAGCGCCGTCTCGGACACCAGCCACAGCGACGGGAGACGTCACCCCCATGCGCTCGGCCCGCAGCGCCACCTGGCGGGCCGACTCTTCGGCCGTCACGTACAGGCACGTGGCCCCCCGGGCGGCGATGGAGGCCAACGCCTGCAGCAGCAGGGTCGACTTGCCGACCCCGGGCTCGCCCCCGAGCACGGTCACCGAGCCGGGCACCAGCCCGCCGCCGAGCACCCGGTCGAGCTCGGGGTCGCCCGTGGGCACCGGCTCGGTGGCGTCGCCCACCGCCTCGGCGATCGGGATGGGCACCGACCGCGGCGCCAGCGAGGGCAACCCACCGACAGAGCGCGCCGACAGCGACGCCACCGGCTCCTCGGACAGCGTGCCCGAGGATTCGCACGCCGAGCACCACCCCGTCCACTTCGGCGCCTCGGCGCCGCACTCGGAACAGCGGTAGACCGACTTCACCCGGGGCATGGCCGGCACCTTAGGGACGGGGTGTGACACTTTCGGCGACCCCCACCGGCCGCGCCGCGGCCGCGTCGTGCTGATGCTCGACAGATCGGTGTCACCCGATGACTCACGGGAGGACTGGCAACGCTTCCACGACGAGCGCGTCGAGCCCGCGGTTCACACCGTGCTCACCGCCGGCGGGCTTCACCGACATGCCTCCCGAACCTCCGATCGAGGAGCTGAAGCTCGTCGACGTCTGGATCGGTGCCTGAACCCTCGGGCGTGCAACCCCGGGCCTGGTCCTTCTCCTGGGCCCGTCGGCCAGATCGGGGCCGTGAGGCGTGGAGTTCCGCTCCGCCGAGGATGAGGCACAGGTTCCGCATCCGGAACCCATCGCCTCGCCCTCCCCAGAACGGAACCCATTGCCTCGCCTCGGGTCAGGGGCAGACCCGGCGGCGTGAGGCGTGGAGTTCCGGTCCGCCGAGGATGAGGCACAGGTTCCGCATCCGGAACCCATCGCCTCGCCCTCCCCAGAGCGGAACCCATTGCCTCGGCTCGGGCACGGCGGCCAGGCGTCGGCCGGCGACCGCGGGAACCGGCGATCGGCGGGGCGGCGCGGGTCAGCGGCGGCGGGAGCGGACGAGGCGGAGCACCAGGACGGCCACGAGGGCCAGCGCGGCGGCGAGCAGCGACCGCCGCCAGGACCAGGACCGGCACGTCGTACGTCGTCGTGTCGGCGGCCATGGCCAGCGGCGGGTCGCCGAGCCGGGGCGTCCACGACGTCGACTCGCCGTCGAGGTCGGCCGTGACCTCGACGGTCACCGCCTCGGCCAGGGGCACGCCCGCCACCGCCTCGATCGCCGCCGCGTCCAGGCCGAGGGGCTCGCCGTCGAGCGCGGCCGCCAGGCCCTCGTCGCCGAACGACTCGAGCCCGCCGCTCAGGTCGGCCGTCCCCGAGAAGCCGAGCTCGGTGCTCCCGAACGACGTCGACCGGCGCAGGTCGAGATCTTGCAGGGCCCCGTCGGCGCCGGTCAGCTCGGCCAGGATCAGGTCGGCCTCCTCGGGGGTGCCGAAGGGCCGGCTGACGGTCAGGGACGCGCCGCCGTCGCCCGCCTCGACCGGCTCGTCCACGGTCCACCCTGCGGCCACCAGGTCCTCGGTGCGCACCAGCGCGGCCAGGTCCGCCAGGCCGGACGTGCCGTCGTCGTCGACGTCGGGCACGCGGGCGAGGGCGTCGGCGTCGAGGACCACGGCGACCGCGACCTCGCCGGATCCGTCCTCGACCATCGCCACCGTGACCGTCGTGTGCACACGGCAGGCGGACGCGGCCAGGGCGACCAGGAGCACGAGAGGGAGGAGCAGGCGTCGGCGCATGTCGGAGGGCCCCGGGGTCGGAGCGCCAGGACTCTAACGGGCCGCGGGTGTGCGGCCGGAACGCGTCGCGGGTCGCTCGCCGGCAGGCCTCGGGACGCGCCGAGGGCCGCCCCGAGGGGCGGCCCTCGCTCGCTGTCTGTGGGACGTTGCGGCGCGACGCCCGTCAGGCGTCGCCGGCCTCGGCCAGCTCCATCGGCGGCGGGCTGAAGCCCTCGACCTGGCGGAACACGAGGTGCTTGTCGCCCGGCTTGTCGGGATCGTCCTCGACGTCGACGACCACGATCTCGCCGGCCCGCAGCTCCTTGAGCAGCAGCTTCTCGGACACCGGGTCTTCCACCATGCGCTGGATGGCCCGGCGCAGCGGCCGTGCGCCCAGCTGGGGGTCGTAGCCCTTGTCGGCCAGCAGGTACTTGGCCTCTTGCGTGAGCTCGAGCCCCAGGCCCTGCCCCTCGAGCTGGCGCTGCACCCGGGCGATCATCAGGTCGACGATCTGGGTGACCTCGTCCTTGGTGAGCTCGTGGAACACGATCGTGTCGTCGATGCGGTTCAGGAACTCGGGACGGAAGTGCAGCTTGAGGGCGTCGTTGACCTTCTCCTTCATCTTCTCGTAGGAGACGGCCTCGTCGGACCGGGCGAAGCCGACGCTGGCCTTGCGCAGGTCGGCGGTGCCCAGGTTGGAGGTCATGATGAGCACGGTGTTGCGGAAGTCGACCGAGCGGCCCTGGGCGTCGGTGAGGCGCCCCTCCTCCAGGATCTGGAGCAGCGTGTTGAACACGTCGGGGTGGGCCTTCTCGATCTCGTCGAACAGCACCACCGAGAACGGCTTGCGCCGCACGGCCTCGGTGAGCTGGCCACCCTCCTCGTAGCCGACGTAGCCCGGAGGCGAGCCGACGAGGCGGGAGACCGTGTGCTTCTCCATGTACTCGGACATGTCGAGCTGGATGAGCGCCGTCTCGTCGCCGAAGAGGAACTCGGCGAGCGTCTTGGCCAGCTCGGTCTTGCCGACGCCGGACGGGCCCGAGGTAGATGAACGATCCGCTGGGACGCTTGGGGTCCTTCAGGCCGGCACGGGTGCGGCGGATGGCCTGGCTGACGGCCCTGATGGCGTCTTCCTGGCCGACCACTCGCTTGTGCAGCTCGTCCTCCATGCGGAGGAGCTTCTGCGTCTCTTCCTCGGTCAGCTTGTAGACCGGGATGCCCGTCCACAGCGAGAGGACCTCGGCGATGGCCTCTTCGTCGACCTCGTCGAACAGGTCGACGCCCGAGTCCTTGATCTCGCGCTCCTTGGTCTCCTTGCGGGCCAGGAGCTCCTTCTCGGTGTCGCGGAGGCGGCCGGCCTCTTCGAAGTCTTGCGACTCGACGGCCTTCTTCTTCGACTCGACGACCCCGGCGAGCTCGTTCTCGAGGTCCTTGTAGTCGGACGGCGTCTGCATGCGCCGGATGCGCAGCCGGCTGCCGGCCTCGTCGATGAGGTCGATGGCCTTGTCGGGCAGGAACCGGTCGCTGATGTAGCGGTCGGCCAGGTTGGCCGAGGCGACCAGCGCCTGGTCGGTGATCGTGACCCGGTGGTGGGCCTCGTAGCGGTCGCGCAGGCCCTTCAGGATCTCGATCGTGTGGGCCACGGTGGGCTCGTCGACCGTGATCTTCTGGAAGCGGCGCTCGAGGGCGGCGTCCTTCTCGAAGTGCTTGCGGTACTCGTCGAGCGTCGACGGCGCCGATGGTCTGCAGCTCGCCCCGGGCCAGCATGGGCTTGAGGATCGAGGCGGCGTCGATGGCGCCCTCGGCGGCACCCGCACCCACGAGGGTGTGGATCTCGTCGATGAACAGGATGATGTCGCCCCGGGTGCGGATCTCCTTGAGCACCTTCTTGAGGCGCTCCTCGAAGTCGCCCCGGTAGCGGCTGCCCGCCACGAGCGCACCCAGGTCGAGGGTGTAGAGCTGCTTGTTGTCGAGCGTCTCGGGGACGTCGTCGGCCACGATCGCCTGGGCCAGGCCCTCGACGATGGCGGTCTTGCCGACGCCGGGCTCGCCCACCAGCACCGGGTTGTTCTTGGTGCGGCGGGACAGGACCTGCATCACCCGCTCCATCTCGCGGGTGCGGCCGATGACCGGGTCGAGCTTCTTCTCGCGAGCCAGCTGCGTGAGGTTGCGGCCGAACTGGTCGAGGACGAGCGAGCCGGTGGGCTGGTTCTCGGAGGAACCGCCGCCGGGGGTGGCGCCCGCCTTCTCCTGGCCCGGGCCACCGGAGCCCTGGTAGCCGGAGAGGAGCTGGATGACCTGCTGGCGGACCCGCGAGAGGTCCGCGCCCAGCTTGACCAGCACCTGGGCCGCGACGCCCTCGCCCTCGCGGATGAGGCCGAGGAGGATGTGCTCGGTGCCGATGTAGTTGTGACCCAGCTGCAGGGCCTCGCGCAGCGACAGCTCGAGGACCTTCTTGGCGCGGGGCGTGAACGGGATGTGCCCGGAGGGCGACGAGCCGCCCTGGCCGATGATCTCCTCGACCTGCTGGCGCACGGCCTCGAGGCTGATGCCCAGCGACTCGAGCGCCTTGGCCGCGACACCCTCACCCTCGTGGATGAGGCCGAGCAGGATGTGCTCGGTGCCGATGTAGTTGTGGTTGAGGAGCCGGGCTTCCTCTTGGGCCAAGACCACGACCCGTCGCGCCCGGTCGGTGAACCGTTCGAACAAGAGACTTGCCTCCCGCCAGTCGGGGGATCCGTGGGGAAACTCTACAGCCCCTGTGCGACGACGAGACTGCCGCCTGCGTGAACGCCGGGCTTCGTAACCGGATCGCGCGTGGGGACGCACGCAGGGTGGTCGGCGCCGGTGCATGCTCGCCGGCCGGGGACGAACACGGTGCTCACCGGCGCGGGACGGATCGTCGTGCCGCCGAACATCAGGTTGCGGGGCATCTCCGACCGCAGGAACCGGTGCGGGAAGCCGAGGTCCACCGCACTGACCTGGTCGAGTCGGGCCCGCTGCTCGGGCGTGAACGTCACCTCCAGCGCGCCGAGGTTGTCCTCGAGCTGCTCGAGGGTGCGGGCGCCCAGGATGGTGGAGGTGACGGCCGGCTCGAGCAACGTCCACGCCAGCGCCACCTGCGCCCGCGAGCGCCCCGTCTCGGCCGCCACCTCGCCCACCACGTCGGCGATGGCGAGCGACCGCTCGGTGAGCGAGCCGGCCGCGGCCGCGACGTTGCGGCGGGTGCCCGTGGGATCCGGGGTGCCGTCGCCGGCGGCGAGGTCGGCGCGGGAGTACTTCCCGGTGAGGACGCCGCTGCCGAGGGGCGACCACGGCAGCACGCCGAGGCCGAGGTCGCGGGCCATGGGGACGAGCTCCCGCTCGACGGTGCGCTCGATCAGGCTGTACTCGACCTGGAGCGCGACCAGGGGCGACCACCCGCGCAGGTCGGCGATCGCCTGCATGCGGGCGACCTGCCACGCCGGCGTGTCCGAGATGCCGACGTAGAGCACCTTGCCCGCGCGGACGAGGTCGTCGAGGCCCCGCAGGATCTCCTCGGCCGGGGTGAGGCCGTCCCACACGTGGAGGTAGAGGAGGTCGATGTAGTCGGTCTGGAGGTGCTCGAGGCTCCGCTCGACCGACCGCATCATGCTCTTGCGGTGGTTGCCGCCCGAGTTCGGGTCGCCGTCCTCGACGGCCATCGTGTACTTCGTGGCGATGACGAGCCGGTCGCGGCGGCCCTTGGCGAAGTCGCCGACGAAGCGCTCGGAGGTGCCCTTGGTGTACTGGTTGGCGGTGTCGACGAAGTTGCCGCCACGGTCGACGTAGGCGTCGAACATGCGGCGCGACTCGACCTCGTCGGCGCCCCAGCCCCACTCCGAGCCGAAGGTCATCGTGCCGAGGGAGAGCGGGGAGACCCGCAGCCCCGAGCGGCCGAGGAGTCGGTAGGTGTCGAGGGTCGTCGGGGCGGGTGAGCCCGGTGGCGGGAGCGAGGGTGTCGAGGACGGCGGTGGCGGTCATGCGCGGACCGTACGAATTCGAGCGCGCTCGAAGTCAATGCCCTGTGACCGATGTCGCGCCCATCCACCGCCGGCGGCAGTGGTTTCGGCGCCGCGCCCAGGTCACCTACCGTCTGGCCGTGGCCGCCCCCAACCCCCTCCTCGACCTCCCCGGCGTGCCGGCCCTGCGCGAGCGGGTCGAGAAGCGCCTGCTGTCCGCGGTGGAGACGGACGACCCGGCCATGACCGAGATGGCGTCCCACCTCGTGCGGGCCGGGGGCAAGCGGCTGCGGCCGGTCCTGGCCGCCCTGTCGTCGACCACAGGCGATGCCGACGCCGTGGTCAGCGACGGGGCCGTCACCGGTGGGGTGGCGTGCGAGCTCGTGCACGTCGGGTCGCTGCACCACGACGACGTGATCGACGAGGCCGAGACCCGGCACGGCGTCGAGAGCGTGAACGCCCGGTGGGGCAACCTGCGGGCGATCCTGTCGGGCGACTTCCTGCTGGCTCGGGCCTCCGAGCTGGCCGCGTCGCTCGGCACCGAGGTGGCGGGGCTGCTGGCGTCGACCATCGGCCGGCTGTGCACCGGTGAGGTCCGCGAGCTGCAGTTCGCATACCAGGTCGACCGCACGGTCGAGGCGTACGAGGCCGCCATCGAGGGGAAGACGGCGGCGCTGTACTCGACCGCCTGCCGCATCGGCGGGATCGTGGCCGACCTGCCCCGCGACCGCATCGACGCGCTGACCGACTTCGGGCTGCACTACGGCATGGCGTTCCAGGTGGTCGACGACGTCCTCGACGTCGTGGCCACCGACGCGGAGCTGGGCAAGCCGGCCGGCCACGACATGGCCGAGGGCATCTACAACCTGCCGGTGCTGCGCACGCTGGACGGTCCCGCCGGCGAGGAGCTGCGTGGGCTGCTCGGCGGTCCACTCGAGCCCGAGGCGCAGGCCCGGGCCCTCGCCCTCGTGCGCGCCGGTGACGGGGTGGCCCGGTCGATCGCCGAGGCCAGCTGCCCACGTCGAGCGGGCCGAGGCCGCCCTCGGCCGCCTCCCGTCCACGCCCGCCGCCGACGCACTGGCGGCGGCCGCCCGCCACCTGCTCGTCGGCCTCGAGCGCTGAGCTCCCTCGTGCCCGGGCACGACCACACCGACCACACCCACCACGCTCCCGGCCACGGGCACGCCGGGTCCGAGGACGAGGTCGACTGGGACGCCCAGGGCGAGCGCTACGCCCAGGCCCGGCACCACATCACCGACACCGGCGCGTACGAGGGCCTCGTGGTCGAGGCCACCGCCGACGCACCGGTCGGGCCCGTCGCTCGACGTGGGCGCCGGCACCGGCATCTGGTCGCCGCTGCTCGCCCGCTGGACGGGACGCCCGGTCGTCGCCCTCGAGCCCGCGGCCGGCATGCAGCGGCACGCCGCCGCGGCTCCGGCCCCGGGCGTCCACCACGTCACCGCCGCCGTCCCCCGGCTGCCCGCTGGCCGCTGGCCTCAGGGGCCGCCGCCTGGCTGTCCGCCGTCCTGCACCACGTGGGCGACCTGGACGCGTGCGCCCGCGAGCTGCGACGCGTGCTCCGGCCCGGGGCGCCCGTCCTGATCCGGGGCGCGTTCGCCGGACGGTGCGACAGCATGCCGCAGGTGCACTACTTCCCCGAGACCCGCAGCCGGTTCGACACCCGGTTCCCGACGGTGGAGGCCACCGAGGCGGCGTTCGCGCCGGCCGGCTTCCGTCGCCGGTTGCTCGCTCCGGTCCAGGAGCACACGATCGACCTGCGAGCGTGGCGCCGGCTGCTGCCCGAGCAGCGCCCGACCGACACGTCGCTCGTCGCCCTCACCGACGACGAGTTCGCCGCGGGCCTGGCCCGCATCGATGCCGACATCGCGGCCGACGACGTCGAGCGGCACTCGGTCCTCGACCTGCTCGTGCTGGCCTGAGCCGGGCGTCGACGGACGCGTGTCCCGGTTCCCGGCCCCGGCGGCGCCGGCCGCGCCGGTCGGTGGGCCGCCGGGTGGGATGCTGTCGCCATGCGTGTCACTGCCAGGGTGGACTACGCCGTGCGAGCGGCGCGGGAGCTCGGCGTCGTGCACCCCGGAACGCTGACCGCCGAGGCCATCGCCGACAGGCAGGGCCTCCCGCTGGCCTTCACGAAGCAGATCCTCGCCCGCATGCGCCGAGCCGGGGTGGTGGCCGCGCAGCGGGGCGGCGAGGGCGGCTACCGGCTCGGATCCGCCGCCCGACGAGGTGAGCGTGGCCGACATCGTGCGCGCCGTCGAGGGTCCGCTGGCGGACGTGCGGGGCGAGCCGCCCGAGGAGCTCGAGTACCCCGGCGACGGCGAGGTCCTGCGCCGCCTGTGGATCGCCACGCGGGCCAGCCTGCGCTCGGTGCTCGAGCACGTGACGGTGGCCGACCTGGCGAAGGGCGAGCTGCCCGGCCCCGTCGACGGGCTCACGGCCCAGTCCGGCGCCTGGCACCGCCGCTGACCGCGGCGCCGGCGGCTGACCCGGTGCGCGGCGCCGGAACTCGGGTGACCGGCCGAACCGGCGTCGGTACGGTCACGCCGATGCCGATCGTGCCCGACACCAAGGACTGGACCTGGGTGCTCGAGCGCCCCTGCCCCGAGTGCGGCTTCGACGCCTCGGCCCTTCCCGCCGACCGCGGTGGCCGAGCTCGCCCGCGCGAACGCGGCGGCGTGGGTCGAGGTGCTGGCCCGGCCCGCCAGCGAGGTCACCGCCCGCCCGAGCGACGACCGCTGGTCGGCGCTGGAGTACGCCTGCCACGTGCGCGACGTCCTGCGCCTCTACGACGAGCGGCTGGCCCTCATGCTGACCGAGGACGACCCCGACTTCGCCAACTGGGACCAGGACGAGACCGCCGTCGCCGACCGCTACAACGAGCAGGATCCCCGCCGAGGTCGCCGCTGCCCTCGGCGATGCGGCCTCGACGATCGCCGACCGGTTCGCCTCGGTCGACGGCGACGCCTGGCAGCGCACCGGCAACCGCAGCGACGGCGCCACGTTCACGGTCGACACGTTCGCCCGGTACTTCATCCACGACCCGGTCCACCACCTCGACGACGCGGCCAAGGGGTTCGCGGCCCTCGGTGTCTCCGCCGGAGACGCCGACCGATGGGTGACCTGGCGGTCGACACCGCGCTCGATCCCGCCGGATCACCCGGCGCCGGGGACGGCGGCGGCACCGGCGCCGACGGCGAGACGGCACGGGCCGGGGCCCGGCGGTGCTACACGGGCACCCTCTCGCCCGACTGGGCCATCTGGGGGCCGAACGGCGGCTACGTCGCCTCCCTCGCCCTCCGGGCCGCGGGCCTGGCGACGGGCCGGGCCCGGCCGGTGAGCATCGTGGCCCACATCCTCGGCGTGGCGACCTTCGACCGGGTCGATCTCGACGTCACGGTCCTCCGCTCGTCACGGTTCGCCTCGTCGGCCCGGGTGAGCATGGCGCAGGGCGACCGCCCGATCCTCGAGGCGCTGGTGTGGGGCCTCGACCCGGGCGGGGCCACGCTCGACCACGACACCGCCCCCACGCCCCAGGTGCCGAGCCCGGAGGAGCTCCCGTCCCGCCAGGAGCGGATCGCCGACATCCCGGTGGAGAACCGGCCGGCCGACCTGCCGTTCTTCCACAACATCGACATCCGCCAGCCCGGGTGGCGGGACGACTGGCCGCCCTCCGGCCCGCTCGACCCGACCGTCCACTGGTGGAACCGCTTCCTCCCGACGGCTCGGTTCGACGATCCCTGGGTGGACGCCTGCCGGCTGCTCATCCCGATCGACACGATGGGTTGGCCGGCCGCGTCGCTCGCCCACGCCCACCAGGAGCCGTTCGCGACGGTGGCGGTGACGGTCGACCTGTCCGTGCGCTTCCACCGGCCCGCGGACGACGAGTGGGTCCTGGCCGAGGCGACCGCGCCGCTCGGGGCCGGCGGGCTGATCGCCGCCAGCGGGCGGGTGTGGGACCGCGGCGGTGCCCTGCTGGCCTCGGGAGGCCAGACCATGATGTGCCGCCCGGCCCCGTCCTGACGCCGGAGGACGGCCACCTCGCAGGCCGGTAGCGTGGTCTGCGTGCCAGCGCCGCTGACCACCATCCAGCCCGACCTCGACGAGAAGCTCGACGAGCGCACCGACGAGGACCTGCGCACGGGCGAGGCCAAGGCGGCCCACATCGTCAAGACCAAGCCCGGCGAGTCGGCGGTGGCCAAGGTCACCGAGGCCCGCATCTACGGCTACCCGGTCGAGGCGCTGTGCGGCGAGCGGTTCGTCCCTCAGCGCGACCCCGGCAAGCTGCCCATGTGCCAGGCGTGCAAGGAGATCTACGACCTGTACCGGGGCATGAACGAGAACCTGAACGACTCGCCAGGCACCTGATCCAGGGGCAGGCCGGGGACGCCGGGCTCAGGCCGCGGCGTCGACGCCCGGGAGACGCTCGGGCAGGCGGCCCGGCGGCGACCACGCCGCCCACCGCCACCGCGAACGTCATGGCGAAGGCGATCGTCAGCGACGACGACGTCGCCCACCCCCGCCCGTCGCCGAGGGCCACGAACACGCCGCCGAGCCCGGTGCCGAGCGCCACGCCGAGCACGTCGGTGAGCTGCAGCGACGCGCTCGGCCCGGCCCTCCTGGCCCGGGCTCCGCGGTGCCCAGAACGGTCACCGAGATCGGGGCGTACGACAGGCCCATGCCCAGGCCGGCGATCGTCCACGCGACCACCGAGGCCGCGACGGGCACGCCGGGGCGCAACGCGAGGGCGAGGCAGGCGATGCCCACCGCGATGATCGCGAAACCGCGCTGCACGAACCAGCGCGGGCCGCGCTCGCAGCACGAGGCGCTGCTGCACCCACGCCCCGGTCGTCCAGGCCAGGGTGGCGCCGGTGAGCGCCAGCCCGGCGACCCAGGTCGGGGCGTCGTGGCCGTCGGTGACCGCCAGCGACACGTAGGCGTCCGCCCCGAAGAAGGCGAAGGTGAGCACGCCCCGGGCGGCGACCGCGGCCGGCATCCCCGGCCGGAGGCGCACCGTGCCCGGTGGGCACGAGCCGCACGAAGGCCCACACCGCCGGGACCGCTCCCACCACGACCAGGGCCCCGGCGAGCGCGACCTGGTGGGCACCGAGCCCGCCGAGCACCAGCGCCACGCCGGCCACGAGCACGACCGCGTTGCGCCGACGGTCGTCGGGGTCGGCGTCGTCGGCCTGCCCCGTCCGTGACCCGGGCCGCGGTCGGACAGCACCGGCAGGGCCAGGGCGGCGGCGACGGCCACGAGCGGCAGGAGGGCGAGGAACACGACCCGCCACGACGTGGCGTGCTCGATGCCGCTGGCCGCCGCCGGGCCGACGAGCCCGGGCACGACCCAGGCCGTCGAGAACACCGCGAACACCCGCGGCCGCAGGTCGGCCGGGTACGAGCGGGCGACGGTGGCGTAGGCGACCGCAGGGATCACACCGGCACCGGCGCCCTGCAGCACCCGGCCCACGACGAGGACGCCCATCGTGGGCGCCGTGCCGCCGACGATCAGGCCGACGGCGAACAGGCGAGAGCCCGGCGGCGAACGGCAGGCGGGTGCCCGCGCCGGTCGGCGGCCCAGCCCGCGAGGACGATGCCGAGCAGGCTGCCGAGGAAGAAGCCGCTGAAGACCCAGCCGTACAGGCCGAGGCCGCCCAGGTCGTCGGACACCACCGGCATGACGGTGGCGATGGCCAGCGACTCGAACGCCACCAGGGTGATCGTCAGCACGAGAGCGGCGGTGAGCCGCCGCCGACCCGGCGCCCAGACCCCGCCCTCGTCCGGCGGCCGACCGTCGGCGCACCGACGTCCCCGACGATCTCCGCGCCGGGCTGCCCGGGGCGGGCTCGGCGAGGGGTGGGGGCACGGGCGCGTCGGGCGCGCCCGAGGGGGCCGGCGGTCACGGAGGACATCGTGGGCCTTCAACAAGTTGTTGAGCCAGCCGATTCCCCGTCACGGCCCGGCCCCCTCCGCCCCGGCCCGGGTGGCCAGACTGTCCCCCGTGAACGTCAGCGCCCGGATGTCCGCCCTCGTGGCTCGCCACGACCGCGAGGACGCGCTGGTCCGCAGCCTGCTCACCGGCATCGCCGTCGTTCCGGTGGCTGGCGTGGGCGTGGATGGCGGTCGCTGCTCGTCGTCAACCGGTCCGAGCTGTCGCGAGCCGAGGCCCGCCCGGCGCTCGCCCTCGCCCTCGTCGGGGCCGCGCTGCTCGTGACGGCGGTGGACACGGCGCTGCTCGGCGCCGAGCCCGCCCGCCTGCTGTCCGGCCCGGTCGTGCTGGCCGAGGTGGCGGTGGCCTGCGCCCTCGAGGCTGGGCGACGAGCTGGCGTACAACGGCGTGTCCCACCCGCAGAGCCTGGCGTCGGCGTGGCCGCTCGCCGGGGTGATGACCGCCGGCATCGCCTTCCGGGCCCGCGGCGGCGTGCCTCGCCGGCGCCGCGATCGGCCTCGCCCGGGGCGTCGGCGAGCTGGTCGGGCCCGACGGACGTGGACGGACCGTGACACGGTCAGCGTCGTGTCGAGCGTGGTGCTCTACGCCCTCGCCGGGCGGCGTGGCCGGCTTCGTGACCGCCCGCCTGCGCGAGGCCGAGCGGCGGATCTCGCTGGCGCAGGCCCGCGAGGAGGTGGCCCGCACGCTGCACGACGGCGTGCTGCAGACGCTGGCGGTCGTCCAGCGCCGCGACCGACGATCCCGACCTCGTCCGCCTGGCGCACGAGCAGGAGCGCGAGCTGCGCGAGTTCCTGTTCGGGCGCCGGGCGCGGTGGGCGGCGGCGGCGACCTCGGCACCCGCCTGCGGGCCGCGGCCGCCCGCTTCGAGGACCACTTCGGCGGGTCGGCGCACCGTGGTCGTCGCCGACGACACTCCCGGCGCGTCGACCCGGTCGTGGTCGACGCGCTCGCCGGCGCGGTGGGCGAGGCGCTCACCAACGCCGGCAAGCACGGCGGCGCGCGGCGCGCGTGACCGTGTTCGCCGAGCCCGACGACGACGGCGGCGTGTTCTGCTCGGTGAAGGACGACGGCCCCGGCTTCGGCCCGGACGCGCGCCGAGGGCGTCGGGCTCGCCGCGCTCGATCCGCGGCCGCATCGCCGAGGTCGGCGGGCCGGGTCGAGGTCGACGGCAACCCGGGCCGGGGCACCGAGGTGCGGCTGTGGGTGCCTACGGAGGACTCGACCGCGTGGCTGACCTGCAGATGGTGCGGGTCGTGCTGGCCGACGACCACCCGATCTGGCGGTCGGGCGTGCGCGCCGACCTCGGCAGCAACTTCCACGTCGTCGGCGAGGCCGGCGACGCCGACGAGGCCATCGAGGTCATCCGGTCGCCCGAGCCCGACCTCGTCGTGTGCGACCTGCACATGCCCAACGGCGGCGGCATCAAGGTGGCCAAGACCTGCGGCGAGGAGACCCGCATCGTGATGCTCACCGTCTCGCGAGGCCGAGCGCGACCTGCTCGACGCCGTCGCCGCCGGCGCCGTCGGCTACCTCGTGAAGTCGCACCCCGCCCGACGAGCTGCGCCACGGGCTGTGGCGGGCCGCCCACGGCGAGCCGGTGTTCTCGCCCGTCGCTGGCCTCGCTGGTGCTCGGCGAGTTCCGCCGCCTGGCCAAGGCCAGCGGGCCGGTCGCAGCCGCTGTCCGACCGCGAGCGCGAGGTGCTCCAGTACGTCGCCCGCGGCCACACCTACCGGGAGATCGGCGAGCAGCTGTTCATCGCCGAGAAGACGGTCGAGAACCACGTCCGCAACATCCTCGGCAAGCTCCACCTCAACCGGAAGCAGGAGCTCATCCGCTACGCCCTCGAGCACGGCATCGAGTAGCGGTGGCGGGACACGAGTGACGCCCGAGGTCGCCGACCGGGCTGTCGCCGCCACTATCGTCGCCGGCCGTGGCCCGGCGATCGGACGACGACTCCGAAGGCTGGCGGGCGCACCTCCGTGGCGCACGCGTGCTGATCAGCGGGTTCGGCAAGTGGGGCGGTGGGCTGTACGACCTGACCGGCGACACCCCCGAGGCGCTCGACGACCTGCCGACCTCGGGTCTGTGCGTCGGCGGGGGCCGCCTGTGGCGGGTGTTGCGGGCGCCCGGCGAGCAGACCTCGACGTGCGAGCTGCTGTCGTACGACGCTCGCGGCGTCCGCACGTACCAGCGCTACGACGCCATCCGCGATCCGCACGACGTCCGGTGGTTCGACGGCGCGCCCCACGTCAGCTCGAGCTGGGACGACGCCGTGTGGCGCATCGACGCCCGGCGCCGACGTGCCGACGCTCGCGTGCTGGCA
Organism: uncultured Acidimicrobiales bacterium; assembly: GCA_963778415.1. Lineage (GTDB taxonomy): Bacteria > Actinomycetota > Acidimicrobiia > Acidimicrobiales > VFJN01 > ZC4RG19. The sequence continues at coordinate 488,089 of CAVZUI010000006.1, forward strand.
GGGCTCGACCGTGCCCGACGCGTGGCACGTGAACTCGCTGGTGGTCGTCGACGACGCCCTGCACGTGTGCGCGTTCGGTCGGTTCGACCGCCACAAGGCGTGGAAGGCCGACGACCAGGACGGCGACGGGTTCGTGCACGACGTGACGTCGGGCCGCGACGTGCTCACCGGCCTGTCCCACCCCCACACGCCGCGGTGGCGCGGCGGGCGCTGGTACGTGTGCGAGTCGACGAAGGGCTCGCTGACCGAGCTGGACGCAGACGGGACGGTGCTGCGGCGGCCGCCGTCCGCCGGTTCACCCGGGGCCTCGCCTTCGTCGGCCCGTACGCCCTGGTGGGCGGCAACGCCCACCGCGAGCAGGAGGAGGACCGGGGCGAGGTGGCGGTCGTCGACCTGCGCACCTTCGCGGTGGTCGAGCGCATCGCCATGCCGTGCCTCGAGGTGTACGAGATCGTCGTCGCCGGGCCCGGCGTGCGGCGGGGCGCGGCCACCGGGTTCGGCGCCAACGCCGCCCGGGCGATCGAGCAGCACCGGGCCGGCGACCGGCCGGCCGACCGCCAGCCGGCGCCGGCCCGAGGCGGCGGTCCAGCTCGTCGACGCCGCGGGCGGCCGAGCGGCTGGCGGCGATGGGCCAGGCGATCGACGCCCGACGAGGCGCGACGCTGCGGGCTGCGAGGCGCGTTGCCGGCCGCGGCGTGGCCGGCGAGGTGACGACGCTGGCGCGCTCGAGCTGGTCAACCGCACCGCGCGCCCCGCTCGGGACCGTGCCGCCGCGACCGGTGAAGGTGGCGGCCCGCTGGTTCCGCCTGGCCGACGACGCCGACGAGCCCGCGGCCGACGACTCCCCGGTGGCCGTCGGGCCGTCGACGCCCATCGCCCGAGTCGTGCCGCCGGGCATGCGCACCGACGTCGACGTGATGGTCGAGGTGCCCGACGAGCCGGGCCGCTACCAGGTGCGGGTGGCGTTGCGGCAGCCCGGCATCGGGTGGTTCGGCGTCCGCGTCCAGGGCGAGGTCACGGTCAAGCCGAACGACTGAGGTTGCCGAACCTCGATGGCCGTGTCGATCCTGCACCGGGACGGCAAGCTGGTCGGCGTGCGCACCCGTCACGAGCCGGTGTCGTGACGACGGCGGCGATCCCGCATGCTGGCTGGACCGCGTCTGCCCGGCGTGCGGGCGGCTCGACGAGCGGCCGGGAGGTGCCGCGCTCGACCGGCCGGTGCCCGGCGTGCGGGGCCGTGATCGAGCGGGCCGGCGGGCAGGGGCAGGACGAGTGCGAGCCCGGCGCCGACCTGCCCGCGCCGTAGCGCCAGGACGACCCCCGTTGTGCGTCAGTCGGTCGCCTCGGGGCGGAGGGTGGGGAAGAGGACGACGTCGCGGATCGACGGCGTGTCGGTCAGCAGCATGACGAGGCGGTCCATGCCGATGCCCAGGCCGCCGGTCGGCGGCAGGCCGTACTCGAGCGCCCGCAGGTAGTCCTCGTCGACGACCATCGCCTCGGCGTCGCCCGCGGCCTTCGCCCGGGCCTGGTCCTCGAACCGGCGGCGCTGCTCGTCGGGGTCGATCAGCTCGGAGAACGCGTTGGCCAGCTCGCGGCCGGCCACGATGGCCTCGAACCGCTCGACCGTCTCGGGCACCTCGCGGTGGTCGCCGCGCCAGCGGCGAGACCTCCTTCGGGTAGTCGATCACGAACACCGGGCCCCACAGCTCGGCCTCGGTCGTCTTCTCGTAGATCTCGAGCACGAGCTTGCCGGGGCCCCACGACTCGTCGACCTCGACGCCGTGGTCGGCGGCGATGCGGCGCAGCTCGTCGAGCGGCATGCGCAGGTCGAGCCGCACGCCGGCGTGCTGCTCGACGAGGTCGACGAGCGTGGCCCGCGGCCAGGGCGGGGTGAGGTCGACCTCGCGGCCCTGGTAGGTGACGACGGGCGAGCCCGTGATCTCGGTGGCGAGGTGGGCGACGAGCTGCTCGGTCAGCTCCATGATGTCGCCGTAGTCGGCGTACGCCTGGTACAGCTCGAGCATCGTGAACTCGGGGTTGTGCCGGGTCGACAGCCCCTCGTTGCGGAACACCCGGGCCAGCTCGAACACCCGCTCGAACCCGCCGACGACGAGCCGCTTGAGGTACAGCTCGGGGGCGATGCGCAGGTAGAGGTCGAGGTCGAGGGCGTTGTGGTGCGTCGTGAACGGCCGGGCCAGCGCCCCGCCGGGGATGGGGTGGAACACCGGCGTCTCGACCTCGACGAACCCGCGGTCCTCGAGGAAGCGCCGGGTCAGCGACATGATGCGGCTGCGCGCCTGGAAGACCCGCATGCTGGACTCGTTGGCCCACAGGTCGGCGTAGCGCTGCCGGTAGCGCATGTCGGTGTCGGTGATGCCGTGCCACTTGTCGCCGAAGCCCCGCCGGGCCTCGGCCAGCAGCTCCCACGACTCGACGCGCACCGACAGCTCGCCCTTGTTCGACCGGATGACCTCGCCGGTGGCGACGATCCAGTCGCCCAGGTTGAGCCCGGTGAGGCCCTTGAAGTCGTCGGTGCCCTTGGCCGTGGCCATGAGCTGGATGGCGCCGCTCGAGTCGCGGAGCGTGGCGAACGCGAGTCGCCCCATGTCGCGCAGCAGCATGATGCGCCCGGCCACGGTGGCGGCGACCCCCGAGCTGCCGCCGTCGGCGAGGTCGGCGTAGCGGGCCTGAAGGTCGGCGGCCCGGTCGGAGACGTCCAGGCGGAACGGGACGCGCCGGGCGCCGTGGGCGCCGGGCTCGGGGACGGGCGGGGAGTCTTCGCTCACTGGTTCTTCTCGTAGATGAGGCGCAGCCCGTGGAGGGTCAGCCACGGCTCGTGGTGCAGGATCGTGGCCGACAGGGGCGTGATCAAGCCTGACAGACCGCCCGTCGACACCACGTTGGCTTTCTCGCCCAGCTCGGCCTCGATGCGGCCGACCATGCCGTCGACGAGCGCGGTGTAGCCGTAGACGACACCCGACTGCATCGACTCGACCGTCGACCGCCCGATCACGTGGCGGGGCTCGACCAGCTCGACCCGGCGCAGCGCCGCGGCCCGGGCGAACAGGGCGTCGAGGCTGATGTCGATGCCCGGGAAGATGGCGCCGCCGAGGTACTCGCCCTTGGCCGAGATCGCCTCGAACGTGGTGGCGGTGCCGAAGTCGACGACGACGACCGGCCCGCCGAACAGGTCGAAGGCGGCGACGGCGTCGGCGATGCGGTCGGCCCCGACCTCCTTGGGGTTGTCGTAGAGGATCGGGATGCCGGTGCGGATGCCGGGCTCGATGACGATCGCCGGATGGCCGAAGTAGCGCTCGCTCATCCGTCGCAGCGCCCCGGTCACCCGCGGGACCGACGAGCAGAGCACGATGCCGGCGATGTCGTCGTCGAAGCTGAAGTCGTGGAAGCCGAGGAACTCCTGGATGACGAGGGCGTGCTCGTCGGCGGTGCGCTCGGCGTTGGTGGCGACCCGCCAGTGGTCGAGCAGGTGGGTGTCGGCCAGGCGGCGCCCGACGTTGTGCTCGTCGTCGGGCTCGAGGTCGTAGAGCCCGATCACGGTCTGGGTGTTGCCGACGTCGATCGCCAGGAGCATCACGGGCGGTGAGGCTACGCGGTGCCCCCGGGAGCGGACGAACCGTGGCGGGCGGCTCGGCAGGGGGTCCGGGAGCGGGTCGGAGCCCGCCCCGCGGAGGGAGGTTCAGCCGGCCGCGGGCACGACGTCGAGGCCGATGTCGAGCACCGGGGCCGAGTGCGTGAGGGCGCCGATCGACACCAGGTCGGCGCCGGTCGTGGCGTAGGCGCCGATCGTGGCCAGCGAGACCCGCCCCGAGATCTCGAGCAGCGGCCGCGACGGGTCGGCGGCCCGCACCTCGGCCACCACGGACCGCACCTCGTCCGGTGTCATGTTGTCGAGCAGCAGCGCGTCGGCGCCGGCGTCCATCGCCTGCCGGACCTGGTCGGGGTCGCCGCACTCGACGTGCACGGTGCGGCCCGGCCAGCGGGTCCGGGCGCGGGCCACCGCGTCGGCGATGCCGAACAGCTCGAGGTGGTTGTCCTTCAGCAGCACCCAGTCGGACAGGTTGCCCCGGTGGTTGGCGCCGCCGCCGGCGCGCACCGCGGCCTTCTCCAGCGAGCGCAGGCCCGGCGTGGTCTTGCGGGTGTCCCAGACCCGCAGCGACCCGCCGGCGTCGGCCACCGCGGCGACGAACGTGCTGGTGAGGGTGGCGATGCCCGACAGGTGGCCGAGGAAGTTGAGCGCGGTGCGCTCGGCGGTGAGGATCGGCGCCAGACGGCCGGACACCCGGCCGATCTCCACCCCCGCGCCGAGTCGGTCACCGTCGTCGGCCGACCAGGACACGCGTGAGCGAGTCGTCCACCTGCCGGAACGCCTCGTCGGCACACAGCCGGCCGGCCAGCACGCCGTCGAGGCGCGGGACGAACAGGGCGGTCGCCTCGAGGTCGGGGGGCAGCAGGGCGGAGGTGAGGTCGCCGATGGGTGTCAGGTCCTCGACCAGGGCGCGCCCACCGCCTCGCGGACGGCGGTGATCGGCGGATGGGCGTCGTGCACGGTGGACAAGTCTCGCGGATGGCAGACTGCCGGGCCGTGGTCCGACCCCTGCCTCGTCTGCGGCGCTGTCCTCGCCGCGGTGGCGTGTGGCGTCGTCGTGGCCGGAGCCTGCTCGTCCGGCGACGACACCGGCGGCGGGACAGGCGGCGCGGGGGCGGGCGACGGGGCGGAGGCGCCGGCCCAGGACGGCGGTGCCGGCGGGCCGTTCGCCACCGGACGCCGCACGTTCACGCTGGTCGACGCGAGCCGCGCCACCGACGAGGTCCCGGGGATGCTGCCTGCGCAGCCCGACCGCACGATCGAGGTCGAGGTCGTCTACCCGGCCGAGGGCGACCCCGAGCCCGAGCCGAGCGCGCCCGGCGCCTCCCTCGGCTCGGTCGAGGACGCCCCACCGGCGGACGGGCGAGTTCCCGCTGGTCGTGTTCGCACACGGGTACAACGGCGAGGGGTGGTTCTTCCGCGGGTACGCCGAGGGATGGGCCCGTGCGGGCTACGTGGTCGCCCTGCCGACCTTCCCCCTCAGCCGGAACGGGGTCGGGATCTCCGCCGACGCCCAGAACCAGCCCGGGCGACATCAGCTTCGTCATCGACGAGATCGCCGCCCTCCCCGACGACGACCCGCTCGCGGGCCACGTCGACGTCGAGCACGTGGCGGTCGGCGGCCATTCGTTGGGTGGGGCGACGGTCATGGGCGTGGCGTACAACTCGTGCTGCACCGACGAGCGCATCGACGCGGCCATCGAGGTGTCCGGCGGGCCGCTCCCGTTCGAGGGCGGCACCTACGACACTCCTCCCGACACGCCGATGCTGGTCGTCCACGGGACGGCCGACGAGACGGTCCCGGTGGCGGTGGGGGACCTGGTGTTCGACATGATGTCGGGGCCGACCTGGTACCTCCGCGCCGAGGGTGCGACGCACTCGGGGGTGTTCGAGGGCGAGGCGGGCGTCCTGTTCGACGACGCCACGCTGGCCTTCCTCGACGCCACGCTGCGCGACGACGACACCGATCTGGCGGCGATGGGTGACGAGGTCGAGGCGAGCGGCACCGCCGAGTGGCGGGTCCGCGCCGAGCCGCCGGCTGACCTCCCGGAGAAGAAATTCCGAGAAATCGTCATCCGCCCAGGCGACGGCTCCGGATCTCTCCCAGCCGGATACCCGCCTGGGGAGGACCACCGTGAAGACGCGGCCCATCGAAGCATCGTTGCGACCACCACCTGGTGGCGACGCGCCGCGCCCCGGACCTCGGCTGCCCGCGGCGCCGCGACGTGCCGCCACGTCCGGCAACCGCCTGCGCTCGCCGTACGAGGCGCTGCCCCTCCGCGTCCGCCTCCACGCCGCGCTCACCGAGAGGTGGGCCCAGCGGGCGCCCACCGCCGCCGGCGTGGTGGTGGCGGCGGCGATCGGTGGGCTGCTCGTGCGGGCCGGCAGCCGGGGCTCCCGCCCGGGGGCGTGAGGAAGGCGCTCTCGTCTCGGCCGCCTGGGCCCTCGGCCGGTCTCTCCCCGAGGCCGCCCGCACCGTCACACCCGTGCGCCCCTCGCTCGCCATCTGGCAGCTCGCGGCGTGGGACCGACTCACCGGCGCCTTCGACCGGGCGCCCAGTGCCGTCGCCGGCGGGCGGGAGGCGATGGCGGTGGCCACCGTGGCCAGCGCCGCCCTCGTCTGGGTGCTCGGCCGCCGCTCGGGCCTGCCGCGGTGGGCCGCGGCCCCGGGCGTGGCCGTCGTCGCCCTCTCGCCCCTCGCGGTCGACCTCCACCGCACGGTCCAGCCCGGGGCGCTGGCCGCGCCCTGGCTGCTGGCGGCGCTCGCGCTGGCGCGGACCCGCCGACCGTCCACGGCCGCGGGGGTGGCGGGCGGGGTGGCGGTCGCCGTCGCCACGCTCACCTCGCCGGTGGTGGCCGTGGCCGTGCCGGCCGTGGCCTGGCAGGTGTGGCGCACGCCGCGCCCGTCGGCCCGGCGCCGGGCACTGCTGTCCTTCCTGGTCGGCGCCGCCGTCACCGTCGCTCGTGGGCTGGGTCGTCGTGCTCGGGCGTGGCTCACCGCTCGCCACCGGAACCGGGCTCGACGAGCTGAGCGGCCGCCTGGCGCGCTCGCTCGGCGACGTGGTGGGGGTCGATGCCCTCACCGCCGTGGTGCTGCTCGTGGCCGCCGTGGTGGCGCCGCTGGCGGTGCGCCGCTTCCGCCCGCTGGCCGCGGCGTTCTGGCCGGTGGTCGCCCTGGCGGCGGCGTCGACTGCGCCCCCGACGGTCGCCCTCGCGGTGGCCGTCCCGCTGGGTGCGGTCCTGCTCGGTGGTGCGCTCGAGGCGCTGTGGAGCTGGGCGCAGGACGTGCGCCGTTCGCGGCGCCAGACGTCGTACCAGGCCTCACGGAGCGTGTCGATCGTCGACGGACTGGCGCCCGGGCTCCTGCTGACGTGCTGGTCGTGGCCGCGGCCGCGTCGGTGCCCCGATGGGCCGACACCCACGTGGAGGCCGCGGCGCCGACCGCGACGACGGGATGCGGGCGGCCGTGGCGTGGCTCGACGCCAACACGCCCGACATCGTCGCGCCTCGTGGTCGACGACACGACGTGGCTGGACGCAGTGCTGTACGGCGCCGACCCCGCCGATGTCGTCGTCCCCGCCCGACTGACCGGGACGACGCTCGACTACGACTACGTCGTCGTGGCCGCCGGCGAGCGGGACGGCGGGCCGGCGACGAACGCGCCGGGGGCCCGGCGGCGCTCGCGGACTCGTCCTCGCCGGTGGCGGTGTTCGGCGCCGGCGACGACCAGGTCGAGGTCCGCCGCTCCGGCGGCGACGCGCCCGAGCCCGACCCGCTCGCCGTCGACCTCGTGGCCGCCGGCTCGGCGCTCGCCGACAACCCGCGGCTCGACCTGACGCCCGAGGCCGGCGCCGCGCTGCGCGGCGGGCAGGTCGACGAGCGGCTGCTCACCCTGCTGGCCACCGTCGTCGTGGACCACCGCGTGGCGGTCGACGCCTTCCCGCTCGCCGAGGCCGAGGCGCGGGCCGGTGCGCCCGGCCCGGACCGTCGTGCTCGGCGGGGTCGACGACCGACCGGTGCGCGGCGACGACCCGGCCGTCGCCGACGTCATGTCGTTCGTCGAACGCCAGGTCGAGGCCTGGTACCAGCCCGCCCGCGTCGCCATCGGCGCGGGCCCGGGCGGCCGGGCCGTCCTCCGGAGTCACCTTCCCACCGATGTGAGACCGCACAGGAGAGAAGCCATGACCGTTCGTTCCTCCCGCCGCCGGAGCCACGCCGCCCTCGCGACGTCGCTCGTCCTCGCCGGGTCCGCCTGTGGGGCGCTCGGCGGTGCTGTCCGCCACGGCCGTGGCCCCGTGGAGGCCGCACCCAGCCCTCGCCCACCGCCGCGCCGGGCAGCACCATCCGCGTCGCCCACTTCTCGCCCGACACGCCGCCGATGGACGTGTACGCCGCGGGGTTCGACGGCGCCGAGTCGCTGGTCCTGCCCAAGCTCGGCTTCGGCGAGGTGTCGCAGTACATGAACCTGCCCGCGGGGACCTACGCCTTCTCGATGCGGCCGCACGGTTCGCCCGCCACCAGCACCGCAGCGCTGCGGGTGTCGGCCTCGCTCGACGAGGGTGGCACCTACACGTTCGCGGCCTTCGGCCGGAGCGACGCCCTCGAGACCGACCTCCTCACCGACGACATGACCGCGCCGGGAGCCGGCGCAGGCGCGGGTCCGGATCATCCAGGGAGCGGGCGACTCGGACCCGGTGGACGTGACCACCAGCGTCAGCGTCGCTCTTCACGGTGGGCGCCCCGCTCGGCTCGGTCGGCTCGTACGCATCGGTGCCCGCGGGGGCGGTCGACATCACCGCGTCGGCCGACGGCGTGGACGACGTGGCGGCCCGGCTCGACCTCGAGGCCGGCACGGTCAGCTCGGTGGTCGTGCTCGACCAACCCACCAGCGAGGGCCTGCAGGTCGTGCGGGTCACCGACGGGACGGGCACCCCTGGCGGGACCGCGACCCCGACCGGCATGCCGGCCGGTGGGGTCGACACAGGTGGCGGGAGCACGGCGTCCGGGCGGACGGGCGCCGCAGGCGTGCCGGCGGCCGTGGCGGCGGCCGCCGGCGCGGCGCGCGGTGGTGGCAGCCGTGTCGGCTTCGCCTTCGTGGTCACGGGTGGACGGGTGCGCCGCCGGCTCACCTGATGCCCAAGGGTCGCTTCGCCCGGATCCTCGCGGCGGCCGCCGGCACGCTCGTGCTGCTGTCGGCGCCGGCGGTCCTGGGCGATGTCCTGGCCGACGACGGAAGCGGGCCCGTCTCGGCCGGCGTCCCGGCCGTGGGGGAACCGGCGCCGCCGCCGGATCCGGCTCCGGCGGCCGGTGCCCCGGTTCCCCCCGGCCGGACGGACATCCCAGCGGTGCCGGCTGCTCCCCGGCCGACACCGCTGGGCGTCGCGGCGTCGGCGGGTTGCCGCCGTCGCCGCCGGTCCACGTCGACCATCCCCGACGGTCGGGGTGTCGTCGGATCTCGAGCACCTCGGGGTGCGACCCGACGGCACGCTCGTCGCCCGCCGATCGACTTCGGGCGGGCGGGCTGGTTCGCGGGTGGCGTCGAGCCGGGCCAGCCGGGCCCGGCGGTCATCGCCGGCCACGTCGACTCCCGCGCCGGACCCGGCCGTGTTCCACGCACTGGGCGACCTGGCCCCGGGCGACGCGATCGACGTGACACGGGCAGACGGCTCGACGGTGACGTTCCGGGTGACGCAGGTGGCGGAGCACCCCAAGTCCGACGTTCCCCACACGAGGCGGTGTACGGCCCGGTGGCCGGACCCGAGCTGCGGCTGATCACCTGCTCGGGCCCGTTCGACGAGGGCACCGGGCACTACGTCGACAACCTCGTCGTCTTCGCCACGCTGGCCTGATCGACGGTCGGGAAATCCCGACAGGCCGTTGACGAAGCCGGCGCGCGCGGTGTTATCCAAGCGACTAATTGTTCACTAAGCCAAACACCTAAGTCGTTCGGCCAGGTCGAACGACCGACACCGAGACGTCGTAGGAGGCGGACAGCGAGATGACCACGACCACGGAGACCAACGCTCCGACCCAGCCACTCGAGACCACCGAGGACGACCTCATGGCGTTCGTGCACCGGGCGGTCGGCGACGTCGGCGCCGTGCTCAACGGCGCCATGGTGGTGATCGGCGACCGGCTCGGCCTGTACCGGGCGATGGCCGGCCAGGGCCCGATCACCCCGACCGAGCTGGCCGAGGCCACCGGCACCGACGAGCGCTACGTGCGCGAGTGGCTGTCGGCCCAGGCCGCCGCCGGCTACGTGACGCACGAGGACGACGGCCGGTTCCGGCTGCCCGACGAGCCGGCGATCGCCCTCACCGACGAGACCAGCCCGGCCTGCGTCGTCGGCGCCTTCGAGCTGGCCGTGGCCTCGCTGCAGGCCACCGACCGCATCACCGACGCCTTCCGCACCGGCGACGGCATGCCGTGGGGCGACCACCACCACGACGTGCACGAGGGCTGCGAGCGGTTCTTCCGCCCCGGCTACCTGAACAACCTCGTCGCCGAGTGGCTCCCCGCACTCGACGGCGTGGTCGACGCCCTCACGGCCGGCGCCCGCGTGGCCGACATCGGCTGCGGGCACGGCGCCTCGACCCTGGACGATGGCCGCGGCGTTCCCGCAGTCGACGTTCGTCGGGTTCGACGGGCACCCGGCCTCGATCGAGGCGGCCCGGCGGCGGGCGGCCGACGCCGGCCTGTGCGACCGCGTCACGTTCGAGGTGGCAGCGGCCAAGGACGTGACCGGCCGGTTCGACCTGGTGTGCTTCTTCGACTGCCTGCACGACATGGGCGACCCGGTCGGCGCGCTGCGCAACGTGCGCTCGATCCTGGCCGACGGGGGCACGATCATGCTCGTCGAGCCGATGGCCGGCGACACGATCGACGACAACATCAACCCGGTCGGCGCCGCCTACTACGCCTTCTCGACGCTGCTGTGCACGCCCAGCTCGCGCAGCCAGGAGGTGGGGGCCGCCCTCGGCGCCCAGGCAGGCGAGGCCGCGGCTGCGCGACGTCGCCGCCGAGGCCGGCATCACCCAGGTGCGCCGGGTGGCGGAGACGCCGTTCAACATGGTCCTCGAACTGCGGCCGTGACCCGAGACCCCGGCCCGGACGACCGCACCTCTACGATCGGCCCTGATGGCGACCGCCTCCCCCGCCCGCCGCGACGCGACCGAGGCCCTGCTCGACGCGGCCGAGTCGCTGCTGGTCGAGGTCGGCTACGCCGCCATCACGGTGCGGAAGCTGGCCGACCGGGCCGGGGTCAACCACGGCCTCGTCCACTACTACTTCGGGTCGATGGAGGAGGTCTTCCTCCAGACCCTCGAGCGGTTCACGAACCGGCTGATCGAGCGGCAGACCGGCTGTACGCGGCCGAGGTGCCGTTCGTGGAGAAGTGGCGCACGGCGATGGCCTACCTCAAGGCCGACTTCGACAGCGGCTACCAGAAGGTGTGGTTCGAGCTGCAGGCGATGGCCTGGAACCACGAGGAGATGCGGGACCGGGTGGCGGCGGTGCTCGGCCGGTGGCACGACGTGCTGCGACCGGCCTTCGAGATCGGGCTCGACGAGCTCGGGCGTCGACAAGGAGCGCTTCCCGCCCGACGCGGTCGTGACCCTGGTGACGACGTTCAACCAGGGCGTGATGCTCGAGCACCTCTCGGGCGTCACCACCGGCCACGACGAGCTGCTGGCGATGATCGACGGCTGGCTCACCGAACGAGAGGACGCAGCCAGCACCGACGACGGAGGCGGAACATGCGGGCACGGGAACCTGATCGGGACGGCTTCGCCGAGCGCGACGGGCGTCAAGCTGGCGTACGAGGTCTTCGGCGACGAGGCGGGACGGCCGACGGTCCTGCTGCTGCCGACGTGGCAGATCGTCCACTCGCGGCACTGGAAGGCGCAGGTCCCGTACCTGGCCCGCCACTTCCGGGTGGTGACGTTCGACGGGCGCGGCACCGGCCGGTCCTCGCGGCCGGTCGGCGCGGCGTCCTACACCGACCTCGAGTGCGCGGCCGACGTCGTGGCGGTGCTCGACGCCACCGGCACCGACCGGGCGGTGCTGGTCGCCCTGTCGTGCGGGTCGACCTGGGCCGTCCACGCCGCGGCCGACCACCCCGAGCGGGTCAGCGGCATCGTCGCCCTCGCCCCGTCGTGCGGCCTCGACGTGGCCCAGCCCCACCGCGAGTCGTACGCGTGGGACGGCGTGCTCGACACGACCGAGGGCTGGGCCAAGTACAACCGGCGCTACTGGCTCGAGGGCGACTACGACGACTTCGTCCGCTTCTTCTTCGGCCGGATGTTCTCCGAGCCGCACTCGACCAAGCAGATCGAGGACACGTCGGGCTGGGGCCACGAGATCGAGCCCGCCACCCTGGCCGACACCACCGCCGGCCGGCTGGGCTGCGACGGCGTCGTGTGCGCGTCGGTCGAGGAGGCCTGCGGCCGCGTCACGCTGCCCGGTGCTCGTGGCCCACGGCGACGACGACCGCATCCGCACCGACGAGGTCGGCAGGCGGCTGGCCGAGCTGACCGGCGGCTCGTTCGTCTCGCTGGTCGGCAGCGGGCACGGTCCGCACGCCCGCCATCCGGTGCGCGTCAACGCGCTGATCCGCGACGTTCGTCGAGACCCTGCACCCGCCGGCGGCCCCACGGTCACGACCTGGACCGGCGCCACCGCCCGTCCCCGACGGGCGTTGTACCTGCTCGTCCCCCATCGGCCTCGGTCACGCCCGGCGCGACCTCGCCATCGCCCGCGCGCTGCGCACCCACCACCCCGACCTGCAGATCGACTGGCTGGCGCAGGAACCGGTGACCCGGGTGCTCACCGACGCCGGCGAGGCCGTGCACCCGGCCTCGTCCTGGCTGGCCAGCGAGACCGGCCACATCGACGCCGAGGCGGGCGAGCACGACCTCCATGCCTTCCAGGCCATCCGGCGCATGGACGAGATCCTCGTCGCCAACTTCGGCGTGTTCCGCGACGTCGTCGACGAGACGCCGTACGACCTCGTCATCGGCGACGAGGCCTGGGACGTCGACTACTTCCTGCACGAGAACCCCGAGCTCAAGCGGTTCGCGTTCGCATGGATGACCGACTTCGTCGGCTGGCTGCCCATGCCCGACGGCGGCGCCCACGAGGCGGCCCTGACCGCCGACTACAACGCGGAGATGATCGAGCAGCGCGCCCGCTTCCGGCGGGTGCGCGACCGCTCGGTGTTCGTCGGCGACCCCGACGACATCGTGCCCGACGACCTCGGGCCCGGCCTGCCGTCGGTGCGCGACTGGACCGAGGACAACTTCGCCTTCGCCGGCTACGTCAGCGGGCTCGACCCGATCACCGAGGACGAACGCGCCGCGCTGCGCGTGCCGCGCTCGGGCTACGGCGACGACGAACGGGTCTGCGTGGTCACGGTCGGCGGGCTCGGGAGTCGGCGAGGCCCTGCTCCGGCGGGTGCTCGACGCAGTGCCGGCGGCGCGGCGGGCCGTCGCCGGCCTGCGTTTCGTCGTGGTGGCCGGGCCCGCGCATCGACCCGCGGATCGCTCCCGCAGCCCGACGGCGCCGACGTGCGCGGGTACGTGCCCGACCTGCACCACCACCTGGCCGTCTGCGACATCGCGGTGACCCAGGGCGGGCTGACGACGTGCATGGAGCTGACCGCCAACCGGCGCCCGTTCGTGTACGTGCCGCTCCGCCACCACTTCGAGCAGAACACCCACGTCCGCCACCGCCTCGAGCGGTACGGCGCCGGGCGGCGGCTCGACTACGACGTGGCCAGCGATCCCGACGCCGCTGGCGGCGGCGATCGCCGCCGAGATCGACCGGCCGGTCGCGTACCTGCCGGTGGAGACCGACGGCGCCGGCCCGCGCCGTGGCCCTCATCGCCGATCTGGTCTGGGGCGCGGCCGGCTTCGCTGCGCTCAGCCGAAGCTCGCTGCGCTCGCGCCTGTGCTTCCCGCTCTCGTCGCTCCGCTCCCGGGCCGCTCGGGCCAAGCTCCGCCTTCGCTGGCGCTCAGCCGAAGCCGCGGGTGTCCTGCTTGAGGGCGGTGTCGACGCCGAGGGCGGCGGACACGACCAGCGTGCGGAGCGGGTCGTCGAGCGGGCGGTGGATCTGCAGCACGTAGTTGTCGGCCGTGGTGAACATGGTCTTGGCCAGGCCCTCCCACGTCTTCGTGATGCGGGCGATCTCGGCGCCCGGTGTGGTCCTGGATGTTGAAGTTCCAGGCCCGCCAGTTCTCGGCGTTGATCGAGCCCCACGTGTGGCCGCCGGCCTCGAGCGAGAAGCGGATCTTGCCGATGGCGTTCTGCTGCACGATCTGGCCGATCTCGGCGCCCATGCCGTTCTGCACGATGACCCGCGACTTCAGCACCTTGGCCGGCCGGGTGAGCGCGAGGAGCACGTTGCCGTGGGCGTCGACCATCTGCAGCTTGTGCGTCATGAACTGGTCGTAGGAGGTGAGCACGCGGATGGCCTTCTTGGCCATGCTCTGGCCGACCTGGCGGACGGCGCCGAGCTGGCGGCCGTGCTGGTCGAAGATGGCGTACTCGTTGTTGACCTCGATGAGCTTGGCCTTCTGGTTCACGACCAGGATCGGCTCGGTGAAGATGGTGCCGCCGCCCTGGGCGACGCCACCCTGCACGCCGGCGCGCTGGACGTCGTTGACCACCTTGTCGGTGGGGCGCTCGACGACCGGCATGTGGCCGCCGCCGGGCTGATCGACCGCCTGGCGCCCGTGCGAGGCGACGTGCTCGGTCCAGCGTTGGCCGTCCCAGTAGCGCGACTCGTGACGTCCGAAGGGATCGGGGTACCACCCCGCAGGGTGCTGACCAGGCGCCCCAGCGCCGGCCTGGAAAGAGGTTTGCGACATGGCCAGCGATGCTAGCGGTGGCCCGTCAGCGGTCAGTACGCGCCCCCGCAGACGTTTCCCACAGGTTCGGGGCGCCGGAGCGCCCGAGACGGCGTGGAAATCGCTGGCGGAGGTCAGCCGATGGTCAGCCATCCGTGGACATAGCGGACGCGTTGGGCGGGGTCGGTCGCCGGGTGAAGTCGGTGCGGGCGTGGGCGCCGCGGCTCTCGGTCCGGGCCAGCGCTGCCGGCGGCCAGGGCGGCGCCGACCGTGGCCAGGTTGCGCAGCTCGTCCGCGTCCGCCGCCTCGGCGAGCGTGGCGGCGATCGCTGCGGCGCCCGCGGCGCGGCCGGAGGGACGCCGCCGAGCGCAGGACGCCGGCGTCGGACGTCATCGTGCGCTGGAGGGCGTCTCGCGCCCCGGCCACGTCGGACGAGGACACGTCGCTGCCCGCGACCGCGTCGAGGGCCGGCAGCCGGCGGCCGGGAACCCCACGGCCCGGAGCCGACCCCGGCGCCCAGCACGCACCGCATGGCGCCCGTCGGGCGCGGGCCGTCGAACCCGGCGCCCACGGCCTCGACCACACGGGGGCCGTACACCATCCCGTCGAGCAGCGAGTTGGACGCCAGGCGGTTGGCCCCGTGCACGCCGTTGCACGCCGCCTCGCCCGCCACCCACAGGCCCGGCAGGGACGTGGCGCCGTCGAGGTCGGCCACGATGCCACCGCACAGGTAGTGCGCGGCCGGCGCCACCGGCAGCCAGTCGTGCGCCGGGTCGAGACCGGCGTCGCTGCAGGACGGCGGCGATGGTCGGGAACCGGTGGGCGAACCCGTCCAGCCCGGTGACGTCGAGCCACACGTGGTCGACGCCCTGGTCGGCCAGCACGGCCATGATGGCCCGGCTGACCTTGTCCCGCGGCAGCAGCTCGTCGACGAAGCGCTCGCCGTGGCTGTCGCGCAGCAGCGCGCCGTGCCCCCGCAGCGCCTCGGTCAGCAGCGGCCGCGGCATCGACGGGTGGTGCAGCGCGGTCGGGTGGAACTGGACGAACTCGAGGTCGGCGACCGCCACTCCCGCCCGCAGGGCCATGGCGATGCCGTCGCCGGTCGACTCGGTGGGGTTGGTCGTCACGGCGAAGAGCTGCCCGGCGCCCCCCGTGGCGACCAGGACGTGCCGCGCCCGGACGGCCTCGACGCCGCCGCCCGGGGTGCGGGCGGTGACACCCGCGCAGCGACCGCTCCTCGACGATCAGGTCGAGCGCGAACCAGTGCTCGTAGACCGCGGCCGCCGTGCGGCGCACCGCGTCGACCAGCGCCCGCTCGACCTCGACGCCCGTGGCCGCGCCGCCGGCGTGCACGACGCGGGCGTGCGAGTGCCCGCCCTCGCGGGCCAGCAGGAGCTCGCCGTGCGGCGTCCCGGTCGAAGATGGCGCCGAGGGCGATCAGCTCGTTGACCCGGGCCGGGCCCTCGTCGACGAGGACCCGCACCGCGTCCTCGTCGCACAGCCCGGCACCGGCCGCGAGGGTGTCGGCCAGGTGCAGGTCGGTCGAGTCGGGATCGCCGCCCAGCACCGCGGCGACGCCGCCCTGGGCCCAGCGCGTCGTGGCCTGGGCCAGCTCGCCCTTGGTGAGGACGCCGACCCGCAGGCCGTGGACGTCGGCCGCCCGCACGGCGGCCGACAGGCCGGCGACGCCCGACCCGAGGACCAGCAGGTCGAGCACCGGGGCGTCGCCCGCGGCGGGCGGTGCGTCAGTTGGCCGGCACCTCGACGTAGCGGTGCGGCGCCGGACGCCCTCGGGTCGTCCGCTCGGCCAGCAGCTCGGCGGTGACGGCGATCGACCTGCCGGTTGCCGGTGTCGACGTGGACGATGCGGGGCTCGTAGCCCTCCAGCTCGGCGTCGTCGTAGTCGGCGTAGGAGATCACGATGACCCTGTCGCCCGGCTGCACGAGGCGGGCCGCGGCGCCGTTCAGGCAGAGATCGCCCGAGCCGCGCACGCCGGCGATGGCGTACGTCTCGAAGCGGGCGCCGTTGTCGATGTCGACGATGGCGACCTGCTCGTGCTCGAGGATGTCCGCGGCCTCGAGCAGGTCGGGATCGACGGTGACCGAGCCGACGTAGTGGAGGTTGGCGTCGGTCACGACGGCACGGTGGATCTTGGACTTGAGCATGCGGCGGCGCACGATGGTCGGCCCTTCTGCGGTGGGCGCCGTCACACGGTCACCCCCACGTTGTCGATGAGCCTCGCTCGCCCGAATCGAACGGCCGCGAGCAGCCGCAGGGTCCCGGTGAGCGGGTCGGGGACGGTGAACGAGTCTGCATCCACCACTTCGGCGTAGTCCAGTTCCGCCAGGGGCTCGGCGGTGATGATCTGCGCCATCAGGTCGCGGACCGCAGCCGGGTCGCGCTCCCCCGCCCCGATGGCCGCCGCCCCGCTGCGCAACGCGGCGTGGACGACCGGCGCCGCTGCCCGCTCGGCGGGCGTGAGGTAGATGTTGCGGGACGACATGGCCAGGCCGTCGGGCTCGCGGAGCGTCGGGCACGCCGACCACCTCGACCGCCAGCGACAGGTCGGCCGCCATCCGCCGCACGACCGCCACCTGCTGGAAGTCCTTGGCGCCGAAGTAGGCCCGGCACGGCCCGACGATGGCGAACAGCTTGGCGACGACGGTCGCCACACCGGCGAAGTGGGTCGGCCGCGCCGCCCCCTCGAGCGGCGCCGACACCTCGGCCACCGACACGGTCGTGAGCACCGGTCGCGGGTACATCTCCTCGACCGACGGCACGAACAGCACGTCGACGCCCGCCTCGGCGGCGATGGCGGTGTCGCGCTCGAGGTCGCGCGGGTAGGCGTCGAGGTCCTCCCCCGCGCCGAACTGCAGCGGGTTGACGAACACCGAGGCCACGACGACGTCGGTGTCGCGGCGGGCCGCCCGCATCAACGAGGCGTGACCGTCGTGCAGGTAGCCCATGGTCGGCACGAAGCCGACCGTTCGGCCCGCGGCGCGCTCGCCGTCGAGCAGCGCCCGCAGGTCGGCGATCGTGGCCACGGTCTTCATCGTGCGGTCTCCGTCGTCGTCGCCGCTCGCGGGAGACCGTGCGTGGACAGGTCACGTCATCGACCCGTCTCGCTCGATCGGCGCGGGGTGGCGGCCCGGCGCCCGGCCGCCTCGGCGTCGGCCGCGGCGCGGACCTCGGCCAGCCGGCGCGCCGCGTCGATCATCCCTCGGTAGGCGCGGCGCTCGTCGGCGGGAAGCGCCCGCAGGTGGCGGCGCAAGGTGGCCTCGTCGCCCCGGGCGGCGGGCCCGGTGATCGACGCCACCGGCCCGAGCTCGGCCACGTTGGCGAGCGTGTCGGTGGCGAGGTCGAGGTAGGCGGCGAACGGGCACGCCCACCGACTCGGCCAGCCGCTCGGCCTGGCCCAACAGGGCGACCAGGTGGTTGGAGGCGATCACCGCCGCGGCGTGGTAGGTCGCCCGGTCGTCGTCGGCGACGGTGAACGACCGGCCCCGCAGCGCCCGCACGACCTCGTCGGCCATCGGGTCGCCCGCCACCGCGAACCACCCCCCGACCAGGCGGCGCGCCCCCAGCTCGGGCGTCGGCAGCGAGACGAGCGGGTGCACCGCGGCGCGGCGCGGGTGCGGGGCCAGGACCTCGAGGCCGCGGGCCCCCGCCAGGTGGGCGACGACGGTGCCGTCGGCCGGCCCGACCGCACGGGCGACGGTGCGGATCTCGTCGTCGGGCGTCGCCAGCACGAGCAGGTCGACGCCGTCGCCCGCCCGCGCCACGTCGTCCGTCCGACCGAGCATGGGCGCCACGTCCCACCCTGCGTTGGTGAGGGCGAGCGCGAGCGACGTGCCGGCCCGGCCCGGCCCGACGATGCGCACCCGGCGGGGCCGGGGTCGAGGGCCGCGAGGAGCAGGTCGCGCGGGCGTCACAGCTCGTCGAGCGGCCCGCGCACCTGGACGAGCCCCTCGGCCGCCTCGACGGCGGCATCGTCGGCCACGTCGGGCGCCAGGTCGTGGAGGGGGGCGACGACGAAGCGCCGCTCCCACATCCGGGGATGGGGGACGACGAGGTCGGGGTCGGCGAGGGTGACCCCGTCGACCCACAGGACGTCGACGTCGAGGGTGCGTGGGCCCCACCGCTCGTCACGCACCCGCTCGGCGGCCGTCTCGAGCCGGTGGCAGACGCCCAGCAGCTCGTGCGGCGTGCGGTCGGTCCGCAGCTCGGCGACGAGGTTGAGGAAGCTGTCCTGGTCTGCCGGCCCTCCGACCGGGTCGGTCTCGTAGACCGGCGACACGGCCACGAGGCCGACGTCGCGCAGGGTGTCCACCGCGTCCCGGAGGTACTGCACCCGGTCGCCCAGGTTGGACCCCAGGCCGAGGAAGGCGCGCACGGCGTCGGGGGGCGGCGACGTGTCGCTCGTCGTCGCAGGGCCGGCCGCGCCGTCGGTGGGCACCGCCACGTCGATCAGCTCCGCGCCCGCACGATGTGCACGCCCGACGTCGCCAGGTCGAGGGGCACCGGGGGCCGCAGCTTGCGGACGGTGAGGTCGACCGCGCCGATGCGCTCGTCGAGGGCCAGCACGGCGTCGGCGATCCGGCCGGCCAGGCGCTCGAGCAGGGCGACGTGGCCGTGGGCGACCGCGGCCGCCACCGCCGCGCACACGGCCCCGTAGTCGACGGTGTCCGCCAGGTCGTCGCTGGCGCCGGCGGCGGCGAGGTCGACCACCAGGTCGAGGTCGACCTCGAGCGGCTGGTCCTGCTCGCGTTCGAGCTCGAGGACACCCGACGCGACCCACGACGCGCAGGCCGCGCAGCTCGATCCGGTCGCCGCTGGTGGTCGTCATGGTCGCCCGGCCGTCGCCCCGCGGTACCGGATCAGTCCCCGTCGTTCTCGGCCCGCAGCTCGTCGGCGGTGGCCACGAGCCCACGTCCGAGCGGGCCGAGCTGGCGCCCGGTGAGGCGCTCGGTGACCGAGATGGCCTGCGGGCCGAACGGCACCAACCCGGCCCACAGCAGGTAGCCGGCCACGAGCCCGCAGACGCGGTCGCCGACCTCCTCCTGGTGCATGAGCAGCTTCTCGCCGTTGCTCAGCAGGTGCTTCAGCTCGGTGTACAGGTTCTTCTGGAACAGCACCGGGTCGTCGTGGGGGCCCTGGGGCCGGTGGAGCCAGGCCACACCCAGCTCGTCGTAGTTGTGGAGGTTGTGAGCAGCGGCGATGAGCGAGACCACGTGGGTGAAGCCCTGCTCGCGGATCCAGATGATCTCCTCCTGCCGGCGGACGCGGCGATGGTTCACGCCGTAGCCACCGGGTCGCTCGCACACGGCCAGCCGATCCTTGAGCACCCACACGAAGTTGCGGGGCGTGATGCCCTGGGCCCACTTGCCCTTCATGGCTGCCACGTCTCAGGTCTCCTTGTCGTCTTTCACGCCGCCGCAGCCGCGGTGGCCTCGATGGCGCGGCGCGCCCGCACGGTCGCCGCCACGTCGTGGACCCGCACCATGGCGGCGCCCTGCCGCCACGCCCACACCGCGGTGGCGACCGACCCCTCGAGCCGGTCGGTGGGGGGCGGGACGGCCGCGCCCTCGCCGTCGGCCCGGGCGGCCAGCGTGCCGAGCATCGTCTTGCGGCTGGTGCCGACGAGCACGGGGTAGCCGGTGGCCACGAGCACGTCGAGGTTGGCGAGCAGGTCGAGGTTGTGGGCGAGCGTCTTGCCGAACCCGATGCCGGGGTCGAGCCACACGTCGGTGACGCCGGCGGCGCGGGCGGCGTCGGCCCGGGCGACGAGGAAGTCGCGCACGTCGGCCACCACGTCGTCGTAGACGGGCTGCTCCTGCATCGTGCGGGGGTCGCCGAGCATGTGCATGGCCACGAACGCGACCCCGCCGGCGGCCGCCACCTCGGCCAGCGAGGCCGACACGTCGTTGACCATGCTGGCCCCGGCGTCGACCGCGGCCCGGGCGACCTCGGCCTTGCGGGTGTCGATCGACACCGCGATGCCGTCGGCGACGAGGGCCTCGACGACCGGGACCACCCGGCGCAGCTCCTCGTCGGCCGGCACGGGCTCGGCGCGAGGCCGGGTGGACTCGCCGCCGACGTCGACCCAGTCGGCTCCGTCGGCGACGACGCCGCGCCCGTGCTCGATCGCCGCGGCGTGGTCGAGGTAGCGCCCACCGTCGGAGAACGAGTCAGGGGTCACGTTGACGACACCCATGATCAGCGGGCGGACGACCTGCACAGGCGGACATCCTAGGCCCCACCGGTCGCGCGCCCGTGGTGCTCTGTGAGGCGATTTGCCCGCGCTCCGTGGTCGTCCGGGCGGCCGTCCCCGGGAATCGCCCACGATCCCGCCGATCGACCGCGACCGCGACCCCCCGGGCGCGGCGCCGACCCGTCCGCCGGTAAACCGATCGAGGTCGTGCGACGAGTCATTCGCATGACAGTCTTGGGCGCGACACCCGCCGGACGACCGGTCGGGTGGGCAGGGCACGGAGGGGCGGTGGCGGACACGACGTTCGACACCTTCGCCCGCCGACAGCGGAGGCCGCTCGTGGCGTTCGCGTGGTCGCTCACCGGCGACCTCGGCGTGGCGGAGGACCTGGCGCAGGACGCGCTGCACGCCGCCTGGCAGGCGTGGGACCGCGTCGGCACGCTCGACGCCCCCGTCGCCTGGGTGCGCCGGGCCGTCGCCAACCGGGCCGCCGGCCACGCCCGCCGGGCCGGGCGGGAGCACCGGGCGCTGGCCCGGCTGGCCGGGCGACCGACGCCGCTCGTCCACCTCGAACCCGGTGACGACCAGTTCTGGGCGGCCGTGCGTGCCCTGCCCGAGCGCCAGGCGCAGGCCGTGGCGCTCCACTACCTCGAGGACTGCTCGGTGGCCGAGATCGCCGCCGTGCTGGGCTGCGCGGCGGGCACGGTGAAGGTCCACCTCCACCGGGGCCGGCAGGCCCTCGCCCTGGCCCTCGGGCTCGGTACCGCAGTGCGGGAGGAGGAGCGATGACCCGGTCCGACGATGCGTTCGATGGTGACGGCGTGGGTGATGACGCGCTCGTCGAGCTCGACCGGCGCGGTCGCGCCGCCGCCTCGGCGCTGCGCTCCCGGGTGGAGGCGCTCGTCGCCGTCGACGACCCGACGCCCTGGTCCGACGCCCTCGGAGGCGCGACCGCCGCCGCAGGCCGGCCGGATCTCACGCACGGCCTCGACGAGGTCGTCCCCGGGGAGAGCTCCGACGGCCACGACACCGAGCCACCGACCCCGCACGTGGTCCGGCTCGACCGCGCCCCACGCGCCGCCAGGGCGATCGCGGCCGTCGCCGCTCCCTGGCGCTGGTGGCGGCGGTGGTGGCGGTCGCCGCCGCGGGCGCGGCCATCGCCATCGTCGACCGCGGCGACGATCCCGACGTCACCAGCGGCGGGCCCGGCACGGTGCTGCTGCCCGGCTGGCTGCCGGCCGGGCTCGAGCCCGAGGCGGCGTTCGACCCGTCCGACCGGGCCCTCGCCCGGCGGTGTCGGGGGCGAATCGGCCGTCTACGGCGACGCCCGCGCCGCCGACCCGTGGGCCAGGACGCTGGCGGTCGTCCACTTCGCCGTCCCGCCCGAGACCGCCGGCGACTGGCAGTTCGACGACGGCGAGCCCGTGACGGTGGCCGGCCATGAGGCCATCGTGTCCGAGATCGACGAAACCGACGCCGGGAGCGGGGGTCCGGGCTGGCAGGTCCGGTGGGAGGTCGACGACGGCACGCTGGCCGTCGCCGGCACCGGCCTGTCCCGAGACGACGTGCTGGCTGCCGCGGCCGAGGCGAGCGAGGCGCCCGCCATCGGCGCTGCCGGCCTGCCCGACGGCTTCGCCGAGCTGGCGCGGGGTCCCCTCGACGCCGCGTCGCCGATGTTCTTCGACATGGCGACTCCGGCGGCCGGGCTCGTGGTGTCGTACTCGGCCCCCGCGGCCGGGGACGACGACACCGAGGGCGAGACCGTGCTCATGATCGTCCAGCGTCCCGGTGAGGCCGCGGCGGTCGACCTCCTCCGGGGGTCCTACCCCGACAGCGAGGGCGTCACGGTGCGGGGCCGGCACGGAGTCGTCGGCCGCGGCGAGGGCGACCTGGTGGTCCAGTGGCTCGAGCCCGGCGGGCAGCTCGTGAGCGTGATCGGCGTCGGGGTCACCGAGCAGGCCCTGCTCCAGGTGGCCGACCGGTTGCGCCCCGCCGGCCCAGACGAGATCGCGGCGCTGCTCGCCGAGCACGGCGTACCGGCGGCGGGCGAGTTCGACGACGTGCCCGACGGGGCGGTCGAGGTGGCGGCGGGCGAGGAGGCGGGCGACGGGGGCCGGTGGCGGGTGGTCGTCGATCCGGCGATGGGTGAGACGCTCGCGGCCCTGACGGTGGAACGCGTGTCGGCCGGCGGCAGCTCTTCGGGCAGCAGCTCGTCCGGCATGTCGACGGACGGGGACGGGCCGGATGCGCCGGCGCTCGAGCTCACGACCGATTCCACGGAGGGTGCCTCGACGCTCGTCTACGGCACCGTCGTCGCCGGCGCCACGACGGTCACGATCGAGGCGCGGGCGGGCAGTCGATCACGCTCGAGGTGACCCCGGTCGACGGGTGGAGCCGCGGCGTCGTCGCCGGCCCGATCACCGACCTGGGCGCCACCGACGCCGTCGCCGTCGCCCGCGACGCCGGCGGCCGGGAGCTGGGGCGCCAGGTGATCTACCTGGCGCCGTCGCCGCTCCTCCCCGAGGACACGGACGGCGTCACGCTCGACTCGGGCACGTGCACAGACCTTCCCGGAGATCAGGTGGGATGCGCGCTCGAGAGGCGAGACCAGTGAGATGTCGCCGGTGGACGGCGGCTGAGAACCACGCTCATCGGTCCCCCGCAGAGGAGCATGGACCGCCCAGAGGCCCGATCAGGGCTCGTCGGGGACGGCGCCAACCGGCGCCGTGACGTCGAAGGCGAGGCCGAAGTCCCAGAAGTCGGTGGTCGAGGCGGCCCCCTGCAACCCGACCCGCGAGCTGAGTGACGCCCCACCGCCTTCGCCAGTCCCGAACCCGGAGGTCTCGGCCGGCGATCGCGGCGTCGTCCGGATCCGGACCGCGCGGCCCGCCTCGTCGACCCACACCTCGACGGTGTCCTGGTCGTCCTCGGTGCCGGAGGTCGTGCGGTAGTGCGTCACCGGCGACCCGCGCACCTCGTCGGCCCCGAGGAGCTCCAGCGGACGGCTGCCCGCGAGGACGGCCAGCGCCGCCGCCGGGCTCGCCTGCTCCCAGCCGGACTCGCCCGCGATCGAGCCCAGCTCGCGGTACCGCCAGCCTTCGTCACCGCGTCGCGAGTAGGCGCGGGTGCGGTCGACGTAGACCTCCAGCGTCGTGTCGTCCGATGCCCCGTCGGCCGTGGACACCAGGTGGATGCGCTGGGCGGCCAGGTCGACCGTGCCCTCGAACTGCCGGTCGGGGATGAGCTCGGCGAGGTCGCGGCGCGGCTCGAGGCCGAGGTCCTCGATCTGCCGGGCCGCGTCGGCTCGCGCCGCCGCCATGTCGTAGGAGATGCTGACCTGCGCCGTGCCGGCCGCGACCGTGGTCTCGACCACGTCGCCCGGGTTCTCGGTCGTCGCCACGAGGTCGCCGCCCCCGGACCCGCAGGCCAGGGCCGACAGGAGGAGGACGGCGACGAGCACCGGCGGCCCGACGCGACGGCGTCTCGCCGCCCACGTCCGGCGCCCGGTGACCACGCCCGGAACGTTCCCCGCCCGCGACGACGGCTCGCCACCCCTCGGACGTGGCCGTTGGATGAACGGTCGGTGCCGCGCTCAGCGCTGGCCGATGATGAACCGCATGGCCTCTTCCCGGGTGGCGACGCTCGTGCGGAACAGGCCCCGCACGGCCGACGTCACCGTGGTCGACCCCGGCTTGCGCACGCCGCGCATGGTCATGCACAGGTGCTCGGCCTCGATCACCACCATCACGCCCCGGGGCGCCAGGGTCTTGTCGATCTCGTCGGCGACCTGGGCGGTCAGCCGCTCCTGGACCTGCGGGCGCTTGGCGTAGGCGTCGACCAGGCGGGCCAGCTTGGACAGCCCGGTGATGCGCCCGTCGGGCCCCGGGATGTACGCAACGTGGGCCTTGCCGATGAACGGGATGAGGTGGTGTTCACACAAGCTTTGCACCGCGATGTCGCGGACCATGACCATCTCGTCGTGGCCGGCCTCGAAGGTGACGGCCAGATGGGTGTCGGCCTGCTCGTGCAGCCCGGCGGCCACCTCGGCGTACATCCGGGCCACCCGCGTCGGCGTGTCGCGCAGGCCGTCGCGGTCGGGGTCCTCGCCGATGGCCTCGAGGATCTCGCGGACCGCCTTGGCGATGCGGTCGAGGTCCATCGGCGTGTCGAGCGCCGGGAACTCGCGTGTGGGCCAGTCGTCGGCCATGCGGGCCTCCTCGAGGGGTGTCGTCAGGTGCCCGACGGCCGGGGTGCCCGCAGCGTGGCGCCAGCGCTGGACCCGGCGCCACAAGGACGTGGCCGGTGCCTGAGGGGCCGATCGGTGATCGGCCTCGGGGTGCGCCGACGCCTCGGCCACCCGCACGTTCACCCGGGGCTCGCGCCGGCTGCGCGCCGGTGCGGAGCGTTCGAGCTCGTCCATCGGCACGTCGATGCCGGCACCCTTGTCGATGTCGCCGAACACCTCGGCCAGGTCGGCGTCGTCGAGCGTCTCCTTCTCGATGAGCGACGAGGCGAGCCGGTCGAGCGTGGCCCGGTGCGTGGCGAGGATGAACCGGGCCCGGTCGTGGGCGTGGTCGACGAGCTGGCGCACCTCGTCGTCGATCAGCCCGGCCACCTCGTCGGAGTAGGCGGCCTCGTGCCCGTAGTCCTTGCCGAGGAACACCTCGCCCGACTTGTTGCCGAGCTGCTGGGGGCCCAGCCGCTCGCTCATGCCGTAGGTCGTGACCATGGCCCGGGCGATCTCGGTGCAGCGCTCGATGTCGTCGCTGGCGCCGGTCGTCGGGTCGCCGAACACGAGCTCCTCGGCGGTGCGCCCCCCGAGCAGCATGGTCATGGTGTCGACCAGCTCGGCCCGCGTCTTCAGGTACTTGTCCTCGGTGGGCAGCGCCAGCGTCCACCCGAGGGCCCGGCCGCGGGACACGATCGACACCTTGTGGATGGGGTCGGTGCCCTCGAGCACGTGCCCGACCAGGGTGTGGCCGCCCTCGTGGTAGGCGATGATGCGCTTCTCGTGGTCGGACATGACCCGGGTCTTGCGCTCGGGCCCCGCCAGCACCCGGTCGATGGCGCTCTCCATGGCCGCCATCGTGATGTCCTTGCCGCTGCGCCGAGCCGTGAGCAGCGCCGCCTCGTTCATGAGGTTGGCGAGGTCGGCACCGGTGAACCCGGGCGTGCGGCGGGCCAGCACGTCGAGGCGGACGTCCTCGGCCAGGGGCTTGCCCTTGGCGTGGACGTCGAGGATCGCCTTGCGGCCCTCGAGGTCGGGCTGGTCGACCACGATCTGGCGGTCGAACCGGCCGGGGCGCAGCAGCGCGGGGTCGAGGATGTCGGGCCGGTTGGTGGCGGCGATGAGGATGACCCCGGTGCGGGCGTCGAACCCGTCCATCTCGACGAGGAGCTGGTTGAGGGTCTGCTCGCGCTCGTCGTGGCCGCCGCCCATGCCGGCGCCGCGGTGGCGGCCGACGGCGTCGATCTCGTCGACGAACACGATGGCGGGCGCCGCCTGCTTGGCCTTGTCGAACAGGTCACGGACCCGGCTGGCGCCGACGCCGACGAACATCTCGACGAAGTCGGAGCCCGAGATGGGGAAGAACGGCACCCCGGCCTCGCCGGCGACGGCCCGGGCGAGCAGGGTCTTGCCGGTGCCCGGCGGGCCGTAGAGCAGCACGCCCTTGGGGATGCGGGCGCCGATGGCCTGGAAGCGGGCGGGATCCTGCAGGAACTCCTTGATCTCCTGCAGCTCCTCGACCGCCTCGTCGCAGCCGGCGACGTCGGCGAACGTGACCGAGGGCTCGTCCTTCGAGACCTGCTTGGCGCGGGACTTGCCGAACTGCATGACCCCGCGGCCGCCGCCCTGCATGACGTTCATGATCAGCAGGAAGGCGCCGACCAGCAGCACGATCGGCAGCACGCTGAACAGCAGGCCGGTCCACAGCGAGTCGGACTGCGGGTCGGTGGTGACCTCGACCGGCGGGTCGGCGTCGTGCAGCTCGTCGACCAGCTCGTCGGCGTACTCGGCCGGGAAGGAGACCCGGTACTCGGTGTCGTCGGCCATCTTGCCGACGACCTCGTGGTCACGGTCCTTGATCTCGGCCGTGGCGACCTCGCCGTCGTCGATCGCCTGGCGGAACTCGGAGAGGTCGATCTCTTCCCGCTCGGGCGACCGGCTCGAGAACCGGATGCCCACGAACAGGACGGCGGCGCCGATGACGAGGTAGAGCAGGGCGGCTCTCGGGATGCGTTTCACGGTGCGGGCCAGGCTACCGGGGAGGGGTGCCGACCGTCAGACCGCGATTCCCACGCCCGGTAGCGTCACGTCGGTGGCAAAGGCTCCGGCGACCGAGGTCCAAGTCGGCGAGCGCACGGTCCGGGTCTCCAACCCCGACCGCGTCTACTTCCCGGCCACCGGGGCGACGAAGCTCGACCTCGTCGAGTACTACCTCGCCGTCGGCCCGGGCATCGTCAACGCCCTGCGCGAGCGCCCGTGCATGATGCACCGCTTCCCGAAGGGGCTGAGCGGCGACAAGGTGCACCAGAAGCGGGTGCCGGGCGGCGCCCCGCCCTGGCTGGAGACGGTGCGGGTCCACTTCCCGCGCTACGGGCTCCACGCCGACGAGCTGTGCGTGACCGAGCTGGCGCACGTGATCTGGGCCGTGCAGATGTCGACCGTCGAGTTCCACCCGTGGAACTCGCGGCGGGCCGACGTCGAGCTGCCCGACGAGTGGCGGATCGACCTGGACCCGATGCCCGAGTGCCCGATGAGCCGGGTGCGGACCGTCGCCGGCGTCGCCCACGAGGTGCTCGACGAGCTGGGCGCGGTGGGCTGGCCGAAGACGTCGGGCGGGCGGGGCCTGCACGTGTACGTGCGCATCGAGCCGGCCCACGGCTTCACCGACGTGCGCCGGGCGGCGCTCGCCTTCGCCCGCGAGGTCGAGCGACGGGCCCCGCGCGACGTGACCACCACCTGGTGGCGCAAGGACCGGGACCCGACCGCCCTGTTCGTGGACTACAACCAGAACGCCCGCGACCACACGATGGCCGCGGCGTACTCGGTGCGGGGGCGGCCCGACGGCACGGTGTCGACGCCGATCACGTGGGACGAGGTCGACACCGTCGAGCCCGAGGACTGCACGATGGCGACGGTCCCCCGCCGCTTCGCCGAGCTCGGCGACCTCCACGCGGGCATCGACGGGGCGCCCTTCGCCATCGATCCCCTGCTGGAGTGGGCGGCCCGCGACGAGGCCGCGGGCGCCGTCGACGCCGGGCCACCCGAGGACGACGACGACATCGAGGGATAGCGGCGGGGGTGCCCGCGGGTCAGGCGCCCTCGCGGAACTCGCAGACGTACGGCAGGTTGCGGTACCGCTCGGCCACGTCGAGCCCGTACCCGAGGACGAACGCCGGCGGGATCTCGAAGCCGACGTAGCGCAGCTCCTCCTGGGTCTTCTGGTTGCCCTGCCGCACGAACAGGGCGCACACGTCGAGCGACGCCGGCTCGCGGGCCAGCAGGTTGCGACGCAGGTAGGTGAGGGTCAGGCCCGAGTCGACGATGTCCTCGACGAGGATGACGCGGCGGCCCGCCAGGTCGATGTCGAGGTCCTTCACGATGCGGACGACGCCGGACGACCGGGTCGAGGCGCCGTACGACGACACCGCCATGAAGTCGATCTCGACCGGCAGGCGGATGGCCCGGGCCAGGTCGGCCATGAACACGAACGCGCCCTTGAGGACGCACACGAGCAGCGGAGGGTCGCCGGCGTAGTCGGCGGTGATCTGGGCGCCGAGCTCGGCGATGCGGGTGCGGATCTGGTCCTCGCCGACCACGACGTCGCCGAGGGCTGCGTCGTCGATGTGGTGGGCGAACCCGTTGGGGGCCGGGACGGGAACGGCGGAGCTCGGTGCGGTGCGGACGTCGCCGGGGGGATCGGTCGGCATGCGCAGCAGAACCTATCGGGCCGGGCCCTCGACGCGCAGGCGTCCACCCGTCCGGGCCACCCGCCAACCCCCGGACAGCTCGCAGGCCACGGCCTCCCCCCGGGCCACCGCCAGCACCCGGGCGGTGGCCGCGGCGTCGGGCGGGTGCTGCTCGCGGCCGCCCGGCCCCGCGGCCCGCAACCAGGCGCGCACGGCGCGGCGGGCCAGCGGCGCGGGTGCCGCCGCGAGCCCGCGGGCGTCGGTGGGGTCGAGGGCAGAGGCCAGCTCGTCGAGCACGGCGGTGTCGTCCCGGGCCAGGTCGGACTGGCGGGCCAGCACGGGCACGACGTCACGCTCGGCGATGGCGTCGAGCAGGGGCAGCAGCTCGTGGCGGACCCGGTTCCGGCGCAGGCCGAGGTCGTCGTTGGTGGGGTCGGCGATCGGCTGTAGGCCGAGCGCGGCGCACAGCGCCCTGGTCTCGTGCCGGCGCAGGCGGCGCACCGGGCGCCGGACCGGGTCCATGCCGGCGAGCCCGTCGAGCCCGGCGCCCCGCAGCAGGTTGAGCAGCACCGTCTCGGCCTGGTCGTCGGCGGTGTGGCCGGTGAGCGCGTCGGGCGGGAGCGCGCCGTAGCGCGCCGCCCGCGCCCGGGCCTCGAGGTTGGGGCCCGGCGCCACGGTCACCCGCTCGGCCCGGAACGCGGCGCCGTGGGTGGCGGCCACGTCGCGCACGACGTCGGCCTCGCCGCCCGAACCGGGCCGCAGCCCGTGGTCGACGTGCACAGCCGTCACCCGGCACCCGGCCCGCACGGCCAGCACCAGGAGGGCGAGCGAGTCCGCTCCGCCGGACACGGCGCAGGTCACGTCGGCCGGCGCGGCGGGGAAGTCGCACCGGGTGAGCAGGCGGTCGACCAGGGCATCGGCGTCGACGGCCAGCGGCGAGGCGTCCACGCGCGGACTCTACGACGACGCGGGTCGGGCGGGCCCGTTGGCCCGAGGCGATCGGTTCCGCCGAACCGAGCCGGAGGCATCAGTTCCGGATCCGGAACCCATGACCTCACCCTGCCCCGAGCGGAACCCATGACCTCGGGTCGGCTCGCCCGAGGCGACCGAGCGGGGTCAGCCGACGAGCTCTTCGGAGAGGCGCACCCGGTCGAGCCACTCCTGCGGCGCCCGGATCTCGGCCAGCGTGGGCAGCCACTCGGGGCCCCGCCAGGCGGCGTCGAGCACGCCGGTGCCGCCGTGCCGCTCGACGTAGGCGATGAACGACTCGCCCTGCGCGTACTGCTTCATCTTGGCGTCGACGCCCATGAGCTTCTGCAGCACCTTCGCCGAGCTGCCGCCCTGGCGGCGCCTGTCGCGCAGCGCCCGGGAGAAGCGCGCGGCCGAGGGCACGTGCCCTTCCCCGGCGCGGTCCATCGTGACGTCGCCGTGGCCCTCGAGCAGGCTCATCATCCCGCCGATGCGGCCGAACAGCTGACGCTGGTCGGGGCTCGCCAGCAGCGTGGCGATGCCGCCCTCGTCGAGAGGGTTGTGGCCGGACCGCAGGTCGTCGATGACCCGGGCGGCGGCGTCGAGGAACCGCTTGGGATCGGGGTCGACGGCGTCGAGCGTCTGGTTGACGAGCGACAGGAAGTGGGCGCGCAGCCAGGGCACTCCGGTGAACTGCGCCCGGTGGGTGACCTCGTGGAGCGCCAGCCACAGCCGGAACTCGCGGGGCGGGAAGCCGTAGCGCTTCTCGAGCGCCAGCACGTTCGGGCCCACGT
The DNA here is from genome assembly GCA_963778415.1 of uncultured Acidimicrobiales bacterium. GTDB lineage: Bacteria > Actinomycetota > Acidimicrobiia > Acidimicrobiales > VFJN01 > ZC4RG19. Next base: position 518,429 of record CAVZUI010000006.1, read on the forward strand.
AGTAGACGAGGTCCTGGTCGTCAGGGTCCTCGTCCTCGATGATCAGCAGGTCGTACTGCCCGAGCACGCGGGTGGCCATCCACCCCAGCAGGGCGCCCACCTCGACGCCGGCGGCCCGCCGCGAGAACCCGCCCACGGCCGCGCTCGGCCCGCGGCGCTCGTCGAGCCGCTCGGCCATCCGTTCGGTGAGGGGCCGGAGCAGCCGGCCGAAGCTGGCCAGGTTGGCCCGCACCCAGTCGCTGCGGTCGACCACCCGTGCGCGCGCCGGCCCGCTGGCCGAGCGCAACCCGGTGGCCCGCTCGACCAGGGCCTCGGCCTGGGCGGTGAGCTCGTCGAAGTCGGCGGTCAGGCTGGCGTAGTGGTACGACGCCGCCAGCGGCTCGCGTCCGGCGACCCGGACCGCCACCTTCTCGGCGAGCCCCCAGTCGACCGGATCGGCCACCCGCGCTACCGGCCCTTCGGGTAGCGGGTCGATTCGACGTTCTTGAGGTAGCCGGCCGCCAAGGCGCCCAACGTGCCGATGACGCCGATCGTCAGAGCGACGGCGATCCAGAAGTGCCACACCACGGCGAGCATGGGCTGCATGGTAGGCAACCCCGCCGGAAATCCACGAACCTGTGACTCCCCGCGCTCGTCGAAGTGTCGAGCGCACCATGCGTGGCGGGCCGAGCGGAGGTTCAGGGGGGACTGCTACGGTCCCACCGCACAACGGTCGGCATGCAGTTGCAGCTACCTGGGGGCGAGACACGGTGCGACAGCTGGGGGAGCGAGACATCGACACCGCTGCACCACCGGACGCGGTCCGTCGTCCGCGCCGTGCCCGAGATCCCGCCCGCGTCGGCGCCGGCCACCTCGCGGGCCAAGCGGGCCCTCGACCTCGCTGCTGGTCCTCGGCACTGCGCTGCTCACCGTTCCGCTGGGCCTGCTCACCGCCCTCCTCGTGCGGCTCACGTCCCGCGGCCCGGTGCTGTTCGGCCAGGAGCGGGTCGGGCTCGGTGGCGAGCACTTCACCATGTACAAGTTCCGCACGATGCACCGCGACGCCGAGGCTCTGCTGCAGCGGGACCCGGCCCTGTGGAACGACTACGTGGCGAACGGCTACAAGGTGCCGGCCGAGCTCGACCGCCGCATCACCCCGCTCGGTCGCTTCCTCCGCCGGTCGAGCCTCGACGAGCTGCCGCAGATCCTCAACGTGCTCACGGGCGAGATGAGCCTGGTCGGCCCCCGACCGGTCGTGCCCGACGAGGTCGACAACTACGGCGAGCAGCAGCAGGTCTACCTGTCGGTCCGTCCCGGCATCACCGGGGCCTGGCAGGTCAACGGGCGCTCCACGATCGACTACCCCGACCGGGTCGACATCGACGCCGAGTACGTCCGGCGCTGGAGCGTCTGGCTCGACATCAAGATCCTGGTCAAGACGCCGATCGTCGTGCTCAGCACCGCGGCGCGTTCTGACCCGCGGCGACCGACCGCCGGCGCGCCGCTCCGAGCTCTGCCCCGCCCTGAGGCCGCAGGCGAGCCGGCGCGCCGTCAGGACGCGGAGCTGGCGCCCGAGGACCGCTCGTCGGCCAGGGCAGCACGCACCTTGGCCATCAGGCTGTCGGGCACCTGCTCCTGGCACTTGCGGCGCACGACCTCGCGCAGCTCGGCCTCGAAGTCGTACGGCTCGGCGCAGGGCTGGCACTCGTCGAGGTGACGGTGGATGGCCGCCCGCTTCTCGGCGGTGAGCTCACCGTCGAGGTAGCCGTACAGCTCGTGCAGTGCGTCCTGGCACTGGGAGGTGGGATCAGGCATGGGTTCAGTGATTGGATCGGGCATGTCGGTCACACGTTGGCGTCGTCGGGAACGCGCCCACTGAGGTTGCGAGCGACTGCGAACTCGTACAACTTCTTCTGGAGCGCCTTTCTTCCCCGATGCAGCCGACTCATCACCGTACCGATCGGGATGTCCAGGATGTCGGCGATCTCCTTGTAGGCGAAGCCCTCGACGTCGGCGAGCAGCACGGCCATGCGGAAGTTCTCGGGCAGCGACTCGACGGCCTCCTTCACCTCGGCGTCGGTGAAGCGGTCGAGCAGCTCGTCCTCGGCGCTGCGGCCGGCCATCGCGGCCTCGAGACCGCCGATGCGCCGGTACAGGTAGAGGTCCTCGACCTCGTCGAGGTCGGTCTCGTCGGGCCGGCGCTTCTTGGCCCGGTAGCTGTTGATGTACGTGTTCGTGAGGATGCGGTAGAGCCAGGCCTTGAGGTTGGTGCCCTCCTGGAACCCGCCGAAGCCGCGGTAGGCCCGCAGGTACGTCTCCTGCACGAGGTCCTCGGCGTCGGCCGGGTTGCGCGTCATGCGCAGGGCGGCCGCGTACAGCGACGGCATCAGATCCATCGCCTGGTCGGCGAACGTCGCCTGGTCGGCCATGGCGGGACCCTACCGCCACGCTCGCGGGGAGCGACAGGCGTGCCTCCCGGTCGGCCGGCGGTGGCGCCGGTGCTCGGCTGCCAGATCCCCACGCGTGGGCTGCGGCGAGCTCCCGACCCGCTCGGCCTCCCGATCTCAGCCCGGGGGCGTGGCGTCGAGCAGGCCCGCCGAGTACTGGACCCGCGGGCTCCACAGGAGGAACCGCTCGACCCCGACGCTCCGAGCGGCGTCCACCATGGCCCGCACGGTGGTGTCGTCGTAGTCGATGCCCCGCACCTCGAAGTCCTGCAGCCACGGGACCAGCACGGCGCCGGTGTCGGCGACGGCCTGCTGGTAGCGGGTCAGCAGGGCCGCGGTGAACTCGGCCGGCTGGCGGGGCGGGTCGGGGACGCCGTGGCGGCCCTGGCCCCAGTACCCGGGGTACACCTCGGGCGCCACGTAGTCGGAGTTGCGGGCGATGCGGGCGACGTCCTGGCCGATGGGGTCGCCCTTGTCGGCGGCCTCCCCCACCGTCGTGACGCCCTGGTAGGCCCCGCGTCGGCGCAGCTCGCTGTGCGACTCGGCGAGGAACCCCGCCACCGCGTCGGACGCCGAGCCCGACAGCCCCGGCACGACGATCGTGTCGGGCTCGCCGGTCGGCAGCCGGGTGGCGTCCCACAGGATGTCGTCGACGCCCCGGTTCACGGCCTCGATGGCCAGGTCGAGGTTGTAGCGCCGGACCGACGGGTCGGCCGGGTTGGTGAAGGCGCCGTTGGCGTCGTAGGGCCCGCCGTCGACCGACTGCACCACCTGGGAGGACTGGCCCGCTCCCCACGCAGCCTGGGCGAGGACCGGGTCCTGGAAGGCGGTGATCCGGCCCACGACGCGAGCGCCGCGACTCTCGATGGCGGCGACCGCGGCCTCGAGGTCGAAGTGCCGCACGGCGGCGCCGATCTCGAGCGCCCGCGGCACCTGGGTGTCGTAGCCGACGATGCCGTCCTCGTCCTTGAGGTCGAGCACGACCGTGTCGATGCGGCCCTGGTCGATGAGGGCGAGGATGCCGCCGCGCAGCTGCTGGTCGCTCCAGGCCGCCGCGGTGACGTGGACGCCGCGCATGCCCGGATAGGTGACGGGCACGACGACCGATGCGGTCGTGGTGTTGCCCGCCCGGTCGGCCGCCTGCAGCGTGACGGGCCCGGCCGGCGGTCGCTCGAAGCGCAGTGTGAAGGCGCCGTCGTCGTCGACGTCGACCGGGTCGCCGTCGGCGGTCAGCTCGGCGTCGACCTCGACGGTGCCCGAGATGCGGGCGGCGTCGGCGATGTCGACCGGGTCGACCGTCGGCGGCACGGTCAGGGCCGGGGCGGTGCCGTCGACCACGAACTCCCAGGTGTGGATCGAATCGCCGAACGCCGCCCTCGGCACCGCCACCTCGATCGTGTGGTCGCCCTCGGGCAGGGGCGCCGGCGGCCGCCACACCATGAGGGGGCCCAGCACGGCGGGCTCCTCCACGCGCTCGCCGTCCACGGTGAGCGTGGCCTCGGCCGCCTCGTCCTCGGACTCGAACTCGAGGTGGACCTCGAGCGCGGCGGCATCGAACGTCGTGATGGCGGCGCCGTCGCTGATGCCGGTGGCGTCGACGTGGACCCGGGTGGCGCGGTACACCAGCACGGCCACCAGGGCGACCGTGGCCAGCGCCACGAGGGCGGCGAAGACGGTGCCGATCTCGATGTAGCGCTTCTTGGGCCGGAACATCACCGGGCCGTCGGGCCGGCTCTCGTGCATGGTGAGCGGACCCGGCCCGAAGTCGAGCCGGCCGCTGGCGAACGGGCCCGAGCGCTCGCGGCGGCGACCGAGGCGGCGACGGTGCTCGGGCTCTGAGCCCGGTCCGGCGTCGCGCAACGGGGAGGAGGTCACTGCGGGAATTCTCCCTCAGGAGCGGCCGCGACGCGAGCGATCACACGTACCCGCGCAGGCGCGACGCCTGGGCCACCTTCCGGATGCCGATGGCGAAGGCGGCCTGACGCAACGTGGAGCCCAGCTCGGACGCGGTGTCGGCCGTCGCCGCGTAGGCGAGCCGCATCCGGTCGCGTAGCTCGGCGTTGAACCGCTCCTCCTTCCACGTGAACTGCTGGATGTTCTGGCTCCACTCGAAGTACGAGCCGGTCACCCCGCCCGCGTTGGCGAGCACGTCGGGCACCACCGTGATGCCGCGGTCGCCCAGCACCTTGTCGCCGTCGGGGGTCACCGGGTAGTTGGCGGCCTCGAGCACCACCGAGGCCGCGATGTCGGGCGGCGTTGTCGCCGCCGATGACCTCGCCGAGCGCGGCCGGCACCAGCACGTCGCACGGCCCGGTGAGCAGCTCCTCGTTGTCGATGCGGTCGACGCCGGCCTGCGCCGTGTCGTGCACGACGCCCCCGTTCGCCACGGCCTCGACCAGTGACGCAACGTCGAGCCCTCCGTCGTGGCGAACGCCCCCGTGGACGTCGGACACGGCCACGACCGTGCACCCCCGGGCGCTGGCCTCGCGCGCCACCCAGGAGCCCACGTTGCCGAAGCCCTGGATGGCGAGGCGCAGCCCGGTCAGGTCGAGGCCGCGTCGCTCGGCGTGCGCCTCGAGCACGTCGACGACCCCGCGGCCGGTCGCGGCCTCGCGGCCCGGCGCGCCGCCGAGGTCGACCGGCTTCCCGGTGACGATGGCGGGCGAGTAGCCCTCGCGCGCCGAGTAGGCGTCCATGATCCACGCCATCGTCTGGGCGTTGGTGTTCATGTCGGGCGCCGGGATGTCGCGGTACGGCCCGATGACGTGGTGGATGCCGTTGGTGAACCGCCGGGTCATGCGCTGCAGCTCGTCGGCGCTCATCGGCGTGGGATCGATCTCGATGCCGCCCTTGGCGCCCCCGAACGGCACGTCGAGGAGCGCGGTCTTCCACGTCATCAGCGACGCCAGCGCCCGCACCTCCTCGAGGTCGGCCGTCGGGTGGTAGCGGACGCCGCCCTTGTACGGGCCGCGGGCGCCGTTGTGCTGCACCCGGTACCCGCGGGCCACGATCACGTCGCCGTCGTCGAGCCGCACCGGGATCTGCACCGAGATCTCGCGGTAGGTGGACGTCAGCACCGCGTACATGTCGTCGTCGAGGTCGACGAGGCGCGCCGCCTCGTCGACGTACCGGTTCACGGCTTCGAAGGCGGTCAGCCCCTCGCGCGCCACGGGCGCATGCCTACCGTGCGACACGCGGGGGCTCAACCACCGGCGTCACTCGAACGAGAGCGGTCGGCCGTCGCCGTCGAGCAGCGTGCCGGTCATGACCGACCGGCCGGTCGTCGGGGTCCCCAGCGCGGCGTTCACCGACGCCGTCCACACGCCGCAGTCGGGTGCGGCCCCGACCGGCACCCCCTCCACGGCCATCTCGAACGCACCGGTGGCCGGGTCGTACGAGCCGGCGAACGTGGCGTCGATGTACGGCAGGACGCAGTCGGGCCCGTAGCCGCTGGGGAAGCCCGACAGCGCCTCGAGCTCGATCGTGATCGGCAGCGGGATGGCGATGGCGTCGTCGTCGATCGCCCCCCAGCGGTCGGGGCCGGCCCCCCGCAGCGTGATGCCGGTGCACCACGGCTCGCCCGTCCCGGCGTCGAGGCACCACTCGCGCTGTTGGGACACGAGCTGGGTCGGATCGAGCGTGATCACGCCGTGCCGGCTGATCTCCACCGGCACGGACGTGGGCACGTGGGCCTGGTGGCCCTGGAGCCGTTCGTTGGCGTCGTCGCCTCCGACGCACCCACCGTCGGCGACGTCGGTGACACCGTCGAGGTCGTTGTCCTTGCCGTCCGCACAGGCGGGCGCCCCGAACTCGACGTGGCTGGCCGGGTATCCGTTCCCCGACGCGTCGTGGGTCTCGAGCCAGCTCGACGGCCCGGCCTCCAGCGTGAACGCCCCGGGGTTGGTCGGCGCCGAGAAGCAGCCGGCGGCCCCGGTGAGCGCCAGGGCGCCGACGGCGGCCAGCCCTCGACGCGCTCCACGGCGTGCGCCGCGCTGTCGTGTCCCGTCGTGCCACGGTCTCCCCCTCGTCCGCCGTCGTGGAGCGCCGTGTCTAGCCGACGGGCGGGCCCGCGAGCGGCGTCGTCACCGCCTCGTCACGGCATCGTCACGGGCCCACGATCGGGATCTCGGCGGTCGCGGGCTGCACCAGCACCGTGCGCTCGTCGGGGGCCGACGGCAGCACCTGGGCCAGGTAGTCGGCGATGGCCGCCTCCGTCCCGACGTCCTCCCCGGCCTGCTCGGACAGGAACCACCGGTGCTCGAGGACCTGGTGGAAGATCTCGGCGTCCTCGAGCTTGCCGCGCAGCTCGGCGGGGACGGCCCCGAGGGTCGGCTCGAACACGTCGACCATCCACCGCAGCGCCGCCACCTGCTCGTCGACGGGCACGCCGCCGCGCCGTTCGAGCCAGGCCCGGTAGGCGAGGATGTCGTTGAGGAGCCGCCGCGCCTGGTTCTCCTGCACGTCGAGGCCCGTGATCTGCAGCAGGCGCCGGCGGTGGTGGCCGGGCTCGACGACCCGAGTCGTGAGCCGCAGGACGTGCCCGTCGGGGTCGCTCGGGTCGTCCACCAGCTCCATCTCGTCGACGTCGAAGCCCATCTCGTTGAGGCGGCGCACCCGCTCGTCGACGCGCCACTCCTCCCCGGCCCCGAACACCTCGACCGTGGTCAGCTCGCGCCACAGGGCGTCGTAGCGGCGGCGCAGGTCCTCGGCCACGGCGACGGGGTCGGTGCGGGGGTCGTCCTCGGGCAGGGTGGCACCGCCCGAGTCCCGGACCGCAGCCATGATGTCGAGCAGCTCGCCCGCCACGTTCGCCTCCGCGATGGTGAGGTCGTGGTCGCGCTGGCCGTCCGAGGGGCGGTCGTGCAGCTCGCCGGTCTCGGCGTCGACCAGCCAGGCGGCGAGCGCCCCCGCATCCCGGCGGAACAGGGTGTTCGACAGCGAGCAGTCGCCCCAGAAGAACCCGGCGAGGTGGGCGCGGGCCAGGAGCTGGGCGAGCGCGTCCAGCAGCGGGTCCCACAGGTCGGCCAGCGACGCCTGGGCGAACAGGGCGCGGTAGGGCAGCGAGTACGGGAGGTGGTGCGTGATGAGCACGTCGTCGAGCGGCTCGCCGTCGGCGGCCGTCCGCCCGCTGGCCACGCCGATCGCCTCGACGACCGGCACGAGCCGCTCGTCGAGGGCGCGGAGGAGCCGGTACTCACGCGCCGCCAGCCCGCCGGGCAGCTCCTTCAGGGCGTACAGGTCGGGGCCGTAGGCCACGAACCGGACCACGTGACGGGAGATGCCCCGGACGGGCGCCACGAGGCGGTCGGTGTCCCACTCGGCGAGCGGCTGCTCCCAGGGGAGGTCGACGAACGTGGGGTGGCCGGCCCGGGTCGTGAAGCGAAAGCCCACGGCGAGATGTTCACGCCTGACCCGGCGGGCTGTCGAGAGCCTCGGCCAGGGGCGGTGGTTCGTCCTCGAGCTCGCGCCCGATCCGCCGGCCGCGGTGTGGCTCGAGCCACCAGAACACGAGCCGGCCCGTCGCCTCGGCGAGGACGACGGCCGTGAGCTGGATCGCGATCCACAGCCCGACCACCGGGAACCCCCGGTTGGCCAGGGCCGCGTGCTCGTCGGGGAACGACGCCAGCACGACCACCACGAGCACCGTGGTGCTGAGGGCGAGGACCACGAGCGCGTCCAGGGACGCGATCCACACGTCGGCGCCGCGCACGGCGATGCGCTCCTCGTCCCGCAGCCGCCGGGCCGCGATGAACGCGTGCGGGGTGGCGATGAGCATGCTGGCGATCAGCAGGTCGATGCCCTCGGTGTCGCCGATGCCGCCACGGTCCGCCGACAGCTCGATCGCCAGCGCGGGCGCCATGATGACCAGCCAGTCGAGGAAGGCGTAGACGACCACGCCCAGCAGCTCCAGGCGGTGCGGCCGGCGGGTCACCGTCCCTCCCGAGCCCTGAGCTCGAAGCGGTCGGCGACCTGGCCCTCGGGCTGGATGCACCTCGCGACGAGGTGGTCGCCGGTGATGTCGACGTGGAGGAACTGCAGGATGCGCGCCGAGACCGCGGTGAAGTCGCTGCGCCCGACCTTGGTGGTCTTGCAGCCGCCGCCGCTGACGACGTAGGTGACGCCGTCGAGGGGCACGGTCCGCTCGTAGTCGTGGTCGTGGCCGGCCAGCACGAGATCGACGTGGTGACGTTCGAGGATGGGCACGAGGATCTCTTCGGCCCGCGGGGTCGAGCCGTGCCGCCCCGACGAATAGGGCGGGTGGTGCATCGTCACGATCCGCCATTGGCCGGTGGCGGACGCCAGCGTGTCGTCGAGCCACTCGAGCTGCTCGGTGGACCGGGCGCCGAACAGGCCGGGCACGCTCGAGTCGAGGAACCACACGTCGGCGGGCCCGTAGGTGCGGGTGTAGTACCGGCCGGGGGTGTCGAGCAGGCGGATCTCGGACTCGATCTCCTCGAAGCCCTGCTGGCTGTGGCGCAGCGCATCGTCGTGGTTGCCGATGGCGAGGTCGAAGGTGACCCCCGCGTCGAGCAGGGGCTGCATGGGCCGCACGAAGACGTCGTCGTAGCGGTCGGCGAAGTTCCCGTAGTAGCTGATGTCGCCGAGGAGGAACACGTTCCCGAACGGCGCCGTGCGGTAGGTCTCGGCCATGCGGGTGGCGACCGCCATCGCCTGGCGGCCGCCGCTGCCGTTGTCGCCGATGGCGGCGAAGGTCAGCCGGTCGGGCCCGGTGGGCCAGGTCAGGGGGTCCAGCGAGATCTCGGGCGCGCGCCCGGGATGAGGTCCTCCCGGGCCAGCAGGGGGAGCACGTACCCGCCCAGCCCGGTGGCGGTGGCCGCCGCACCGACGGCGCCCAGGCCGGCGGCGATGAACTGGCGCCGGCTGAGGCCGCCGCCCGTCACGTTGCCGTCGCCGATCGTCGGAGGCTGCGAACCACGGCCTGCCAGGGTAGGAGGCGGGTGCGGCCACCGGCGACGCGGGGTCGTCAGGTCCCCAAACGACGCGCGCTACCAGCGGGCGATGACGTCGTCGGCGAAGCGGCGGATGCCGTCGAGCTTCTGCTGGGGCGTGGCCTCGAGTCCGGCGTAGAACACCCACGGCCAGGTCATCAGGTGGGTGACGCCGGCGTCGGCCATGCGCCGGTAGCCGTCGAGGTCGGCGGCGTCCTTGCTGGCGCCCACCATCACGAACGGCAGGTGGTCGCGGCCGTACTCCCGGCGGAAGCCGTCGATCCGGGCGCGGATGGCACGCAGCTCGTCGGTCGTGTGCAGGTCGCTGATCCACCCGTCGTTGCGGGCGGCCCGGCGCAGCGCGGCGTCCGAGGTCCCTCCGACCCACACGGGGACCGGCTCGCTCGGCGACCGGCTGCACCTCGAGCGGCGGCAGGTCGTAGTGGGTCGCCGTGGTGCTCGACGACCTCGCCGGTCCACAGCGTCCGGATCACGTCCAGCATCTCGTCCGCCCTCCGGCCCCGGCCGGCGAACGGCTGCTCCATGGCGTCGAACTCCTCCTCCATCCACCCCATGCCGATGCCGAGGGCCACCCGGTTGCCGCTCAGCACGGCGGCGGTGCCGACGAGCTTGGCCACCGCCACCGGCGGCCGGGCGGGGAGCACGTAGATGTTGGTGAAGAACCGGAGGGTGGTGGTCTGCCCGGCGAGGAAGGCGATGGTCACCCACGGGTCGGGCCACGGGGCTCCCATCCCCCAACGACGCGAGCCGTCGCTCGTGTAGGGGTAGGTCGATCGGGTCGTGACGGGGTTGACGACGTGGTCGGACACGGCCAGGGCGTGCCAGCCGTGCGCCTCGGCCGTGGTCGCCAGCGGGCCCAGCTCGGCCGGGTCCGAGAACGTGGTGGCGAAGCAGAACTCCACAGGTGCGATCGATCAGGCGGGGCGGCGGTCAGGAGTGCGTGGCGCCGTCGATGCGGAGGTCGGCGCCGATGACGTGGGCGGCGTCGTCGGACGCCAGGTACGCGATGGCGGCGGCGACGGGCTCGGGCCCCGAGGCGCCCACCGGCGCCATGATCCGGCGCACCAGGTTGGCGTCGGCGCCGTCCGGCACGTTGAACGCACCGGTGATCGGCGTGTCGATCGAGCCGGGGCACACCGCGTTGACCCGCAGGCCCTGCTTGGCGTACTCGACCGCCAGGGTGCGGGTGAGGGCGAGCACGCCGCCCTTGGACGCCGCGTAGGCCGCGGCCCACGGGTGACCGAAGCTGGCGGCGGTCGAGGCGACGTTGACGATCGAGCCCCGGCCCGCCTCCACCATGCGCGGGATGGCGGCCTGGCAGAACTGGAACGTCCCGGTGAGGTTCACGCGCAGCACCCGGTCCCAGTCCTCGGCGGCGACCTCGTGGCTGTGCTCGAAGCGCAGGATGCCGGCGTTGTTCACGAGGACGTCGAGCCGCCCGACCTCGTCGGTGGCCGTGGCCACCGCCCGCGTGGCCGTCGCCGCGTCGCCGACGTCGCCGACGAGGGCGAGGATGCCGGCCGAGGCGGCGGCGCCCTTCCCGATGGCTTCGGCCGCCTCGGCCAGCGCCTCCTCGTCGCGGTCGACGGCCACCACCGTGGCACCCTCGTCGACCAGCCGTTGCGCCGTCGCCCGGCCGATGCCGGACGCGGCACCGGTGACGATGGCGACCCGTCCCTCGAAACGCTGCATCCCGTGAGACTAGAACGTGTTCTCGTTTCGAGCGAACGCGACGCGTGACGACCGTCGCCCCGCGGGACAAATCGCTCGCCGGTCGACGTGCCGCCGCGCCACCATGCGCGATGCCCCCCACCACCATCGCCGTCGTCGGCGACCTGCAGCCCGGGAACCCCACCCACGACGCCATCGCCCCCGCGGTCGCCCACGCCGACGCCCTGGCGGGCCGCACGGGCGAGGGCGCGACCACCATCGAGTGGATCGCCACCGACGACGCTCTCGACCTCCCGCTCACCACCCTCGACGGCTACGCCGGGTTCTGGATCGCACCGGGCAGCCCGTACCGCAGCATGGACGGCGCCCTGCGCGTGATCCGCTACGCCCGCGAGGCCGACCGCCCACTGCTCGGGACGTGCGCCGGCTTCCAGCACCTCGTGATCGAGCTGGCCCGCGACGTCCTCGGCATCGCCGATGCGGCCCACGCCGAGAACGACCCCGACGCCACCAACCTGTTCGTCACCCTGCTGTCGTGCTCGCTCGTGGGCCAGTCCATGACGGTGTCGCTGCGCCCCGGGACGCGAGCTGCCGCGCTGTACCCCGCGCCGTCGGCGACCGAGCGCTACTACTGCCGGTTCGGCCTCGATCCGGCCCGTGTCGGCGAGCTGGAGGCGGCCGGGATGGTCGTGTCCGGCGTCGACCAGGACGACGAGCCGCGCGTGATCGAACTGCCCGACCGCCGGTTCGCACTGGCCACGCTGTTCGTCCCCCAGACCTCGAGCTCGCCGGGGGCTCCGCACCCGATCGTGGCGGGCTTCGTCGGCGAGACCCACGCGGCCCGGAGTGTTCAGCAGACTTAACATGTCTGACCAGGCCGGCCTACGCTCCGGGCGATGCACAAGCTCCCCACCATCGCCCTGGCCGTCCTGGTCGCCGTGACCGCGGCCTGCGGCGGCTCCGACGACGACGGCGCCGGTGCCGGTGCGCGGTGCCGCCTCCTCCAGCGCCGCGGGCTGGACGTTCACCGACGACCGCGACGTCACCCACACCCTCGACGAGGTGCCCGACAGCATCGCCGCCCAGAGCACGATCGCCGGCGGGCTCTGGGAGTACGGCGTCGAGGTCGACGGCGTGTTCGGCCCGCTGCGCCGCGCCGACGGCGAGCCCGACCCGGCGATCGGCCTGGCCGATCCCGACGACTTCACCTCCCTGGGCGAGGTCGAGGGCGAGATCAACATGGAGGCGCTGGCCGCGCTCCAGCCCGACATCATCGTCGCCCCCATGTGGGGGCCCGACACGTACTGGGGCATCGCCGCCGACGCCGTCGACGAGCTCGAGCAGATCGCCCCGATCGTCGGCATCCGGGTCGACGAGCGGCCCATGGACGAGCCGCTCGCCCGCGTCGGTGAGCTGGCCGCCACCTTCGGCGACGAGGCCGCCGGCGAGGTCGACGCGGCCCGCACCGACTTCGACGACGCCTCGGGGGCGATGTCCGATGCCCTCGCGGCCAAGCCCGGCCTGACCGTGCTCGCCGCCTCGGGGACGCTCGAGGAGCTCTACGTCGCCTGGCCGCCCGGCTTCCCCGACCTCAACTACTACGCGTCGCTGGGCATGCAGCTCGTCGAGCCCACCGAGCACCCCGAGGCCGGGGGCTTCTGGGAGACGCTGAGCTGGGAGCAGGTCGACACGTACGAGGCCGACCTGATCCTGTCGGACGTGCGGGGCGCCACGATCGAGCAGCAGATCGCGCAGATGCCCCCGACGGCGCAGGACCTGCCCGCCGTGCAGGCGGACCAGATGGTGGCGTGGCCCGCGGCGACGGCACTGGGCTACGGCAGCTCCGCGGCCGTGCTCGCAGAGCTGACCGCGACGGTCGAGGCCGCCGACGAGGACGTCGTGTGACCCGACCGCCGTGGCGGCCGACGCGGAACAGGAGCGCGCACACGGATCGCTCAGCAGGCTCCTAGCCCTCGTGCGAGGCGCCGACGGCGTCGAGAAGCCTGCGGGCCGCCCGCTTGCCCCGGCCCCAGTCGAAGAGGACGAACCTCTCAGCGGTCGTGACCGTCAGGGCGGTGGCGGACGGTGAGGCCGCCGCCAGCTCGACCGTCAGCTGCGAGCCCCAGGACATCGGCGAGGCGCCCTTCTTGAACACGAGGACCGCGGGGCCGCCCTGACCCTCGTCGAGCGCGTACCCGAGCTCTGCCGCGGCGTGGTGGGTCGCGTCGGTCGCCTCGTCCAGCGGCCGCGGGACGGTGCCGTTCACTCTGGCCATCGAGGCCTCCTGGGGACACGGGACCCGCGGTCGTAGGTCGCCGGAGGGTACCTGGCCGCTGCGATCGGTCGGGTGAGCCTCACGTGGCCTCTGGACCGACTCGCGACCCGACGCCGTCCTCGCCGTCCGGGGACATGACCGCGGTGCTGACACCGGTGCCGGATGCCGCATCCGCCGTAGGGGCCACCGGGCCTCCGTCCCCCATCCGACGAGCGCCAGCGCCGAGAACACCCCGCCCACGACGCACACCGCGGTCCAGCCGCCGCGGGCGTAGACCACCGCGGACGACGCCGAGCCCACGACACCACCCATGAAGTTCACGCACATGTAGGCGGTCGTCAGCCGGCTGCGGGCGTCGGAGCGCAGCCGGTAGACCTCGCTCTGGTTGGAGATGTGGGCTCCCTGCACGGCGAAGTCGAGCACGACGATGCCCACCACGAGCGCCGGCAACGAGCTCTCCGCGGGGAACAGGATCGCCCAGCTCGCCGCCAGGGCCAGGAAGAACCCGAGGGTCGACACCCGGGCCCAACCCGCATCGGCGATGCGCCCCGCGAACTGGGCCGCGACGGCGCCCGCCACCCCCAGCAGGGCGAAGAGCCCGATCGTGGCCTCGCCGTAGCCGTAGGCGTCGTCGAGCATGAACGCGGCCGAGGTCCACAGCGTCGAGAAGCTGGCGAACCCGAGAGCGCCGTAGATCCCGCGGCGACGGAGCACCGGCTCCTCTCGGTAGAGCACCAGGATCGACCCGAGCAGCTCGCGGTAGGACGCGTGGACGGAGGGCGGGACGCGGGGCAATGCCCGCCTCGACATCGCCGCCAGGGCGACCATCAACAGGCCGGCGACGACGTAGACCGCCCGCCACCCGGACGCGGCGGCGACGAGGCCCGCCAGGGTTCGGGCCAGCAGGACACCGATCAGCAGGCCGGCCATCACGGTGCCCACGGCCCGACCTCGCTGGTCTGGGCGGGCCATGTCCGCGGCCAGCGCGACGTACACCTGCGCGGCCACGCTCGTGACGCCGACCAGCGCGACGGCCGGGAACAGCACCGCCAGGGAGGGCGCCGCCGCGATGACCAGGAGGCCGCCCGCGGTCAGCCCGCAGATGAGCGTGACCAGGCCACGACGCTCCACCCTGTCGCCGAGCGGCACGACGAGGGCCAGGCCCACGACGTACCCGAGCTGGCTGACCGTGACGAGCAGGCCGACGACCGACGAGCTCGCGTCGAACTCGTCGGACAAGCGCGGCAGCAGCGGCTGCACGTAGTAGTTGCAGGCCACCGACAGCCCGCTCCCGACCGCCATCAGGGCGAGGAGCGGAGAGGTCAGCGCGGGACGAGACCCGTCGCCGCCGCGGGCGCGGTCCTGCCCCGGTGGCTCGCGGCGAGCCCGGGCGAAGGAGGAGATGTCGCACTGCGTAGCACGGCCGGTCGACCGCCGACCGATGGAGGCGTGCACCGGGGGCGGCCCGGCGCCTCGGGGGACCCCTCGCCACCGCCGAGCCACCGCAGTATGGTCGGCCGGGTAGCCGGGACCCGGATGACGCCGCATCCCGGAGCTACGGGCGGTTGTCTCGGGCGCGAGGCGTGCGCGGGGCGGGCATGCACGTGGTGACGACTTGCGGTCGCGACCCCGGCGGCTCGGTGGCGCACGGGTCACGTGCTCGTGCCATCACCAGGAGGTGAGCAATGCGCCACGCTCCGTCCGCTTCTTCCCCTCGCGCCCGACAGTGGGGCAGACGTGGGATCGCCATGCTGCTGGTGGGGGCGATCCTGCTGGCGGCGGGTTCGACCACCGCCACTGGCGCCGCACCCGGTGGTGCGGGCCACAAACCACCGGCGGCGGCCGATCCCGCGGTGATCCCGGCCTGGAACCAGATCGCGGTGGCCACGATCACGGGGCCCGCGCCGAACGGGGCCGGCAAGGCCAACGCCGAGGCGTTCCTGTGGTACGGGTTCGTGCACGCCGCCGTCTACAACGCGGTCAACGGGATCACGCGCGAGTACGAGCTGTACGAGTGGAACGCCCGGGGACCGAAGGGCGCCTCGCCGCAGGCGGCGGCGGCCGCCGCCGCGCATCGTGTGCTGCGGACGTACTTCGGCGCCAACCCCACCATCGCCGCCAACCTGGATGCCGCGTCGACGACCTCCCTCGCGGAGATCCCGAACGGCGTGGCCGAGAGCCAGGGCGTCCGCTACGGGCAGAGGGCGGCCGATCGGCTCATCCGGCTCCGCGCCGACGACGGCCGGTTCGCCCCGATCGTCTTCGACGAGCCGCCGGCCCCCGGGGTGTGGCGACCGACGCCGCCGGCGAACATGCCGTTCTTCGACCCCTGGCTCGGCCAGGTCGACCCCCTGGTGCTGGACTCGCCGACCCAGTTCCGACCGGGCCCGCCGCCCGCCATCGCGTCGGACCTCTACGTCGAGGAGTTCGAGGAGATCCGTGACTACGGCGTGCGGACGAACTCGCTCCGGAGCGACGAGCAGACGGAGACGGCGCTGTTCTTCTCCGACACCGGGGTCATCCCTCTCCAGGCCGCGCTCCGCGACCTCGTGACCAGGCGCGGGCTGAACATCAGCGACAGCGCCCGGCTGTTCGCCGCGGTCGACCTCAGCATCGCCGATGCGATCGGGGCCACCTGGGACGCCAAGTACCACTACGGGTGGTGGCGTCCGATCACGGCGATCCGGCTCGCCGACGACGACGGCAACGACGACACCGCCGGAGTCGAGGGGTGGGAGCCCCTGGTGGTCACGCCGCCCTACCCCGACTGGCCGAGCGGCCTGTCCGCGGTCATCGGTGCCACCAGCACGGCGCTGTCCCGGCTCAACGCCGACGGCCTGGTCGACCTGACGATCACGTCCACGGCGGCCGGCGTCACGCGCCACTACGACGACCCCGACGCGTTCGTGCGCGACGTCATCGACGCCCGTGTCTGGTCGGGAATCCACTTCCGCACGGCCGACGAGGTCGGCGCCGACATGGGAGTCCAGATCGCGAACTGGGCCCTCGACCACCACTTCGCGCCGACCTGAGCCCGTCAGGCGGTGATGCGCCAGGTGACGGCGACGACGCGGGCTGTCGCACGGGCAGCCTGCGACTGAAGAACAGCGCGATCACGGCGATGCACGGCGAGGATCGACAGCGACGCGCGCAGCGCGTCGAGGCGGGCGTCGGTGTTCTCGTCGACGATGGCGTCGGCCGTGGTGGCGGGGACGCCGGCCTCGTCGAGCGCGGCCTCCAGGTCGGCATCGGAGACGAACGGAACGCCCGCCGACAGCTCGACGGTGGCGGTCGGCGGTGAGCTCGGCGGGGACGTCGGGGTTGTCCTCGATGCCGGTGAGCAACGACGTGGTCAGCGTCGAGATGAGCACCGCGCCCGCGAGGGCCGTGCCGATCGAGGCGCCGAGGTTGGTGACCGTGTTCTGGAGGCCACCCACCTCGCTGCTCTGCTCGTCGGGGACCGACGACACGGTGACGGCGCCGAGCTGCGAGGCCAGCGCCCCGATGCCGAGGCCGGCGAGCAGCATCGGCCAGGTCACGATCTCGGGCCCGGCGCCGGCCTCGAGGGCGGCGACCATGCACGACGATCCCGGCCAGGAGCGCCAGGTAGCCGAGCTGGACGACCCGGCGGGGCGAGGCGTCGGGGAAGAGCTTGGGGATGCCGACGGCGGCCAGCAGCAGCGTGATCGACAGCGGCAGGAGCCGGACGCCCGTCGCGATCGCCGACAGCCCGAGGGCCACCGACAGGAACAGCGGCACGGCGAAGAACAGCCCGGCCTGCAGCAGGTACTGGAAGAAGAACGCGGTGAGGCCGCCGCGCAGCACCGGGTTCCGGAGGATCGCCGGGTCGACGAGCGGCTCGGCACCCTGGTCGAGCCGCCGGTTCTCCCATTGCAGGAACAGCCAGAGCACCAGCCCGCCGCCGAGGATCAGCCAGATCGACGGGCGACAGCCCGAGCCACTCGGGGCGCGGACGCCTTGGGCCGGACGAAGCCCCACTCACCCGCCGCGCAGGATCCCGAACACGATCAGCCCGAGGCCGAGCGCCGACAGCGCGGTGCCGACGAGGTCGAGCCGGGCGCGCGTCTCGGGCGTGGCGCGTCGGCCATGCGGCGGGTGAGCGACGAGGATCGCGGCGACGATGAGCACCTCGCCCGCGAACACCCAGCGCCACGACAGGTAGGTGGTGAACAGACCCGCCGATGAGGGGGCCGGCCGCCACGGCGATGGCGCCGGCCGACGCCACCAGCCCGTACGCGCGCGGCCGTTCGGCGCGGCCGAAGTTGGAGGCGACGAGCGCGACGATGGCCGGCAGGATCAGCGCCGCCCCGATGCCCTCGAGGAACGACCAGCCGAGGATCAGCACGCCGAGGTTCGGTGAGATCGCCGTGACGAACGAGCCGCAGCCGTAGATGACGCACCCGATGGCGAAGGCCCGCTTGCGGCCGACGATCTGACCGATCTTGCCGCCGGTGATCATCAACGACGCCATCACCAGCGTGTACAGCGTGATGGCGGTCTGGATCCCGGTCACCGTCGGTGTCGACGTCCTTGGCGACCGTGGCGATCGACACGTTCATCACCGAGCTGTCGAGCGTCATCAGGAACTGCCCGGCGGCCAGCGTGGCGAGCACCGTCCCTGCCGCCGCCGTCGCGGCCGCCCCCGGCCCCGACCCGCTCGCCGTTTCGGCCGCGCTCACGGGACGTGCAGCGAGGAGCTGTCGACTCGATCAGGCACGGGCCCACCCTCGTCTCCGCCGGCACGGTTGCCAGGTTCGCGCCATCTTGCCAGGCGACGCCGGGCCGGACCGCCGGTCGACGGTCGCCCGGGTCTCCTTCGAGCAGCCGACTCCTTTGCGTCGCCGGGTCACGCAGTCCGCTCGGGTGCGGACCCGCGCCCTGCGACATCCGGGCCTCCGGTCGGAGCCGAAACCACGCCAACGGCACTGGTGCCGTTGGCGGCCGAGAGGCCGTTTCCTGCTCCCCCAGCGAAGGAGATCGAGCCCCATGCGTACCCATACCATCCGACGAATCAGGCGTTCGTTGCTCTCCTCATGCTCGCAGTCGTGAGCGTCGCCGGCGTGACCGCCGCGTCGCCCGCGGGTGCGACCACCTCGTGTGCCACCCCCGGGCACGCCTATCTGACCCAGCCGGGAAGGGTCCTCTTCCCCGGCTTCGACGGAAACCAGCAGTTCGGTGTGCCGACCGCGACCTACGCACAGGGCACGCAGTTCTTCAACGTCGGCGGCAACGGCATCCGGCCGGGGACCTCGATCACGTTCAACGTGTGGAACCGTGACACCTGGTCGTTCGCCGGAAGCGTCCAGTCCAGGACGGCCGGGAGCAACTGCGTCGCCAACGAGGTGGGGACAAGCGTCTTCACGACCCTGGATCCGGGCAACTACCAGGTCCACGCCCTCTACACCGGTGGCAACGCCGGCCGGGCGATCTACGACGTTGTCACCAACCTCAACGTGCAGCCGTCGCCGTTCCCGCCGCCGGAACCGGATCCGTGCGGGGGTCTCCCGGCGTACTTCTGCTACGGCTGATCGCCGCCTGATCGATGCGCCTCCGGGCGCAACGTGGCACCACGAACCCAATGATCGAGGCGTCGGGCAGGCCCGGTCTCGACAGGCGGTTCGTGGATCGGGACCGGGGTGGCTTCGGCCGCCTCGGTCCTGCCGCCGCGGAGCCGGGCACCGATGAGTTCGGGAGGTGCTGAACGACGGAGGATGTGGACCTGCGCCGGAACGTTGACGTGACGATGACCGAGCGCCAGCCGATGCTGGATTCATCGACACGCAGGGGCCGTCCGGTGCACCCCGCCGTCGCAACGGGAGGCTGACATGGCTGGACAGGAGCACACGTCATCGGTGGGACGGACCGACCGCGGCGGTATCCGTTCGGGGCTGTGGCTGCCGCTGTTCGACGAGCTGGCCGACCCGGTCGTGGTGGCGGATCTGGCCGCCGAGGCGGAGGAGGCCAGGTGGCACGGGGTCTTCGTCTGGGACCACCTGCGCTGGGGGGGGGGGCGCCGGTCCGGCGGGGGCGGGCTCGTCCTCGGCGTCGGCCTGGGCAGCGACCGATTCGGCTACTCGCCCTCGACACGCTCTCACGGGACCAGGTCCGCAGGGTGGTCCGCGACGGGCCGGCGCCCGCCCCCTGACCCATGGACGTCGATCCTGACTCGGCGTCGACAGATGTCGGGAGGTCGTCGCCGCCCGACGCTGCGATGCTGAGGGGCGGGATGTCACTTGGGCTCGTTGCGCTCTGCGTCGATGCGAACGATCCGCTCGGGCTGGCGCGGTTCTGGGCGGAGGCGCTGCGCTGGGAGGTCGCTGACGGGACCGCGGACGAGGTCCGGCTCGTGCCGACCGACGGCACCAGGTTCACGATCGACTTCATGCCGGTCCCGGAGCCGAAGGTCGGCCCGAACCGGCTCCACCTCGATCTGACGAGCACGTCCCTCGACGACCAGCGCGGAGTCGGTGGCCCGGCTCGTCGAGCTCGGCGCCGCGCCACATCGACATCGGGCAGCGACCCGACGAGGGCCACGTCGTGCTGGCCGATCCCGAGGGCAACGAGTTCTGCGTCATCGAGCCGGACAACTCGTTCCTCGCGGACTGCGGGCGTCTGGGTTCGATCACCTGCGACGGGACGCGGGAGGTCGGGTACTTCTGGAGCGCCGTGCTCGGCTGGCCGTTCGTCTGGGATCAGGACGAGGAGACCGCGATCCGTGCTCCCGACGGCACCGGGCCGTTGATCACCTGGGGTGGTCCGCCGGTGCCCCCGAAGCTCGGCAAGAACCGGCTGCACCTCGACATCGCGCCGCTCGACCGAGACGACCAGCACGCCGAGGTCGACCGTCTCGTGGCACTCGGCGCGACCCGGGTCGACATCGGCCAGGGCGACGTCGACTGGGTCGTCATGGCCGATCCCGACGGCAACGAGTTCTGCGTCCTGCCCGCGTCATCGGCGACGTCCACCCCTCGTCGAGACCCTCGGTGAGCAACCTCGGCGTTGTGGCGGAGTTGCCAGGCCCGCGTGCCCAGGGGCAGCCGACCTGCGCCTGATCGAAACGGTCACGACTGCGGATCGTTCCGGGCCGCCGGGAGTGCATGACGCGCAGGCGGTCGGCCATTGATCCCGCACGGCGCTGGACCACGTGCAGCCGGTTGACGCCGGCGACGGCCCGGCCTCCGGGCGGCGCCTACGGCGCCGTCCTCAGCCGCCGTTCCGTCATGCTCGCGGTGGGAGTGAGAGCCAGTAGCAGGTCCCGTCAGTCGGTGGACGCTTCGGCCAGGGCATCGACGACCACCCCAGCAGTGTCGGCGATGAGCTGGTCGTCGTGGTCCGCGCCGTCCTGGTCGCGACTGGAGAGCACAGCGATGACGACGGGGTCGCCGCCGGGTGGCCATGCCACGGCGATGTCGTTCCGTGTCCCATATCCGCCGTTCCCCGTCTTGTCGCCGACCACCCAGTCGTCAGGGACTCCGGCGCGGATCAGAGCGCCGCCCGTCGTGTTCTCGACCAGCCATTTGGTCAGCATCTTGCGCTTATCCTCCGGGAGCGCATCGTCCAGCACGAATGTCTGCAAGCTGGTGCCGATGGAGCGCGGCGTGCTGGTATCGCGGGTGTCGCCCGGAGTGGCCTCGCTCATCTCGGTCTCGTACCGGTCGGTGCTGATGACGGCGTCGCCGTTCTCCCTGAGCGCTTCCTGCAGGCCGCTGGGCCCGCCGATCTCGTTGAGCAGGAGGTTCGTGGCGGTGTTGTCGCTGTAGCGGACCGCCGCGTCGCACAGCTCACCGATGCTCATTCCAGTGTCGATGTTCCCTTCGGTGATGGGCGAATGGAAGACTAGGTCGTCGCTGGTATATGTGATGACCTGGTCCAGGTCATCGATGGAGTACTGCTGCAGGACTACGCCGCAGAGCAGGGCCTTGAACGTGGATGCGTGGCCGAAACGCTCGTCCGCGCGGTACTCAATCTCGTGCTCCGTCCCAGTGTCCACCGCGTACACCCCGAGCCGGACATCGTACGCACTTTCCAGCTCTTCGAACTCCTCATCAGCGGAGATATTGGCCGGAGTGCCGGACGGGGCGCTCGTTTCGGAGCACGATGGCCAGGATGTACATGGCGCCGATGGGGCTTCGGTGGAGTCGTCGTCGTTCGAGGAGCAGCCGCCGATCAGAATCAGTGCGACGATGGTGAGCGCCGCAAGCGACGCACGTCGGGTGAATTCCTGAGACAAGTCCATGGCCCGCACTCTCACCCGTCGCCGGGCAGGTTCGAGAGCTCCGATGGCATTGAGGGCACCGGGGCTGAGTCTTCGACCCATCGGCCGGAGGCGCCCCACAGCGTGAGGTTCATGAGGTTTCCTTTCGACTGGAAGGGTGCAGGAACGCAGTCGGAAAGCCTCCGACAGCCGACCCGCTACCAGGCACTATGCGAGCGACGCTGGGGCGCTCCGGATCTGTGGCTCCGACTCGACAAGCGGGTGGAACTGGGCCACAGACGGGCCACACCCAGCAGCTACACGCGTCGATCGCCGTCGGACCGCGGCCGCCCGCAGCATGGTGACGTCGATCACTTCCGCGATCAGCGCGGCCCCACGGCCGTTCTGGTGGATGTGATCGGTCGTCAGCAGGAGGCCGCGGCGCCTTGAGATCGTGTCGAGGCTGCGGCGCAGGAGCTTCCGTTGGAATGCAGTGCCGAGATACCCGGCGACGGTCAGCTCCTCGTAGGGGATCTTGGCGGGGTTCGCCCGGTGGATCTCCGCGATCTGGCGCTCGTGCAGCGGCAGACAGGCGACGCCGTGACTCTCCGCGATCTCGGCGATCATCCAGCTGAACTTCTTCGAGGCCTGAGCCGGCGCGGCCGCCGGATCCTGGCCGAGCACAGGAAGCGACAGCAGCCCGATCGTCGCGTCGGTCTCCGAACTCAGCCGCTCGACGACACTCCCGAGACACTCCTGGAACCACGCCACGGACGGCTTGGTCGGCAGGTCCTTGCTCTTCATCACCTTGTCGACTGGGAAACCGGGCAGGCTCTGTCGCGGGCGTCATTCGTCCCGATCAACACGGTGATCACATCGGCCGGTGCCGCCACGACCTCGTCGAGCCGTTGCAGCAGGTTGTAGGCAAAGTCGCGGTTTACGCCGAAACGTTGCGTGCTCACCTCGCCAGGCCGATGCCGCGCACCGAGCAGGTTCAGGTAGTCCACGCTGTGCTGGGCGCGGGTGATGCTGTCACCCACACACGAAACGCGGAGCGTCATCTGTACTCCTTCTCTCATGAATCGTGTCCTTGGACTGGTCGACACGTCGCGGGAACACCGCACGACGGATCACCGGGGAAGTGCGGACCGCGACTGCCGCCTGCTCCCCTACGGTGACGGGGTGGTCGTGCGCACCGCGGTCCAGGTGGAGGCACATCCGAACCCCGCGCTCCGGCCCTACGTCACCTCGTACGTCGGCTTCGAACTCCGCGGGTTCCCGCCGGGCATCCACCTCGGCACGCCCGGCCGTGCGCTCACGGTCATCGTCAGCCTGTCCGAGCCGCTCGACGTGGTGAGCCTGGACGGCGCCACGCCCCGCAGCGGCCAGTTCGAGGCGGTCGCCGGTGGCCTGACATCGAGGTCGGTGGCGATCCGACACGACGGCAACCAGCACGGCGTGCGTCTCTCGTTGACCCCGCTCGGAGCGAGGATGATCTTCGGGATGCCGTCGGCTGCGCTGGCGCATGAGCTGGTCCAGCTGAACGACATACTTGGCCGACTCGGCGCCGAACTCGTCGACCGGATGCGCGTCGCCGAGACCTGGCCGGAGCGCTTCGCCACGCTCGATGCGGTCCTGGCTCAGCGACGGAGTGTCAGCGCCCACGCCGGGAGCCCGATTCGACCCGAAGTCGAGGAGGCTTGGCACCGACTCGTCGTCCACCGCGGTCGAGTGCAGATCGGGTCCCTGGCGGCCGATCTGGGGTGGAGTCGACGACACCTAGGTGACCGCTTCCGCAAGGAGATCGGGCTGACGCCGAAGGAGATCGCCCGCATCCTGCGCTTCGAGTGCGCCTACGAATTGGCGACCGCGGCGAACCCGCCGTCGTGGGCCCACGTATCGGCCGCCGCCGGATATGCCGACCAAGCGCATCTCGTGCGGGACTGGCGCGAGTTCACCGGTTGTGCGCCCACGACCTGGCGTCGCAGCGAGGTGCTCCCGGCGTAGGAGCGGTGGGGCCACGATCACCGCTGGCGGTGCTCCGTGCCGAGCCCTGGGTGATCGTCAAGATGCGCGCGGCTCCGTCCACGTCCACCGCGTGCCACATGCCGGCTGGGTTGATGGTGGCCTCGCCAGGGCGCAACACGACCTGCTCGGTGAGCTCCTCGACTTCACGCACCACGGTGACCGTGCCGCTGATGCACATGATGACCTCGTCACCGGCCGGATGGCATTCCCAGTGGTCACCCGGCCCTTCCTCGTCGATCACGACGACCATGCGTCCCTCGATGCCGTCGTCGGCGACCGCTTCGCCATAGGCCTGCAGCACGGCGGGGTCGAACGCAAACCCGTCGATTGGCCGGGCACGGGAACCGAGGCCGAGGTGCAGCGGCGTGGTCAACAGATCGATGGCGTTGCGTTCGTCGAGGAGCTTCATGTGCTGCAGCATCGCGAGGCCGCACCCGCGCAGTCTTGAACAAATGAGAGCCGGCGCGCTGCGGATGAGCTTCCGCCCGAGTGACGGCGAGGGCGGGAACCGGTAGCGCTCGCCCGAGCGAGTGACTCGCGCAGGGCGGAGCCGCCGTACCGGTGGAACACCTCGTTCACGCGCGGTGTGCCGAGGAGCGTCGGTGCGTCGATGACAGGATCCACAGCAGCTCTGGAGCAGGTCGACGCTCGCGAGAGCCAGGCCACGGTCGGAGCGGACGTGCCCGCGGTTCCGGACAGGCCGTCGGGCAGGCGTCGCGTGGCCGACATCCTCGGCGCGGTGCTTGTCGCTGTCGTCCTGCCTGCGCTGCTGGTTGCCGCGCTCGTGGGGTCGTTGGGCGTCTCGGCGCTGTTCGTCGGTGTTGCGTTGGGCGTGGTCGGAGCCAAGCTCGGTGGCACTCACCGGATGCTCTATGTCGCCCCGATGGTCGGCGTCGCTGCTGGACTTGGGGCCTTCACGGCCTATGACTGGTGGTGGGCGGCCTTGCTCGCGGCCACGGGTGTTCTTGCCGGCGCCGGTATCCGGTTCGGGTGGTTCCCCGCCCTGTTGATGGTGCCTTACGCCGCCACGTTCGTGACACCGGTGTCCGCTCGCCGCTTCGGTGCACCCAAGGTCGTGGACGGGGACCATCTCTCGGTGCCGGTGGCCGCCGCGGTGGCCATCGTGTTCGGCGCCATCCTGGGCGCTAGCGCGTCGATCGGTGTGGCCCTGGGATGGACCGAGCTCTACTGGCTGCCGGAGCCGATTCTCATCCTGGTGCTCGACATCCTCATGGGGAACCGCGACCGATCGGACGGCGATGAGCTGCTGTTCACTGCGCCGCGTGGCGGGTTCGTGCGCTACTCAAACTGGGTGCGCCGGAGCTGGTATCCGGCGGGGGTGGCGGCCCGCGTCGGCCGGATGGTGGAGGCCGAGCGAACCGGGCGCGAGCGGTACGAGGGGCTGGGGTTCCACGACCTGCGCCGTGCGAATGCGACGGGCCTGGTGGCCGAGGGCGTCGACGTGAAGACGGCGCAGACGATGCTCGGTCAGTCCGAGGCGAGGCTGACGCTCGACGTGTACGCGCAGTCGGTTGCGAAGCAGGGCGAGGCCGCCGCCGAGGCGATGGGCGCCCGGTTCCTCGGGTCGGCGGCGCGCGATGGACGCGCGATGGAGTCGAGTTCAGACCGCGAGCCGGGTTGACCGGTTCCTCGGGCCTGGGGTGGCTGACCTGGTGGTCTGCCTTCGAGCCCGAGAGGAGAATCGAACTCCTGACCTACGCATTACGAGGTGGCCATCCGCGAAGCGGATGCTCAGCGGACCACGCACGAGCGCATTGCCAGGGTCACCCCGGGCGAACCCCGGCAGGAAGTGTCCGCGTGGTTCGACGACGACGGCCGGACGATCGTGGCCGCCGACGCCCGTGGCGGCATCTGGAGCATCCCCAGTGATCCCGACGAGTGACAACGGCGCGCCTGCGAGATCGCCGGACGCAACCCGTCCCGCGAGGAGTGGGCAGAGGTGCTGCCCGACGGCCCTACCGCAAGACATGTCCGGAGCACCCGGCCAGCACCTGATCGAAACACGTACTCAGGCTCTAACGACCGTCCGTGGGAACTGGTCGCCCGGGCGCGTCCGTCCTAGTGCGGCGACCTTTGGAAGTGGTGAGCGAGGACGTGGTTCACCGTCTTCTTGCCGATCGTGATTCCGTCCTCGACCGCGGAGCGGTAGTGGATGCCGCCCCAGATGCGGGCGTTGCTGACCTCGTATTGCAGGTCCTTGGCCCGGTCGAAGTGGCGATCTCCGAGGCCCGTCAGGCTGGGGACCGTGAAGTCGATGTGGCCCGTTCCCAGGAAGTTCTGGATGACGTGCCCTCCGGCCGGGGTGATGCACGAGTGTGCGCTCGGATACTCCGGGTGGTTCGGTGTCGCCGGGAGCAGTGGAGTCCAGGCTGGGTCGCCCACCGTCGCCTCGTTGCCGTCGGTGTCCCCGGCCCGGATGGCGGTGATCGGGCGCCAGAACGGGTCGTGGTACTTGGCGTCGAAGCAGGCGATGAGCGCGTCGGCGTATGTCACGGACATCATCGCCATGAACCTCGACGCGTCCCCGACATCCAGGCCGTGGTCGAGTACGAACGTGCGGAAAGAGCCGCGTGCTGTTGGACGGGGGGCTCGCCCCAGAACCGAGCCGCGACTGTCTGCTCGTCGGTCCGCGTCGTGCTCGTGCTCGAGCCGATCTCCTTGACCTCGTTGTAGTCGCGTGCCCACGTCTTGCTGTCGAGTGCTGGGGGGCCGCTTGGCCGGAACTGGTCGGCGGTGGCGAGGCTGAACGGCCGCATGAGGCCGAGGTAGGGGCCGATCGGGGGCGTGGGCGCCGTCGGGATCCAGACTCCGGGGATCGGTGGATCCGGCGGCGTGTACGTCACCGGCGCTCGAAAGCCGTCGTCGGCGCGCTGGCGATGAGGAGAGCTGCAACCTGCTCGCCCGTTGCCACGCCGTCGGTCTTCGCCGGGCCGTCCGGGATCGTGGCCAGCGATTCGACGTACGCAGGATCGAGGATCCCCGGTGCCTGGGCGGGCAGGTAGTGGACGAGAATGCGATGGGCGGAGGCGGCAACGGCGGCCTGGGCCGAGGCACCGTCAGGTGCGTCGACATCGATCGCGAACGGCTGATACCCGCCCTCGATGGCCATCACAGAGTCGTACACCGCGATGGCGACATAGGCGAAGATGGTGTGGCCCTCTGGGGGTGTGAGGCCCGCCGCGGTGAAGGCCCGTGAACCGACCAGGTCCCAGTCCGTGACGTACGTGTCCGGCGGGCCCGATGCTGGAGCATCCGCACTGCTCGCGGTGGCTCCGCTGGGCACAACGACCGCTGCGACGAGCACTGCTGAAATCATCAACCAGATCCGTCTCATGATGGCAACCCCTTCAAGAGGACATGGGCGTGACACACCGTGATCGAAAGATCACGCCGCGCCACTGCTTGAGCTTCAGCCGCCCGGAGAACATCGACATGGCGGATTGGGACGGGTGGCCCGCGCTCGGTACAGCGGAGTGACGCCGTTGGACCCAGTAGGGCTCGCGGTCCGATTGCGCGCCAGGGAGGCGACACACTGGCCATTACAGAAGGGCGCCGACATACACCCCACGAGGACGGCACGCATCGCGCCTCCTTGTGCAGGATGACCGCCCGCGCGCCCGCCCCGCGACGACAGCATGCCCTCACAGAGTGGCTGTGGCAAGGCTCATGCCGTCACAGAGTGGCCGTGCCACGCCTCCTGAGCTGACCCACGGCGCGACCGCAGGCATCGAGGACGTCGACGTGAAGACCGCTCAGGCGATCCTCGGGCATTCCGAGTCGCGGCTGACACTCGACGTCTACGCGCATGCCGTCACCGCGATGGGAGAGGCAGCCGCAGCCGCTATCGGGGCCAGGTTCTTCGGATCGACCCCGCGAATGGACGTGCGATGGAGTCGGACTCGCGCGGGTACAGGCCAGTGACCGGTACCCGGTGCCATGCACTCTGACCTGGCGCTCTGGCTGCGAGCCCGAGAGGAGAATCGAACTCCTGACCTACGCATTACGAGTGCGTTGCTCTGCCGTCTGAGCTACTCGGGCGGGACGGGTCACTGTAGCAGCGGCCGTCCACCGGGCCCGTAGCCGGTTGGACGCCACAGTGACGACCCAGGTCGGCGTCCGGTTCTGTGCCCGAATGTGGTTGGTGGGCAACCACGATCCGGCACAGTTCCGGCCGGCGGCGGCGCGGCGGGCCGGCGCTAGGACGAACGGACCGGCGGGAGGTGGGCGACGAGCGACTGCAGCAGCAACGTCTCGTTGGGGTAGCGCTGCAACGCCACGGCGGCCGCGTCGATGCGGGTGGTGGCCTGGACGAGGTCGCGGCGCGGGCCGCTCGCGGCGATGGCGTCGCGGTACACCCCCGCCAGCGTGGCTAGGCCGAGGCGCAGCTCGGCTGTGCGGAAGCGGCGGACCTCGCGCTTGTGGCGGGCCTCGAGGTCCTTGCGGCCCGAGCCGCGCAGGCCGTACTGCTCGATCTGCTCGTCGATGGCCGCGATCTCGGCCGCCTGACGCTCCTGCAGCGGGCCAAGGGCCTCGCCGATCATCGACTGGAGCTCGGCCACCAGCGTCGCCGCCCGGTGCCCGGTGCCGTCGAGGCGGCCGGGGACGTCCCGCCACGCCTGGTGCCGCAGGGCCAGCCGGTCGTCGGTGGCCAGTGTGCGGGCCCGATCGAGATCACCCGCCGCCGCGGCCGCGGCGGCCGCGGCGCGCTCTGGATCGGTTCCCTCGGCCACCAGCCGGTCGGTCACCACCTCCGTGGGCAGCGCGAACAGCTCCACCCGCACGCACCGGCTGGCGATGGTGACGATCTCGGGGACGACCTCGGTGGTGAGCAGCACGAACACGGTCGAGGCCGGAGGTTCCTCGACGGTCTTGAGCAGGTAGCCGGCGGCCTCGTCCTCCATGTCCTCGCAGCCGTCGGCGACGATCACCTTGCGGGCGCCCTCGACCGGCGCCAACGTGGCGTTCCGCACCACCCGCTCGGCGTCGCCCTTGCGGAACGTGTTGCCCTCGGGTTCGACGAGACGCAGGTCGGGGTGCTGGCCCGCGAGCGCCAGGCGTACGTGACGCTCGCGCGCGCGTCGTCCTCGGCACCGACCGACAGCAGGGCAGCGGCGAAGGCGCGGGCCAGTGCCTGCTTGCCGGAACCGGGCGGGCCCACCAGGAGGTAGGCGTGGACCGGCCCGGCGACCGAGGCCGCCAGCCGACGCACCGCGCCCTCCTGACCGACGACGTCCCGCCAGGGGTCGACGGCGGCGTCGGGCGGGGCGGTGGCGCTCACCGCGCCATCATCGCATCGTCGGCCCGCCCGTCCCGAGGCAATCGGTTCCACCCCGGGGAGGATGAGGCCACAGTCCCGGATGCGGAGCCCATTGCCTCGCCCTCGATTCCGTGGAACCCATTGCCTCGCCCTCAGCCCAACCGACCCGAGGCGATCGGTTCCGGCCCGGTCAGGATGAGGCCACAGTTCCGCACACGGAACCCATCGCCTCGCCCCCGGCCCAGCCGACCCGAGGCGATCGGTTCCGGCCCAGCGAGGATGAGGCCACAGTTCCGCACACGGAACCCATTGCCTCGCCCTCCGTGCAACGGAACCAATTGCCTCGCCCTCAGCCCAGCCGACCCGAGGCGATCGGTTCCGGCCCAGCGAGGATGAGGCCACAGTTCCGCACACGGAACTCATCGCCTCGCCCTCGATTCCGTGGAACCCATTGCCTCGCCCCCGGCCCAACCGACCCGAGGCAATCGGTTCCGGCCGGCGAGGATGAGGCCACAGTTCCGCATACGGAACCCATCGCCTCGCCCTCGATTCCGTGGAACCCATTGCCTCGCCCTCGGCTCGGCCGGCCCGACCGGGCCACAGGTCCCGAGGTGGGAACCAGTGCCTCGGGTCAGATCGTGGCGAGCTCGGGGAGGCGGGCGGTGACGGCGGCCCACACCGCGGCCTCGACCTCGTCGGCGGGGGCCGAGCCGTCGATCGTGACCCAGTGGAGGGGGTCGGCGCTGGCCAGGGCGTGGTAGCCCCGCGCCACCCGGTCGTGGAAGTCGGCCCCGGCGGCCTCGACGCGGTCGGGGGCGCCCGACGCCCGGGCCGCGGCCACCTCGGGCGGCACGTCGAGGAGGACGATGAGATCGGGCCACAGATCGCCGCTCGCCCACGCCGACATCCGCCGCAGTTCGATGATCGGCAGACCCCGACCGTGGCCCTGGTACGCCAGCGTCGAGCCGATGTACCGGTCGGACACGACGTGGCGGCCGGCCACCAGGGCCGGGCGCACCACCTCGGCGACGTGCTGCGCCCGGTCGGCGGCCATCAGCAGCGCCTCGGCCCGGTCGGCGAGTCCGGTCGTGCGGGCGTCGAGCATCAGGTCGCGCAGCCGGCGGCCGATGTCCGTGCCCCCTGGCTCGCGCGTGTGCACCGCGCCGAGCCGCTCGGCGAGCCGGGTGGACTGGGTCGACTTGCCGCTGGCATCGCCGCCTTCGAACACGATGAACCGCGCCACGGCGCACGAGCATGCCAGGTGCCGCCCGGAACATCGGCCATGGCATGTCGAGAGCCCGAGGTCGGCACCGACCACGAAGGACGACGTGCCCGGCACGCCCGCCCGCGCCCGCCACGAGAGGATCCGTCCATGAGCTCGACCACCACCCGGAGCACCAGCCCCACCCCCGATCCCGCCGGCCGGCGCCCCCGCATCGGCGTCACCCTCCCGACGTTCGGGCCGCACGCCGGACCCGAGGCGATCGTGACCATGGCCCGGGCGGCCGACCGGCTCGGCCTGCACTCGGTGACCGCGACCGAGCGCCTGCTGCTCCCCGCCGGCGAGGGCTGGGACAACGCCTACGGCCTGCCCGACGCCTACGTGTGGGAGCCCATCGAGGTCCTCACCTGGGCGGCGGCCCACACCGAGCGGGTCCGGCTGGCGACCGGCATCGTCAACGCCCTGTTCCAGACGCCGATCGTGCTGGCCCGCCGGCTCGCCACGCTGGACCGGCTGTCGGGCGGACGGCTGGACGTCGGCCTCGGTCAGGGCTGGCTGCCCGAGGAGTTCGTCGCCACCGGCGTCCCGACCGACCGACGGGGACGCGGCTTCGAGGACCACGTCGCCGCCATGCGGGCCTGCTGGGGACCCGACCCGGTCGAGCACCACGGCGAGGACTACGTGATCCCCACCGCCAAGGTGGGCCCGAAGCCCGTGCGCGGCGCGGACATCCCGCTGCTGATCGGGGCCGTGGCCCGGCCCGCCGTCGAGCGGGCGGCCCGCCTCGGCGGGTTCGTCACGGGCGTGCGCGACTGGGACAGCAGTGCGACCGAGATCGGCTGGTACCACGCCGCCGGCGGGACGGGACCCGTCGTGGTCCAGGTGATGTCGAGCTGGGGCGCGGACGCCGGCGAGCCCGTCGACGCCTTCGCGGCCTGGGCGGTGGCCGAGGTCGACCACGCGGGTGCGGTCGGTGCCGACGAGATCCGCTTCGAGCTCAACCTCACGAGCGTCCCCGTCGACCGCCAGGTCGCGGCGCTCGAGGCGCTGTCGACCGCCCTGGCCCTGGGCTCCTGAACCCCGTCAGCGACCGGCGGCCGCCCGCGCCGCCGGAAGGGCCGGGTCAGCCCTCGTCGGCGGGCTCGGCCGCCTTCTTCGACGCGGCCTTCTTGACCCCCGCCGCCTTCTTGGCGGTGCCGGTCTTCTTCGCCGCGCCGGACGCCTTCTTGGCGGCAGTCGCCTTCTTGGCCGCCGACTTCTTCTTCGCCGGCGCCTTCTTCTTGGCGGCCTTCTTCGCGCCCCGCTTCTTCGCGGGGCCCGCGTCCCGGCGGATCTGGAGGAGCTCGGCCGCCCGCTCGTCGGTCAGTCCCTCGACCGTGTCGCCCTCGCGTCGCGCAGCGAGGCATTGGTCTCGCCATCGGTGACGTAGGGCCCGAAGCGCCCGTTCTTGACCACCATCGGCTTGCCGCTGACCGGGTCGTCGCCCAGGGTGCGCAGTGGTGGGGCCGCCGCCTGGCGCCCACGCCGCTTCGGCTCGGCGAAGGCCCGGAGGGCGTCGTCGACGCTGACGGTGAACAGCTCGGGCTCGGAGCCGAGGCTGCGGGTGTCGGACCCCTTCTTCAGGTAGGGCCCGTACCGACCGTTCAGGGCCACGATCTCCTCGCCCGTCGACGGGTCGGCGCCGACCGTGCGCGGCAGGCTGAGCAGCCGCAGCGCCTCGTCGAGCGTGACCTCGGTGAGCGACATGTCCTTGAACAGCGACTCCATCTTCGGCTTCTCGCCCGCAGGCAGCGTCTCGGCGTCACCGAGCTGCACGTAGGGGCCGAACCTTCCCGACTTGGCGTAGACGGGCAGCCCGCTCGCCGGGTCGGTGCCGATCGGCTCGTCGCCCTTGGGCGCGGCCAGCAGCTCGAGCGCCTTCCCGATCGTCAGCTCGTCGGGGGCGAGCCCTTCCGGGGACCGACGCGGTGTCGTCGTCGCGCTTCACGTAGGGGCCGTAGCGGCCGTTGCGGACGAAGATCTCGGTGCCGTCGACGTCCTTGCCGAGGGGGATGGCGTTGACGACCGCGGGGTCGGCGTTGGCCATGGCGGCCTCGATGAGCGCGGTCAGCCCCGTGATGCCGCCGTCGTCGTCCGCCGCCTGATCCCGGCCCTGACCGTTGCCGTTGCCATTGCCCGCGGCGGCACCACCCGCCGTCGCCCCGGTGCGCTCGTCGAGCCCGTTGCCCTTGCCGAACCAGAAGGCCTCGAGGAACGGCACCCGCTCGCGCGTACCGGTGGCGATCTCGTCGAGGTCGTTCTCCATGCGGGCGGTGAACGAGTAGTCGACCTCGGCCGCGAAGTGGTTCTCCAGGAGCTGGACCACGGCGAAGGCGGACCACGACGGCACGAGGGCCTGGCCCTTCTTCCACACGTAGCCGCGGTTCTGGATCGTCTGCATGATCGACGCGTAGGTCGACGGGCGGCCGATGCCCAGCTCCTCCAGCCGCTTCACCAGTGACGCCTCGGTGTACCGGGCCGGCGGTTGGGTCGTGTGCCCCACGGGGTCGAGGGCGGGGTCGGGCAGGCGCTGGCCGACGGTGAGGTCGGGGAGCAGCCGCTCGCGGTCGTCGAGGTCGGCATCGGGGTCGTCGGAGCCCTCGACGTAGACCCGCAGGTAGCCGGGGAACGTGATGGTGCGGCCCGAGGCGGCCCAGTGGGTGGTGGCCGTCTCGCCGACGCTGCCGTCGACCGCCGGGGCGGTCGCCACCGGTGCCTCGATCCGCACCGACACGGTCTTGCCGACGGCGTCGGCCATCTGGGAGGCCAGCGTGCGCTTCCAGATCAGGTCGTAGATGCGCAGGTCGGGTCCGCGCAGCTCTGTGGCGAGCTGGTCGGGGGTGCGCCACCGTTCGCCGGCGGGGCGGATCGCCTCGTGGGCCTCCTGCGCGTTCTTCACCTTGCCCCTGTAGGTGCGGGGGGCATCGGGCACGAATCGGTCGCCGTACAGCTCGCGCACCTGTCTGCGCGCCGCGGTCAGCGCCTCCTCGGACAGCGTCACCGAGTCGGTGCGCATGTAGGTGATGTAGCCCCGCTCGTAGAGGCTCTGGGCGGTGCGCATCACCTGGGCCGAGCTCATGCCCAGCTTGCGGCCGCCCTCCTGCTGCAGGGTCGAGGTGATGAACGGGGGCTTCGGCGAGCTGCGGTAGGGCCGCTCCTCGACCGACGACACCGTGAACGAGGCACCGTCGAGGGCCGTGACCAGGGCCCGGGCGCCGACCTCGTCGACCACCACCACGTCGTCGCGGGAGACGCGGCCCTGGCTGTCGAAGTCCTTGCCGGTGGCGACCCGGTGGTCGTCGAGGCCGACCAGGGTGGCCTGGAAGGCCGGGTCGGCGGGGAAGGCGGCCAGCAGGTCCCAGTAGCCGGCGGCGACGAACGCCATGCGCTCGCGCTCGCGCTCGACCACGAGGCGGATGGACGGCGACTGCACCCGTCCGGCCGACAGGCCCGTGGCCACCTTGCGCCACAGCACCTCGGACACCGGGTAGCCGAACAACCGGTCGACGATGCGCCGGGCCTCCTGCGCGTCCACGAGGCCGCTGTCGATGTCGCGCGACTCGTTGACCGTGGCTCGATGGCCTGGCGGGTGATCTCGTGGAACACCATCCGCCGCATCGGCACCTGCGGGTTGAGCACCTCGGCCAGGTGCCAGGCGATGGCCTCGCCCTCGCGATCCTCATCGGTGGCGAGATAGACGTTGTCGGCGTCCTTCAGCGCCGCCTTCAGGCGGCGCACGACGTCCTTCTTGTCTGCCGGTACCACGTAGGTGGGCTTGAACCCGTCCTCGACGTCGACCGCCAGGCCCTTGGGCTCGAGGTCGCGGATCGCGCCGATCGAGGCCTCGACGATGTAGTCGTCGCCGAGGAACCGGCTGATGGTGCGCGCCTTGGCGGGCGACTCGACGATCACGAGCGAGGGCATCGGCGACAGTTGAAAGGCATCGCGG
>CAVZUI010000007.1:0-511647 GCA_963778415.1 uncultured Acidimicrobiales bacterium
GTCGCCGGCCACCACGGCCAGCGCCGACGCGAGGTCGTCGCGGAGTGAGGCGTACGGGGCCTGGGCCGCAGCGGGGCGCACGCTCACGAGGTACGCCCCGGCAGGCAGACCGCTCCTCGCCACGTCGATCTCGCGGGCGGCAGCCCGCAACCGGCGGCGCACGCGGTTCCGGACGACGGCAGGGCCGACCGGGCGCCCGATCGCGTACGCGAAGCGGACCTCGTCGCCACCAGCCACGTAGGCGACGGTCATCGGCCCGCGCCGCGCGCGCCGAGAGGAGCGCCGGAACGCGTCGAACGTCGCACGATCACCGACCCGACCGATCAGGCCGAGAGACGCGCTCGGCCCTTCTGGCGCCGGGTGCGGACGATCGCCCGTCCCGCTCGGGTGCTCATGCGGTGACGGAAACCGTGGCGGGTGGCCCGCCGACGCTTGTTGGGCTGATATGTGCGCTTCACGGTGGGCCTCCTCGGCCCCGCGGCCTCCTCGCGTCATGAGCGGGGCCAGCGGCGAGAATGGGACATGGTCGTGCGTTCGGTGAACGTTCGGATGAACGCTCGAAGTGACACGCGGCGCTGACGCACCGGCGTCGGTGCGGGGACAACGGTAGAGGGCACGAGCCTGGATGCGCCAACCTGGGGCCCCGTTCGCGCACCGTCGTCCACACCTTCCCCCAGGATCGGATCCCCATACCTGTGGACGACCCTGGTCGGTTGCGGCTGCTGGTGCTACGTTTCGGCCGCCTCACCCCCTGGGGGACGGGGTCCAGAGCCGAAGGGCATCACCGCCGACCGGCAGGTCGATGGCTCCCCGACACCCGCCGGCTACCTGGGGTCAACAACTTGTGCGGTCGTCCACAAGTGTGGACGGTGCTGTGGACGACAAGCACGAGCGCAGGAGGACGGACTGACGTGATGAGCGATGCGCACCGCTTGTGGAACATGTGCGCCGCGCTCTTGCGAGCCCAGGTGTCCGATCCCGTGTGGCACACGGCGTTCGAGGGCGTCCGGGCGGTCGACTTCGACGGCCGGTCGCTCACGCTCGGCGTGTCGAGCCCGCTGGCCAAGGAACGCATCGAGGGCCGGTACCTCGGCCTCGTCCGCGATGCCCTGACCGAGGCCGGGGCATCCCACGTCGAGCTGCTGCTCCGCATCGAGCCGCCCGAGCCGCCGTCGCTGTGGACGGTCCCCACGCCGACGGCAGCACCCGGGTTCGGCTCCGGTCCCGGCGGGCCCGGGTCCACGACCGGCCCGGAACGCATGCCGGGCGCGCCGGGCGCGGACGGCGAGACCCCCACCGGGGCGCCGCCGGGCGACGTCGAGCTGAACCCCCGCTACACGTTCGAGAACTTCGTCATCGGCGGGTCGAACCGGTTCGCCCACGCCGCGGCCCAGTCGGTGGCCGAGATGCCGGCCCGCCGCTGGAACCCGCTGTTCATCTACGGCGACGCCGGCCTCGGCAAGACACACCTGCTGCAGGCCATCGCCAGCTACGTGAACGACAACTACCCGGCCTACCGGGTGCGCTACGTCACGTCCGAGACGTTCCTGAACGAGTTCATCGACTCGATGCAGTCGGGAAGCCGTGACGCCTTCAAGCGCCGCTACCGCGACATCGACGTGCTGCTCGTCGACGACGTGCAGTTCTTCCAGGGCAAGCAGGAGACCCTCGAGGAGTTCTTCCACACCTTCAACCACCTGCACCAGACCAACCGGCAGATCGTGTTGTCGTCGGACCGGGCCCCCGACCAGATCGGCTTCGAGGACCGGCTCCGCAGCCGGTTCCAGCAGGGCCTGCTCACCGACATCCAGCCGCCCGAGCTCGAGACCCGCCTGGCCATCCTGCGCAAGAAGGCCGAGCTCGAGACCGCCCGCATCCCGCCCGACGTGCTCGAGTTCATCGCCGCCAACATCAAGGACAACATCCGCGTGCTCGAGGGCGCGCTGATCCGGGTGTCGGCCTTCGCCAGCCTCACGCACGAGCCGATCACCGTCGATCGGGCGACCCAGGTCCTGAACGACCTCCTCAGCGAGAACCAGCCCCGGCCGATCACGCCTCAGCTCATCCTCGACGAGGCCTCCGAGCAGTTCGGCTTCACGGTCGACGACCTGCAGAGCAAGCACCGGCAGCGCCCGCTCGTCACCGCCCGGCAGATCGCCATGTACGTCATGCGTGAGCTGACCGAGCTGTCGTACCCCAACATCGCCCGCGAGTTCGGCGGCCGCGACCACACGACGGTCATCCACGCCGTCGAGAAGATCGGCGCCCTGATGTCCAAGGACCGCCAGATCTACGACCAGGTGACCCGCCTCATGAAGGCCGTTCGCCAAGGTGACTGACCACAGGCCCACCGCCGCCGCGCCCGAGCGGTGGACAACTCCGGGGACGGCCTGTGGACGCACGCCGCCCAGCGGTGGACGAGCGGCGCGGTGTCCCCACCGGCATCACGCGCGCACCCATCCGGCTGTGGGAGCCTGGGGACGACACGGGGACGGCGATCGGGCCGGTGACCTGCGACGACGTGTGGTCATCCACAATCCACAGCCCCTACTACCACTACTGGTTCGATTCATACCCACTGTGCAGAGAAAGAGAGCGACGTGAAGTTCCGATGCGAGCGAGACGTCCTCGTCGAGGCGCTCGGCACGGCGGGACGGGCCACCGCCAGCCGCGGCGGTGCGCTGCCGGTCCTGGCCGGGATCCGCACCGAGCTGGCGGGTGACGCCCTCACACTGACCGGCCACGACCTCGAGCTGACGATCTCGGTGACGATCCGCGAGGGCGTGAGCGGCAGCGAGGACGGCGTGGCGGTGCTGCCGTCGCGGCTGGTGTCCGACGTCGTGAAGTCGCTGCCGAGCGGCGCGGTCGAGGTCGAGGTCGACGGCGAGCAGGCGCGCATCACCGCCCAGCGCTCCGAGTTCTCGCTCCGCGTGTTCCCGGTCGACGAGTTCCCGCGGCTTCCCGAGCCCGTGGCCGAGGGGGTGACCCTCGACGCGGCCGAGCTGGCCGCCGCCCTCCGTCAGGTCGTGCCCGCCGCGTCCGGCGACGACGCCCGCCCGATCCTGACCGGCGTGCTCGTGACGGCCGAGGCCGACGGGCTCCGGCTCGTCGCCACCGACTCCTATCGGCTCGCGGTCCGCGACCTCCCGGGCCAGAGCGTGCTGGGTGAGGGGCAGTCGGTGCTCGTGCCGTCGCGGGCGCTCAACGACCTCACCCGGGTGCTCGGCAACGTGAGCGAGCTGACGCTGCACCTCGGCGAGCGCGACGCCACGTTCGAGGCCGGCGCCGGTGCGGCTGACGACGATGCTCATCGAAGGCGACTTCCCCAACTACAAGGGGCTGATCCCCTCCGCGCACCCCAACCGGCTGACCGTCGAGCCGCGAGGCGCTGCTCGAGGGCGTGCGCCGGGTGAAGCTGCTCGCCCGCGAGGCCACGCCGGTGCGGCTGGCGATGACGAACGACGGGCTCGACCTGGTCGCGGTCACGCAGGACGTCGGCCAGGCGCACGAGTCGCTCGACGCCAAGTACGAGGGCGCCGAGCTCACCGTGGCGTTCAACCCCGACTACCTGCTGCAGGGCATCGAGGTGCTGCCGGGCGACGAGGTCCTGCTCGAGACCGTCGACTCGCTGAAGCCAGCGCTCGTGAAGAGCCCCGAGCACCCCGAGTTCCTGTACCTGCTGATGCCGGTGCGGGTGAGCTGACGGGCGACAGCACGCAGGCGTGCAGGTCCGCACCCTCTGGCTGACCGACTTCCGCAGCTACTCATCGGCCCAGCTCGACCTCGGCCCGGGTCTCACGGTCCTCGTCGGCGCCAACGGCGAGGGCAAGACCAACCTGCTCGAAGGCCTCGGCGTGGCTGGCGACGCTGTCGTCGTTCCGGGGCGCCCCCATCGACGCCCTCGTGCGTCGCGGTGCGCCGTTCGCCGTCGTTCGCGCCCTCGCGGAGCGCGAGGGCCGTGAGCTCCTCGTCGAGGCGCAGCTCCAGCCCAACGGCCGGAACCGCGTCCTCGTGAACCGCCAGCCCCTGCGGCGGGCCCGCGACCTGCTCGGTTCGCTGCGGGTCTCGGTGTTCACGCCCGACGACCTGGCGATCGTGAAGGACGGACCGGGCGAGCGGCGCCGGTTCCTCGACGACGCCCTCGTGAGCCTGCACCCTCGGAACGACGGGCTGCGGGCCGAGGTCGACAAGGTGCTGCGGCAGCGCAACGCGCTGCTCAAGCAGACGGGCGGGCGGCTCGACGAGTCGACGGCCTTCACGCTCGACGTGTGGGACGAGAAGCTGGCGTCGGCCGGCGCCGCCCTCGTCGCCGCCCGACTCGACCTCCTCGACCGGATGCGCCCGGTCCTCACCGAGACCTACGACGCGCTGGCCCGCCGCCCCGCGGCGGTGACGGCCCGGTACGAGGCGGCCTGGCTGTCGGCGGGACGGCGGCGACCCGACCCGCGCGCTGGCGGAGGCGCTCGCAAGGTCGCGGGTCGACGACGTGCGGCGCGGGGTGTCGACCGTGGGCCCGCACCGCGACGACGTGGTGCTGGCGATCGGCGAGGGACCGGCCCGGACGCAGGCCAGCCAGGGCGAGCAGCGCACGCTGGCCCTGGCGCTGCGCCTGGCGGTGCACCACGTCGTGACCGCGGCGGCGGGGTCGCCGCCCGTGCTGCTGCTCGACGACGTGTTCAGCGAGCTCGACCCCGACCGCAGCGCGGCGCTGCTGGCGAACCTGCCCGGCGGGCAGACCCTGCTGACGACCGCCAGCGAGCCGCCGCCGGCCGCCCGGCCCGAGCGTGTGCTGCAGCTCACCGACGGTGCGATCTCGCCGAGGCGATGACGCGGTGGTGCCGCCTGCCGGTCGACCTCGGCCCGGCGCACCCCCGACCGGCGCGGTCCCGCGGCGCGTTGGCCCACCCGGTCGCCCGCGTCTGGTTGACTGTGCGCCGTGGCTTGGCGTCCTCTCCCCGGCGGCCCGGCGGCGCCGGTGCGGCTGGGCGACAACATCGACCGTGTCCTGGCTCGCCTCGGCACCCCCTCACGAGCCGGGGTGGAGGTCGTGTTCGAGCGCTGGGCCGAGGTCGTCGGCGAGTCGATGGCGGCGCGCACCCGGCCGGTGTCGATCGACGGCTCGTCACTCGTGGTGATGTGCGACGACCCCGCGCTGACCACCCACGTGCGGTTCCTGGAGCCGCAGCTCGTGAGCCGCCTGGCGGAGCTGGCGGGCGAGCGGCACATCACCCGGGTCGAGGTGCGGGTGGACCGCAGCGCGGCGGCCCCGTGGCCCGCGTCGCCCGACGTCGCGGCGCTGACACCGGTGCGCCGGGCGGGGCGCGGAACCGCCCGTCCATCGTCGGGAACGGCACCCCCCTCTGGTAGGCTGTGTCCGTTGTGATTTGCGGGTCTGACCAGGCAAAGGTCCGAGATTCACGCCGGGAAACACGTCGGAGCCTCGACACGAGATCGGTCTCCTCGGCGCCGGTCGCCCGCCCGTAGCACTCATCCCGACAGAAGGGCGCGCCTTGCCTCAGGGAAGCACCTCGTACGGAGCCAAGGACATGCAGGTCCTCGAGGGCCTCGAGCCGGTCCGCAAGCGGCCGGGCATGTACATCGGATCCACCGGGCCCACTGGTCTCCACCACTGCGTGTGGGAGGTCGTCGACAACTCGGTCGACGAAGCCATGGCCGGTTACTGCGACCGCATCGACATCACGCTCCTGGCCGACGGCGCCTGCCGTGTGGTCGACAACGGCCGCGGCATCCCCACCGACATCAACAAGCAGCACAACCTCTCGGGTGTCGAGATCGCCCTCACCAAGCTGCACGGCGGCGGCAAGTTCGGCGGCGACGGCTACAAGGTCTCGGGCGGCCTCCACGGCGTGGGCGTGTCCGTGGTCAACGCCCTGAGCCGCAAGCTGGTGGTCGAGGTCGACCGCGACGGCAAGCGCCACACGATGACGTTCGCCGACGGCGGCAAGCCCCAGGGCAAGCTCAAGGTGACGGGCGAGGCGCCCCGCAACGGGCGGTCAGGCCCGCGCCACGGCACCACGGTCACGTTCTGGCCCGACGACACGGTCTTCGAGACCGTCGAGTTCTCGGCCCGCACGATCGTCGAGCGCCTGCAGATGATGGCGTTCCTCAACAAGGGCCTCGAGATCCGCTTCCGCGACGAGCGGCCCGACCACGACAGCGAGCCGGTCGTGTTCAAGTACGCGGGCGGCATCGTCGACTTCGTCAAGCACGTCAACAAGACGAAGGAGAGCCTGTTCTCCAAGGTCGGCTACTACGCCGAGGAAGACGCCACCTCCGAGGTCGAGGTCGCGTTCCAGTGGAACACGGGCTACAACACCGACGGCATCCACAGCTTCGCCAACGGCATCAACACGGTCGAGGGCGGCACCCACGTCGAGGGCTTCAAGGCCGCGCTCACCACCGCGGTGAACAAGTACGCCCGGGCCAAGGGGCAGCTCAAGGAGAAGGACGCCAACCTGGCGGGCGAGGACATCCGCGAGGGCATCACGACCATCGTGTCGGTGCGCCTGCGCGACCCCCAGTTCGAGGGCCAGACCAAGGCCAAGCTGGGCAACACGTCCATGAAGACGCTCGTGCAGCGGGCCACCAACGAGAAGCTCGGCGACTGGCTCGAGGAGAACCCCACCGAGGCCAACAAGATCGTCCGCAAGGGCATCGCCGCCGCCCAGGCCCGCGACGCGGCCAAGAAGGCCCGCAACCTCGTGCGCTCGAAGTCGTTGCTCGACGGCGCCGGCATGCCCGACAAGCTCAAGGACTGCTCGTCGAAGAACCGCGACGAGCGCGAGCTGTTCATCGTCGAGGGTGACTCCGCCGGCGGTTCGGCGGCCAAGGCCCGCAACCCCGCGACCCAGGCGATCCTGCCCATCCGGGGCAAGATCCTGAACGTCGAGCGGGCCCGCATCGACCGCATGCTCCGCAACAACGAGATCCAGTCGCTGATCTCGGCCATCGGTGCCGGCCTGGGCGACGAGTTCGACCTCGACAAGCGCCGCTACGACAAGGTCTGCATCCTCACCGACGCCGACGTCGACGGCTCCCACATCCGGACGCTGTTGCTCACGTTCTTCTTCCGCCAGATGAAGCCTCTGGTCGAGCAGGGCCACATCTACATCTGCGAGCCGCCGCTCTACTCGACCGAGGTCGGCAAGGAGAGGACGTACCTCAAAGACGACGCGGCCAAGACCCGGTTCCTGGCCGAGCACCCCAACCACAAGAAGGACTTCCAGCGCCTGAAGGGCCTGGGCGAGATGGACTGGGAAGAGCTCAAGCTCACCACCATGGACGACACCTACCGCACGTTGCTGCAGGTGAACGTCGAGCAGGCGGCGTTGGCCGACGAGGTGCTGTCGATCCTGATGGGTGAGGACGTCGAGTCCCGCAAGCACTTCATCCAGACCAACGCCAAGGACGCAAGGTTCGTGGACATCTGATGGCTGACGTACCCACAGACGGTGCCGGCAACGGCAGCGCGGGCGACGACAACGGCGTCCAGCGCGGTCGACTTGCGATCGAGCCCATCGAGATCCAGGAGGAGATGGAGAACTCCTTCCTCGACTACGCCATGTCCGTCATCACGGCCCGGGCGCTGCCCGACGTCCGCGACGGCCTCAAGCCCGTGCACCGCCGGATCCTCTGGGCCATGTACGACATGGGGGCCCGACCCGACCGCAGTCGCGTCAAGAGCGCCCGGGCAGCGGGCGAGGTCACCGGCAAGTACCACCCGCACGGCGAGGGTGCGGCCTACGACGCTCTCGTGCGCATGGCGCAGGACTTCTCTCTGCGCCACCCGCTGATCGACGGCAAGGGCAACTTCGGTTCACCCGACTTCGGCCCGCGCAGCCGCGAGGTACACGGAGTGCCGGCTCGCGCCGATCGCCATGCGGATGCTCGCAGGACATCGACGAGAACACCGTCGACATGGGCGACAACTACTCGGGCGAGTTCCAGGAGCCCGCCGTCGCTGCCGTCGCGGTTCCCCAACCTGCTCGTCAACGGCAGCCAGGGCATCGCGGTGGGCATGGCCACGAACATCCCACCCCACAACCTGGGCGAGGCGATCGACGCGGTCGTCCACCTGCTCGACAACCCGGAGGCGACGGCCGACGACCTCATGCAGTTCGTCAAGGGCCCTGACTTCCCGACCGGTGGGCTC
The DNA here is from genome assembly GCA_963778415.1 of uncultured Acidimicrobiales bacterium. Taxonomy (GTDB): domain Bacteria; phylum Actinomycetota; class Acidimicrobiia; order Acidimicrobiales; family VFJN01; genus ZC4RG19. The sequence continues at coordinate 8,174 of CAVZUI010000007.1, forward strand.
ATCATGGGCCGCGCCGGGATCATGGATGCGTATCGCACCGGCAAGGGCTCGATCAGGTGCGCGCCCGCACCGAGATCGTCGAGGGCACCGGCCGCCAGCGCGACCGCATCGTTGTCACCGAGATGCCGTACCAGACCTCGATCTCCGCCACGGCCAGCAAGATCAAGGAGCTGGTCGAGGCCCGCATCGTCGAAGGCATCGCCGACGTCAACGACGAGTCAGCCGGTGGCGACACCCGGCTGGTGATCGAGCTCAAGAAGGACGCCCCGGCGCTCGTCATCCTGAACAACCTGTACAAGCACACGCCGCTGCAGACGAACTTCGCGGTCAACACCGTGGCGCTGGTCGACGGCGTGCCACGCACGCTCAACCTCGTGCAGATGCTGCGGGCGTACGTCGATCACCAGGTCGAGGTGATCCGGCGCCGCAGCCAGTTCCGACTCGACAAGGCGCGCAGGCGCGCCCATCTGGTCGAGGGCCTGCTCAAGGCCATCGACGTCATCGACGAGGTCATCGCCCTCATCCGGGCGTCCGAGGACCGCGCCGCGGCCCGGGTCGGCCTCATGGCCGAGCCGTTCGAGTTCTCCCTCGACCAGGCAGAGCACATCCTCGACATGCGGCTCGGGCAGCTCACCCGCCTGGCTCGCATCGACCTCGAGACCGAGATGGAGAGCCTGCGCCAGACCATCGCCGAGCTCGAGGCCATCCTCGTCCGACGATGCCCAGCTGTGTCGCGGTGATCAAGACGGAACTGGTCGAGGTCAAGGAGCGCTTCGCAGACGAGCGGCGCTCCGAGATCACCTACGACATCGGCGACATCGACATCGAGGACCTGATCGACGACGAAGAGCTCGTCGTCACGATGTCGCAGCGGGGCTACGTCAAGACCGTCCCGTCCGACACGTTCCGGGCGCAGGGCCGCGGCGGACGCGGCGTGGCGGGGGCCAAGCTGCGCGACGACGACTACGTCACCGACATCCTCACCACGACCGCCCACGCCTACCTGCTGTTCTTCTCGACCCGGGGGCGGGTCTACCGGCTCAAGGCGCACGAGATCCCTCGCAAGGACCGCACGGCCCGCGGCACCGCCATCGTCAACCTGCTGCCGCTGCAGCCCGACGAGCGCATCCAGGCGATCATCGACACCCGCGACTACGAGACGCACCGCTACCTGTTCTTCGCCACCCGCAAGGGCCAGGTGAAGAAGACCAAGTTCAACGAGTACGACTCGTCGCTGCGCAGCGGCCTCATCGCCATCAACCTGCGCGACGACGACGAGCTCGTGCGGGTCATCCCGACCAACGGCGGCGACGACATCTTCATGGTCGCCCGGTCGGGCATGACGATCCGCTTCTCCGAGGACGACGTGCGGGCCATGGGCCGCGGCCGCGGCCGGCGTCCGCGGCATGAAGCTGCGCCCCGAGGACGAGGTCGTGTCGTGCGACGTCGCCCGCGACGACGTGGCGCTGCTGTTCGTCACCAACGCCGGCTACGGCAAGCGCACCCAGCTCGACAGGTTCAACGTGCAGGGTCGCGGCGGCCAGGGCGTGCGGGGCATCAAGCTCACGGCCAAGAAGGGCATCGTCGTCGCCGCCTTCATGGTCGGCATCGACGACGAGATGTTCGTCATCTCGTCGTCCGGAACCCTCATCCGCATGGCCGCCCGCGACGTGTCCTCGCAGGGGCGAGACGCCACGGGCGTGCGGGTGATGAACCTCGACGCCGGCCAGAGCCGTGGCCGCCGTCGCACCGGTCCTCACCACCGAAGAGTGATCGCCGGTCACTGACGGCATCGCCGAGGCCGGGGCGCGCGCCCCGGCCGATCGGCTCCCCGCCGCGGCGGGTCTGTTCACTTCCCCTCACGAGCCACTCATGAGACACGCGCCCGGTGGGCGTGGGAGGTGACCGATGTCGATCGACGGCATCACGCCGGGGTCGTGCCGACCCCGGGGCGGACCGGGGCCAGGCGACGCCGCTGGCCGCGGCGATGATGGTGGTCGTCCTGGTGGCGATGGGCGCGCTCGTGCCGGCGGCCCGCGTGCGCTGGCCGACCGGGCGCACGCCCGGACAGCCGCCGATGCTGCGGCCTTGGCGGGGGCGGTCGAGGGCGAAGCCGCGGCGCGTGCCCTGGCCGAGGAGAACGGGGGTGACCTGTTGTCGTTCGCGCTCCGCGACGGCGAGGTGGTGGTGCGCGTCCGGGTGGGCGGGGCCGATGCCTTCGCCCGGGCCCGGGCGACAGGCAACCGTGGCGATTCCGGGTGGGGTGGCGGGGGGCGACCGCGTCCGGGCTGGCCCCGGCGATGCTGGCGGCGCTCGCCCGTGCCGACGGGCTGATCGGGCGCCCCGTCCCGGTCGTGTCGGGTCTACGCACCCGGGCCGAGCAGCAGGCGCTGTGGGACCGGCGACACACCAACCCGTACCCCGTCGCCCGCCCCGGCACGTCCGACCACGAGCGCGGGCTGGCGTTCGACGTGGCGCGGGCCGATGTTCCGTCCCTGCTGGCCGTGGCCGCCGCGGCCGGGCTGTGCCAGCCTCTGCCCGACAGCGACCCGGTCCACTTCGTGGTGTGCTCCGGCCGCGGGTGAGGGCGGGACCCGGGGCGGACGTCAGGGTCACCCGCAGTTCAGGTCCACGACCAGGTGCCGTAGACTCGCGCCGATGCCGGCCGAACCTTCCGGAGTCACCACCGACGACGAGGCCTCCAAGGGCAACGGTGGCGACCCGACCGCCTCGACCGCACGCCCGAACGGGGGTCGCGGCGACGAGTCGCGACACCTGCCTCGACGCCGGCACAGCCCTCGCCGTCCCCCGCCTACTCCTCCGACGTGCCCGCATCCCCGGGGTCGCCCGCGGGCCGGCCCGCTCGGAGCGAGGCGACCGCCGAGTCCCCTCGCGGTCGGGCCCGGGTTCCGGCCCCACCTCCGACACCGTCCCACCGGCGCCGGCCCTCGACCCTGCCGGCCCCGGGCCGGGCAGTGGGGCTGGCCCGCTCACCGCCGAGCCGCCGCCGGCACCCGTGCTCGAGCCCGGGGGTCCCGTGCCCCCTGCTCAGCCGGGTTTGGCCGGCGAGCCGGCGTTGCGCCGACGCGTCCGCGGACGCCACGCCTCGGGTCGCCCGTCACGGCGCGACCGGGCCGCCAAGCGCGGCCTCCGGGTCGACCAGCGCCTGTGGTCGATCGACCCGTGGTCGGTCTTCAAGGTCTCTGCGCTGTTCTACTTCTGCCTCGGCCTGATGATCCTCGTGGCGGGCACGCTGCTGTACAACGCGGGTCGGTCGGTCGGCACCATCGACCAGTTCGAGAGCTTCGTCACCCGCATGGGTGCCTACGGCGACTGCACTCCCCACCGCCGAGGTGCCCGAGGGCACCGCCTTCGAGGAGGACGAGGACAAGTGCGACGAGGGGCAGGTGCTCGTCGGCGGGTTCGTGCTCGACGACGGGCTGCTCTTCCGGGCGGCGGCGATCGGAGGGACCATCCTGGTGGTGGCCGGTTCGATCGGGAACGTGCTGCTCACGGTCCTCCTCAACCTGCTCAACGAGGTCACGGGCGGGCTGCGCCACACGGTGATCCGAGAACCCGTCCAACGCCCGCCCGGAGCCGGTCCCGACCGGCCCTCTGGGCCTCCCGGGGCCCGCCGAGCGGGTTCGCCCCGGCGGGCGCCACAGGGGTAGAGTCTCTGCCCTTGCCAGCGGGGCTATAGCTCAGTCGGTTAGAGCGCACCCCTGATAAGGGTGAGGTCGCAAGTTCGATTCTTGCTAGCCCCACGCTCCCGCTCGGCGCCCCGCGGACCTCTCGGTGTCCTCACCGATCTCGCGGGTCCAGGCCCCGGGAACGACCGGTCGGCGCCGTCGTCGTCGGCCAGGTCCGTGCTCGACCTCCGGGCCGAGGCGCGCACCGGTCGCCGTCCATCGGGCGGGAGGATCGAATCGTGGGCCGACCGGACCGCTCGGGCGATGCACGCGCGAGCCAGCACTAGGGTGCGGCCATGGCACTCCTCCGACGTGCGCTCGCCGCCGTGGGCATCGCCGGCGTGATCGCAGCCGTCTTGCGGCTGCGTGGTTCCGGCGGCACCCCGCCCCAGTCCGGGGGCTGGCGCGAGCTCAGCGGCCCCGACCTGCGATAGGGGTCGAGCTGTGGCACCGATGCGAGTGCTCGTCTGTGGCGCGGGCGCCGTCGGCGCCCGAGCCGCCCGTCACCTCGTCGCCGACGCCGGCACCGACGCCGTGCTGGTCCACGACACCGACCGCAAGCGCCAGGCCGCCGTCGTGGCCTCGCTCGGCGACCGGGCGCAGGCGGTCGACGAGCCCGATCCCGCCGATGCCGATCTCGTGCTCCTGGCGTCGCCGGCCGGCCGGCAGACCGCCGTGGCCCGCCGGGCGGTCGCGGCGGGTCGCCACGTCGTGTCGGTGGCCGACAGCCTCGGTGCCGTCGAAGACCTGCTCGACCTGCACGCCGAGGCCCGCGAGCGGGGAGTGGTGGTCGCGGTTGGTGCCGGGTTCGGCCCGGGCCTGTCGTGCGTGTTGGCCCGTCACGCCGCGGCGACGCTCGACGCGGTCGACGAGGTCCACGTCGCCCACCACGGAACCGGCGGCCCGGCCTGCGCCCGCCAGCACCACGGGGCGCTGCGCAACGCCGGGCCTCGACTGGCGCGACCACGCGTGGCGCCGCCGGCCGCCGGGGTCTGGGCGTGAGCTGTGCTTCTTCCCCGACCCGATCGGCGGGTCCGACTGCTACCGGGCCGGTCTGCCCGACGCGTTGCTCCTGGTGCCGGCGTTCCCGTCGGCGAGCCGGGTCACGGCCCGGCTGGCGGCGACGCGCCGCGACCGGTTCACGGCGGGCCTGCCGATGCTGCGCCCCCCGCACGCCGAGGGCCGCATCGGGGGCCTTCGGGTCGAGGTGCGGGGCTGGCGGGGCGTGGCCCGCGACACGGTCGTGCTCGGCGCGGTCGATCGGCCCGCCGTGGCGGCGGGCACCGTGGCGGCAGTGACGGCTCGTTGGGTGGCGTCGGGCCGCGCGCAGGCCACCGGGGCGGCCGGGCTGGCGACCCTGGTCGAGCCGTTGCCGTTCCTCCAGGAGCTCGCCCGCGCCGGCGTGCGTGCCGCGGTCTTCGAGGGCGCCTGACCGACCGACCGGATCGCCCGACGAGGCGTTGGTCGCCGGGACCCGCGTGCAAGAACCCGAAGGTGGGCCACTAGGGTCACACGCCGTGCTCCGCCGCCTCAGCCTCGTCCTCGCCGCCTCTGCGCTGCTCCTGTCGGCGGCCGCCTGTGGTTCTGACTCGGGCGACGCCGCATCAGGTCCGTCGTCCGGGGAGTCCGCTCGCACGACGAGCGGGGGCGAGCCGATCGGTCCCGCGAACGAGGGGATCGACGGCGTCGAGGCGTTCCGCGTGGACAGCAACGACCACACCGAAGAGCCCCTGACCTACGACCCGTCGCCGCCGACGGGCGGCGAGCACTACCCCGTGCCGGCCACGTGCGGGTTCTACGAGACCGACCCGCCGCCCGACGAGCTGCTGGTGCACGACCTCGAGCACGGCGCGGTGTGGATCGCCTACGACCCCGGCCTGGACGAGGCGCAGAAGTCGGCGCTCAGCTCGCTCGTCGCCCAGCAGGCCAAGGTCACCGCCACGCCCTACCCCGACCTCGGATCGCCGCTGGTGGTCACGGCGTGGGCCCGCCAGCTGCGCCTCGACAGCGTCGACGATCCCCGTCTGGTGCAGTTCATCGAGACCTACCGCAACAGCGACAACGCCCCCGAGCCCAACGCGGCCTGTCAGGGCGTGGGCGAGCCTGCGGTCGCCTCACCGACGGCCTGACGACACACCCCACGCACGCCGTCGTCCCGGCCCGTCGGTCGGATCGTCTCGGCGTGCGCCGCCGGCGTCACACGGTCACGTGGGTGCGCCAGTCGGCGAGGATCGACTCGTCGCCGAAGATCTGCAGCCCGTCGGTGCCGCCCCGGTTCCACAGGAGCAGCAGGAGGTCGGAGACCGGGCCGCGGACGGCGAGGTCGCCCTTGGCGTGCTCGTGGGTGACCGACAGCCCCTCGGTGGCCACCGTGATCAGCCACTCGCCCTCCCCCTCGACCTCGGCGAGGTCGGGGTCGGTGGCGTGGAGGTGGATGGTCTGGCCCGTGCGGGGCAGCTCCCCGGTGCCCGAGAACGTCAGCACGACCTCGAACAGCTCGTCCACCGCGTCGACGGCCAGGTCGGTGGCGACGGGTGTGATCGCATCGGCGGCCGACTCGGCGTCGACGCGGTGCAGCGCCGTCTCCACGGCCATGCGCCGCGCCCAGAACAGGGCGGGCTGCCGGTCGAGCCACGTGTCGACGAGGGCGTCGGGGTCGAGGGCGTCGATGGCGGCGACGAGCTCGTCGAGCCCGGTGCGAGCCCACGCCACGACCGCGTCGCCGGACGGAGCGGGCTCGACGTCGGGCGATTCGCCCGTGGCGACCCAGCCGGCGGTCCACCGGTGGGTGCGCCCGATGTGGGCGACGAGCCGTTCGCAGGTCCAGCCCGGGCAGGTCGGCACCGGTCTGTCGAGCCCCGAGGCCGCGGTGGTGAGCAACAGGTCGCCGTCGCGGCGCAGGCTGGCGAGGTAGTCGGTGCGATCCATCGGCCCCATCTTGGGCCAGAATCGTGGCCGTGATCGTGGATTGCGCCGTCTACACGAAGGGAAAGCGGCGCCCCGGCGAGCTGCACGTCGAGGACGCGCTCGAAGCGTGCCGCGAGAGCGACGACACCTTCGTGTGGATCGGCCTCCACGAGCCGACACCCCAGGAGTTCGAGGCGGTGAGCGTCGAGTTCCAGCTGCACCCGCTGGCGGTCGAGGACGCCATCAAGGCCCACCAGCGCTCGAAGCTCGAGCGCTACGGCGACTGCCTGTTCCTGGTGTTCAAGACGGCCCGCTACGACGACGACGCCGAGGCGATCGAGTTCTCCGAGATCCAGCTCTTCGCCGGCGACCGGTTCGTCATCACCGTGCGCCACGGCGAGGCCGAGCGCGCTGAGCCCCGTCCGCGCCCAGCTCGAGGCCGAGCCCGAGCACCTGGCGCTCGGGCCGGTGGCGGTCGTCCACGCCATCCTCGACCGGGTCGTCGACGACTACCGACCGGTGCTCGACGGGCTCGACCACGACATCGTCGAGATCGAGGCCGAGGTGTTCTCGCCCGATCGCACCAACCCGGCCGAGCGCATCTACCGGCTCAAGCGCCAGGTCCTCGACCTGTACCGCAACATCGAGCCGCTGATCGAGCCCCTCGAGCGCCTGCAGACCGGGTCCCATCCGTTCAGCACCGGCGGCATCGATCTCGGCCCCTACTTCCGCGACGTGAACGACCACCTGCGCCGCGGCGTGGCCCGCATCGAGATCCAGCGTGACCTGCTGTCCGAGGTGCTGAACGTCAACCTCACCCAGGTGTCCGTCCAGCAGAACGAGGACATGCGCCGCATCTCGGGTTGGGTCGCCATCGTGGCGGTGCCCACGTTGCTGGCCGGGCTGTGGGGCATGAACTTCGAGCACATGCCCGAGCTCGATGCGTGGTGGGGCTACCCGATGGCGCTGACGATCATGGCGGTCGTCGCCTACGTCCTGTTCCGCTACCTGCGCAAGCGGGAGTGGATCTGACGGCCGTGCCCGGCCGGGCGAGCGGGGACGATCAGCCGCCCAGCAGGGCGAGCAGGTCGTCGTGGATCACGCCGTTGGTGGCGATCCCGCTGCCGCCCGCCGCTCCGGGTGCGCCGGCCAGGCTGGTGAAGCGCCCGCCCGACTCGGCCAGGATCACGGGCATCGGGGCCACGTCGTAGATCTCGACGACGTGGTCGACCATCGCATCGACCCGCCCGGTGGCCACGAGGGCGTAGCCGTAGCCGTCGCCCCACGTGCGCAGGTGGCAGCCGGCGTGCTTGACCGCCGAGCAGGTCGCCGTCGGGCCAGTGGCTGTAGCTGCTCGACGACAGGTAGGCGCCGTCGAGCGCATGTGTCGTGCTGACCCGGGCCGGCTCGCCGTCCCACCAGGCGCCGAGGCCCCGCCCGGCGTAGACGGCCTGACCGAGGGCCGGCAGCACGATCACGCCGATGGCCGGGCCGTGCTCGTCGTCGAGGGCGAGCAGGGTCGAGTACAGGGGGACGCCCCGGGTGAACGCCTTGGTGCCGTCGATGGGATCGACGAGCCACCGTCGCCCCGACGTGCCCACCGCCTCGGGCTCCTCCTCGCCGAGGACGCCGTCGTCGGGGAACCGCGCCGCGATCCGCTCGCGGACCAGCCGCTCGGCGTGGCGGTCGGCGGCGGTGACCGGGGTGCCGTCGGCCTTGCTGTCGACGGTCAGGTCGCGGGCCTGGAACCAGCGCCGCGTCGACTCGCCGGCTTCGCGGGCGACGTCCACCGCGAAGTCGAGGAGCGCCCGGTCGACAGCGGGCGCGGCGGGGGGAGGGTCGGTCGGGGTCGGCACGCCGTCATCGTGGCAGAGCGGGGAGCGGGCCTCGCCAACTGCGGACGGCTGAGGCCCCGGACGCCACCCGCCGAGCGTCAGGCCGACGGGGCGAGGACGAAGAAGAGGCGGGCCTGGCAGCACGCCTTGCCGCCCACGGTGGCGGTCGCCGCGCCCCACCCGCCACGGGACGACAGCTTCTCGAGCTCCACAGTGAGCGTCAGCTCGTCGCCGGGGCGGACCTGGCGCCGCCAGCGAACACCCTCGACGCCCCCGAAGAGGGGCAGCGAACCGGCGTAGCGGTCGAGGGACAGCAGGGCGATGGCGCCCGCCTGGGCCAGGGCCTCCAGCTGGATCACCCCGGGGAACACGGGGTTGCCGGGGAAGTGGCCGGCCAGGAAGGCCTCGTCGCCCGTCACCCGGTAGCGGGCCACGATCCGCTCGCCGGGCACGAGCTCGTCGACGGCGTCCACGAAGCGGAACGGCGGCCGGTGCGGCAGCAGGCCGACCGGGTCGCCGGTCGGAACGGCGGGCGCAGGGCCGGCCGCGGGGGTCGAGGAACCGTTGCCCTCGGTGCTCATGCGCCGTCGCCGGCCGTCACGGGCGCATCACTGCCGTTGGCGACGGCCTCGTCCGGTCTGGGACGCGGCCGCGGGGGCGGCCTCGCCCGGCGCCAGCGCCACCGCGTGCACGCCGCCGTCGACGTGGACGATCTCGCCGGTGGTGGCCGGGAACCAGTCGGACAGCAGCGCCACGCAGGCCCGGGCGACCGGCTCGGGATCGCGCACGTCCCATCCGAGCGGCGCCCGCGTCCCCCAGGCGCCCTCCATCGCCGAGAAGTGCGGGATCGACCGGGCGGCCAGGGTGCGCAGCGGCCCGGCCGCCACCAGGTTGACGCGGATGCCACGGGGTCCGAGGTCGCGGGCCAGGTAGCGGGTGGTGGCCTCGAGCGCGGCCTTGGCCACGCCCATCCAGTCGTAGGCCGGCCACGCCTGCGCAGCGTCGAAGTCGAGCCCGACGATCGAACCGCCGGACGGCATCAGCGGCAGCACGGTCTGGGCCAGCGACTTCAGCGAGTACGTCGACACGTGGAGTGCGGTGGCGACGTCGTCCCACTCGGCACTGAGCAGCCCGTCCTCCTGCCCGAGGCACACCTCAGGGGCGAACCCGACCGCGTGGAGGGCGCCGTCGACCGTGCCCCACCGCCGGCGCAGGTCCTCGGTCAGCGCCGCGTGCTGGGCCGGGTCGGTCACGTCGAGCTCGACCACGTCGGGCGTCTCGGGCAGGGTGCGGGCCACGCGCTCGGTCAGGCGCATGCCCCGCCCGAACGAGGTGAGCACCAGCTCGGCGCCCTGCTCCTGCGCCAGGCGGGCGACCGCGGCGGCGATCGAGTCCTTGGTGAGCACGCCGGTCACCAGCAGCTTCTTGCCGTCGAGCAGCATCGCGGGTCCTTCCGAGTTTGGTGCCGTGTCCGGAAACGTGTGCGCTGTCCCGCGAACGTTCCCTGACACGGCACTAGAGCGGGATGTTGTCGTGGCGCCGGGCGGGCAGGCGCTCTCGCTTGGCGCCGAGGGCCAGCAGGGCACCCGCGACCGCCCGCCGGGTGTCGGCGGGGTCGATCACGTCGTCGACGAAGCCGCGGTCGAGCGCGGCGGTGGGGGACAGGTGCCGCGCCTCGTACTCGGCCTCGAGCTCGGCCCGCCGGGCCTCGCGCTCGGGACCGTCGGGGACGGCGGCCAGGTCACGCCGCCCGAGGATCTCGACCGCCCCCTTCGGACCCATCACCGCGATCTCGGCCGAGGGCCAGGCGAGGGCACAGTCGTTCCCCATCGACTTGCAGTCCATGACGATGAAGGCGCCGCCGTAGGCCTTGCGCAGCACGACGCAGATGCGGGGGACGGTGGCCTCGGCGTAGGCGAAGGCGAGCTTGGCGCCGTGGCGGATCATGCCCCGCCACTCCTGGTCGCGGCCGGGTCGGAATCCCGGGGTGTCGACGAGGGTCACCAGGGGGAGGTTGAAGGCGTCGCAGAAGCGGACGAACGCGCCGCCCTTCTGCGAGCCCTCGATGTCGAGCGCACCCGCCAGCTGGCTGGGTTGGTTGGCGAGCACGCCGACCGGCATCCCGGCCACCCGAGCCAGGCCGGTGACGACGCTGGTGCCGAAGCGCTCCCGCAGCTCGACGAACGTGTCGGCGTCGGCGACGTCGGCCACGACGGCCCGCACGTCGTAGGAGGCGCGCCCGTCGGCCGGGACCGTGGCGGCCGCAGCGCGGCTCGGCCTGTCGACCGGGTCGTCGGTCGCGACGCGGGCGGGAGCTCACCGGCGTTGGCGGGCAGGAGGTCGAGCAGGTCGGCGACCCGGTCGAACGCGTCGTCGAGGTCGGCGGCCACCACGTCGGCCACGCCCGTGCGGGCGCCGTGGACCCACGAGCCGCCGATCAGGTCGGCGTCGAGCACGTCGGAGCCGGTGATGCGGGCCGAGGTGGCCGGGGCGTTCACGAACGCCTGACCCCGGGCGGTCATGACCACCACGTCGACGAGGCCGAGCAGGAGCGCCGGCCCGCCGAGGCAGGGTCCGTCGAGGACGAGGATCGTGGGAACCTGCCCGGAGGCGGCCGCCAGGGACCGGGCGACGGCGCCCCAGCCGCACAGGGCGTCGATCCCGCTGCCGGTGCCCAGCCCCACCTGCGCCAACACGCCGACCACCGGCACGCCGGCCTCGATTCCCGCCCTGACCGTGCGGGCCACGACGTCGGCGCAGGCGGCCTGATCGGTCGTGGGCGCGCCGCGGAACCAGGCGACCGGCCGGTCGACGGGCAGCCACGACGGCACGCCGACCCCGGCGTCGACCTCGCCCGGGCGACCGCGCCCGATCGGCAGGCGCGCCAGCTCGGGTCCTGCGACCACGGCGACCACTAGGCGACGACCATCACGCGTGCCGGGAGCGTCACACGGGGGCCAGGACGAGGGCCACGTTGTGCCCACCGAAGGCGAACGACGTCGACACCGCCGGCGCCCGCTCGATGGACCGGGCCTCGCCCGCCACCACGTCGACGGGCAGCTCGGTGCGCGTGTGGTTGGCGGTCGGCGGCACGAGGCCGCGGTCGGCGGAGACGAGGGCCGCGACCGCCTCGACCGCGCCCGCCGCGCCGATGAGGTGCCCGGTGACGCCCTTGCCCGAGGTCACCGGCACGGCCCGCGGGCCGAACACCTTGGCGATGGCTGCGGCCTCGGCCGAGTCGTTGTGGGGCGTCGACGTGCCGTGGGCGTTGACGTGCCCGATGGCCGAAGCGGGCAGGCCGGCGTCGGCCAGCGCCATCTCGATGGCGGCGACGGCACCGGAACCGTCCTCGATCGGCGCGGTGATGTGGTGCGCATCGCACGTCATGCCGTAGCCCGCGACCTCGCCGAGGATCTCGGCGCCGCGTGCGACCGCGTTGTCGTAGCGCTCGAGCACCAGGAACGCGGCACCCTCGCCCATCACGAACCCGTCGCGGTCGTCGTCGAAGGGGCGCGACGCCGCCGAGGGGTCGGGGTTCCGGCTGAGCGCGCCCATCCGGGCGAAGGCGGCCATCGTGACCGGGGTGACGCAGGCCTCCGTGCCTCCGGCGATGACCACGTCGGCCATGCCGTCGCGCACGAGGCGGGCGCCCTCGCCGATGGCGTTGGCGCCGGTGGCGCACGCGGTGGCCACCGCCGTGTTGGGGCCGCTGAAGCCGTTGCGGATCCCGATGAGCGCGGCCGTGGCGTTGGCCATCATCATCGGCACGAGGAACGGGCCGACCTTGCTGGGGCCCTTCTCGGCGTAGGTGAGGATCTGCTGCTCGAGGGTGCGGATGCCACCGATGCCGGACCCGGCCACGACGCCGCAGCGGACGGGCTCGACGTCGAGGGGCGCGGTGGCCGTGGCGGCCTCCAGTGCGTCGGCCGAGGCGGCGATGCCGAGGAGCGCGACGCGGTCGGTGCGGCGGACCTCCTTGGGGCCGACGTAGGGCTCGGGGTCGAACCCGGTGACCTCGCAGGCGATGCCGACCGACAGCTCGGACGCGTCGAACAGCGTGACCGGCGCGGCGGCCGGCCGGGGCGCCATCAGCGAGGCCCACAGCTCGTCGACCGTCAGGCCGCCGGGCGCTTTCACGCCCATGCCGGTGACGACGACGCGCGGGCGACCGCGGTGATCGGTCGTCGGGGCCTCGTCGCCCCGGGCGGTCGCTGCCGTCACGCCTTGGCGGCGCTCGCCGCCAGGATCAGGTCGACGGCGTCGCCCACGGTGCGCACGTCGCCGAGGTCGTCCTCGTCGATGGTGACGTCGAGGGAGTCCTCGAGCTGCATGACGAGCTCGACGAGGTCGAGGCTGTCGGCATCGAGGTCGTCGGCGAACGACGCGGCCTCGGTCACCTGATCGGCCTGCACCGACAGCACGTCGACCGCAGCCTTGGTGAGGGCGTCGAGGGCAGTGGCACGGTCCATTTGGGGGGTCTCCTTGTCGGTGGTGTTCTGTGCGGAGGGGACGAGTCTGTCAGCGGCCCATGCCGAGGCCACCGTCGACGGGCACGACGGCACCCGTGACGTACGAGGCGGCGTCGCTGCACAGGAAGGCGACGACAGCCGCCACCTCGTCGGGGGTGCCGAAGCGGGCCATCGGGGTGGCGACGGCCAGCGCGTCGCGCCGGGCCTGGGGAAGGGCGTCGGTCATCGCCGTCGCGATCGGGCCGGGCTCGACGACGTTCAGGGTCACGTTGCGGCTGGCGACCTCGCGGGCGATCGACCGGCTCATGCCGACGAGCCCGGCCTTGGCCGCGGCGTAGTTGGCCTGGCCGGGCGAACCGGTGGCGGCGACGATCGACGAGACCGAGACGATGCGGCCGAAGCGGGCCTTGATCATGGGGCGCAGGGCGCGGCGCACGGTGAGGAACGGGCCCGTGAGGTCGGTGTCGAGCGTGTGGGCCCAGTCGTCGTCGCGGAGCTGCACGGCCAGCTTGTCGCGGTTGGCGCCGGCTGCGTTCACGAGGATCTCGACGGGGCCCCACGCGGCCTCGACCGCGGCGAAGGCGGCGTCGATCGCCTCGGGCGAGGTCACGTCGGCGTGCACGGTCATCGCCGTGCCGCCCTGCTGCCCGATGGCGTCGCAGACCTTGTCGGCTGCGCCGGCCGAGGCGCCGTAGCCGACCGCGACATGGCTCCCGGCCGCCGCGAGGGCGGCCGCGCAGGCCGAGCCGATGCCGCCCGAGGCACCGGTCACGAACGCCACCCGCTTGGTCATGTGGTCGGATCTCCCGCGGTCGCGATCGGTGTTCCCCAGCGCCACAGCGCCGTGCCGACCGTGAGGCCGGCGCCGAACCCGCACAGCAGCACGAGGTCGCCGTCGGCCACCGTACCGGCTGAGGCCGCCTCGGCCAGTGCGAGGGGGATCGACGCCGCGGACGTGTTCCCGAACCGGTCGATGGTCGACGACGTGCGTTCCGGATCGAGCCCGGTGCGGGCCAGCACGGCGTCGACGATGCGGGCGTTGGCCTGGTGGGGGACGAAGAGCTTGACGTCGTCGGGGCGGCACCCGGCCTGGTCGAGCGTGCGGGTGATCGAGGCCGCGACCGCCCGGACGGCGCGCCGGAACACCTCGCGCCCGTCCATCCGCAGGTGGTGGTCGCCGGCGGCGACCGTCTCCGCGCTGGCCGGGAGGCCGCTGCCCCCGGCGGGGACGACGAGCAGGTCGACGCCGAGCGGGTCGCCGGTGAGGTCGGAGGCCACGAGGCCCGGGAACCGGAACGACGCGCGGCCCCGGCGGTCGCCGGACGCGTGGGCGGGGCGTCGGCGACGAGCACCGTCGCCGCGGCCCCGTCGCCGAACAGGACGGCAGTCGACCGGTCGTCGGGGTCGACGACGCTGGTCATCGTGTCTGCGCCCACCAGCAGGACGGTGCGAGCCGCGCCCGCGGCCGTCAGGCCGGTGCTGACGACGAGTGCGTAGACGAAGCCGGCGCAGGCGGCGTTCACGTCGAAGGCGCCCGCGGCGATGCCCAGGTCGGAGGCGACCTGGGCCGCCGTGGCCGGGAGCGGCGTCTCGGGGGTCGAGGTGGCGACCACCACGACGTCGACCTCGGCCGCCGCCACACCCGCCTGGGCCAGCGCGGCGCGGGCGGCGCGGGTGGCGAGCGGCCGGGTGGACTCGCCCGCACCGGCCCAGCGCCGCTCGTGGATGCCCGACCGCTCGACGATCCAGTCGTGCGAGGTGTCGAGGTGGCGGGCGAGATCGTGGTTGGTCACCCGCCGCTCGGGCAGCGCGGTGCCCCACCCGGCGATCCGCACCCCGGGCCTGGGGGAGGCGGCGGCGGCCGCAGGGACCCTCTCCCCGCGGGCGACGGCCGGGGCCAGGGTCACGACACCACCCGGACCCAGGCGAGGGGCTGCTCGGCGCGCACCCGTTCGCCCGGGAGCGCCAGCAGACCCATGAGGAACCCGGTGTGGGCGCTGGTCACGGTCACCGAACCGCCGGTGATCTCGATCGTGCCCATGACCTGGCCGGCATGGACGATCTCGCCCTCTGCCGTCACGACGTCCGGCGGGGCGGCATGGAACACACCCGCCGCGGGGGCGGCGATGAGTCGCTCGAGCACGTGCACCTCCTCGGCGCAGATGGCGAAAAGGTCGGAACCGTCGTCGAGGGCGCTCATCGCGAGCCTGCCCGGGCCGGGGCGACGGCGGCCGCCAGCGTGGAGACGTCGTCGGGGGTGGCGACGTTGTGGACTGTGACGTCGGGGACCGTGCGCTTGGCCAGTCCGGCCAGGACCCGGCCGGGCCCGACCTCGACGAACGTGGTGGCCCCCATGCCGGCCAGCGCGAGCTGGGTCTCGCGCCAGCGCACGGGCTCGACCAGGTGGCGGGCGAGCAGGTCGGGCCAGGCCGCGGGGTCACCGGCGGGGGTGGCGTCGGTGTTGGTCACGACCGGCACGTCGGTGGCCCGGAAGGTCGTGGCGGCCAACGTGGGGGCGAGGTCGGCGGCGGCGTCGGCGAGCAGCGGGGTGTGGAAGGCGTGCCCCACCGCCAGCGGCATGACCTTGCGGATCCCTGCGGCGCGGGCCCGCTCGGCCAGGGCGTCGACGCCGTCGGGCGTGCCGGCGGCCACGACCTGGCCCGGTGCGTTGTCGTTGGCGACCCAGGCGTCGCGTCCCTCGGCGCACAGCGCGGCGACGGCCTCGGGGTCGGTGCCCATCAGGGCGGCCATCCGGCCGGGTCGGGCATCCGCCGAGCGCTGGCTGGCGTCGGCCCGGTGGGCGGCGAGGCGGTAGCCGTCGGCCGGTGCGACGGCACCCGAGGCCAGCAGGGCCGTGACCTGCCCCAACGAGTGGCCGGCGAAGGCGACGGGCGCCCCGGGGAGCACACCTCGGACGGCCTGCCAGGCCACGAGCGACCCGAGCAGCACCGCCATCTGGCTGGCGCCGGTGGTGGCGAGCTCGTCGGCATCGGCGTCGAGGAGCAGCCGGGCGAGGGGGCGCCCGGTGGCGGCCTCGGCCTCGCGAACGACCTGCCAGGCGGGGTGATCCACCCACGTCTGCCCGGCGCCTGGCACCGCGGCACCCTGACCAGGAAAGATCACGGCGTAACTCACGAGGTGCTGTCCTCCAGCGGGGGTCTCGGGGACGGGAACGACGTGTTCTGACCTTCGGAAGCTCCGATCGTTACATGCGATCGTGGAATCCTTCTACGGCAGTGACGAAATTAACGGTCCCGGAATCCAGCCGACACGGGGGGCCACGGCACGGGGAACAGGGCATGTCCGACGACACTCCAGCCACCACCGGGGCCGCGAGGCCCCGCTATCGCGCCGACGAGCTGGCGGCCGACGTCGGGATCAGCGTGCAGCTCCTCCGTTCCTACCAGTCGAAGGGGCTGCTGCCCCCGCCCCGCCACGAGGGCCGGGTGGCATGGTACGGGCCGCATCACCGCGAGCGGCTGCTGCACATCCGCCAGCTCAAGGAGCGGGGCTTCTCGCTGCGGATGATCGGCGAGGCCCTCGACGAGGGCCCCGAGGGGTCGCTGGCCCTGGTCGAGGAGCGCGAGGTCCTGCGGCTGCCCGAGGTGGCCGAGCGCAGCGGCGTCCCGGTCGAGGTGCTGCGGGCCCTCGAGGCGTCCGGCCTGCTCCGCCCCCATCACCTCGAGGCCGGGGACCGCTACAGCGACGCCGACGTGCGCTTCGTGCGCAACGTCCTCACGCTGCTCGGCGTCGGGCTGTCGCTCGAGGACCTCATGCGCATCGCTCGCCAGCAGCTCGAGACCTCCGACGCCCTCGGCCGCGACGTGATGGACGCCTGGTCCGAGCTCGTCGGGTCTCGCCTGCGCCGCAGCACGGCCGGGGCGGACGGTCACGAGCACGCGGCTCGGGTGGCGGCGTCCATCCGGGCACTGGCCGCCATCGTGGGCCAGCTCGTCGCCTACCGGGTCGAACGGGCCGTGCTCGACGCCGCCCACGACGAGATCGCGGCGCACGGCACCGACGCGGAGGTCGAGGCCCTCGCCCGTTCGCTGGGGTCTGGCCGCGGTCGGGACTGACGCCCCGCCTCGCGGTCGGGCTCGGCCCGATCCGGGGGCCGCCGGGCCGGTGTGCGACCATCGCCGCGTGACCGAGCCCGCCTCCGAGCTCGCGGCCGGCGACGCCGCGCCGCGGCCGTTCGAACCCGAGCGCCTCACGGCGCTGATCGGGGCGACCACGCCCACGGTCGCCCTCGATGATCCGGTGTCCGGGTGCACCATCTGGCTGAAGCTCGAGTACCAGCTCCCCAGCGGGTCGACCAAGGACCGGCTGGCGGCCCACGTCCTGCGCCGAGCGGTCGAGACGGGGCACATCCACGCCGGGTCGACGGTCGTCGAGGCGTCGAGCGGGTCGACGTCGATCGCCTTCGCCATGGCCTGCGCCGCCCTCGGCGTGCGCTTCCTCGCCGTGCTGCCCGAGGGCGTGTCGAACGAGCGGCTCATGATCATCCGCCGCTACGGAGGCGAGGTGGCCCTCGTCCCCGCCGCCGGCGGCATGGCGGGCGCCATCGCCGACACCGAGCGCCGGGCGGCCGCCGACCCCGACGTGTTCCTGCCCCGCCAGTTCACCAACCCCGACAACGCCATCGCCCACGAGCTGCGCACAGGCCCCGAGCTGGTGGCGGCGGTGGGCGCGGCGGGGGCGGTCCTCGACGGGTTCGCCGCCGCCGTCGGCACCGCGGGCACGCTCATGGGCGTCGGACGGGTGGTGCGGCGGGCCAACCCGGCCGCGTCGGTGGCACGGGTGCTCGTGGCCGGGGAGACCGTCGACGCCGAGCAGGGCGGTCCCGCGTGCCTCGGCATCCCGGGGGTCGTCGACTGCCTGTCGGGCCTGCTCGACGAGGACGAGCTCGGCGGGCACCCGCCGCTGGCGGTGCCGCGCGCCACGGCGATGGAGGCCGCCCGCGAGCTGATCCACCGGGGGTTCCCGGTCGGTCCGTCCAGCGGGCTGAACCTGGCGGGCGCCCGCCGGCTCGCCCTCACGCTGGGCCCTGGCCACCACGTGGCGACGGTGGCCTGCGATCGGATGGAGCGCTACTTCTCCACCGACCTGTTCGACGATCTCCGCGACGACGGATCGAGCGCGCCGGGGTCGGCGGACAGGTAGCGCACCACGACGGCGGTGACCTCGCGGCGCACGTCGTCGACGGGCATCGCCGGTTCGGTGGTGGCGATCAGGCGGTGGACGAGCGACTCGATGGTCGTGACCACGACACGGGCGGTCGTCGCCCGGGCGGTTGCGCCCCGGTCGGCCACGGGGAGGAGCTCGACGGCCACCGCGACCGCCGCGTCCTCCAGCGCCCGCAGCTCGGCGAGGAGCTCGGGCGGCCGGGGCGCCTGTTCGAACAGCACCTGGTGCAGGGCGGGGTCGCCGGCGTGGACGTCCACGAAGGCGTCCACCACGAGCCGCACCCGGGAGGTGAGGTCGTCGAGCGGCAGGTGGCGGCGCCTCGACCGCGGCCGCGCCGACCGCGGCGGCGCCGTCGTCCATGTGGGTGCGCACGAGCGCCACGAGGATGGCGTCCTTGTTGGGGAAGTACTGGTAGAGCGAGCCGATCGACAGTCCGGCCTCGGCCGCGATGCGGTTGGTCGTCCCCGCGGCGTACCCGTGGCGCGGAGAAGACACGAGCCGCGGCGTCGAGGATGCGGCGCCGGGTCTCGACCGCCCGGGCCTGCACCGGCGACTTCCTGGGGCTGAGGGACGACGAGGTCATGGGTGGCGGCGCGGCGAGAAGCGAGTAGCGGCTAACACGAGCAATTGCTCACAGTAGCCCCATGCCGATCGCCGCCGTCGCCCTGTCCGCCACGTGGTTGCTCACCGCGCTGGTCCTCCGCGTCGCCCTCCAGGTGCGCCGCACCGGCGACACCGGCCTGCGGGTGGACACGGCGCCGCCGCGGTCGCCGGCGTGGTGGGCGACGCGGGCGTTCGTGGCGGGCCTCGCGGTCGTGGCGGCGATGCCCGTCCTCGTCGCCGCCGGCGTCACCGGCGCCGCCACCGGGTCCCCGCTGGTGCGGTGGGCCGGCCTGTTCGTCGCGATGGCCGGCGTCGTCGGCACGTTCGCGGCCCAGCTCGGCATGGGCGCCTCGTGGCGCATCGGTGTCGACCAGAGCGAGCGCACGGCGCTCGTGACCGGCGGGATCTTCCGCTGGGTGCGCAACCCGATCTTCACCGCGATGATCGGCACGGCCGGGGGTCTGACCCTGATGGTTCCGACGGTGCTGGGGGCGGCCGGCTGGTGTCTGGTCGTCGCGGCCGTCGAGGCGCAGGTCCGCCTGGTCGAGGAGCCGTACCTGCGGGCGATGCACGGGGACGAGTACCGCTCCTACTGCAGGTCGGTGGGGCGGTTCGTCCCGCTGCTCGGACGGGTGCGCTGATCCGCTCCGCGGTTCTTGTTGCACTTGCGGTGCAAGCTTGGCAGCCTGTGGCGCCGGTCACGCGCCGGTCGCACCCGCACCCGAGGGACGAGGAGATCGGACGATGGACGACGCCGCCACCCAGGTGGACGCGACCGACGGCACCGAGGTCGCCATCGGCGGCACGGTCGCACCCGGATTCGAGGGGGTGCGCGACGCCTTCGCCACCAACTTCGCCGAGCACGGCGAGGTCGGCGCCGGCTTCTCGCTGGTGGTCGACGGGCGCACGGTCGTCGACCTCTGGGGCGGGGTGGCCGACGCCGCCACCGCGCGCGCCCTACACCGAGGACACGCTCCAGCTCGTCTTCTCGTCGACCAAGGGGGCGACGGCGCTGTGCGCCAACCTGCTCGCCCAGCGAGGCGAGCTCGACATCGACGCCCCTGTCACGACGTACTGGCCCGAGTTCGCCCAGGGAGGGAAGGGCGACATCCCGGTCCGCTGCCTGCTGGGCCACCAGGGCGGGCTGCCCTACATCGACGCCCCGCTCGAGCTCGCCGACCTGCTCGCCTGGGACCCTGCGGTCGAGGCGCTGGCCGCCATGACGCCGCTCTGGGAGCCCGGCACCGCCCACGGCTACCACGCCGTGACGTACGGCTGGCTGGTCGGCGAGGTGGTGCGGCGCATCACCGGCAAGAGCCTCGGCACGTTCTTCGCCGACGAGGTGGCCGGGCCCCTCGGCCTCGAGTTCTGGATCGGGTTGCCCGACGAGCAGCAGGGCCGCGTCGCCCCGCTGACGAACCGGGGCCTCCCGCGGTCGGGTCGAGCGTCCCGCCGAGGCCGCGCCGACGCCGCAGCCGCGTCCGAGCCCGGCATGGCCGCCGAGAACCCTGTCGTCGAGCCCGAGGAGGCCTCCGGCGACCTCGTCGCCATGGTCGAGCAGCTCCTCGGCCCCGACTCGCTGCTCGTCAAGGCGCTGGGCGGCGCGGTGTCGCTGCCGTTCGTCGGCGAGGGCGTCTTCAACCGCCCCGACGTGCGGGCGGCCGAGCTCCCCGCCGCCAACGGCGTGACCAACGCCCGCAGCCTGGCCCGCATGTACGCGGCCACGGTCGGCGCGGTGGACGGCGTGTCGACCGGGCCGCTGCTCACCCCCCAGCAGGTGACGGCCGCCTCGACGACGCAGACCAGCGGCGCCGACCTGTGCCTGTTCTTCGAGACGACGTTCGGCCTGGGGTACATGACGGCCTCGCCGTTCTCGCCCTACGGCAGCGCCCGGTCGTTCGGGCACGCCGGCGCCGGCGGGTCGGTCGGCTTCGCCGACCCCGAGAACGGGCTGGGCTTCGGCTACGTGATGAACCGCATGATGGCCAACCTCTCGGGAGACCCGCGCAGCCAGAGCCTGGTGCGCGCGGTGTACGACGCCATCGGCGTGACCCCGACGTACTGCTGACGTCGTCGGGCGCCCGCCATAGGGTCGGGCCGGTGGACAACGGGCCCGCCCGCCGGGCGGCCGACGAGCTGGTCGAGGTGGTCGACGACCGGGGCGCCGTCGTCCGCCTCGTCACGCGCGCCGAGATGCGGGCGGCCAACCTGCGCCATCGGTCCGTCGCCGTCGTCGTGATCACGGGCGCGGGGGAGGTGGTGGCCCACCGCCGGGCCGCCTGGAAGGACGTGTGGCCCGGCCGCTGGGACGTGTGCTTCGGCGGGGTCGTCGGCGTGGGGGAGGGGTGGCGGACCGCCGCCCGGCGCGAGCTGGCCGAGGAGGCCGGGGTCGACGTCCCCGAGCCGGCGCTGCACGACCTGGGTGGCGGGACGTTCACCGACGCGGACGTGTCGGCGTTCTCCCGCGTCTACGCAGTCACGCACGACGGGCCCTTCCACCCCGCCGACGGCGAGGTCGCCGAGCTGGTGCTCGTGCCGCTCGCCGAGCTGGACGGCTGGCTCGTCGGTCGGTCGCTGTGCGCCGACAGCGACTCCCTGGTCGTCCCCCTCCTGCGTGCCCTCGGATCGGGCGAACCCCCACTGGGGCCGACGCAGTCGGGGGAATGACCCCGATCCCCTCGTCACGGCGCCGTCGTACGGTCACCCATGTCATACCGGGAAGGCGATGCGACGGGCCGCTCGGGGTCGACGACGAGAGTCGTGCAGTGCGTTGGCGGGAACCGGCGGCGCTGCGGGCAGCGGGGCCCACGACCCAGCGGCGGAGCGCGGCCACGGCGGCGCGTCGCCTTCCCGGGTGACCTCCCCCCAGGCGAACGGCGGCGGCCGGCAGCGTCCGGCCGCCGTCTGTTCCTGGGCTCACCGGGCCCTCCCGGATGGCCGGGGATCGACCCCTGACGCCGTAGCCTGGTCTGTTGCATGTCCACGGTCGCCGAGCTCGCTGCGCATCGCCGCACCTTCGCCATCATCAGCCACCCCGACGCGGGCAAGACCACCCTCACCGAGAAGTTCCTGCTGTACGGCGGGGCGGTGCAGGAGGCCGGTCAGGTCAAGGCCGCGAGGTGAGCGGCGGCGCGCCCGGTCCGACTGGATGGAGCTCGAGCAGAAGCGGGGCATCTCGATCACGTCCGCGGTGCTGCAGTTCCCGTACCGCGACGACGTGCTCAACCTGCTCGACACGCCCGGCCACCGCGACTTCTCCGAGGACACCTACCGGGTGCTGGCCGCGGTCGACGCCGCCGTCATGGTGCTCGACGCGGCCAAGGGCATCGAGGCGCAGACGCTCAAGCTGTTCGAGGTGTGCCGGGCCCGCGAACGTGCCGCTGCTCACGTTCGTCAACAAGTGGGACCGGCCGGGCCGCGACGGCCTCGAGCTGCTCGACGAGATCGAGGCTCGGCTCGACCTCCAGCCGGTCCCCGTCACCTGGCCGGTGGGCTACGCGGGCGACTTCCGGGGCCTGATCGACCGGCGCACGGGTGACTTCGTCCGCTTCGCCCGCACCGCCCACGGCGCGGCCGAGGCCACCGCCGAGGTCATCGACCCCGAGCGGGCGGCCGACGAGGAGGGCGACGCCTGGAAGGTGGCGTCCGAGGAGGTGGCGCTGCTCGACGAGCTGGCGGGCGAGGTCGACCACGAGCTGTTCCTGGCCGGCGAGCAGTCACCCGTGTTCGTCGGGTCGGCCATCACCAACTTCGGGGTCGGCCTGCTGCTCGACGGCATCGTCGACCTGGCGCCGCCGCCGTCGCCCCGGATCGACGCCGACGGCGCGGCCCGCAAGCTCGACGACCCGTTCTCGGCGTTCGTGTTCAAGGTCCAGGCCAACATGGACCGGTCGCACCGCGACCGCGTGGCGTTCGTGCGGGTCTGCTCGGGCCGGTTCGAGCGCGGCATGGTCGTGACGCACGAGCCGACGGGTCGGCCCTTCGCCACCAAGTACGCCCACTCGGTGTTCGGGCAGGAGCGCGAGACGCTCGACGAGGCCTTCCCCGGCGACATCGTGGCGCTGGTCAACGCCACCGACGTGCGCGTGGGCGACACGCTGTACGTCGACGCGCCCGTCGAGTTCCCGCGCCTCCCCGAGTTCGCCCCCGAGCACTTCGTGACCGCCCGGGCGCTCGACACCGGGCGCTACAAGCAGTTCCGCAAGGGCGTGGCCCAGCTCGACGAGGAGGGCGTGGTCCAGGTGCTGCGCGACCCCGACCTGGGCGACCAGGCGCCGGTGTTCGCCGCCGTCGGCCCGATGCAGCTCGAGGTGGCGTCATGGCGCCTCGAGCACGAGTTCGGATCCCAGGCCGAGCTCTCGCCGACCCCGTACACGGTCGCTCGCCGCACCGACGAGACCTCGGCCCCCGCGCTGCGGGGCATGCCCGGCGTGCGGGTGCTCTCCCGGGTCGACGGCACCTTGTACGCGCTGTTCGAGAGCCCCTACTGGCTGGCCAGGGTCGAGTCCGAGAGCCCCGAGCTCACGCTCGAACGCCTGGTGGCCGAGGGCACCGCGGGCTGAGCCGGCGACCGGGCACCCCGGTCGTCAGCAGGTGGTCCCGTCCTCGGGGACCTCGAGATCGACGAGGTAGGCCCTGGCGATGTCGTCGACGCACGGCACGCCGTTGCCGACGACCGTGTGCCCGTCGCCCTCGTAGGTCAGCAGCACGCCGCTGGCCAGGCGCTCTGCTGTGCGCACGCCGGCCTCGTACGGCGTCGCCGGGTCGTTGGTGGTCGACACGACGAGGATCGGCGGCGCGTCCGGCGCGGTGACCGCCGTCATGGGCTCCTCCTCGACAGGCCACATGGCGCACCGCACGTAGTCGTTGACGACCCACCCGGCGAAGTGCGGCGACTCGGCCGCTGCCGCGGTGCCCGCGTCGAGCAGCTCCTCCGGGTCCTCGGGCCACTCCCAGTCGAGGCAGTTCACGGCGAAGTACACGTCGAAGTCGGCGCCGCTGAGGTACTGGTCGGCCAGCTCGACCATGCCGGTGCCGTCCCCCGCCAAACCGTCGGCGACGGCGTCGGCCAGGTCGGGCCACAGCACCTCGCTGTACAGCGGCTGCGCCATGGCCGAGCCCCATCTCGCCTGGACCGAGGGGGCGGGGATCCGCGGGCACCGGTGCCTGCTCGACCATCGCCGTCAGCTCCTCGACGGCGCCGATGGCGTCGGGGGCGATGGGGCACGAGGGATCGGCGTTGCAGTCGTCGGCGAACGACTGCAGGGCCACCTCGAACCCCGCGGCCTGGTCGACCGCCGTCTCGACGCCCGTCGGACCGAGGTCGACGATGCCGTCGATGATCATCGCCCGCACGCGCTCGGGGAACAGCTCGGCGAGCTGCTGGCCGATGGCCGACCCGTAGCTGAAGCCCACGTAGTTGAGCTGCTCGTCGCCCATGGCGGCGCGCACGGCGTCGATGTCGCGGGCCACGTTCGCCGTGCCGAGGTACGGCAGGAGGTCCCCGGCGTTCTGCTGGCAGCCGTCCACGTAGTCCTGGCTCACGTCGAGCAGGGCGGTGGTGTCCTCGGGCGAGTCGATCGAGTAGTCGACGCCGTAGAGCTCCTCCATGTCGCCCTCGCACGAGATGGCGCTGGCGCCCAGGCCCCGGGGATCGACGCCGACGATGTCGAACCGGTCGGTGATGTCGCTGGGCAGCACGGCGGCCACGCTGATGGCGAAGTCGCTGGCGGTGCCGCCGGGCCCGCCCGGGTTCACGAACAGGGCGCCGATGCGGTCGTCGTCGCTGGCCGCGGGGACCCGGGCGATGGTGAGCGTGAGGGTGTCGCCGTCGGGAGCCGAGTAGTCGACGGGAACGTCGAGCGTGCCGCACTCGGCGCTGCCGCAGTCCTCCCAGGCGATCTCCCCGGCGTCCTCCTCCGCCGTCCCCGTCGGAGGCATCCGGCGCCTCGTCCTCGTTGTCGGCCGAGGTCGCGGCGTCGTCACTCGACCCGAGCGAGCCGTCCGCCTCCTGCGCGCACGACGCCGCGACGAGGAGGAGCAGGGCGGTCAGGATGCCGAGGAGGCTCGGGGGGTGGCGGCGCACCCGGGCGACGGTATCCGGGTCAACCGGCGTTGTCGGCGCGCTCGGCCAGCATCCACTCGCGGCCGGTCAGCCCCGACTCGTGGATCTCGGCCGCCACGTCCTTGCCGACGTAGCGCAGGTGCCAGGGCTCGAACTCGTAGCAGGTGCGGTCGCGGGCGCCGTCGGGGTAGCTGAGCACGAAGCCGAACTCGTGAGCGTGCGCCGCCACCCACTGCCCGGCCGGCGTCTCGCCGAACGCGGTCGTGAGGTCGCCCACGCCCGGGTCGAGCACGTCGACGGCGGTGCCGAGCTGGTGCTCGCTGTGGCCGGGGCGAGCGGTGCGCAGCGCCGCCTCGGCCTCGCCGACCTCGGCGGCCCGGTCGGCGAACAGGTTCGCCTGGTAGTCGTGGCTGCGATAGCCCGAGATGACCACGATGGGCGTGCCGTTCGCCTCGGCGGCCGCACGCAGTGCCGCCAGGTCGGCGATGACGAAGTCGCGGACCTGGTCGCGGCTCTCGAAGCCGGCCTCGGTCACGTCGACCAGGTCGCCCGGTGCGAACGCCGGGGGCAGCGTGTGGCCCGTGTCGATGACCGTGGTCGCCCATTCGGTGGCCGGATCGCCGACCACCGGCTCGTCACCCTGCGCGCACGGGGGCGGCGGGGGCAGGGTGGTGGTCGGCTCGATCCCCGAGGTCGTGGTGGTGACCAGGCGGTCGTTCGCCGCCATGGCGAGCGGGTCGGCCGACGTCTGCGTCGAGTCCCACGTCACCCACAGCCCGACGCCAGCGGCCCCGAGCACGATGACGAGGGCGAGTCCGACGAGCCATCCCTTCACGCAGACGCCAACTTACGCTCCCCACAGACCCCTCGTCCCCTCGGCGACGCCCGCCGTTCGTCGCACCACCGACTGTGGCTGGAGGCGGCGGACGCTTGGATGTTCGTGCCGTGTCGGACCGGCCCGGTACGCTGACCGATCACCCCGGGGACGTAGCTCAGTTGGCTAGAGCACCTGCTTTGCAAGCAGGGGGTCGTGGGTTCGAGTCCCATCGTCTCCACCAGAGCCCTGGTCAGGGCCCTCGGCACGGCTGGGTTCGTTGCGGCCGCAAGGTTCGTGCCCGCGTGCCCAAGCGGACGGGCGCCCTCGGGTCCTCGGGGCGCTGCGGCACGGCGGCGTCGCCGAAGCGCTCGAGGTAGCGGACGATCTCGGCGTCCTGGCGTCGGTCGTTGGTACCGCAGTGCCCGCCGGCACGCCCGGCCCACGTCACGGTCGCCCCTCGGCTGGATGACCGTCAGGCGCTCCGGCGCAGCGCCGAAGCGCGGCCCTGACGGCGACGATCACGAGAGAGGCTGGTCCGGGTCCTTCGGCAGCAACCCGCGGCGTCCACGGCGGAGGCGAGCGACGTCAGGAGCGGCGCTGCGCTCGGATGACGGCGTCGACGCCGGTCCCTGCGATGGGCCTCGGGCGGTCCTCTGCGACGAGGCACGTCCAGCGGCTGGGATCGAGCGCGGCGGCCGCGGCCTCGACGGAAACCTGCAGCTGCCCGGCTGCGGGCGTCTCGGCTCCGCTCGCCGGGTCGATCGGGCGATGGCCGACCATGAACAGGGTCCCACCGGGGGCGACTCCTGCAGCCAGCCGCTGCACCATCGCCTCCACCGAGTCCGCCACGTGGACGTACAGCGAGACCACGAGGTCGTAGCGCCCTGGCTGCGGAGTCCACGTCGACAGGTCGCCCTCCACCCAGTCGATGCGCTCGGCCACGTCCGCGCCCATCGCCTCGGCCGTCGACCGGGCGTGGGCCAGCGCGCTCGCCGAGAAGTCGATCGCGGTGACGTGCCACCCGCGCGCTGCGAGCCACAGGGCGTCCGATCCGTGACCGCACCCAGCGTCGAGGGCAAGCCCGGGCGGTAGGCCCGCAACCTCGGTGGTGAGCCACTGGTTCGGAGGACGGCGCGCCACCTGGTCCGAATGGTCACGCAGGACCTGGGACCAACGGTCCTCCCAGAAGCGCTGGTCGAACGTCGGCTCGGTCACGGTTCCGCCGGATGCAAACGGCCGTGCTCGACGTCCATGCCGACGACCATACCGATGCCCTCGTCGTCGCCATCAGACGATTCCTCGCAATCACTCTTGGTTCCCCGACACTGAACGTGTACGGCTGTCACAGGCGCACTCGTTCGCTTGTCTTGGTGGTGTCCGAACGAGAAGGGAGTCGCCATGAAGGTCTTCGTCGCCGGTGCCACGGGTGCGCTCGGCAAGCAGCTGGTTCCCCTGCTGGTCGCCAATGGGCACGATGTCGTCGGGATGACCCGCACGGAAGCCAAGCGAGACCAGCTCCGCAGCCTCGGCGCGCAGCCCGTGGTGGCCGACGCGCTCGATGCCGACGCGGTGGGCCGCGTCGTGGGCGAGACGGAGCCCGATGTGATCGTGCACCAGCTCACCGCCATACCGCCGAAGATCAACATGCGACGCTTCGAACGCGAGCTTCGCGCTCACCAACCGCTTGCGCATCGAGGGCACCGACAACCTGCTGTCGGCCGGCCGGGCGGCGGGTGTCGAGCGATTCGTCGCCCAGAGCAACGCCAGCCTGTACGCCCGCACCGGTGGCCCGATCAAGCGGGAGGACGATCCGGTCGACGACGATCCTGCTCCCGAGATGCGGGAGGGGCTCGCGGCGCTCCGTCACCTCGAGGCGGCGGTCACCGGGGCCGCGTGGACCGAGGGCGTCGTGCTGCGGTACGGCTGGTTCTACGGCCCCGGCACGTCGATCGCCCTCGACCCCGTCGGCAGCCAGATCGAGATGATGCGCAAGCGCCAGGTGCCGATCGTCGGCAAGGGCACGGGCGTCTGGTCCTTCATCCACATCGAGGACGCCGCCGCGGCAACGGTCGCCGCGGTCGAGGGCGGACCTGCCGGGACCTACAACGTCGTCGACGACGACCCGGCACCCGTGGCCGACTGGCTCCCGGCGCTGGCGGCCGCCGTCGATGCGAAGCGGCCGCTGCGGGTGCCGCGCTGGGTCGGGCGCCTCGCCGCAGGCGAGTGGGCGACGGTCGCCATGACCGACCTCCGCGGCGCCTCGAACGACAAGGCCAAGCGCGAGCTGGACTGGCAGCTGCGCTACCCGAGCTGGCAGCAGGGCTTCGCCAAGGGGCTCGGCTGACATGGCGGAGCTGCTCGAGGAGCTGCGGCCGCGGGCGTTCGCCATCTCCTACCGGATGCTCGGCAGCGTGGCCGAGGCCGAGGACGTCGTGCAGGAGGCGCTCCTGCGCCTGCACGGCGTCCTCGAAGCCGGCGAGAAGATCGAGGTGCCCGAGGCCTACCTGGCCACCGTCGTCACCCGGCTCGGCATCAACCGGCTGCGCTCGGCACAGATGCAACGGGAGACGTACTTCGGCGAATGGTTGCCGGAACCGGTGGTGACAGGTGGGCTGGACGATCCCGCCGTCCACGCGGAGATGTCGGACTCGCTGTCGCTCGCCTTCCTCGTCCTGCTCGAGCGCCTGACGCCCGAGCAACGGGCGGTGTTCCTGCTCCGGGAGGTGTTCGACTACGGCTACGACGCCATCGCCGAGATCGTCGGCAAGAGCGAGGCCGCGTGCCGGCAGCTGGCGGTGCGGGCCCGCCGCCAGATCGAGCAGGAGATGCCCCGCTTCGAGGCCTCGCGCCAGGAGCACGACGAGCTGGCCCGCAGGTTCATGACGGCCACGCAGACGGGTGACCTCGAAGGGCTCGAGGCCCTGCTGGCCCACGACGTGGCCCTGCACGGTGACGGCGGCGGCAAGGTGCGGGCGATCGCCCGCCCGCTGTTCGGGCGCCGTCAGGTGGCGCGGCGGGTGCTGAGCTTCATGGACGTCGTCAGCGGCATCGAGGGCTTCTCGACCCGACCGGTCGAGGTGAACGGCCGTCCCGGTGCCTTGGGCCTCGACGGACAGCAGCGGGTCCTGTACGTCCTGTCGCTCGACATCGCCGACGGCCAGATCCAAGGTCTCCGCGGGATCGTCAACCCCGACAAGCTCCGCCACCTCGGCCCCGTGTCCGACCTCCTTCCCACGCCGTTCTCTCCTGGCCGCTGATCACCGTGACCTGACGAGCCGCTCGTCCCGCAGCCGCGCGCCCGGTCGTAGCGTGGGGTCGTGGAGCCGGAGCCGCCGCGTCACCTGACCAGCCGGCTGCGGCAGGGGTGGGAACGAGTGGCGGACGCGGTGTCGTGGACGGCGCCGACGTCGACCGAGGTCGGCACCGTCGCGAAGGCTGCCGTGGCCGCGGGCGTGGCGTGGGGGCTCGCGGTGGCCGTCACCGACGGGAGCGCGGCGGTGCTGGCCGCGTTGACCGCAGTGGTCGTCGTGCAGGTCAACGTCCGGGCGTCCGTGCGGACGGCACTGGAGCGCAGCGCGGCCGTGGTGGTCGGCGTGCTGGCCGCGTTGGCCATCGGCGACGCCTTGTCGCTCGACGCAGTCTCCGTCGCCCTTCTCGTCGGGGTGTCTCTCGCGCTTGCCCAGCTGGTGTTCCGGCTGCCGCCCGCGGCCGCCCGGCAGGTGCCGATCAGCGTGCTCGTCGTGCTCACGACAGTTGCGGCGAGCCCGAACCAGCCGGGGTGGCAGCGCGCGGTCGAGACCCTCATCGGCGCGGCGGTCGGCGTCGTCATGTCCCTCGCCCTGCCGGCATCGAGGTTGGTCGACGGGCGTCAGACGGTCCAACGCCTGGGGGACGGTGTGTGCGAGGTGCTGCAGTCCATGGCCCTCGCCCTGGAGGAGCCATGGTCGACCGACCAGACCACGGCCTGGCGGCGGGCATCGCACACTGCCCGGGATCGGCTCGTCGAGCAGGCATGGGAAGCCGTCGGCGACGGTCGCAACGCCGCGAGGTGGAACATCCGCGACCGACGCCACCTCACCGAGCTCGGACGCTACGAGGACGCCATGCCCTGCCTCGAGCGGACCGCCATCGGCGTGTGGGCCATCGCCCGCGGCCTCGACGACCACGCGCTGTCTCCGCGACGAGCCGCACCCGGCCATGCCGGCGATGGGGGCGCTGTTCGCCGCGTTGGCGGCGGCGATCTCTGAGCACGTCCGAAACGTTCTCGGCGCGTCGCAGGACGCCGCGGTCGTGGCGCGCCTCGACGAGGTGCAGACGAGCCGGAGACGGTGCATGCAGGGCGCCTCTCGGCGAGCGCGCCTGGCACTCGAGTCCGACGGGGGCGAAGACCGTCTCGAGGTCGAGGGCGAGTGGATCGGGTACGTGTCGCTGGTGGTGCAGGCCGATCGCATCGCCGCCGACATCCGCGCCAACCTCCCCGTGACCGAATGAGCTTCGGTCACGGGGAGGTCTGCGTTTCGCACTCCACGCGGCGGTCAGTAGCAGCCGTTGAGTGCCAGGGTCTCCAGCATCGCCCAGGCCGTCGAGTTGTATCCGTTGTCGGCGTAGGCGTGGTAGATGGTCCAACCGTCGTCACAGACGCTTGCGTCGGCCGTTCCGGGGGTCAGGCCGATGAACAAGGCGGCGACCGCCGCCAGCATCGCCCCCGTTGCTCCGATCCGTGCGATTCCCTTCCGCATGAGCGCTCCTTCGGGCTCGGGTTCGTGCGCTCCCTCGCTCGCACCCCTCGGGTCGGCCAGGGAACCTGCACCTGTCGTGAGGACGTTCGGAGCGGACGAGCCGGCGGATGTCGCCGACGACGCAGCGCCGGCGCGCGGTCAGCGGCGGGCGCCGGCGTGGGCGAGCGCCGCCTCGGCCTCGGAGACGATCGCCGGCACGAGGTCGGTCGCCGACGGGATGTCGTGGATGAGGTCGATCGCCTCGCTCGCCCAGACCGGGATGACGGCCAGGTCGCCGGTGGACGCCGCCTCGGTGTAGGCGCGCTGGGCGGCGTCGTCGTCGGCGAGCTCGTCCTCGCGGCCCCGCCAGCTCTCCAGGAAGGCGTTGCGCAGGGTTCGTGCCGTGTAGCGGCGCGGCCACGGCGCGCCTCTGGCGATGTCGAGGACCCGGCTCCGCTCGGTGTCGTCGCCGGTGCCGGCGAGGATCACCTCGGCGACCTCGGGCGCGACGAGAGCCTCGCGGCTGGCCTGGAAGCGCGTGCCGAGGAGCGCACCGGCGGCACCGAGTACGAGCGCGGCGGCCAGGCCGCGGCCGTCCGCGATGCCGCCGGCAGCGAGCACCGGTGTCGAGCCGGCGAGATCGACGACGGCGGGGACGAAGGGGAGAGTGGCCCGCCGACCCCCGTGCCCGCCGGCCTCGCTGCCCTGGGCCACGATGACGTCTGCCCCGACGTCCAACGCCCGCCGCGCTTCGTCGAGATCGGTGACCTGGACGATGAGCCGGACGCCCGAGCGGCGGACGTGTTCGGCGAAGGGCGACGGGTCCCCGAAGGACAGCATGATGGCCGCCGGTCCGTGTGCGAGGGCGCCGTCGAGCGTGTCGGGGGTGAGCGCCCACGTGAGGAAGCCGACGCCCCACGGCCCGTCGGTCTGATCGGCCACGATCGTCAGCTCGCGCTCCCACCGGTCCCGCTCGCCCCGGCCACCGCCGACCAGTCCCAGCCCACCGCCCGTCGAGACCGCCGCGGCCAGCGCGCCCCCGGCGGGCCCGCCCATCGGTGCGAGCGCCACGGGGTGGGCGACGGAGAACAGCTCCGTGAACGCAGTCGAGAACGTCACGTCGGGTCGACCGGGGAACGACGCGGCCTCGGGTGCGCGGACGGACCCGATCGCCGAGACGACGTGCCGGTAGACGGGTCGAACGAGCCACGCCGGGAGGTACCGGTGACGTTCTTCTCGCCAGACGTTCGCCCGCCGGTGCGGCTTGACCATCTGCAGCCCCGCCTGGATGGACCGCGTGGGGTGGTACCGCTGCTTCGGCTCGCCCGTGTGGATCTCGATCCGGCAGAGGTGCTTGGTGCTGACGAACCCGTACTGGCTGGGGCTGACCAGCCGTACCGGCGCGCCGTGGGCGCCGTCGAGGGGCCGCCCGTCGAGATGGTCGGCGAGGATGACATCGTCCCGGAGGACGTCTTCGAGCAACACGATCGACCGGTAGCCGTCGAGGCCGACGAAGACCGCATGGGTGGGCGCCGGGCTCGCCGGGAGCGCCGGCCCGATGACCAGACGATGCAGCGTCTCGAACGCAACGCCCTCCCACCGGAGATCGGTCGCCGACCACCCGGCCACGCAGTGGAGGTCTGCGACGACCTCGCGGCGGGGGAGGGCCGCGAGGTCGGCCAGCGGCACGGTGATCGGCTCGGCCACGACGCCGCCACCGATCTCGATCGTCGGGTCGTCAGGGACGGCGGGAGGAGGGCGGTCGAGCTGGACGCCGAAGCGGGGGAACCCGTCGATGCGCACCTGTCCTGGTGGGAGACGGCGTATTCGGGACTCGACCACGACCTCGGCCTCCATACGGTTGCGTATGGACGCAACGTACAGGCGGGGCGGTCCCGTGTCCATACGTGGGCGTATGGAAGAGTTGGGTGCCGATGGCAACACCGCAGACCGGTCGGACTCGCTGGGTGGACGAGGGCCTGCGCGCCGCTCGCGGCCGCCGGCCCCGACAGCGTCCGGATCGAGACGATCGCCCGCAAGCTCGGTGTCACCAAGGGCGGCTTCTACTGGCACTTCGAGGACCGGGGCGCCCTGCTCGACGAGGTGCTCGACCAGTGGGAACGGCTCCTGCTCGACGAGGTGATCGAGCGGGTCGAAGCGAAGGGGGGCGACGCCAGGACGAAGCTGCGGCGGCTCTTCGCGTTGGCCTCCGACGACGCCGTCAGGGTCGACCTGGCGGTCCGCGATTGGGCCAGGCGTGATCCCGAGGTCGCCGACCGACTCCGCCGCGTCGACAACCGCCGGATGGACTACATGCGCACGCTCTTCGGCGCGTTCTGCACGAACGAAGACGACGTCGAGGTGCGGTGTGTCCTCGCCTTCTCCCTCTGGATCGGCAACCACTTCATGGCGGCCGAGCACGGGACCCGCAGTCGCGCCCAGGTGGTGAAGCTCGCCGTCCGGTCGCTCCTGGCGACGCCGGCGGTCTGACCGACGCCCCGGGTCCTGTGCGCTCCGCTGTCGCTCGTCCTCAGCGCGAGCGCCATTGGATGAGGACGCAGGTGGCGTCGTCCTGGAGGACGCCGCCGTGGTGGTCGACGACGTCGTGCACGAGGCGGCGCATCGTCTCGGCGGGTTCCAGGCCTGCGGCCGCGGCTCGCTCGAAGAAGTCGGCGAGTCGATCGAAGCCGAACGCCTGGCCCGACGAGGAGCGGGCCTCGACGATGCCGTCGGTGAACAGCAACAGGGCGTCACCGGGCTCGAGCTGCTCGGTGGCGATCTCGGTGGCGATCTCGGGGTCGGCGCGGGGAACGCCGAGCGGCGGACGGGGCGCGCACTCGAGCGTGCGCACGACGCGTCCGTCGCGCAGCAGCAGTGGTCGCGGGTGGCCGGCGTTGAGCCAGCGCACCACTCCGGTCGACACGTCGAGCTGGATCAGGGCCGCGGTCACGAACGCCTGGTCCTCGAACTGCGATCGCATGATGTGGTCGATCGCGGTGGCGGTCTCGGCGAGGTCGAGCTGCTTGCGCCGCGCGTTGCGGTATGCGGCGACCGTCAGCGTCGTCATGACCCCGGAGGCGAGGTCGTGACCGACGCCGTCGAAGACGGCGGCGGAGAGGATGTCGGCGTTCAGGGCGTAGTCGAACGAGTCCCCGGCCACCTCGTATGCGGGCTCGAGGACGCCCGCGACACCCACCCTCGGGGTGGTGAAGGTCGAGGGCGGCAGCAGCTGCCACTGCAGCTCGGCCGACAGGTCGAGCGGCTGGCGCCGCCGCGTCAGGTGGAACAGGTCGCTGTAGCGGCTCTTGGCGACGACCAGGTCGGCGGCCAGCGAGGCCAGGTGGCGGGCGGCCGTCTCGACGACGTCGTCGTAGGCGGCGAATCGCAGCCTCAGCACGCCGAGGCGGTCGACGCCGTCGCGGACCGGGAACCACATGTCCCCGCCGCTGTCGGTTCCGGTCGGAACGCTGCTCTGGAAGGCCCGTCCCGCCAGCGTGGTGTCGATGTCGAGCGGCTCGACGTCCTCGCCCTCGCGGGGTGACACGGGGACGAGCAGCCGTTGGGCGATGCTGGCCAGGTACAGCTGGGCGTCGCTGGCGCCCAGGCGGGCCGCGGCCGTCGCCAACAGGCGCGGCACGTCCTCGGGCGGCACCTCGTGGCCGGCATCGAGGACCCACCCGAGCGTCCGTTCCGCGTCGGCGAGACGCTGCTGGTCTCCGTCCTGGTCGCCCACGGCCACGATCCATGCCTACCCCAGATCCACCGACGGCACGCCGGGCGCGGCCCCACACGCGGTCCGGCATCGAACCGGCCGGCCACGACCGCCCGCGCCGTGCGCGGGCTCAGGCTCGGTCGACGGCCGCCAGGATCGCCTGCCCGAGCTGCGCGGGCCGGGTGAACTGCGGCCAGTGGCCGGTGGGCAGGTCGACGTACTCGACGTCCCGCATCGCCGACAGCTCGGCGAACATCGGGACCCCCATCGCCATCCACTCCCGCAGCTGCTCGCTCGAGAACTCGCAGCAGATGATCGTGGCCGGGACGTCGTAGCGCCGGTCGTCGGTCAGCTCCTGCTCGTCGTACGCGACCCCGGTCGGTTGCGGGACGGCCCGGGCCCGGAACGCCGCCCGCCGGTCGTCGTCGAGGTCCTGGAGGTCCGCGTCCTCGAAGGCGGACCAGTCGGGCAGTGGGATCTCGCCGTCGACCACCGGCAGCTCGTCGTTGATCGCCTGCCCGGGCCCGAGCGGCCCGGCGTCGACGTAGATCACGCGTGCCACGCGGTCGGGGCGGGCGTCGGCCGCGGCGTGCGCGATCCCACCGCCACCGGAGTGGCCGACGAGGACGACCGGCCCGTCGGCCTGGTCGATGGCGGCGACGACGGCGGCGACGTGATCGCGCAGCCCGATCCCGCCTCGGTCGGCGTCGACGGACTCGAGGCCGGGGAGCGTGAGCGCCCGGACCTGGTGGCCGGCCTGTTCGAGCGCCGGCGCGACCTCGTCCCACGAGGAGCCGTCGAGCCAGAAGCCGGGGATCAGGATGATGTCCACAGCCGCACGGTAGGCCGTCGGCCGCGGCCGGGACACCGGGCTCACCCGTACGGTCGCGCCTGATGGACGAGTGGATCTGGAGCTGCACGGCGTCGGCACGTCCGGCGTGTGGGATCGCTCGTGACCACGGGCAGGACGTGCCGCGGCGTGGGCCGATGAGCCCGGCCGGCCGTCCGCATCCGGCCCCGAGAGCGGCTCAGCCGTCGTCGGGTCGGGCGAGGCTGGCCATCCCGTAGGCCCTGGTGGGGGCGAACCGGATCATCGACCGGCGGTCGGCGACGAGCGAGGCGCGGAACGCGTCCCAGTCGTCGGGCTCGCCGACGACGGCGCGGTAGTGCTCGACGTGTTCCTCGACTCCCGGGTCGTCGATCGACTCGATGATCGGCGCCAGGTCCACGGCCCCTTCGAGGACGACGTAGGCGAAGAAGTCGTCGCGGGTCACGTGGAGGGCGACCCACGGGTCGCGGGCCAGGTTCCGGTACTTGGCCCGGCCGGCCGTCGTCGACAGGCGGATCACACCGTCGTCGGCCACCCAGTGCAGCATGTTCGACAGCTGGGGACGCCCGTCGCGCCGGGTCGTGGCCATGACCGACTGCCGGGTGGTGCGGGCGAAGGCGAGGGCAGCGTCGAGGTCCATGCGTCTGCCAACCCGCGGGGCGGTCGGCGTGTTCCGGACGCGGCGGTGGGATCCGAGGTGGTCGGCGGGCAACCATCTCGGATCCCACGGCCAGCCCCGGGGTGGGAGGGGACCGGCCTCTCACGCCGCGGGGGCGACGGATGCCGACTCGGCGATCGCTCGGGTGCGGCCGGCGTGGGGGCGGTGCGTGCCCTCGTGGCCGCACCAGCACACCCAGCGCACGGTCATGTCCGCGCCTCGGCCGTCGATGCCGAGGATCTGGCGGTGGCCGACGAGGACCTCGTGGCCGTGGCGGGGGCAGTGGATGCTCATCATGGCGGGCTCCTCAGGCTCGGCCCGTGCGCCGGGCCCAGCGGGACCGGAGGCGGGGACGTCGGTCGGTGGACGGGACCCGGCGCCGGGCGGCCGCGCTCTGCAGCTCGTCGTGCCGGATCGCTGCCAGTTGCATGGTGGTGTCGAGGTGCATCGCTCCTGCCCTCCTCCGGGCTCGTCGTGGTGGGTGACACCCGCAACGTACGACGACAGTGGTCGGAGAGTAAGGTCCAGTCCGAGCACAGCTATGGGTACCACTTCTCCTGATCTCTTCATCGACCTCGACCGCTCGCGGCCACGTGGGCTGCGGGCTCAGGTCGAGGGCGGCCTCCGCACGGCCATCCGCTCGGGACGGCTGGCGCCCGGCACGCGCCTGCCGTCCAGCCGGGCCCTGGCCGCCGACCTCGACGTGACCCGTGGCGTCGTGGTCGACGCCTACGCCCAGCTGACCGCCGAGGGCTACCTCCGCTCGGTGCAGGGGTCGGGGACCGTGGTCAACGACATCGGTGCCGGCGACGCCGCCCCCGCTCCCCGGGCCCCCGCGCCGCCCGCTCCGTCACCGCTCGCCGTCGACTTCCGCAGCGGGCTCCCCGACCTGAGCCTGTTCCCGCGGGCGGCGTGGGCCCGCGCCACCCGGGCTGCGCTCGTGTCGATGCCCGACGCCGAGCTGGGGTACGTGCCGCCCGCCGGCCTGCCCCGCCTGCGGGCGTCGGTCGCCGACTACCTCGGCCGCGTCCGCGGCGTGGCGTGCGGTCCCGACCAGGTCATGATCTGCAACGGCTTCGGCCACGGCTTCGGCGTCGTGCTGCGGGCCCTCGCCGACCGGGGTCTGACCGGGGTGGCGGTCGAGGTCCCCGGCTACGACGAGCCGCGGGACCAGATCCGGCGCGCCGGCCTGGCGGTCCACCCGGTCCCGGTGGACGACGCCGGGCTCCGCACCGACGTGCTGGCCGCCACCCGGGTCGGGGCGGTGGTGGTGACACCCGCGCACCAGTCGCCCACCGGTGTCGTCATGACCTCCGCCCGGCGGGCCGAGCTGGCCGACTGGGCCCGGTCGACGGGCGCCTACGTCATCGAGGACGACTACGACGCCGAGTACCGCTACGACCGGCACCCCGTCGGCGCGTTGCAGGGCGTGCTGCCCGACCAGGTCGTCTACCACGGGACGCTGTCCAAGAGCCTGGCCCCCGGGTTGCGACTCGGGTGGTTGGTGGCGCCGCCCGAGCTCGTCGACGAGCTGGTGCCGGCCCGCAAGGCGGTCGACCACGCGACGGCGTCCGTGATCCAGGCCACCTTCGCCGAGTTCCTCGAGCGCGGCGACCTCGACCGCCACCTGCGCCGCACCCGTCGCATCTACCGCGAGCGTCGCGACGCGCTCGTCGAGTCCCTGCGCGAACGGCTGCCCGACTGGCGGGTGGGCGGTGTGTCGGCCGGCCTGCAGGCGTTCGTGACGCTGCCCGAGGGCCGCGACAGCGCGGCCGTGTCCGCCACGGCTCGCCAGCACGGCGTCGGCCTGTACCCCGTGACGGACGAGCTGCTCGACGCGTCCCGCCGGGCGAGGTCGCTCACCCTCGGCTACGGCATGCTGCGGCCCACGCAGATCCGCGAGGGCATCCGGCGCCTCGCGGCTGCGCTCGACGGCGCGGCCTGACCACCGCACGTCGCCCGACCGATCAGTTCCGGGCGCCGGAGGCGTCGAATGAGCTGAGGGCGCGCCCTGGGCCAGGCGCGGCCGACGGAAAACCGTTGACCTCAAGCATCCTTGAAGTAGGAGACTGCACGGCATGCAGATGGACTTCAGCCATTGGATGGCGCTGGAGAGCGCCGTGCACGGCGAGCGGACCAAGCGCGGCTTCGACCGCGCCACCCTGCGCCGCATCGTCGAGTTCGCCCGCCCGCACTGGCGGGCGCTGGGCGGGTTCCTGGCCCTCAGCGTCGTCGGCGCCGTCCTGACGGTCGCCACTCCCGTGCTCGCCGGGCGGGTCGTGAACGAGATCGTCGACGGCCAGGACGAGGGGCGGGTCGTGACGATCGCGGTGATCATCGCCCTCATCGCCCTGCTCGACGCCGTGGTCGGCATCGCCGAGCGGTGGCAGTCGTCCCGCATCGGCGAGGGCCTCATCCTCGACCTGCGGCGTGCGGTGTTCCGGCACGTGCAGCGGATGCCGGTCGCCTTCTTCACCCGCACCCGCACGGGCGCGCTCGTCAGCCGGCTCGACAACGACGTCATCGGCGCCCAGCGGGCCTTCACCTGGACGCTGTCGGGTGTCGTCAGCAACGCCATCTCGCTGCTGCTGGCGGTCGTGGTCATGTTCAGCCTGTCGTGGCAGATCACCCTCCTGGCGCTGCTGCTCCTCCCGGTGTTCGTCATCCCGGCCCGGCGCATGGGCTCGCGCCTCGCCCACCTCGAGCGCGAGGCGGCCGACCACAACGCGGCGATGACCGGCCAGATGACCGAGCGGTTCTCGGCCCCCGGCGCCACCCTGGTCAAGCTGTTCGGACGGCCGGACCGCGAGACGCGCGAGTTCACCGACCGGGCCGAGCGGGTGGCCGAGATCGGCGTGCGCACCGCCATGGGCCAGTACCTGTTCATGACCGCGCTGGCCCTGGTCTCGGCGCTCGCCCTGGCGCTCGTCTACGGCCTCGGCGGGTACCTGGCGCTGCAGGGTGAGATCGAGCCCGGGACGATCGTGACGCTCGCCCTGCTGCTGACCCAGCTCTACGCGCCGCTCACCGCGCTGGCCAGCGCCCGGGTCGACGCCATGACCGCCATCGTCAGCTTCGAGCGGGTGTTCGAGGTGCTGGACATGGAGCCGCTCATCACCGAGCAGCCCGATCCCACCCCGATCCCCAGCGGGCCGGTGGGCATCACCTACGACGACGTGCGCTTCTCGTACCCGTCGGCCGACAAGGTGTCGCTCGCCTCGCTCGAGGAGGTCGCCACGCTCGACACGCGCGGCGGCACCGAGGTGTTGCACGGCATCTCGTTCACCGTCGATCCCGGCCAGATGGTGGCGCTCGTCGGGACCTCCGGCAGCGGCAAGTCGACGATCGCCTCGCTGGCGCCTCGCCTCTACGACGCCGACCGGGGTGCGGTGCGCATCGGCGGGGTCGACGTGCGGGACCTGTCGTTCGACGACATCCGGGCCACGCTCGGGATGGTCACCCAGGACGGGCACCTCTTCCACGACAGCGTGCGCGACAACCTGCGCTTCGCCCGACCCGAGGCGACCGACGACGAGCTGTGGGACGCGCTGCGCCGGGCCCGCCTGGCGGAGGTGGTGGCGGCGCTGCCCGACGGGCTGGACACCGTGGTCGGCGAGCGGGGCTACCGGTTCTCGGGCGGCGAGCGCCAGCGGATGACCATCGCCCGCCTGTTGCTGGCCCGGCCCCGGGTGGTGATCCTCGACGAGGCGACCGCCAGCCTGGACTCGACGTCCGAGGCGGCGGTGCAGGAGGCACTGGCCGACGCGCTCGCGGGCCGCACGGCCATCGTGATCGCCCACCGGCTGTCGACGGTGCGGCGGGCCGACCAGATCCTCGTCATCGAGGCGGGGCGGGTGGCCGAGCGCGGCACCCACACCGAGCTGCTGGCCGCCGACGGCCGCTACGCCGAGCTCTACCGGACGCAGTTCCGCGAGGAAGCGACGCCGGTGGAGCCGGTCGAGCCGGTGGACGAGGTCGAGCCGGTCGAAGCCGTCGCCTGAGAGGCCGAGCGGATAGGGCGTTCGCCACAGCCCACGAGTCCGCGATTTGGCGGGTGACCATCTGCTGACCAGCGAGGCCTCCTGGCAACACGCGACGGCTCCTCGAGATGACGTGCCTATCCGCTGAACCACTGAAGGCCGGGCCGACGTCGGGCCGGGTGGGGTCAGGCGATCGGGGCGCCCGGAGCGACACCGTCGGGCAGCTCCAGCAGGCGGACCGTGCCGTCGGGGTCGAGGGCGCCGAGGATGAGGAACTCGCTGGTGAAGCCCGCGATGCGCTTGCGCCCGAGGTTGAGCGCCCCCACCACGATCCGGCCCCGCAGCTCGTCGGCGGAGTAGTTGGTCACCTGGGCGCTGGTGCGCAGCGTGCCGATGACCGGCCCGAAGTCGACCGTCAGCTTCCACGCAGGCTTGCGCGCCTCGGGGAACGGCTCGACCTCGGTCACCCGACCGGTGCGCATGTCGACGGCGAAGAACCCGTCCGCGCCCACCTCGGCCTTGGCGTCGAGGCCCTCGGGGGCGTAGGGCAGGCGGTCGGGGTCGATCTCGTGCTGGGCCACCGCGCCATCCTGCCCGGCCGGCCCGTCGTCGACGGGAACCGGACCGGGAGCGTCACACCCGCGTGCGAAGATGCGCCTCCCCTCATGGCAGCCAAGGTCCGTCTCCGTCCGTGGCAGAAGCGCGCCCTCGACCGGCTCGCGTCCACCGACGCGCCCGACTTCCTGGCCGTCGCCACGCCGGGCGCCGGCAAGACGACCTTCGCCCTGTGCGCCGCGGTCCAGGACCTGCTCGCCAACCCCGGGCGCCGGCTGGTCGTCGTCGCCCCGACGGCGCACCTCAAGCTCCAGTGGGCCGAGGCGGCCGGCCGCTTCGGCCTGCACCTCGAGCCCCGCTGGACGCCGTCGGGCGGGCGGCTGCCGGCCGACGTCCACGGCGTCGTGACGACCTACCAGCAGGTGGCGTCGAACCCCGACGCGCTGCGGCCCGTCGTCCGCCGGCGCGGTCGTGATCCTCGACGAGATCCACCACGCGGGCGACGACCGGGCGTGGGGCGAGGCGATCCGCCGGGCGTTCGAGACCGCGCCCCGCCGCCTGGCGCTGTCGGGCACGCCGTTCCGGTCCGACACGCTCGCCATCCCGTTCGTGCGCTACGTCGGCGACGAGGCCGTCCCCGACTTCGAGTACGGCTACGCCGACGCGCTGGGCGACGGCCGCGTCGTGCGGCCCGTCTACTTCCCCCGCATCGACGGGTACATGGAGTGGATCGCGCCCGACGGCAGCGCCCAGGCCGCCGCCTTCGACGACCCGCTCGACCGCGCCCGCGCCGCCCAGCGGCTGCGCACCGCGCTCAGCCTCGACGGCGAGTGGCTGCCGACCGTGCTGCTCCAGGCCAACGAGCGGCTCACCGCGCTGCGCCGCACCCAGCCCGACGCCGGCGGCCTCGTCATCGCCACCGACCAGGACCACGCCCAGGGCATCGCCGACCTGCTCCGCTACCGGTGCGGGGTGCGGGCCACCGTGGCGGTCGTCCGACGACCCGCTGTCGTCCAGCCGCATCGCCCGCTTCGCGGCCGCGGGCGACCCGTGGATCGTCGCGGTGCGCATGGTGTCCGAGGGCGTCGACATCCCCCGGCTGCGGGTCGGCGTCTACGCCACCACGACCACGACCGAGCTGTTCTTCCGCCAGGCGGTCGGCCGCTTCGTGCGCTGGACCCGCGGCGTGCCCCGCCAGAAGGCGTACCTCTTCATCCCCGACGACATCCGGCTGCGCACGTGGGCGACGCAGATCGCCGACGCCCGCCGCCACAGCCTGCGCAAGGCGAGCGACGACGGTGACACGGCGCCCACCGACGAGGCCGCGCTCGACGAGCTGCGCCACGAGGACGACCAAGGCGACCAGCTCTCGATGTTCGCCGCCCTGTCCGCGGTCGTGACGGGCGAGGACGAGTCGTCGGTGTTCGACGTCGACGACGCGCTGCTCGCCCGGCTCGAGCAGCTCGACCGGCTCGAGGATGACGGCGGTGGCGACGCCGCGCTCGAGCTCGCCCTGCCGGCGCTGCCGGGCGGGCCCACGGGCGCGTCCGGGGCGGGCGGCAACGGCAACGGGAACGGCGACGCCGCGGCCAACCCGCGCCGGCGGCGCGCCGAGCTGCGCGAGGCGAACGCGAAGCTCGTGCAGGACCTCGTGTGGGCCACCGGGATGGGCCACGCGCAGGTGAACGGTCAGCTCAACCGCCTCATCGGGCTGCGCCGCATCGACGAGGCGACGATCGACCAGCTGCGCCGCCGGGCCCAGCAGGCCGAGCGCTGGCTCGCCACGCTGTAGCCGAGCGGGTCGCCAGATATCCAGCAATAGCTGGCTCGTTGGCGCCCGTCCGCACCGTCGCGGCGCGTGCCGAGGCGACCACAGCACCACCGTCCGCTGTCGGCGGTGCGGCGAAAAGCCAGGAATATCAAGGACTTCTCGCGCTCAAAGTGATGACTTCCTGAGGAAAACTCGTAAGAATACCCCCGGTATCCACGTCTCGTCCCTCCGTGTTGGCGAGACTTGGCGGCAATCCACCCTCCAGGAGGAGCCCGTGAACCGTCGTGATCTCGTCCAAGCCGTGTCCACCCAGACCGGTGTCGAACGCAAGGATGTCGACTCGGTCCTGAAGGGTTTCACCGATGTGGTCACCTCGGTGGTGTCCAAGGGAGAGGCCGTTTCGATCTCCGGCTTCGCCAAGTTCGTGAAGGTCGACCGCCCGGCCCGCATGGGCCGCAACCCGCAGACCCAACAGCCGGTGCGCATCAAGGCGTCGAAGAAGGCGCGCATCACGCCGCTCAAGGGCTTCAAGGACGCGGTCGTGAAGACGAGCCTGGCGCCGAAGCTCGAGCGGGGCGTGTGGCCGCCGGCGCCGCCGGCGAAGAAGGCGGCCGCCAAGAAGACGACCGCCACCAAGACGACGGCCAAGAAGGCGCCGGCCCGGTCGGCAGCGAAGAAGACGACCGCCAAGAAGACGACGGCCAAGAAGGCGCCGGCCCGCAAGTCGGTGGCCCGCAAGGCGCCCGCCAAGCGCACTCCGGCCAAGAAGGCGCCCGCCAAGAAGGCGCCCGCACGCAAGTCGGTGGCCCGCAAGGCGCCGGCTCGCCGCTGAGCGTCGCCGCTCGGCCCCTCGCCGTCCGCCGACGTGGGCTGAGGGGCACATTCCCAGGCATCCCGACCGACCGCCTCCGGGCGGTCGGTCCGCGTCCGGGCGGTGGTCGCATGAGAATTCCTGCACGAGTACCTAAACGCCGCGTGCGGTTCGGGCGTTCTTGGGGCAGTGTTGGCTGTGTCCGTGGTACCTGAGCGCTCCACCCACACCGCGCCGATCTCTGTCGGCGTCGGTTCTGCGCTGTCGTTCGAGGGCTTCTACCTGGCCAACGAGCGGCGGCTCTATCGCGCGCTCTACGTGCTCACGAGCAGCCGCGACGAAGCCGAGGACCTGGCTCAACACGCGTTCTGCCGGGTGTGGGAGCGGTGGGACCGGGTCTCCACGCTCGACGACCCGACCGGCTACCTGTTCCGCACCGCGTTCAACGCCCACCACAGCGCGACCCGCCGGGCCGTGCGCGCCGCACGCCGCGTCGTGGACGTCGTGGCTCACGCCACGCCGGCGCCCGCACCCGAGCCCGCGGACCTCGCCGCGGACCGCGACCACGTCGCCCGCTCACTGGCGCAGCTCACGCCCCGCCAGCGTGAGGCGCTGGTGCTCACCCAACTCCTCGATTGCGACGCGAGCGACGCTGCCCGCATCATGCGCATCCGCCCCGCCACCGTTCGGGTGCTCGTGAGCCAGGCACGCACAGTGCTGGCTCGCCGCAACCGTCCGGACGCGGGGCCGGGAGCGTGACCGATGACAAGGACCTGCGCTCCGAGCTCGAACGCCTCGCATCATCCGTCGGCGATCCCCCCGAGCACGGGCTCGAGCGGGTCGCCGCACGCCGGCACCGCCGGCTGCGCCGCCGCCGTGGAGCTGTCGCCACGGCGGCGGTGCTGGCGGTCCTGACCGTCGGCGCCGTGGCGCTCGCCGAGCGCCGCGACCCCGAGGACACCGTCACCTCCTCGCGCAGCGCCGTCGCCGCAGGCCGCGCCCGCCGAGCTGCCCAACCAGGTCCAGGTGCTCTGCGAACCGACCGGGATCGTCGTCCCGGTGGCGTCGGTCCGTCCCGAGCGGGACGGGCTGCACATCCAGGTGGAGAACTCGCTCGGCGCGCCCACCGTCGTCGAGGTCGAGGGCGACGGGTGGCGGTCGGGTGGCATCCAGGTGCCGCCCGGCGTGACCGACGTGCGCCAGCCCGTGCCGCCGGGTGAGCTGACGATCGGCTGCGAGATCGCGGGCGAGATGCAGCGCCGCCGCGTCGACCTCGTCGACCTGGGGGGCTACTACCGGGCCCCCGAGCTCGAGTGCGATCAGGCCGACGTCGTGACCCTGCCCGACCTGCCGGTCGAGCTGGACGGGGCGACGAACATCATCGTCGGCCGCCCGCGCCGCGCTCCATCCGCACTTCACCGGCGGCACCGACGGCGACGCCATCGGACCGCTCCGTGGCTACCAGTCCCAGCGGCTGGGCGACTCCACCGCCGACCCCGTGGTGCAGGTGACCAGGGACGGGAAGGTCATCGCCTTCGCCCACGTCCGTGGCGCGGACGGGGCGGTGGCGCCGCCGTGGACGACCGTGAGCGAGGCCGAGGTGTGCGGTTCGGTGGTGGCCACGCCGCCGCCGAACGAGACGACCACGAGCACGAGCTCGCCGGCGCCCTGAGGCGTCGACGTCCTGAGCTCCACGTCTGCGCTGATCTCACGCCGACCCGGCCGACCGGCCGGCGAGCCTGATCAGCCGTAGATGCCGTCGATGGCGTCGGCGTACTTGGCCAGGATGCTGCGCCGCTTGAGCTTGGACGTGGGCGTGAGCTCGTCCCCGTCGGGCATCCACTCGTCGCCGAGCACCGCGATCCGCTTCACGCGCTCCACGTTGCTGAACCGCACCATGACCTCGTCGACCGCCCGCTGCAGCGCGTCCTGGGCCCGCGGGTCGGCCGCCAGCTCGGCCAGCGAGCCCGCCTCGATGCCCCGCGCCGCGAACCAGCCCGGGGCGACCTCGGGATCGAGCACGACGAGGGCGCTCACGAACGGCCGCTGGTCGCCGACGCAGCAGGCCTGCCCGATGGCGCCCACCGTCTTGATGGCGGCCTCGAGGTTGGCAGGGCTGATGTTCTTGCCCCCCGCCGTGATGATGAGCTCCTTCTTGCGATCGACGA
Organism: uncultured Acidimicrobiales bacterium; assembly: GCA_963778415.1. Classification (GTDB taxonomy): domain Bacteria; phylum Actinomycetota; class Acidimicrobiia; order Acidimicrobiales; family VFJN01; genus ZC4RG19. The sequence continues at coordinate 52,947 of CAVZUI010000007.1, forward strand.
TGCGGAGGTAGCCGTCGTCGTCGATCACCCCGATGTCGCCCGAGTGGAAGGTGCCGTCGGGGTCGAGGGCGTCGGCGGTCTTCTCGGGGTCGTCGAGGTAGCCGGCGAACACGTTCCCGCCCCGGCACAGCACCTCGCCGTCCTCGCCGAGGAAGACCTGGACGCCGGGGAAGGCCCGGCCGACGGCGCCGACCCGCACGGCGTAGGGATCCCACGTCATGGGGCCCGTGGTCTCGGAGAGCCCGTAGACCTCGGACATCGGGACGCCGATGGCGCGGTACCAGCGGATCAGCTCGGGTGGGATGGGGGCCGCCCCGGTCACGGCGAAGTGCACGGCGTCGAGGCCGATGAGCGCCCGCACGTTCGAGAACGCCACCTCGTCGAGGAACGCGTACGTCTCGTCGTCCTCGGGCGTGGCGGTGCCGGCCGTGCGTCGCTCGACGATCGGTTCGGCCGCGGCGACAGCCTCGTCGAAGCGCGCCTTCGCCTCGGGGTCGGCGGCGAGGGCGGCCTGCACGCCGGCGTGGATCTTCTCCCACACCCGCGGGACGCCGAACATCGTCTGGGGGTGGACCTCCCGCGCGTAGGTGGCGATGAGCGACGGCTCGGGGCAGGTCGTGACCTCGAACCCGCCCATCCCGGCGAGGTAGTGGCCGGTCATGCGCTCGGCGATGTGGGCCATCGGCAGGTAGGACACCGCCCGGAAGCCGGCGGGGTCGATGGCGACGAGGTCGAGGTAGCCCTGCGCGGTCCACACGATGTTGCGGTGCGTGAGCATCACGCCCTTCGGCGGGCCGGTCGTCCCCGACGTGTAGATGACCGTGGCCAGCATGTCGGGGGTGATGGTGGCGGCGGCGGCGTCGAGGTCGACGGGGTCGTGGCCCTCGGTGAGGGCGGTGCCCGGGACGAGGTCGTCGCCCGCGAGGCCTTCGGGATCGTGCAGGACCACGATGTGCTCGAGGGCCGTGAGCTGGTCGCGCACGGTGGCGAACCGCTCGGCGAAGCCCATGTCCTCGACGACGGCCACCCGGGCGCCGCTGTGCCCCGCGAGATAGGCGACCTGCTCGGCGGACGACGAGTTGTAGATCGAGATGGCCGTCGCGCCGCAGAAGACCGCGGCGAGGTCGACGACGTGGAACTCGGGGATGTTCCGCATCATGAGGACGACGCGGTCGCCGTGGCCGACGCCGAGGGCGCGCAGACCCGCCGCCGCCACGGCGACCTGGTCCGCGAGCTCGGAGAAGGTGGTCTCGACCCAGGCGTCGCCGTCCTTGGCGCGCAGGGCGACGAGGTCGGGGTGGGCGGCCACGGTCTCGAGCCAGCGGCTGGCGAACGTCTGCCCCGCCACCTTGTCGTCGATCACCTTGGTGTCGGTGTTCTGGTGGGTCGTGGCCTGCACAGCGTTCTCCCTGTCGCGAGTGTGCCGAACGCCACAAACGTAGAGGTCCGGCGGGGCGGCCGCTCGCGGCCGTGCTCGCAGGGGCCTCCGGTGGGGGCGCGGCGGGACACGGCTGGTCCGATGAGCGTGACGTCGCCGATCCCGCCGCGGGTGGCCGCGCGGCTCGGTTGCGTGCGCTGCGGAGGCTGGGCAGACTGGCTTGACCGAACGGTCAAGTGAGCCGGCCCGACCGCCCGGGCCCCGGCAGAGGGGCACCGGCGGGGACGGCGAGACAAAGAGGAGCATCCATGCCCACCGCTGTCATCGTCGACGCCGTCCGCACGGCCGGCGGCAAGCGCAACGGGAAGCTGTCCGGCTGGCACCCCGCGGATCTCGCGGCCGAGACCCTGACCGCGCTCGCCGAGCGCAACAGCCTCGACCCCGCCCTCGTCGAGGACGTGATCATGGGCTGCGTCATGCAGGCCGGCGCCCAGTCCGTCAACGTCGGGCGCAACGCCGTGCTCGCCGCCGGGTGGCCCGAGGAGGTCCCCGCCACGACGATCGACCGCCAGTGCGGCTCGTCGCAGCAGTCGGCGCACTTCGCGGCGCAGGCCGTGATGTCGGGCGCCCACGACATCGTCGTGGCCGCCGGCGTCGAGATCATGAGCCAGGTGCCGATGGGCGCCTCGGTGGGCGACGGCCGCTTCGGCTTCCCGTTCGGCCCGCGCGTCGGCCTGCGCTACGCCGACGTCGGCGGCCTCGTGCCGCAGGGCATCTCGGCCGAGCTGATCGCCGACAAGTGGGGCCTCAGCCGCGAGGACCTCGACGCCTTCTCGGCCGAGAGCCAGGCGCGGGCCGCCCGGGCCACGGCCGAGGGCCGGTTCGAGAACGAGATCGTGGCGGTGCAAGTCGATCCACCGCGACAAGGAGTCGGGTGACATCACCGAGTCCGACGAGCTGGTCACGGCCGACGAGGGCATCCGCGAGGGCAGCACGGTCGAGACGCTCGCCAACCTGAAGCCCGCGTTCAAGCCCGACGGCAAGGTCACGGCCGGCAACTCGAGCCAGATCACCGACGGCGCGTCGGCGGTGCTGATCATGAGCGAGGAGAAGGCCCGCGAGCTCGGCCTCAAGCCCCGCGCCCGGTTCCACACCTTCGCCCTCGCCGGCGTCGACCCCGTGATGATGCTGACCGGCCCGATCCCGTCGACGGCCAAGGCGCTCGAGAAGTCCGGCCTCTCGGTCGGCGACATCGACCTGTTCGAGGTCAACGAGGCGTTCGCCTCGGTCGTGCTGGCCTGGCAGAAGGAGACCGGCGCCGACATGGACAAGGTCAACGTCAACGGCGGCGCCATCGCCCTCGGCCACCCGCTCGGGTGCTCGGGCACCAAGCTGCTCTCCACGCTGCTCAACGAGCTCGAGCGCACGGGCGGCCGTTACGGCCTGCAGACGATGTGCGAGGGCGGCGGCATGGCCAACGCCACGATCATCGAGCGCCTGGACTGACGAGGCCGCCCGGCGTCGCTGCGGCGCCGCCGGGCCATCGCCGCAGGTCACCGGGGCGCCGGTCGCGAGGGGGCGACCGGCGCTCCTAGTTTTTCGCATCGAGAGTGCATCTACAGCGTAAGGTCGAAGGCGGGAAGGGTCCCGGCCGCGCTGCGTGCCGTCCCGACCCATGGTGACGACGAACGGGGGGAAGCGATGAGGCGGCAGTCCACGTGGCGACGAGCGATGCGGATGCTCCTGGTCCTGTCACTGGCGGTGGCCGCAGTGGCCTGCCAGGGGACCGAGTCGAGCGCCGGAGGCGGCGGTGACGACGCGGGCTTCCGCCGGTTGCTGCGCGGCACCGAGGCCGCCCCGTGGGACGTTCGGGTCGGGGTCGAGCAGGTCACCGTCACGGGTGCCACCCCCGGCCAGCCGCTGACCCTCTACGGATCTGGCCGCCAGAAGCTGCTCACGCTGCTGGCGGACGACCACGGCCAAGCGCACTTCGCCTACCTGCCCCCCGAGCACGCCACCGTCCAGTCGGGTCCGACCGTCGACCTCGGGGCCCTCGACGCGGTGCACGGCACCACGGTCCAACCCGGCCGCTACGCGGTGGTCGACGACAGCGCCTCGCCGCGCCTCGCCAGCGAGGTCGTCACCGTCCCGGCCCGCGACGACGTGCCCGACCAGGCCCTCTACGACGGTCAGGACCTGACCGGCGCCCGCCTGGACATCCTCGGGAACCCCCGGCCCGGAGCTGCCATCGACGAGGGCTTCCAGTACCTCGAGATGCGCGACGGGGTGCTGCTCAGCGCCAACGTGCGGTTCCCCGACGAGGCGATCCACGGGCCCGCTCCGTGGCCGACCGTCGTCGAGTACTCGGGCTACAGCCCGTCGAACCCCGCCAGCGAGGAGGCCGGCGTGCGCATCGCCCGCGCCCTCGGCTACGCCACGGTCTCGGTCAACATGCGCGGCACCGGGTGCTCGGGCGGCGTGTTCGACGTGTTCAACCCCGCGCAGATGGCGGACGGCTACGACACGATCGAGATCGTGGCCACCCAGGACTGGGTGCGCGGCGGCCGGGTCGGCATGGTCGGCCTGTCGTACTCGGGCATCACGCAGCTCTACACCGCGGCCACGAACCCCCCGCACCTCGCCGGCGTGGTCGCCCAGTCGGTGATCGCCGACCCGTGGCTGCAGGCGTGGCCCGGCGGGATCTTCAACTCGGGCTTCACCCAGCAGTGGATCAAGGAGCGCAACGCGGCTGCCTCGCAGGGCGGGTCGAGCTGGGTCACCCGCCGCATCGAGGCCGGTGACACCGTGTGCGCGGAGAACCAGCCGCTGCGCAACCAGAACCCCGACTTCGAGAACCTGGCGCGCAGCCTGACGAGCTACACGCCGTCGGCCGCGGCCCGCGACCTGCGCCTGCTCGTCCGCGACATCACCACACCCGTGTTCGTCAGCGGGGCGTTCCAGGACGAGCAGACCGGTCCCCAGTTCACCCAGATGCTCGACGAGTTCGACGAGGCCGCCGCGTTCCGGGCCAACCTGTGGAACGGTCGGCACCCCGATGGCTACGCCCCCGCCAACCTCAACGACGTGTACGAGTTCCTCGAGCTCTACGTCGCCGAGCGGGTGCCCGCGATGAACCCGCTCGTCCGTGCCGTGCTGCCCGGGGTGCTGGCCGACCAGTTCGGGCTGGCCGACACCACGATCGAGCCCGACCGGTTCTCCGACTACGGCGACGACGTCGACGCGGCGCGGGCCGCCTACGAGGCCGAGCCCGAGGTGCGGGTGGCGTTCGAGAGCGGCAGCGGCGCCAACGAGGTGGGCGAGCCCGGTGGCACGTTCATGATCGAGCTCGACTCGTGGCCGTCCGACGAGGCCGAGCCGGCCACGTTCTACCTGGCCGGGGACGAGACGCTGACGACCGACGAGCCCGGCCGGGCGGACGAGGGCGCGGCCGATGCCTTCCGGTTCGACCCCGAGGCCGGGGCGGCCACCCTCTTCGGGAGCACCGGGAACTACCCGCTGCTCGACCCGGTCTGGACGATGGACTGGACCCGGTTCGACCCCGAGGAGCAGGCGTCCTACCTCACCGAGCCGTTCTCCGAGGACACGGTCTTCGCCGGGCCCGCCTACGCCGACGTGTTCGTGGCGTCCGACGCGCCGGACGGGCAGGACGTGAACGTGCAGGTCACGCTGTCCGAGGTGCGACCCGACGGCGTCGAGTACCTCATCACGAACGGCTGGCTCGACCTGGCGGACCGGGCCGAGGACCGCCGGCGCAGCGCGGGCCTCGAGATCGTGCACCCGTTCACCGAGCGGGCCCGCCAGCCCCTCGTGCAGGGGGAGTACGTCGAGGCGCGGGTCGACATCCCGTCGTTCGCCCACGCGTTCCGCGCCGGTTCACGGCTGCGGCTCACGATCGCCACCCCGGGGCGCAACCACGCCACCTGGGAGTTCGAGAACCCCGACTACGGCGGGTTCGTGCCGACCAACCTGGTGGCCCGGTCGCCCGACATGCCGTCGTCGCTCGTGCTGTCGCAGCTCGACGACGTCGAGGTGCCCGCGGTCGCGCCGGCACCGTGCCCCGGCCTGCGGGGGATGGCGTGCCGGCCGTTCGTGGCGACGGTGAACACCTCCGGCTGAGAGGCGACGGGCGGCGCGCCTCTACGATGGGTTGCGATGAGCACCGCCATCCGCCGACCGGACATCTCGTGGGGCACGCTCGCGACGCTGGCCGTGGCGGGTCTCCTGGCCTGGTGGATCACCAAGGCGTCGTGGATGGCCGTCGCCATCGCGGTGCTGGCGGGCTGGCTGATCCTGAAGGTCGGGTTCGCGGTCCTGTCGGGCCTGGCCACCCCGCTGCCGCCGCCCCCGCCGGCGGGTGAGCTGCGCAAGGTGCGCCTGGTCTACCGGTGCTCGTTGTGCGGCACCGAGGTGCGCATGACCAGCGCCAACGACGAGGTTCCCGAGCCGCCGCGCCACTGCATGGAGGACATGGATCTGGTCACCCCGATCGACGGGTGATGGTCCGAGCGCCACGCCCCGTCGCGGTGCCGTTCGCTCCACCGACGCACGCAGCGAGTTCCCCACAACCTGTGGACAAGGTTGGGGAGAGTCACACTGATGTAACTTCCGCATCCTGACGTCCACCTGTCGGAGAGGTCACGATCGCCTGCGCGCTGCCCGGCCGAACAGACGGTGGCGCGCCGGTTGCGTGAGGGTGGCGCCGCCCTGCGTGGTCTCGCCCGGCCGATCGGCACCGCCGCACGCACCGTGGTCGGTCGTCGGGCGCGGTCAGCGGTATTGCGTTGCGGTGACGATGCCACCGCAGATGGCCGCCAGCCCCAGCCCGAGGTAGGCGTTGCTCATGCCCCCCGGCAGGAGGTCGAGGTAGTTGAGGAAGATCACGACCAGCCCGATGCCGAGCAGCGTGAACATCAGCACCGGCACCCACGTCGGGCTGACCTTGACCTCGCGGGGGACCGGCGGCGTGTAGCGAGTGGACTGGCCGGGGCGCCGATCGGACCCGCCCTTGGGCGTGACCCGGCCGCCTGTTCCGGACCCCTTGGGCGTGACCCGGCCGCCCGATCCGGACCCCTTGGGCGTGACCCGCCCTGCGGGCACCTGGCGCTTCGCTGGCTTGGCCATGGCGGACGACCTTAGTGCTCGGCGCGGCGGCGGTGCCCGGTCGGGGGCCGCGACCGGCCGCTCGTCGGCCCCGATCGGCTGTGGTCGTCGTCACTCGCCCGTCGACACGTCAGAGTGGGGGCGTGACCGAGCGCAGCGAGCGGACCCCGAGCACTCTGACCAACGTCCTCGCCGCGGTCGACATCGGCACGAACTCGGTCCACCTGGTCGTGGCCCGGGTCGACGAGAACCGCATCGAGGTCGTCGAGCGCGAGAAGGAGATGGTGCGCCTCGGCTCGTCCGCCGGCGACATGAAGCGCCTCACGCCCGCGGCGATGAGCCGCGGCATCGACGCGCTGGACCGCTTCCGCCAGGTGGCTGCGATCCACGGGGCGACCATGCGGGCGGTGGCCACCTCCGCCGTGCGCGAGGCCGAGAACCGTGCCGTCTTCATCGAGCGGGCCCGCGAGGTCGGGGTCGACGTCGAGGTGATCTCGGGGTTCGAGGAGGCGCGCCTGATCCACCTCGGCGTGCTCCAGGCGGTCCCCGTGTTCGACCGCAAGGTCGTGGTGTGCGACATCGGCGGTGGCTCGACCGAGCTGGTCGTGGGGAGCCAGGGCGAGATCCTGAACGCCCGCAGCCTCAAGCTGGGCTCCATCCGCCTGACCCGGCGCTACTTCCCCGACAGCCGGTTGGCGCCCGGGGCGGTCGACGCCTGTCGCCACGACATCCGCCTCACGCTCGCCCCCGCCGTGCGCGAGATCGAGCGGTCGGGCTTCGAGGTGGCGGTCGGCTCGTCGGGGACGATCGAGGCCGTGTGCCAGATGGTGGCGGCGCGGGCCGCGGCCCGCGACGGCACGCCGATCCCGCGCACGTTCAACAACCTCACGATCACCCGGGACGAGATCGACGGGGTCGTCCGCCGGCTGATCAAGGCCGGCACGGACAAGGAGCGGGCGAGGACCCCCGGGCTCGACCCGCGCCGGGCCGACATCATCCTCGCCGGGGCCCTGATCCTCGAACAGATCGTCCACGCCATCGACGCGCGTCAGCTGACCTTCTCCGAGTACGCGCTGCGTGAGGGCGTGCTGCTCGACACCTGGCGCCGCGAGCACGGTGGGTCGCTGCACCACCTGTCCGACCTGCGGCGGGCGAGCGTGGTCCGGCTGGCGAAGCAGATGGACGAGGATCCTGCACACTCCGCGCAGGTCGCCCGGCTGGCGCTCGAGCTGTTCGACGCCACCGCCGACCGCCACGGCCTCGGCGACGACAGCCGCGAGGTGCTCGAGGCGGCCGCCCTGCTCGCCAACGTCGGCCTCTTCGTGTCGCACGCCGGGCACCACAAGCACAGCTACTACGTGATCCGCAACAGCGAGCTGCTGACCGGCTTCACCGACCGGGAGATCGAGCTCATCGCCCAGGTCGCCCGCTACCACCGCAAGTCGGCGCCTCGTCGCAAGCACCCCGAGTTCGCCGCCCTCGAGCGCGACGACCAGCGGCGGGTGCGGGTCCTGGCCGGCCTGCTGCGGGTGGCGGTGGGGCTCGACCGCAACCACGCCGCCCGCGTCGGATCGGTGGCGGTCGCCCCTGACGGCGACGGCCCGCTCGTCATCGAGGTGATGCCGGTCGACGGCCAGGACGTCTCCCTCGAGATGTACGCGGCCACGGCCCGCTCGGGACTCCTGGCCGAGGCCCTGGGGGCGACGGTCGACGTGGTGGAGGTCGTCGACCGGTCCGTGGCCACCCCCGCGTGATCAGCGCACGGGTGGCGGGGGGCCGCCACCGGTTACCGTGGGCCGGCATGGCTGGGGGAGTGACATGGCGGTGACATGGGCGAGCTGACCTCGGGCGACCGTGCGGCGCTGGACGCGCTCTCCGGCGCGGGCATCTCGCTGACGCTCGTCGACATCGGGGCGTCCCTCGAGCCGTTCCGCGCCTTCCGCCCGCTGCTGGGGCGGGCCACGTACGTGGGCTTCGATCCCGACCTGCGCGAGATGCACACCGAGGCGAGCGAGTCGGGCCGGCGGGTGATCGTGAACAAGGCCGTGGTCGCCGAGGCCGACCGGTCCACCGCCACCTTCTTCCTCACCCGCAACCCCACCGCGTCGAGCACGCTGCGGCCCGCGGCCGACGAGGTGGCGCCGTACCTCCACGCCTACCGCTATGACGTGGTGGGCGAGGCCGAGGTGCCGGCGACCACGCTCGACGAGGCCCTCGCCTCGGCCGGCATCGACCGGCTCGACTGGCTCAAGCTCGACACGCAGGGCACCGACCTGCGCCTCGTCGAGAGCGTGAGCGAGTCGCTGTTCGCCACGCTGATGGCGGTCGACGCCGAGCCCGGCCTCGACGAGCACTACGAGACCGAGGACACCTTCGGCGAGCTGCACCGGGCGATGACCGAGCGAGGCTTCTGGCTGGCCGACATCGACCTCACCCGGGCGGTCCGGCTGCGACGCGCCACGTTCGACGAGGCGCTGGGCGCCCGGTCCAAGTTCGGGCGGATGCGGTACGAGTTCACGCTGAAGACCAGCCCCACGGCCGTCGGGCCGCGCTACCTGCGCACGCTCGCCTCGCTCGACAAGGCCGGCGCGGCCCGCGACGACTACCTGAGGCTGTGGGCCTGCGCGGCGTACTCGGGCAACAACCCGTACGCCCTCGACGTCATCGCCGAGTGCCGCGACCGGCACGGGGCCGACGATCTGACCACCCGGCTGTTCGACCTGTCGGTGCGGCGCAACCGACGCGACGCCCGGCGCGGCAGCTGGCGGCTGGTCGAGAAGCTGAACGTCCGCAACCTCAAGCGCTTCGTCACGAAGTCGTACTGAGGCCGAGCGGACAGGGCGTTGGCCACAGCCCACGCGTGGGGATTTGGCGGCCGACCCGCAGCTCCACAGCCGGCCGACCGGCAGCACGCGAGCCGTGACCCGCGCTGACCTGACCTGCCCCGGCGCACGCTCTGAGGCCGGGCGGACAGGGCGTTGGCCACAGCCCACGCGTGGGATTTGGCGGCCGACCCGCAGCTCCACAGCCGGCCGACCGGCAGCACGCGAGCCGTAACCCGCGCTGACCTGACCTGCCCCGGCGCACGCTCTGAGGCCCGAGCGGGCCGATTCCCCTTGGGGAGCCGCGACCGGGCGCCGGTAGCCTCGGCGCTCGTGGCACCGCGGGTCCTGGTCATCGACAACTACGACAGCTTCGTCTACAACCTCGTCCAGTACCTGGGCGAGCTGGGGGCCGACCCGCTCGTGCACCGGTCCGACGAGCTGAGCCTCGAGCAGATCGAGGCGCTCGCCCCCGACGCGGTGCTGATCTCCCCGGGGCCGGGGCGCCCCGAGGACGCGGGGCTGTCGAACGCGGTCATCGAGGCGTTCGCCGGGCGTCGGCCGGTGCTGGGCGTGTGCCTCGGCCACCAGTGCATCGGGCAGGTGTACGGCGGCGACGTGGTGCGCGCGGCCGAGATCATGCACGGCAAGACGTCGCTGATCCGCCACAACGACAGCGGGGTGTTCGCCGGGCTCCCGAACCCGTTCGAGGCGACCCGCTACCACAGCCTGATCGTCGACAGGGCGTCGGTGCCCGACGTGCTCGAGGTCACCGCGTGGACCGACGACGGCACCGTCATGGGCCTGCGCCACCGTGAGCAGGCGGTCGAGGGCGTGCAGTTCCACCCCGAATCGATCCTCACCGCCGGCGGCCACGACCTGCTGCGGAACTTCCTGGCCCGCACGGGCACGCCGGTCGGGTGAGCCGGTAGCGTCCTCGAGCGATGGGGGACGAGCAGGCAAGCAGCACGCGCACGGTCAGCTACGCCGCCCAGACGCTCGACACCCCCAACCCGATCGCGCGCTGACGCCCACCGCCAGCGGTACGAGGCGTCGTTCGACCGGACCACGCGCGAGGTCCGCGCCGGGGGCACGGTGCTGGACTTCGGCTGCGGTCAGGGCGACTTCCTCAACACGCTCGCCGAGCTGCGCCCCGACCTCACGCTGATCGGGTTCGACCCCGAGTCGGGTCACGACGCCGAGCGGTACACGGCGGTCGACGACACGACGGTGGTCGCCGACGGGTCGGTCGACCTCGTGTGCTGCTTCGAGACGCTCGAGCACCTCGACGACGACGAGATCGCGTCGTTCCTCGCCGAGGCCGACCGGGTCCTCGCCCCCGAGGGCGAGGTCCTGATCTCGGTGCCGGTCATCGGAGGCCCGACCCTGCTGCTGAAGGAGGCCAACCGGGCCGTGCTGTTCCGGCGGCGCAGCGACTACACGGCTCGCGAGCTGCTGGTGGCCTCGTTCGCCGGTCGCCCCGCGCCGCGGCCCGACGACATCCGGGTCAGCCACAAGGGCTTCGACTTCCGAGCGCTGCTCGCCCGGCTCGGAGAGCGGTTCGAGGTGCGCGACGTCGCCCACTCGCCGTTCCCGGCACTGCCGTGGTGGCTCAACTCCCAGATCTTCGCCCGCCTCCGCCGCCGGCGGTGACGGCAGGGGCCAGCCGGTCGGCTACTCGTCGTCGCCCGGTTCGACCGGGTCGACGGCCGCGCCGCGCATCGGCTCGAGCGTGCAGGCCCAGGCTTCGCGGTTGAGCGGCGGCGGGTCCTCGTGCATGGCGTCGGCCCGGCAGCGGATGTCGTTGAGCAGCAGCCCCGCCGTCAGCGCCGGGTCCCAGCGCCCGGTCTCGGCGACCGCGGGGGCGTCGGGCGCCAGCGGTCGGAAGGTGACGAGGCCGTTGAGCGCGATGGCGCCGATGACCAGCCACAGGAACGGGCGCCGGTTGCGGGTGCTGGCGCCCAGCCAGAGCAGCAGCATGAGCAGCGCCGGCAACAGGTGGTTGTACTTCCAGGGCAGGACGAAGAAGAGGGCCTGGCTGACGGCGAAGCCCAGCACGCCGGCCCGCAGCATCGGGTCGTGGCCCCAGCGGCGCAGCGCGGCGACGAGCGCGGGGACGGCCACGAGCACCAGGACGAGGAACAGCGTGCCCGCCGAGACGTAGTTCTTGTAGGCGAAGCGGCCGAGGTTGTTGCCGAACGACCGCCACCCCTCGGCGGTCTCGAGCAGCTCGGCCGATCGGCCGTAGGCCAACCACGGCGGCAGGTACAGCAGGGCACCGAGGGGGAGGGTCACCGCCAGCGTGCGCAGGCAGCGGGACCGGCGTTCGCGCTCCCAGCCGTCGGCGACGAGGAAGGCGAGGACGAGGAAGACCGACGAGAGGCGGGTGCCGATCGCCAGCGCGAACAGCGCGCCGGCGACGACGGGCCGGTCGCGGAGGTGCCAGAGGGCCGCCCAGACGAAGAAGGCGACCGCCCAGATGAAGTCGCCGGTCGACGTGGCCGAGATGAGCGTCATCGGCGAGGCGAGGAAGGCGAGGGCGAGGAGGTCGCCGTTGGCGTGGCCCCACGTCCGCACGAGGCGGGCGATCCCGACGACCGTGGCCGCGCCGGCCGCCGCGGTGGCCAGGTTGAGGAGGAGGTGACCGCCGATCGGGTCGAGCACGGCGGTGATCGCCTCGAACACCGGCACGCCCGGCGGGCGGGACGGGAAGTAGTCGCCCCGGCGGATCGAGTCGCCAGAGGCGAGGACGTCGGCGACGTCGATGTCGGTGCCGTAGCCCATCCACAGGATGGGAAGGGTCACCGCGGCGGCGACGAGCAGGAGGGTGCGATCGCTCAGCTCGCGGCGGGCGTCCGCGTTCGCGCCCGGCGCGAGCGCCATCGCGCCAGGCGCGGCGAGCGGCCTGCGTCCGGGCGGTCGGGCTCGACCACCTGCTCGGACGGCGCGGAGGCCCCCATCGACGCGCCAAGCTAGTGACCCTGGTCGGGCCGCGCTCGTCGAAGGGCGCTCACGGGCCCCGGACGAGGGCACGCCAAAGTTGCGAACTACGCACTCAACTTTTATCATCGAGTGCGGTTCAACAGACCTCTTCCGACCAAACCACCACTACCCCCTCACGGAGGCAACCCCATGCCCAAGGCTGTCGGCATCGACCTCGGCACCACCAACTCCGTCGTCGCGGTCCTCGAGGCCGGCGACCCGGTGGTCATCCCCAACTCCGAGGGCTCCCGCACCACCCCCTCCGTCGTCGCCTTCTCCAAGGGTGGCGAGGTCCTGATGGGCGAGGTGGCCAAGCGCCAGGCCATCACCAACCCCGACCGCACGATCCGGTCGGTCAAGCGCCACATGGGCACGAACTGGTCGATCGACATCGACGGCAAGGCCTACAACAGCCAGGAGATCTCGGCCCGCACGCTGCAGAAGCTCAAGCGCGACGCCGAGGCCTACCTGGGCGACACGGTCAGCCAGGCCGTCATCACGGTGCCCGCGTACTTCGACGACGCGCAGCGCACCGCCACCAAGGAGGCCGGGCAGATCGCCGGCCTCGAGGTGCTCCGCATCATCAACGAGCCCACCGCGGCCGCGCTGGCCTACGGGCTCGACAAGGAGGGCGCCGACCAGACCGTCCTCGTGTTCGACCTCGGCGGCGGCACGTTCGACGTGTCGATCCTCGAGATCGGCGACGGCGTGTTCGAGGTCAAGGCGACCCACGGTGACACGCAGCTCGGCGGCGACGACTGGGACCAGCGGGTCATCGACTGGCTCGTCGGCCAGTTCCGCGCCGCGCACGGCGTCGACCTGGCGAGCGACAACATGGCCCTGCAGCGCCTCAAGGAGGCCGCGGAGAAGGCCAAGATCGAGCTCTCGCAGGTCCAGCAGACCCAGATCAACCTGCCGTTCATCACGGCCACCAGCGAGGGGCCGCTGCACCTCGACGAGTCGCTCAGCCGGGCCAAGTTCCAAGAGCTCACGGCCGACCTCATCGAGCGGTGCCGCAGCCCGTTCGAGCAGGCCATCAAGGACGCCGGCCTGTCCAAGGACGACCTCGACCACGTCATCCTCGTGGGTGGTTCCACCCGCATGCCCGCCGTGCACGAGCTGGTGCACGACCTCACCGGCAAGGAGCCCCACAAGGGCGTCAACCCCGACGAGGTCGTCGCCGTCGGCGCCGCCATCCAGGCCGGCGTGCTCAAGGGCGAGGTCAAGGACGTGCTGCTCCTCGACGTCACCCCGCTGTCCCTCGGCATCGAGACCAAGGGCGGCGTGATGACCAAGCTCATCGACCGCAACACGACCATCCCGACCAAGCGCACCGAGGTGTTCACCACCGCGGAGGACATGCAGCCCTCGGTCGAGATCCACGTGCTGCAGGGCGAGCGCGAGATGTCGCAGTTCAACAAGACGCTCGGCAAGTTCCAGCTCGTCGACCTGCCCCCGGCGCCCCGGGGCGTGCCGCAGATCGAGGTCACGTTCGACATCGACGCCAACGGCATCGTCCACGTGGCGGCCAAGGACCGGGCCACGGGCAAGGAGCAGTCGATGACCATCACCGGCCAGTCGTCGCTCGCCAAGGACGACATCGCCCAGATGGTCAAGGACGCCGAGGCCCACGCCGAGGAGGACCGCAAGCGGCGCGACGAGGCCGAGGTCCGCAACCAGGCCGACACGCTCGTCTACCAGACCGAGAAGCTGCTCAAGGAGCAGGGCGACAAGATCTCGGGCGACGAGAAGTCCGCGGTCGAGGACAAGCTCGGCGATCTCAAGGGTGCCCTCGGCGGCAGCGACGTCGATGCCATCCGCAACGCCACCGACGCCCTGATGTCGGCCAGCCAGACGTTCACGCAGAAGCTGTACGAGGCCGCCTCGGCCGAGGGTGCGAGCGCGGGCGCGGGCGGCCCCGGGCCCAGCGACGCCGCCAGCCAGCCGTCCGACGACGACGTGGTCGACGCCGAGATCGTCGACGACGAGGACACGAAGTGACAGACGACGTCACGCCGTCCGAGCCGCAGCCCGGCGAGGACGCCGTCGAGGCCGAGCCGACCCCGCCCCCCACCGGGGCGGGGAAGGCCCCGGTCGCCGAGGGCGCGCCCGCCGCCGGCGGCGACGACGAGCTGCAGGCCGCCGCCGACGCCGTCGAGGTCGACCTCGAGCTGCTGCTCGCCGAGCGGGCCCAGTACCTCGAGGCCTACCGGCGGGCTCAGGCCGACTTCGAGAACTACCGCAAGCAGGCCCAGAAGCGGCAGGACGACGCCGTGGTGCGTTCGGTCGGCCGGTTCGTCGAGGGCCTGCTGCCGGTGCTCGACTCGTGCGACGCCGCGCTGGCCCACGGGGCCGCCGAGGTCGAGCCCGTGCTCGCCGCGCTGTACGGCGCCCTCTCGAAGGAGGGGCTCGAGCGCATCGATCCCAAGGGCGCGGCGTTCGACCCCGCCGAGGCCGACGCCGTGGTGCACGAGCCGGGCGAGGGCGGCGACCAGGTGGTCGCCGAGGTCCTGCGCCCTGGCTACCGGTGGCAGGGCAAGGTGCTCCGCCCCGCCATGGTCAAGGTGACCGACTGACCGGCCGACCGGCCGACTGACAGAACCGCCAGCACGACGACGAGGAAGGGACGAGGCACAGGCCGATGGCGCCGCAGCGCGAGTGGTTCGAGAAGGACTACTACCGAGTCCTCGGGGTGAGCGACACCGCCCCCCAGAAGGACATCAAGAGCGCGTACCGCAAGCTCTCGCGCCAGTACCACCCCGACGCCAACCCCGACGACGCTGCCGCCGAAGAGCGCTTCAAGGAGGTGTCGGCCGCCTACGACGTGGTCGGTGACGCCGAGAAGCGCAAGGAGTACGACGAGGTCCGCAAGCTGGGGCCGATGGGCGGCATGTTCGGTGGCGCCGGAGGCCCCGGCGCGGGTGGCCCCGGCGCGGGCGGGTTCCGGTTCGAGGACGTCGGCGACATCGGTGACGTGCTCGGCGGGCTGTTCGGCCGCGGGCGCCGGCGCGGCGCGCAGGGCGGCCCGGGCCGCGGCACCGGGCCCCATCGCGGGCAGGACCTCGAGGCCGAGCTCCACCTCGACTTCGAGGACGCGGTGCAGGGCCTCACCACGACCATCCACCTCACGAGCGACGCAGCCTGCTCGACCTGCCACGGCAGTGGCGCACGGCCCGGCACGACCCCGACCACGTGCCCGCAGTGCGAGGGCCGCGGCGTGATCGACGACAACCAGGGCTTCTTCAGCTTCTCGCAGCCGTGCCCCAACTGCGCCGGGCAGGGCTACCTCATCGAGGACCCGTGCCCGACGTGTCACGGCACCGGCGTCGAGCGGCGGCCGCGCGAGGTCAAGGTCCGGCTCCCCGCCGGCGTGGCCGACGGCCAGCGCATCCGGTTGAAGGGCCGGGGCGGCCCCGGGCGCAACGGCGGTCCGCCGGGCGACCTGTTCGTGACCGCCCGCGTCGGCTCGCACCCCGTCTTCGGGCGGCGGGGCGACGACCTCACCCTGTCCCTGCCCGTCACCTATCCCGAGGCGGCCCTCGGGGCGGACGTGCGGGTGCCCACCCTCGACGGCGGGTCCGTGACGTTGCGCATCCCGTCCGGCACCCGATCGGGTCGCACGCTGCGGGTCAAGGGCAAGGGCGTCGGCGGCCGCAAGAAGACCGGCGACCTGCTGGTCACCGTCGAGGTGGCGGTGCCGCAGAACATGACCGACGACGAGCGCAAGGCGGTCGAGGCCCTGGCGGCCGCGACCAACGGCAGGTCCCCCCGGGCACACCTCGGGGTGGACACGTGACTGGAAGGATGACGAGCGATGCGAGCCGACGGCCGTGACGTGACACGGGCGGTCTACGTGATCTCGGTGGCTGCCGAGCTGGCGGGCGTGCACCCGCAGACCCTGCGCATCTACGAGCGCAAGGGCCTCGTCGACCCCGCCCGCACCAGCGGTGGCAGCCGCCGCTACAGCGACGCCGACATCGCTCAGCTCCGCCGCATCCAGGAGCTGACCAACGAGGGCCTCAACCTCTACGGGGTGCAGCGCGTGCTCCAGCTCGAGGCCGAGGTCGCCCGCCTGCGCTCCGAGCTGGCCGACGTTCGCAAGACGGCCGCCGAGGCGGTCGCCGACGCCCACCGCCAGCACCGCCGCGAGCTGGTCCCCCTGCAGCAGGCGGTGGCGGTGTTCGAGTCCCGCCGCCGCAAGGGCTGAGCCGCTACCTGGACCCGCCGAGGCGGATGCCCGGCGCTCGCGATCAGCGGTCGAGGTAGAGCAGGGGCAGCCCGGCGACCGGGCGCATCACCGAGGGCAGCTCCTGCAGGTCGGCAGGCGCCGGCGTGACCAGCAGGGCGATGCCCGTGCCTTCGAGCATCCAGGCGATGTCGCGCAGCTCGCCCTGGGCGAGGCCCCCGGTGATGATCACCGTCTCGGCCCCCGTTCGGGCGAGCGCGAGGGCGAGCGGCCGCCGCCTGTCGGCGTCGGCGCTCCTCGCCGGCGTGGTGGTGCCCGAGGTACCCGATCCGATGGTCGGGACGGCGGATCCGTCGCCCTCGCCGTTGGCGGGCCCGATCGATCCGCCGTTGCCGTTGCCGTTCGGCGGCGCCGGGGCCGTGGTCGCCATGCCGTTCGTCGGTGCGGGCGAGCTGCTGTCCGCGGACCCGTTCCCGTTGGCTGGCTCGCCGTCGAGGACGGACAGGCCCACGATGGCCACCCCTGAGGCGGGGCGGGCCTCGACCTGGTGGACGAACCCGTCGACGCCGCGCGAGGCGCCCACCACCAGCGCGGTGCGCCGCGCCCGGCCGCGCCGCCGGAGCTGGTCGAGGGCGAGGCGCGCCAGGCCCCGGGCGCCCAGCGTGAGGGCGACGGCCAGCGGCACGAGGCCCACGAGGACGCCGCGCCCGAGCATCTCGAGGTGGAGGATGTAGTACGACACCGCGATGACCGCCAGCAGTTGGGCGCCGGCCCGGACGACCTGGATCCACGATCGCGGGCTGGTGGCGAACGGCCCGAGGTCGTAGGCGCCGGCCAACGCCAGCAGCACGATCCAGGTGGGGACGGTCAGCAGCGCCAGGGCGCCGTACGGGATGCTGTAGGACCGGATGTGGAACGACTCGGGGTTGATGCCGAGCCACGAGATCTTGGCGGTGAGGGTGGCGGCGGCCATGGCCGTGGCGTCGAGGGCGACGACGAGGCCGGTGTAGGCGCTGAGCCACGCCGGCCGGGTGACGTGGAGGTCGGGAGCAGGCGTGGCGTGCGCCGCTGGAGCCCCCGTGGAATCGGAGCGTGGCGGTGCGGTGGTCTTCACGACGCTCCCCCAGTCGTCTCCCCGCGCCGGGCGGTGGCCCGACGCGGGATGCTACCGTGGGGTAGCGGAGTGCCGCCCGCCTGCTGCGATCGCGCCTGCTCGTAGATGCGGACCAGCCGGGGTCGTCGGCTCGGGGGCGAAGCGGCCCGGTGGCGGGCACGTCCGGCCGTCCCCCGGTCGTCGACGCCGACGTCGTCGGCACCGGCCGCTCGTCGATGGCGCGTGCCAGCGCGGCAGGCTCGGTGCCCGTGACCCATCCGCACAGGCGTCGACGATCTCGGACAGGGCGCCCGTGCCGGTCGTGACGACCGGCCGCCCGAGGGCGAAGGCCTCGGCGGCGACCCGACCGAACGGCTCGTCCCACACCGACGGGACCAGGACGGCTCGCGCCGCGGCGATCTCGCGCTCGACCTCGCTCCGCCGGGAGCTGCCCGGTCCAGGTGATGCGGGGATCGCTCGCGGCGGCTCGGATCGTGTCCGCCAGCGGCCCGTCGCCGACGAACCGCAGCCGTGCCTCGGAGCCTCGATCCGGCGCCAGGCGTCGAGCAGCAGGTCGATGCCCTTGTAGGCGGCGAACTTCCCGACGAAGACGAAGGTGTCGCTGGTGCTCGGCGCCGGGACGGCGATGTCTGGAGTCGCGACCGCGTTGTACTTCACGTGGACGCTCTGCGGGTCGAACCCGGCGGAGTCCACGAGCCAGCGAGCGAGCGTCTGGCTGATGGCGATCGTGGTGGTGCGGGTGCGGGCGAGCCGGCGGAAGATCGACGTCGCCCCGGTCACGAGCAGGCTCGCGCCGAGCGAGCCGCGGTAGCAGCGGTGCCGGACCCCGGGGACCCGCCAGCCCGGGTGGCACAGCGTGCAGTCGCCCCCGCCCGGAACTGGGTGCCCTCGACGCACGTGACCCGCAGGTTGCGGGCGGTCCACACCACGGGGAGCCCCCTCGCCAGGGCGCGGGACGGCACGCTCGCGGTCAGGAGCGGGAACAGGTTGTGGACGTGGACGAGATCGGGCCGCACCCGGGCGACGTCGGCCTCGAGCCGAGCGGCCGCGGCGGGCGACCACGTGGTCGCCGCCGCCGCCCGCAGCTTGTCCACCACGCCACCCGACAGGACGTCGTCGTTGGAGACCTCGTGCCGGTGCACGTCGACGCCCGCGGCACGAAGCCCGTCGACCTCGAGGTCGACCGACACGTTCTCGCCGGACGGCGTGGCCGCCGAGTAGCGATTGTGGACGACGAGGACCCGCACGTCACCCTGCTCCGACGCCAGCAGGAGGCGTCGCCGTCTCGTAGATCCGGATGAGGGCGGCTGTCGTGGCCTCGGGGCTGAACTGGGCGGTGTGGCGTGCCGCGGCGTGCTCGCCCCGGTGCCGCACCACGTCGTCCGAGCGAGCGGCCTCGCGGAGCGCCTCGGACATCGACTCGGCCGAGGTGCCGGTGACCCATCCCGACTCGGGGTCGACGACCTCGGCGAGGCCGCCGGTGCCGGTCGTGATGACGGGCCGGCCGTACGCCAGGGCCTCGGCGGCCGTCCGCCCGAACGGCTCGACCCACACGGCGGGCACGACGACGGCCCGGGCCACGGCGAGGTGTTCGCCGATGTCCGCGTTGTCGACCTGTCCGATCCAGCGGATGCGTGGGTCGGCCGCGGTGGCGGCGCGCGACCTCGTCGGCGAGGTCGCCGTCGCCGACGATGCGCAGCTCGGCATCGACGTCCGCCCGGCGCCAGGCCTCGAGCAGCAGGTCGACGCCCTTGTAGGCCGAGAGACGGCCGAGGAACACGAACGCACGCTGGTCGTCGGGCGGAGGCGGGGGAGTCGCGGGGCGGGCCACGCCGTTGTGCTTCGTCACGACCCGGGCCGGGTCGAGGCCGGTGGCGTCCACGAGCCACCGGGCCATGACGTCGCTGATGGCGATCGCGGTCAGGCCCGTCGCGGCGCCGCGCCGAGACCCGGAAGAGGGTGGTGCCGGCGGTGACCACGGCGCTGGCGGCTCGGGAGCCCGCGTAGCAGCCGTGGACCACTCCCGGGACGCGCCAGCCCGGCCGGCAGTCGTGGCAGGCCCGTCCGTCGCGGAACCACCCGCCGCCCACACAGCGGGCACGGCGGTTGTGCACCGTCCACACGACGGGGACGCCTCGCCTGACCGCCGCCGCCGGGACGCTGCCGGTGAGCAGCGGGAAGAGGTTGTGCACGTGCACGACATCGGGTCGCACCTCGTCGAGCACGCTCAGGAACCGCCGGCGGGCGGGCAGCGACCACGCGCCGTCGATGCCCTCGCGCACCCGCCCGAGTGGGCCCGGGTCGACGATGTCGTCGTTCGTGACCTCGTGGCGGTGGACGTCGATCCCTGCGTCGCGGAGCCACCGGATCTCGTCGTCGACGGCGAGGTTCTCGCCGGACGGGACCCGCGACGAGTACCGGTTGTGGACCACGAGGACCCTCATGGTGTGGCCCCCGGCACATGAGTGGACGGCACGGATTTCGGACCTTACTCTTCGGTCACCTGAGTGGTCGTCAGACGGCTCGGAGCTGGGGGCTTCCGTGCGGTGTGGACTCCCTGTTGCCGAGCAGGGGGTGCCCGGTGCGGCAGCACGTTGGGGGAAGGGACACGTCGATGGGGTACGACGATCCAGGTGGCCGCGCCAGCGGCGCGGTCGCCGACATCGGGACGAGAACCGCGATCGGGTTGATCGACCGGTCGAGTCGCTCGCTGCGGGTGCTGGTACATGACTTCGCCGGGCACCCGTTCCAGATCGACCTGAGCCGGGCCCTGGCCCGGCGGGGCCACACGGTGCAACACGTGTACTGCGGCTCCTACGCCAGCGGGAAGGGGCGGTTCGACGCCGGGGACGACGCCAACCTCTCGGTCGTCGCGATCCCCGCGGGTGAGTCGTTCGCCCGCTACTCGCCGGTGCGACGGGTCAGCCAGGAGGCGGGGTACGGCCGCCGCTTCACGCGGGTGGCATCCGACTTCCGGCCCGACGTCCTCCTCGCCTGCAACGTGCCGCTGGTGGCCAAGTCGGTGGTGGCGACCTGGTGCCGCCGCGACGGGTGTGCCGTGGGTGTTCTGGCTGCAGGATCTCCACAGCGTGGCCATGATCGCCGAGGCCGAGAGGCGGGCCGGGCGCCTCGGCCGCCGCGTCGGCACCACGTTCGAGGCCCTCGAGCGCCGGCTGCTCCGGCAGGCCGACGGGGTCGTCTCGATCACCGACGACTTCCGGCCCGTGCTCGACGGGTGGGGCGTCGACGGGTCGCACTGCACCGTCATCGAGAACTGGGCCCCGCTGGGCGACCTCCCCGAGCGCCACCGCGACAACGACTGGCGGGCCGAAGCACGGCCTGGGCGACCGCTTCGTGTTCCTCTACACCGGCACGCTCGGCCTCAAGCACCGTCCCGAGCTGCTGCTACCAGCTCGCCGAGCAGCGGGTCGACGACGCCGACGTCGTCGTCGTCAGCGAGGGCATGGGCGAGCAGCGCCTGCGCGAGATGTTGCGGGCCCGCCCGTTGCCCAACCTCCGGCTGTTGCCGTTCCAGCCGATGGAGCACTACCCCGACATCCTCGGCTCCGCCGACGTGCTGGTGGCACTGCTCGAGCCGACGGCGGGAACGTTCTCGGTGCCGTCCAAGGTCCTCTCCTACCTGTGCGCCGGCCGCCCCGTCCTGGCCGCCATCCCGCCCGAGAACCTGGCGGCTCGCACCATCGAGCGGGCCGGAGCCGGCCTCGTGGTGTCGCCCACCGACGAGGAGGCGTTCCTCGTCGCCGCCAAGCGCCTGCGCGTCGAGCACGGGCTGCGACATGACGCCGGACGGGCGGCACGCGCGTACGCTGAGGTGACCTTCGACACCGACCGCATCACCGATCGCTTCGAGACGGTCATCGACCGGGCGGTGGCCCGTCGTGCCACCGTGACCTCGCCGCCCCAAGGAGACCTGACCGCGATGGATCATGTGCTCGTGACCGGCGCCGGTGGCTTCATCGGCGGTCACCTCGTCGTCGCCTGCGCGAGGACGGCGTCGGTCGCATCCGCGCCGTCGACTGCAAGCCGCAACGACGAGTGGTACCAGGTCTTCGACGACGTCGAGAACGTCCACGCCGACCTGCCAGCTGCTCGACGCCAGCCAGGCCGCCACCGACGGTGTCGACACCGTGTTCAACCTGGCGGCCGACATGGGCGGCATGGGCTTCATCGAGAACAACAAGGCCGCTGTGCATGCTGTCGGTGCTCGATCATCACGCACGTGCTCGTCGCCGCCCGCGACGCCGGGCGTCGAGCGCCTGCTTCTACGCCTCGTCGGCGTGCGTGTACGCGGCCGAGAAGCAGGCGTCGCCCGAGGTCGAGCCGCTGCGCGAGGCCGACGCCTACCCGGCCATGCCCGAGGACGGCTACGGCTGGGAGAAGCTCTTCAGCGAGCGCATGGCCCGCCACTTCCTCGAGGACTTCGGCATCGAGACCCGGGTCGCCCGCTACCACAACGTCTACGGCCCCGCACGGCACGTGGGACGGCGGCCGCGAGAAGGCGCCCGCGGCCATCTGCCGCAAGGTCGCCACCGCGGCGCTGACCGGCGACCACACGATCGAGATCTGGGGCGACGGCGAGCAGACCCGCAGCTTCACCTACATCGACGACTGCCTCGAGGGCACGCTGCGGCTGACGGCCAGCGACGTCTCCGAGCCGCTGAACATCGGCAGCGATCAGCTCGTCACCATCAACCAGCTCGTCGACATCGTCGAGGGCATCGCCGGCGTGACGCTCGAGCGCCGCTACAAGCTCGACGCCCCCCAGGGCGTGCGCGGCCGCAACAGCGACAACACGCTGATCCGCGAGCGGCTCGGCTGGGCCCCGTCGATCACCCTCGAGGATGGCCTCGCAGCCACGTACGCCTGGGTCCACGACCAGGTGGCGGCGAATCTCGCGCGAAGCTGAGGCGTGTGACCGCTGGGTGAACCGCCGCAGAGCCCTGGTCATGGCCGACCAGGGCGTGTCGAGCCTGAGCAACGTCGTCGTCTCGATCATCGCCGCGCGATCGCTCTCGGCCGACGGGTTCGGCGCGTTCGCGGTGGCGACGGTCGGCTACCTGGTCACGGTGGGCTTCGGGCGGGCGCTCGTCGGCGAGACGTTCCTGTCGACCTATTCGGCCGCCGACCACCGCGTCCGCCGGGCGCTGGTCCCCGACATGATCGGCGCCAGCGTCGTGGTGTCCCTCGTGGCCGCCGCGGTCGTTGGCGTCGGCGGGACGATCGCCGGAGGCGCCGCCGGGTCGGCACTCGTGGCGCTGGCGATCGTGCTGCCGCTGCTGCTCGTGCAGGACACCTGGAGGTACACGTTCATCGTCGACCGCCCGGTCGGCGCGCTCACGGTCGACGTGGTGTGGCTGGTGGCGGTCTGCGCGGTGCTCCCTCTCGCACCCGCCGACGCCGGCGCCGACTGGTTCGTCGTCGCGTGGGGCCTCACCGGCGGCCTCGGCGCACTCGCCGGCCTCGCCATGACCGCCCGGGCGCTCGCAGTGCCGCACCCGCTGCGGTGGCTGTCGAACCACCGGCAGATGGGCTCACGGTTCATCGGCGAGCTCGTGACCGGGCAGGCTGTCAGCCAGCTCGTCCTCGTCGGGGTCGGGGCGATCGCCGGTCTCAGCGTCCTCGGCGGCGTGCGCGCCGCCCAGGTGTACTACGGACCCTTGAACACCGTGCACCAGGGCATCTACCTGGCACTCGTGCCCGAGGGCGCGCGTGTCGAGCAGCCACACCGGCTTCGCATGCTCATGGTGCGCGCCACCGTCGTCCTCGTGGCGGTGGCGGCGGCGTGGATGGTGATCGGGCTGGCGGTGCCCGACGCGTGGGGTCAGGCCGTGTTCCGCGACACGTGGGCCGAGGCCAGCGAGCTGATGCTCCCGGTCGGCCTGGCGACGATCGCGGGCAGCGCGGCGACGGGAGCCTTCGCCGGTGTGCGGTCGCTCGGCGATGCGGCCGCGAGCCTCCGCGCCCGCCTGCAGACCGTGCCTCCGCAGCTCCTCCTGCCGCTCGTCGGCGCGGCGGTGGCGTCGGGGGTCGGGTTCGCCCTCGGACTCGGCCTCGCCAACCTCGTGGCCGCCGCGATCTGGTGGGCGGCGTTCGGTCGGGCGCTCGCCACCCGGCGCGCCGCGCCCTCCGATGCGCCGACCGAACCCGATCCGCTCCTGGTGGTCGGCATCTCGCCGGTCGGAGACGTGGAGCCCGCAGCCGGGGTGATGCAATGACCGGAGCGGGCGAGCGACCGCGGGTGGCCATCCTGTGGCAGCGCCTTTCGGGCTACACCCACGCCGAGTTCACCGCCTTGCGCGACCTGGGTGTCGACCTCCAGATCTTCCACCAGGCGGCGGGTCCCGACGCACCGTTCTCCGACGAGGCGACGACCGCCGGCCTCGACGCGCATGCGTGGTCGGGGGCGCCCGACGAGGACCGGCTCGAGGCGGCGCTCGCGGCGCGCGAGCCGCACGCGCTGCTCGTCTCGTCATGGCACATCACCGCGTACCGCCGGGTGGCGAGGCGACGTCGGGGGCGGACGTTGCGCGTGCTGTGCATGGACAACCAGTGGTGGGCGACGCCGAAGCAGTGGCTCGGGGTCGCGTCGGCGCCGGTCCTCATCCGCCCGACCTACGACGCGGCGTTCCTCCCCGGCGAGCGGTCGGCCGACTTCGCCCGACGGCTGGGGTTCTCCGACGGCCGGATCATCGACGGCATCAACACGTGCGACCAACCGCGGTTCGACGCGGTCGCGGTCGCTCGTGGTGAGGCGCTGCCCGAGCGGACGTTCACGTTCGTCGGCCGCCTGGTGCGGGACAAGGGGATCGACGTCCTCGCCGAGGGCTACCGGCGCTACCGCCGGATGACCGACGACCCGTGGCCGCTCGAGATCGCCGGCGCAGGGCCCGAGGCCGCGCAGTTGACCGGCCGGCCCGGCGTCCGGATGTCGGGCTTCGTCCAGCCCGACGACATGCCCGCGCTGCTCGGCCGGTCGGGTTGCCTCGTGCTGCCGAGCCGCTTCGAGCCCTGGGCGCTCGTGATCCACGAGGCGGCGGCCTCCGGCCTCCCGGTGGTGTGCACGTCCGTGTGCGGCGCCGCGAGCCGCCTGGTCCTCGACGGCTACAACGGGGCGGTCATCCCGCCCGACGACGTCGATGCCCTGGCTCGGGCTCTGTTGCGCGTGTCCACGGCCGACGAGGCCGACCGGCAGGCGATGACCGAGGCCAGTCGCGAGCTGGCCCGCCAGTTCACCCCCGAACGCTGGGCCCGCCACCTCCTCGCTCGCGTGCAGGAGATCCGCGAGGAGATCGGCCTGCCCGCCGCGCCGACACCGGCGGCGACGACGATCTGATCCGGCGGGCGACGGCGTCCGCCTTGCCCGGGATCACCGGTGCGACGGCCCGCTCACGGGTCGCACGGCGCCTTCGCCACGACGAGGCGGTGGCCCGCGCCCTCCGCCTCGTGGACGCGGCACTCGTCGCTCAGGAGCCGGAGGTAGATCAGTGCCGCCCCCGGGTCCTCCTCGGGGTGGTCGAGGAACGGCTGGAACATCTCGTCGGAGGCGACGTAGTAGTCGACGCCGCGATCCTCGAACCACCGGAGGCCGCCCCCGGTCGTGCCGATCAGCGGCGAGCCGCCGACGAGGACGTTGAACCTCGCCTCGTCGATGTAGGGGGAGAACGCCTCGATGGCGACGGTCGAGCCCGCCGGCGCGTTCTCGGCGAGCCACGTGTTGACCTCGCCCCACGGGTCCTCGTCGACGCTGCGGAGGGCCCCCGCGGCGCCGGTCACCGGCAGCGCCAGGACGGCGACCACGAGGACTCCGGTGGCCGCCCACCCCGCGGTGCGACGGCTGCCGGCCTCCACCAACCGTTGCATGCACACGACGAAACCGATGGCGGCCGCGGCCGCGATGGTTCCCGAGATGGGGAGCAGGTCGCGCGCGAACCGGACGGGGAACGCGTCGAGGAACACGTAGTAGCCGACGGCGAAGCTGAGCAGCACGATCGCCGCCGCGCCGGACGTCGGAGGCGCGCGACAGCAGCGAACAGGCCGCCAGCGGCAGGGCGAGGCCGAACGACCACCACAGCCACGTGGCGTTGAACGCCGGGCTGTTCCCCTCGCTGCCGAAGTGCCCGTCGCGGTAGTGCGCGCCCTCGGACCCGATCTCACCGAGGAAGTCGAGCGGGTGCACCGTGCCCCCGAGGTTCACGACGGCGAACACCGCCGCGGCGGCGGCCGCGGCGATGAGGAGCGGGCGGCGCTCGGCCAGCGGGCGGCGGTGGGCCAGCACGTGGGCGACCACGAGTGCGATGACCACGGCCGCGGCGTTGTACTTGGCGGAGGCGGCCAGCCCGATGGCGGCTCCCGTCCACAGATAGCGGCGGGTGGTCGGGGCGCGGGTGATCATCACCGCGCCGAGCACGGCCAGGGTGGCCGCCATGCCGGACAGCGCGTCGGGCGTGACGAAGGTCCCGTAGCGCAGGTCGACCGCGCTGAGGGTGACCAGCACCGCCGCCCCCGCAGCCGCGTACCACCGGCGGGTCACGACCCAGGCGATCGCGGCGGCGACGGCAGTGGTCACGAGCTGGGGCAGGACGCCCGTCGTCCACCGCATCGCCCGGAGCAACGCCGGGTGCTCGACCCGACTCGTCCCGAGCACCTGGGTGTCGAGGACAGGACCGTCGTCGTCGGGGTCGTACCCCCCGATCAGCGTCGCCGGCACCAGGACGGCCGCCTGGGTGACGAAGACGAGCGCCGGGTAGTCGTAGAACCCGGGGTCGATCGACAGGTCGTCGGACATCCGCTGCCCGACCGTGACGTTGGTCGCCTCGTCCCAGTGGTGCTGCCAGGGGAGGTGCGCGTCGGCGGTGATGCTGCGCAGCACACCGCAGAGGGCGAGCACGACGAGCACGGAGCCGACGGCGAGTCGTCGGTGGCGGTGCTCTGCCGGCGAGCGCTCGCCGGCTTCCGGGCCGGTCGCCGGGCCCACATCCTGTTCGTCAATCGCCACGTCGACCCCCAGCTACCGAGGCCGGAGTGTAGGCAACAACGCGTTCTCGGCTCAGGGCGAGGCGGCGGCGCGGGAGCTCGCGGCGGCGGATCGACCACAGGCAGCTCGTGAGCGCGACCGGCATCCAGAAGAAGCGGTCGAACGCCGTGGGCTGGAACAGCGAGACGACGTTGACCGCGACGAAGCACCCGATCAGCGCGAGCGTGAGGACGTAGAGGTCGTCGTCGGTGCGGCGGAGCAACGCCTTGAGCTGGCGACCCGCGGTGACGAGGATGACGATCACGCCGATCGCCGCCGCCAGCCCCGCCTGGTACAGGATGCCGAGGTGCATGTTGTGCACCCCGTAGTCCCGCTGGGCAGGGTCCTCGGGGTCGATGTACGTGTCGGTGGGGTACCCGGTGTGGAAGCCGAGGCCCACCACGAGGTACTGGTCGAACCGCTCGGTGACGAAGGCGTTGCGCTCCCCGCGCGACCCGA
Source organism: uncultured Acidimicrobiales bacterium (assembly GCA_963778415.1). GTDB lineage: Bacteria > Actinomycetota > Acidimicrobiia > Acidimicrobiales > VFJN01 > ZC4RG19. Next base: position 80,043 of record CAVZUI010000007.1, read on the forward strand.
CGCTCTCCTCGACGTACGAGTCGCCCTCGCGGAACAGGTTGAGGCGGTCGACGACCGCGAGGTCGCTGGTGAACAGGACGACCGCACCGATCGCGACAACGAGGACCCCGATCATCGGCGCCAACAGCGAGCGTCGCCGCTTGGTCATCCGCCGCCCGGTCGTCGCCAGGTAGACGGCGCCGACGACGGCCATCGCGCCGAGGATGGCGACCAACCCCGAGATCGAACCGCTCGCGAACATCCCGGTCGTCGTCAGACCGAGGGCGAGCAGCCACCAGAGTCGGGGATGACGTCGCCGCGGCTCCTCGGAGCGCGGGACGGCGAGCAGGAAGAGCATGAACGTGGCGGCGAGGTGACCAGCGAGGTGGTTGGGGTGGCCGTTCAGCCCGACCTGCCGGTCGCCGAGGTGGGTGCTGACGAAGGCGATGCCCAGCTGACCGAGCACCGCGGCGCCGGCGGTGGCGAGCGCCGAGAACTTCCAGGCCCGGAGCAGCAGCTTCAGGTCGGCGCGATCACGGCACACGGTCCGCATGATCCAGAACCAGACGAGCGTGACCCAGGCGAAGCGCAGCACGACGCTCATCGAGTCGATCGGATCCCAGGCCCGGAGGCTCGACAGCGTGCCCGCGGCGAGCAGGAGGAGCGCGCCGACGAGGAGGAGTGGCGAGCCCTTGCGCTGCTCGGGTGTGGCGAGGTCGCGGTCGTTGCCGGTCAGCATCTTGACCACGATCGCCGCCGCGGCCATGAGGAACAGCAGGTCTGAGAGCAGGATGTCGCCGAACCGCCAGGTGGTGAACGACATCGTCGCCGTGCCGAGCATGGCCAGCGTCAGCGCCGCCCCGCGTCCGTGCGACCGACGACCGCTGGGACGAGGAGCGCGCGTCGCCCCCGGGTTCCCAGCCCCGGCAGGTGGGCGCGGCCCACGGGCCACGCCAAGCGGTGCGGCAGGCGCCGCGATCGACTCGCTCCCGATCGATGGACGGTAGCACCCGTGGTGGTCAGGGCTTCAGGCCGCCCTCCGGCCGATGGGTGCCGTCCGTCCTGCCGATGTAGGCTTCGCCGATCATGGATCCGCAGCTGGAGGAGCCAGATCTCAGGTCCTACCTGGGGGTCATCGCCCGCCGCAGGTGGCTCGTCATCCTGACGACGCTGGCCTGCGTCGGGGTTGCGGTTGCGGCATCCCTGATCCCCGAACCGACCTATCGCGTCCGCGCTCAGGTGTCGACCACGGGGTCGAACGACCCGCTGGCGATGGTGTTCGACGCCAACGACAACATCGACCTCGAGCGCCAGGCGTCGTCTCAGCTCACCGCCGTGGGCTCCGCGACCATGCGCGGGAACGTCGCGCAGGCCTACGACGGGCCGCTGACGGACGCGGAGGTCTTCAACGTCACGGTCGACCAGGTGACGCGCGGCGACCCGAACAAGACCAGCAGCATCGTCGAGATCTCGCTGGTGTCGTCCGAGCCGCGCCTGGCGACCGATCTGGTCAACACCTACGCCAACACGTACGTCGAGCAGCGCCGCGCCGCCGACCAGGAGCTCCTGCTCACCACGCGTCAGCGGCTCCAGGGCCTGCTGAGCGAGCTCGAGACCCGCATCTCCGAGACCCGGGAACCGATCGATGCCGTCGACGCGCAGATCGCGTCCGGACAGGGTGACCTCGCCCGGTTGACGACCGAGCGCCGCAACCTCGAGGCCGACCTCCAGCCCGTCCTCCAGCCCCTCGAGGGCCAGGTGGCCGAGATCGAGTCCCGGCTCGGCAGCCTCACCATCGGGGTCGAGCTCGCCACCGGTGGCGGCGCCGAGGTGCTCGGCTATGCCTGGACGCCCGACACGCCGGTCAGCCCGAACATCCCGCTCAACCTGGCGATCGGCTTGGTGTTCGGCCTGTTCCTGGGCGCGGCGTTCGCGTTCATCCGCGACTACTTCGACGACTCGGTGAAGACGAAGGAGACGCTGGAGCGCGTCACCGGGGTGTCCACGATGGGCCTCATCCCCAAGGTCGGCGGCGGCTCCGATCTGGTCACGGTCACGAACCCCACGTCGCCCGCGGCCGAGGCGTTCCGCCTGTTGCGCACGTCGGTCAAGTTCCTCGGGATCGATCGGCAGGTGCGCGTCGTCCAGGTCACCAGCCCGTCGCCGGGCGAGGGCAAGACGATGATCGCGGTGAACCTGGCGATCGCGCTCGCCCAGGCGGGGGATCGGGTCGTGCTCGTGGGCGCGGACCTGCGGCGGCCTCGCATGGAAGAGGTCGTCGACGTGCCGTTGACGCCGGGCCTGACGGCGGTGCTGATCGGCGACGTGACGCTGCCGCAGGCGATCCAGTCGGTGCCCGCGGTCCCCGAACCTGTCGGTGCTGCCCGCCGGCTATCCGCCGCCGAACCCGTCCGAGCTCCTGAGCGGCGAGCGGGCCCGTCGGCTGATCGACGTGCTCGGTCAGACCTACGACGTCGTGGTGATCGACTGCCCGCCGGTGCTGCCAGTGACCGACTCGCTCGTTCTCGCCCGCATGGCCGACACGACCCTGCTCGTGACGTCGGCCAACAAGACCTCGAAGCGCGGCCTGACGCGCGCCGTCGAGCTGCTGCGGCAGGTGGATGCACCGCTGGTGGGTTCGGTGCTCAACAGCATGTCGGCCGACGACACCTTCAGCGGCGAGTCGTACCGCTACGAGCCGCCCGCCAAGTCGCGGTCGGCCTCGCGCAACGGCGGCAAGCGCGGCCGCGACGAGGCCGCGGGCAACGGTCGGCGGTGGGACGATGAGGGCGATCCCGACGCAGAGTGGGACCCGGTCGGTCCGCCGGCCCGAAGCTGATCCCACACACCTGAACTTGAGCGCGTAGGTATCAACTTTTCTGAGCGGGAGGTATCCTTCCGTCATGGCGCTCGATCCGAACCGTTGGACGCTCAAGGTCCAAGAGGCCTTCAGCTCGGCGGTCGACGCGGCCAAGCAGGCGTCGAACCCCGAGGTCACCCCCGATCACCTGCTGGCCGCCCTGCTGGGCCAGGGCGAGGGCATCGTCCTCCCGATGCTGCAGCGCATGGGCAAGGAGCCGCTGCCCCTGCGCAACCAGGTCAACGAGGCGCTGGCCAAGCTGCCGCGCTCCTACGGCAGCGAGGCCCGGCTGTCCCGCGAGCTCAACCAGGTGTTCGACACCGCGGACGAGGCCCGCGCCGACCTCTCCGACGAGTACCTGTCGACCGAGCACCTGTTGCTCGCCCTGGCCGACCGGCTGGGGGTCACCCGCGACGACGTGCTCGCCGCCATGCAGGCCGTCCGCGGTAGCCACCGTGTCACGTCCCAGAACCCCGAGGATCAGTTCCAGGCGCTCGAGCGCTACGGCCGCGATCTCACCGAGGTCGCCCGCCAGGGCAAGCTCGATCCGGTCATCGGCCGCGACGAGGAGATCCGTCGGGTCATCCAGGTGCTGTCGCGACGCACCAAGAACAACCCGGTCCTCATCGGTGAGCCGGGCGTCGGCAAGACCGCCATCGTCGAGGGGCTGGCCGCCCGCATCGTCGAGGGTGACGTCCCCGAGACCCTCAAGAACAAGCGGGTCATCTCGCTCGACCTCGGCTCGATGGTCGCGGGAGCCAAGTACCGCGGCGAGTTCGAGGAGCGGCTGAAGGCGGTCCTCAAGGAGATCACCGACGCCGAGGGCGAGGTCATCACGTTCATCGACGAGCTGCACACGGTCGTCGGGGCCGGGGCGGCCGAGGGCGCGATGGACGCCGGCAACATGCTCAAGCCGCTGCTCGCCCGGGGCCAACTCCGCATGATCGGCGCCACCACGCTCGACGAGTACCGCAAGCACATCGAGAAGGACGCCGCCCTCGAGCGGCGCTTCCAGCAGGTGTACGTCGGGCCGCCCTCGGTCGACGACACCATCGCCATCCTCCGCGGCCTGAAGGAGCGCTACGAGGTCCACCACGGCGTGCGCATCCAGGACGCCGCCCTCGTGGCCGCCGCCGTCCTGTCCGACCGCTACCTGACCGGGCGGTTCCTGCCCGACAAGGCGATCGACCTCGTCGACGAGGCCGCCTCGCGCCTGCGCATCGAGATCGACTCGCTGCCCACCGAGATCGACGTCGTCGAGCGGCGCATCCGCCAGCTCGAGATCGAGCGGGTGGCACTGGCGAAGGAGACCGACCAGGTCTCGCACGAGCGTCTCGCGGGCATCGACGAAGAGCTCGCCAACCTGCCGCGAGCAGCGCGACTCGATGCTGGCGCACTGGAACAACGAGAAGGAGATCATCGACGACATCCGCGAGCGCAAGGAGCAGCTCGAGGCGCTCCGCGCCGAGGCCGAGCGAGAGACCGACCTCGAGCGGGCCGCCGAGATCCGCTACGGCCGCATCCCCGAGACCGAGCGCCTGGTGGAAGAGGCCACGGCCCGTCTCGAGGACCTGCAGTCGAACGGGCAGCGCATGCTCAAGGAAGAGGTCGACGAGGAAGACGTCGCCGAGGTCGTCGCCAAGTGGACAGGCGTGCCGGTCAGCCGCCTCATGGAGGGCGAGATGGCCAAGCTCGTGCGCCTCGAGGAGGTGCTGCACGAGCGGGTGATCGGACAGGACGAGGCCGTCACCGCCGTCGCCAACGCCATCCGGCGCAGCCGGGCCGGCCTGTCCGACCCGCACCGGCCCATCGGTTCGTTCCTGTTCCTCGGCCCCACGGGCGTCGGCAAGACCGAGCTCGCCCGGTCGCTGGCCGACTTCCTGTTCGACGACGAGCGCGCCATGGTGCGCATCGACATGTCCGAGTACATGGAGAAGCACGCGGTCAGCCGCCTCATCGGCGCCCCTCCCGGCTACGTCGGGTACGACGAGGGTGGCCAGCTCACCGAAGCCGTGCGGCGCCGCCCGTACTCGGTGGTGCTGCTCGACGAGATCGAGAAGGCGCACGCCGACGTGTTCAACGTGCTGCTGCAGCTGCTCGACGACGGCCGGCTCACCGACGGCCAGGGCCGCACCGTCGACTTCACCAACACCGTGCTGATCATGACGTCGAACCTGCCCGGTGACCCCCGCACGTTCTTCAAGCCCGAGTTCGTCAACCGCATCGACGAGATGGTGCGGTTCCGCGAGCTCACCGAGGATGACCTGGGGCACATCGTCGAGATCCAGCTGCGAGGGCTGCGTGGTCGCCTGGCCGCCCGCCGCATCGGGCTCGAGGTCACCGACGCCGCCACCGCGGCGCTGGCCCACCAGGGCTACGACCCGGCCTTCGGCGCCCGGCCGCTCAAGCGGGTCATCCAGCGTGAGCTGGCCGACACGCTGGCCGTGCAGATCCTCGACGGCAAGCTCGCGGAGGGTGACACGGTCACCGTCGACGCGGTCGACGGCGAGCTCGTGCTGCGCTGAGCGCCGGCGTTGCCGTCCCGCACGCCGGGGCCGGCTCTGGTCAATCCTCTACGTGGGGGCGGTGCTACATTCCGTGCGTCACGTCGATGATGTCGCCGGGGGCCGAGGGAGAGTCCGATGGAAAGGGTCTGGACCCGCACGCGGGCACCGCGGCTCGTGGCCGGTCTGGTCGGGGTCATGGCGTTGCTCGGAGGGTGCTGGGTGGCGCCGGGCGGCAGCCCGAACCGGAACGGGCACAACGGTGTCGAAACGGTGATCGGCATCGACAGCGCCGCCGACATGACCGAGACCTGGCAGGAGCCGGTGGGATGGCCGCCGCCCCCGATCGTCTTCGGTCGATTCGTCTACTCCACGCTGGCGGGCGGGCTCATCGCCCGCGACGTCACGACAGGTGACACGGTGTGGACCCACCCTCCCTACGAGGTGCAGGTCTTCGACATGTTCGTTCACGACGGGCAGCTCCTCGTGGTCTCGGGCGGCGCCCCCATGAACGAACCGATCGGCGTGCTTCACGACCTGACGACCGGCGAGCCCACCTGGGAATTGCCCTCCGCTCCCGCCGATCCAGACGCTCCGTGGCACGCTGGGTGCGCACGTGGAGCGCCCGTGGCGCTATGCCCGCGAGTTCACTCTCGAGGTCACCGATCTCGCTCGGACGCCGCCGTGGAGCACGCCCGTTCTGGTGCAGCCGCGCAATCCTGGGCTCCGAGGCCGACCATGACGGCCGAGCGGGTCGTGGTCAGCGGCGAGGGGCTCGTGTCCACCGATCCGGCCAGCACGTTCACGGCGCTCGGCCTCCGGGCCTACCGACTCGACGGACCCCCGGCAGATTGCGCGACCGACAGCGGTGGTGAGTACCCCGTCACCTACGGCTGCCCAGCGTGGGCGGTCGCGGTCGAGGGAACCAGCATGACCGCTCCGGTGGTGAGCGACGATCTGGCGACCGTGGTGGTCGGTACCGACGCCGGGCTCGTGTACGCGATCTCGGAGGCGACGGGGAGCGTGCTCTGGACGGCGAACGTGGGCTCGGCGGTGACAGCCGATCCCGGGATCGCAGGTGACACGGTCCTCGTGCCGACTGCGGCCGACGGACTGGTGGCCTTGCCTCTCGCCGGCTGCGGTGCGCCGTCGTGCCGCGCCGCGTGGACGTCCGCGTCACGGGCGGGGGTGGCGCAGCAACCCGTCGCTGCTGGTGGCGCAGTGTTCGTCGGTCACGACGGCGGCGTCCTGGCCGCCTATCCGGTCGGCGGCTGTGGGAGCGCGACGTGCGAACCCGTGTGGTCGACACCGCTCGGAGGCGACTTCGACGGGCCGATGGCGATCGGGTCCGGTCACCTCCTGGTCACGGTTGATTCGGTGATGGCACACGTTCAGCGCCCGGGCTGATCGACACGCTGGCCGCCGAGCTCGCGTCTCGGGGCTCTACGGTCACGCTCGATCAGCCGGCGGGCGGAGGTGCCGCGGTGTCGTGCGCCTCGGCCTGCCACAGCTCGTCGGGGTAGCCCAGCTCGGCGAGCCGCGCTGCGGGTCGCGGCGACGACTGCGGCCGGCAACGGTGCGTGCACGTCGTTGTGCTTGCCGAACTCCATCTCGGCACGCTCGGCCTGCCGAGCCCGGTCTCGGGCGCCGACCGCGTCGACGAAGCCGTGCCGCGCCTTGCGCTCGTAGTCCTCGCGGCTGCGGTACACGTAGTGGTTGAGCACCAGCGGGGCCGGGTCGGCGGGGCCCGCGAACGACCCGAGCACCCGCCGCCCGTCCGTCGTGCGGGCCAGCCGCGCCGCCGCCGGTAGTAGAAGTTGTGCGAGTTCCGGTAGCCGACGACCTCGCGCGGTCGGGCGATGACCTTCACGTGGTGGTTGAGCACGGGCGCAGCCCGATCGAACCGGCCGGTGAGCAGGCCGCGCGGGACCGTCTCGTGGCCCGCGCCACCGTAATAGCGCCAGTTCACCGCCACGGCGGGGCCCCGGGCGGCGGCGAGGGTGCGGGCGAGGTCTCCGGGGCGGCGCTCGACGAGGAACTCGTCCGCGTCGAAGAAGGCCGTCCAGTCGCACGTCGGACCGAACCGTCGAAGGAAGTCGAGGTGCGCACCGGGAGATGCGGGCACCGTGGGCCACGGCACGACGGTCACGAGCCCGCGCTCGACGAAGGGCGCCACCGCGCCGGCGAGGTCGTCGGTGCTGTTGTTGTCGTAGATGACGACGTGCTCGAACCCCATGGTCGTGTGGTGCGCGAGCCACTCGGGGAGGAAGCGGGCCTCGTCCTTGACCCGCACCATCGCCGTGAGCCCACGGCCAGGCGCGGCCTCGCGGTCCGCACTGTCGCCGGCCGCGTCGGCGAGCGGACGGGCGCGGATCGCGTGCGCTGCCGTTCTGCACGAGGAACAGCGCGTTGCGCAGCCACGGCGTGGTCTTGACCCGTGTCCGCACCGACGTCATGGCGCAGAGCGTGGCGCTGACCAGCGTGAAGTTCCACCGCTCCCGTCGGACGAGGCGGTATCCGGCGCCGCGGTAGGCGCCGAGGAGCTGCAGGAGCGCCCGCGAGCTCTGCGGCTGGTCGTACTCGAAGCAGACGACCGGCGGTCGCGGCCCCTCGGCCAGGAGGTGGGGCAGCACCGTGGACTCGGCTCCCTCGATGTCGACCTTGAGGATGTCGATGGCAGCGTGGCCCTGTGTGGCCATGATCGACGCGAGCGAGTCGACCTTCGCCGTGAAGCCGTCGCCGGCTGCGGTGCGTTGCAGGTTGACGACCGAGTGCGACACGCCGGCGTGCGCGGCGGGAAGAACGTGAGCTCGCCGGGCCCACTCCACAGGCCCATCGGCACGAACGTGAACCGCTCATCGCCCGGGTCGACCCCGCGGACGTAGGCGATCGCCCGAGGTGTCGGGTCGATCGTCACGACCTCGAGAGGCCTCGACGATGCAGCTCGAGGTCGAACGAGATGTCCTCCCCGGCCCCCGCGCAGTACGCGACCGCACCGGGTCGAAGGACCGCTTCGGGGACCCACCACCCGCAGGCGGCGGAGCCGAGGCGGACCAGGGGCGGCCGCGCCTCCACGCGGACGAACGGGCTCAACAGCGTGCGGCGCGTGCGGCTCGACGCCTTGCGGGCGACGTCCCTCAGATCCTGTCCGGCGATCACCGTGCCACGCCTCCCCGAGCATGGAGCAGGACAGGAGCCTCGCACACCGGGCGTCGCTCGCGGGTCGTCACTGCCAGACGCGGACCCAGTCGACCTGCATCTCCAGCGTGCTCGGACGGGTGCCGCACCCTGAGCACTCGGGGAGGTAGAGCATCGTGAACACGATGTGCATGCGCTGGGCGTGCTGTCGTACGGGGTGAGGCACCCGAGCGGCCAGTCGTCGAGGTAGGTGCACAGCTGACCGGCCGTCCAGTGACCAGCCCACCTGTGCCACCCCGACAGGTCGAGGTCGCCGGAGTCGGTCCGGAACTTCCGCTGCTCGTCGGGGATCCCGCAGTACCCGTCGGCGGTGTTGTCGGTCGTGTTGCGGTGGAGGACGGCGTAGGTCGACTCTGCGGCCGGGTATCCGCCGATGCCGCCTTCCATGATGTCCCACTCGGCGTTGAGCAGGCTGCAGTCCTCCCGCGGCCAGGCCTCGGACTTGGCCATGCTGAAGAGCCAGAACGCCGGCCAGGCCCACCGGTTGTCGGTGAAGCGGATGCGGGCCTCGAAGTAGCCGTACCGCCAGGACTGCGCCCAGGGGTAGCTCGGCTCGGCGGTGGAGCGTGGTCCGGTGCTGGCGACGTACGCCCACTGGTAGGCGTTGGCGGCGGTCGCTCGGAGGCGTCATGACGCCGTTGCCGACGCTGGGCGGGAGCGAGCCTCCGAACGGGGCCGTGATCCAGATGCCGCTCAGCGCGTCCCCGTCGAAGTCGTCGTGGAACACCAGCTCGTACCCGTCGTCCGCGATCGGGGGCGGGGCACATGCCGTGAGGGCTGCCACGATCAGCACCACGGCGCAGGGGAGCGCATACCGAGTCGGAGGCCGGCCGGCCGTCGACACGATTCGTGCCTGCAGTCGCTCGCGCCGTGCGGTGTCGTGGGCGCGTGACGACGAAGTCCGAAAGTGTGCTCATGGCGGTCCTCTACGGGCGGCGGGATCGAGGGCCAGACGGCGTGCTGTGGCGTTTCGTCGCACCCTAGCGACTTACCGTCGTAGGCGTCAGTCTCACGGCCGGATCGCGGTGCCTGCGTCGGCAGTCCGAATCAGCTCGTCGCGGATCGTGCTGCCGGCACTACGCTGGCGGCTGAAACCACGCATCCGGGAGGGGATCATGGGATCGATGCGGACCGTCGTCGCCGCGGCAGGGGGATTGATGGTGGTCGCGGCGTGCAACCTCGGCACGCCTGCCGTCCGCCACCCCGGACCGAGTGAGGCCGTCGCGGTCTCTGATGTCGACGCGGACGGGACCTCGACGTCGTCGCCGGCGGCGCCGGAGGCGGGCTGACGCTCCTGAACGACGGCGAGGGCGCGTTGTCGGGGACACCCCACGTGGCGTCGACCGAGGTCCGCGCGGTCGCGGTCGGAGATGTGGACGGGCGACGGCGCCGTCGATCGGCTCGACCTGGTTGGCTCGGGCGTCGACGTGGCGCTCGGGGACGGCACCGGCGGGCTCTCCGTCCCTGTGCCCGTTCCCGGTGACCCACCCGGGGATGTGATCAACGACGTCACCCTCGCCGACCTCGACGCCGACGACGACCTCGACCTCGTTACCGCCGGCTCGGGCGGCGCACGCTTCCGCCTGAACGACGGCGCCGGCGCCTTCGGACCACGAGACATCCCAGGAATCCCATGCGGGGCGGCCTCGACCGGCTACGTACCGTTCGTCGGCGAGACGGCCGGCGCCATCGACCTCGACGGGGACGACGACCTCGACATCGCGTGGATCGGTTACTGCGACAAGCCCGACGCCGACATCCCCTACTACGGGATCGCGTTCAACGACGGCCCGGCCACCTTCAGCCGCGGGGCTCAGGGGGCCTCGCGTCGTCGGGTCGGCGCGTGGGCCTCGCGTACGCGGACGTCGACGAGGACGGCTACCTCGACCGCATCGTCGGTGACCCCGACAGTCCCGTCGTCGAGATCACCATCGGACGCGACCCCCATGCGCCGGGTCCGACCCCGCCCGACGTCGTCCTGTCGATACCGACCCCCGCGTCGGTCGTCGGTGGGCTCGCCACCGACGTCGATGGCGACGGCCACGTCGACCTCGTGGTCACGGCCTCGGGCAGCGGCACCGCCACCGTCCTCTACGGCGACGGAACGGGCGCGTTCCCCGACCGCCACCCGTTGGGTACCGGCGGGTCGAGCATCGAGAGCGTGGAGGCCGCCGACCTCGACGGCGACGGGAGGACCGACCTGGTCTTCGGCACCGACAACGCCGGCGCCGGCGGGAGCCCGTCGGTCGCCGTGCTCTGGAACCGCCTCGACGGCCGCGAGCACTGACGGCCGCCGCGCACTCGCCCCGCCTCAGGGGCGGGTGCGAGGGCCCTGGCGTCCGGCGCTAACCTCGACCGGCCCCTTCACGCGACCGTCCAGGAGTGCGACGTGCCGGCGACCATCGTGGTCGGAACCCAGTGGGGCGACGAGGGCAAGGGCAAGTTCACCGACCTCTTCGCCAAGGAGATGCACCTCGTCGTCCGCTACCAGGGCGGGCACAACGCCGGGCACACGCTCGTCGTCGACGGCGAGACGTTCGCCCTCCAGCTCATCCCGTCGGGCGTGCTCTACGACCACATCGTGCCCGTCATCGGCAACGGGGTCGTCGTCGACCCCCAGGTGCTGCTCGACGAGATCGACATGCTCGAACGCCGGGGGCGCAGCTGCGAGCGGCTGCAAGGTGTCGTCGAGCGCCCACCTGATCCTCCCGTACCACCAGCTCCTCGACCGGGTGACCGAGCGCCACCTCGGCAAGAACAAGCTGGGCACGACCAAGCGGGGCATCGGGCCGGCCTACGCCGACAAGGCCGCCCGGGTCGGCCTGCGGGTGCAGGACATGTACGACCCCAAGATCTTCCGGCAGAAGCTCGAGCTCGCCCTGCGCGAGAAGAGCCAGACGCTGGCCAAGGTCTACAACCAGCTCCCGCCCGACATCGACGAGATCTGCGACCTCTACGTCGGCGAGCTCGCGCCCCGGGTCGAGCCCTACGTGGCCGACACCGTGAACCTGGTGCACGAGGCGCTCGAGGTCGGTCAGCACGTGCTGTTCGAGGGGGCGCAGGCCACGTTCCTCGACCTCGACCACGGCACCTACCCCTACGTCACCTCCTCGAACCCGGTGGCGGGCGGCGCCTGCACCGGTGCCGGCGTCGGGCCCCGCTTCATCGACCGGGTCGTGGGCATCGCCAAGGCGTACGTCACCCGCGTCGGCTCGGGCCCCTTCGTGACCGAGCTGTTCGACGAGGTGGGCGACGCGCTGGTCGACCGGGGCCACGAGTACGGCACCAACACGGGTCGACGCCGCCGGGCGGGCTGGTTCGACGCCGTGATGCTGCGGCACTCGGTGCGGCTCAACTCGCTGTCCGAGATCGCGCTCACCAAGCTCGACGTGCTCGATGCCTTCGACACGGTCAAGGTGTGCGTGGCCTACGAGGCCGACGGCCGCCGCGTCGAGCGCTTCCCCGACGACCAGTCGCTGCTGCACAAGGCGACACCGGTCTACGAGGAGCTGCCGGGCTGGTCCACCGACCTGTCGTCGTTCACCGAGCCGGGCGACCTGCCGCCGAACGCAGCCGACTACATCGCCTTCCTCGAGGACCAGGTGGGTGTCCCGATCCGCCTCGTGGGCGTCGGGCCCGGCCGCGACCAGTACGTGCAGCGCACGCCGTAGGCGGTCGGGGCCATGAAGGTGTGCGTGATCGGGTCGGGCGGACGCGAGCACGCGCTCGCCCACGTGCTGGCGCGCACCGCCGAGGTGGTGGTCACCCCGGGCAGCCCGGGGATCCCCGGATCCGTCGCCGCCCCGCCGGGCGAGGTCGAGGCCGACCTCTACGTCGTCGGGCCCGAGGCCCCACTGGTGGCCGGCCTCGCCGACGAGCTGCGGGCCGCGGGCCGGCTGGTGTTCGGCCCCGGTGCCGACGGCGCCCGGCTCGAGGGCTCGAAGGTGTGGATGAAGGAGGTGGTCGAGGCCGCCGGGGTCCCGACCGCCCGCTACGCCTCCTTCACCGAGGTCGAGCCGGCGGTGGCCTACCTCCGCGCCATGCCCGGGCCGTGGGTGACCAAGACCGACGGCCTGGCCGCCGGCAAGGGCGTGCTCGTGGCGACGTCGATCGACGACGCCATCGCCGACGTCCGGGCCAAGCTCGCCGGCGAATCGTTCGGCGACGCCGGGCGCACGGTCGTCGTCGAGGAGGGGATGACCGGCCCCGAGCTGTCGCTGCTGGCCGTGTGCGACGGCTCCCGGGCGGTCGCCCTCGCCCCCGCGCAGGACTTCAAGCGCATCGGCGACCGCGACACCGGCCCCAACACCGGGGGCATGGGCGCCTACTCGCCCGTGCCCGCGGTCGACGACGCGCTGGTCGACGACGTGATGGCCCGCTTCGTGGCCCCCACGCTGGCCGAGCTGCGGCGCCGCGGCATCGACTACCGGGGCGTCCTCTACGCGGGCCTGATGCTGACGCCGGCCGGGCCTCGCCTGGTCGAGTACAACGTCCGCTTCGGCGACCCCGAGGCCCAGGTCGTGCTGCCCCGGCTGACCACCGACCTGGCCGAGCTGCTGGCGGCCGCCGCCGCCGGTGACCTGACCCAGGCGCCGCCGCCGGCCTTCGGCGACGACGCCTGCGTGACGGTCGTGCTCTCGAGCGAGGGCTACCCGACCGCGCCCCGCACCGGCGACGTCATCACCGGCATCGCCGACGCCGAGGCGACGGGCGCCACCGTGTTCTGCGCCGGGGTCGCCGCCGGGCCCGACGGCGCGCTGGTCACGGCCGGCGGGCGGGTCCTCGCCGTCACCGGCTCCGGGCCGACCGTGGCCGACGCCCGTCGCCATGCCTACGCCGCCGCCGGCTGCATCTCGTGGCCCGGCAGCTACCACCGCACCGACATCGCCGAGGAGGCATCGCACTGATGGCACGCAAGAAGGTCGCCGTTCTCATGGGATCTCCCAGCGACAAGGACAAGATGGCCCCCGCGGCCGCCACGCTCGCCCGCTACGGCATCGAGGCCGATGTGCGGGTGATGTCGGCGCACCGCACGCCGGCGGCCGTCACCGACTTCGCCACCTCGGCCCGCGACAACGGCTATGCGCGCCATCATCTGCGGGGCCGGCATGGCCGCCCACCTCGCTGGCGCGGTCGCGGGCCAGACGACCCTTCCCGTCATCGGCGTCCCCCTGTCGGGCGGCGCCCTCAACGGTGTCGACGCCCTCTACGCCACGGTCCAGATGCCGAAGGGCATCCCGGTCGCCACGGTGGCGGTGGACGGCGCCATGAACGCGGCCCTGCTGGCCGTGCAGATGCTGGCCATCGACGACGCCGACCTGGCCGACGCGCTGGTCGCCCACCGCGCCGAGATGGCCCCGCCACAGACCTGAACAGGCGGGGCCGAACTCACGTCGATGTGCCGTCAGCCTGCCGAGCCGCTCGTCGCCGCAGCCAGGTCCGTCAGCTGGGCAGCCGACCCGACTGCGATGAGGACGTCGCCCATCGTGAGGGTGCGATCGCGGGGCGGGTTGAACGAGTAGGTGCCGTCGGGTGCCTTCACGGCGATGACGGCCGCCGGCGTGATGGTGCCGAGCTCGGCGCCCACCGCCCGCGATCCCGATCGAACCTGCACCTCGTGGATGTCGATGTCGTGGTCGTCCGCCAGCACGACCTCGTCGAGGAACTCGGCGACGTGGGGGCGGAACGCGATCGCCGCCATCCGCGAGCCGCCGATGTCGTACGGGTTGACCACCCGGTCGGCGCCCGCCCGGCGGAACTTCCGCTCGTCGCGGTCGTCGGCGATGCGGGCGACGATGCGCAGGTCCTCCCGCAGCGACCGGGCGGTGAGGACGAGAGCGAGGTTGGCGCTCGAGTCGCCCAGGGCCGCGATCAGGCTCGTCGCCCGCCCGATCCCGGCCGCCACGAGCGTGTCCTCGTCGGTGGCGTCGCCGACGATCACGGGCACGTCGTCGTCGTCGATCTTGAGATCGCCGTCCTGGTCCAGCGCGACGACCGCTCGGCCCTGCCGCCGGGCGTAGCGGGCGATGGAGCGACCGACCCGACCCCACCCGGCGACGATCACGTGACCCTCCAACCTGTCGACCCGCCGTTGCATGCGCCGCCTCCGGAAGCTGTCGTTGATCGTGCCCTCCACGAGGGCCTCGATGAGCGTGCTGGCCGTGTAGAGGAGCGAGCTCGCCGCCACCAGCACGAGCACGAGGGTGAAGACCCGGTACGCCCTGTCGACCTCGTCGGCGGGCCCGATCTCGCCGTACCCGACCGTCGAGAGCGTGATGGCGGTCTGGTAGAAGGCGTCGAACGGCCCGAGCCCGACGACCACGTAGCCGACCGTCCCGAACGTGAGCACGCCCACGACCAGCACGACCGCCGTCTGGAACCGGTGCCAGGGGGTGCTGTCGCGCACGAGCGCCCACATCGAGGTACGGGGCCGGCGCGGGCGCGACACGCACAACGTCTAGCAGGCGCCGGGGCACCCGGCGGTCGACGGGCTGCTGGCCGCTGGCTGGTCGCCGGTTCGCTCTCCCACGGGCGACAATGGGGACGTGAAGCCCGTGCTCCCCGACGTCCTCGCCGCGCGCTACGCCAGCCAGCCGATGGTCGAGCTGTGGTCGCCCGAGCAGAAGGTCCGGCTCGAGCGCGAGCTGTGGGTGGCGGTCATGCAGGCGCAGCGCGATCTCGGCGTCGACATCCCCGCCGAGGCCATCGACGACTACCGGGCCGTCATCGACGCCGTCGACCTGGCGTCGATCGACGCGCGCGAGCGGGTGACCCGGCACGACGTCAAGGCCCGCATCGAGGAGTTCTCGGCCCTCGCCGGGCACGAGCACGCCCACAAGGGCATGACGTCGCGTGACCTCACCGAGAACGTCGAGCAGCTCCAGGTCCGCCGGGCCCTCGAGCTGGTGCGCGACCGCATGGTCACCGCTCTCGCCCGGCTGGCCGAGCGGGCCGCCGAGCACGCCACCCTCGTGATGGCGGGCCGCAGCCACAACGTGGCCGCCCAGGCCACGACGCTGGGAAAGCGCTTCGCCAACGCCGGCGAGGAGCTGCTTCAGGGCTACCGCCGCGTGGACGAACTGCTGGCGCGCTACCCCCTGCGGGGCATCAAGGGGCCCGTCGGCACGCAGCAGGACCAGCTGGACCTGCTCGACGGGGACGCCGGCAAGGTCGACCAGCTCGAGCGGGCGGTGCTCGCCCACCTGGGTTTCGCCGCCGCGCTCACGAACGTCGGGCAGGTCTACCCGCGGTCGCTCGACTTCGATGTCGTCGCCGCCCTCGTCCAGGCGACGGCCGGTCCCGCCAGCCTCGTCACCACCATCCGGCTCATGGCCGGCCACGAGCTGGTGACCGAAGGCTTCGCCCCCGGCCAGGTCGGCAGCTCGGCCATGCCCCACAAGATGAACACACGCTCGTCCGAGCGGGTCAACGGTCTGGCGGTCGTGGTGCGGGGGTACCTGTCGATGGTGTCCGAGCTGGCGGGCGACCAGTGGAACGAGGGTGACGTGTCGTGCTCGGTCGTGCGCCGGGTCGCGCTCCCGGGAGCCTTCCTCGCCACCGACGGGCTGTTCGAGACCTTCCTGTCGGTGCTCGACGGCTTCGGCGCCTACCCCGCGGTGATCGAGCGTGAGCTCGACAGGTACCTGCCCTTCCTCGCCACCACCAAGGTGCTCATGGCGGCGGTGCGGCAGGGGGTCGGGCGCGAGCAGGCCCACGAGGCGATCAAGGAGCACGCGGTCGCCGTCGCCCTCGCGCTCCGCGAGGGCGCGGCCGACAACGACCTGGCCGAGCGGCTCGCCTCCGACGAGCGCCTCGGGCTCGACCGCGCCGCCGTCGACGCCGTGCTGGCCGACCGGGTCGGCTTCGTCGGCACCGCCCCGCACCAGGTCGAGGCGTTCGTCCGGCAGGTCGAGCCCATCGTCGCCGACCACGCCGACGCCGCCCGCTACCGTCCCGAACCGATCCTCTGAGCAGCTCGCTCGCCCCGCTCGCCCCGCTCGCCCCGCCCGCCGCCCAGCCCCCGGAGCCCGCCTCATGACCGACCTCGGCCTGCCCCACGTCCACTCCGGCAAGGTCCGCGACATCTACGCGGTCGACGACGACCGCCTGCTCATGGTCACCAGCGATCGCATCTCCGCGTTCGACGTCGTGATGGACGAGGCGATCGCCCACAAGGGCCGCGTGCTCACCGCCATGTCGGCCTTCTGGTTCGACCTGCTGAGCGACGTCGTGGCGGGCCACCTCGTGTCGACCGAGGTGGGCGACCTCCCTCCATCGGCGCAGAAGGTGGCCGACGAGGCCGACCTCGCCGGGCGGGTCATGCTCACGCGCAAGGCCGAGATGCTGCCCGTCGAGTGCATCGTGCGCGGCTACATCACGGGCTCGGCGTGGAAGGAGTACCGCGCCGCCGGCACGATGCACGGCACGCCGTTGCCCGCGGGCCTCCTCGAGTCGCAGCAGCTCCCCGAGGCCGTGTTCACCCCGTCCACCAAGGCCGCCGTCGGCGACCACGACGAGAACATCTCGTTCGACGCGGCGGCCGCCCTGGTGGGCGACGCACTGGCGGCCCAGCTGCGCGACGTGTCGCTGGAGCTGTACCGCCGCGGCGCGGACTGGGCCCGCGAGCGCGGCATCATCATCGCCGACACGAAGTTCGAGGTCGGGTTGATCGACGGCGAGCTCGTCCTCTGCGACGAGGTGCTGACGCCCGACTCGTCCCGCTTCTGGCCGACCGACGCCTGGGAGCCCGGCGCCACGCCGCCGTCGTTCGACAAGCAGCCCGTCCGCGACTACCTCGACACGCTCGACTGGGACAAGACGCCGCCCCCGCCCCCGCTGCCGGACGAGGTCGTGACGGCGACGAGCGACCGCTACGTCGAGGCGTACGAGCGCATCACCGGCCGGTCGTTCGCC
Organism: uncultured Acidimicrobiales bacterium; assembly: GCA_963778415.1. Lineage (GTDB taxonomy): Bacteria > Actinomycetota > Acidimicrobiia > Acidimicrobiales > VFJN01 > ZC4RG19. The sequence goes on from CAVZUI010000007.1 coordinate 97,497, forward strand.
GACTGGCCGGGCGCGGGTGGCTGACCGGGCGCGGTCGCGGCACACCGGTGCGGACGCGGGGCGCGCGTCCCGACGTCGCACACCCGCTCGCATCCCTGACGACCGGCCCGAGTGGGCCGACGCCCACGGCCAGGCCGCCTACGACGTGCGCTTCGACTGGGGGCCCGACGGCCTCGACGCCGTGGCCCCCGGGGCGGGGGTCGTCGTGATCGTCGACGTGTTGCGGTTCACGACCGCGGTGTCGGTGGCCGTGGGGCGGGGTGCCGAGGTGCTGCCCTACGCGTGGGCCACGGGGGACGCTGCGGCCGCGTACGCCGCGGCGACACGGCGCCGAGCTGGCCGGCCGGCGCGAGGACGGCGACTGGTCGCTCTCGCCCACCGATCTGCTGGCCGTGCCCGCGGGCACCCGGCTCGTGCTGCCGTCACCCAACGGGTCGGCGCTGGCGTTCGGGGCGGCCGACGGCGACGGCGAGGTCACGGTCATGGCCGGCTGCCTCCGGAACGCCGCGGCCGTGGCGCGAGCGGCCGCGGTGCACCCGGGCCCGGTCGCCGTCGTGGCATCCGGCGAACGGTGGCACGGCGACCTCGGGCCGGTACGTCCCGCCGTCGAAGACCTGGTGGGGGCGGGCGCGGTGCTCCACGGGGTTCTCGAGCAGCGCAGGCGCGATGCCTCCGCGTCGCCGTCCCCCGAGGCCGAGGCGGCGGTCGCCGCCTTCGCCGCCGTGGGCGACGACCTCGCCGCGTGGCTGGCGTCGACGGCGTCGGGCCGCGAGCTGGTCGTCCGGGGGTGGGCCGACGACGTGGCGACGGCAGCGGTGCTCGACGCCGAGACGGCGGTCCCCGTGCTCGACGGTCCCCGTTTCGTGGCCGGAGGCGAGCCGACCCGCGCCGACGCCGTGCCCTGAGCCCGCGCCGGCGGCCACTACTCTGGCCGCATGCAGTTCTCGGTGCTGGTCGAGACCCGTCTGCGTGCGGGCGTGGCCGACCCCCAGGGGTCGACCATCGAGCGGTCGCTGCCCGCCCTCGGGTTCGACGGGGTGGCCGGCGTCCGTGTCGGCAAGGCGTTCCGCTTCACGCTCGAAGCCACCGACGAGGCCGGCGCTCGCGCCGAGGTCGACGACATGTGCCGGCGGTTCCTCACCAACCCGGTCATCGAAGACGCCACGATCACGGTCGAGGCGGCCGCCGGGGCCCGCGCCTGATGGCCGCGGTCGTCGGCGTCGTCGTCTTCCCCGGTTCGAACTGCGAGCTCGACGTCGTCGAGGCCGTCGCGTCACTGGGGGGCGAGGGCCGGCTGCTCTGGCACGGCGACGCTTCCCTCGGTGGGGTCGACGCCGTGGTGCTGCCGGGTGGCTTCGCCCACGGCGACTACCTGCGACCCGGCGCCATCGCCCGCTTCTCTCCGGTCATGCAGGCCGTCGGCGAGCACGCCGCTGCCGGCGGGCCCGTCGTGGGCATCTGCAACGGGTTCCAGGTGCTGTGCGAGGCGGGCCTGCTCCCCGGCGCCCTGCAGAAGAACGCCGGGCTCAAGTTCCTGTGCCGCCCCGAGCGGCTGCGGGTCGAGGCCGGGGGCACGGCGCTCAGCACCGGGGTCGAGGTGGGGACCGAGCTGACCATCCCGATCAACCACTTCGAGGGCAACTACACCTGCGAGCCCGAGACGCTGGCCGAGCTGCGCAGCGACGACCGAGTCGTGTTCCGCTACGTCGACAACCCCAACGGCTCGGTCGACGACATCGCCGGCATCTGCTCGGCCGGGCGGAACGTCGTCGGGCTCATGCCGCACCCCGAGCGGGCGTCGCACGCGCTGCTCGGATCGACCGACGGCGTCCCGTTGCTGCGGTCGTTGCTGGTCACCGCCGGCGCTCTCACCGCGTGACGGCGTCGGGCGGTCGTGCCCGTCAGGCCGTGCGGGAGATGCCGGCGCGCTCGAGCACGGCGGCAGGGACGCCCACTTCGCGCCACGTCGCGTAGGTGATTCCCTTGCGCTCGCTGTAGGGCGCGGCGGCGCCGACGAAATCCTTTTCGAGTTCGTCGAGGTCGACGTTTGATTCGGTCGCCTCCAGAGCGGCCTGGAGATCGGAGCGTTCCTGCACGAGGTGCACTCTGCGTAGTGGGTCGGCGGTGGCGATGTCGGTTTCGATGGTGGCGAGCCGCTTCTTCACGGATTCGGGCGACCGCTTCCGGCCTCGACGGGGCTTGTTCGCGTCGAGGGCTTCGAGATAGCGGCGCACGGCGCGCCCTTGGTCGCGACCCTCGGCCAGCGCCGCCTTGTGCTCGTCGCTCATCGGTGTTCGTTTGCGCGTTGCACGGGGCATGGCGGGGAGCATATTTCACATTCTTCTGTTGTGCGCATTTGGCATGTCCGGGGCCGTCGGCGGCGTGTGCCGGAACCTCGTCGCACGGGACCTAACCTCGGGGCGTGCCCGCTGACGAGCAGATCCACCGAGCCCTCGGGTTGACCGACGACGAGGCGGCCGCGATCGCCCGCATCCTGGGCCGCGAGCCGAACCATCTGGAACTGGCCATGTACGCAGTGATGTGGTCGGAGCACTGTTCGTACAAGTCCAGCCGCATCCACCTGCGCCGCCTGCCGTCGGAAGGACCTGCGGTCATCGTCGGGCCGGGCGAGAACGCGGGCGTCGTCGACGCCGGCGATGGCATCGGCGTCGCGTTCCGCATCGAGAGCCACAACCACCCGTCGGCCATCGAGCCCTACCAGGGCGCGGCAACGGGCATCGGCGGCATCCTGCGTGACGTGTTCACCATGGGCGCACGACCCATCGCGCTGATGGATCCCCTCCGGTTCGGGCCATTGTCCGATGCTCGCAGCCGCTGGATCGCCGAGGGTGTCGTGTCCGGCATCAGCGGCTATGGCAACTCGGTGGGGGTGCCGACCGTCGGAGGCGAGACGGTCTTCGACGAGACCTATCAGGACAACCCTTTGGTGAACGTCTTCTGCCTCGGGGTGCTGCCGCTCGAACGATTGGTGCTCGGACAGGCGTCCGGTGTCGGCAACCTCGCCGTCCTGTTCGGGTCGACCACCGGACGCGACGGCATCGGCGGCGTGTCGGTGCTGGCGTCGGCCGGCTTCGGCGACGACGAGGACGACGCGGCCAAGCGCCCGAGCGTGCAGGTCGGCGATCCCTTCGAGGAGAAGCGCCTCATCGAGGCGTGCCTCGAGATGCTCGACGCCAGCCTGGTGATCGGCATCCAGGACCTGGGGGGAGCCGGGCTCACCTGCGCCACCAGCGAGACCGCCAGCCGGGGTGGGGTCGGCATGGACGTGTACGTGTCCGAGGTCGCCCAGCGCGAGGCGGGCATGGAGCCGTTCGAGGTGATGACCAGCGAGAGCCAGGAGCGCATGCTGGCCATCGTCGAGCCGGGCAGCCTCGACGAGGTGCTCGCCATCTGCCGGCGGTGGGAGATCATCGCCTCGGTCGTCGGCACGGTCACCGCGGGCGGCCAGCTGCGCATCCTCGATCGGTTCGACGGCGAGGTGCTGGCCGACGTGCCGGCGTCGTCGCTGCACGAGGACGCCCCGCTGCTCGACCGCCCCCGCGCCGAGCCCGCCGACCGGGCGGCCCGGCTGGCCGACGGGGCCGACGCCGCGCTGGCGCCGCCCGCCGACCCGACGGCCGACCTGCTCGACCTGCTGTACGACACGTCGTGGATCTTCAGCCAGTACGACCACCAGCTGTTCCTCAACACGGTCGAGCCGCCGGGCGGCGACGCCAGCGTCCTGCGCCTCAAGCACCCCGCCACGGGCGTCGACACCGGCCGGGCGCTGGCGCTCACCTGTGACGGCAACCACCGCTGGTGCGCGCTCGACCCGCACCAGGGCACGGCGCTCGTCGTGGCCGAGGCCGTGGCCAACCTGGCGTGCGCGGGGCGCGCCCGCTGGCGCTGGTCAACTGCCTCAACTTCGGCAACCCCGAGCACCCCAGCACGATGTGGCAGCTGTCCGAGGCGATCGACGGCATGGCCGAGGCGTGCCGGGCGCTGTCCGTGCCGGTGGTCGGCGGCAACGTCAGCCTCTACAACGAGAGCCGGGGCCGCGACATCGACCCCACCCCGGTGGTGGGCATGGTCGGCATGATCGACCGGCTCGTGTCACCGCCGCCCGGTGCCGGCCTCGTCGCGGGCACGCGCCTGGTCGTGCTCGGCGCAGGTCCCGACACGCTGTCGGGCTCCCGGTGGGCCTGGCGGCAGGGCCACAAGGCCGGGGCCCCGCCGGCGCTCGACCTCGCCGCCCATCGCGCGGTGTGCGACCTCGTGCGCGACCTCGTCGCCGACGGGCTGGTCCTCGGCGTGAAGGACACGGCCGACGGCGGCCTCGGCGTGGCCCTGGCCGAGATGGTGGCGGCCAGTGGCCTCGGAGCGATCGTGCGGGCCCCCGAGGGTGCCGACCACCGCTGGGTGTTCGGCGAGAGCCCCAGCCGGTTCGTGCTGGCCGTCGACCCCGCGGCCGTGGCCGAGGTGCACCGGCGTCACACCGCGGCGGGGGTGGCCGCCGCGGTGGTGGGCGAGGCCGGGGGCGACCGCTTCGCCATCGAGGGCCTGGCCGGCGGCGCCAACGTCGACGCCCCCGTCGAGCGCGTCGTCGCCGCGTGGCGTGGTGCCCTGCCGTCCCTGCTCGCCCACGGCACCACCCAGGGCTGACCACGACGAGATTTCCACAGCAGTTCCGGGGGTCAGGACCCCCGAAACTGCTGTGGAAATCCTTCGGTCAGGGGCGATCGGCGGACGAGGGCTCGACCGTGGACGACGAGCTGGCCCCGTTCGTGCGGTGCTGCTCGGGGGTGCGGGGCTCGCCGTCGGAGCCGTCGAGCGACAAGGCGCCCACCAGCCCGGCCTCGGCCTCGTCGATGGCGACGTCGGGCTGCATCTCGTGGACGATCTTCCACATCACCTTGTCGAGGACGAGGAACTTGGCCAGCCACAGCACGCCGAAGCCCGCCACCTGGGCGAGGGCGATCGCCAGCCCCGTGCCCCAGCGGTCCTCGGCGTAGGCCACCGTGAACAGCGACAGCACCATGCCGAGGAACGACATCACCCAGAACGGGACGACCTCGCCCCACAGACGGTTCTTGCCGGTCTGGTGCCAGGTCCAGTACCGGTTGATGGCGTAGTTCGGGATGGCCCCGATCGTGACGGACACGAGGTTGGACGGGATCGCCGCCCAGCCGAGCCCGGTGTAGAAGAGCGCGAGCACCGACTGGCCCACCACCAGGCCGGCGAACGAGGCCGACGAGTACTTGAGCAGCTTCACGATCGTGGGCGAGCGCAGGTCGAGGACCATCGGGTCGCAGCGTAGGGGACCGGCACGGGTGTGTCGGATGCAACACCGCCACCCCGGGGCCGGGTTCGCCGCTCAGGGGGGTGGACCAGGCAGACTGAGGCCGTGATCGACGCGCACCAGGGATCGGCGCCCGGCGACGGCGACGACCATCCCAAGGAGGCGTGCGGCGTCGTCGCCGTCCACGCCCCCGGCCAGTCGGTCGCCCACCTCACCTACCTGGCCCTCTTCGCCCTCCAGCACCGCGGCCAGGAGGCCGCGGGCATGGCGGTGAGCGACGGCGAGCTGCTCACCGTCGTGAAGGACCAGGGCCTGGTCGCCAGCGTGTTCGACGACCGCACCCTCGCCGGCCTGCAGGGCCACCTGGCGATCGGGCACTGCCGCTACTCGACGACCGGCTCCTCGACCTGGCGCAACGCCCAGCCCGCGTACCGGTCGGTCGGCGAGCACATGTTCGCCCTCGGTCACAACGGCAACCTCGTGAACACCGAGACGCTGGCCAAGGAGGCCGGCATGTTCGAGGGCACGGTCACCAGCGACAGCGACCTCGTCGCCGAGCTGATCGGGGCCGAGCTGGCGGCGCTGGCCGACGCCGACGAGCTCGACGCGGCCGGGATCCTCACCGCGCGCGGCCACATCGAGGGAGGCGCCGCCCCGGTCGACCCGGCCGAGGCCGGCCGCCTGGAAGAGGCCGTGGCGGCCGTCGTGCCCCGGCTCGAGGGCGCGTTCTCCCTCGTCATCATGGACGAGTCGCAGGTGATCGGCGTGCGCGACCCCAAGGGGTTCCGGCCGCTGTGCCTCGGGCGGCTCGAGTCGGGCTGGGTGCTGGCGTCCGAGACCCCGGCGCTCGACATCGTCGGCGCCGACTTCGTCCGCGAGCTCGAGCCCGGCGAGATGGTCATCATCGACCACGCCGGCGTGCGGTCGCGCCGCCCCTTCCCCGACGAGACCGCCGACCCGCGGCTCTGCCTGTTCGAGTTCGTCTACTTCGCCCGCCCCGACAGCCGGCTGTACGGGCAGAGCATGCACCAGGCCCGCATCCGCATGGGCGAGCAGCTCGCCGAGCAGGCGCCGGTCGAGGCCGACATGGTCATGGGGGTGCCCGAGTCGGGGGTTCCGGCCGCCGAGGGCTTCGCCCGGGCCAGCGGCACCCCGTACGGCCAGGGCCTGGTGAAGAACCGCTACATCGGGCGCAGCTTCATCGCCCCCAACCAGGAGCTGCGGGCCCGCGCCGTGCGCATGAAGCTCAACCCGCTGCGCGAGAACATCCGCGGCAAGCGGCTGGTCGTCGTCGACGACTCGATCGTGCGGGGCACGACCCAGCACCAGCTCGTGCGCATGCTGCGCGAGGCCGGGGCCCGCGAGGTCCACCTGCGCATCACCTCCCCGCCGGTCACGTGGTCGTGCTTCTACGGCATCGACACCGGCGACCGCAGCGAGCTGATCGCCCACAACCTCGAGATCGACCACATCCGCGAGTACCTCGCCGCCGACAGCCTGGCCTACCTGTCGCTCGACCGGCTGGTGACGGCGACCGGGCGCACCCGGCGCCGGGTTCTGCGACGCCTGCTTCACCGGCCACTACCCGGTCGAGGTGCCGCTGACGTTGCGCAAGCTCGTGCTCGAGGACAACTCGATGCCGACCGCCGAAGAGATCGTGCAGCCGGCGCTCGACGGCACCACCGCCTGATGGGCGAGACCTACAGCGGGGCCGGGGTCGACATCGCCGCGGGCGAGGCGGCGGTCGACCGCATCAAGGGCGTCGTCCGGTCGACGTACCGGCCCGAGGTGCTGGGCGACATCGGCGGCTTCGGTGGGTTGGTCACGCTGCCCGAGGGCTACGCGCGACCGGTGCTGGTCTCGTCCACCGACGGCGTGGGCACCAAGGCGATGGTGGCGACCGCCGCGGGCCGGTTCGACACGATCGGCATCGACCTCGTCGCCATGTGCGTCGACGACATCGTGTGCCAGGGCGCCGAGCCCCTGTTCTTCCTCGACTACATCTCGGTGGGCGCGCTCGACCCCGACCAGGTCGAGGCACTCGTGTCCGGCGTGGCCGAGGGCTGCCGGCAGGCCGGGTGCGCCCTGGTCGGCGGCGAGATGGCCGAGCATCCGGGCGCGATGGCGCCGGGCGAGTTCGATCTCGTGGGCTTCGTGGTGGGGGTGGCCGAGCGCGACCGCATCCTGACGGGCGCCAACGCCCGCGCCGGCGACGTGCTGATCGGCCTGCCGTCGCCCGGCCTGCGGTCCAACGGCTACTCGCTGGCCCGCCGCGTCCTCTTCGACCGTGCCGGCCTCACGCTCGCCGACGAGCTGTTCCCCGGGCACACGGTGGCCGACGAGCTGCTGCGGCCCTCGGTGATCTACGCCCCGGCGGTGCAGCGGCTGCTCGGCGACGTCGACGTGCGCGCCGTCGCCCACATCACCGGGGGCGGCATCGTCGGGAACCTGCCCCGCGTCCTGCCGGCCGGGGTCGACGCGGCCGTCGAGCGGTCGGCGTGGGAGGTACCCCGGGTGTTCGGCGAGATCCAGCGGCTCGGCGAGGTGAGCGACGACGAGATGGCCCGGGTCTTCAACCTCGGCCTCGGCATGGTGGTGGTCGTGCCGCCCCAGGACACCAGCCGGGCCCTGGGCCTGCTGGCCGACGCCGGCCTGGCGGCTGCCGAGGTGGGGCGGTTGGTGCCGGCGCCCGGCGACGGACGGAACGTGCACCTGTGATGACGGAGGAGACCACGGCCCAGGCGTTGATCGACCACCTGCTCACGCACGCCGTGCGGCGTGGCGACTTCGTCCTCAAGTCGGGCAGGCGCAGCGAGTGGTTCATCGACGCCAAGCAGACGACGTGCCGGCCCGACGGCATGGTGCTCGTGGCCGACGCGTTGCTGGCGATCCTGCCCGACGACGTGACGGCACTCGGGGGGCTGACGATGGGCGCCGACGCCGCGGCCTTCGCCACGGCCGGGATCGCGGCCACCCGCGGTCGGCCCCTCAAGGCCTTCAGCGTCCGCAAGGAGGCCAAGGACCACGGCGGCGGCGGGCGCGTGGCGGGCGCGCTCGACCCCGGCGACCGGGTGGCCATCACCGAGGACGCGGTGACGCGTGGCGTGTCGATGCTCGAGGCGGCCGACGTCGTGCGGTCGTGCGGTGCCGAGCCGGTGCTGCTGGTCCCCGTCGTCGACCGGGGCGGCACGGTCACCGCGCTGGCCGCCGACCAGGGCCTCGAGGTCCGGGCCCTGGTGACGGCCCCCGACCTGGGCTTCCCGTTCGAGAAGGACGTGCGCTGAGCGTTCCTTGACCTCGAGTGCCCTTCAGGTCCTACCGTCCCCACGACGACGGAAGGAGCTGGTGAGATGACGGACGAGCGGCCGGTGCTGGCCATCGGGGACGCGAGCGAGGCGGTCAACGGGTTCGTGGCCGGACTGCAGGCCGCGGTCGACGCGTCGGACGCGGACCTGTTCAACCAGGCGTTCGCCGAGGACGTCCTGTGGGGCAGCCCGTTCGGGGCGGTGGTGGCCGGCTACGACGACATCCACGCCATCCACCTCGGGATGTTCGCCGGCGGGGCGACCGCCGCGGGAGGCGGGTCGCACTACGAGGTCGAGCACGCCCGCCGCCTCGCCGACGACGTCGCCATCGCGTACCTGCGGAGGTCGTCCCAGGCGGAGCGAGGAGCCCAGCAACCGGGACGGGCCGACACCTTCGACGAGCTGGCGCTCGTGGTGCTCGTACACCGCGCCGACCGTTGGTGGCTCGCCGCGGGCCTGCACACCCCGGATCGACGGCGGGAGATGTACGGCTGACTGTCCGGGGCATCGCCCCGAGCGACGGCATCGTCGGCGCCCGAGCGCCGGAACCTCAGCGAGCGGCAGCGGTGACCGACGGGCGGTGGTGGACGACGAGGCGGACGCGCTCGTCGCCCGTCTCGACCGCACCGAGCGCCACCCCGGCCGCCGAGGCCGTCCCGTGGGCGGCGGCGAGCTCGCGGTACGGGTCGACCCAGCCCTCACCCGTCAGCACGAGGGTGTCGCCGACCTCGACCGTGACGCGCTCGGCGGTGGAGGCGAGGGCGCCCAGGAGCTCGAGCGCCGCCACGAGCAGCGCCACGCGCTCGGCGCTGGAGCCGGTCGCCTCGGCCCCCGGTGCGGCGGTCACGGTGAGCTCGACGTCGACGCCCACCTCCTCGCGCAGGCGCTCGGTCTCGCGGGCCAGGGCCTCGACGAGCTGGTCGTCGGCGCTGGCGGCCCGCAGGGCGCGGCTGTCGGGCGGAACGCCGACGACCGCAGCCCAGCGGCGGGTCACGTGGGCGAGCAGCAGGCTCCACAGCCCGTCGTCGGAGGCTTCGTCGCGGGTGCCCGCGCCGGTCGTCGCCGCCTCGAGCAGCATGGACAGCTCGCCGGATCGGGTGCGGGCTTCGCGCAGCTCGTGGGCCGCCCGCGCGTTCTCCGCGGTGAGGGAGCGAGCGGACTGCACGGCTTCGTCGCGCTCGGCGGAGACCTCGGCCAGGGCGCCCGACGCCCGGGCGGCCTCGTCTCGGGCCGCACCCACCTCGCCGCGCAGCCGGGACACCGCGCGGAGCTGCGACACGGCAACCGCGACAGCCGCGAGCGCGACCACTGAGACGAGGACGACGACCACGGCGTCCGACGTTAGCGACCGCCGCCCGGCCGGCCGGCACGCGTCTGTGAACTCTGGACGGATTCTCGTCGCTCGACGGTCTGATGCCGTCGCGCGACGTGGGTTCGGGCCGGGTCAGCTGGGCGACCGGTCGCTGCCCGTGTGGATGAGGCGGGTCCGGCTGACCGAGGCGATGCGCTCCTCCGCGAGCCGGTCGGCCGCCGCCGCGGTGGTGGTGCCGTCGGCGTCGGCCCGGTCGAAGACGCGTCGCAGCGTGTCGTGGATCGTGCGGATGCGGTCGTAGGCCCGAGCGCGGTCGTAGCCGTGCGGCTCCTCCGCGATGTTGATGACGCCGCCGGCGTTGGCCACGAAGTCGGGGGCGTAGACCACGCCCCGGTGCCGCAGGCGTTCCGCGTCGGCAGGGGAGGCGAGCTGGTTGTTGGCCGAGCCGACGACGGCCTCGCAGCGCAGGTCGGGGATGGTCGTGGCGTTGAGCACGGCACCGAGCGCGCACGGCGAGAAGATGTCGCACGGGACCGTGTGGGCGGCCGCGGGCGTGACCGTGGCGGCGCCGTAGCGCTCGACGACCGTGTCGACCGAGGCCGCCCGCACGTCGGCGATCGTGAGCTTGGCGCCCTCGTCGGCCAGGTGGTGGGCGAGCGCGGCGCCCACCTTGCCCACGCCCGAGATGCACACGTGCCGCCCGGCCAGCGACGGCGTTCCCCACAGCCGCTCGCCGACGGCCTTCATGGCCCAGAGGACGCCCCACGCGGTGGCGGGCGACGGGTCGCCCGACCCACCGAGCGACTCGCTCACCCCGGTGACGTGGGCCGTCTCGCGGCGGATGAGGTCCATGTCGGCCTGGGTGGTGCCGACGTCCTCGGCGGTCAGGTAGCGCCCGTTCAGACCCTCGACGAACCGGCCGTACGCCCGCAGCAGCGCCTCGGACCGGAGCGCGGCGGGGTCGCCGATGATGACGGCCTTCCCGCCGCCCAGGTCGTTGCCGCACACCGCGTGCTTGTAGGTCATGCCCCGGGCGAGCCGGCACACGTCGACGAGCGCATCGTCCTCGGACGCGTAGGCGTAGAAGCGGGTCCCCCCGAGGGACGGTCCGAGGGCGGTCGAGTGGATGGCGACGATCGCCTTCAGCCCCGACTCGGCGTCGTGGCAGTACACCACCTGCTCGAAGCCCTCGGTCGAGACGATGTCGAACACGCCGGCCACGGGACCGAGGGTACTGCCGCGATGTGGGGGCACCGGGCCGCCGTCGCCCCTCCGGCCCCCGGACGAGAACCGTTTACCGTGATCACGGACGGCGCGGCTACCTTCCACCCGTGCCATCCCCGACCGCTGCGTACTCGATCCGTCTCCGGGTCCGTCTCGACAACCGACCGGGCTCGCTGGGCCGCCTCGCCACCGCCGTCGGCGAGGCCGGCGGCAACATCACCGCCATCGGGGGCTTCGACGTACGGGGGCCGGCGCTCGAAGAGGACCTGGTCGTCAACTGCCGCGACGACGCGCACATCGCGCAGGTCCGCGCCGCCGTCGAGGGTCTCGAGGGCTGCGAGGTGCTCGAGCTGCTCGACCGCACCTTCCTCATGCACGACGGCGGGAAGATCGAGGTCCTGGCCCGCATGCCGGTGGCCGACCGCGACGACCTGTCGATGGCCTACACGCCAGGCGTCGCCCGGGTGTGCAACGCCATCGCGGCCGAGCCCGATCGTGTGCACGACCTGACGATCAAGAAGAACACGGTGGCGATCGTGACCGACGGCACCGCCGTGCTGGGGCTCGGCGACATCGGCCCCGAGGCGTCGTTGCCCGTCATGGAGGGCAAGGCGCTGCTGTTCAAGCACTTCGCCGGCGTCGACGGGTTCCCCGTGTGCCTCGACGTCACGTCGGCCGACGAGATCGTCGAGACGGTCAAGCGCATCGCCCCCGTGTTCGGCGGCATCAACCTCGAGGACATCGCGGCCCCCGAGTGCTTCGAGGTCGAGGAGCGCCTCAAGGAGGTGCTCGACATCCCGGTGTTCCACGACGACCAGCACGGCACCGCCGTCGTGACGCTGGCCGCACTCGAGAACGCCATCCAGATCGTCGACAAGAAGATGGCCGACCTCAAGGTCGTCATCGCCGGCGTCGGCGCCGCGGGCGTGGCGATCAGCAAGATCCTGCTCGAGGCGGGTGTCGACGAGATCATCGGCGTCGACCGCAAGGGCGCCATCTGGGCGGGTCGGGACGACCTCAACGTCGCCAAGCTGTGGTTCGCCGAGAACACCAACCCCGAGCGCCGCGAGGGCACGCTGTCGCAGATGCTGCCCGGCGCCGACGTGTTCATCGGCGTGTCGGGGCCGGGCCTCATCACCGCGGCCGACCTGCGCACGATGGCCGACGACCCCATCGTCTTCGCGCTGGCCAACCCCGACCCCGAGATCACGCCGGAAGACGCCGACGGGCTGGCCGCGGTCATCGCCACCGGCCGCAGCGACTACCCGAACCAGATCAACAACGTGCTGGCCTTCCCGGGCATCTTCCGAGGCGCGCTCGACGTCGCCGCCACGTCGATCACCGAGGGCATGAAGCTGGCCGCGGCCAAGGCGATCGCCGCCTGCGTGTCGCCCGAGGACCTGGCGGCCGATCACATCGTGCCGTCGGTGTTCGACGTGCGGGTGGCGCGGCGGGTGGCCGAGGCCGTGGCCCAGGCCGCGGTGGCCGAGGGCGTCGTGCGCGGGCACCGGCCACCGCAGCCCTGATCCCTCCGCCCTGAGCCCTCCGCCCTGACGCGTCGTCGTCGGCGGCCGCGCTCGACCGTTCGGCGATGCGCATCCCGCCACCGTGTGCAGGGAACTAACGTCTCGGCCGACGGCGCGCCCCGACGGCAGGGGCGGGCCGCGCACGGTGGGGGGCCGCGCCGGCCACGGGGGCCGTCGAGACAGGACCGAGGTCCGACCATGACCGACCGCGACGACGCGCGTTCCGTGCCGCCCGACGAGCCGCCCCGGCGGGTGCAGCGGCCGCCGGCGCCCCCGAGTCCCGGGTGGCCGCCGCCCGCCCGGCCCGCGGCCCCGGGCCGTGGCCCCGCGCCCCTCGGCCCGCCCCCACGGTCCGCGCCCGCGCCCGCCGGCAGCGCCGCGTACGACCCGCCGACGCCCTCCGGCCATGACCGGCCGGCGTTCCCGTCGGCCCCCGGTCCGGTCGACCCGCGCACGCGCTCCGGCTACGGGCAGCCCGCTCCCGGGCCGTCCTCCGCATACGGGCACGTCGCCCCGGGCGCACCGGCGACCTTCCCGTCGGCTCCGGGCCCCGCCTACCCGCAAGCGGCCCCGGGCCCGCCTCCCGCCGCGGGGTACGGGCAGGCCCCGCCGGGCTACGGGTACGGTCCACCGCCGGGCTTCGGGCAAGCGCCGCCGGGCTACGGGCCGCCGGGCCACGGGTACGGCCCAGCCCCCGGCTATGGCCCACCCGGCTCCGCGGGCCTCCGGAGCCGACCCGGGGCGGGTTTGGTCGTCGGCCTCGTCGGCCTCGTGCTGCTGGTGGCGTCGTTGGCGGGGCTCCCGTGGATCAGCGTGGACGGCGAGGACGCCTCGCTGCGGGACATCGGCGATGCCTACTCGGCGCTCGACGGGCTCGACGTCGGCGACGGCGGCGTGTTCGCTCCCCCCGACCTGTCGGTGCCCGACGTCTCGGATCCGACCGACCTGTCGGTCCCGGGCACGACGCTCCCCGACGGGTCGTCGCCGGGAGGCCTCGGCCCGGTGGTCACGCCGCCCGGGGTGCCCGGCACGGTCGACGACACGTACACCCCGCCGCCGGGCGGCGACCTCGAACCGTTCCACGAGCTGTACGCCAAGGGCCTGTGCTGGGCCGTGGCGGTGTGGGCCGCCCTCGGGCTGGTGGTCGCCGCCGCCTGGGTGCCCGCGCGCCAAGGGCGGGCGCATGACGCTCGGCTTCCTCGTCGCCGGTGTCGTCGGCCTGATCGCCACGGCGGTCGACGAGCAGGGGCGGACCGGGCCGCGGGTGGCCGGCGCCTTCGTCGCCCTCGTCTGCCTGGTGGCCCACGGGGCGGCCGTCGCGGGGATCTTCGGCGAGGACGGGGCGCCCGATCCGGCCGTCGGCGTGTGGGCCGGCGGCGTCGGCCTCGTGCTCGTGCTCGTCGGGTGCATCATGGGCACCCGCACCGAGGCCACCCCGGGTTGGCGCTGAGGCCGCGGCGAGTCCGGTCAGCCCCGCGGCGTGAACGCCTCGACCGGCGGGGCCACGTACCAGGCGCTGGCGGTGCAGCGCGAGATGTCGGTGAGGTGGTCGCGCGGGCCGTCGAGACCGACCATCCGCTCCAGCATCGTGGCCAGCCGGGCGACGTCGGGGCTGAAGGCCAGGAACACCAGCCCGTGGTTCAGGACGCCACCGAAGGCGGTGGAGCGGCGGAACACCTCGAGCTCCTCGCCGTCGTCGTCCTCGATCACGACCCGGCTGATGTGGGCGCTGGGGGAGCGCTCCGACTCGTCGATCTCCTCGCCGTCGCGGAGGCGGCGCCCGATGATCTGGTCCTTGCCGTCGGGGTCGAGCGCCTCGAAGGCCTCGAGGTCGTGGACCCAGCGCTGCAGCAGCACGACGCTGCTCCCCGCCCCCGGGGCCCCGTCGGGCGCGGCGACGAGGTCGATCGCCTCGTCGAGCGGCGGGTTCTCGGTGCCGTCCTCGAAGCCCGTGAGGTCCTGGCTGGCCATGTAGGTGAAGCTCGGTTGCTCGCGCACGACCGTGGCGAGGCCCCGCAGTGCGGCGGCGGACCGGCGGGCGATGTCGAACACGCTGTCGGGCCCGAAGCTGTGCAGCCAGATCCAGAGGTCGTGCTGGTCACCGGGGATGACGACGCTGTCGGTGCCCCGGATCGTCTCGAACGGCCCGACCTCCGCGGGCAGCCACTCGGCCGCCAGTTGGGCGCACAGGTCGTGGCCGAGGCCGATCACGACGTTCACGCCGGCGACCGTGGTGGCGTGCTCGCGGATGCCGCGGAGCGCCACCATCAGGTCCTCGAGGTCTGCGCCCGTCGACGACGTCGAACTGGAGGTGGTGGTGGGAGCGGGTGCCGACGGCGAAGATGCCGGACTGCGGTGTCGGGCGCATGGGCAGGTATCGAACCACGGAGGCCGACACGGCCCGCAACTCCGTCGATGTGACGCTTGCCATATTTCTGACGGCCTGTCAGGATCCCCGCACTGACAGGCTCTGCGGAGGGACGCAGGGTGGCACAGGGGGGAACACGCGTGAAGCGCATCGCGGCCGTCATGGCCGCTCTCTTGCTCATCGTCGCGGCCGGATGCGACCGCAGCGATCTCATCGGCGCACCGCAGAACGGTCAGATCGTCCCCGGTGACACCGTCACCGTGACGGGCGTGCTGCCGGCCGACGTGCCGGGAGGCGGGATCATCTCGGCCAACGGCGTCACCACCACGGTGGCCGCCGACCGCACGTGGTCGGTCGACATCCCCCAGGCGCCGTCCGGCTACGTGACGCCGGTCGAGGTCATCTACACGCCACCGAGCGGCCCGACCCACCGGCAGCGCACCGCCGTCGTCCACGCGGACAAGGTCGACGAGGGGCAGATGTCGCCCGAGGGCGTCGGCATGCGCTTCACCAACGAGGGGCTCACCGGCCTCGGCCCCGTCATCGAGAGTCTGGCCGGCGGGGCGTTCGACATCGGTGGCCTGCTCCTGGCCCAGAACCCGATCATCAACCAGCAGGACGCCTTCCTCACCCTCGACATCGTCGGCAACGTGTACGAAGCCGGCATCGGCGGGGTCGACGCTCGCCCCGCAGAGCACCGACGCGGGCATCGCCACGCCGATCACGATCGACGACCTGTACGTCGGCGTGAACCTGCACATCACCGACGGGCTCGCCATCAACATCGACTGCGGGCTCGAGCTGCAGATCCCCGAGACCACGATCGACGCCACGTTCGACCTCGAGCCCACCGCCGGCTGACGAGTCGAAGGTGGACGTGAACCTGGTCGGCGCGCCCGCGGTCGACACCGGCACGGTCGAGCTACGAGTTCATCTCCGGCATCTGCGACGGTGACACCTTCCTCATCGGTGACATCGTCGACGCCGTCGCCGGTCCGCAGGTGCAGGCACTGGTCGGCGACGGGTTCGCCACCAACCTCGGCGACCCCGACGGCGCCGGCCCGGCCGACTCGCCGATCGCCGACGCCATCGAGACGGCTCTGGGCGAGATCTCGATCGCCGGCTCGGTCGGCGACGCGCGTCCAGGCGCACCTCGACGCTCCGTTCACGCAGATCGACGAGACGGCCACCGCCATCGACTTCCGGGCCGACGCCGACTTCTTCGCCACGCCGGGGACCGGGCCTGCAGACTGCCGCCGCCGGTGCCGGGCGCTCCCGACCTCGCGGCCACGTTCGACGTGCCCGGCGCCTACCCGACGCTCGGCGCCACCACGCCGGGGGGCCAGCCGTACGGGCTCGGGCTCGTCATCTCGGCCTCGGCGTTCAACCAGCTGCTCGGCACCATGACCGAGTGCGGGATCCTCAACCAGTACGATCACCGAGATCGCGCTCGGGGGCGGGGCCCCGCTGCCGATCACGTCCTCGCTGCTCGCGGCGCTGGTGCCCGAGTTCGGAACCCGCCTGCCCGCCGGCACCCCGCTGCGCGTCGAGCTGCACCCGACGGTGGCGCCGTTCCTCACCAGCGAGCCCGGCCCGAACGGTGAGCCGGCCGAGCTCATGCTGGCGAACCTCGCAGGTCGACTTCGTGCAGGACACGCCGCAGGGCACGCTGTCGTGGCTCAAGCTGGCGGTCGACGCCCCGCTCGGGTTCGACCTCGCCTACGACCCGGTGGCGGGGCAGCTGGCGCCGACCATCACGGCACCGCCGGCCAGCGCCGTGAAGGCGCGGGTGATGGGCAACACCGTGGGAACCAACGAGCCGAACATCGAGGCGCCTGTTCCCGAACCTCTTCCCGACCTTCGTGAGCGGGGTCGGCGACTCGTTCGCCGCCTTCCCGCTGCCGAGCTTCCTCGGGCTGCAGCTCGACGTCCTCGAGGTGGCCCGCCAGGGCAACTCGTTCGTGCTCTACGCCAACCTGGATCAGGTGCCGCAGACCCGCATCGAGAGCGTGCAGGTCACCGACCTGTCGCAGCGGCGGACTCGGCGACCGACTCGCTGTTCGACGTGAACGAGTGGCGCCACCGGCTGCGTCCGACCGTGTCGCCGACCGGGGTGGACGTCGACTTCAACGGGATGCTCGGCGCCGACGCGTGCTGCACCGTCGACGACGAGTCGCGCTCTGCGCACGCCGGCTACCGGCTCACCTTCGACGTCGTGCCCGAGAACGGCGATACGTGGCAGCTCGACCTCAGCCACCTGATCCGGGGGGCGCACACGCTCATCGACGAGAAGGTGCTCCTCGAGGACGCCGGCGGCGAGGCGCGGTTCCAGTCCAACGTGACCGCCCGGGCGCGGGTCGGGGGCGGCGCGTGGCAGAACTTCAACTTCACGGCCAACCCCGGTGCGGTGGTCCACGGGCTCTACGGAGGCGAGGGCACGACGAACCGCCAGTTCACCGGGGCGAACAGCCTGGCCCTCACGGGGACGACGGCGCAGACGGTCACCGTCGAGTTCGGGTTCGACATGTTCGTGCGATCCAACTCGAACGCCTTCTTCCCCGCCGCGGGCGGCGACGAGGTGGCGATCCGCCTCGGGGCCAACGACACGATCGCCAACGGCTTCACGGCCGGCGGCTATCCGGGGCTCGGCAACCGCAACATCCTCGATGACGGCCACAAGGCCAGCATCGTGCTCACCGCCTCCCCGGCCGGCTGAGCGACCCGACACGCGAGAGGGCCTCGGCCCGGTGCCCTGGTGGGACCGGAGCCGAGGCCCCGCCGCGGGAGGGAGCGGTGGCAGCCCGGGGGCGCCGCCGGGTCAGACGACGCTCAGGAGGCGTCGGACGCCTTGATGGCGGAGACCTCGAACTCGAGGGTGACCTTGTCGCTCACGAGGACGCCGCCGGCCTCGAGGGAGGCGTTCCAGACGATGCCCCAGTCCTTGCGGTTGATCACGACGCGGCCGTCGAGCCCGAGTCGGTGGTTCCCGAACGGATCGACCGCGGTGCCCTCGTAGTCGAAGTCGACGGTGACGGGCCTGGTGACGCCCTTGATCGTCAGGTCGCCGGTGACCCGGTACGTGGTGTCGTCGACCTTCTCGACCGCCGTGCTCGCGAACGTGATCTGCGGGTACGTCTCCATGTCGAAGAAGTCGTTGCTGCGCAGGTGGCCGTCGCGGTCGGCGTTGCGGGTGTCGATGCTCGCGGCCTCGACCGTCAGCTCGAGGTGGCTGTCGGCCGGGTTCTCGGCGTCGAAGTAGCCGGTGCCGGTGAACTCGTTGAACGAGCCACGCACCTTCGTGACCATGGCGTGGCGGGCGACGAAGCCGATGCGGCTGTGCGTCGGGTCGATGGCGTAGGTGCCGGTGGCGGATTCGGTGGTCGTGGTGCTCATGGAGCGTGTCTCCTCGTGCAGTGGGGCGGGCGGATGTTCGATCCCACCTGGTGGTTGACGGATCAACCGGATATGTGGATGATCGCCCCAACATGGGTGACATGTCAACTATTCCCGGGTAAGGTTCCGCCATGGACGACGTGAGATGGCTCGACGAGCGTGAGGCTCGGGCCTGGCGCAGCCTGCAGGCCGTGTGGCACCGCCTCAACGCCGCGCTGGCCCGCGAGCTCGCCGACGACTCCGAGCTCTCGTACTCCGACTACACCGTGCTCGTCGTGCTGACCGACCAGCCCGACGGTCGGCTCCGCGCCTTCGAGCTCGGTGCCGAGCTGGGGTGGGAGAAGAGCCGGGTGTCGCACCACGTGTCGCGCATGGCCGACCGGGGCCTCGTGCAGCGCGAGAAGTGCCCGAGCGACCACCGCGGTGCCTTCGTCGTCGTCACCGATGCCGGGCGCGCGGCCATCGCCAAGGCGGCGCCCGGACACGTGGCCGCCGTGCGCCACTGGTTCGTCGACCGGCTGACGTCCGAGCAGCTCGACGCCCTCGCCGACATCTGCGCGGTCGCCCTGACGGCGCTGGACGAGAGCCCGTCGGCCCCACGCGACGACCACACCCACATGGCGGACGGTGGCGTGCCGGCATGACCGACGCCGACGGTTCCGCGCGTGACGGGGAGGCTCAGCTGGCGCCGACGGTGATGCCCGCCGCCTTCCTCGGCCACGGCAACCCCATGAACGCCCTCGACCGCAACCGGTACACCGAGACCTGGCGGGCGTTCGGCGCCTCGGTGCCCCGGCCGCGGGCGATCCTCGTGGTGTCGGCCCACTGGTACATCAACGCCACCGCCGTCACGGCCATGACGCGGCCCCGCACCATCCACGACTTCTACGGGTTCCCCGACGAGCTGTTCGCCGTCGAGTACCCGGCGCCGGGCGACCCCGACCTCGCCACCGAGGTCGCCGACGTCGTGAAGCCCACGTGGGTCGGCCTCGACGCGGACAGCTGGGGCCTCGACCACGGGACCTGGTCGGTGCTGGTCCATGCGTTCCCGGCGGCCGACATCCCGGTGGTGCAGCTCTCGGTCAACGCCCAGAAGCCGCTCGACTACCACGTCGACCTCGGGGCGAAGCTGGCGCCCCTGCGCGACCGCGGCGTTCTCGTGCTCGGCAGCGGCAACGTGGTCCACAACCTGCGGATGATCGATCCCCGGCACCCCGACGACGGCTTCGACTGGGCGCGCGACTTCGACGAGGCCGCCCGTGAGGTGATGGTGACCGCGCCCGGCGAGCTCGGGCGGCTCGAGCGCCACCCCGCCTACGCCCGGGCCGTGCCCACGCCCGACCACTTCCTTCCGCTCGCGTACCTGGCCGGCCTCGGCGCGGCCGAGGGCCACGGCGCCGCCACGCTGGTCGACGGCTACGCCCTGGGCTCGCTGTCGATGACCGCGTTCGGGCTCGACGTGCCGGTGGCGCCCGAGCCCCTCCGGCGCCGGTGCGCGGCGACCGGCGGACGACCACGGGGCACCACCCCTGCCCGACGCCCCGGCCGACGACACCAACGTCTGACCGGTCAGCGCCGTTCGGCCGCCGCCTTGAGGCCCTCCGCCTCCATGCGCAGGTAGCGCCGGGTGAGCCCGGCGATCATCAGCCCGACCAGGCTGCCGAACGGCCCGGTCTGGTCGATGCTCTGCTGCACGCGCGTGGTGCCGTCGCCGGTGGCGGTCACGACGTGACGGGCGACCGTGTGTGCCCCGGGTGAGCGGGCCTCCCACGTCCAGGAGGCGCCAGGCGTCAGGTCGGTGACGGCCCAGGTCACGCGCGGCAGCCGCGGCTGCTTGATGCGCACCTCGGCGCCGTCGGCCAACGCGTCGCCCCGGACGAACGCCACCTCGGACATCGATGCGGTCCACTCGGGCCATCGCTCGACGTCGGCGTACACCTGCCACACGACGTCGGCCGGGGCCTCGATGTCGATGCCGTCTTCAGCGTGCATGTACCAAATGGTACAGTGCCGGCGTCGCCGATTCCACCGCCCGCCGTG
The DNA here is from genome assembly GCA_963778415.1 of uncultured Acidimicrobiales bacterium. Lineage (GTDB taxonomy): Bacteria > Actinomycetota > Acidimicrobiia > Acidimicrobiales > VFJN01 > ZC4RG19. Next base: position 117,964 of record CAVZUI010000007.1, read on the forward strand.
AGCTGCTCGACAGGCTCGTCGACCACGTGTCCCGGCACGGGCTCAGCGAGCTCAGCCTCCGCGAGCTGGCCGATGGTGTCGGGACCAGCCACCGCATGCTCCTGTACCACTTCGGGTCGCGGGCCGGGCTCGTGGCCGCGGTCGCCGCCGCGGTCGAGGAGCGTCAACGGGCCGCGCTGGCGGCCATCCCGCCCGAGGCGACGACGCAGGCCGAGGTCGTCGAGGCGGTGTGGCGGCAGGTCTCCGACCCCGCGGTGCTGCCGTTCGTGCCCCTCTTCTTCGAGGTGCTCGGCCAGGCGCTCCAACGGCGCCCGGGCACCGACGAGTTCCTGGCGCACCTCACCGCGCCATGGGTCGACGAGGGCCTGGCGCTGGCCCGGAGCCGGGGCGCCGGAGATCACCTCGGCGCGGCCGACGCCCAGCTCGCCATCGCCGTGGTCCGGGGCCTGCTGGTCGATCTCGCCGCCACCGGCGACCGCGCCGCCGCCGGCGCCGCGCTCGGTCGCTTCACCGCCCTCCTGCGGGCGGCCGACCGGTGACGGCCGCGGCCCCGTCACCCGGCCGGGCCGGGGCTCACTCTCCCGTCGTCGGGTCGATCACGGTGGTCACGCGGCTGACCACGTCGGCCGGGAAGCCACCGCAGTCGGCGTGCTCACGGATCGCCGCCTCGTCCTCGGCGATGTAGACGCAGTACAGCTTGTCGGCGGTCACGTAGCTCTGCAGCCACTGCGCCCGGGGCGCCATGTCCGCCAGCACCTGGTTCGACTTCGCAGCGATGGAGTGGAGCTCGGCGCCGGACAGCGACCCCGCTCCCGGCAGGTTCCGCTCGATCACGAACTTGGGCATCGTCAGCCTCCTCGTACAGGTGGAGAAGCTCTCCGTCGACGAACGTAGGCCCGGCCTCCCGCCGCCCACATCGGTCGTCATGCCCATCGTGTGCCTTACGACATGGGTATTTCGCGTACGCGTGCCTTACGACATGGGTATTGCGCACGCGCCAGGTCGGGCTGGCACCAGATCGTTCGCGTAGGCGAACGCGGTGGCGGCCGAGCGCGAGGTGACAGCCAGCTTGATGAACACGTTCGACACGTGCCGGGCGACGGTCCGCTCGCTGATGACGAGGCTGGCGGCGATCTCGCGGTTGCTCCGACCCGCGGCCACCAGGCCGAGGACCTCGACCTCGCGGGCGGTCAACCCCCGCGGCCGTCCGGCCTCCGCGTCCAGGCTCCGCAGATCCGGGACCGCGGCGAGACGCTCGAAAACCGAGCGAGCCGCGGCGCACTCGCGAGACGCCGCATCCGTGTCGTCGAGGGCCCGGTACGCGTCGGCGAGCAGGACCCGCGTCCGGGCGGCCTCGTAGGGCGCGTCGAGCTCCTGCCACAGCGAGCAGGCGACCCGCAGGGCGGCCAGCGCGGTCACCGCCTGCCCCTGGGCGAGCGCCACCGCTCCCCGGCAGCGATGGCCGGCCGCACGGAGACCGGCGCTGTCAAGACCTCTGCGGTGTCGACCACCTCGGCGGCGGCGGACGCGGCCAGCTCGACGTCGCCCGCGGCCAGGGCGATCTCGGCCTGCGCGGCGAGGAGCGGTGCGCGCTCGAGCCTGCTGCCGGTGAACGCCGCGACGGCGGCGGCGATCGACGAGCCGGCTGCGCGTGTCCGGCCCTGGGCCAGCCGCAGCAGCGCCAGGCCCGGCTGAGGGTCACGACCGACCTCGTGGGCTCGGGTGTAGGCCTCCTCGGCCCCCGCCAGGTCGCCTCGTCGCCGGCGGATCTCCCCGACCTCGTAGTGGGCGTCGGCGACCGCGAACACGTCCAGCCCCGTCATGTCCCGGCAGACGCCCAACGCCTCGGCCTCGGCCTGCTCCCACGCGCCCTGCAGGTCGAGGATCGCGGCCGAGTGCACGCGACAGATGCCGGGGTAGAGGGAGGCGACGGGCAGCGGCGCGCACCAGCGGCGGGTCGCCTCGGTCCACTCGCGGGCGCGGCGGACGTCGACCAGCTCGTGGCAGGCGTCGAGCAAGCCGCAGTAGATCGCACCGGTCCACATCGGCTTCAGCTGGTCGGAGAGCGCGGCGAGCATCGCCTCGTCCAGCAGCGCGACCCCCTCGCGGACGCGCGCGGTTCACGAGCGCTCGCCCCTCGAAGAAGGTGCCCAGCGCGACGAGGGTCTCGTCGCCGAAGCGGCGGCCGAGGTCCTGCATCCGGTGGGCGGCCCGGTTGGCCGCGTCGAGGTCCGTCCCCATGAGCCGGGCGATCTCGAGGTACAGCGGGTAGCCGTGCTCGGCACCCTCGGCCTCGGTGGCCAGCAGCCGGTCGGCCCGCGCCAGCCACCCGTCCGCCTGGGCACCGTCGCCGCGCAGCCGCAGGTGGATGGCGAGCATGAAGGCCGACAGCGCCCCGCGACACGCCGTGCCCTCCTCGACGTGCAGTCGGTAGGCCTCGCCATAGTCGGCGATCACCTCGTCGCCGAGGCCGAGCCAGTGGGCGGCCTCGGCCCGGGCGTCGAGGTCGTCGGCGCCCAGGTCGTCGCACGCGCGGAAGGCGTCGTACGCCGCCTGCCAGTCCCGTCGCTCGACCGCCTCGTGTGCCGCCGGCTCCACGCCCGCATTGTTCGCGCGGCGACGCCGACCAGCGGCGCGGAGGGCCGGCAGCCGGTCGGCGGGTGCGGCGAAACGCCGATGACCAGCCTCGAGGCTGGTCATCGTGTGGTGGTCGGGACCGGCGTCGATCCGGTGACCTTCCGCTTTTCAGGCGGCCGCATCGGCCCTGGTCAAGGCGCCGGTCGAAGACAATCGTGGGACCGGCGCGATCACCCCAGACCGGCCGGCCCTGCCTGATCAGCACCGCCGGTACTTGGTGCGCTGTCCGGGGTCACATCGGCCACAGCCGCGGCAGCGCGTCGTCCGGGACGTCGAGGTACACGCTCCACCTGCAGTACAAGCGGACAATCTTGGTGCCGACGTGTCGCACGCGGCTCCGGACTAGACAGCTCTGGTCGCGAACTCGACAGTGTGATCGCTGTTTGGAGCTCTACCAGCCCGGGTCAGTTTTCTACCGGCCCTGTCCCCGTCGAATCGGCGTTACCGCGGGCCTGACGCTCGACCTCGGTCCGGGTGCGACGCGCCCGCGCGGCCGAATCCTCGAACAGCGTTTCGCCGCGGGTGCCGCCGCCCCGCACGATGAGATACACGAGCGATCCGAGGATCGGGAAGAGGACTATCCCCACCAACCAGCCCACCTTGGCCCATCCGGACATCTCGTGGTCCCGGAACAGGTCGCGCACGACGTAGATGACCAGGCCGATGAACAGGACCAGCCCGAGGACGAAGATCGTCGTCCAGATCACTTGGCCCAAGCCCACGTCGGCAACGACCATGGTGTCCTCCTCCGACACGATTCCGTCCGTGTCCCTTGGTCGACCTGAGCATCCAACGTCGCGAAAGACTTCACCCGGCTCGGGTGAAGTCCAGCCCGCACACCAGGTCGAGCGACCCTGGCTAGGCAAACCGCGGTCAGGCCGAACGTCGCGACCTGGACGCCGTTCCAAACCGCGACACCCTCGTGCCCGACCCGAGCTGGTGCACCCAACCCGTCAGCGGCGGTCAGCAGTGCGCTGGTACGGGCACACGTTCGGCTGACAAGACTCGCCCAAAACGACCGATGACCAGCCTCGAGGCTGGTCATCGTGTGGTGGTCGGGACCGGCGTCGATCCGGTGACCTTCCGCTTTTCAGGCGGACGCTCTGCCAACTGAGCTACCCGACCGTGCCCGCCGCCCCAGAGGGCGGAGGCGGTCTTCGCCCCAGGGGGCGAAGATGGCGGTCCCGACGGGATTTGAACCCGCGGCCTCCGGCTTGACAGGCCGGCGTGCACTCCAAACTGCACCACGGGACCGAGATCTTCCTGGTGTCGCACCCCCAACGGGATTCGAACCCGTGTTACCGCCTTGAAAGGGCGGCGTCCTAGGCCACTGGACGATGGGGGCTCGACTTCCGCCGGCGAAGCGAAGGACCACACTAGCAGGACGCCCGCTCCCGCCAAATCGGGGTTCCCGGGGCCGCACCGGGCGCCGAAGGGGCGACGGTGCGGGCCCACCACTAGGATCGCCCGCCGTGACACGGACTGGGATGATCGCTGGGGTCGTCGCCGCACTCGCGCTCGCCGGGGCGGGGTGCAGCGCCGACAGCGGCGGTACCCCCTCGGCCAGCAGCGTGCCTCCGCAGGACATGCCCGACTGCTCCGACATCTACGCCGCCGGCGCGGTGATCGACAACCAGAACTTCGGGCTGGCCTGCGTCCAGAACGAGCAGATCGTGTCGCCCCGCCCGGTGCACATCGAGTGCACCGACGGCCGTGAGCTGCTGTTCAACGACCTGGCCTGGGGGTACTTCGGTGGGCCGATGACCCTCACCGCCCCCGACGACCCGTCGAAGACGCCCGAGGCCGAGCTCGACGCCTGCCTGGCGCCACCTCCCGGCGGCACCACCACGACCACCCTCGAGGACGAGGACGCCTGACGCCACGGCCCGCCACCGGCGGGCCCGTTCAGCCGCGGGCGTCGGCGGAGGGTGGCGGGAGGTCGCGGCTGAGAGCGTCGACGACCTGTGACAGCAGCCAACCGAGGTACTCGTACACGGCGTACGCCGGTGCGAGCGGGTCCTCGTCGGCCAGCGCGGGCAGCTCCTCGTCGACGTCGAGCCGCGTGCCCAGCACGAGCCGCAGCGAGTTCAGCGTGCTCATCCAGGCGCTGAGGCCCGCGTCGTCGAGCTCGCCGCCGTCGAGCGACCCCTCGACGGTGTCGAGGGCCGCCAGGCGGTGCTCGAGCAGCTCGTCGCGCGTGAGCACCTGGTAGCCGGCGTCCCGCTCGGCGTCGTCGGGGTAGGCCGGCGGGAAGAGGCGCTGCACCGACGGGTCGTCGGTCGAGGCCAGGAGCTGCTCGCGGAGCTGGACGACGAGGTCGCCCATGAGCGCCCGCTCGCTGGGCCGCAGCTTCACCTCGTAGCGGCCCGTGCCGCGGCGCTTCACCCGGTCACGGTCGAAGATCATCGGGGCGTCGCCGGTTCGAACGTCATCAGTCCTGCTGCATCGTGGCCCAGAGGCCGTGCTCGTGGAGGCGGAAGACGTCGAGCTCGGCCTTCTCGCGCGTCCCGTTCGACACCACGGCGCGACCCTCGTAGTGGACCTGCAGCATCAGCTTCTCGGCCACCTCGAGGGGGTACCCGAACAGCTTCTGCAGCACGAACGTCACGTACACCATCAGGTTGATGGGGTCGTTCCACACGATGACCACCCACGGGCGGTCGGGGTCGTCGTGGGTGTCGCCGACGGGCTCGTCGGTCTCGACGGGAGCCGTCAGGGGCGCGGCTGAACCGGCGGTCACCACGGGGCCATTGTCGCGCGCCCGGCGTCAGGGCGTCGTCGCCGGGGCGGGCGTGGCCGTCCCGGGAGCCACGACGGGCTGGTGGAGGGTGACGGGCGCGGCCACGGTGTGCAGCGACAGCCACACCCGGAGCACCGCGATCCACACGAGCGTGGCGCCGAGCACGTGGAAGGCGACGAGCAGGGCCGGGATGCCGGTGAGGTACTGCCAGTAGCCGATGGCCGCCTGGGCGACGAGGACGACGAGCAGCTCGTGGAGGCGCTGCGCGACCCGCGGGCCGGCGTCGCCGCGGTGGGCCATGCGGATGAGCACCAGCGTGACCGCCAGGAAGGCGATCATCGTCAGGCCGTGGACCCGGGCCACCGTCCCCACCTCGAGCGCGAGGCGGTCCGCCCGCTCGTCGCCCGCATGGGGTCCGCTGCCGGTCACGACGGTGCCCGTGGCCAGCACGGCCACCGCGGCGACGAGCAGGACCTTGGTGGCGGTCACGAACCGCTCGGTGGCGTCCGCCCGCCGCCTCTCGCCCGCCTCGTCGGGCTCGCCGGCCCGCTGCAGGAGGACGAGCGCGTTCCAGATGGCGCCGAGGGCGAGGGCGAAGTGGGCGATCACCGACACGGGAGAGAGGTGGAACCACACGACGAACGCGCCGACGATGCCGTTCGACGCCACCCAGGCGAACACCCCCCACGACCAGCGGACGAGGTCGGGGCGTCGGGGGTCGCGCCGCAGCGCGCCCACGACCGTCGCCACCGACAGCAGGCCCACCACGGCGTTGAGCATCCGGTTGGCGAACTCGACCATGGCGTGGCCGTCGCTCGCCGAGCGCGGCGTGAAGCTGTCGGGCTCGCAGCGGGGCCAGGTCGAGCACCCGAGCCCCGACTCGGTCAGGCGCACCCCCGCGCCGACCACCGTGATGACGACGAGGGACACGAGCGTGACGAGCACGAGCGTCCGGAACGCTGCGGGCGAGACGCGGGGGAGCCGCACGCGGCCAGGGTAGGAGAGGCGCGTCGGCCCGACCGAATGCGCCCGGCGAGGCCGGGCCGGTGGGCGTTCGCCGCCGTCCACGCGTGGCATTCGGCGCCCGAGCACCAGCGCGAGAGTCCGCCGACAGGCCGCCTGCGCTGCGTTGGCCCCTCTCTCGGGGCCAGACCTAGGCTGCGACGCGTTGTGTTGACGGCCGCCCGATCCCCCCAGCCGACATGGCGCGCGCAGATCGGCGATTACGTCGCCCTCACCAAGCCGCGCATCATCGAGCTGCTCCTGGTCACGACGGTCCCGACCATGGTCGTGGCCGAGCGGGGACTGCCGTCGGTGTGGCTGATGCTGGCCACCGTCATCGGCGGCACGCTGGCGGCCGGCGGGGCCAACGCCATCAACATGTACGTCGACCGCGACATCGACAAGCTGATGAAGCGGACGCAGAACCGGCCGCTCGCCAGCGGCCGCCTCGAGCCCCGCAACGCGCTGATCTTCGCGGTGACGCTCGAGGTCCTGGCCTTCGCCTTCCTGTGGGCCACGGTCAACCTGCTCTCGGCCGTCCTCGCCGTGGCGGCCTGCCTGTTCTACGTGTTCGTGTACACGCTCTGGCTGAAGCGCACGTCCAAGAGCAACATCGTGATCGGCGGCGCGGCCGGCGCCGCCCCGGTGCTCATCGGGTGGTCGGCGGTCACGAACTCGCTCGACTGGGCGCCCGTCGTGCTGTTCGCCGTCATCTTCTACTGGACGCCGCCGCACTTCTGGGCGCTCGCCATCCGCTACCGCGAGGACTACGCCGCCGCCGACGTGCCGATGCTCCCGGTCGTCGTGAGCCTGCGGACCACGGCCGTGCGCATCCTCATCTACACGCTGCTGCTCTGGGCCCTCACGCTGCTGTTCGCGCCGGTCGCGGACATGGGCGGCTTCTACGTCGGCGCCGCGCTGATCCTCGGTGGGGTGTTCACCTGGTACGCCGTGCGCCTGGTCCGCGACCGCGATCCCAAGACGGCGATGCGGGTGTTCACGTGGTCGATCTCCTACATCACGTTGCTGTTCGGCGCGATGGCGGTCGACCAGCTGCTCCGGTCGGGGTGGTAGGTGCACCTCCAGATGGGCGACCTGCTTTTTCGTGGCCTCAAGAGCCATGTGACTAGATTCCCGAGCACAGCCAGTCTCCTGACCAGGGTGCGTTCATGACCGTGACCGAAGCTTCCCGCGACGCCGCCGCAGAGGCCGCCGCCACAGCCACGCCGTCGACCCCACCGACGGGGTTGGCGGCGCGTGGTCGGGTCCGGCGATCCCCGCACCATCGGCAAGCTGTTCGTGGGCACGTCGCTGCTGTTCCTGGTGGCCTCGGGCGTCGCCGGGGCGCTCGTCGACTTCGAGCTGGCGGATGCATCGGGCAGCGAGATCTTCGAGCCCGACACGGCCCTTCGCCTCTTCACCCTCCACTCGACGGCGGCCCTCTTCCTCGGGGTGCTCCCGCTGCTGATCGGCCTCGCCACGGCGATCGTGCCCCTGCAGGTCGGGGCCCCGACCGTGGCCTTCCCCCGTGCCAGCGCCGCCGCCTTCTGGGTGTGGCTCGTGTCGGGCGGCATCGTGCTCGCCTCGTACGCCATCGACGGCGGCCCCTGGGGCACCGAGTCCGACGCCGTCGGCCTCTACATCCTCGGCCTCATCGCCGTGTCGGTGGCGCTGTTCGTCGCCACCGCGTCGGTCGTCACGACCGTGCTGACCCTGCGGGCGCCGGGGCTGACCCTGCGCCGGGCGCCGCTGTTCTCGTGGTCGGTCCTCGTCGGCGGCACCGGGTGGCTGCTCACGCTGCCGGTGCTGGCCGCCATGCTCCTGATCACGTACCTCGATCTGCGCTACGGCCAGCAGTTCCTCGGCGGCAGCGGTGGCGTCTACAACCGCATCGCCTGGCTGTTCTGGCAGCCGACGCTCTACCTCGTCGCCGTTCCGGCCCTGGGCATCGTCGCCGACGTCGTGCCCGTGTTCGCCCAGCGCCGCCACCACAAGCACGGGGCGGCCATGGTCCTGCTCGGGCTGGCCGCCGCCCTCGGCGTCGGGGCGTGGGCGCAGACCGGCGTGACGATCGACGGCGGCACCACGGTCCCGTGGCTCGACGAGGGCCCCTGGATCGCGGTCAGCTTCCTCGCCATCGTCCCGGTCCTCGGGCTGTTCGGGCTGTGGAACCTCACCCTGCTCAAGGGCAAGGTCAAGGTCGGCACGCCGTTGATCCTCGCCCAGCTCGGAGCCCTGGCCGTGCTCGTCGGCGTGGCGGCCGGCGGCGCCACCGCCATCGAGGACCTCGACCTCGACGGCACCACGTGGATGACCGCGCAGGCCGTGCTCGTCCTGGCCGGCGCGTCTGCTCGCGGGCCTCGCGGGCGTGGCGTTCTGGGCGCCCAAGCTGTACGGCAAGCTGCTGCCCGACGCCGTCGTGCGCCTGGGCGCCACCGTGCTGTTCGTCGGCGCGTTCGTCGCCGCCGTCCCGCTGGCCATCGCCGGCACCCTCGGCCAGGTGCGACTCGCCACCGCGGACATCCTCGGTGCCGAGGCCGGCACGATCCCCGGGGTGTCCGGGGGCGACGTCGACACCGTCGAGGTGCTCGACCTGATCGCGGGCATCGGCCTCGCCGTGATGGTGTTGGGCGGTGTGCTCGTGGCGCTGGCCCTGCTCAAGCGGCGGTCGGGCGAGGGGCCCGGCGACGACCCCTGGGGCGGCCACACCCTCGAGTGGGCGACGTCCTCGCCGCCGCCGATCGGCCACTTCGCCGCCCTGCCCGAGATCACGTCCGAGGCTCCGGTCTACGACGCCCGCCACGCTGCGGCCGGCACCACGGAGGCATCCGCCTGATGGCCACCACCGCCACCGACCTCGAGCTGTTCTCACAGGCGCCACCGGCGCCACCCGCCCGACCCCGGGTCCTGCTCATCGGCACGGCCATCGGCGCCGGGGCGGCCGCGCTGGTCGTCCTCACGCTCATCGCCTTCTACGCCGGCCTGCGCGCCGACGTCATCGCCAGCGGCGAGGTGTGGCTGCCCGAGGGCACCAACCTGCAGCTCACGCCGGGCGGCATGGGCATGGCCACGCTGGCCCTCTCGCTCGTGACGGTCGCCTGGATCGTGCAGGCCCTGCGCAACGACGACCGGGGCCACGCGCTCATGGCCTCGGCCGTCACGCTGGTGCTGGGCGCCGCCTACATCAACGTCGCCGCCTACGGGTGGCAGCAGATCGGGCTCGGCATCACCAGCTCCCCCCAGGCCCTGCTCATCTACACGATCACCGGCCTGCACGTGGCCATGGCCGGCGTCGGGATGCTGTTCATCGCCGTCATGGCCTTCAAGGCGGTCGGCGGGCAGCTCACCGGCCGGGCGGCCGAGGGCATGAGCGCCGCCGCCCTGTACTGGTTCGTCACCGTCGCCACCTATTCGGTGGTCTGGTACACGATCACGATCAGCAAGTAGGGACGCCTCGATGATCACCACCGGTTCCAAGTGGTTCTTCGGCCTCGGGGTCGTCACGCTGATCCTCGCGGCCGCCTACGGGTGGACGACGGGCGGCAACGGCCTCGGCCCCGTGACCGTCGGCTACAAGGGCGCCGTCGGCGACCACCTCGGCTACGGCATCCTGCTCAGCTCCTCCATCGTCAGCTTCTTCCTCGGCTCGGTGGCCACCGCGTCGCGCGACGCCGAGGCCGAGGCCGTCGCCCAGGTCGCCGGCACCCCGACGGTCCCCGCCGTCACTCCGGCCGGGGTCAGCTACTGGCCGCCGGTCGCCGCGTTCGGCACCGCCCTGGTCGTGATCGGCCTGGTGTCCGACTCGCTGCTGTTCGTGTTCGGCCTGATCGTGCTCGGCATCGTGTTGATCGAATGGGCGGTGCAGGCCTGGGCGGACAGGGCCACGGGCGATCCCGAGACCAACCGCCGCATCCGCAACCGCCTGATGAACCCGATCGAGTACCCCGCCGCGGGTGTGCTGGCGCTGGCCGTGCTGGCCCTGGCGTTCTCGCGGGTGTTCCTCACGCTGTCGGCCGACGCCGCGGTGTGGGTGGCCTTGGCCGCGGCCGTCGTCGTCGTCGGCGGCGGCTTCATCGTCGCCTCCCGGCCCAAGATCAGCTCGAACGTCGTGGTCGGCCTGCTCGTCGTCGGCGCGCTCGTCGTGATCGGCCTCGGCATCGCCGGTGGCGTCGCCGGGCCCCGCGAGTTCCACGAGCACGAGGAAGAGGGCGAGCACGGCACCGAGGGCGAGGGCGCCCTGCCGACACCCGCGGCCCGCATCACGGTCGAGGTCGCCCGGTGATCCGGCGCAACACCGCCGAAGGAGAAGGCATGTCCCACGGCTCGCCGCCGGTCGCCCAGTGGCCCGAGCGGCCCGCTGCGGAGCAGCAGGAGCGGACCGCACCGCGCCCGTCCCGCCGCCGTCGCCGGCTGGCCCTGGCGCTGGTGATGCCGCTGGTGCTGCTCGTCACGTCGTGCGCGTCCGACGCGCCGCAGACGACTCTCGAGCCGAAGGGCCCGATCGCCCGCAGCATCGACAGCCTGTGGGACGGCGTGTTCATCGTCGCCGTCGTCGTGTTCATCATCGTCGAGTTCGGCACGCTGGCCCTGGTCATCCGGTTCCGACGCCGGAAGGACGACACCGACGACGACCTGCCGGCGCAGACCCACGGCAACTTCAAGCTCGAGATCGCCTGGACGATCGTGCCGGCCGTGATGCTGGCTGTCGTCGGCTTCTTCACCCTGCGCACGCTGTTCGAGATCAACGACTTCGACGACGAGGCGCTCACCGTCAAGGTCACCGGGCAGCAGTGGTGGTGGGAGTACTCCTACGACACCGACGGCGACGGCGAGTTCACCGACGAGGACGTGGTCACCGCCAACGACCTCGTCGTCCCCGCCGGCGTCGACGTCAACCTCGACATCGGGTCGAACGACGTCATCCACTCGTTCTGGATCCCCGCGCTCAACGGCAAGAAGGACGCCGTGCCCGGCAGCATCCACGAGCTGGCGATCAACGCCGACGAGCCCGGCACCTACGTCGGTCAGTGCACCGAGTTCTGCGGCCTGTCGCACGGCTACATGCGCCAGAGGGTCATCGCCCTGACGCCCGACGAGTTCGACGACTGGCTGGCCAACCAGGAAGACGACGCCCAGATGCCGAGCGAGGAAGAGGCCGCGGCCGGCGCCGAGCTCTTCACCACGCAGTGCTCGGGCTGCCACCTCGCCCGCGGCATCAACGACGAGGAGTTCGAGGAGGCCGGCAACGGCGAGGAGCTGCTGGTCTCCGGCAACGCCCCCGACCTCACGCACTTCACCAGCCGCGGGGTGTTCGCCGGCGGGATCTTCGACCTCTGGCTCGACGGCGACGGCGACAGCATCCTCGAGGCCGACGAGATCGGCGGCGAGGGCGTGCTCAACCGCTCCGCCATCGAGGCCTGGCTGCGGAACCCGCCGGCCGAGAAGCCGATGGACGCGCCCTACGTCCCCGAGCCGGGGGACGCACCGGTGCGCGGCATGCCCAACTTCAATCTCCAGGAGGCGCAGATCGACCAGCTCGTCGCGTTCCTGGCGACGCTGGACTAGGAGAGTCGAGACATGGCGATCGTCGAACGCCCGACACCTGCCCTCGAGCTCACCACCGGCGAGCCCGTGGCCGGCAGACCGCTCGGCGGCTTCACCCGCCCGCAGGCCACCACCGGGTGGAAGAGCTGGTTGACCACGGTCGACCACAAGCGCATCGGCGTCATGTACGGCGCCTCTGCGCTGTTCTTCTTCTTCCTCGGCGGCATCGAGGCCGTGCTCATCCGGCTGCAGCTCGCGGCCCCGGGCCAGAAGCTGTACTCGGCCGAGCTCTACAACCAGCTCTTCACGATGCACGGCGTGACGATGATCTTCCTCGTCGTCATCCCCCTCGGTGCCGCGTTCATGAACTACCTCATGCCGTTGCAGATCGGGGCCCGTGACGTCGCCTTCCCGCGGCTGAACGCGTTCAGCTTCTGGGCCTTCCTCGGTCGGCGGCATCCTGCTGAACACGTCGTGGTTCCTCGGCGGCGGGGCCGACGGCGGCTGGTTCGCCTACGCCCCCAACACCGGCGTGACGTTCTCGCCCAGCCACGGCATGGACTTCTACGCCCTCGGCCTCCAGATCACCGGCATCGCCTCGCTGGTCGGCGCCATCAACCTCGTGGTGACCGTGCTCAACCTGCGGGCGCCCGGCATGACGCTCATGAAGATGCCGGTGTTCACGTGGATGGCGTTCGTCACCCAGCTGCTGCTGGTGTTCGCCATCCCGGTCATCTCGGTGGCGCTGTTCCTGCTCACCTTCGACCGCCTGTTCGACGCCAACTTCTTCAACGTGTCGCAGGGCGCCGACCCGCTGCTGTGGGAGCACCTGTTCTGGATCTTCGGCCACCCCGAGGTCTACATCCTCATCCTGCCGGCCTTCGGCATCGTGTCCGAGATCATCCCGGTGTTCTCGCGCAAGCCGATCTTCGGCTACCCGTTCATGGTGTTCTCGGGCATCGCCATCGGCTTCATGGGCTGGGGCGTGTGGGCCCACCACATGTTCGCCTCGGGCATGGGCCCGCTCTCGGTGGCGGCCTTCTCGCTGTCGACGATGTTCATCGCCGTGCCGACGGGCGTGAAGATCCTGAACTGGCTGGCCACCATGTGGGGCGGCAAGCTCTCGTTCACGACGCCGATGCTGTTCGCCATCGGCCTGGTCACGATGTTCACCATCGGCGGCCTGTCGGGCGTCACCCACGCGGTGGCGCCGTCCGACACCCAGCAGACCGACACCTATTACATCGTCGCCCACTTCCACTACGTGATCTTCGGCGGCGCGCTGATGGGCTTCCTCGGCGGCCTCTACTTCTGGTGGCCCAAGGTCTTCGGCTACCTGCTCAGCGAGAAGCTGGGCAAGTGGCACTTCTGGACCATCCTCATCGGCTTCAACCTGACGTTCGGGCCGATGCACATCCTCGGCCTCCAGGGCATGCCGCGCCGCATGCACACCTACGTCGAGGGCTACGGGTTCGACTTCTGGAACATGGCGTCGACCGTCGGCGTGTTCATCATCGGCGTGTCGATGTTGATCTTCGCCGGCAACATCCTGAAGAGCTGGCTCGGGCACCGGGCCAACCCGGTCGATCCCGGGCCCGACCCGTGGGACGCCCGCAGCCTCGAGTGGATGGTCCAGTCGCCGGTGCCGGCCCACAACTTCGACACCGTGCCCACCGTGTCGCACCTCGACGAGTTCTGGCACCGCAAGTACCAGGAGAACGACCAGGGCAAGCTGGCGCGGGTCGCCACCGGGGCCGAGGTCGCCCAGCCGGGCGACGGCACCGGGGTGCACCTGCCGTCGCCGTCGTACTGGCCGCTGGTGCTCGCCATCGGCCTGCCGGTCATCGGCTACGGCCTCATCTTCAACCTCGGCCTCGCCGCGGTCGGCGGCCTGATCGTCGTCATCGCGGCGTTCGGTTGGGGCTACGAGCCGGCCGACGACCCCGAGGCCCACCACGGTCCCCACGACCACGACGGCCACGACGACGGGCACGACGGCGCCGAGGCCGAGCTCGAGCCCGGCGACGCGGCCGGCGGCGACGGCGACGGCGACGAGCCCGCCCGCTCCGGCGAGCCCGAACCGGCCGGCGTGACGGCGTCGAGCGACTCGACGGCGTCGACCGCCTCCGGATCCGACGAGAAGGCGTCCTCCGATGACTGAGACCGCGACCGCTCCGCACCTCGAAGACCCCGTCCTCCACGACAAGGGCGTCGTCAGCCACCAGACGAGCACCGGCGTCTCCAACGAGAAGCTGGCGATGTGGGTGTTCCTGGGGTCGGACTGCCTGCTGTTCGGTGGCCTGATCTCGACCTACCTGCTCTTGCGGCACCGGTCCGTCGCCGGCCCGGGCCCGCAGGACGTGTTCGACATCCCGTTCACGTCGGTGTCGAGCTTCGTGCTGCTGTTCAGCTCGCTCACGATGGCGCTGGCCGTCGGCGCCATCCACCGCGGCGACGTGCGGCGGTGCCGCACCTTCCTGCTGACGACCTCGCTCCTCGGCGCGGTGTTCATCGCCGGCCAGGTCTACGAGTTCACGTCGTTCGTGAAGGAGGGCCTGGGGTACACGACCAACATCTTCGGCTCGGCCTTCTACACGCTCACCGGCTTCCACGGTGTGCACGTCAGCGTGGGCATCATCTTCCTGCTCTCGATGTTCGTGATGTCGCTGCGTGGGAACCTGGGTCCCGACCGGGCCGAGACGGTCGAGATCTTCGGCCTCTACTGGCACTTCGTCGACATCGTGTGGATCCTGATCTTCACGATCGTCTACCTGATCCCGTGATGGTGGGGGGCAGCCAACGATGAGCACCAGCATCGAGACCGGGTCCGAGTACGCCGGCGAGGCGCCGCACGCCGACCACGAGGCCCACCAGCACACCCACCCGACCGATCGCAGCTACATCGTGATCGCCCTCATCCTGGCGGCGATCACCGCGCTCGAGGTCGGCACGTACTTCATCGAGGACGCCAGCACCACGCTGCTCGTGATCACGCTGTTCCCGATGATGATCGCCAAGTTCGCCATCGTGTGCGGCTGGTTCATGCACCTCAGGTTCGACAACCCGATCTTCAAGCGGGTGTTCGTCTTCGGCCTCATCCTGGCGGTCGTCGTGTACTGCATCGCCCTCACCGCCATGAACTTCTGGTCGGCGAGCTACGGGAACCCGTGACATGACACTGTTCGCCGCCGGAACCGACTTCTGGCGGTGGCAGCCGCACCCCGAGGTCTGGGTGCTGGTGGGGGGTGTCGCCGCATTGGCCGTGTACGCGCTGCGGGTCGTCGGGCCCAAGGTGGTGCCGGCGGGCCAGGCGGTGGTGACGCGGGCGCAGATCATCTGGCTCGTGCTCGGTCTCGGTCTGCTGTGGCTGGCGTCCGACTGGCCGATGCACGACGTGGGCGAGGAGTACCTCTTCTCCGTCCACATGACCCAGCACATGCTGCTCACCTACGTCGTGCCGCCGGTGCTGTTGCTGGCGACGCCAGAGTGGCTGGCCCGGCTGGTGTTGGGGCGCGGCGTGGCCAAGCGGGTCTTCTACTTCCTGGCCCGGCCGGTGACGGCCGCGCTGCTGTTCAACGGGTTCCTGCTGCTCACCCACGCGCCGTTCGTGGTGAACGCGTCGGTCGAGAACGCCGTCGTCCACTACCTGGTGCACACCGTGCTGGTGGCCACGTCGTTCCTGCTGTGGATGCCGGTGGTCGGCCCCCTGCCCGAGCTGCGCATCTCGTACCCCGCGCAGATGCTGTACCTGTTCGTCACGTCGATCATCCCGACGGTGCCGGCGGGCTGGCTGACGTTCGCGGGCGGCGCGATCTACACGGCGTACGACGTCCCCGACCGCATGTTCGGGATGACGATCACCGACGACCAGCAGATGGCCGGCGTGATCATGAAGCTGGTCGGCGGCGGCTACCTGTGGCTGGTCATCACGATCCGGTTCTTCCAGTGGGCCGAGAAGTTCAGCGACACCGACAAGGCGGTCGACCAGGCCGGTCCGGCGCACGACCTCACGTGGGAGGACGTCGAGCGCGAGTTCGACAAGCACCCCCCGGCGGCCGAGCCGCACGCGACCCCGCACCGCGGCGACCCGCCGGTTCCGTAGCCCCCGAAGCCGGGGCTACCAGGCGTACGTGACGCCGGTGAGCGTCTCGGACAGCGCCCACAGGGTGCCCGGCGCCTCGTCGTCGCGGGCGGCCCCCGACATGCCGACCTTCTTCGGCGCGCCGCGCATCTCGAAGGGGCCGTCGGGCCCGTAGTAGTCGCCCGACGCCACCCCGTCGGCCGTGGCCGCGTAGAGCTGGGGGAGCGCGCCGCCCTCGGCCGACTGGCCGGCGAGCGCGTTCCCGGCGGCCATGAGCGCGCCCATGATCCGAGCTCCGAGCCAGCCCCCGGTGGCCGCCGCGCTGGTGCCCTGCAGGTGGGTCGACGCGTACCCCGGGTGCGCCGCCGCCGACACGAGGTCGGACCCCGCGGTGGCGGCCCGGCGTCCCAGCTCGCGCATGAACAGCAGGTTGGCCAGCTTGGTCTGGCCGTAGGCGGCCCACTTCCGGTAGCGGGTGTCCTCGTAGTTGGGGTCGTCCCACCGGTTGCGGCCCTGCCGGTGCATGTTCGACGACGTGGTCACCACGCGGGGCGCGGTCGCCCGGCCGAGGGCGGGCAGCAGCAGGCCGGTGAGGGCGAAGTGGCCCAGGTGGTTGGTGCCGAACTGCATCTCGAACCCGTCGGCCGTGTGTCCGAGCGGGAGGGCCATGACGCCCGCGTTGTTCATCAGCACGTCGAGCCGCTCGACCGAGCCGTCGACCTCGGCCGCCGCCTTGCGCACCGACGCCAGGTCGGCCAGGTCGAGGGCGACCGCGACCGGCTCGGGGCCGGTCGCCACCTCCGCCACGCGCAGGCGGGCGGCCTCGGCCCGCTCGGGGTTGCGGCACGCCATCACGACCGCGGCGCCGTGCCGGGCCAGCGCCTGGGCGGAGGCGAGCCCGAGCCCGCTGTTGGCGCCGGTGATCAGCACCGTGCGCCCGGTCTGGTCGGGGATGTCGGCGGAGCTCCAGCGGGGCATGCGCTCAGCCTGCCAGACCGACACGACCCTCCGTGGCCGACCTCCGCTTCTGCCCTGCTGGTCCGACGTTCTCTCCCGACCGGCAGCTGGATGCCGGCACGACTCGTCAGTCGCTCGGCTCCCAGCGGAACAGCGCCACCGCCAGCGCGACCGCGGCGATGGCCCACACGGCGAGGACCGGCCAGACGCGCGACGGGATGTCGGCCCCCGCGGCCAGCGCCCCGCGGAGTGCGTCCGCGAGCGCGGTCGACGGGAGAGCCTGCGCCACCGAGCGGAGACCGGACGGCAGCTCGTCGAGCGGGAACACCATCCCCGACAACAGCAGCAGCACGACGAACAGCGCGTTCGCGGCGGCCAGACACGCCAGGGCGGCGAGCCGGCCGGCCAGGATCAGCCCCAGGCCGACGAACGCCGCCACCGCCAGCAGCGTGGCCGCCACCAGGGGCACGGGCTCGACGTCGGGACGCCAACCGAGGGCGACGCCGGTGGCGACGAGCACGACGGCCTGCACTGCGATCACCGCGAGGACGGTGACGCCCTTGGCCGCAACGAGGCGGGGACGCCCGAGCGGTGTGGCGCCGAGCCGCTTGAGCACCCCGTACGACCGGTCGAACCCGGTGCCGATGGCCAGGTTGGTGAATGCCGTGGCCAGCACGGCCAGCGCCAGCGTGCCCGGCGCGAGGAAGTCGACCGGGTCGCCGTCGATGGGCAGCACGTCGACCAGCGAGAAGAACACGAGCACCGCCACCGGGATGCCCAGCGTGAGCAGCAGGGACTCGCCGTTGCGGGCGACCAGCGTCATCTCGAGGCGCACCTGGGCGACGAGCGGCCTCATGTGCCCACCTCGCCGCCCCGCCCCCCGCGATTTCCCCGCGAGATCGGTCGCTGGGACGACCGATCTCGCGGGGGAAATCGTCGTCGGGGCGCGATGTCGCGCCCGTGAGGTGGAGGTAGACGTCCTCGAGGCGCTGGCGGCCGGCCCGAAGGTCGGCGAGCGGCAGGTCGTGGTCGGCCAGCCACGCCGTGAGGGCGGCGACGGTGCGGGGTTCCGGTGCGGCGGACACGAGGTACTCGCCGGGGGCGGTCTCGGTCACACCGACGCCGCCGAGGTGGGTGCCGAGCGAGCGCCGGTCGAGGCCGGCGGGGGCCCGGAACCGCAGCTCGTCGCCTCCGGATGCGCGGTTGGTGAGCTCGTCGACGGTGCCGTCGGCCACCAGCCGGCCCCCGACGACGATGACCACCCGGTCGGCGACGCGCTCGGCCTCGTCGAGGTCGTGGGTGGTGAGCAGCACGGTCACCCCCGCGCTCCGCAGGTCGGCGACAACCTGGCGGATCACCTGCCGGCCCGCGGGGTCGACCCCCGCCGTCGGCTCGTCGAGGAACGCCACCTGCGGTCGGCCCGACCAGCGCCAGGGCCAGGGCGACCCGTCGCTGCTCGCCGCCTGACAGCCTCCGGTACGGCCGTGCCTCGAGACCGGCGAGGCCGAGCTGGTCGACCAGCGAGGCGGGGTCGACGGGGTCGGGGTACAGGGCGGCGGCGTGGCGCACCGCCTCGCCCACGCGGACGGCCGGATGGATGCCACCCTCCTGCAGCATGACGCCGATGCGGGCGGTCAGCGCGGCGTGGTCGGCCTGCGGGTCGAGCCCGACCACCGACAGGCGGCCACCGGTCGGGCGCCGTAGCCCTTCGAGGGCCTCGATCGTCGACGTCTTGCCCGCGCCGTTCGGCCCGAGCACGCACGTGACCTCGCCGGCCTCGGCCCTGAACGACAGGTCGTCGACCGCGGTGACGTCGCCGTAGGTGATGGTGAGGGAGTCGACGTCGACGGCGGCCATGCCGGCCGCGACGCTAACCGCCGACGTCTACGACGCCGGAACCGTGGTGGGGCTGGTGGCCGGACCGGGCGCGGACGGGTCCCGCGCGGTGGTCGGCGTCTCGGCGGGCGAACACGTGCGGGGCCGTCCGACCTGCGCCGGTAGCCTCGCGGGCCATGCTCGACCTCCGACGCATCCGCACCGAGCCCGAGGTGGTCGCCGCCGCGCTCGACCGGCGGGGACCGGGCACGTCCGCCGCCGTCGACCAGGTGCTCGCGCTCGACGCCGAGCAGCGCCGGCTGGCCGCCGAGCGCGACGACGTGCGCAGCCAGGTCAAGGCGGTGTCGAAGCAGGTCGGTCGTCTCCGCGGCCAGGGCGCGGCCGACGAGGCCGAGGCGAAGATGGCCGAGAGCCGCGAGCTCGGTGAGCGCGAGAAGGCGCTCGCCGCCGACGCCGACCGCCTCGGCGACGAGATCCGCGCCCTGCTGCTCGCCACCCCCAACACGCCGAGCGACGAGGCGCCCACCGGCGCCGGCGAGGCCGACAACGTGGTCCTGCGCACCGAGGGCTACGACCCCGACGCCTACGGCGAGCACCAGCGGGTGCCGCACTGGGACATCGGTGACCAGCTCGGGCTGTTCGACTTCGCCCGGGCCACCAAGATCTCGGGCTCGATGTTCGCCATGTACCGGGGGTGGGGCGCCCGCCTGTTGCGGGCGCTCGTGCAGCTCAGCCTCGACCGCAACGCCGACGCCTACGAAGAGGTGCGCCCCCCGACGCTCGTGCTCACCGAGACGATGGTGGCGACCGGCCACCTGCCGAAGTTCGCCGACGAGGCGTACCACGTCGAGCGCGACGACCTGTGGGCCATCCCCACGGCCGAGGTGCCGCTGACGTCGCTGCACCGCGACGAGATCCTCGACGGTGCCGACCTCCCGCTGCGGTACACGGCGTACACGTCGTGCTTCCGCCGCGAGGCCGGGTCGGCCGGCAAGGACACCCGTGGGCTGCTGCGCAGCCACGAGTTCGACAAGGTCGAGCTGCTGGCGGTGGCGGCCGACGCCGACCAGGCCATCGCCTGCCAGAACGACGTGCTCGCCCGCAGCGAGGGGCTGCTGCGCGACCTCGGGCTGGCCTACCGCATCCTCGACCTGTGCACGGGGGACCTCGGCAACTCGGCGGCCCGCACGTGGGACATCGAGGCCTACGCCCCCGGCGTCGACCAGTGGCTCGAGGTCTCGTCGGTGTCGTGGTTCTCCGACTACCAGGCCCGCCGGGCCAACATCCGCTACCGGCCCGTCGCCGATCCAGACGACGCCGCGGGCGGCAGCGGGGGCAAGCCGAAGGGAACCGTCGTGGCCCACACCGTCAACGGCTCGGCCATGGGCTGGCCCCGCACCGTCGCCGCCTACCTGGAGACCCACCGCCGGCCCGACGGCAGCGTGGCGATCGTCGACGCCCTGCGCCCCTACCTGGGCGGCGCCGAGGCGATCACGCCCCGGCGGCTAGGGCGCGCCGCCGGCCGCTCCGGCGGGACAGGTCAGGCGCAGGACGCGCAGCGGCCCGACAGGGCGAAGTGCTGCGACGACAGCTCGAAGCCGTAGTGCGACCGCAGCCCGTCGGCCAGGGCGTCGAGCGCGTCGATCGGCACCTCGACGACGGCCCCGCACGACGAGCACACCGCGTGGTGGTGCGGACGACCCTCGACGTGATCCAGGTGGAACGTGGACGGGCCGTGCCCCAGGTGGACGTGGCTGACGACGCCAAGCTCCTCGAGTCGGTCGAGCGTGCGGTAGACGGTGGCGCGGTGGGCGTCGGCGTCACCCCCGGCGCGCTCGGCGACGCGCCCGACGATCTCGTCGGCCGTGACGTGGTGCTCGCCGGCGACCAGCGCCTCGACGACGGCCCGCCGCGACGCCGTGACGCGGTCGCCCGCGCCCTCAGCAGCGCAAGGATCTCGTCAGCCGAACGGAGACTGCCGTTCACCCGGAGGACGGTAGTAGGTTCCCGGACGCCCCCTCCCGCCGCCCGGAGGGGTGTGTGTGTCCAGGGAAGGTTCGTCATCGCCATGCGACGCGTCTGGGCCTGGATGGCCCTCAACTTCGGCAAGCATGCGGGCATCGTCGGCGTCATCGGGCTGGCGATCACCCTCGTCCTCGGCCTCGGCATCACCAAGCTCGACTTCGCCACGGGGCAGGACTCGTACCTGAACAAGGACGAGCAGGTCTACAAGGACAGCGTCGCCTACCAGGACCTCTTCGGCGGCCAGGCCATGGTCACCCTGTTCACGATGGACGAGGGCCAGAGGGTCACCGACCTGTTCACTCCCGAGAACATCGCGCACCTCGAACAGGTCGAGGAGGACCTGCGCCAGACGGAGGGCGTGTTCGGCGTCGTCAGCCCGCTCACCGCCCTGCAGTTCACCCAGAACCTGGTGTCCAGCCCGACGGGCGACGTCACCCAGAGCGTCGCCGGGCAGGCCCTGCTTGGGGCCCGTGACCGCGAGCCCGACCCGGCCGCCCAGGCGATCCGGCTCGAGGACTCGGTGACCACGCTCACCCGCATCAACGCAGTGCAGGGCGAGCGCACGTTCGAGAACCCCCAATGGATCGAGTTCCTGCTGTTCGACAACCGGGGGGAGATCCGCAAGTCGCTGCGCCCGTTCTTCCCCGACGAGGCGCACGCGCAGATGATCACCCGGCTCAATGGCAACGAGTCGCTCGAGCTCGAGGGCGCGGCCGCCGACCGGGTCGAGGCCGTCGCCCAGGCCGAGCCGTTCGCCAACACCACGACCACGACCACCGGCGCGGCGGCGCTGCTG
Source organism: uncultured Acidimicrobiales bacterium (assembly GCA_963778415.1). Classification (GTDB taxonomy): domain Bacteria; phylum Actinomycetota; class Acidimicrobiia; order Acidimicrobiales; family VFJN01; genus ZC4RG19. Next base: position 139,582 of record CAVZUI010000007.1, read on the forward strand.
AAGGACCTGAACGACTACCTGCGCGGCGGGATGCTGACCCTCGGCGCCATCGCGGTCGGGATCATGGTCGTGATCCTCGTGCTGCTGTTCGGGGTGCGCTGGCGGTTGCTCCCGCTGTTCGTCATCCTCGTGGGCGTCACCTGGGCCTTCGGTCTGGCCGGGTACCTCGGCATCCCGCTGTCGGTCGTGACGATCGCCGGTCTGCCGGTGTTGCTGGGCGTCGGCATCGACTACGCGATCCAGATGCACTCGCGCATCGAGGAGGAGGTGGTCATCGACCGGGCCGAGCACCCGATCCAGGAGGCCGCGGTCAACCTGGGCCCGGCGCTGCTCGTCGTCACGTTCGACGCCATCTTCGCGTTCCTGGCCCTGCGCTTCGCCAAGGTGCCCATGATCCGCGACTTCGGCCTCCTGCTGGCCGTGGGCATCGCGGTCATCTGCGTGGCCAGCATCGTCCTCCCGCTCGCCATCCTCGGCATCCGCGAGTACCGCTCGCCGACCAAGGGCAAGGACTACAGCCACGGCTCGCTGGCCCGCCTGGTGCAGTGGCTCGGGGACCTCCCGTCGAAGGCCGCCGTACCGCTGGCGGTGGCGAGCGTGGTGGTGTTCGCCGGCGGCATCGTCGTCGAGGACCAGCTCACCGTCCAGAGCGATCCCGAGGAGTGGGTCAACCAGGACACCCAGGTCATCCGCGACATCGACACCCTCAAGCGCGAGACCGGCTCATCGGCCGAGCTCGGCATCTTCGTCGAGTCCGACGACGTGTTCAGCGACGAGACCGCGACGTTCGTCACCGATTTCGCCAACGAACAGCTCGCCGAGCGTCCCGACGACCTGTTGACCGCGTCCTCCATCGTGACCACCGTCTCGTTCCTCCTCGAGGTGCCCGGCACGACCGTGTTGCCGCCCACCGGCGCGGACGTCGAGCGGGCCTACGACGTGGCGCCGCCCGACATCCAGAAGTCGACCGTCAGCCCTGACGGCGGTGCACTGAACCTCATCTTCCGCACTGGGCCCGGGTCGCTCGACCACCGTGCGGTGTACGTGAACGAGATCCGCGACGACCTCGCGTCGGGCAGCGGGGGCGGGGACGTGACCGTGCCGCCGGGGGTCAGCGCCACCCCGTCGGGCCTCGCCGTGGTGGGCGTCGGGCTGCTCGAGAACATCGAGTCGAACCGCATCCTGCTCACGTACCTGGCCGTCGCCTTCGTCTTCGTCTTCCTGACCGTGCGGCTGCGCAGCGTGGTCCGGGCCTTGCTGTCGATGGTGCCCGTGCTCATCGCGACCGGCGCGGCGTCGTTGGTGGCCTGGGCGTTCGACCTCCAGCTCAGCCCCATGACCGCGGTCGGCGGGCCGCTGATCGTGGCGCTGTGCACCGAGTTCACCTCGCTGATCCTGTTGCGGTTCATCGAGGAGCGGCAGCGCGGCTACACGCCCCGTGAGGCCGTCAACGTCACCGCGGGACGGACCGGGCGGGCGTTCATCGTGTCGGCGCTCACTGCGGTGTCCGGCGTGGCGGTGATCGCCTTCTCGTCGCTGCCTCTGCTGCGCGACTTCGGCCTGATCGTCGCCATGAACGTGGCCGTCGCCCTGCTCTCGGCGCTGGTGTTCCTCCCGCCGATGCTGGTGTGGGCCGAGGAGCACGGCGGATGGGTCACCCGCGGTCTCAAGGCCCACCACGCACCCACCATCCACGTCGAGCAGGTCCAGCCCCAGGCGACCGAGCAGGCCTGAGCGGCGGCCTCGGTCGAAACGTGCGCCGCGCGGCGCAGGGGCGGCGGTAGCGTGACCGCCATCGATCAAGACCCAGGGTCGCCCGAGCGGCCCGACGGAAGTCCCGGGGCCGCACCAGCGGGGAGGGGTTCGTGATGCGCTCGAGAGCCCACGACACGGAACGGCGAGTCCAGGGCACGTGAGTGAGCCGTCGGCGTCGGCTTCGACCGACGCCCCTGCCGAGGGCGCGCGGTCGCGCGCCCGCAACGAGGTCGATGGCCGCGGCGACGCAGCCGGGGCGGAGGTGCGGCGCGACGCCGACGCGCCGCCGGGCACCGACGTCGCCATCCGGCTCGAGGACCTGACCAAGGTCTACCCCGGTGCCGCCCGTCCGGCGGTCGGAGGTCTCGACCTCACGATCCCGCGGGGCGAGCTCGTCGCTCTCGTCGGGCCGTCGGGCTGCGGCAAGACCACGACGTTGAAGATGATCAACCGGCTCGTCGAGCCGACGGGCGGGACCGTGTGGCTCGAGGGCACCGACATCCGCACCCTGCCGCTCCACGAGCTGCGGCGGGGGATCGGCTACGTGATCCAGCAGGCGGGTCTGTTCCCGCACCGCAAGGTCCGCGACAACATCGCCACGGTCCCCCAGCTCCTCGGCTGGCCCAAGGACCGCATCCGCGCCCGGGTCGACGAGCTGGCCGCGCTGCTCGACCTCGAGCCGGGCCTGCTCGGCCGCTACCCGGCGGCGCTGTCCGGGGGCCAGCAGCAGCGGGTCGGCGTCGCCCGCGCCCTGGCGGCCGACCCACCCGTGCTGCTCATGGACGAGCCCTACTCGGCGGTCGACCCGATCGTGCGGGCCCGGCTGCAGGACGAGCTGCTCGACCTGCAGCGCCGGGTGCACAAGACGATCGTGCTCGTGACCCACGACATCGACGAGGCGATCAAGCTGGCCGACCGCATCGCCATCCTGAACATCGGCGGCGTGCTCGAGCAGGTCGGAACGCCCGAGGACCTGCTGCGCGAGCCGGCGAACGCGTTCGTGGCCGACTTCCTCGGCGACGACCGCGGCATCAAGCGCCTGTCGCTGATGACCGTCGCCCAGGTGCCGCTCAGCCACGGTCCGGTCGTGCCCCCGACGGCGACGCCCCCAGAGGCGCGTGCGGTCATGGCCGCCGAGGGCACCGACTGGGTGGCCGTGTGCGACGGCGACCGGCTGCGCGGCTGGGTCGGCGCCGACGAGGTCGACCGCGTGGCGACGCTGGCGGACGCCACGCCCCGCGAGTTCGTCGCCGTCGTCCATCCCGACACCACGCTCAAGAACGCGCTCGACGGCATCGTCACGTCGCGCACGCGGGTGGCGGTGGTGGTCGAGCCCGACGACGGCTCGGCCGACGACGGTGCGGCCGCCGGTGAGGGTGGCCAGCGCAAGCCGGAGGGCCGCCGGTACCTCGGCATGCTCACCCTCGACCAGCTGGCCGAAGGGGTCACCCGGTGACCGCGGGCGTGCTGGCGGCCGACGAGCCGTTCGTCGACTGGAGCTGGGTCGCCGACCACACCGAGGAGATCAACGAGGCGCTTCGCCAGCACGTCCAGCTCACGGTGACATCGGTCGCCATCGGCTTCGTCATCTCGCTCGTGCTCGGCCTCGTCGCCGTGCGCTGGCGGTGGACCTACGAGCCGCTGGCCGGGATCTGCAGCGTGATGTACGCCGTCCCGAGCCTGGCGCTGTTCGCCGTGCTGGTCTCCATCCCGTTCTTCGGGTTGGGGTACCGGACGTCGCTGGTGGCGCTGGTCAGCTACACGCTCCTGATCCTGCTGCGGAACATCGTCGCCGGGCTCGACGGCGTGCCGCCGGCCGTCCGGGAGGCATCCGACGGCATGGGCTACGAGCGGTGGCGCCGGGTGCTGCGGGTGGACCTGCCTCTGGCCACGCCGTCGATCGTCGCGGGCCTGCGCATCGCCACCGTGACCACCGTCGGACTGGTCACCGTGACCGCGCTCGTCGGCGAGGGCGGGTTCGGCCGCCTCATCAACGACGGGCTGTCCCGTGACTTCTCGACGCCGATCGTGGTGGGGACGGTGGGCTCGGTCGCACTGGCCATCACCTTCGACCTGGCGTTCGTGGTGGTCGAGTGGCTCATCACGCCGTGGACGCGGGCCAAGACGCCGACGGGTGGCGTTCGTGGCCGCACGCGAGCCGACGAGGCGACCGCGCCGACGGCCCCCGCCGCGCAGGCCGAGCAGTGGGCGACGCTGGCACGTGAGACGGGCGGGGCGGTGGTCCGGTGAGCGAGCGAAGCGAGCGAACCATGAGCACAGTGCGGTACCCGGCCCGAAGGGCCGAGCGCTCACGACGCGCATCCCGAAGGGTGCGCCCGTGAGCGAATCGCTGCAACAGATGTGGGACTACCTCAGCTCCGACGCCGCCTGGTCGGGCCGCAACGGCCTGCCCGCGCTCACGTGGGCGCACATCCGCGTGTCACTGGTCGCCATCCTCATCGCCGCGGCCATCGCCATCCCCACCGGCGTCCTGCTGGGCCACGTGCGCCGGGGCGCGTTCGTCGCCGTGTCGGTGGTGAACATCGGCCGGGCGATCCCGTCGTTCGCCATCCTCGCCCTGCTGCTGCCGCTCTCGCTGCGCTACGGGTTCGGCCTCGGTTTCTGGCCGACGATCGTGGCGCTGGTCCTGCTGGCCATCCCGCCGATCTTCACCAACGCCTACACCGGCGTGCGCGACGTCCCCGACGAGGCGGTCGAGGCCGCCCGTGGCATGGGCATGCGCGCCCGAGAGCTGGTGCGGAAGGTCGAGGTGCCGGTGGCGATCCCCCTGATCCTGACCGGCCTGCGGGTGTCGTCCGTGCAGGTCGTGGCGACCGCCACCCTCGGGGCCCTGGTCGGCTACCGCGACCTCGGCACGCCGATCGTCAGCGGGTTCACCAGCCCCGACAAGGGCCCCATGCTGGCGGGCGCCATCGCCGTCGCCCTGCTGGCGCTCCTCACCGACGCCTCGCTCGCCTGGGCGGAGCGGCGCCTCGTCCCCTGGCGGCGCATGGCTCGGCGGGCCGAGGACGTCACGCTGAGCGCCGACGACCTCGACGGCGCCGTGCCGGCCGGAGCGAGCGGCTGACCCACCTCCACCCTCTCTGATCACCCTCCAACCGACAGCCCCCTGCGGGGGAAAGGACAGACCCGATGCAACGACACATCAAGGTCCTCGCCGGCCTGCTGGCCCTCAGCCTGCTGGGGGCGGCGTGCGGCGACGACGATGACGACGACACCTCCACCGACGACGCGGCCGCCGAGGCGGACATCCCGGACGGCCCCGACATCACGCTCGGTGCGCAGGACTTCGGCGAGTCGCTGATCCTCTCCGAGATCTACGCCGGTGCGCTCGACGACGCCGGCTACCCGGCCGACACGACTGCCGTCGGCGGTTTCCGCGACCTGCTGTTCGGCGCGTTCGAGTCGGGCGACATCAACATGGCGATCGACTACGTCGCGTCGCAGCTCGAGTTCCTCAACGACGGGGCCGGCGAGGCGACGAGCGACGTCGACGAGACGCTCGGCATCCTCGAGCCGCTGCTCGAGCCGCAGGGGATCGTCGCTGCCGCGCCGTCGGACGCGGTCGACACGAACGCGTTCGTCATCACGCAGGAGACGTCCGACGACCTGGACATCACCACGCTGTCCGACCTCGCCGAGAAGGGCGCCGACCTCACGCTCGGAGGCCCGCAGGACTGCGAGTCCAACGGCTTCTGCATCCCGGGTCTGGAGCGGGTCTACGGCGTCGACTTCACGGCCAACTTCACGCCCCTCGACGCCGGCGTGGTCGCCACGTCGCTGGGCGAAGGGGCCATCGACGTCGGCGTGCTCTTCTCGACCGACGGCCGGATCGCGTCCGAGGGCTGGGTCCTCCTCGAGGACGACCAGCAGATGCTGGCCGCCGACAACGTCTTCCCGATCCTCAGCCAGGACGTCGCCGATGCCTACGGCGACGACCTGATCTCGCTGCTGGACGACGTGTCGGCCGCGCTCACGACCGAGGACCTCATCGAGATGAACAAGAGCTACGACGTCGACCGCGAGGACGCCGAGGACATCGCGAACGAGTGGCTCGCCGACAACGGCTTCGGCGGCTGATCAACCCGTCGTTCCGACGCTTCCGGCGTCTCCCACCGGCAATATCGCCGGTGGGGGGCGCCGGTTCGCGTTAGACCCGAGGGCGATGGACCTGTCCGAGCTGGCCGACCTGCGCCAGGAGTACACGTGGGCCGGGCTCGACGAGTCCGATCTGGCCGACGATCCCGTCGAGCAGTTCCGGCGCTGGTTCGCCGCCTGGCACGAGGTGGCGGTCGGCGATCCCAACGCCATGGTGGTCACCACCGCCACCCCCGACGGGCGGCCGTCGGTGCGCACCGTGCTGCTGCGGGCGCTCGACGGCGACGGCTTCGTGTTCTTCTCCAACCACGAGAGCCGCAAGGGCCGCGAGCTGGCCGCCAACCCGCATGCCGCGCTGCTGTTCCCGTGGCATCCGCTCGGCCGCCAGGTCATCGTCGAGGGGACGGCCACCGCGGTCGACGACGCGGCCACCGACGCCTACTGGGTCACCCGTCCCCGGGGCAGCCAGATCGCGGCGCTGGCGTCACCGCAGAGCCAGGTCATCCCCGACCGGGCCGGCTTCGAGCGCCGGTGGGCCGATCTCGAGGCCGAGCTGGCCGGACAGGACGTGCCCCGGCCCGCCAACTGGGGCGGCATCCGTGTCGCCCACGAGCGGATCGAGTTCTGGCAGGGACGCGAGAAGCGGATGCACGACCGCCTCGTCTACCGCCGCGACGCCGTGCAGCCGACAGGCTGGCGCATCGAACGCCTCGCCCCCTGACGTCGGGCTCGGGGCCCGGGCGCGGGGCGGCGAGGCAATGGGTTCCGGTGGACGGAGGGCGAGGCGATGGGTTCCGTATGTGGAACTGGTGCCTCGGGCTGGGCGGGCCGGAACCTATGTCCTCGGGTCGGGCGACGGGCGGTGAGGCATGGGGTTCCGTATCGGGAACTGCTGCCTCGGGCTGGGTCGAGCGGAACCTATTTCCTCGGGCCGGGTCCGGGGCGACGGGGCGGCGAGGCAATGGGTTCCGCGGGACGGAGGGCGAGGCGATGGGTTCCGTATGTGGAACTGGTGCCTCGGGCTGGGCCGGGCGGAACCTATGTCCTCGGGCCGGGTCGGGCGCGGCAGGCGGCGAGGCAATGGGTTCCGGGGGACGGAGGGCGAGGCGATGGGTTCCGTATGTGGAACTGGTGCCTCGGGCTCGGCCGAGGCGGAACCTATGTCCTCGGGTCGGGCGGCCGGGGCGGGAGGCGATGGGTTCCGTGGGAGGGAGGGCGAGGCGATGGGTTCCGGATGCGGAACCACGGCCTCGGGCTGGGCGGGGCGGAACCTATGTCCTCGGGTCCGGCGACGGGGATCGGGAGGGGGTCGCGCTCGCCGGGCGGGGGCCGACGCCGGCGCGAGGCGTCGACGGATCGGGCGGGTCGGGACGCTCGGCACCACCCGGTGAACGGGTGGCGCGGACCGCGGCGACCGTGCCCGCCAGCAGGATGACGACCACGACGGCGATGCGCACCGAGCCGACGTCGCTGATCCACTGGGTGACGTCGTCCGACCAGCCGACGACCGTGTCGGTCACGTTCGACCCGCTGACCGCGCCGGTCCGGCCGAGCCGGACCTCGAGCCAGCCGTAGTAGGCGACGTACGCCCCGGCCAGCGCCACGAGCCCGCCCGACACGCGCCCGATGTACGGCTGCGCCCGCCGCAGGAACCGGACGATCGACGTGCGGGCCAGCGCCACCGCCACCGTCAGCGCCAGCAGCACCAGCGTCATGCCGAGGCCGTACACCGCGAACACGCCGAGGCCGCCGAGCAGCGAGTCGCTGCTGATCGTCCCGGCCACGACCGTGAGGAAGAGGGGGAGCGTGCACCCGATGGAGGCGATGGCGTAGGACACGCCGAACACGAACATCGAGCCCACCGTGCGCTCACGCCCACCCCGGTCGAGCCGCGGCAGCCGCACGCTGGGCTCGAAGCCGAACAGCATCGCCGTGCCCAGCACGAACAGCGCCACCCCGATGACGATCGAGATCCAGGGCACGTTCTCGTACACCGGCAACGACGTGAGCTCGACCAGCGCCCCGAACACCGCGAACACGGCCAGGAACCCGGCGGCGACGGCGAGCGCGACCCGGATCGCCTGGGCGACGCTGGCCCGCGGATCCTCGGTCTCGCGGCCCTCGAGACCGAGGAAGTACGACAGGTAGGCGGGGAGCATGGCGAACCCACACGGGTTGACCGTCGCCACCATGCCGACCGTCAGGTAGTAGCCCCACGCTCCCCGGGGCCCGATGGCCGCCAGCAGGGCCGGGCCGGCGCTCACGCGGTGATCCCGAACAGGTCGGTCAGCTTGGCGCGCAGCTCGGCCTCGCTGAGCTCGCCGTTGACGACATCGACCACCGTGCCGTCGGCGGCGATGAAGACCGTGGCGGGCATCGCGATCGCCCCGAAGTAGGTGATGGCGCTGCCGTCGGGATCGGCGAACGTCGGGTAGGTGACGCCGGTGGCCTCGACGGTGGCGAGCGTGTCCTCGGCCTCGTCGCGGTTGGCGAGACCGACGAACGCGACCCGGTCGCCGAGCGACTGGTGCACCGCCTCGATCGCGGGCATCTCCTCGACGCACGGGACGCACCACGACGCGAAGAAGTTCACGACCACGGGCGCGCCCGTGAGGAGGTCGCCGAGCGCGGCGTCGGGCTCGTCCGCCAACGACACCAGCCGCACATCCGCGACCGAGCCGGGCAGCTCGCCCTGTGGGGCCAGCTCGTAGCCGCCGTCGCTCGCCGCGCTCTCGTCGCCGGCAGTCCCGTCGCCGCCGTCGCCGCCGTCGAGCAGCGCGGCAACGCCCAGCGCCGCGACCAGGGCGAACGCGGTCGCGACGATCACTGCGAGGAGGGGGAGGCGGCGCGACGCCACGGCGCGACGGTATCGCCGCCGGGCCGAGCGCCGGCAATCGCCGGGTGAGCCCTGGGCGGCCGGAGGGGTGGGAGCCCCTCCGGCACGCGTCCGGGAGTGGCGGGCGGCGGGGTGGACCGCCGTGCCCGCCGTGGGAGCACCGCCGCCGCGCGGTGCCCCCACCGTTCATGTGTCATCACCGATCGTCCGGAGCGGGTCGTTCGCCGCCTTCGCCGCAGTGCCGGCGACCCGTCGTGGGCGCTCCGGTCGGCGCAGCTAGCGGTTCTTCTGACTCGCTGTCTCGTTCGCCACCTCAGGCGATGCGGACGATCGCAACGGACTGGAGGTGCTCGGGGATCGGGATGTCGGGCAACTGGTCCTCGGGCCGGGGGCGCTTCGGTGGCCGGCCCCGCCGCCTCTTGGTGGCGAGGATCTTCCCGTTGAGGAAGAGCTGCCCGCCCCACACACCCCACGGCTCACGCCGCTCGAGCGCACCCTCGAGGCAGGGGATGAGGGCCGGGCAGGTGGCGCAGATGTGCTTGGCCCGGGCGATGTCTTGCAGCTCCTCGCTGAAGAACATCTCGGCGAGCTGGCCGCTGCCGTCGTTGCAGCGGGCGTGGGCCCACCAGGTGTCCTCGCTGGCGAGGAGCTCGGTTTCTGGCTCGTCGGCCTCACCGGGCCCGTGATCAGCGGGTCTGGTCAGGTCGATGATCTGATCGGGTTCGGTTGCGGTGGGGGCGATCATCTGCCCAATCCCCTCGTGTGATGTGTCGGAGGTCCGTCGTCGTTGCTGCGCTGGGGTCACGGTCATGTGTGGTCTGTGTCGGGGGAAACAAAAAGGCCGCCGGGTGATCCCGACGGCCTTCGGAGGGTTGCGCTTCGTGCGCCCTGAGCGGTTTCAGGGGAAGCGCTCCAACGGCCGTCGGGTGGGTCGGTCGGTGGTGAACACCGGGGACACCTGCTTGCCCGTCGTGGCGTGCCAGGGGAAGGCAATCGACGGGAGGGTGGTGCCGACGTAGAGGACGAGGCTCGAGCAGCCCGCGCCAAGACGCGCGGCACCGGCGGCGTTGCCACCCATATGCATGGTGCCGTTCATCATTGGTCCTGGTCCGTCCTCTCTGTGCCCCGCAACCGGGGCTGTGGTCGATCTGCCTCGCGAGTCGCCTCGCAAGACCCGTGGGAAGGCTGGCCTTCCCACGGGGAATAGGCCATCACGCGGCGCGACCCTGCGTCAACCAATTAATCGGATGTGGCGCGATTCGTTCGTTGGACGGCAGAAATGGTGTGCCGGCCGCCGACGGGCGATGAGCGCGGCTAGGCGGAAGTCGGCGCGACGGCGGGGTCGCTGCTCAGCTTGAACAGGTTGTCGCGGTACCAGCGCAGCTCGGCGACGCTCTCGCGGATGTCGTCGAGGGCCCGGTGCGTGATCTCCTTGCGCGGCGCGCCGTCGACCACGTCGGGCGCCCACCGTCGGGCGAGCTCCTTGATGGTGGACACGTCGACCGACCGGTAGTGCAGGTAGTTCTCGATGTCGGGCAGGTAGGCCGCGAGGAACCGCCGGTCGGTGCCGATCGAGTTGCCGCACAGGGGGACGGTGCGCGCCGCGGGCACGTGCTCGCGGATGAACGCCAGGGTGGCGTCGCCGGCCTCGGCCAGGCTGATGGTCGACGCCTCGATGGCGGGCAGCAGACCGCTGCGCGGTGTGCATCTCACGCACGACGTCGCCCATGGCGGCGAGGGCGGTCGGCGGCTGGTGGACCACCAGGTCGGGACCCTCGGCCACGATGTCGAGCGCGTCGTCGGTGACGAGCGTGGCGATCTCGACGATGACGTCGGTCGCCGGATCGAGCCCGGTCATCTCGAGGTCCATCCACACGAGCACGATGGGGAGGCTATCCGTCGAGCATGGTGCCGCCATCGAGTGGGCTCCTGCGGCGATGATGGCGGCGTGCTGGAGATCCCGGTGATCCGCCTCGACGCCGACCTGCCGCTGCCCGCCTACGCCCGGCCCGGCGACGCAGGTGCCGACCTGGTGGCCCGCGAGCCGGCGCTGCTGCGCCGAGGCGGCGGCCGGGCGGCCGTGCCCACCGGCATCGCGCTCGCCCTGCCCGCCGGCTACGCCGGGTTCGTCCAGCCCCGCAGCGGGCTCGCGCTGCGCCACGGCGTCACCTGCCTCAACACGCCGGGGCTCATCGACAGCGGCTACCGCGACGAGCTGCGGGTGCTGCTCGTCAACACCGACCCCGACCACGACTACCCGATCGAGCGGGGCGACCGCATCGCCCAGCTCGTCGTGCAGCGGGTCGAGCACGTCACGTTCGCGCCCGTGGAGGCGCTGGACGCCACCGACCGGGGGACAGGGGGTTTCGGCCACACCGGGCGGTGACGTCATCCGGGACCCGGTCTAGTTGCGAATCAGTCGCACTATGGTCGATCGCGTGTCCTCGCCGCCCCGCCCCCGACGCCGTCGCGGGTTGTCGATCGCGGGCGCGGCTGTCGTCGTGGCCGCCCTGGCGGCGGTGGGTTGCGGCGGCGAGGGCGGGTCTGCGTCCGCAGGCGACGGCCGCCTGCAGGTCGTGACGACGGTCGCCCCCATCACGAGCATCGCGGCCGCGGTCGGCGGCGACCTCGTCGCCATCGAAGGGCTCGTCCCCGAGGGCACCAACAGCCACACGTTCGAGCCGCCCCCCAGCGCCGCGGCCGTGCTGGCGCAGGCCGACGTGCTGTTCGTCAACGGCCTCGAGCTGGAGGAGCCGACCGAGGACCTCGCAGACGCCAACCTGGCCGACGGGGCCCGCCTCGTCGAGCTGGGCGACGAGACCATCGACCCGGACGAGTACCGCTACGACTTCTCGTTCCCCGAGTCGGGCGGCAAGCCCAACCCCCATCTCTGGACCAACCCGCCGATGGCGGCCCGGTATGCCGAGATCGTCAGGGACACGCTGGTCGAGCTCGACCCCGACAACGCCGACGCCTACGAGAGCAACTACGCGGCGTTCTCCGCCCGGGTCGACGAGCTCGACGCCGCGGTGCGGGCCGCCACCGAGACCGTCGATCCCGACGATCGGACGCTGCTGACCTACCACGACGCCTACGCCTACTTCGCCGACGAGTACGGCTGGGAGGTCATCGGAGCGATCCAGCCGAGTGACTTCGCAGAGCCGTCGGCCCGCGAGGTGGCCGACCTCATCTCCCAGGTCCGCGCCACCGGGGTGCCGGCGATCTTCGGGTCGGAGGTGTTCCCCAGCCCGGTCCTCGAGCAGATCGGGGCCGAGGCCGGCGTGCGCTACGTCGACGTGCTCCGGGACGACGATCTGCCCGGTGAGCCCGGAGACGCCGAGCACTCGTGGCTCGGGTTGATGCGGTTCGACTACATCACCATGGTCGAGGCGCTCGGCGGCGACGCCGCGGCGCTGGAGGCCGTCCCGCTGACCCCGACCGCCCCCGACGAGGCGGAGTACCCGCAGTGAACGCCCGCCGACAGCCCGCCGCGAGCCCGCCCACCGCCGGTGCGCTGGTCCGGCTCGACGGCGTCACCTGCGCCTATGACGGCGACCCGGTCGTCGTCGACGCGTCGCTGGTGGTCGGCCCGGGGGACTTCGTCGGCATCGTCGGCCCGTCCGGGTCGGGCAAGACGACGTTGCTGCGGGCCCTCCTCGGGACCCTGCCGCCGCGCCGGGGCTCGGTCGCCCGGGCGCCCGGGCTGCGGCTCGGCTACGTGCCCCAGCGGGAGACCGTCGACTGGACCTTCCCGGTGACGGTGACCGAGGCGGTGCTGATGGCGCGCCCGCGGGCCCGGGGCCGGTGGGCGCCGTGGTCCAGCGCGGACGAGCGCCGGGAGGCGGGGGAGGTGCTCGACCGCCTCGGGCTCGGGGGCCTCGGCGGCCGCCACATCCGCGACCTGTCGGGCGGCCAGCAGCAGCGCGTGTTCATCGGTCGGGCCCTGCTCCGGCGTCCGCAGCTGCTGGTGATGGACGAACCGACCTCGGGCGTGGACGTGCGCACCCGTCACGAGCTGCTGCACCTCCTGGGTGAGCTGCACGGCGACGGCCTCGCCATCGTCCTCAGCACCCACGACCTGAACGGGATGGCCGCCCACCTGCCCCGGCTCGTGTGCCTCCAGCGGCGCGTGATCGCCGAGGGGGCGCCGCTCGACGTCCTCACCCCGGCGGTGCTCGAAGCCACCTACGGCGCGCCGCTCGACGTCCTGGTGCACGGAGGGATGCCGGTGGTCGTCGACCGCGCCGGGCCGCACGTGCCCCGAGCCCACGGACGCCGCGACGTGTCCCGACGGACCGCGCCCGCGGTCGTCCCCGGAGCCTGACGTGGACGGGTTCTGGGAGCCGTTCCGGTTCGAGTTCTTCCGCAACGGCCTGCTCGTCGCCACCGTGGCCGGGGCGCTGTGCGGGCTGGTCGGCCCGTTCGTCGTGCTGCGCCGCATGAGCTCCATCGGCCACGGGCTGTCGCACGCCGTGTTCGGCGGCGCCGCGGTGGCGGCGGTGGTCGGGGTGGACTTCTACCTCGGCGCCGGGCTGTGGGGGGTGGCGTCCGCGCTGCTGATCGGGCGGGTCGCCCGGCGCCGCATCGTCGGCAGCGACGCGGCCATCGGCGTCGTCACCATGGCCAGCTTCGCGGTGGGCCTCGCCCTGTTCGGCCTCTACGGCCAGGCGCGCCGCAGCACGGATGCCCTGCTCTTCGGCAGCATCCTGGGCGTCGACGAGACCGACATCGCGGTCGTCGTCGGCGTGGCGGTGGCGACGGCCGTGACGGTGACCCTGGGGTACCGCGCGCTGCTGTTCTCGACGTTCGACCCTGACGTGGCGGAGGTCTCGGGGCTGCGCGTCGACCGCATCGACGCGTTGCTCATGGTGGTCCTGGCGGTCGTCGTGCTGGCCACGACGCAGGTCCTCGGGGTCGTGCTCGTGTCCGCCGCGCTGGTGATCCCGGCGACCGTGGCCCGGCTGCTGACGATCCGGTTCGCCCGCATGCTGTGGCTGTCGACGCTGCTCGGCGCGGCCTGCGGGTTCGTCGGGATGGTGGCGAGCTACCACCTCGACGTCTCGTCGGGTGCGGCCGTGGTGCTCGTGGCGGCGGCGCTGTTCGCCGTCGTGTTCGTGGCGACCGGGACCCGCGGTCGGCGTCGCGTCGACGCGGGTGACTCGGTGTCGCCCGTCTGAGGGCGTCGGACGCACGGCACAGCCGGTCTCGGCCCGCACGCCGCCTCAGTCGTCGTCGGCGTCGGGCTCGAGCAGGTCCTTGCGCAACACGATCCGCCGGCCGCCGCGCTCGACCCGCCACTCGTCGGCGGCCGCGTCGAGCACCGCCGCCGCGATCGCCGGCACTGCGGCGCGTCCCCCGGCCACCGTGGTCACGGGCGCCGTCCGGCCGGGATCGGTCAGATCGATGCCCACGACGAGCGCGGTGTCGGTGATGTCGAACGTCACGGTCAGCGTGCCGTCGCCCTCGGGCTCGGGAGCGAGCAGCGCCGCGGCCTCGCCGACCGCGAGCTGGATCTGCTCGACCTCGTGGTACGTGAAGCCGGCGCGGGTGGCCAGGCCGGCGGCCCCCGCACGGGCGATGCGCACTGCGGGGGTGGCCGCCGGCACCGAGAGGCGTATCCGTTCCGTCGCTGTGGGCTCCACGCCGCGGCGGAGGATAGTGGTGGGTCACCTTCGGCGGCCCGCGAGCCGAGTCAGCCCTGCCGATCCGGTCGGACGACCCGCGACGGATCGACGTCGGTGCGCTCGCCCAGGTACACGGGGTGGCGGATGCGGCCCTCGGACGTGATCTCGCCGTAGGAGATCTCGACCACCACCTCGGGCCGGACCCAGTGCGCCCCCTTGCGGTGCAGGGCCGGGGGTGGGGGGTCGAACGGGGAGTCGGGGACGGCGAGCGGCGCCAGCCGCCGGCCCATGCGGGCGAGCTCGGGCACCGTGAACCCGGATCCGACCCGGCCGGCGTACCGGAGCACCCCGTCGCCGGAGCTGTCGTGGGCGCCGACGAGCAGCGACCCGAGACCGCCCTCGCGGTTGCCGGCGCCCCCGCTCCACCCGCCGACCACCCACTCGTCGTGGCGGCGGACCTTGACCTTCACCCACTGGCGGGTGCGGGCGCCGGGCACGTACGGAGCGTCGCGACGCTTGGCCACGACGCCCTCGAGGCCCTGCCTGTCGGCTGCGGCCAGCAGGTCCTCGCCGTCGTCGTACACCCGGGCGACGTCGACCCCGGCGGGCAGGTCGTCGGAGATCTGGTCGAGGAGGTGCCGGCGTTCGTGCCAGGGCCGCGGCGTCACGTCGTGGCCCCCCAGGCGCAACAGGTCGAACACCACGTAGGCGACGGGAACCTCGGCCGCCCGTCGCGCCGCGTCGGCCGCCGAGGTCACGTGCATGCGGTGTTGCAGGCGCTCGAAGCTGGGGCGCCCCGCCTCGTCGAGCGCCACCACCTCACCGTCGAGCAGGGCCTCCAGCGGCGCCAGCGCGGCAGGGAGCGAGGCGAGCTCGGGGAACGTGACGGCCACGTCACGGCCCGTCGTGCTCCACGCTCGCAATCGTTCGGGGGCGACGTCGGCGAGCACGCGCATGCCGTCCCACTTGATCTCGTAGACCCACCCGTCGCCCGTGGGCAGCGGGCCACTGGTGGCCTTCATGGGGGAGACCGCCACGGGCGGCAGCCTATGAGGCCGGGTGGAGGGCGCATCCACCTCGGGCGGACAGGACGTCGTCCGGGCCGCCCGAGGTCACCGGGTCATCGAGGGCGCGGGCGGGTCAGGGCGGTGCGCCAGGTGGCCGCGGGCCTGCCGAGGTAGTAGGCGGGGGTCTGGGGAGAGCGTGTCCGGGTCATGGGTGCAAGGGTCGCGCCCACCGCTTGACGACGGCTCACCTTTCGCTTGGGTCCGCGTCAGCGGCGACCGGACGATCGGCGGCCGCTCAGGCGTCGGTGGGTGCGTCCTCGGGGGTGCCGTCGTCGTTCCCGTCGTCCTCGGCGAACGTGACCGTGAGGTCGACCTCGTCGGCGCCCCGGACGACGTGGACCGTGAACTCGGCGCCCAGGTCCGGGTCGGCCAGCGCGGACTCGAGGTCGGCGGGGCCCGAGACGTCGTGATCGCCCACCCGGGTGATCAGGTCGCCGGTCGCCAGGCCGGCGACGGCGGCCGGGCTGTCGTCGGCGACGCCCCGCACGAGGGCGCCCTCACGGTCGGGCAGGCCGACCGCCCGGCGCATCCGCCGGGCGGCGCCGGCGGGGGCGATGCCGACGCCGAGCACGCGGCGGTGCGGCGCCTGGCCGGCGGCGAGGTCGTCGACGCGACGGCGCAGGGCCTCGCCGACGGGTTGGGCGAGCGCGAGGCCGTCGCCGAGTCGCAGGGTGGTGAGACCGACGATGCGACCGTCGCCGTCCACCACCGGGCTGCCCGACGTGCCCTTGCCCAGCGGGGCGGTGTGCTCGATGGCCCCGGTGACCAGGCGGCCGCGCGGTCCGCGGAACGACCGGTCGACCGCCGACACCGTGCCCTGGGTGACGCGCCGGCCCCCCGGGATGGCCGCCACCGCGTAGACGGCCGCGCCCTCGGCCGGAGCGGCGTCCGCCCAGGCCGGCGGGCTGATGCCGGCGGTGTCGACGGCGAGCACGGTCAGGTCGCCGTCGGGGTCGACGGCCGTGGCCCGGCCCTGGGTCGCCCGCCCGTCGGCGAAGGTCACCTCGGTGGTGCGGTCGCGGAGGTTGTGGGCGTTCGTGGCGACCAGGCCCTCGCCCACGACGATGCCGCATCCCCGGCCGCCGCCGCGCCCGATGCGGACGACGGCAGGTGCGACGGCGTCGGCCACCTGCTGGGCCACCGTCCGCTCGCCGCCGGTGCTCGTTGACTCGCTCATCCTTGGTTCCTCCGTCTGCTGGCCTCGGTGCCGTTGTATCGGTAGTGACTTGCAAATAGCAAGTGACGATCTCGAGGACGGTACTCTGGACGCATGTCGCCCCGGCCGCGCCCATCCGGCTCCTCCCGGCGCGGGCCGATCGCCCCGTCCGTCGCGCCCCCGACCCCTGCCGACGCCGCCCTCGTGCACGCCGCCGAGGTGATGGGCGACCGCTGGTCGCTGCTCGTCGTCGCCCGCCTGCTCCACGGGCCCCGCCGCTTCGGCGAGCTGCTCGACGAGCTCGACGGCCTGGCCCCGAACATCCTCTCGCGGCGGCTGGCCCGCCTCGAAGCGGACGGCCTCGTGGTCGGCGAGCCGTACTCGACCCGGCCCGTCCGCCACGCGTACCGCCTCACCGCCCCCGGTGCGGAGCTCGTCGACGCCCTGCGGATGCTGGCGGGATGGGCGGCCGGGCGCGCCGGCGGCGATGACCCCGGCGTGCCTCGGCACGGCGCCTGCGGGTCGGCTCTGACGGCACGGTGGTACTGCCCGACGTGCGAGAGGCCCGTCGACGCCCCGCACGCACCCCAGGCGTCCGGCGAAGCCGCCGCGCCCGTCGAGGGCGGCCCGACCCCCGGCGACGGCCTCGTCTGGCTCTGACCGCGTTCCGGTCGAGCCGGACCGCATCTCCCGACGGTCCGAGCGGTCACGGACGCGGGCGGCGCGAACGTCAGGTCGACCCTGCGCGGAGGGCTAGCGTCCTAGCTTCGGCGGAGACTTCATCCCAGAGGAGCACATTCGATGTCCCAGGTCAGTCCCGGCTGGTATCCGGATCCGTCCGGACGCTTCGCCCAGCGGTACCACGACGGCACCCGGTGGACCGAGCACGTCGCAGACGCGGGCGGCCAGCGCAGCGTCGACAACCCCGAGGGCCAGTCCGCGCCGGCCGCCAACCCGTACGGGGGCGAGCAGCAGGCCAGCGGCCAGAGCTGGGGCGCCCAGGGTGGCTACCAGCAGCAGCCCCAGCAGCCCCAGCAGTCGAGCGGCGAGGGGTGGCCGGCCCAGGGCGGCCAGCCCGGCTACGGCGGTCAGCCCGCCGACCAGGGCTACGGCCAGCAGGGCTACGGCCAGCAGTCGAGCGGCCAGGGGTGGCCCGCCCAGGGCGGCCAGCCGTCGAGCGGCCAGGGGTGGCCGGCCCAGGGCGGCCAGCAGCCGGGCTACGGGCAGCAGGGCTATGGCCAGCCGGGCTACGGGCAGCAGGGCTACGGCCAGCAGCCGGGCGGCTTCGGTCAGCCCGCGTACGGCTACGGCACCTCGTCCAGCGGTGGCATCACGCCGACCATCGGCCTCATCGTCGGCGGCGTCGGCGCCCTGTTCGTCCTCCTGTCGCTGTTCGTCCTCGACTTCATCAAGGTCAGCGGGGGCGGCATCTCCGAAGGTGGCCCGTTGGGCGACGCCAACGGCGAGGGCGTTCCGGCGCAGCTCGACCTCTACTCGAGCATCGGTCGCATCCTCGGCCTGCTCGTCGTGGTGGCGGCGATCCTCGCCATCCTCAAGCTGCCGCAGATCCCCCAGCTCAACAACATCCCGAACCTGCCGATCATCGCGGCGGCGGTGTGCGGTGTGTTCGGGCTGTGGCAGCTGCTGGCGATGTTCGCCAAGCCCGAGGTGCCGGGTGGGTTCGGCATCGAGATCTCGACCTCGCCGGCCATCGGGGCCTGGATCGGCCTGATCGGCTGGATCGCGCTGGCGGCCGGCCAGTTCCTGACCCAGCCGGTGGGCAACAAGCGCTGACCGGCGCACCGACCGCACGACAGGGCCCCGCGGTGCGCACGTCGCCCGCGGGGCCCTGCCGCGTCCGGGCCACGCGGCTCCGGGCACACGGGCGGCTACGGCTCGGGGCACACCGGCGGCTACCGTCCTGACACACCGTCAGGAGCGGTCTCCCTGACGGCACGCCGATCCCGAGGGGGCACCGTGCCGACCACGCAGTTCAACCTGGCCGATGCGTTCGAGACGGTCGCCGGGGTCAACCCCGACCGCGAGTGCCTCATCTGGGGCGACAAGCGGCTGACGTTCTCGCAGGTCGCCGACCGCAGCCGGCGCCTCGGCGCCTACCTGCGGAGCCGGGGCCTGGGCGCCCACACCGAGCGCACCGAGCTGGCCGGCCACGAGTCGGGCCAGGACCACCTCGGCATCTACCTCTTCAACGGCAACGAGTACATCGAGTCGATGATCGGCGCCTTCATGGGCCGCGTGGCGCCGTTCAACGTGAACTACCGCTACGTCGCCGACGAGCTGCTCTACCTGCTCGACAACTCGCAGTGCCGGGCGCTCGTCTACCACGCGGCGTTCGCCCCGACCCTGGCCGAGATCCGTGGGCAGCTCCCCCGGCTCGACGTGCTGATCCAGGTGGCCGACGACTCGGGCAACGACCTCCTGCCGGGTGCCGTCGACTACGAGTCGGTGGTGGCCGACACCGAGCCGACGATCGACGAGCGCCCCACGTCGGACGACCTCTACATCCTCTACACGGGCGGCACCACGGGCATGCCGAAGGGCGTGCTGTGGCGCCAGCACGACATCTTCCTGTCGGCGATGGGCGGCCGGAACGTCCTCACCCAGGAGCGGGTCGAGACCTACGACGACCTGGCGGCCCAGGCGGCGGCGTTCCCCGAACCGCTCAAGTTCTTCATCATCCCGCCGCTGATGCACGGGGCGGCCCAGTGGGTGGCGTTCATCGCACTGAACAACGGCCACGCCCTCGTCCTGCCTCCGGACACCACGAGGTTCGACCCGGCCGAGGCCTGGCGCACCATCGAAGCCGAGCGCTGCACGACCCTGACCGTCGTCGGCGACGCCATCGCCCGACCCCTCGTCGAGGAGCTCGAGTCGGGCAGCTACGACACCAGCTCGCTGCTGAGCGTGGGCAACGGCGGCGCGCCGCTCACCCCGACCATCAAGCAGCGCCTGCTCGAGCAGCTCCCCGACATCTTCCTCACCGACGCGGTGGGCTCGTCGGAGACCGGTGCCCAGATGAGCCACATGTCGAGCGCCACCGACACGTCGAGCGGGCGCTTCAACCCGGGTCCCGGCACGGTCGTCGTGAGCGAGGACCTCGACAAGGTGCTCGAACCGGGCCACGACGGCATCGGGTGGCTGGCGCAGACGGGTTGGGTGCCGCTCGGCTACTTCGCCGACGCCGACAAGACGGCCCGCACGTTCCCCGTCATCGACGGCGTGCGCTACTCGGTGCCCGGCGACCGGGCGCGGCTGCTCCCCGACGGCGAGGTCGAGCTGCTCGGCCGCGACTCCGTCACCATCAACTCGGGCGGCGAGAAGATCTTCGCCGAGGAGGTCGAGCGGGCCATCGCCGGCCACCCGTCGGTGCACGACGTCGTGGTCGTGGGGCGCGCCAGCGAGCGGTGGGGTCAGGAGGTCGTGGCCCTCGTCGAGCTGTCCGACGGGCAGACCGCCACCGCCGACGACATCGTCACCCACGCCGCCCAGCACGTCGCCCGGTACAAGCTCCCGAAGGACGTGCTGTTCCTCGGTGCCATCCAGCGCAGCCCGTCGGGCAAGGCCGACTACCGCTGGGCCAAGGCCCAGGTGCAGGACACCGGCGCCTGAGCACGCGGCCGGCATCACCCGCACCGCATCGGGTGGCGCCCGATCCGGTCCCATGACGCGACGAGGCCCCGGGGGTTCCCCGGGGCCTCGGGCGTTCGTAGGCGGTGCCGGCCTCGGCCGGCCGTGTGCCTCAGACGGCGGCTGCGGCCTTGCGGCGCTTGGCGGCCACGGCCGTGACCACGCCACCGACGGCGGCGAGGGCGAGGCCGATGCGGGCGAGCGGCAACGACGAGTCGTCGCCGGTGCGGGGCAGTGCGCCACCGCCCGCACCGCTGCCCGAGCCGTCGGCCGCGACCACGTTGATGCTCACGGTGAGCGTGAGCGGCGTGCCGTCGGCCGCCGTGCCCTGAGCCACGATCGTGTGGGCGCCGAGGGCCGTGTTGGCGGGGATGGTGGCCGACATGTTGACGACACCGGCGGCGTTGGCCGCGGAGGTGCCGAGCAGCACGGGCTCGGAGTTCAGGGTCACCGTGACCTCGGACCCCGCGACGAACGTCTGGGCCACGATGTCGATCGTCTGGCCCGGGGTCGGCGTCGTGTCGCTGACCGTCAGGCTGTTCGCGGCCGGCGGGTACTGCTGCGCGGCTGCCGGGGCTGCGAAGAGCACCAGTGCAACGGCCGCCGCCACGACCACTCGCTTGACCATCTGTCCGTCTCCTGCGTTGCCGCACGGAGGCACGCGCCCCCAACCGTTCTGTCCGTGGGCGACCCTAACACGCGTGCTCGCCTGCACAAGCTGTCGCAATCGGTGAGTTCGCGCGCCATTAACCCACGCGTCGTGACCGTCGCCGTTCTCCCACGTGAAAGCCTACGCTGACCCACGGGCCCCGCCCGCGGGGGTGTAGCTCAGCTGGCAGAGCGGCCGCCTTTTAAGCGGATGCGCGAGGGTTCGAGCCCCTCCACCCCCACCCCTGCGGCGCGATGCGTACGCTACGGGCCGTGGACGACGACGACGCCCGCCGCCACCTCGCCGAGGAGCGCGACCGCCTGCAGCGACTGCGGACGACGCTCGACGGTGAGCACCTCGACGCCGAGCCCGAGGAGGACGCCTCGGGCGAGCTGTCGCACTCCGGCCAGCACCTGGCCGACGCGGCCAGCGACGCGTTCGAGCGCGAGAAGGAGTTCGCGCTGCTCGATCAGGTCGAGTCCGATCTCGCCGCGGTCGACCGCGCTCTCGAGCGCCTGTCGAACGGCGCCTACGGGCGGTGCGAGGCGTGCCGCGAGCCGATCGCGGACGCCCGCCTCGAGGCCGTGCCCGCAGCCCGCTTCTGCGTCGAGCACCAGGCCGACGTCGAGACCTGAGCCTCGGGAGCCCGCCTCTCAGATCTGGTTGGGGACCGTGGTGTCCTCGGGGGCGGACAGCAGGACGCGCTCGCCCAGGCGCAGGGTGGGCCCCCGGCCCACCTCGAGCCAGCGCCCCTCGGTGTTGGCGAGGCGGGCGAACTCCTCGCCGAGGTGCGCCTCGAGGGCGTACACGAGGCCGCCGTGCGTGACCACCAGGACGTCGCCGCCGGGCACCTCGACCGCGATCCGGCGCAGGGCCCGCACCGCCCGTTCCAGGAGCGCCTCGTCGGCCTCCCAGCCCGGTGGGCGACGGTGGTCGTCGAGGTAGCCGGGGAAGCGGGCGGCGATCTCGGCGCGGGTCAGCCCCGAGAACTCGCCCGCCTCGCGCTCGCGCAGGTCGGGGTCGAGCACCACCGGTCCGACGCCGAGCTCGCCGGCGATGATCGTGGCGGTCTCGACCGCCCGCTGCAGGTCCGACGCCCACACCGCGTCGACCGTGCCGAGGGCGCGCGCCGCCTCGCGGGCCTGGAGGCGGCCGAGGTCGGTGAGCGGGGGATCGGCCTGCCCCTGCCAGCGCCCGATGGCGTTCCACTCGGACTGCCCGTGCCGGACGAGCAGCATGCGCGTGGACGCGGCCACGTCGGGGGAAGGCGGTGTCATGGGCATGGGACGCTAGTGTCCCGGAAGGTTGGTCCGGTGATGAAAGCGCCACGTCAGATTCGCTGCTGGCAAGGACGCAGGACGAAGGCCCAGCCGTAGCTGCGGTGAGGACGAGGACGCAGCCAGCGGCGAATCTGGCTGGCGATTTCGCGGCGGGTCAGCCTTCCGGGACGCTAGAGGATCGCGGGCGCGGGCTCGGCCTCGGAGGGCCGCGCCACTATCCTGCATGGGCGTTCACTGGGGAGCGCCGCGGAGCGCGCTGCTCCGCCGCCGTCCCGCCGCTCGAGGAGACGACCCGCGATGGCCCTGCCGCTCGACAAGCTGGGCAGCACCTACGGCCCGTTCACCACGGAGATCGACGGCGACCGCGCTCGCGGCGTACGCGGCGGCGACCAACGACCCCAACCCCGCCTACGAGGCCGGCAAGCTGGCGCCGCCCGTGTTCGGGGTGGTGCCGGTGTGGAGCACCATGTTCGAGGCGGTCGGCGACGTGGTCCCGGGCGAGGCGGCCATGTTCATCGTGCACGGCGAGCAGGACATGCACTTCCACCAGCCGCTCGTGCCGGGCCGGGCCATCACCACGACGGCGAGCCCCCACAGCGTGCGGGTCGGGGGCTCGGGCACCCGCCTCACCGTCGAGGTGGCCAGCGTCGACGCCGAGTCGGGCGAGCCGGTCCTCACCCAGTACGTGACGATCTTCATCCGGGGTCTGTCCGACGGTGACTCGGGTGGTCCGGCCAAGCCGGCGCACGACTTCCCCGAGGCGGCCCGGGCCCGCGAGGTCGGCCAGCACTCGGTCCACGTCGACGACGACCAGACCTTCCGGTACCGC
Source organism: uncultured Acidimicrobiales bacterium (assembly GCA_963778415.1). Lineage (GTDB taxonomy): Bacteria > Actinomycetota > Acidimicrobiia > Acidimicrobiales > VFJN01 > ZC4RG19. The sequence continues at coordinate 162,545 of CAVZUI010000007.1, forward strand.
GACGCCTCGGGCGACATGATGCCGATCCACGTCGACGACGAGTTCGCCCGGTCGGTGGGGCTGCCCGGCATCATCGCCCACGGCCTGTGCACGATGGCGATGTGCAGCCAGTCGGTGATCGCCACGGTCGCCGACGGCGATCCCACCCGCCTGCGCCGCCTCGCCGTGCGGTTCGCGGCCAACGTGTTCCCCGGCAACGACGTCGTGACGACCGTGTACGACGTCGGGCCCGCCGACGGCGCCACCGTCTACGCCTTCGAGGCGACCAGCGACGGGCGCCCTCGTCGTCAAGCACGGCCTGGCCGAGGTGGTCTGACCCAGGGTGGCCGTGCTCCGGCTCTTCGCTCAGGCCCGCGAGGCCGCAGGCACCGGTCGTGACCTGGTCGACGGCGCCACCGTCGACGAGGTCCTGTCCGAGGCGCGCGCCCGCTACGGCCCCGGCTTCGCGGCGCTGCTCGGATCGTGCCGGGTGTGGCTCAACGGCGAGCAGGCGGCCGGGGCCGACCCGGTGCGCGCCGACGACGAGGTGGCCGTGATGCCCCCGGTGTCCGGAGGCGCCGCGTGAGCGAGCGCGACATCCCCGACGCCTGGTGGGGCGACGAGTCGCCGATCAGCACCGACCGACGGCGCGAGCGCGTGGCCGACGGGAACGGATCCGCGCGCAACGGCGGGCCGCGGCCGGGTGCCGACGCGCCGTCCGACCCGTGGGCCCCCGCCGGTGTGCCCGATCCCGGCCCGGCCCCGAGGTCGGCGTCGCCGCCCGATCCGGGCCCCGTCGCCGCGGCCGGTCCCGTCGGCGACCGCGGCGATCGGCCCGAGCCCCGGCGCGGGCCCCCGGTCGTCGAGCCCGGGCCGCCGTCGTCGGCGCCTCGCCAGATCTTCGTCCCCCCGCCCGAGGAGCTGCCCCCGTTCGAGGACGAGCTCGTCGGGGCGGCGGTGGCACCCCCGCTGCACCGTGACGACCCCATCCCCGAGGCCCCGGTCCTCGCCGCCGGCGCCACGATCGCCCCGCCGGAGGCGGGTCACACCCCGCCCGGCACCCGCCCGGCGCGCCCGCGGCCGACGCGCATCGACCGCAAGCGGCTGGCGGTGGTCTACGACATCGACGGCCCACGCGTCCGCCTCGGGGTGGCGTGGTTCGTCGGCGCCCTGGCCGCCACCGTGGTCAGCCCGTACACCGCCGCGGTGGCGTTCGCGATCGCCGCAGGCTTCGCCGGCCGGCAGATCGTGCGGGCGTGGGGCTCGGTGAGCTGGCAGGCCGATGTCGCCGCGGGGATCGCCGCGCTCCCGGTGCTCGCCGCGGCCGTGGCCGGCGTGCCCGGTGCCATCGGGGCCGCCGTGCTCGGCGTCGTGGTCGCCATCGGCGCGGCGTGCTCGCCCGACGGCGCCCGCCTCCCCGGCAGCGGCGGCCGCGTGGCTGCGGCCGGCATCATGATGCTGGCCCTCGTCCCCGCGCTCGGCGCCGCGTGCGTCGTCCTCGTGCGGTCCCACTCGATGGTCGCGGCGGCCGTGCTGGTCGTCGTGGCGAGCGCCTACGAGCTGGGCGACTACATCGTGGGCTCGGGGGCCTCGAACCCGGTCGAGGGCCCGCTCGCCGGCATCACCACCGCCACCCTCGTGGCGCTGCCGCTGGCCCTCGTGCTGGTCGAGCCCTACGACACCGGCGGGGTGGCGCTGCTCGTCTTCGCGGCCCTGGCCTGCCCGTTCGGGCAGATCGTGGCGTCGGCGGCGCTGCCCGGCGCCGGCGCGCCCGCACCGGCCCTGCGGCGCATCGACACGCTGCTGGTGCTGGCCCTCATCTGGGCCGCGGCCGCCGCGGCCTTCTGACCCCGACGGCCCTCTGACCTGCGGCCTGCAGTCGGAAATGCCGGACGGCCGGACGCGCCGGAGCCCGGCACGCGGCCGGGCTCCGATGACGACGGGTGCGCTGCTGTGGATCGGGCCCGAGATGCCCGGGCCCGAAGCCCGGTCAGGCCTTCGCCAGGTTCTCCGCGGCGAACTCCCAGTTCACCAGGTTGTTCAACCACGTCTCGATGTAGGCCGGACGGGCGTTCTGGAAGTCGAGGTAGTAGGCGTGCTCCCAGACGTCGAGCGTCAGGATGGCCGTCTTGCCGTGCTTGAGCGGCAGGTCGGCGTCCTTCGTCTGCAGGATCTCGAGGCCGTCGTCGCCCTTGGCGAGCCAGGTCCAGCCCGAGCCGAACAGCGTCTTCGCCTTGTCGGTGAAGGTCTGCTTGAACTCGTCGACCGACCCGAAGGCCTGCTCGACGGCGGTCTTCACGTCGCCGTCGGGGTCGCCGCCGCCACCGGGCGACATGCAGCTCCAGAAGAAGGTGTGGTTCCACACCTGCGCCGAGTTGTTGAACAGCCCCCCGGGCTCGGCGGCGAGGATGATCTCCTCGAGCGACTTGCCCGCGTACTCGGTGCCCTCGACGAGGCCGTTGAGGTTCGTGACGTAGGTCTGGTGGTGTTTGCCGTAGTGGAAGTTGAGCGTCTGCTCGCTCATGTGCGGCGCCGAGCGCGTCCTTCTCGTACGGCAGCGGAGGAAGCTCGAAAGCCATCGGCTCTCCTTGGGGTCGTGGGCGAACCGCTCCGAAGCTACCCGCAGTGCCGATGCGCTGACACACGTTCCTTGCCGGCCCCCGGCCGAAGCGCGGAATCCCCATCCATTGCGTCGGGAATCAGTTCCCCCGGAACGGTGTTCTCCACTTGGTGGTGCGCCGACTCGCTGTCCTCTCCCTGCACACGTCGCCCCTGGCCCAGCCCGGCGCGGGCGACAGTGGCGGCATGAACGTGTACGTGCGCGAGCTCGTGTCGGCGCTGGCCCAGGCCGGTGTCACGAGCGACGTGTACACCCGGCGCTGGGCGCCCGACCTGCCCGACGTGGTCGATGTCGAGCCCGGGTTCCGGGTCGTGCACGTGCCCGCCGGCCCGGTCGACCTGCCCAAGGAGGCCCTTCCCGAGGTGGTCGACGAGTTCGCCGAGGGCGTGCTCGACCGGTTGGTGACCGCCCCCGACCTCGACGGCGTCGAGGCCCTGCACGCCAACTACTGGCTGTCGGGCGTCGCCGGTCACCGGCTCAAGCACGAGCTCGACCTGCCGCTGGTGTCGACGTTCCACACGCTGGCCCGGGTGAAGGCCGAGACGGGCGACCGTGAGCCTCAGCGGCGGATCGACGCCGAGGCCGAGGTCATCGGCTGCTCCGATGTGATCCTCGCCAACTGCCCCGCGGAGGCGGCGCAGCTGGAGCGGCTCTACGGCGCCGACCCCGCTCGCATCGAGATCGTCGCCCCCGGGGTGATCCACGCCTTCTTCTCGCCCGGTGATCGGGCCGGCGCCCGCGCCGCGCTGCCCCAGGTCCACCCCACCGACGGTCCGGTGCTCCTGTTCGTCGGCCGCATCCAGCCCCTGAAGGGGCTGGGTGTCGCCATCCGGGCGCTGGCCGAGCTCGACGACCCGACGGCGGTGCTGCTCGTCGTCGGCGGGGCCAGCGGCACCGACGGCCGCCCCGAGGTCGAGCGCATCGAGAAGCTGGCCGCCGATCTGGGCGTGAGCGACCGCGTGCGGTTCGCCGCCCCGCAGCCGCACCACATGCTGTCGACGTACTACCGGGCCGCCGACGTCGTGCTGGTGCCGAGCCGCAGCGAGTCGTTCGGGCTGGTGGCGCTCGAGGCGGCCGCCTGCGGGACCCCGGTGGTCGCCGCCGCGGTCGGCGGACTGCGCACCCTCGTGGACCACGGGCGAACGGGGTTCCTGGTCGAAGGGCGCGACCCGGCGGTGTTCGCGGCGTACGCCGAGCAGATCCTCACCAACCCCCCGCTCGCCACGCAGCTGGGGGCGCAGGCGGCGGCACGCGCCCGCGAGTTCACGTGGTCGACGGCGGCCGGGCGCCTGCGGCGCATCTACGCGGACCTCGCGGCCCGCTCGCTCGTCACCTGCACCGACTGACGGCCGAGCGCCTCGGGTCCACCGATAGCGTGCGCGCCATGACGCAGCGACCCTCGTCCGACACCGAGCTGGCCGCCCTCGCCGCCCGGGTGGAGGCCTGGCTCGAGGTGCAGCGCACCGAGAACCCCGTGGTCGCGGCGGTCGAGCGCGACGAGGAGTCGGGCGAGCGCCGGTGGTTCGTGCGCGTGCGGGGCGAGGCCAAGGACGTGTTCACGATCTGGTTCCACCTCGACCAGCGCACGCTGCGGTACGAGACCTACGTGATGCCCGCGCCCGAGGAGAACGCCGGCCAGCTCTACGAGTACCTGCTGCGGCAGAACGCCAAGCTCTACGGCGCCGCCTTCGGCATCGGGGTCGAGGACGCGGTCTTCCTGACGGGCCAGCTGGGCAACGACGCCGTCGACGACGACGAGCTCGACCGCGTGCTGGGGTCGCTGTACGTGTGGGTCGAGCGCTTCTTCCCCACGGCCATCCGCATCGGCTTCGCCTCGCGGTTCGCTCGATGAGGACTTTCAGTCTGTTCCATTGATTTTCAGGGCACTGACGGCTAGGTTCCTTCGCCGGAGCCGCGGCCCCGCGGGCGACCACGATCGGGGAAGTCGTCGGGGCGACCGCCGGGGTCGCGGCCCCACAGCGCATCCGCTCTAACGTCGCCGGCATGGCGATGCCCAAGCTCCAGGTGATCGGCGGCGGGAAGATGGGTGAGGCGCTGCTCGCGGGCCTCGTCGCCGGCGGGTGGGCGCCCGTCGACGAGGTGCGCGTCGTCGAGCGGCTGCCGGGGCGGGCGGCCGAGCTGACCGAGCGGTTCCCCGGCCTCGACGTCGGCGCCGATGTGGCGCCGGCCGCGGGCCACGTGCTGGCCGTGAAGCCGGCCGACGTCGCAGGCGCCTGCCAGGCCCTCGCCGACGCCGGCTCGACGGCACCGGTCCTGTCGATCGCCGCCGGGGTCACGATCGCCCGCCTCGAGGCCGCGCTGGCGCCGGGCACCCCGGTCGTCCGGGCGATGCCCAACACCCCCGCGCTGGTGGGGGCGGGGGCCGCCGCCGTCGCCCCCGGGTCCGCGGCGGGCGAGGCCGACGTGGCCTGGGCCGAGGAGGTGCTCGGCGCGGTGGGCACCGTCGTGCGCGTCGACGAGGCCTCGCTCGACGCGGTGACCGGGCTCTCGGGGTCGGGCCCCGCGTACGTGTTCCTCGTGGCCGAGGCGCTGATCGAGGGCGGTGTCCTGGCCGGGCTGCCACGGCCCGTGAGCCAGACCCTCGCCGTCCGCACGCTGCTCGGCGCGGCCCGGCTCCTCGACGAGTCGCCCGACGGGCCCGAGGCGCTGCGGGCCGCCGTCACCTCCCCCGGGGGGACGACGGCCGCCGGGCTGCGGGCGCTCGAGGGCCACGGGGTGCGCGCCGCCTTCATGGACGCGGTCATGGCCGCCACCGAGCGCAGCCGCGCGCTCGGCGCGGGCTGAAGCGCAGCCGGCAGCACCGCCTCCGCGCCCCACACACCGGCACTGTCCTCACCAGCCACGCTTGCGTACAGTGACCGCAGCGGAGTTGGAAGGGGTCTTCCACATGGCTGTGTCGCGCGCCCGGTTCCTGACCCCGCAGGAGGTCGCCGACCTGCTGCGGGTCTCGTCGATGACCGTCTACCGGCTGATCAAGGCCGGCGAGATGCGCGCGGTGCGTGTCGGCAAGGCGTACCGCATCCTCGAAGACGACGTCGACGCCTACCTCGCCGCCCGCTTCACCCAGGCGGGCTGACGGGCGGCCACCCGGTCCTGACCTCGCCGCTTCGCTCCCACGGGTTCCGCTCCGGCACACTCGGGGCCGCATGACCCCCCGCTTCGACACGATCAGCTTCCTGTCCGACTACGGCATCAGCGACGAGTTCGTCGGGGTGGTCAAGTCGGTCATCCGCTCGATCGCGCCGCACGTCACGGTCGTCGACATCACCCACGACATCCGCCCCTACGACACCAAGGGGGCGTCCCTGGCCCTCGCCCGCAGCGTCCAGTACCTGTGCCCCGGGGTCGTGCTCGGCATCGTCGATCCCGGCGTCGGCACCGACCGGCGGGCCGTGGCCATCGAGGTGGGCGACGGCCAGTCGTTCCTGGTCGGGCCCGACAACGGGATGCTCGCCTCGGCGGTCGGCATGGTCGGGGGCGCCACCGGCGCGGTCGAGCTGACCAACACCGACTACCACCTGCCGGCGCCCGGTCCGACGTTCGCGGGCCGCGACATCTTCGCCCCGGCGGCCGCCCACCTCTGCGCCGGCGTGCCGCTGGACGCGCTCGGCCGGCGGGTCGACCCCCACGAGCTGGTCCCCGGCATCGTGCCGCTGCCCCGCGACGAGGCCGGCACGATCATCGGCGAGATCCTGTGGGTGGACCGGTACGGCAACTGCCAGATCAACGTCGACCCCGAGGCCGTCGAGACGTGGGGAACCCGCGTGCAGCTCCGCTGGACCCGGCCCCACGAGGGCGTGCGCACCGCGGTCCGCGCCGCGACCTACGGCGACCTGCAGCCCAGCCAGGTGGGCCTGGTGGTCGACAGCTACGGGCTGCTCGCCGTGTCCGTCGCCCGCGGCTCGGCCTCCGAGACGCTGGGCCTCGAGGCGGGCGACGAGATCACCCTGGTGCCACTCGACGACCGCGACGTCGAGCCCGCCGGCGACGGCGAGGCCGGGCGCGGCCACACGTCCCCCGTCACCCTCCAGCCCCGAAGGCCGTCATGAGACCCGGAACCACGATCGTCCTCGCCATCCTCCTCGCGCTGATCCTCGGGGCCTCCGCCATCCAGCTGCTCCTGTTCGCCCGATAGGCCCGTCAGGAGGCGGCGGTCCCGGTGCCGGACGAACCCGACGCGTGGGCCTCGGCGGCGGAACGTGCGGGTCCATCGCCAGTCTCCTGCAAGAATTCGCCCGCATGAACCTGGCGACCATCGTCGAGGGGCACGACGCCGACCGTCCCGCGCTCGTCAGCCGCGGGCGGGTGACCACCTACGGCACGCTTCGCGATCAGGTGGCCCGCATGCGCGGCGCCCTCGTCGCGCGGGCGTCGCGCCCGGCGACCGGGTGGCGATCGTGGCCGCCAACGACTGGTACTTCGTGTCGGCGTACCTGGCGGTGCTCGGCGTGGGGGCGATCGCCGTCCCGCTGAACCCGCAGAGCCCGGCCGCCGAGATCGGGCGCGAGCTGGCCGACACCGGCGTGAAGCTCACGCTCGTGGGCCCGGCCGGCAGCCAGGCGGCCGACGCCGTCGATGCCACGGCGGGCCCCGGCTACGAGGGCGCCGTCGACGTGGCCGACCTGCTCGCCGCCGAGCCGGCCGCGCTCGTCGACCGCGCCCCCGACGACGTGGCCGTGCTGCTGTTCACCAGCGGGACCGCGGGCGCACCCCGCCCGGCGATGCTCACCCACGGGAACCTGTCCGCCAACCTCGACCAGATCCTCGCCAACCCGTCCCGCCCCGACGGCGTCGACGACGTGGCGCTGGCTGTGCTGCCGCTGTTCCACGTGTTCGGGCTCAACGCCCTGCTCGGGCTCACGTTGCGGGTCGGCGGCACGGTCGTCCTCGTCGAGCGGTTCGACCCGCACTCGACGCTGGCCGCCGTCTCCGAGCACGGTGTGACCGTTCTCAGCGGGGTGCCGACCATGTGGGCGGCGTGGGCCGGTCTGAGCGACGCCCCGCGCGACGCCTTCGCCAGCGTGCGCTACGCGGTGTCCGGCGCCGCCCCGCTCGACCCGGCGACGCGGCGGGCGGTGCGCGACCGGTTCGGGCTCGACCTGACCGAGGGCTACGGCCTGACCGAGGCGTCGCCGGCGGTGACGAGCGGCCTGGGCCACGACGCCCCCGACGGCAGCATCGGGGTGCCGCTGCCCGGCGTCGAGGTGCGGCTGGTCGACGGCGAGGGCGAGGACGCCCTGGTGGGGGATCCCGGCGAGATCTGGGTGCGGGGCCCGAACGTCTTCCCCGGCTACTGGGGCGACGACGAGGCCACCGCGGCCGCGCTGACCCCCGACGGCTGGCTGCGGACGGGCGACACCGCGGTCGTCGACGACGACGGGTTCCTGTGCCTCGTCGACCGCACCAAGGACGTGATCATCGTGTCGGGCTTCAACGTGTTCCCGGGGGAGGTCGAGGAGGTGCTCGCCGGCCACCCGGCGGTCGAGGCCGCGGCGGTGGTCGGGGTGCCGCACCCCCACTCGGGCGAGGCGGTGCGCGCCTACGTGGTGGTGCGCGAGGGGTGTCAGGTCGACGAGGACGCCCTGATCGACCACGCCAGCCGGCACCTCGCCCGGTACAAGTGCCCGTCGAGCATCGCCTTCGTCGACGAGCTGCCCCACGGGTTGACCGGGAAGCTGCTGCGCCGCGCCCTGCGCTGACGCCGGATCGCCCGTCCCGCCCCGACCGGCCGGAGGCCGCACCGTGACCGACGTCCACCATCGCCCCGCCACCGAGCTGGTGGCGCTCCTCGCCTCTGGAGAGGTGTCGAGCGTCGAGCTGCTCGACCACTTCGTCGCCCGCATCGAGCGCGACGGACCCGCGATCAACGCGGTCGTGGCCCTCGACGTCGAGCGGGCCCGATCCCTGGCCGCCCGGGCCGACGCCGCTCGGGCCCGGGGCGAGTCGTGGGGGCCGCTCCACGGGCTGCCGATGACGGTCAAGGACGCGTTCGAGACCGCGGGCGTCACCACGACGTCGGGGGCGCCCGAGCTGCGCGACCACGTCCCCGAGCGGGACGCCGACGCCGTCGCCCGGCTGCGTGCGGCCGGGGCGGTGATCTTCGGGAAGACCAACCTGCCGATCCACGCTGCGGACCTCGAGACGTTCAACGAGGTGTACGGGCGCACCAACAACCCGTGGGCGCTCGACCGGGCGGTCGGCGGTTCGTCGGGCGGTGCGGCGGCGGCGCTGGCCGCCGGTCAGACCGGGCTCGAGCTCGGCAGCGACATCGGGGGATCGATCCGGAACCCGGCGCACTACTGCGGAGTGTTCGGGCTGAAGCCGACGTGGGGGATCGTGCCCGTCCGAGGCCACATCCCGGGTCCGCCCGGAGCGCTGTCCGTCCCCGACGTGAGCGTCGCGGGGCCGATGGGCCGCAGCGCCGCCGACCTGGCCCTCGGGCTGGACGTCCTGGCCGGTCCGGCCGGCGACGACGCCGTCGCCTGGCGCCTGGAGCTGCCCCCGCCGCGCAACGGCGGCAGGGTCGAGGGCCTGCGGGTGGCCACGTGGTTCGACGCACCGGCGCCCCCGATCGCGAGCGACGTGCGGGCCGCGCTCGACCGGGCCGCGAGCGTGCTCGCGGACGCCGGGGCGGTGGTGACCGCCGTCCCCGCGCCCGTGCCGCTCGACGACCTGCTGGCCTCGTGGGAGCGCCTCGTGCTCCCGGTGTCGACGGCGGGCCTCCCCGAGGACGTCCTCGCCGGGTTCGCCCAGGCGGCCGACGCGCCCGTCGCCGACGACGAGCCGGCGGCCATGCGGGCCGTGCGGGCCATCGCCATCCGCCACCGCGACTGGCTGCGGGCCGACGAACGGCGCCAGCACCACCGCCGGCGGTTCGCCGAGCTGTTCGAGCACCACGACGTGCTCCTGGCGCCGGTGATGCCCACCGCTGCGCCTCTCCACGGCGACGCGCAGGACATCGTCGGCCGTCAGGTCGACGTCGACGGTGAGCTGCGCCCGGCGATGGAGGGCCTCGACTGGAACGGTGGCATCGGCACGCTGCTCCTGCCGGTGGCCGTGCCCCCGATCGGGCGCACGCCGTCGGGCCTGCCGGTGGGTGTGCAGGTGGTGGCGCCGCACCTGCACGACCGGACCGCGGTGGCGGTGGCCGGCATCCTCGAGCGGCTGCTCGGCGGCTTCGTCGCCCCGCCCCCGCTCGCCGACGCGTGACACCCGTGTGCGTGCCGGTGCAGCCGCGCTGCGTGCCCGCCGCCGGAGGCGCAGGTCACGCCACTCTGCTTGTGAGCACGTGAACAAGCGGCGGTAGCATCCGGCCGTATGGCTGAGGGCAAACGGCAGGTCCGCAAGATCCCCGAGGCGACCGTGACCCGTCTGCCCATCTACCTCCGCAGCCTGCTCGAGGCGGCGGGCGACGGCACGCCGACCATCTCGTCCGAGCGCCTCGCCGAGCTGTCGGGCTTCAACGCCGCCAAGGTCCGCAAGGACCTCAGCTACCTCGGCAGCTACGGCACCCGGGGCGTCGGCTACGACGTCGAGTACCTCGTGTTCCAGATGAGCCGCGAGCTGGGGCTGACCCAGGAGTGGCACGTCGTCATCGCCGGGCTCGGCAACCTCGGCCACGCCCTCGCCAACTACGGCGGGTTCACCGAGCGGGGCTTCCCGGTGGCCGCGCTCGTGGACGCCGACCCCAAGGTCGTCGGCACCGACATCAACGGCATCACCGTGCGCCACATCGACGACCTCGGGGCCATCGCCGCGGAGCACCGGATCGCCATCGGCATCATCGCCACCCCGGCCGGCGCCGCCCAAGAGGTGGCCGACCGCATGATCGCCGCGGGGGTGACGTCGATCCTCAACTTCGCCCCCACCATCGTGACGGTGCCGCCCGAGGTGTCCCTGCGGAAGGTCGACCTGGCGGTCGAGCTGCAGATCCTCAGCTTCTACCAGCAGCGCCGCGGCAGCGACGCCGGGGCACCGCCGGCGCCGCCCACGCCGGCCGCCGCGCCACCGATCGGTTAGCGGGCCCCACCGTGCCGGTCGACCAGCCCCTCTACCCGGTCAACCTGGTGCTGGCGGGCCGCCCGTGCCTGGTCGTCGGCGGAGGGCGGGTGGCGCTGACCAAGGTCCGGGGCCTCGTCGAGGCCGGCGCCCACGTCACCGTCGTGGCCCCCGACATCGCCCCTGACGTCGCCGCCCTGGCCGACGAGCACGAGGTGCGCCCGTACCGCCCCGGCGAGGCGGCCGCCTACCGGTTCGTGATCGCCGCCACGGGCGACCCCGCGGTCAACCAGCAGGTCTACGACGACGGCGAGGAGGCCGGCGTGTGGGTGAACAGCGCCGACGACCCCGCCCGGTGCAGCGCCATCCTGCCCGCCCGGGTGCGCCAGGGCCGGCTCACGCTCACCGTGTCCACCGGGGGCCACAGCCCGGCCGTCGCCGCGTGGATCCGCAAGAGCCTCGCCGAGACGTACGGGGCGGAATACGACGAGCTCATCGGCCTGTTGTCAGAGGCACGTGAAGAGGTCCGCGCCCAGGGTGTCGGGACCGAGCGCTTCGATTGGCAACAGGCGCTCGATTCGGGAATCCTGGACCTGATCCGGGCCGGCCGGCTCGAAGATGCCAAGGAGCGCTTGCGCGCGTGTCTGTCGTCGTCATCGGACTGAACCACCGCACGGCTCCGCTCGATCTCCTCGAGCGGATGACGGTCGGCGACGGTCAGCTTCCCAAGGCGCTGCACGACCTCACGACGCGGGCGAACATCAGCGAGGCGCTGGTGCTGTCGACGTGCAACCGCACCGAGGTGTACGCGGTGGCCGAGCGGTTCCACGGCGCCTACAGCGACATCCGGGGCTTCCTCGCCGACTTCTCGTTCCTGCCGCCCGAAGACTTCTCCGACCACCTCTACGTCCACTACGACTCGGCGGCGGCCCAGCACCTCATGGCCGTGACCGCCGGGCTCGACTCGGCCGTGCTCGGCGAGAGCGAGATCCAGGGACAGATCAAGGTCGCCTGGGAGCGGGCCCGCGCCGAGGACGCGGCCGGACCTGCGCTCAACCTGCTGATGCGCCACGCGCTCGAGGCGGGCAAGCGGGCCCGCACCGAGACCGGCATCGCCCGCAGCGTCGCATCGGTCTCGCAGGCCGCGGTGGCGATGGCCGACGAGCGCCTCGGTGGCATCGCCGGCGCCCGCGTGCTGGTGCTCGGCGCAGGCGAGATGGGCGAGGGCATGGCCGTCGCCCTCGCCGGTGCGGGGGCGGCCGACGTGGCCGTGGCCAACCGCACCAGCCGGCGTGCTCACGACCTCGCCGCCCGCGTCGGTGGCCGGGCCGTCCAGGTGCTCGACCTGCCCGACGAGCTCGATCGCGTCGACGTGCTGCTCACCTCCACGGGGTCGCAGGCACCGCTCATCGAGAAGGCCGACATCGCGGCCGTCATGGCCGCACGGACCGGGCGCCCGCTGCTCGTCGTCGACATCGCCGTGCCGCGCGACGTCGACCCCGCGGTCGCCGAGATCGACGGGGTGACGCTGCTCGACATGGACGACGTGCGGGCCTTCGCGGCCGCCGGCGTCGCCGAGCGCCGCCGCGAGGTCGACGCGGTCGAGGCGATCCTCGCCGACGAGCTCGACCGCTACCTGGTGGCCACGTCGGCCCGCGAGGTGGCCCCGATGATCGTGGCGCTGCGCGAGCGGGCCGAGTCGGTGCGCACCGCCGAGCTCGACCGCTACCGCGCCCGCTACGACGACCTCGACCCCCGGCAGCTCGACATGGTCGACGCCGTGACCCGCGGCGTGGTGGCCAAGCTGCTCCACCAGCCCACCGTGGTGCTGAAGGACGCGGCGGGCAGCGCCCGCGGCGACCGCCTCGTGGCCGCGCTGCGAGAGCTGTTCGAGATCGAGGGCTGACCGTCGCCACGGCGCCGGTCGAGGAGGACGACGTGACCCGCCTCCGCATCGCCACCCGCGGCTCGGCCCTGGCCCGCTGGCAGGCCGACCACGTGGCGGCTCTGCTGCACAAGGCCGACCCTGCGCTCGAGGCCGAGATCGTGGTCGTCGAGACCAGCGGCGACCGACGGCTCGACGTGCCGATCTGGGAGCTCGGCGGGAAGGGCGTGTTCGTGAAGGAGGTGCAGGCCGCCGTCCTCGACGGGCGGGCCGACCTCGCCGTGCACTCGGCCAAGGACATGCCGTCGGCCACGCCCGACGGGCTGGTCATCGCGGCGGTGCCCGAGCGGGCCGACGTCCGCGACGCCCTGGTGGGGGCGGCGCTCGCGGACCTGCGCGAGGGCGCGGTGGTGGCCACCGGGTCGCTCCGCCGGCAGGCCCAGCTCGCCCACGCCCGGCCCGACCTGCGCTTCGAGGGCCTGCGCGGCAACATGGCCACCCGCGTGGCCCGCGCCGGCACCGACGGCGTCGACGCCGTGGTGGTGGCGGCCGCCGCCCTCGACCGCCTGGCGTGGGCCGATCGCATCGCCGAGCGGCTCTCCGTCGACATCGTGCTCCCGCAGGTCGGGCAGGCGGCGCTGGCGGTCGAGTGCCGGACCGGCGACGCCGACGTGCGTGCCGCCCTGGCCGCCGTCGAGGACGGGCCCTCGCGCCTGGCCGTCGACGCCGAGCGCGGCTTCCTCGCCGAGCTGGGCGGCGACTGCTCGCTGCCCGCCGCCGCCTACGCCGAGGTCGCCGGCGGCGAGGCCGGGCTCTCCGTCGCGGTGCGGGGCCTGCTCGCCACGGCCGACGGCACCACCGTCGTGCGCCACGAGGCGACGGGACCGGCCGCCGACGCCGAGGCCCTCGGCCGGTCCGTGGCCCGCCACCTCCTCGTGGACCAGGGCGGCGCCGCCCTCCTGGGCCGCTGATGACCCCCAGCCCGCTTTCCCCCGCGAGATCGGTCGCTCCAGCGACCAGATCCGCGGGGAAATCCTGAGCGGGCGCAGGCGATGACCGTCCACCTCGTGGGGGCCGGGCCCGGCGACCCCGGGCTGCTGACCATGCGGGCCTACTCCGTCCTCACGCGCGCCGACGTCGTCGTCTACGACCGGCTGTCGCAGGAGTCGTTGCTCGACCTCGCGCCGCCCGATGCCGAGCGCATCGACGTGGGCAAGGCGCCCGGACACGTCCGCATGGGGCAGGAGGACATCAACGCCCTGCTCGTCGACCGCGGCCGCACGGGTGCCCGGGTCGTGCGCCTCAAGGGCGGCGACCCCTTCGTGTTCGCCCGCGGGGGAGAGGAGGCGGCCTCGCTGGCCGCGGCCGGCGTCCCGTTCGAGGTCGTGCCGGGCATCACGTCGGCCATCGCCGCTCCCGCCTACGCAGGCATCCCGGTCACGCTGCGCCACTCGTCCACGAGCGTCACCATCGTCACCGGCCACGAGGAACCGGGCGCGGGGGACGACGGCACGGTCGACTGGGGGGCCGTCGCCCGCGTGGGCGGCACGATCGTGGTGCTCATGGGGGTGGCCCGGATCGCCCGCATCGCCGACGCGCTCGATTGCGGGCGGGCGGTCGCCCGACACCCCGGTCGCCGCGGTGCAGTGGGGGACACGGCCCGAGCAGCGCACGGTGCGGGCCACGCTGGCCACGATCGGCGCCGCCGACCTCGGCACGCCGTCGACCATCGTGGTGGGCGACGTCGCCGCCTGCGACCTGGCGTGGTTCGAGAACCGGCCGCTCTTCGCTCGCCGCATCGTCGTCACCCGGGCGCGGGCGCAGGCCAGCACGCTGGTCGACCGGCTGGCGGCCCTGGGGGCCGCGGTCGTCCAGGCGCCCGCGATCTCCATCGCTGACCCTGCCGACGGCGGGGCCGCGCTCGCCGGCGCGGTCCAGCGCCTGGCCGCCGGGGCGTACGACTGGGTCGTCCTCACGTCGCCGAACGGTGCCCAGCGGCTCCTGCAGGCCATCGCCGCCGCGGGACGCGACGTCCGTGCCTTCGGGGGCGTGCGCCTCGCCGCCATCGGGCCCGGCACGGCCCAGGAGCTGTCCGGCGCCCACCTCGTGCCCGATCTCATGGGGACGCGGTTCGTGGCCGAGTCGCTGGTGGAGGCGTTCCCGGACGCAGGTCCGGGGGGCGGACGCGTGCTGATCCCCCGCGCCGCGGTCGCCCGCGACGTGCTGCCCGACGGCTTGGCGGCCAAGGGGTGGTCGGTCGACGTGGTCGAGGCGTACCGCACCGAGGCGGCGCCGCTCGACGATGCGGCGCGGGCCGCGATCGCCGACGCCGAGATCGTGACCTTCACGTCGTCGTCGACGGTCACCAACTTCCTCGCCGCCGCGGACCCCGAGGCCGTTCCGCCCGTCGTCGCGGCGATCGGTCCGGTGACCGCGGCCACCGCTCGCGAGCACGGCCTGACCGTCGACGTCGAGGCCGACGTCCACACGATCGACGGGCTGGTCGACGCCCTGTGCGCCTGGGCCGCCGACCACCCCGGGCCGCCGTCGCCGTGAGCGAGGCCTCGGCGCGGCCCGACGGGTTGATCTTCGACTTCGACGGGCTGATCCTCGACACCGAGACCTGCACGTACGAGGCGGTCGTCGAGATCTTCGCCGAGCACGGCGAGCCGCTCGACGAGGCGTGGTGGCACTCGATCCTGGGCACCGCCGACCACCCGCACTGGACCGAGCAGCTGGCCACCCAGCTCGGCCGGCCGGTCGACCGTGCGGCGCTGGTGGCCCGTCGCGAGGCCCGGCGGCTGCCGCTCATCGAGGCGTTGGCCCCCTGCGACGGCGTCGCCGGGCTGCTGGACGCAGCCGACGCCGCCGGCGTGCCCGCCGCGGTGGCCTCATCGTCGGCGTCCGAGTGGGTCGTCCCGCACCTCGAGCGCCTGGGCCTGCGGCCCCGGTTCCGGTCCGTCGTCACACGGGACGACGTCGGGGGCGACAGCTCCCGCACCAAGCCGGCGCCCGACCTGTTCCTGCTGGCCGCCCGGGCGCTCGGCGCCGAGCCCGCCCGCTGCGTCGTCCTCGAGGACTCGCCGAACGGCGTGGCCGCGGGGCGCGCCGCCGGCATGGCCGTCGTGGCGGTCCCCGGGCCGATGACCCGGACGCTCGACTTCGGCGCCGCGGACCTGGTCGTGGGGTCGCTCGCCGCCCTCGACATCGCCGCCCTCGGGGCGCTCGTGCCACCCCGGCTGACAAGCGCTCCGGGGCGTGTGACCCCATGGTCCTCAGGGCGCCATCGGGTGTGCTTGACTGTCGCACAACCGTTTGGGCCGCCCGAGGGAGAGGGCGAGCGGCCGACAGTCCCGAGCGGCGACGCCGTGGTGCGTCGCCGGCCTCGGTGCTACAACCGACTGCCGAGTTCCAGCCGCGAATGCCCGGGGGGCGAGAGGGCGAGTGTCACTTCTGTCCGTCAAGAACGTAGGCGTGCGCTTCGGCGGCGTCGTGGCCTTGGACGAGCTCACCTTCGACGTCGAGGCCGGCAACATCTGCGCCCTCATCGGGCCGAACGGTGCGGGCAAGACCACCCTGTTCAACGTGCTCAGCCGGCTCTACCAGCCGAGCCACGGCACCGTGCAGTTCGACGGGCAGGACCTGCTCTCGGTGCCGGCACACAAGATCGCCCGGCGCGGGCTGGCCCGCACGTTCCAGAACGTGGCGCTGTTCCCGGCGCTGACCGTCCTCGAGAACGTGATGACCGGCGCCCACGCCCTCGGCAAGGTGGGCTTCGGCCGGTCGATGCTGCGGCTCGGGGCCGCCCGCGAGGAGCGGGCGCTGCGCGAGCGCTGCCTCGACCTGCTCGCCCGGCTCGACCTGGCGTTCCTGGCGCACCGGCCCGTCGCCGGCCTGCCGTTCGGCACGCTCAAGCGCATCGAGTTCGCCCGGGCGCTGGCCACCGAGCCGCGCCTGCTGATGCTCGACGAGCCCGCCAACGGCCTGACCCACAGCGAGGTCGACGAGCTCGGGGCGACCATCCGGTCGATCCGCGACCAGTTCGACCTCACCATCCTGCTGGTCGAGCACCACATGGCCATGGTCATGGCGATCTCCGACCACATCGTCGTCCTCGACTTCGGTCGCAAGATCGCCGAGGGCCCACCGTCCGCGGTGCGCAACGACCCCAAGGTGATCGAGGCCTACCTCGGAGCTCCCGCGTGAGCCTGCTCGAACTGCACGACGTGTCGGGCGGCTACGGCCCCGTCAAGGTGCTCCACGACATCGACCTCGCCGTCGACGACGGCCATGTCGCCGTGGTCCTCGGTGCCAACGGCGCCGGCAAGACCACCACCCTGCGGGCCATCAGCGGGCTGATCTCGGTGGCGGGGGAGATCCGCTTCGACGGTGCGTCCATCGCGGGGAAGGGGCCCGAGGCGGTGTCCCGCCTCGGCATCGCCCACGTCCCGCAGGGGCGTGGCACGTTCACCGACCTCACCGTCGAGGAGAACCTGCGCATCGGCGCGATCAACCGCCGCGACAACGACGTCGACCGCGACCTGGCCCGCTGGTTCGAGGTGTTCCCGCGGCTGGGCGAGCGCCGCCGGCAGGAGGCCGGGAGCATGAGCGGCGGCGAGCAGCAGATGCTCGCCCTCGCCCGGGCGATGATGTCGCGGCCCCGACTCCTCCTGCTCGACGAGCCGTCTCTCGGCCTGGCGCCGCTCGTCACCCGCGAGCTGTTCGCCCGCCTGGGCGACCTCAACCGCGAGGAGGGCCTCACCGTGCTCGTCGTCGAGCAGAACGCCAACCTCGCCCTGGACATCGGCCACTGGGGCTACGTGCTCGAGACGGGGCGCATCGCCGTGCAGGGCCCGGCGCAGCAGCTCCACGACGACGAGGCCGTCCGCAAGGCCTACCTGGGGTTCTGAGTCCATGCAGCTGTTCATCGAGCAGGTCCTCAACGGCATCGGCAACGGCGTGGTCTACGGGTCGGTCGCCCTGGCGCTGGTGCTCATCTTCCGCACCACCGGGGTGCTGAACTTCGCGCAGGGCGAGATGGCGCTGTTCTCGACCTACATCTCGTGGAAGCTCACGACGACGGGCATGCCGGTCGTGGGCGCCATCGCCGTCTCGATGGCGATCTCGTTCGTCGCCGGCGCGGTCATCGAGCGCACGCTGATCCGCCCGATGGAGGGGCGCAGCGCCCTCAACGTCGTCATCATCACGCTCGGGCTGTTCCTCGGCCTCAACTCGCTGGTCCAGCTGCTGTTCGGCACCGACCCCCAGCAGATGCCCAGCCCCTTCCCCGAGGGGAGCGTCTCGTTCATCGGCGACGCCCGCATCCAGAAGGAGACGATCGGGCTGATCCTGGTGCTGTTCGCCGAGTGCCTCGGCCTGTGGCTGCTGTTGAACCGCACGAGGCTCGGGCTGAAGCTGCGGGCGGTGGCGTCGAACCCCGACTCGGCGCGGCTTCACGGCATCCGGGCCGGATCGATGCTCATGCTGGGCTGGGCGATGTCGGCCGCCCTCGGCGCCGTCGCCGGCTCGCTGGTGGCCTCCGAGCGCACGGGCTTCGACTCCAGCCTGATGCAGACGATCCTCGTCTACGCCCTGGCCGCCGCCGCCCTGGGCGGGTTCGAGAGCATCTGGGGGGCGATCATCTGCGGGATCGCCGTCGGCGTGGCCGACGCCCTGACCATCCAGTACGTCGACCCGCTCGACGGCATCGAGGTCGTGCTGCCGCTGGCCCTCATCCTCGTGGTGCTGGTGGTGATGCCGAACGGGCTGTTCGGCAAACGCACGGTGGAGCGGGTGTGAGGACGATGGGGATGCACCAGTGACCGAGCAGTCCGGCGCCGCGCTCGAGCCGGCCATCGGCGATGTGCCGATCCTGGCCGAAGAGACCCCGCCCGGGGTCCGCCCGCCGCTGTGGCCGGCGATGCCGCGGCCCGTCCTCATCGCCCGCATCGTGATCGGGGTCGTGCTGGCGACCGCGGCCCTGTACGCGCCGTTCTACTTCCAGCCGTCGATGAACCGGGTGCTGTCGCAGGCCATCTACCTCGCCATCGCGGCGATGGGCCTCAACCTGCTCACCGGGTTCAACGGCCAGGTGTCGATCGGCCACGGCGCCTTCTTCGGGGTCGGGGCCTTCACCTCGGCCATCCTCGTGGTCGACCACGGCTGGACCTACGAGCCCACGATCATCGTCGCCGCCCTGCTCAGCATGGCGGTCGGGGTCCTCGTCGGCGTGCCGGCGCTGCGGGTCCGCGGCCTCTACCTGGCTCTCGTCACCCTCGGGCTCGCCGTCCTGTTCCCCCGCATCGCCCAGAAGTTCGTCGACGGCACCGGTGGCGTGGCGCTGCTGCGGCCGCCGCGCCGCGACTTCGAGTCGCTGATCTCCGGCCTCGACGACGACCAGTGGGCGTACTTCCTCTCGCTCGCGATCATGGTCGTGTTGTTCGTCCTGGCGTGGAACCTCGTGCGCGGCCGCATCGGCCGCTCGATGATCGCGGTGCGCGACCAAGAGATCGCCGCCACCACCGTGGGCGTGAACCTGGCCGGCACCAAGGTGGCCACCTTCGCCATCAGCGCCGCCTACGCCGGTGTCGCCGGGTCGCTGTCGGTGATGGTCGACCGCGTGGCCGACGGCACCAACCCCATCCTCTACCTCCAGCGGTCGATCGAGTTCCTCGTGGCCATGGTCATCGGGGGCGCGGCCACCATCCTCGGCCCCGCCGTCGGCGCGCTGCTGCTCGTCCTGCTGCGCCGGAACACCGAGGACCTCATCGAGGGCAAGGAGGTGCTGTCGCCCGCGATCTACGGCGCCTCGCTGATCGTCATCGTCTTCATCCTCCCCGAGGGCGTCGTCGGCGGCGTCCGCCGGCTGCTCGCCCGACTCGGCCGCCGCTCTGCGGCTCCACCTGGCGACGGGGGCGGTCGATCGCCTGCCTCCGGTGACGCGCTCGAACCACCCTCGACCCCGGCCGCCGGGGCCACTCCGGCCTGAACAGACCTCACCCAATCCTCACCCGACGACAGCAACCGACAGGAGGGCACATGTTGAGAGGACCTTCGGCCAAGGTGGTCGCCGCGCTCATGGCGCTGGCGCTGCTGGGGTCTGCCTGCAGCTCCCGCGACGACGACGATGCCAGCACCGACAGCGGCAGCGAGGATGACGCCGCCGCCGGCGAGTCGAGCATCGACACGGCCGACTGCGTGAGCGATCCCACCGAGGAGGTGGGCGACACCATCAAGCTGGTGTCCAGCTACCCGCAGTCGGGACTGACCGCGGCGTTCGCCGAGATCGCTCGCGGTTGGAAGGCGTACTTCGACAAGGTCAACGCCGACGGCGGCGTCGAGTTCGGCGGCAAGACCGTCACCATCGAGTACGACGACGCCGACGACCAGTACAACGCGGCCGAGACCGCGGCCAACATCGACGAGATGGTCGGCCCCGAGGGCGACGGCGCCTTCGCGGTGTTCAGCGTCGTCGGCACGGCCAACAACCTGGCCATCCGCGACACGCTCGACGAGCTGTGCGTGCCGAACGTCTTCGCCGCCACCGGTTCGCCCGCCTGGGGCAACCCCGACTTCCCGTGGATGATCGGCTCGACGCTGTCGCCGTACCCGCTCGAGTCCGAGATCTTCGCCGAGCTGATCGAGGTGCAGCAGCCCGGCGCCCAGGTCGCCATGCTCGTGCAGGACGACGACTTCGGTGCCGCCTACGAGGAGACGCTGCGCACCGCCCTCGAGGAGGGCGAGTCGGGCGCCGAGGTGGTCGCGGTCGAGAAGTACTCGACCGGCGCCAGCGAGGTCGGGGCCCAGATCACGAGCCTCGCCGCCAGCGGGGCCACGGCGTTCTTCAACGGTGGCACGCTGCTGGCCTGCCCCGACGCCCTGACCAAGGCGGCGGCCGCCGGGTGGGCTCCCGAGCTCACGTGGGTCTCGGGCACCTGCACGTCGGACACGCTGATGGGCCTGGCCGGGGCCGACGCCAACGGCGTGTACAGCGCGGCCAACCTCAAGGACCCGCTGAACCCCGACTGGGACTCCGACGACGCGATGGTCGAGTACCTCGACACCATCCGCCAGTACCAGCCCGACGGCTTCCGCGAGACCAACGCCATCGTGGGCTACGGCTACACGCAGGCCGCGGTGTTCGTCGAGGCGCTGAAGGCGGCCGAGGAGCCGACGCGGCTGGCGCTCATGGAGGCGATGCACAACCTCGACGTCAGTGACGTCGGCCTGCTGCTGCCGGGCGTGGTCGTCGCGACTGCGGCCGACGACGCCTACATGGGCGAGGCTCTGCAGCCCGCCCAGTACGAGTTCATCGGCGAGGGCCAGCGCAACCACTTCGTCCCGCAGGGCGAGATCGTCGACTTCGAGGGCGAGACCGCCAACCTCACCCCCGAGAACCTCATCAACGGCTGACGGCCGTATCGAGCACCACAGCCCGAGGGGGCGTCGCCGACCAGCGGCGCCCCCTCGGCGCGCGCCGGGTGACGCGTCCCCGGGGTGCGCCACCCCGATGGGACGCCACTAGCATCCGCACGGTGAGCTTTCCCCAACGTCGGCTGCGGCGGTTGCGGCGCACGCCCGCCCTGCGCCGCCTGGTGGCCGAGACGCGGCTCTCGGTCGACGACCTGATCGTCCCCCTGTTCGTGCGCGAGGGCATCGACCACCCGCAGGAGATCTCGTCGCTGCCGGGCGTGTTCCAACACACCCGCGAGTCCCTCCGCAAGGAGGTGCACGAGCTGGCCGACATGGGGGTGCCGGCCGTGATCCTCTTCGGTGTGCCCGCCCACAAGGACGCCGAGGGCTCGGGCGCGTGGGATCCCGACGGCATCGTGCAGGTGGCCCTGCGCGACCTGCGCGCCGACGTCGGCGACGATCTCGTCCTCATGGCCGACCTGTGCCTCGACGAGTACACCGACCACGGCCACTGTGGGCTCGTCGACGAGCACGGGCACGTCGACAACGACGGCACCATCGACCTCTACGCCCAGGTGGCCCAGGCGCAGGCCGAGGCGGGGGCCGACGTGGTGGCCCCCAGCGGCATGATGGACGGCCAGGTGGCCGCCATCCGCGACGCCCTCGACGAGGTCGACTTCCCCGAGGTCGCCATCCTGGCCTACGGGGCGAAGTACGCCTCGGCGCTGTACGGCCCGTTCCGCGAGGCGGTGGACGTGACCATCGCGGGTGGGGGTGACCGCAAGGCCTACCAGCAGGATCCGCGCAACGCCCGCGAGGCGCTGGAGGAGATCAGGGCCGACCTGGCCGAGGGCGCCGACATGGTGATGGTGAAGCCGGCGCTGGCGTATCTCGACGTGCTGGCGACGGTCCGCGGCGAGGTCGATGTGCCGCTGGCGGCCTACCACGTGTCCGGTGAGTACGCCATGGTGAAGGCGGCGGCCGAGAAGGGCTGGATCGACGGCCCGGCGGTGATGCTCGAGCACCTCACCGCCATCCGCCGGGCGGGCGCCGACATGATCCTCACCTACGCGGCCCGCGAGGTCGTCGACCGCCTCGGCTGACGGGGCTCAGCGGGCCCGTCGCTCCTTCCAGGTGAACTCCACCACGACCGGAGGGTGGTCGCTGAGCGCGTCGCCGTCGGGGGCGGTGAACCGCTGGCGCGGCATGGCGTGGCTGGTGGCCGTCAGGCGGACCCCCTCGCCGTCGCGGTAGGCGATCTTGTCGATCGAGCCGGTGTCGGCGCACCCGGTCGCCACGCAGGCGTCTGTCAGGCCGGTCGCGGCGAGGAAGCCCTGCCAGATCACCGTGTCGGCGTCGCCCTCGGCGTCGGGATGGGTCCCATCCGTGTGCAGGTTGGTGTCGCCGCCGAGGATCACGGCCCGGCCCGCGCTGTTGGCGGCGATGAACGCGGCGAGCTGGGTGAAGTCCTCGCCCTGCAGGCGCTGGTCCTCGGCGGTGCCGCCGGCTTCGGCGTGCAGCGTGTACACGTCGACGAGCCCGCCGCTCGGCAGCGTCATCGTGACCATGGCGAACCCCTTCATCGCCAGGCAGTCGGCCGCGCCCCCGTCGCTCGTGTCGATGCCGCCGAAGCAGCCGGTCCACGGCACGCGGGTGTTGCCGGTGAAGGGCAAGCGCGACAGGACCCCGTTGCCGTCACCGACGAACATGCCCCGGGCTGCCGGGTCGATGCCGACCGCCTCGGGCCCGGGGTGCTGCGCCGAGCGGTGCTCATGGGTGGCCTGAGCCCGCAGCCGCTCGTGGTAGTGGACGAAGTCGAGCTGGCCGACGATCGGCATCCACCAGTCGAAGTCCTCCTGGGTGAGCACGATGTCGTACTCGTTGAGGAGCGGGCTGATCAGCGGGATGTGCTCGCTCGGGTTCTCGGTCGAGATCTCCTGGGGGAGGCCGGCGACGTTGTAGGTCAGCACGCTGAAGGTGCCGCCCGCCGTTCCCCCGCCCGGGCCGCCCGGGTGGGTGCAGGCGGCCGCGGTGGCGACCAGTCCGGCGGCGAGCGCGGTCCGGGCGAGCGTCCTGCGGGCGATGTGGCGTGCCTGCCGGCCGCGCGGGCGCGGTGTCGTGTGCATGTCCCCTCGTTCCCCCATGAACGGGACCTTACGCCGTATCGGACTGACGGCGTCGGGCAGGCGTCGCGGACGTGGCGGCGCCCCGGGCGGGTGTCCCTATCCTCGGGAGCGTGCCGACCAACGACGAGCTGTTCGCCCGCGCCGAGCGCGTGATCCCCGGAGGTGTCAACAGCCCCGTGCGAGCGTTCCGGGCGGTCGGGGGCACGCCGTACTTCGTGGCCCGGGCCGAGGGGGCCTACGTGTGGGACGCCGAGGGCACCCGCTACGTCGACCTCGTGCAGTCGTACGGCGCCATCATCGCCGGCCACGCCCACCCCGCCATCGTCGAGGCCGTGCAGCGCGCCGCGGCCGACGGCACGAGCTACGGCGCCCCGACCGAGCGCGAGGTGCTCCTCGCCGAGGAGATCTGCGCCCGGGTCCCGTCGTGCCAGATGGTGCGCCTGGTGTCGAGCGGCACCGAGGCGACGATGTCGGCCATCCGCACGGCCCGGGGGTTCACGGGCCGGCCGACGGTGGTGAAGTTCGCCGGCAACTACCACGGCCACGGTGACCTGCTGCTGGCTGAGGCGGGCAGCGGGCTCGCCGCGCTCGGCCTCCCCGGCTCGGCCGGGGTCACCGACGCAGCTGTGCAGGACACCCGGGTGGTGCCCTACAACGTGGTGCCCGAGCTCGACGAGCGCACCGCCTGCGTCATCGTCGAGCCGATCGCGGCGAACATGGGCCTCGTGCCGCCCGACCCCGGGTTCCTCACCGGCCTGCGGGCCGAGTGCGACCGGGTGGGGGCGCTCCTCGTGTTCGACGAGGTCATCACGGGGTTCCGGGTGGCCCGCGGCGGGGCGCAGGAGCTGTTCGGCATCGCCCCCGACCTCACCACCATGGGCAAGGTCATCGGCGGAGGGCTGAACATCGGCGCCTACGGCGGTCGGGCCGACGTCATGGGCGTGGTCGCCCCCCTCGGGCCCGTGTACCAGGCGGGCACCCTGTCGGGGAACCCGCTGGCCACGGCGGCCGGGCTCGCGGTGCTCGACCTGCTCGACCCCGCCGCGTACGCCGACCTGCGCCTCCGGGCCGAGGGACTGGCGGCCGTGCTGCGCGACGCCCTGGCGGCCGCAGGGGTGACCGCGCACGTGCCGGTGGCCTCGACGCTGGTGGGCCTGTACCTGGGCGATCCGTTGCCGTCCGACTACGACGGCGCCCGGGCCACCGACGAGGCCCGCTACGCCAAGCTGTTCCACGCCCTGCTCGACCGGGGCGTGGCGATGGCGCCGGGTGCCTACGAGGTGATGTTCCCGGGCCTCGCCCACACCGACCCGGTGCTGGAGGAGGTGGCGGCGGCCGCCACCGAGGCCGCCGCGGTCGCCGGCTGACCCCTCCGCCCGGTGGGCGGCCGATCAGTCGGGTGCGACGACCGCGACCCCGTGGACCGCGGCGGCGGCCGCGAGCCGGTCGTCATAGGTCGCGATCCCGTCCAGATCGCGGCCCGCGCTGAGGGCCGCGGCGAGGTGCAGTGCATCGAGAGAGCGGAGGATGGCGGGGTCGAGGTCGGCCGCGTGGGCGAGGACCTCGGGGCTCAGCCGCACCAGGGTGAGCGCGTCGAGTGCGGCGCGGGTCCGTTCCAGGGCGTCGGGCGAGTGACGGCGAGCGGTGCGGAGCGCCTCGGTCGTCAGCAGGTCGGAGCTGAACAGATCGTCCTCGTGCGCCTCGGCCCACCCGCGCAGGGCGTCACTGTGGCGTTCGGCCACGACGAGCTTCACGAAGGCCGACGTGTCCACGTACCAGCCCATCGTCGGCGTGCGCCGCTCAGCGCTCGTCGGCGCGTGCGCCGTCGAGGAGGTCGCCGAGCGACGGCACGCCCTCGCGGGCGTTCAGCGGGGCCGCGAGGGCGGACACACGGCGACGGGCCGGCCTTGCCTGTCCGGCCCGCACGAGGTCCTCCAGCGGGGAGTCGGTCACCGGCACGAGCCGGGCCACCGGGCGGCCACGGTCGGTCACCTCGATCGTCTCGCCGCCTGCGACTCGGGCGACGACCGCAGATGCATGCTGCTGGAGAGCGCGGATGCCGACGGAGCCGGGCATGTGCGTCAATGTAGCACTGCAACGCTGGGCTCGGGTCGCCTACTCCAGCTCGCCGGTGGCGCCCCGCGCCGGGCCGCGCATGGGCTCGAGCGTGCACGCCCACGCGCCCGAGTCGAGGCGGGGCGGGTCGTGCATGTAGTCGGCGCGGCAACCGATGTCGTTGACGAGCCAGCCCGTGGTGACGGCCGGCTCGAAGTCGCCGCCCCCCGTCGAGTCGGGGGCGTCGGCGATGAAGGGGCGGAAGGTCACCAGCCCGTTGAGCGCCATCGCGCCGATGACCAGCCAGAGGAACGGCCGGCGGTTGCGCTCGCTGGCCGCGATCCACAGCACGACGGCGAGCAGGCACGGGACGAGGTGCGCCGGCTTCCAGGGCATGCGGAGGAACAGCAGCTCGGTGGCGACGAGGCCGAGCACGGCGAAGCGCAGCAGCGGGTCGTGCCCCCAGTGGCGGAGCGACCGCACCATGGCCGGCGCCGCCACGGCCACCAGCACGACGAGGGCGAGGCCCGCGACGGCATAGTTCTTGAGCAGGAACCGGGCGAGGTTGTTCGACAGGCCGACCCACCCGTCGGTGGCGTCGAGGAAGCCGAACCGGCGGTCGAACGACAGCCACACGGGCACGTAGAGCAGCAGCGCCAGAGGCCCGGCCACCGCGGCGGCGACCGCGACCCGCCGCCGCTCGTCCCGTTCCCACCCCACGGCGACGAGCAGCGCCGCGACGAGCAGCAGCGACGAGCTGCGGCTGCCCAGCGCGAGCGCCAGCAGGACGCCCGCCACCACCGGCCGCTCGCGGGCGAGCATCAGCGCTCCCCACGTGAGGAACGCCGCGGCCCAGATGAAGTCGGCCGTCTGAGTGCCCGAGATCAGCACGATGGGCGAGGCGAGGAAGGCCAGCGCCACCAGGTCGCCGTTGTCGTGGCCCCACGTCGTGACCAGCCGGGCCACGGCGACCACCGTGGCGGCGAGCGCGGCCGCGGTGGCGAGGTTCACGAGGATGTGCCCGCCGACGGGGTCGAGCGCAGCCACGATGGCCTCGACCACCGGCACGCCGGGATTGCGCGACGGGGCGTAGTCGAGGTCGCGGATGCGGGCCCCGGCGCCGAGCACGGCGCCGATGTCGAGGTCGGTGCCGTAGCCCAGCCACAGCATCGGCAACGTGACCGCGGCCGTGATCGCGACCAACCACCGCTCGCGCAGTCGGGGCGCGCCGTCGACCTCGGGGGTCGGTTCGACGGCGACGGTCAGCGGCTGCGGCTCTTCGCCGGACGCGTCGGCGCGGAGACGGGCTGTCGACGCCATGGCCCGGCCAACGTACTGCGGCATCGGTCACGTGCCCTACTTCTGACGACGCGCGTCCGGGTGTCTCCTGGTGACCTCGACCGGAAGATGTGACGCGGCTCCGGGCTGCGGCTGGTAGCAAGTGATCGCGTGATCCTCGACGACACCCCCGATCGGCTCGGATCCCTGACGCAGCCCGCCGCCGAGGCGCTCGACGACCTCGCGGCGCGCGATGCGGTGGCACGGACCTGGGCGCACGACCACACGCTGTGGCGCGACGATCCCACCGAGATCGCCGACCGCCTCGGTTGGCTGTCGGTGCCGGCGGAGATGTCGGCAGGGCTCGACGGCACGGCCGCCCGGTGCGCGGGGCTGGCGGCGGGCGTCGACCACGTGCTGCTGGCGGGCATGGGGGGCTCGAGCCTGTTCCCCGAGGTGGTGGCATCCAGCGGCGTCACCGATCCCACCGCGCCCACCCTCCACGTGCTCGACACCACCGACCCGGCGGCCATCGCCCGCCTCGGGCGCGAGCTGCCTCCCGAGCGCACGCTGCACGTCGCCGCCTCCAAGTCGGGCTCGACCCTCGAGACCCGGAGCCACCTCGCGTGGGCCTGGGAGCGCCACCCCGACCCCGCCCGCTTCGCGGCCATCACCGACCCCGGTAGCGACCTGGCGGCGCTGGCCGCCGACCGCGGGTTCGCCGCCACGTTCGAGAACCCGCCCGACATCGGCGGCCGCTACTCCGCCCTGTCCTACTTCGGCCTCGTGCCGGCACTGCTGGCCGGGGCCGACGTCGGCGGCCTCCTGGCCTCGGCGGCCGCCATGGCCGACCGGCTGCGCGCCTCGGCCGCCGCCAACCCGGCGGCCCGCCTGGCCGCGGCCATGGCCGCGGGCGTGCGCGCCGGCCGCGACAAGCTGACCATCGTCGCTCCCGAGGGGCAGGCCACGTTCGGTCTCTGGCTCGAGCAGCTGCTGGCCGAGTCGACGGGCAAGGACGGCACGGGGGTGGTGCCCGTCGTGGGCGAGCCGCTCGCCGGGCCCGAGGCCTACGGCGACGACCGGCTGTTCGTGGCGCTGGGCGACGACACCCACGCGGCGTCGCTCTCCGCCCTGGCCGACGCCGGCCACCCCGTGGTCGTGCTGCCGTTCGACGGCGGCTTCGCCGACCTCGGCGGCCAGGTGATGCTGTGGGAGATGGCGACCGCTCTCGCCGGGGCGCTGCTCGGCATCCAGCCCGTTCGACCAGCCCGACGTCGCCGCGGCCAAGGCGGCGACGGCCAAGGTCCTCGACCAGGGTCCGCCGAACGTCGACGACACACCGCTCGACGAGCTGCTGGGCCTCGTCGGCGCCGGCGACTACCTCGCCATCCAGGCGTTCGTCGACCCCGGCTCGCCCGTGGTCGACCAGATCGAGCGGGCGCGGGTGGCGCTGCGCGACCGCCTGCGGGTGGCGACGACCGTGGGCCTCGGTCCGCGGTTCCTCCACTCGACCGGCCAGCTCCACAAGGGCGGCCCGAACACCGGCGTGTTCGTGCAGGTGGTGGCCGATCACGGCGCCGAGGAGGACGTCGCCATCCCCGGTGCGCCGTACGGGTTCGCCACGCTCGAGCGGGCGCAGGCCGACGGCGACCTGCTCACGCTGCACGACCGCAAGCGACGGGCCGGGCGGGTGCGCTTGGCCGAACTGGTGGAGGTGGCCTCGTGAACGCCGTGGCCGGACTCGTGGAGGTGTCCCCGTGAAGGTCGGCATGGTGGGCCTGGGAAAGATGGGCGGCAACATGGCCACCCGCATCGCGGACGCCGGGCCACGAGGTCGTCGGCTTCGACCCGCACAGCGAGGCCACGCAGGTCGGCTCGCTCGCCGAGCTCGTCGAGCGGCTCGACGCCGCCGCGGGTCGTGTGGGCCATGGTCCCGGCCGGCGACCCCACCGAGCAGGTGATCACCGACCTCGGCGGGCTGGTCTCGCCGGGCGACGTCGTGATCGACGGCGGCAACTCGAACTGGCACGACTCGGTCCGCCGCGGCGGCGACCTGGCGGAGCGCGGCATCGGCTTCGTCGACGCCGGCACCAGCGGCGGGGTGTGGGGCCGCACCGAGGGCTACTGCCTGATGGTCGGCGGCACCCCCGAGCACGTGGC
This sequence comes from uncultured Acidimicrobiales bacterium, assembly GCA_963778415.1. Lineage (GTDB taxonomy): Bacteria > Actinomycetota > Acidimicrobiia > Acidimicrobiales > VFJN01 > ZC4RG19. Next base: position 191,079 of record CAVZUI010000007.1, read on the forward strand.
CACCGCCCAGCCGATCTTCGACGCGTTGACGCCCGACGACGGCGGGTTCGTGCACGCCGGGCCGGTCGGCACCGGGCACTTCACGAAGATGGTGCACAACGGCATCGAGTACGGCCTCATGCAGGCGTACGCCGAGGGGTACGAGCTGCTGGCCCGGTCCGACCTCGGCATCGACGTCGACGGCGCCCTCGACGCGTGGCGCTCGGGCTCGGTGGTGCGCTCGTGGTTGCTGGACCTGCTCGTGCGGGCGCTGCAGGAGACGCCCGACCTCGAGGGCATCACCGGCTACGCCAAGGACTCGGGCGAGGGCCGCTGGACCGTGCAGGAGGCGATCGAGCGGGGCGTCGCCACCCCGGTGATCTCGGCCGCGCTGTACGCCCGGTTCGTGTCCCAGCACCCCGACTCGATCGCCATGAAGACCATCGCCGCCCTGCGCAACCAGTTCGGGGGACACGCGGTGCTGCCCGAGTCGGAGTCGGCGGTCGGTGACCAACCCGTCGAGCCGCCGGCCCGCGGTCCGAGGGCATAGGGACCGACGATGGCTCGCCGGCCCGAGAGCGACGCCCTGGTGCTGTTCGGTGCCACCGGCGACCTCGCCCACAAGAAGATCTTCCCCGCCGTCTACGCCATGCAGCGCGACGGGCGGGCCGGGGTGCCGATCCTCGGCGTGGCGTCGTCCGATCTCACCGACGACGACATCCGCCAGCGGGCCCACGACGCCGTCGTCGAGGCGGTCGGGGACGACTTCGACCAGGCGCTGTGGGACGACCTCGCCCCCCGGCTGAGCTACGTCAGCGGCGACTACCGCGAGGACAGCACCTACGAGACCATCGCGGACAGGTTGAAGGGGGTCGACCGACCGCTGTACTACCTCGCCATCCCGCCCGCCATGTTCGACGAGGTCGTGCAGGGCCTGTCGGGCGCAGGCTGCACCGGCCCGGGGGCCCGGGTGGTGGTCGAGAAGCCCTTCGGGCGCGACCAGGCGTCCGCCGCCGGGCTGAACGACGTGCTCCACCGGGTCTTCCCCGAGGAGGCGATCTTCCGGATCGACCACTTCCTCGGGAAGGAGTCGGTCGAGGACCTGATGATCTTCCGGTTCGCCAACTCGATGCTCGAGCCGCTGTGGAACCGCAACTACGTGACCAGCGTGCAGATCACGATGTCCGAGGACTTCGGCGTCGAGGGCCGCGGCCGGTTCTACGAGTCGGTCGGTGCGCTGCGCGACGTGTTCGAGAACCACCTGCTCCAGGTGGTGGCCCTGCTGGGGATGGAGCCACCCGTGTCGGCCGACGAGGACGCGCTGAGCGACGAGAAGGTCCGGCTGTGGCGCCAGATCCGGGCCATCGACCCGGCCAAGATCGTGCGGGGCCAGTACCGGGGCTACGTCGACGAGCCGGGGGTCGAGCCGGGCAGCGACGTCGACACCTACGTGGCGCTCGAGCTCGAGATCGACTCGTGGCGGTGGGCGGGTGTGCCCTGGCTGGTGCGCACCGGCAAGAAGCTGCCGGTCACCGCCACCGAGGCCGTGGTCACGTTCGCGGCGCCGCCCCGCCTGCTGTTCTCGCGCTCCGGCGCGGCCCACCCCGACCCCAACCGCCTGCGGTTCCGGCTCGGCCGCAACGACGGGGTGACCCTGCACCTCCAGACGAAGTCGCCGGGCGACGAGCTCGTGAGCGGGCCCGTCGACCTCGAGGTGTCGTACGGCACCCTGTTCCCGCACCGGCAGGAGGCCTACCAGCGCCTGCTGGAGGACGCGATGGAGGGCGACCATCGCCGCTTCGGGCGCGCCGACGGCGTCGAGGAGCAGTGGCGCATCGTCGACGAGGTGCTGACCCACGGCCCGCCGGTCCAGCTGTACCGGCCCGGCACGTGGGGGCCCGCCGGCGCCGAGCGCCTGGCCGCGCCGGTCGGCGGGTGGGTCGAGCCCCTGGCCGAGGACTGAGCGCCGCGGCGCACGGCCCGTCAGGGGTCGGCGCCGACGAGGGTGGAGGTGGTGGTCGGCCCCGAGGCCACCGTGGCCTCGGTCGTGGTCGTCGCTGCGGGCTCCGTCGTCTCGGTGGTCGTCGTGGTCGGTTCCTCGGCGGCGGTGAGGTCGAGCACCGCCCGGTCGGTGTAGGTGGTCGACGCTCCGGGGGCGAGGTGGCCGATGTACCACCCGGCCGCGCCGGGCGCGTCCCACCCCGGGGGCAGCCGTGACGCTGCCCCCGTGCACGGTGTCGTTCCACGCCGGTACGGCCTCGTCGCCGGCCCACGCCTTGACGCTGAGGACGTCGCCCACGACGCGGGCGCACAGCCGCCAGGGGCCCGGCGCCTGCGCCCCGTCGCGGACGAGCGAGCCGTTCACGATGAACTGGGCGATCAGGATGTAGGGCCGCTCGGTGTTGCCGCTGTCCATGAGGTGGACGTTGAAGACCCAGTAGAAGCCGAGCCACACGTTCTTCGTCACGGTGATCGCCGACGTGCGTCCGACGACGCTCCGGGCCCGCAGGGCGACGCCCTGCTGGGTCGCGTGGGCGCCCTCGAACCACGACATGCACGACTGTTGGTCGCGGATCTGCGGGGCGTCCGCGGGCCAGAAGGCGACGCGGGTGTTGCCGCCGGCCGTGTTGGTGGTCCGGGCCGTGATCGTCGTGGCGTCGTCGTGGACGGAGATGCCGTAGTCGTCGTCGGGGTCCGCGGTGAGGAAGGCCGCCTCGAGCGACGGGTCGAGGGGCTGGATCAGGTTGCACGCCCCCAGCGTCACCGCCAGGGCCGCCGCCCAGGAGCGCGCCGCGCGCGCGCCCGTCCTTTGCCCTGCATCACTCGCCCGCCTTTCCGCACCGGGAACCGCCGGTGCCTGTCCTGGCGCCTGTCACTTGCACGCGACCGCCCGGCCACGTCGCGTTGGGGCACGGGCCCCAGCGCGTTCACGAAACGTTAGTCAGGCGGCCACCTTGTCAGTGACGGCTGTCACACTGCGGCGGCCCGTCTGGCCTGCGCCTCGACGAACCGGCGTGCCCGGCTCGCACGGGGCGCTGCGGTCGACAACGATGGGGCCCGTGCTGGCCGCCATCCCTTACACGACCTTCCCCACCATCGACCTCGGACCGCTGAACCTGCGGACCTTCGGGCTGATGGTGGCTCTCGGCGTTCTGCTCGGCGCGTGGATCGCCGCCGCCTACGCCGAGCGCTTCGGCGTCAGCCGCGACGAGACCTACCGCGTCGCCACCTGGATGGTGCTCGCCGGCATCATCGGGTCGCGCCTGACGTGGGCCGCCACCCACACCGACCAGATCGACAGCCCGATCGACGTCATCGCCATCTGGGAAGGCGGCATCCAGTTCTCGGGCGGGTTCATCTGCGCCCTCATCGTGGGCCTCCCGTTCTTCCGCCGCTGGACGAAGCTGCAGCGCTGGCGCGTCCTCGACGGCTACGCCCTCGGCCTCACCCTCGGCCTCGCCCTCGGCCGGATCGGCTGCTACTCGGTGGGCGAGCACTTCGGCCGGGAGTCCGGCTTCTTCCTCGCCACCCGCTACGACGGCGGCGAGGTGCGCGAGCCGACGCTCGGCGACACGCCGCTCCTGCCGGGCACGACGTTCCACAACACCGCGCTCTACGAGTTCCTGTACCTGATGGTCCTGTTCGCCATCCTGGGGGCCGTCGTCCTCGCCACGCGCCGCAAGGGCCGCGAGGTGCCGCCCGGCACGATCGTCGGGGTGTTCGTCCTCTACTACGGCATCACCCGGTGGCTCAGCGACTCGCTGCGGGTCAACGACGAGCGCGTGGCGGGCATGACCGGCGCCCAGTGGATGTGCCTGGCCCTGATCCCGGCCGGCATCTGGATCCTGTGGAAGGTGAGGCCCGGCCTGGCCGCGCTCGCGGCCGCGACCGACGAGGCGAGCGCGACCGCGACCGCGGGCGTCGACGGCGCGGCCGACGGCGCGGACGAGTCGGACGACACCGACGACGGAGACGCCGCCGTGACCGCCGGGGGCGAGGACGCCGACGTCGAGAAGGCCGACGTCGAGAAGGCCGACGTCGAGAAGGCCGACGTCGAGAAGGCCGACCGGTGCGGACAACGGCCGAGGTCGAGAACGCCGAGGTCGTCGGCGACGACGACGAGGACGGCACGGTCGCGCCCACGCTGGCGGACGAAGACGCTACGGTCCGTCCGGCGGAGCGCTGACCGGCGCCCCGCCGGGGTGGACGACAGGGGGTCCCGACATGGGCCATGCACATCGCTCCCGCACGACAGCCGGGCGTCTCACGGCCGGGCTCGCCGCGTTGGCGCTCGCACTGACGCTCGGGGCGTGCGGCGACGACGACGACGATTCCGCGTCCGACACCACCGGCCGGCGACGACTCGAGCGCGAGCGCCGAGCTGGACGTCACCGAGCTGGCCTTCGACGACGTCACGGCCCCGGCCGGCGGCACCTTCGACGCGGTCAACTCGTCGGGCACGGCCCACACGGTCACCGCCGACGACGGTGAGTTCGACGACGAGCTCCCCGACGGCGACACGGTGACGGTCGACGTGCCCTCCGAGCCGGGCGAGTACGGCTTCCACTGCGAGATCCACCCGTCGATGACGGCCACGCTCACCGCCGAATAGCAGCAGCGACCCACGCCGCCGGCCGGTGGGCGCCCTCAGACGGGCGCGGGGTCGGGCACCAGGCGGGCGATGCGGGCCACCGACCGGTAGGCCGCCTCGGCCGGGCCCAGCTCGTCGTCGCGCAGCAGGTTGGCCATGATCCGCAGCACCCACTCCATGAGCGACTGCGACCGCATGCCCACCCGGGTCAGCTCGCGCATCAGCACGGGCTGGCCGATGATCTTGGCGAAGTTGCGGGCCACCTTGAAGTACAGGCCGTACTCGTCGTCGAGCAGCGTCGGGTAGCGCTGCAACGGGGTGGCCGTGCCGGTGGCCAGCGCCTCGTCGATGAGGTCGGCGGCCATGCGGGCCGGTCTCGTAGGCGTAGTCGATGCCCTCGCCGTTGAACGGGTTGATCGACCCGGCGGCGTCGCCCACCAGCAGCCAGTTCGGCCCCACCTTGGGGTTGACCGAGCCGGCCATCGGCAGGCGCCCGCCGGTGGGCGGGGCGAGCATGGCGTCGGGGTCGATGCCCCAGCGCTCGGGGGCGGTGGCCGCCCACTCGGTCATCAGGTGGGTGGTGTTGACGTCCTTGTAGCCCTTGAACGTCGAGAGCAGGCCGATGCCGACGTTGATGGTCCCGTCGCCCAGGGGGAAGATCCAGCCGTAGCCGGGCATCGAGGCGCCGTTGCGGTCGTGGACGTCGAGGCACGACTCGATCCACGGATCGGCCGAGATCGGGCTCTCGAAGTAGCCGCGGATGGCGATGCCCTGCGGGTACGACTTGTTGCGGGCGGCGCCGAGCGCCCGCCCGAAGCGCGAGCAGCGAGCCGTCGGCCACGATCACGTAGCGGGCCCGGATCTCGCGGGTGGCGCCGCTGGCCTTGTCCTTCACCACCGCGCCGGCGAGCAGGCCGTCGCGCAGCAGCGGGCCGGACGGCCTCGGTGGCGGTCAGCAGCGTGGCGCCGGCGCCGGCCGCGTGCTCGGCCACCATCTGGTCGAGGTCTCGCCGGCGGACGACGTAGCCGTAGCTGGGGAAGACCGGGTGCTCGGGCCACTCGAGCTCGAGCGTGATGCCGTGGGCCACGGCCCGCAGCCCGTCGTGGCGGTGGTGGTGGGCGGCGATGGCCGCCTCGAGCCCCATGTCCTGGAGCTGGTGGACGGCCCGGGGGGTGAGCCCGTCGCCGCACGTCTTGTCGCGGGGGAACGCCTTGCGCTCGAGCGACGCAGACGTCGTGGCCGGCCTTGGCCAGCCAGAACCCGGCGGCCGCGCCGGCCGGGCCGCCACCGATGACGAGGACGTCGTGGCGGTCGGCCGTGGTCATGGAGAGGAGGGTACGGGACCGGCGCTCCGGTCCGTCAGCCGCCCAGGTCCTCTTCGGTCACACCGGCGGCGACGGACAGGTCGCCGAGGCCGGCCTCGACGAGGGTCATCTCGCCGTGCGCGACGGCGTAGAGATCCTCGTAGTCGGGGTTCTCCTCGGACACGTCCTCGTCGCCGCTGAGCGAGCGCTCGTGGAGCACGACCTCGGCGATCTGCTGGTCGGTGAGCGTCGGCCAGCCGGGCATCACGCCGAGGCCGCCGGTGGGCTTGGCCTCGGCGCCGTGGGTCGCAGCTCGGGTAGTTCTCGGAGCCGATGCGGACCCAGGCGGCCTGGTCGCGCCAGTCGGGCCAGTTGGCGACGACCATGCCGTCGGACAGCTGGGCGCCGGCGCCGCCGCCTCCGCTGGCGCCGTGGCAGCGACGCGCAGTTGGCGGCGTACACCTCGCCGCCGAGCGTGAGCGGGTCGTCCTCGCCCGCGGGCGGCGGCTCGAGGGTGCGGACGTACATGTAGCCCCACAGCGGCAGCGCCGCGAGCACCGAGGCGGCCCAGTACGGCATGCGCTTCCGCTTCTTGGCCGCCTGGATGTAGGCGGGCTCGGGCGCGGGCGGCTCGGGCTTGGCCTCTTCGACCGCGGCCGTCGGGGCGGGGGCGGGCGTGGCGGCTGCGGGCACCGGCGCGTCGCTCGGCGCATCGGCGCCGGACTCGCCCGGAGCGCCCTCGGGCGCGTCGCCGCCCCGGCCCATGGCCGCACGGCGCTCGCGGGAGCGCTTCAGAAGGTGCTCGGGTATCTCTGTCAACGCAGCCTCCGCGGACGTCTCTCCGGTCGGTCACTCTATGCACGGCATCGCGGCCGGGACCAAGCCTGCGGGGGTGCATCTGGGGCCACCGATCGGGGACGAACCCCAATGTGAACCCCTCGGAAGCACCGTGCTAAACCTGCCGAGGTCGCCGGCCCCCGCCGGTCGGTACACTTCAATGTGAGCGATTTCACGAGGAGTCGCTGAGTCCCTTGGTCGCCTTCATCTGCACACTCCTGGTCGGCTTCGGCGGCGTCGCCGGAGTCCTCCTCTACGGCAGACGCCGCCCCGTCGGCGCGCCCCTGTCCTGGGGCGAGGCGATGGTGGGCGCGCTCGTCGCCATGTTCCTGTTCCTCTGGTGGTACGGCGTGATCCCGCACCAGTGGCTCACCTGGGCCGACGGCGAGCTCGGCTGGCGCTCCGACCGCATGATCCTCGAGCCGACGGGCAACCAGCCGATCACGATGAGCTACCAGCACCTGCGCGACATCATCGCCGTGGGCATCTACGGCGTGGGCCTCACCCTCCACATCACCGTCTGGGCGGTCTGGAACGACCGGGGCAAGAAGAAGCCTGCCGAGATCCCCGCGTCGCGCTACGGCCGGCCGCTGGTGCGAAAGGGCTGAGGAAGGGCCGACCCATGGTGAAGATCGACGCCAACCCGCCGATGCCCGAGTTCCGCGACGACTACGTCCTCCAAGAGGTCGACGCCGCGTGGCTGGCCAAGGCGGTCAAGCCCAAGCAGTTCATCCACATCGACCAGTCCGAGTGCATCATGTGCGAGGGCTGCGTCGACATCTGCCCGTGGAAGTGCATCCACATGGTGACGCCGAGCGCGGTCGACGAGGCGGTCGGCGTCGACCAGCCGGGCGTCGATCCGTCCGACCACGTCATCTTCACCATCGACGACGACGTGTGCACCCGGTGCGCCCTGTGCGTCGACCGGTGCCCCACGGGCGTGATCATCCTCGGCAAGGTGGGCGATCCCGCCGCCGCCGGCGATGCCCACCAGCGCACGAACACGCACGGCTACGGCTACGGCATGCGGTTGGGATAAGGAGTCCCCTTGGCCAAGACGATGGAATCGAAGCCGCCGCTGAAGGACCGCGCGCAGGCCATGTTCAAGGGGCTGCCCGACCAGGTGCAGGGCTCGCAGGCCTGGAACTCGATCTTCCGCCCCGGCTCGATCTTCCGGAAGGGCTACACCGACAGCCCCCGGAACCGCTCCTACGTGATCATGAACAGCGTCCTCTACCACCTGCACCCGGTGAAGGTGAAGAGGCACGCGGTGAAGGTCAGCTACACGCTGTGCCTGGGCGGGCTGAGCTTCTTCCTGTTCATCCTGCTCACCGTCACGGGCATCTTCCTGATGTTCTTCTACCGGCCGACGGCGGCGCAGGCGTGGGACGACATCTACACGCTGCAGACGTCGGTGACCTTCGGCCTGCTCGTGCGGAACATGCACAGATGGGCGGCGCACCTGATGGTGATCTCCGTCTTCCTGCACATGGCCCGCGTCTTCTACCACGGCGCCTACAAGCCGCCCCGCGAGTTCAACTGGGTCATCGGCGTGGTGCTGCTCACGCTGACGCTGCTGCTCAGCTTCACCGGCTACCTGCTCCCGTGGGACCAGCTCGCCCTGTGGGCGGTCACCGTGGGCACGAACATGATGGGCTACACGCCGGTCTTCGGGAACCAGGTGCGCTTCGTGCTGCTGGGCGGCGCCGAGATCGGCACCGACACGTTGTTGCGCTGGTACGTGCTGCACGTGTTGATGCTCCCGTTCGTCATCGTGATCTTCATGGCCATCCACTTCTGGCGTGTCCGCAAGGACGGCGGCATCTCCGGGCCGCTGTAGAGGACCAGGTACCGACGTGACCGAGATCCCCGAACACCTCCGCAAGCGAGCCGAAGAGGCCCGCAAGAAGGCGGCCGCGGCCAAGGCCGGCGGCGCCGAGACGCCCGCGGCCGCCGAGACCGGCGGCGGCGCGGCCGAGGCCCCGCAGAGCGAGGCCGCCAGCCGCATCCCGGCCCACCTGCTCGAGCGCTCGAAGGCCGCCAAGGCGGCCAAGGGCGGCGACGTCCGGGGGCGGCACCGCCACCGCGGTCGCCACCGCGCCTGCTCCCGCCGCGGCCGCCGCCGCAGGCCCGCCCCTGGCCGCCGGCCCGGGTGGTCACACCCAGCGCCTGCTCACGGTGGTCAAGTCGGGCTCGATCCAGGACGTGAAGGCCGTCCCGCAGGACAAGGTGCACGTGTGGCCCCACCTGCTCGGCGTCGAGTTCGTGGCGGCCCTGGCCATCACCGCCTTCGTGCTCATCTTCTCGGTGTTCGTGAACGCCCCGCTGCTGGCGCTGGCCAACGTCAACCAGACGCCGAACCCCTCCAAGGCGCCGTGGTACTTCCTCGGCCTCCAGGAGCTGCTGACCATGTTCCACCCCATGGTCGCCGGCGTGACCCTGCCGGGCTTCGGCCTCATCGGCCTGATCCTGGCTCCGTACACAGACCGCAACCCGTCGAACAAGCCCGAGGACCGCAAGTTCTCGATCTCGCTGTTCACCATCTTCCTGATGTCGTGGGCCGTGCTGGTGCTCATCGGCTCGTTCTTCCGGGGTCCGGGCCAGAACTTCGTGTTCCCCTGGAACGACGGCCTGTTCTTCGAGCTGTGATCGGAAGGGAGACAAGACCATGAGTCCCGGCACGATCATCCTCATCGCCGTCCCCGTCCTCATCGTTCTGGCCGGCGTGCTGCTGTTCGCCTCGGCCCGCCGGCGCGACACGGGCTCGGCCCAGGGCGTGCTGTCGACGCGAGACGGCACGGCGCGACCGCGGCCCGGTCGAGCTGTCCGAGGCCGACCGGCCGGTGAGCGGCCGCGAGGTCGAGCGGGCCGCCGTGGTCGCCCGGCGCGAGTCGTCCGCCCCGGTGAAGGTCGCCGAGCCGCCTGTCGCCTGGGTGCCGCCCGACGAGGAGACGGTGGGCGTGACCCGCCGCCAGTTCTTCAACCGCTCGATCGTCGTGTCGTTCGCGCTGGGCCTGTCCACCTTCGGCGCCGGCATGCTCGCCTTCCTGTGGCCCAGCGGCACGGGCGGGTTCGGCTCGAAGATCACCGTCGGCAAGCTGTCCGACATCTTCGCGGCCATCGACGACGGCGACGGGTTCGCCTACTACCCCGAGGGCCGCATGTGGGTCACGCGCTATCCCGAGGAGGCGCTGGCGAAGGCCGAGGCCGTGTACACGCCGAGCGAGCTCGCCGGCATGGAGGCGGGCGTCGTCGCCCTCTACCAGAAGTGCCCGCACCTGGGTTGCCGCGTCCCGCAGTGCCTGTCGTCCCAGTGGTTCGAGTGCGGCTGCCACGGCTCGCAGTACAACCGGGCGGGCGAGAAGAAGGGCGGTCCCGCCCCGCGTGGCATGGACCGCTTCGCCATGACCGTCGACGGTGACGTCCTGACGGTCGACACCGGCACGGTCATCGACGGCCCGCCGATCGGCACCAACACCACCGGCCAGGAGGCCGAGGGTCCCCACTGCGTCGGAGGCGGCGGCCACTGATGAGCCCCCTGTCCACCTCTTCGACCGTGCTGGCCGCCAGCACGGTCACGACGATCGGCGCCACGCTGGTGGTGCTGCTGATCCTCGGCCTGCTGGTCTACGTGTGGGTGAACCTGCGCGCCGGCCGCGACGAGGTCGGGTCCGAGATCGAGCTCGCGCCCAACCGCAAGCCGTACTACGACGACGAGACCCTCGAGACCACGGTCCTCAACCGCACGCTGCGGTGGGCCCTCGTGCTGCTGATCGTCATCGCCGTGGCGCTGCCGCTCTACTGGCTGAGCGAGCCGAGCCGGCAGTCCGGCGCCGTCGAGAACTTCCAGTCGACGTTCGTCGCCCGCGGCGAGCTGCAGTACGTCGAGGGCTCGCAGTGCCAGAACTGCCACGGCCCCGAGGGCACCGGCGGCCAGGCCCCCTTCACGATCACCGACGCCGAGGGCGGCTTCGTCGCCTCGGTCAACTGGCGAGCGCCGGCGCTCGACACGGTGTTGCTGCGCTTCACCCGCGAAGAGGTCGAGTACATCATCAACTACGGCCGCCCGTTCTCGCCCATGCCGGGCTGGGGCGCGGCGGTCAACAAGGGCCCGCTCAACGAGCAGCAGGTGACGAACCTGGTCGACTACCTCGAGTCGATCCAGCTCAGCTCCGACGAGGCCAAGCGCCAGGTCGAAGAGGCGCTCGCCGAAGACCTCGGGCTCGTCGAAGAGGGCGCCGACGCGGACGCCATGGACGAGGCGATCGACAGCATCGACTACGACGATCCCGCGGTCGGCCAGTCGCTGTTCAACCTCGAGACCGCCGGCGGCGCCTATGCCTGCGCCCGCTGCCACACCCGGGGCTGGTCGATCATCCAAGAGGGTGAGGACGCCATCAGCCCGCCCGACGCGCCGATCGACGGCGTGTACGCCGGCTTCCCCGACGGCAGCGGCGCCTTCGGGCCCAACATCACCGGCGGGCTCATCCCCCGGAAGTTCGCCAACTACGACGAGCTGATGTCGTTCATCAGCCTCGGCAGCACCGACGGCGAGGCGTACGGCAGCAACGGCATCGGCAGCGGCCGGATGCCGGGCTTCGGCGACAACCCGAACACCGAGGACGTCGTCGACGACGGGATGATGACCCCCGAGATGATCGCGGCCATCGCCCGCTACGTCGAGGGCCTGCCCGCCGCCAGCACGCCGAACCCCGAGGGTGCACCTTCGGTCGAAGAGCTCACGGCAGAGGAAGAGGAAGGCTGACGTGACCTTGGTCCCCACCCTGGCGGGCATCTCGTGGGATCCCGAGATCCGCGGCATCCTCTCGGTGCTCGTGGGCGTCGTGGTCCTGATGGGCTCCGTCTACCTGCTGCTCGCCACGAACGTGGCCAGCCGCCTGGGCTTCCTGCTGGCGCTCACCGCGGTCTTCGGATGGCTCACCATCCACGGCACGATCTGGTGGCTGTACCCGCCGGGCACCGGCCCGGCCGGTCGCCCGCCGTCGTGGGAGGTCCAGGAGATCGTCTACGGCGACCTCACCAGCTCGATGCTCGACAAGGCGCACGGCATCGACACCTCGGGGCTGCCCAGCCCTGAGGAGGTCGACGACCTCACGCCCGAAGAGGTCGAGGTGGTCAGCCAGGAGCACGCCGACGACCTCGACGGGTGGACGCTGCTGGCCGCCTCCGACGCCTCCCGTGGCGAGGCGCAGACCGCCCTCGACGCCGTGCTGGCCGAGGGGACGATCCCCGGGCTCGAAGACCCCGCGTCGCGCGTGTACACCTACACGTTCGAGATCGGGGGCAAGCCTCGAGCGCGAGAGCGACTCGGTCATCGACCGCGTCACGAACCGCATCACCAACACGCTGAGCATCACGAACCCGCCCCACTACGCCATCGTCGAGCTGAAGCCGGCGGTCGATCCGGGCGAGCCGGTGCCTGGTGAGCCCGCACCCGTGCCCGAGGCAGACGAGGAGGCGCAGACCATCTCGGCGGTGCTCGTGCGCGACATCGGGCAGCGCCGCCTGCCCGCCGCGCTCATCACGACGGGCTCCGGGATGATCTTCGGGCTGCTGTGCGTCATGCTGCACAAGCGTGACCGCCGGGTGATCGAGCATCGCTCGGCCCCAACCCCCGCTCCAGCCGGAGGCTAGGACTGATGGGCCAGTATCTCCCCGTCGTGACCATGGCGGTGCTCGCCATCCTGTTCGCGGCGGTCAGCCTCCTGATGTCGAAGATGCTGGCCCCCCGCCGGTCGACCACGGCGAAGCGCGCCCCCTACGAGTCGGGCATCATCCCGTCCCGCGACAACCCCGAGCGCTTCCCGGTGCACTTCTACCTGGTGGCGATGATCTTCGTCGTGTTCGACATCGAGATCATCTTCCTGTACCCGTGGGCGGTGATCTACCGCGACCTCGGTGTGTTCGGCCTGATCGAGATCATCGTGTTCGCGGTGGCCGTGTTCGTGAGCTTCGTGTACCTCATCAGCAACGGCGCCCTCGACTGGGGCCCGCTCAACAGGGCCCGGCGGCAGACGCCGATGGTCTCGGCCGAGCGCACGACGCGCACGACCGTTCGCCGCGTCGGCCTCGAGGGCCGCGCCGAGGCGCCGCCCGCCGCCGAGCCGCGCGAGGAGGTGCACACCTGATGGGCTGGGACATGTCCAAGGGCCTCGAGGGCCTGGACCACAACTTCCTCACGGGGAAGGTCGAAGACCTCGTCCAGTGGTCGCGCTCGAAGTCGTCGTGGCCCGTGACGTTCGGCCTCGCCTGCTGCGCCCTCGAGATGATGGGCGCCGGCGGGGCGCACTACGACCTCGCCCGCTTCGGCATGGAGGTCTTCCGGGCGTCGCCCCGCCAGGCCGACATCATGATCGTGGCCGGCCGCGTCTCCCAGAAGATGGCTCCCGTGCTCCGGCAGATCCACGACCAGATGATGGAGCCCAAGTGGGTCATCTCCATGGGCGTGTGCGCCAGCAGCGGCGGGATGTTCAACAACTACGCGCTGGTGCAGGGCGTCGACCAGATCGTGCCGGTCGACGTGTACGCCCCCGGCTGCCCGCCCGGTCCCGAGACGCTGATCCACGCCATCGAGACGCTGCGCGACAACATCGAGTCGGGCGAGCTGCTGCGGCGCCGCGACGAGACAGGCGCCGGCGCCGGGCTCGTGATCGAGCAGCGCGACGGCATCGTCGAGCCTGTCGCCCGACCTGCCTCCATCTCCGTCCGCGGAGGTCGCTGACCGTGTCCGACGACGTCGACCAGGGCGTGGACGCGCCCGCCGGCGACGAGGCGGCCGCGCCGCCCGGGCCCGAGACCCGCTTCGGCGTCCCGGTCACGTCGAGCCGGGGTCAGACCGTGTTGCACCCGACCCGCGAGCAGCTCGTCGACCTCGTCCGCGACCTGCGTGACGACGAGGGCTTCCGGGTCTGCGTCGACCTCACCGCGGTCGACTACGTGGCCTACCAGGGCCGGCGCGAGCTCCCCGCCGGCGTGACCCCCGAGCGGTTCGAGGTGGTGGTCGGCCTGCTGTCGCACGCCACGGCCGAGCGCCTGCGGCTCCGCGTGCAGGTGCCGGGCGACGAGCCCACCTGCCCGACGCTGTTCGACGTGCACCCCGGCACCGAGGCGCTCGAGCGTGAAGCCTTCGACATGTTCGGCATCACGTTCACCGACCATCCCGACATGAGCCGCATCCTCATGCCCGAGGACTGGGAGGGTCACCCCCTCCGCAAGGACAACCCGGTGGGCGCCATCCCGGTGCAGTTCAAGGGCGTCAGGAACGAACGATGAGCGAGCGCAGCGAGCGAATCATCAGCACAGTGCGTTCCCGGCCGACGGCCGATCGCTCAGGCGCCCGAGGGTGCCGAGACGACGACCTCTCCGCACCGGCGAGGGCACCCAGGAGATGGGGCCCCGCAAGGGTGCCACCGCGGCCGAGCTGCTCCGCGAGCTGGGCTCGGTGCTCCGGCTGTCCGAGACCGACGCCGCCACGCTGTCCCAGGAGGCGCCCGACGCCGACGAGCAGACGATGCTGCTCAACATGGGCCCGCAGCACCCGTCGACCCACGGCGTGCTGCGCCTGATGCTCGAGCTGCAGGGCGAAGAGGTGCTGCGCACCAAGCCGATCATCGGCTACCTCCACACGGGCATGGAGAAGACGGCCGAGACGCTGACCTACCTCCAGGGCGCCACCAACACCACCCGCATGGACTACGCGGCGCCGCTGTTCAACGAGCTGGTCTTCGCCCTGGCCACCGAGACGCTGCTGGGCATCGACGAGGACATCCCGCCCCGGGCGCAGTGGATCCGCATGCTGCTGTGCGAGCTGAACCGCATGTCGTCGCACCTGCTGTTCCTCGCCACCAACGGCCTGGACCTCGGCGCGGTGTCGATGATGATCTACGGCTGGCGCGAGCGGGAAGAGACGCTGCGGCTGCTCGAGATGATCACGGGCCTGCGGATGAACCACAACTTCATCCGCGTCGGCGGCGTGGCGGCCGACCTGCCCGACGGCTGGCGTGACGCCACGCTGCGCGTCCTCGACCTCGTCGAGCCCCGGCTCGAGGAGTACGAGGTGCTGATGACCGGCCAGCCGATCTGGCGCGAGCGCCTGCAGGGCGTCGGGGTCATCACGGCCGACGAGGCCATCGCCCTCGGCGCCACCGGCCCGATCCTGCGCTCGACCGGCGTGCCGTGGGACCTGCGCAAGGCCGACCCGTACCTCTTCTACGACCAGGTCGACTTCGGCGTGGTCGTGGGCAGCTACGGCGACTGCTTCGACCGCTACTCGATCCGCCTCAACGAGGTGCGGGAGTCGATGGCGATCGTCCGGCAGATCCTCGACAAGCTGCCCGCGCGGCGACTACCGCATCCAGGACCGCAAGGTCACCCCGCCGCCCCGGGGCCGCATCGACGAGTCGATGGAGGCCCTGATCCACCACTTCAAGATCTTCACCGAGGGCTTCAAGGTGCCCGAGGGCGAGGTCTACCGGGCGATCGAGAGCCCCCGCGGCGAGCTGGGCTGCTACATGGTCAGCGACGGCAGCGGCAGGCCGTACCGCATGCACATCCGGGGCCCGTCCTTCGTGAACCTCCAGTCGATGCCCCACATGCTGCGCGGCGGGCTCATCGCCGACGCGGTGGCGGTCATCTCGTCGGTCGACCCGATCATGGGCGAGGTCGATCGATAGATGGCGCGCTTCACCACCGAGAACGCCGCCGTGGCCGACGACATCATCGCCCGCTACCCGGTCAAGAAGTCGGCGCTGATCCCGCTGCTGCACCTGGCGCAGGAGCAGGACGGCCACCTCACCGACGACGCCATGGTGCACATCGCCGAGCTGGTCGACGCGACCCCGGCCGAGGTGCTCGGCACCGCCTCGTTCTACGAGATGTTCAAGCGGGAGCCCGTGGGCGACTACGTCGTCAACGTGTGCACCAACATCTCGTGCATGCTGGTCGGCGGCGAGGAGCTGCTGCACCACCTCGAGCACCGCCTCGGCATCAAGGCCGGCGACACCACGCCCGACGGCAAGTTCACGCTCGAGGACGTCGAGTGCATCGCGGCGTGCACCGAGGCCCCGTGCCTGCAGGTGAACTACCGGTACTTCCACCGCATCAGCAACGACGAGGTCGACGTGCTCATCGACGACCTGCGCGCCGGCAAGCGGGCCCACGAGGTCCCGCGCCACGGCACGCTGAGCCGGGTCCGCCAGCAGCTCCCCGACACCCGGGCCGGCGTGGCGCCGCCCGACCGCAACGTCGAGCCGGTGTGGCTGGCCCGCAACAACGAGGCCGGCGCCCGGAGGCCGGATCGTGACCGACCTCGACACGACCGCGACCGGCAACGGCGAGCGCGACATCCCGCGCGTCGTCACGTCGCGCTGGGACCTGGCCGACGGCTACACGCTCGACCGCTACCGCGAGACCGGCGGGTACACGGCGCTGGCCAAGGCGCTCTCCGACATGACGCCGGCCCAGGTGACCGAGCAGGTCAAGGGGGCCAGCCTCCTCGGCCGCGGCGGCGCCGGGTTCCCGGCGGGCGTCAAGTGGGGCTTCTGCCCCCCGGGCGTGTTCCCCCGCTACATCGTGGTGAACGGCGACGAGTCCGAGCCGGGCACCTACAAGGACCGCATCCTCATGGAGCGCGATCCGCACCAGCTCATCGAGGGCGTGCTCATCGCCTGCTACGCCATCGGCGCCAGCCAGGCCTTCCTCTACGTGCGGGGCGAGATGGCCCTCGCCCAGGAGCGCATCGCCGAGGCGCTCAACGACGCCTACGCCGCCGGGCTGGTCGGTCACCGCATCCTCGGCACCGACTTCTCGGTCGACGTCGTCCTGCACTGGGGAGCCGGCGCCTACATCGTCGGCGAGGAGACCGCGCTCATCGAGTCGCTCGAGGGCAACCGCGGCCTGCCGCGCCTCAAGCCGCCGTACTTCCCGGCCGCCAAGGGCCTGTACCTGCAGCCCACGGTCGTCAACAACGTCGAGACGCTGTCCAACCTGCCGTGGATCGTCAGCAACGGCGGGGCGGCGTTCGCCGACCTCGGCGCCGAGAACTCGAAGGGCACCCGCCTGTTCGCCGTCTCGGGGCACGTGCGGAACCCCGGCGTGTTCGAGGTCGAGTTCGGTGTCACCACGTTCCGCGACATCATCTACGGCGAGCGGTACGCCGACGGCATCCGCGACGGCAACCGCATCAAGGCCTACATCCCCGGTGGGGCCTCGGCGCCGTGGTTCTACGAGGAGCACCTCGACCTGCCGCTCGAGGCCGGCGTCGTCGGCGCGGCCGGGTCGATGCTCGGGTCGGGCGCCATCGTCGTCATGGACGAGACCACCGACGTGGTCAAGGCCGCCTGGCGCGTCGTGCGGTTCTTCGCCCGCGAGTCGTGCGGCAAGTGCACGCCGTGCCGCGAGGGCACGTCGTGGCTCGAGAAGATCCTGCGCCGCATGCTCGACGGCCACGGCCGCCCGGCCGACGTCGACAAGCTGCTCGACATCTGCGACAACATCAGCCCCGCGATCGCCTGGCCGCCCAAGCAGACCACGATCTGCCCGCTCGGCCCGTCGGCGGTGTCGCCCATCGCCTCCGCGGTCCTCCGCTTCCGCGACGAGTTCGCGGCCTACTGCGGCGGGTCGGCCGAGGTGACGGTGCCGATCACCGGCAAGGCGTACCTCTCCACTCCCCCCACCGTCGGAGCAGGCGACGTCCCGGCGATGACCGACACCTCCGCGCCGCCGACGGTCAGCGTCACCGTCGACGGCAAGACCATCGAAGCCGCCAAGGGTGAGCTGGTCATCGAAGCGGCCGAGCGCAGCGGCGTCTACATCCCGCGCTTCTGCTACCACTCGCGGATGAAGCCGGTGGGCATGTGCCGCATGTGCATCGTCGAGATCGACACCGGTCGCGGGCCCGCCCTCCAGCCGTCGTGCATGATCGAGTGCACCGACGGGATGACCGTGTCGACCGACTCGCCGGTCACGCAGAAGGCGCAGGAGGGGGTGCTCGAGTTCCTGCTCGTCAACCACCCTCTCGACTGCCCGGTCTGCGACAAGGGCGGCGAGTGCCCGCTGCAGGACCAGACGATGTCCTACGGGCCCGGCGAGAGCCGGTTCGTCGAGGAGAAGCGGCACTTCGAGAAGCCGATCCCGGTCAGCGACCTGGTGCTGCTCGACCGCGAGCGCTGCATCCTCTGCGACCGGTGCACCCGGTTCGCCAAGGAGGTGGCGGGCGACCCGCTCATCCACTTCATGGACCGGGGCAACCAGACCCAGGTCAACACGTTCCCCGACGACCCGTTCGCCAGCTACTTCAGCGGGAACACCGTGCAGATCTGCCCGGTGGGCGCCCTGACCGCCACGCCGTACCGCTTCAAGGCCCGGCCGTGGGACCTCGAGCAGGTCGAGTCCACGTGCACGTCGTGCTCGGTGGGCTGCCGCGTCGTGGTGCAGTCGAGCCGCAACCGCGTGCTTCGCTACCAGGGCGTCGACAACGACGCCGTCAACTGGGGCTGGCTGTGCGACAAGGGCCGGTTCGACTTCGAGGCCGTCAACAGCGAGGACCGCCTCGGCAGCCCGCTCCTGCGCGACGCCGGCCTGTCGCTGAAGCCGGCCACCTGGAACGAGGCCTTCCGGCGCGTGACCACCGCGATCCGCGAGGGCCTCGACCGCAGCGGGCCCGACGGCTTCGCGGTCATCGGCGGGGCCCGGCTCACCAACGAGGACCAGTACGCCTGGGTCAAGCTGACCAAGGGCCTGATCGGGTCCGACAACGTCGACGCCCAGCTGGGCGACGGCCTGCCCGGCCGAGGCCGTGCTCGGCCTGCCCCGGGCCACCATCGACGACGCCTGCCGGCCCGGCGGCACCGTGCTGGTGCTCGGGCCCGACGTCAAGGAAGAGCTGCCGGTCCTGTTCCTGCGGCTGCGCGACGCCGTGCTCGACGACGGGGTCAAGGTGGTCGAGCTGGCCTCGACCCCCACCGGTCTCACCGACGGGCTGGCCGCGGCGTCGCTGCGCTACCGCCCGGGCCACGCCCTGCCGGTGGTGCGGGCGCTGATCTCGGGTCGCGACGTCGACGACGAGGTCGGCGGCGTCACCCCCGAGGCGCTGCAGGCCGCCGCCGAGCTGATCGCCGAGGGCCCGCTCACGGTCGTCATGGGCCGCGCCAACCTGGCCGAGTCGGGCCGGTCGATCGCCGCCGCTGCGTCCGCGATCCACCACACGCTGCCCGACGTCCGCTTCCTCAGCGCCCTGCGCCGGGCCAACGTGCACGGTGCCCTCGAGCTGGGTCTGGCGCCGGGCCTGCTGCCCGGTCGGGTCACGCTCGAGTCGGGCCGCGAGTGGTTCGCCGATCGGTGGCCCACGGTGCCCGTGAGCAAGGGCCTCGACACCGCGGGCATCCTGCGGGCCGCGGCCGACGGCAAGATCGACACGCTCGTCCTGCTCGGCGCCGATCCGCTGGCCGACTTCCCCGACCGCGACCTGGCCGAGCGGGGCCTCGCCGGCGCTCGCACGGTCATCGCCCTCGACCAGTTCCTCACCGAGTCGGTGAAGCAGGCCGAGGTCGTGCTGCCGGTGGCCGGCTACGCCGAGGTCGACGGCACGACGACCAACCTCGAGGGACGCGTCAGCGCCCTCGGCCAGAAGGTGACGCCTCCGGGCACCGCCCAGTCCGACTGGATCGTGGCGGCCGAGCTGGCCTCCCGCCTCGGTCACGACCTGGGTGTCGAGTCGGTCCGGCAGCTCGCCGCCGAGATCGAAGAGGTGGCGCCGGTGTTCTCGGGCCTGACCAGCGACCTGCTGGCGGTCGGGGCCGGGCGCGACGGCGTCGTCGTCATGCTGCCGACCCGCCGCTCGGGGAACGGCGACGAGGAGGCGGTGCCCGTCGTCACCGCCGGCGACGCCAGCGTCGAGGCCGGCGGCGTCCCGC
This sequence comes from uncultured Acidimicrobiales bacterium, assembly GCA_963778415.1. Lineage (GTDB taxonomy): Bacteria > Actinomycetota > Acidimicrobiia > Acidimicrobiales > VFJN01 > ZC4RG19. The sequence continues at coordinate 210,723 of CAVZUI010000007.1, forward strand.
CCTCGCTTCCCGGCGACGGCGGCGTCGAGGCCGATCCCGACGCGGCCGAGGCCGACCGGGCCGTGGCCGTGGCCGAGTCGGTCGACGGGGCGGCGCCCGAGGCCGAGGAGACCCTCCTGCTCCCGCCGACCAGCGGCGTCCCGCTGCCGGTGTGGACCATCATCGACCCGCCGTCGGTCGACGCCTACTCGCTGCGCCTCGTGGTGACCCGCAAGCTCTACGACCGGGGCACCCTGGTGCGCAGCTCGCCGTCGCTCGCCGAGCTGGCCGAGCCGGCCACGCTGCGGCTGCACCCGTACGACTTCGACCGCCTGGGCGTCGGCGCCGGCGACGACGTGCGCATCGCGTCGACCAAGGGGAACGTGACGGTCCCGACCGTGTCCGACGCCGGGGTGCCCCGGGGCATCGCCCACCTGCACGCCAACCGGGCGGGCGGCCGGGCCAACGTGCTGATCGACGGCAACGCCCCGATCACCGACGTGCGGGTGGAGCGCCCGTGAGCGAGGAACGATGATGGAGCCGCTCTCGATCCTCGGACTCGACCCGCTGCTCAGCGGGGGCATCGGCCTGGCCGAGGTGCTGATCGTCCTGCTCAAGACGTTCGTCGCCTTCGGCCTCCTGCTCACCTCGGTCATCCTCATGATCTGGTTCGAGCGGAAGCTGATCTCCGACTTCCAGAACCGCGTCGGGCCCAACAAGGCGGGCCCGTGGGGCCTCCTCCAGACGCTGGCCGACGGCCTGAAGCTGATCATGAAGGAGGACCTGATCCCCGACCGGGCCGACCGGAAGGTGTTCATCCTCGCTCCCTTCCTGTCGGCGGTGCCGGCCTTCGTCGTGTTCTCGATCGTGCCGATCGCCGGCGGGTTCGACGGCGAGAAGTTCGGTGCCATCAGCCTCTTCGGTCACGACACGTACGTGCAGCTCGCCGACCCGCCCATCGGGGTGCTGCTGCTCCTCGCCATGTCGTCGATCGCCATCTACGGCGTGATGCTCGCCGGGTGGGCGTCGGGCTCGAAGTGGCCACTGCTCGGCGCCGTCCGCGGCACCGCCCAGATGGTCAGCTACGAGGCCGCCCTCGGCCTCGACCGTCGTGGCCGTCGTGCTGCTGTCGGGCTCGCTGTCCACCCACGACATCGTGGTGGCGCAATCCGGCAGCGGGTACGAGCTGTTCGGGTCGATCGGCATCCCGCGCTGGAACCTGATCGCCACCGGCGTCGTGCCGTTCGTCATCTTCCTCATCGCCGCCACCGCCGAGCTCAACCGCCCGCCCTTCGACCTCGTCGAGGCCGAGCAGGAGCTGGTCGGCGGCTTCCAGACCGAGTACTCGTCGTTCCGCTTCGCGCTCTTCTACCTGGCCGAGTTCATGAACACGATCACGATGTCGGCGATCATCGTGACCCTCTTCTTCGGCGGCCCGGCCGGCCCGATCCTGTTCGGCCTGCCCGGCTGGCTGTGGGGCCTGGTCTGGTTCTCGCTGAAGCTCTTCGTGTTCCTGTTCGTGTTCGTGTGGATCCGAGCCACCCTGCCCCGCTTCCGCTACGACCAGCTGATGAGCATCGGCTGGAAGGCGCTCATCCCGCTGGCGCTCGGCTGGCTCCTGCTGCTCGCCGCCATCAACGTGGGCCGCGACGAGGGCTGGAACATGGTGGCCGTCGTCGGAGTGTCGCTGGTCGTGCTGATCGTCGCGTGGTCGTCGCTCACCGCCGCGGTCGACGTCGCCCGCAAGCGCCGCGATCCGCCAGAAGAGGTCCTGAGCGTAGTGCGGCGACTGCCACGCACGTCTCGAGTCACGGGAGGCAGCACTGATGGGCTACCTCGACGGGTTCCGGGTCACGTTCAAGAAGCTGTTCGAAGAGCGGCTGACCCGCGACTACAGCAAGGACGAGGGGGGCAAGCGGATCAAGCCCGCGCGCCTCCACGGCCGTCACGTCCTCAACCGCTACGAGGACGGCATGGAGAAGTGCATCGGGTGCGAGCTGTGCGCGGGCGTGTGCCCGGCCCGCTGCATCTACGTGCGCGGCGCCGACAACCCGCCCGACGACCCGGTCTCGCCGGGCGAGCGGTACGGCTACATCTACGAGATCAACTACCTGCGGTGCATCCACTGCGACCTGTGCGTCGAGGCGTGCCCCACCGAGGCCATCACCGAGTCGAAGCTGTTCGAGTTCAGCTTCACCAACCGCCAGGACGCCATCTACACCAAGTCCGAGCTGGTGGTGGGCGACGACGGCCGGCCCCAGCAGCTCCCGTGGGAGGACTGGACCGACATCGACGACGTCGTGGCCGACACGTCCGCCTGGATGCGCGCCACCTCGCCGTCCGGCGCGGCCGCCTACGAGGGCCGGGTGCAGTGGGCGGGCGAGCTCGGGTTCGGCGTCCGCGAGCCCGAGCAGGGGCAGTCGGTGCCCGAGAGCGAGGAGAGCACGGCCGAGGCCGACGCCATCTTCAGCCATCCGGGCGAGCCGGGCGGCCACGACGCCGACCACGCTCCCGACGGCGGGGCCCACTGATGACCGTCGAGCTGTTCGTCTTCGTCATCGCGGGCGCGGCGTGCCTGGCCGGGGCGGTGGGGGTCATCCTCAGCGAGAACCCCGTCCATGCCGCCCTGTCGCTCGTCGGCACGCTGTTCGGCATCGCGGTGCTGTTCGTGGCGCAGGAGGCCAACTTCCTCGCCGCGGTGCAGGTCATCGTGTACGCCGGCGCCATCGTCGTGCTGTTCCTGTTCGTGATCATGCTGCTCGGCGTCGACCAGTCCGACGACCTGCGGGTCGAGCCGCTCGTCGGCCAGCGCGTGGCCGCCGCCATCGTGTCGCTGGGGGTGCTGGCCCTCGTCGTCGGCGCGCTGGCCAGCACGGGCTACGAGGTCACGGGCGTCATCGGCGAGATCGACGACACCATCCCCGACGTCGAGCGCCTCGGCGCCTCGCTGTTCACCGACTACCTCTACGCCTTCGAGATCACCTCGGTGCTGCTGGTGATCGCGGTGGTCGGCGCCGTCCTGCTCGCCCGCCGGACCAAGGAACCCGAGATCGTCGACCCCGGCCAGCGCGAGCGGGCCGAAGAGGTGGCCGAGCGCATCGAGGGCGCCGAGCGGCGCGCCACCGGCAACGGTGACGTGTCGGTGCCGTCGGTCGTCGCCGACGAGCCGGCCGAGGCCGAGGAGGTCACGTCGTGATCGCCGCCATCGAGGTGACGCCCGCCTGGTACCTCGTCCTCGGGGCCCTGCTGTTCTCGATCGGCGCGTTCGGGCTGCTCGTGCGCCGCAACCCCCTCGTGATGTTCATGTGCGTCGAGCTGATGCTCAACGCCGTCACGCTCACGTTCGTCACCTTCTCGCGGATGCTGCAGGACACCGGCGGTCAGTCGATCGTCGTGTTCGTCCTGGTGGTCGCCGCGGCCGAGGTGGTCGTGGGCCTCGCCATCATCGTCGCCCTGCTCCGCAAGCGACCTCACGCCACGGCCGACGACGCCGCCCTGCTCGAGGGCTAGGGGTATCTGTGCTCGATCTCGTCTGGTTGATCCCCGCGCTGCCGCTCGCCGGGTTCCTGATCCTCATGGCCTTCGGTCGGCGGCTCGGCGAGCCCCGAGCCGGGTGGATCGCCACCCTGCTGTGCGCCGGCAGCTTCGTCGCCACGGTGATCGTGTGGATCGGCCTGCTCGGCGAGCACCACGAGGACCGGCAGTTCGTGCAGACGCTGTTCTCGTGGATCCCGGTGGGCGACCTGCAGGTCGACGTCGGGTTCCTCGTGGACCCGCTGTCGATCGCGATGGCCCTGTTCGTCACCGGCGTCGGTGCGCTCATCCACATGTACGCCATCGGCTACATGCACGGCGACCGGGACTTCACGAAGTTCTTCGTCTACCTGAACCTCTTCATCTTCTCGATGCTGATGCTGGTGCTGGGCAGCAACATGCTCGTCACCTTCATCGGGTGGGAAGGGGTCGGCGCCTGCTCCTACCTGCTCGTCTCGTTCTGGTTCACCGACGAGGCCAACGCCAGCGCCGGCAAGAAGGCGTTCGTCACCAACCGCATCGGCGACTGGGGCTTCCTGCTCGCCATCTTCCTGGCCTTCGCCTCGCTGGGTACCGTCGACTACCTCGCCGTGAACGCAGGAGCCGCAACGCTGCCCGCGGTCACCGCCACCGCCATCGGCCTGCTGCTGTTCGTCGGTGCGGTGGGGAAGTCGGCGCAGCTCCCGCTGTACATCTGGCTGCCCGACGCCATGGCGGGCCCCACGCCGGTCTCGGCCCTGATCCATGCGGCCACCATGGTCACCGGCGGCGTGTTCCTGATGACCCGGGTCAACCCCATCCTGGCCGCCGGCTACGAGTGGGCTCCCGACATCATCGCCTGGATCGGGGTCATCACCGCCCTGATCGCCGCCACCATCGCCGTCGCCCAGAACGACATCAAGAAGGTGCTGGCGTACTCGACGATCAGCCAGCTGGGGTACATGTTCCTGGCGGTGGGCGTCGGCGCCTACGTGGCCGCCGTGTTCCACATGATCACCCACGCCTTCTTCAAGGCCCTGCTGTTCCTCGGAGCGGGTTCCGTGATCCACGGCATGCACGACGAGCAGGACATGCGGCGCATGGGCGCCCTGCGGAAGTACATGCCGATCACGACCGCGACCTTCATCGTCGGCTGGCTGGCCATCGCCGGCGTGCCGCCGTTCTCGGGCTTCTTCTCGAAGGACGAGATCCTGCTGTACACGTGGGGCAGCGGCGGGGGCCCGGCCAAGGTGATGTGGGGCATCGGCCTGGTGACGGCGCTGCTCACCGCCTACTACATGAGCCGCCAGGTCTTCATGGTCTTCTTCGGCGAGCCGCGTTGGAAGGACGAACCTGCCCTCGTGACCGCCGGTGGCGACGGCCTGCCGGCCGGGGTGGGCGCCGACAATCCCGGCACGGCGACCGAGCCGGCCGCGGCCGACGAAGCCGCCCACGCGCCCGGTGACGCCCACGAGCACCTCGAGCCGCACGAGTCGCCGTGGCTGATGACGGTGCCGCTGATCGTGCTGGCGACGCTGGCCGCCACGGGTGAGCTGCTCAACCTGCCGTTCACCCCCGACTTCCACGTGCTGCAGCACTGGCTCGAACCCGTGGTCGGTGCCAACGAGCTGCACATCGACGTGGCCACCGGGACCAAGGTGGCGTTGGGCGTGGTGGCGGCCATCGCCTCGCTCATCGGCATCGCCGGCGCATGGCTCGTCTACCTGCGCCACAAGGTGAGAGCGATCGAGCCGGCCGTCCTGGCCCACGGCTGGTACTACGACGAGTCCATCACCCGGTTCGTGGGCGGCCCGGGCACCAAGGGCTTCGAGGCCGTCGCCTGGTTCGACCGCAACGTCATCGACGGGGCCGTCAACGGCGTCGCCGCCCTGGTCCGCACGTCCGGGCGGGGCCTGCGCACGATGCAGTCGGGGTTCGTCCGCTCGTACGCCCTGGGCATCTCGGCCGGCGTGGTCGTCGTCCTCGGCTACTTCCTCACAAGGCTCTATCTCTGATGCTCGCCACGCTGTTCGCGACCGAGGCCGGCCACGGCGGGCCGTCGTTCGACATCCTGACCGCGCTGGTGGCGCTCCCCGCGGTGGGGGCCCTGCTGGTGGTGCTCGTCCCCAAGTCCCGGGGCGAGCTCCACCGCCTCGTCGCGCTCCTCTTCACGGGGGCCACCGCGGCGCTGGCCGTGTGGCTGCTCGCCGCGTTCGAGCCCGGCGACGCCGGGTTCCAGTTCGAGGTCGACCGCTCGTGGGTGGCCGACTTCGGCATCTCGTGGCACGTCGGGATCGACGGCATCTCCCTCTTCCTGGTCGTGCTGACCGCGGTTCTGTTCCCCATCGCGCTGCTGGGGTCCACGCCGCACCACGACGCCAAGCCGTACTACGCCTGGCTCCTGCTGCTCGAGGCGGGCTGCATCGGCGTGTTCGTCTCGCTCGACCTCTTCATGTTCTTCGTGATGTTCGAGATCGTGCTGGTGCCGATGTACTTCCTCATCGGCGGGTGGGGCTACGCCAACCGGGTCTACGCGGCACTGAAGTTCTTCCTGTTCACGATGTTCGGCTCGGCGCTGATGCTCGTCGGCATCGTGGCCACCGCCTACCTGCACCGTGACGCGGTCGAGGACCTGAACCGGGCCGAGGCGCAAGAGATCGTCGCCGGCGCCGAGGGCGAGCCGTCCCAGACCGAGGCCGACCGCATCGCCGAGCTGAGCGAGGGTCAGCCGCTGACGTTCAACCTCGTCGAGATCGCCGAGGACCGCAACGTCGCCGACGACTCCGATGGCGCCGCGCCGTGGGACTGGTCGGTGGTCCGGTGGATCTTCCTGGCGTTCGTGATCGCCTTCGCGGTGAAGGTGCCGCTGTTCCCCGTGCACACGTGGTTGCCCGACGCCCACACCGAGGCGCCGACCGCGGGCTCGGTGATCCTGGCCGGCGTGATGCTCAAGCTGGGCACCTACGGGTTGGTGCGCTTCGGGTTGTACCTGTTCCCCGACGCGGCCAACTTCTTCGCCCCGGCGCTCGTGACCCTGGGCGTGATCGGCATCATCTACGGCGCCATCGTCGCCACGATGCAGAAGGACCTCAAACGCCTGGTGGCGTACTCGTCGGTGGCCCACCTCGGCTTCATCGTGCTGGGCACGTTCGCCATCACCACCCAGGGCATCCAGGGTGGCCTGTTGCAGAACATCAACCACGGCGTGTCCACCGGCGCCCTGTTCCTGCTCGTCGGCATGATCTCCGAACGCCGCAACACCCGCGAGATCGCCGCGCTGCGGGGGCTGCAGAAGGTGGCGCCGATCTTCGCCGCCGTGTTCACGGTCGTGATGCTGTCGTCGATCGGCCTGCCGGGCCTCAACGGGTTCGTCGGCGAGTTCCTCGTGCTGGTCGGGTCGTTCCTGACCCGGCGCTGGTGGACGGTCGTCGCCGCGGCCGGGGTGATCCTCGCCGCCCTCTACATGCTGTGGGCCTACCAGCGGGTGTTCCACGGCCACACCGACGAGGAGAACGAGGGCTTCGCCGAGATGAGCTGGAAGGAGGGCGCGGTGCTGGCGCCCCTGCTCGGGCTCATCGTCTTCCTCGGCGTGTACCCCAAGCCGGTGCTCGATCGCATGGAGCCCACCGTCGACCGTCTGATCGCCCACGTCGAAGACCACAGCGACTTCGTCTCGCCCGAGGTGGAGCAGCCGGTCGTCGCTGAGACCGAGTCCGAGGATGAGCCCGTGGAAGAAGCCGACGCGGACGAGCACTCCGTGGGTGCCGTCGCCTCAGGCGATGAAGCCGCACGAGGCGTTGAAGGTGCCGGGGCCGGCGAAGCCTCGGCCCCGGCAAGGAACGAGCAGCCGTGATCGCCATCCTGAGCACGATCTCGCAGCCGCTGCCCGTCGATCCGACACCCATCGAGACGCCCACGATCGACTGGGCGGCCGAGGCGCCGCTGCTCATCCTGGTCGGCGGGGCGCTGATCATGATGCTCGTGTCGTCGTTCGTGCGGTCGCGCCGGGCGACGGCCGGGTACACCGCGTTCACCTGCGTGGTCGCCCTCGCCGCCATCGGCGCGGTCGTGCCGCTGTGGCGCGAGGTGCAGGACCCCGACCGCGGCCCGTTCTCGACCCTCGCCGGGGCGGTGGGCATCGACGGGTTCTCGTTGTTCATGACGGTGGTCATCGCGGCGGCGGTGGTCCTGGCCGCCCTCCTGACCGACGACTACCTGCGCCGGGAAGGGCTCGAGGGCGTCGAGCCGTACGTCCTGCTGCTGCTGTCGGCCGCAGGTGGCGTGGTCATGGCGCAGGCCAACGACCTGATCGTGCTGTTCCTCGGCCTCGAGATCCTCTCGATCGCCGTCTACGTGCTGGCGGCCATGCACCGCCGCCGCGTCACCTCGCAAGAGGCCGGCATCAAGTACTTCGTGCTCGGCGCGTTCTCGTCGGCGTTCTTCCTCTACGGCATCGCCATGATCTACGGCGGCACCGGCACCACCAACCTCGTCGACATCCTCGACCTGTTCAGCACCAACGTGCTGACCGAGGACGGCCTCGTGCTCGCCGGTCTCGCCCTGATGCTCGTGGGCCTCGGCTTCAAGGTGGCGGCGGTGCCGTTCCACTTCTGGACGCCCGACGTCTACCAGGGGTCCCCGTCGCCGATGGTGGCGTGGATGGCCTCGGGCGTGAAGGTGGCGGCCTTCGCCGGCCTCATCCGGGTGTTCGTGCTGGCCTTCGACGCCTACTCGGTCGACTGGCAGCCGATGATCGCGGCGCTCGCCGTGCTGACGCTCATCACCGGCTCGGTGCTCGCCGTCGTGCAGACCGACGTGAAGCGCATGATGGCCTACAGCTCGATCAACCACGCCGGGTTCGTGCTGGTGGGCGTGCAGGTCGCCACCGAGCAGGGTGTCCAGGCGGCGCTGTTCTACCTGGCCACCTACACCTTCCTCATCGCCGGCACCTTCGGCGTCATCACGCTGGTCGGGCGCAAGGGCGACGGCCACCACAGCCTCGACGACTACAGGGGTCTCGGCCGGTCCCGGCCCGGGTTGGCCCTGCTGCTCGCCGTGTTCCTGTTCGCCCAGGCCGGCGTGCCCCTGACCTCGGGCTTCTTCGCCAAGTTCTACGTCATCACCGCGGCGGTCGACGGCGGGTCGGGGTGGCTGGCCATCGTGGCCATGCTGTCGTCGGTCATCTCGGCGTACCTCTACCTGCGCATCACCGTGAGCCTCTACATGGGCGATCCCGACGAGGCGGTCGCACCCCGCCTCGCCATCCCGGTGGCTGCCGGCATCAGCCTCGCCGTGTGCGTGGTCGTCACGCTGCTCGTCGGCGTGTGGCCCGGTCCGGTCGCCGAGGTCGCCCGTGACGCCGTCCCGGTCCTCACCGCCTCCGGCTGACTCACCCACCGTCGCGGCGGTTCGCGGGCGCACCGTACGCAGGTCACGTGACGTCCAACGGCCACGCCGTCGCCTGACCGCAACCTGACCGTCGCGAGGGTGGTGGGCCGAGGGGGTGGAAGTGTGGTGAAATCCACCACGGCGTCGTGCTGCTCCCCCAGACTCGTACGCGCCACCGACAGACTGTCAGTCGAACGACCATGCCCAAGACCCAGCGCCTGAGCGACGCGACACTCGTCCGCCGGTCACAGCAAGGCGACCGGCGATCCTTCGCCGCGCTCGTCGCCCGCTACGACCGGCGCCTCCGGGGGTTGGCGCACGCCCTGCTCCTCGACCGGGGGCAGATGGACGCGGCCCTCGGCCTCGCCTACCTGCGGGCCTGGCGCGACGTGGTGCGCATCAGGCCCCGCGACGACGTCGGCCCGTGGCTCTACCGGGCGGTGTACAACGCCTGCATCGACCAGCTCCGGCGCAACGAGTCGCCGACCGGCGACCGGGCGGCGCGGGTGGACGTGGCGCCGGGCGCACCCGGTGGCCTGCGTGCGGTCCTCGGGGCGCTCGCTCCCGCCGACCGGGTGGCCGTGGTGCTCGTCGAGCGCGAGGGCTTCTCGGTCACCTCGGCGGCGCGCATCCTCGGCGTGTCGCCCGACGAGCTCGAGACCCGCCTCGACGTGGCGCGCGACCAGCTCGCTCCCCATGTGCCGATTCCGCCCGCCGAGCCCGATCCCGCGACGGCGCCGCCCGAGTCGGCCGACGACGCGGCGGACGAGTCGGCTCACGACGCGGCGGACGAGCCGGCGGACGAGCGGGCCGCGTCCGACTCGGCGCCCGAGCCGCCCGTGCCTGCGGGTGCGGCGATGAACGGGGCGGCGACGGGCAGCGGAGCGCCAGAGGCCCGAGCGGCCGATCCGGCGACGACCGACGACCCCCCGCCGGGCGACCGGGCGACCGACGACGCAGCCGGCAAGGCCGAGCCGCCAGTCGACGGCGACCCGAGCGCGGACGGGCAGCCGGCGACCGCGGCCTCCGGCAACGGCCAGGACTCCGACGACGCCGGCGCGACCTCGGCGCCGCCCGCGCCGGTCGACGGGGCCGAGGCAGCGGTGACCGAGGGCCCGAGCGCACCGGCCGGGTCCACGAACGGCCACACCACCGCTGAGGGGAAGACCAACGGTCACGCGGCGAACCGCGGGCGCGGCCGGCGTGCTCGACGGCGAGCGAACGGCGCGGCCGGTCGGACGGCTCCGTCCCCCGAGCCCGACGAGGTCGCCCCGGCGCCCGAGGCGCCGGAGAACGCTCAGGCCGATCACTCGGCGGACGAACCCTCGGCCGACGTTCCCGAGGACGGGCCCGACACCCCCGACCTCGACCGCGACGACGGCCACCAGGCCGGGCCGGTGACCAGCACGTGAGCCGGGAACCGTGAGCAAGCCGAAGCACACCCCCGCCCACGCGCGGCCCGACGACGCCGACGATGACGCCGACGGCGGTGGCGACAGCGGGGTAGGCCCCGCCCGCACGCCGCTGGCCACGGCCCTGCGCGAGTTGGCACCGCCTCGGCACGGTCCCGAGTTCTGGGGCGACCTCGACCGCCGCCTGGCCGACGAGCCCCAGCTGCGGTTGGCGCCCCGCTCGGCCATCCGGCCGATCACCCAGCCGCCGCCGGTGATCGACGACCAGAAGATGGCGAGGAGCCTGAAGGGCACCGACATCCCGTCGCCCCCCGGGCCGTCGTCGCGGCGCACCCTGCTCCTCGTGGGCCTGGCGATCGTCGTCGTCCTCGTCGTGATCGCCGCGCTGCAGAGCCCCGACGACGAGACGGCCCGCACCGACGACCCCCAGACCGAGTCGACCGACGGGCGCACCCCGACCAGCGAGGAAGCCGCCGCCCCCGTCGAGACGGCGCCGCCGGCGACCCCGCCCCCGGGCACGATCGACCCTGCCGCGCCGCTCGCCCCGGCCGGCGTCGGGCCGCTGGTGGTCGGTGCGTCGTTCGCCGACCTGCAGGCCGCGGGCATGACCATCCAGCACGACGACGCCACGTTCCGCGGATCGGGCGGGCAGCTGCTACGAGGGCCGGGTGGCCGGCGCCCTCGACCTCCGCCTGCGGTTCCGTGCCCCCGACGGCCAGAGCCGGGCCGACGAGCCGTCGCAAGGCGTGCTCACCGCCGTGTCGATCGAGTCCGGGCTGCCCACGTCGCGCACGAGCGACACGCGGCATCGGTCTCGGTGCGCCCCAGGACCAGGTGCTGGCGGCGTACGCCGGCAACCTCGACGATCGCTCGCACCCGTTCGTGTCGGCGGGACACATCTTCCGGGCCGACGCGCGGCAACGGCACGGGCATCGCCTTCCTGACCGACGGCACGACCGTGATCGGCATCTCGGTCGGCGAGATGGACGCCATCCGCTTCATCAACGAGTGCGGGTGACCCGCGCCCGGCGCGGCGCGACGGTCCTGGTCGGAGCGCTTTTCGTCCCCGCTGCCGAACGCCCGTGACCTGGCCGCGGGCAGCTTTGGCCCCTCGTGCAAACGATCACTAGTCTCCCCCCACGTGTCGGACCTTCTCCGCTCGTACCTCACGATCGGCGTCTTCTCGGGCGTCGCGGTGGCGCTCGTGGCGGCGATCATGGGGCTCGGCAGCCTGGTCCGCCCCACCCGCCCGCAGCCCGAGAAGTACGTGAACTACGAGTCGGGCGTCGACCCCGCAGGGTCGATGTGGGGGCAGACGCAGGTCCGCTACTACCTGTTCGCTCTGCTGTTCGTGCTGTTCGACGTCGAGGCTGTGTTCATCTTCCCGTTCGCGACCCGGGCCGAGGCCTACGGGTGGTTCGGGTTCGTCGAGATGGGCATCTTCATCGCCATCCTCGCCCTCGGGCTGCTCTACGCCTGGAAGAAGAAGGTCCTCCGCTGGATCTGACACAGGACGCCGTCTGATGGGTCTCGTCGAGAGCGGCAAGCTGCCCAAGCCGCTGACCTCGCTGCTGAACACCGCCCGCAAGTACAGCCTGTGGGCCTACCAGTGGGGCCTGGCCTGCTGCGCCATCGAGATGGGCGCGGCGTTCGCCTCGCCCGCGCTACGACGTGATGCGCCTCGGCGTGATCCCGCTGCCGGCCAGCCCGCGCCAGGCCGACGTCGTGGTCATCTCCGGCACGGTGACCGACAAGATGGTCCCCGCCATCAAGCGCCTCTACGAGCAGATGGCCGACCCCAAGTACGTGATCTCGATGGGCTCGTGCACCAACTGCGGCGGCCCCTACTGGGACAGCTACTCGGTGACCAAGGGCGTCGACCAGGTCGTGCCCGTCGACGTCTACATCCCCGGCTGCCCGCCGCGGCCCGAGGCCCTGCTCGAGGGCATCGTCCTGCTGCAGCAGCGCATCGGCCGCGAGGACATGGCCGACCGGTGGCGCGGCGACCCGCTGGTGGTGCAGTGATGGCCGACGCCACCGACACCGCGCCCACCGACGCCCCGGTCGACGACGCCCCCGAGGTCGACGAGGCCCGCGAGGGCGTGCTGGCCACGCTGCGCGACGCCCTCGGCGACGCCCTGGTCGACAGCCACATCGCCCCCGGCCAGGGGCTGTGGATCCGCGTCACGCCGCGACGCCTGGTCGGCGGCGGCCGAGGCCGCCAAGCTGCGCCTGGGCTGCACGTTCTTCGACTACCTGTCGGCGATCGACTGGATGCCGTCGCCGTGGGGTCGCTACGAGGACAGCGCGCTCGACGTGGGCGTCACCGCGTTCGACCCCGACGCCGCGTTCGAGACCGGCGTGGCCGGCGGCGACACCCGCTTCCAGGTGTTCTGCCGCCTGGCCAACGTGCGTCGCCACACCGAGCCGCACCTCGAGGTCACCATCAAGGCCGACCTGCCCGACGACGACCTGCGCGTCGCCAGCCTGGTGCCGCTGTTCGCCGGGGCCAACTGGCACGAGCGCGAGTGCTGGGAGATGTTCGGCATCACGTTCGACGGGCATCCCGGCCTGCGCCACCTCTACCTGCCGGGCGAGTTCGAGGGCCACCCCCTCCGCAAGGACTTCCCGCTGCTCGCCCGCCTGGTCAAGCCGTGGCCGGGCATCGTCGACGTCGAGCCCATGCCGGGCGAGCCGGCAGGGACCGAAGAGAACGAAACGGAGGAGAGCACATGACGCGTGCATCCGCCGTGCGTGGAGCCGTCGCGGTGGTCGAGTACCACAGGCGAGGCGTTGAAAGTGCCGCAGGCGGCGGCGAAGCCGCTTCGCCGGAGGCAAGCGATGACCGTCACCGAGCGCCAGCAGCGCGCCTACGTCGACGCCCAGGCGGCCGACGCCCGGGTCAACGTCGAGCTCGAGACCGACGAGGGCATGATCCTCAACATCGGTCCGCAGCACCCGGCCACCCACGGCACGCTGCGCATCATCGCCAAGCTCGACGGCGAGCAGGTCGTGTGGGCCGACGTCGTGCCCGGCTACATGCACCGGGGCTACGAGAAGCTGACCGAGGTCCGCACGTACCCGCAGGTCACCACCCTGGTGAACCGCATCGACTGGCTGGGCAGCTTCGCCAACGAGGTGCCGTTCATCCTGGCGGCCGAGCGGCTGATGGAGATCGAGGCGCCGCCCCGCGCCCAGTCACATCCGCACGATCCTGTTCGAGATGGCCCGCGTGGCCAACATCGTGCTGTTCCTCGGCGACCTCGGGGTCCAGCTCGGGGCGGTCACGCCGGCGTTCTTCGCCTTCCGCGACCGCGAGCACGTCCTCGACCAGATCGAGTCGGTCACCGGCGGTCGGTTCCACCCCAACTTCGACCGCATCGGCGGCCTCAAGGACGACCTGCCCAAGGGCTGGATCGCCGACACCAAGGCCGTCATGGTCCGCATCCGCAACTTCTGCGACGAGATCGAGACGCTGCTCTTCGGCAACGAGATCTTCGAGACCCGCACCCGCGGCGTCGGCGTGATCCCGCCCGAGGTGGCCCTGTCGTACGGCATGATCGGGCGCCAACCTCCGCGCCTCGGGCATCGACTGGGACCTGCGCCGCGACGCCGACGTCGGCCTGGCCCACAACGACGTCGACTGGAAGGTGTGGACCCACCCCGACGGCGACAGCTTCGCCCGCTGCTGGGTGCGCCTGCAGGAGACCCGCGAGGCCACGCAAGATCGATCGACCAGCTCTGCGACGGGCTGCCGGGCGGGCCGATCATGGCCAAGGTGCCCCGCATCATCAAGGTGCCCGCGGGCGAGGCCTACGTCGCCACCGAGAACCCGCTCGGCGCGATGGGCTACTACGTCGTCAGCAAGGGCGACCTGGGCCCGTTCCGCGTCGAAGATCCGCTCGGCCAGCTTCACCAACGTGTCGATCGTGCCGTGGCTGCTGCGGGGCGTGTACGTGCCCGACATCATCACGATCCTGGCCAGCCTCTACTTCATCCTCGGGGACATCGACCGATGAGCGCGCTCGCCTCGCCATCGAGCTGGCCTACTGGCAGCAGACGATCCTGCGCAGCGTCGGCGTGCTCGTCGCCGTGCTGCTGCCCGCCGGCACGCTCGTCTACGTCTTCCTGTTCAAGATGATGAGCTTCATGCAGAGCCGGCTCGGCCCCATGGAGGCCGGGCCCTACGGCTCGATGCAGCTGCTGGCCGAGGTCGGCAAGTGGATCCAGAAGGAAGACATCGTCCCGTGGCGGGCCGACCGGCGCCTCTTCGCCCTGGCGCCGTACGTCGTGGTGCTGTCGGTGTTCCTGATCCTGGCCGCGGTGCCGTTCGGGCCCGACGCCTGGTTCACGAACCTCGACGTCGGCATCTTCTACGTCCTGGCCGTGTCGTCGATCTCGGTCCTCGGCATCCTCATCGCCGGGTGGGCGTCGGCCAACAAGTACTCGCTGCTCGGCGGCCTGCGGGCCGCCGGCCAGCTCATCGCCTACGAGCTGCCGATGGTGCTCGCCGTCGTCGGCGTCGTCATCCAGGCCGGCACGCTCAACATGCAGGGCATCGTGGCCGCCCAGGCCGACGGCGAGATCTTCGGGTGGGGCGGCATCGGCAACCCGTTCATCCTCACGCAGTTCGTCGGGTTCTTCATCTTCCTCGTCGCCATGCAGGCCGAGCTCACCCAGACGCCGTTCGACATGCCGATCGCCGAGTCCGAGCTGGTCGTCGGGCTACATGACCGAGTACTCGGGCATGCGGTTCCTGCTGTTCTTCATCGCCGAGTTCGCCAGCGCCGGCGCCTTCGCCGCGGTGGCGGCCACGCTGTTCCTCGGCGGGTGGGCGCTGCCCTGGCATCGACCTCGACGCCGACTACATGAACGTGCTCGGCCCGATCGTCCTGCTGGTCAAGATCATGATCGTGTCGTTCCTGGTCTTCTGGGTGCGGTTCACCTACCCGCGCTTCCGCGAGGACCAGCTGCAGCAGCTCGCGTGGAAGTTCCTCATCCCGCTGTCGCTGGTGAACATCCTGGCGACCATGGCCCTGAAGGTGGCGTGGTAATGGCCAAGATCCCCGCACCCAAGGCGCCCGGCCTGGTCAAGGGCCTCGGCGTCACGCTCAAGACGATGGGCCGCACGATGTTCCCGGCCCGGGGCATCAAGACGCTCATCCCCGCCCCGTCCAAGGGCGCGGCCACGGTCCAGTACCCCCACGAGAAGGAGGCGCCCGCGCCCGCGGTCCCGTGGCGTCATCGCCCTCAAGGAGGACAACTGCACCGTCTGCATGCTGTGCGCCCGCAGCTGCCCCGACTGGTGCATCTACATCGAGGGCCACAAGGACACGGCCCCGCCCCGCCGCCCCGGCGGCAAGCCCCGCACGGTCAACAAGCTCGACCGCTTCGACATCGACTACGCGCTCTGCATGTACTGCGGCATCTGCGTCGAGGTGTGCCCGTTCGACGCCCTGTTCTGGAGCCCCGAGTACGAGTACTCCGAGCTGCGCCTCGCCGACCTGCTGCACGACAAGGAGCGCCTGGGCGAGTGGATGCAGACCGTGCCCGACTTCGAGCCGTACGAGGCCGGGTCCGAGCAGAAGGTGCGCAAGGTCCCCCGCTGATGGTCGCCCAGAACATCTTCTTCTACGTCATCGCCGCGGTGATGGTGGCCGCCGCGGTCGCGGTGGTCACCAACCGCGAACGTCGTGCACGCGGCGCTGGCCCTCGTCGTGGTGTTCGCCGGCGTCGCCGCGCAGTTCATCCTCCTGGCCGCCGAGTTCGTGGCGGTCACCCAGGTGCTCGTCTACATCGGGGCGATCATGGTGCTGTTGCTGTTCGGCATCATGCTGACCCGCAGCCGCATCGGCCGCGACGGCGACATGACCAACGAGCACTGGTGGGTCGGCGTCCTCACGAGCCTCGTGCTCGTCGGGGTGATGGGCTACGCGCTGCATCGACGACTTCGGCGACGACCCGCTGCCCGCCGAGCGCCAGATCACGGCCGTCGACGGCAGCAACACGGCGACGGTCAGCGACGCCATCTTCAGCCAGTACCTGATCCCGTTCGAGGTGATCTCGGTGCTGCTGCTGGCGGCCCTGGTCGGCGCCATCGTCATCGCGCGGAAGGACCGGTGACGCAGATGGACGACCTGCTCGTCAACCAGTTCCTGCTGCTCGGCGCCATCCTCTTCTGCATCGGCGTCTACGGGGTCATCGCCCGCAAGAACACCGTCCTGGTGCTGATGTCGATCGAGCTGATCCTCAACGCCGTCAACATCAACCTGCTCACCTTCGGGGCGCTGCAGGGGAACATCACCGGGTCGGTGTTCGCGCTGTTCATCATCGCCGTGGCCGCCGCCGAGGTCGGCGTGGGTCTGGCGATCGTGCTGATCATCTACCGCAACCGGTCGAGCGTCGACCTCGACGAGATCGACGCGATGAAGGGCTGACGGGAACCGTGCTCGACAACGCCTGGATCATCCCGCTCATCCCCGCGGCGTCGTTCTTCCTCATCCTCTTCTTCGGGAAGCGCCTGCCCGCGCAAGGGCAGCGAGATCGGCATCGCCGCCGTCGGCATCGCCTTCGTGCTGGCGATCGCCACGAACGTCCAGTGGTTCGACCACGTCGACAACCCGCCGACACGGTCGAGACGCCACGCCGAGGACGAGGCCGCGGCCGAGGGCGAGGACGAGCACGGCCCGGTGCCGCGGTCGACCGTCCGACGGTGAGTCCGCCGCGCCGCGCCAGTCCGCCGAGCACGAGGACGAAGCGCCGCCGGAGGGCGAGCACGCCGAGGAGGAGGAGCACGACCGTCGAGCCGGTCGAGCGCAGCTGGACGTGGTTCGAGAACGGCGGCGTCGACATCGAGGTCGGCATGCTGCTCGACGGCCCGGCCGTGATGATGCTGTTCGTCGTCACGCTCGTGTCGCTGCTCGTGCACGTCTACTCGACCGACTACGTGGCCGGCGACCGGCGCTACACGCACTTCTTCGCCTTCCTGTCGCTGTTCACCGCGTCGATGCTCGGCCTGGTCATGGCCAAGACGACGCTGCAGCTGATCGTGTGCTGGGAGCTGGTCGGCGTCTGTTCCTTCGCGCTCATCGGGCACTGGTGGGAGGAGAAGGCCAACAGCGACGCCGCCCTCAAGGCCTTCATCACCAACCGTGTCGGCGACGTCGGCCTGCTCGTCGGCGTGATCACGCTGTACTTCGCGGCCGGCCAGACCTTCGACATCGTCGAGATCGAACACGCCGGGCTCTCGACGGCACCATCAGCCACCTGGCGCTGCTGGTGGCGTCGTGCTCGCTCGTCGCCGCGGTCATGTCGAAGTCGGGCCAGTTCATCCTGCACACGTGGTTGCCCGACGCCATGGCCGGCCCGACCCCGGTGTCGGCGCTCATCCACGCCGCCACCATGGTCGTCGCCGGCATCTACATGGTCGCCCGCCTCTACGGCGTGTTCTTCGAGGGCTTCAGCATCGGCACCTCGAGCCTCAACCTGCTGGCCGTCGTCGGCGGGGTCACGGTGCTCGGCGGCGCCGGCCTGGCCTTCGTGCAGAACGACATCAAGAAGGTGCTGGCCTACTCGACGGTGTCGCAGCTCGGCTACATGGTCATGGCGCTCGGCGTCGGCGCCTGGACCGCCGCCTTCTTCCACCTCTTCACCCACGCCTTCTTCAAGGCCTGCCTGTT
The DNA here is from genome assembly GCA_963778415.1 of uncultured Acidimicrobiales bacterium. GTDB lineage: Bacteria > Actinomycetota > Acidimicrobiia > Acidimicrobiales > VFJN01 > ZC4RG19. The sequence goes on from CAVZUI010000007.1 coordinate 228,694, forward strand.
CCTCGGGTCGGGCTCGGTCAGCCACGCGGTGCACAGCTTCGACATGAAGAAGGACATGGGCGGGCTGCGGAAGTGGATGCCGCAGACCTACAAGACCTTCATCATCGGCACGGCGGCCCTGATCGGCATCTTCCCGCTGGCGGGCTTCTGGTCGAAGGACGAGATCCTCGCCGGTGCCTCGCAGCTGGGCGGTCCCGGCCACTACACGGCGTTCATGGTCGTCGGCATCGTCGGCGCCCTGATGACCGCCGCCTACATGACCCGCGTCATCTACCTCACCTTCTTCGGCGAGTACCGCGGTCACGGCACCCGCACGAGTCGGGCCCCCGCATCACGGTGCCGCTCTGGATCCTGGCCGTGCTCGGCGTGACCGCCGGCTTCGCCAACCTCCCGGCCGCCCTCGGCCCCGACGCCGTCGAGCTGCGCTTCGAGCACTTCTACGAGCCGCGGGCCCCGTACTTCCCGGCCGAGAACTTCGCCCACCCCGAGTTCTCGCTGGGAATCGCCCTCGGGGCCACGCTCATCGGGCTCATCGGCATCGGGTCCGCCTACCTCTGGTACTGGCGGGGCCTCGGCCCGCAGGGCATCACCCAGCGCAACCGCGTCGCCCGCGCCGGCTACACGCTGCTCGAGAACAAGTACTACTTCGACAAGCTCTACGACGGACGTCATCGTGGCGGCCTTCAAGGGCCCGATCGCCCGGGCCGTCTACTGGTTCAACCAGAACGTCATCGACGGCGTGGTCAACGGCGCGGGGCGCCTCGTCCACCGTCGTCGGCCGCTTCGTCTACGACCGCATCGACCAGCAGGTGGTCGACGGCGCGGTCAACGGCTCGGCCTCCGCGGCCAACAGCAGCGGCCAGGTCTTCCGCCAGCTCACCTCCGGCAAGGTCCAGCAGTACGGGGCGCTCCTCTTCGGGGCGGCCGCCATCTTCGCCGGCGCCATCATCATCTTCGTCTGACGGCTACCGCCAAGGTTCACGAGTCTCATGGACAACAACCAGTTCCTGACCGATTGGGGTCTGACGCTCATGGTGTTCCTGCCGCTGGCAGGGGCGCTCGTGATGCTGCTCATCCCCAAGTCCGAGGAGACGCTGCACAAGTGGCTGGCCCTCGGGGTGTCGCTGGCCGCGGGCGGCGTCGGGGCGGCCGTCTTCGCCGACTTCGACTACGGCGAGACCGACAAGCTGCAGTTCGTCGTCGACAAGCCGTGGATCGACGTGATCAACAGCCGCTACGTCATCGGCATCGACGGGCTGTCGCATCCCGCTGCTCGCCCTCACGCTGCTGGTCGTGCCGCTGTGCATCGTCTACTCGTGGAACCACTTCCCCGAGCCGCGCAACCCCAAGGCGTTCCTCATCCTGCTGCTGATCCTCGACACCGGCATGCTCGGGACCTTCGTGGCGCAGGACCTGATCCTGTTCTTCGTGTTCTTCGAGGTCGTGCTGCTGCCGATGTACTTCCTCATCGGCGTGTGGGGCGGTGAGCAGCGCCAGTACGCGTCGATCAAGTTCTTCCTGTTCACGTTGTTCGGCTCGGCGCTGATGATCATCAGCTTCCTGGCGCTGTTCTTCGTGGCCGGCGCCGATTCGTTCGTGATCAGCAACCTGGCCGAGCGGGGTGGCCACGGGCGACGTCTCGCACACCACCCAGCTGCTGATCTTCGGCGGCATGTTCATGGGCTTCGGCATCAAGGTGCCGATCTTCCCGTTCCACACGTGGCTGCCCGACGCCCACACGCAGGCGCCGACCGTCGGCTCGGTCATCCTGGCCGCGGTGCTGCTCAAGCTCGGCACCTACGGCTTCATCCGGGTGGCGCTGCCGATCCTGCCCGAGGCCGCGGTGTCGTGGGCCCCGTGGATCGGCCTGCTCGCCGTCATCGGCATCATCTACGGCGCACTGGCCTGCCTGGCGCAGACCGACATGAAGCGGCTGATCGCCTTCTCGTCGGTGGCCCACATGGGCTTCACCATGCTGGGCATCGCCACGCTCACCGACTTCGGGCTCAACGCCGCGGTCATGGGCATGGTCGCCCACGGCCTCATCACCGGCATGTTGTTCTTCGTCGCCGGCTCGGTGAAGGACCGCTACCACACGCTCGAGATCAAGCGCCTGGGCGGCATCCTGGTCAAGGCGCCGCGCATGGGCTGGATCCTCGGCTTCACCGCCATGGCGTCGCTGGGCCTCCCGGGCCTGGCCGGGTTCTGGGGCGAGTTCCCCGCGATCCTGTCGGCCTACGAGCCGGGCGCGGGGCTCAGCGAAGAGGTGTTCCGGGTGTACATGGTGGTCGCCGCCATCGGCACCGTGTTCGCCGCCGGGTACCTGCTCTGGCTCTACCAGCGCACCGCCTTCGGCACGCCCAGCGACGAGTTCGCCGACGAGGACATCCCCGACGTCAGCATCCCCGAGTGGATCGCGTGGACGCCGATGCTCGTGCTCATCCTGGTCATCGGCATCTTCCCGAACCTCGTGTTCCGGGTGACCGACGGCGAGATGACCTCGGTGGCCCAGTCGATCGCCTCCGCGGTGGGCGGCTGATCAGCGGGCTCCTCGGCGTCCTCGCTCAGGCGGCGCAGGACGACTTCGTCCGCCCCGAGATCGACTGGCACGCCCTCGCGCCCGAGCTGGTGCTCGTCGGCGTGCTGTGCCTCGTGCTCGTCGCGGACCTGCTGCTGCCCGAGGACCGCAAGGGCATGCTCCCGTCGCTGGCCGGCCTCGGCCTGCTCGGGGCGCTCATCCCGATCCTGACCCTGGCCATCGACGGGGCCGACCGCACGATGTTCGGCGGGGCCTACGTGGTCGACAACTTCGCCCTCGTCACCAAGGCGCTGTTCCTCGTCGCCGGCTACGTGACGGTGCTGCTGTCGACCAACTACATCGCCGAGGGCGACTACGCCGAGGGCGAGTACTACTTCCTGTTGATCTCGTCGATCCTCGGCATGACGGTCATGGCCTCGGCCCGCGACCTGATCACGATCTTCGTGGCGCTCGAGATGCTGTCGATCCCCGCCTACCTGCTGGCGGGCTGGCGCAAGCGCGACCGCAAGGGCAACGAGGCGGGCGTCAAGTACTACCTGATGGGCGTGTTCGCCACGGGCGTGCTGCTCTACGGCATGTCGCTGCTCTACGGCGTGGCCGGGACGACGCAGCTCGCCGACATCGGCGAGGCGCTGGCGACGGGCGAGTCGGTGCCGCTCATCACCCTGGCGGTGGTGTTCGTCATCGTCGGCTTCGCCTTCAAGGTCTCGGCCGTCCCGTTCCACACCTGGGCGCCCGACACCTACGAGGGTGCACCCACCCCGATCACCGCCTTCCTGTCGGTGTCGTCGAAGGCGGCGGGCTTCGTCGCCCTGCTCCAGCTCGTGGTGCTCGGCTTCGCCGAGCAGACCGATGTCGTGCGGCCCCTCATGTGGGTGCTGTCCGCCGCCTCGATGACCATCGGCAACGTGGTCGCCCTGCGCCAGACCAACCTCGTGCGCATGCTGGCGTACTCGGGCATCTCGCAGGCCGGGTTCATCCTGGCGCCGATGGCCGTGGTGGGGCAGGTCGGCGGTTCGACCGTGAGCACCGTCGTCACCTACCTGCTCATCTACGCGGCGATGAACCTGGGCGCCTTCGCGGTGGTGATGGCCGTGGCCCGCAAGACCGGCAGCGCCGAGATCTCGACCTTCGGGGGCCTGTTCAACTACGCGCCCTCGCTGGCCGTGCTGATGACGGTCTTCCTGTTCGCGCTGGCCGGCATCCCGCCGCTCGGCGGGTGGCTGGCCAAGTTCGTCGCCTTCCGGGCGGTGGTCGAGGCCGACACCGGCTGGGCCTACGCCCTGGCCGTCGTGATGGCGGTCAACTCGGTGGTGGCGCTGGCGTACTACGCCAACGTGGCCAAGGAGATGTGGATGAACCCCGCCCCCGACGGCGACGAGGCCCCCATCCGGGTGCCGGTGTCGCTGTCGGCCGCGCTCACCATCACCGCCGTGCTCACGCTGGCGTTCGGCGTGACGGCCTGGGCCACCGAGCTGGGCGACATGGCCGACTTCGTGGCCACCAGCGTCACCCCGTAGCGCCCCCCGCCGCCGGCTCGGGTCGGCCTCCCGGGCGGATCCTCCGCCGCGGGTTGCGGCCCGCTCCGGGCGAGGAACCGCGGCCGGCTCGGGCGGGAGCGACCGCCAAGCGTTGGGGTGCCGGCCCCGGGCCGGGCGGTCGGTCCGGGGCCGGCAGGTCTCGGGCGCCGGTCGAGCTCAGTCGTCGGCGCGCCGGTCGGCCACCCAGTCGAGGACGACCGAGTTGTAGTCGGCCGGCCAGGCCGGGTCGCTGTTCACCAGGCCCGCCTTGGCGGTCGGCGTGTGGGTGGCGCAGGTGCCGCTGCCGGGGGCGGTCGCCGGGTCGACGCACAGGCGGAGGGTGAGCGACCGGCTCGCCGCACCCTGGGCGGCGATGGCGGCCCGCATCGGCTCGTGCATGCACTCGACGGCCCCCATCGTGACGGTCGAGCCGTCGCGGAACGGGCAGGCGATGGGCTTGGTGCCGCACTGCCCGGGGTCGCCGATCGAGAAGACGTCGAGCACGGGCGTGGTCAGCCGGCCGTCGGCGACGAGCTGGTCGGGGTTGTTGCCCTCGGCCATGACGTCGGGGTGCAGGCGCCTCGGCAGCTCGACCTCGGCCTCACCGCCCCGGCCGCAGACGGGGTCGTCCTTCACCGCGTACTGCCATGCCACGTTGAGGACGCCCGAATCGGCGACGATGCCCGTGGCCGGGATGCCCTGCCGCTCGAGCCCCCAGCCGACGCTGTACGTCCCGAACCCGCCGGCGCTGGTGCCGTAGAGGAAGTGGTCGCCGGTGGGGTAGCGGTCGAGCACGTACTGGATGGCCGCCTTCGTGGCGAACAGCCCGTTGACCGTGCGGGGCTCGCCGTCGGGGGTGGTGTTGGGGTTGTTGGGATCGGGGACGTCGGCGCCGCTGTAGATGTCGTGGTTGCACATCGACACGGCCAGCATGCGGTAGCCGACGGTCTCCGCGCGGATCCGCGCGTTCAGGCCCTTGGTCAGGTTCGAGACCTGCGTGGCGGGGTTCTCCTCGGTCTTCTGCCCGGCGCTCGGCTGTGGCGTGCCGTCGGGGGAGAAGTACCCGACGCCGCCACCGTGCATGTAGACCCACAGCGGCTTGGCCACCGTGGGCGACTGGCCCACGCGGGTCCCGACCGTGAACGTCTGGTAGCCGCTGATGCTGCACGGATAGGCGGTGTTGCGGTAGGTCTCGTAGACCCAACCGTTCTGCGTCGTCGTCGCGATGAGGCTGACGGCCGAGGTGTCCCCCGGCTGGTCCATCGGCCGCGGGCAGCCGGCCAGCACGAGCACGAGCGCGACGAGGCCGGCGGCGCTGCCGAGCCGGCGTGTGATCTTCATCGGAGGTCCCCCCATCCCGTTGGCGGGATCTTAAAGATTCGTCAAGAGCGGGGCAACGAGTTGGTCGCCGCCGTCCGCCGGTGTGCCACGCTGGCGCTCGTGAGCCCTGCCCGCCGCGACCCCGCACCCGGCGAGCGGTCCACCCCCGACGCGCTGATGGACGCCGCCCTCGACCAGCTGGCGTCGAAGGGCGTCCTCGCCGGGCTGAACCTGCGCGAGGTGGCCGACGCCGTGGGGGTCACGGCCCCGAACATCTACTACTGGTTCGGCTCCCGCCAGGACCTCCTGCGGGCCGCGCTGGCCCGCGAGACCCGCCGGCTCGAGGAGCCGCTGGCGGAGTCGGGTGCCGAGGGGTTCGTCGCCCGCCGCCTCCGCATGTTCGACGCCATCGCCGACACGCGGCCGCTCACGCTGACCGCACTCCTCGCCCTCGACGGCGACCCCGACTATCGGCCGTTGCCGTACCTCGACGCGACCCTCGACCACTACCGCGTCCTCGTGGCCGAGGGCGAGCTGCCGGCCGACCTCGACGTGGAGGCCGCCCACCTCGTCTCCCTGGCCACCTCGATCGGGGTGGCCATCTACGCCGATGCGGTGGCGCGCCAGCTCGGCGTCGCCCCTGGCGAGGTGCACGAGCGGGCCCGAGCCGTGTTCGCGCGCATGCTCGAAGCGCTGGTCGTGGCCAGCGCAGACGACGAGGCGTCCCGAGCCCGATGAGCGCGCCCGGCGCCGCCCCCGCCGGACGCCCGGCGATCCTGCCCACGGTGGCGGCGGAGATCCGCCGCCACGGCGCCATCCCCCTCGACCGCGTGCTGGAGCACGCCCTCTACGACCCGGCCACCGGGTTCTACGAGACGGGGGGCCGGGCCGGTGGGCGGGCCGGCGACTTCCTGACCAGCCCCGAGGTCGGCGGGCTCTTCGGGGCCGTGGTGGCCGAGGCGCTCGACAGGTGGTGGCGGTCGATGGGCGCCCCCGATCCCTTCGTCGTCGTCGAGGCCGGCGCCGGCCCCGGCACGCTGTGCCGAACGGTCCTGGCCGCCGCGCCCGACTGCGCGGCCGCCCTGCGCTACGTCCTGGTCGAGCGGTCGGCGGCCCAGCGGCGCCTGCACGCCGGGAAGCTCCGCCTCGAGGACCCGGCGCTCGCCTTCGCCCCGGTCGACCCCGACACCGAGTCGCCCGTGCCCGGTGCGCCCGCGGGGCCGATCTGCGTCAGCCTGGCCGAGATGCCGCGGGTCGCCGGGCCGGTGGTCGTGCTGGCCAACGAGCTGCTCGACAACCTCCCGTTCGGCCTGGCCCAGCGGGGCGACGGCCGCTGGTACGAGGTGCGGGTGGACCTGGCCACAGCAGCCGACGGCGTCGACCGCCTCGTCGAGGCGCTCGTGCCCCTGGCGCCCGAACGGGCGGCCGTGCTCGACCGCCTGGCGCCCGAAGCCGCCGCGGGGGCTCGGGTGCCGTTGCAGGACGCGGCCCAGGCCTGGCTACGCGACGCCCTGGGGGTCGCCGGGCCCGGTGGGCGCGTGGTCGTCCTCGACTACGCCGCCGACGAGCGCCGAGCTGGCGGGCCGGCCGCAGGCGCAGTGGCTGCGCACGTACCGGGCCCACGCCCGCGGCGGCGGCCCGCTCGACGACCTCGGCCTCCAGGACGTCACCTGTGAGGTGGCGGTCGACCAGCTCGCCGTCGTCCGGCAGCCGTCGACCGTGACCACGCAGGCGGACTGGCTGCGGGCCCACGGCATCGACGAGCTCGTGACCGCCGCTCGGGCGACGTGGGCCGAGCGGGCCCACCTCGGAGATCTCGCCGCCGTCGCGGCGCGCAGCCGCGTCACCGAGGCCGAGGCGCTGGTCGATCCCGACGGCCTGGGGGCGTTCCTGGTCGTCGAGTGGACCTGAGCCGCGGCGGGCTCAGAACGTACGCGGAGAGGTCACGCCGTCTCGGGTTGCCGCTCGCGTGCTGCCTGTCGGCCGGCTGTGGAGCTGGGGGTCGACCACCAAATCCCCCCGCGTGGGCTGTGCCGAGCGCCCTATCTGCTCGGCCTCTCAGCCGATGACCTTGTCGTAGCCCCGGACGTCCGCGGCGACGGCGCCCGCGCCGGCATCGACCGCCACGTCGACGGGCCCGGCCCGGTCCGACAGCAGGCGCTCGAGGCCGGCCACGATGAAGTCGATGCCGAGGTCGAACTCTCGGTCGTAGTCGGTGGGCTTCATCTCGCCCACCCGGGCCAGGAGGGGGAAGCGGGTGGCGTCGATCGTGTCGCGCCCGGGGCGCGCCGGCTCGGACCCGGCCCGGACCTCGTCGCCCACCTGCTCGGACACGTGGCCCAACGTGAAGCTGGCGACGACCCCGAGCACGCGATCGGCCATCTCGAGGTCGAGCCCGACCGCCTGCAGCTCGGCCAGCGCCGAGTCGACGAAGGCGGCGATGCCCTCGGTCGTCAACGGCCGCCGGGCCACCAGCCGAACCGCGTTCGGGTGGTCGAGCAGCACCGACCGGTACGCCTGCGCGTGGCGCCGCAGGCGGTCCTGCCAGCGGCCAGGCCCGGGGACGATCAGCGGCATCTGCCGGAACACCTGCTCGACGACCCCCTCGATCAGGTCTTCCTTGCTGTCGACGTAGCCGTACAGCGACATCGCCTCGACCCCGAGCTCGCGCCCGAGGCGCCGCATCGTCAGGCCGTCGACGCCTTCGCGGTCGACGAGATCGAGCGCGGCGCGCAGCACGCGGTCGCGCGACAGGGGCGTGCGCCGGGCCATGCGACACCTTCTCACGGCCCGGCGCATCCCGGCCACCGTCCGCCCCGCCGACCTGCACGCCCTGGCGTCGCGCCCCTCGTGTCGAGGCTCACGGCGGCGCTGCTCCCGATAGGCTCGCCCGCGGTTTCACCGACCATGAGGGGGAGTGCGATGGCGTCGGATCCGCAGTCACAGGGCGCGGCGATCGAGGACTACTTCGTCGAGGACCGGACGTTCCCGCCCCCTGCCGACTTCGCGGCCGACGCGCTCGTCACCGGCGCCGAGATCTACGACGAGGCCGAGGCCGACTGGCAGGGCTTCTGGGCCCGTCAGGCCGCCGACCTCGTCACCTGGTACGACGAGTGGCACACCATCCTCGACTGGCAGCTGCCGTTCTCCCGGTGGTTCGTCGGCGGTTCCCTGAACGTGTCGTACAACTGCCTCGACCGCCACGTCGAAGCCGGCAACGGGCAGAAGGTCGCCTACCACTGGGAGGGCGAGCCGGGCGACCAGCGCACGATCACCTACGCCGACCTGCTCGCGTCGGTGCAGCGGTTCGCCAACGCGCTCAAGGGGCTGGGCGTCGGCAAGGGCGACCGCGTCGCCATCTACATGCCGATGATCCCCGAGCTCCCGGTGGCGATGCTGGCGTGCGCCCGCATCGGCGCCCCTCACTCGGTGGTGTTCGGTGGCTTCTCGGCCGACTCGCTGGCCGATCGCATCAACGACGCCGAGTGCAAGGTCCTCGTCACCGCCGACGGCGGGTTCCGCCGTGGCCAGGCCCACCTGCTCAAGCCCATCGTCGACATGGCGCTCGCCTCGACGCCGTCGATCGAGCACGTGGTCGTGGTCGACCGGGTGACCGGCCACGCCGACGCCGATGGCGTCGAGGTCGACATGACCGACGGCCGCGACCTGTGGTTCCACGAGCTGATGGACGAGGCGGCCCCCGTGTGCGAGCCCGAGCGCATGGACAGCGAGGACCTGCTCTACCTCCTGTACACGTCGGGCACCACGGCCAAGCCCAAGGGCATCATGCACACGACCGGCGGCTACCTGACGCAGGTCGCGTTCACCCACAAGTACGTGTTCGACCTGAAGCCCGAGTCCGACGTGTACTGGTGCGCGGCCGACATCGGCTGGGTGACCGGGCACAGCTACATCGTCTACGGGCCCCTCGCCAACGGCGCCACCAGCGTCATCTACGAGGGAACGCCCGACACGCCCGGCCGGGACCGGCTGTGGGACATCGCCGAGCGCTACGCCGTCACGATCCTGTACACGGCGCCCACCGCCATCCGCACCTTCATGAAGTGGGGAGCGCAGGAGCCCGAGCGCCACGACCTGTCGAAGCTGCGGCTGCTCGGGTCGGTGGGCGAGCCCATCAACCCCGAGGCGTGGATGTGGTACCACACGCACATCGGCGGGGGACGCTGCCCCATCGTCGACACCTGGTGGCAGACCGAGACCGGCGCCATCATGATCGCCCCCCTCCCGGGGGCGACGACGCTCAAGCCCGGGTCGGCCACCTTCCCGCTGCCGGGCATCGGCGCCGAGGTGGTCGACGAAGAGGGCAAGCGGGTCGAGAGGGGCGGCGGCTACCTCACCCTGACCCGCCCTTGGCCGTCGATGCTCCGCGGCATCTACGGCGACCCCGAGCGCTACCGCGAGACCTACTGGGCGCGCTTCGGCGACCGCTACTTCGCGGGCGACGGCTGCAAGATCGACGACGACGGCTACTTCTGGCTGCTCGGACGGGTCGACGACGTGATGAACGTGTCGGGCCACCGCATCTCGACGACCGAGGTCGAGTCGGCCCTCGTCGACCACCCGTCGGTGGCCGAGTCGGCCGTGTGCGGCGCCAACGACCCCGTGACCGGGCAGGCCATCGTGGCGTTCGTGACCGTGCGCGGCGGCATCGACGCCGACCCGGCGCTCGGCGAGGAGCTGCGCGGCCACGTCGCCACGAAGATCGGTCCCACCGCCCGCCCCAAGCTGGTGATCTTCACCGACGAGCTGCCCAAGACCCGGTCGGGGAAGATCATGCGCCGCCTGCTGCGCGACGTCGCCGAGGGCCGGGCGCTCGGCGACACGACCACGCTGGCCGACCCCGCCGTCGTCGACGAGATCCGCAAGCGGGCCCAGGCCCAACCGCAAGAGGACTCCCTATAGATCGACACCTCTCGAACCGGGAGCGCTTAGGACATGTGTCGATCTATAGGGACTGATCGGAGGCCGAGCTGGACGTGCTGATCCGCGCGGCCGAGCCGCGCGACGCCTCCGCCATCGGCACCGTGTGGCAGCGGGCCGCCCTCGTGGGGTACGAGGGCATCTTCCCGCCCGACGTGCCCCCGCCGTCGCCCGAGCTGCTGACCGAGCGCTCGCGCCAGGCCATCGCCGCCCAGGGCTACAACACGCTCGTCCTCGTCGCCTGCCACACCGGCCCCGACGGGTCGGTCGTCGGCACGATCGCGGCCGCCCCCGATCCCGACGAGACCAGCCGAGCGCAGCTGCTGCGCCTCTACGTCGATCCCGGGCACTGGGGACGGGGCATCGGCCGGCGGCTGCACGACACCGCGCTCGGCCACCTGCAGCACGCCGGCTACCGGGTCGTCGTGCTCTGGGTGCTCGAGCGGAACGTGCGGGCGCGGGCGATGTACGAGCGGTGGGGATGGCGGGCGACGCCGGCTCGCCAGACCGACTACCCGGGCGTCACCGAGGTCTGCTACCTGCTGATGCTCTGACCCGAGCCGGCGCCGGGTCCCCACGCCATCTCGCCGCCGCACCGCTAGGTTCATCCCGTGGCCATCGACGCGACACCCGAGCACTGGGCCTGGCGCGAGGGCCCCGTGGCGCACCCGGGCCAGGCGGTCGTGTTCGACATGGACGGTGTGCTGTCCGACGCCACCAGCCGGCAACACTTCCTCGAGTACCCACGCCGCGACTGGGACGCCTTCTTCGCGGCCTGCGGCGACGACGAGCTCATCGACGAGGTGGCCCGCCTCCTCGACGTCATCGACCCGACGTTCCAGGTCGTGTTGCTCACGGCCCGGCCGCTGCGGGTGCGGCCCCAGACGTTGGGCTGGCTCGACCGCTACAAGCTGCGGTGGGACCTGCTCATCATGCGCGACTTCGGCGACTACGCGGCCTCGCGCAGCTTCAAGCGCGAGGCCGTTTCCCAGTTGCGCCGCCACGGCTTCGACCTGCGCCTGGCGTTCGAGGACGACCGCCGCAACGTCGACATGTTCCACGCCGAGGGCATCCCCTGCGTGTACATCCACTCGGGCTACTACGAATAGCCGGCCATTCGAACGCGCCCTCGAGGTCGCGGCGGACCGCGGCCGCGGACCCAGCCCGCTCTCAGGGTTTTCACAGCGATCGCGGGTACCTTGCGACCCGTGAAGAACACCTTCAAGACGTTCGTCCTGCTCGCCGGACTGGGCGGCATCCTCATCGTCATCGGTGGGGCGCTGTGGGGCGGCACGGGCGCGATCATCGGCGCCGCGGTCGGCTTCGCCTTCGTGGGCTTCTCCTACTGGAACAGCGACAAGCTGGCCATCAAGGCCGCCCGGGCCCAGCCGGTCACCGAAGAGCAGATGCCCGAGTACTACGCCATCGTGCGCGAGCTCACGCAGCAGGCGGGCATGCCCATGCCCAAGCTGTACGTCACCCCCGACCAGCAGCCCAACGCCTTCGCCACCGGTCGCAGCCCCGACCACGCGGCGGTGGCCGTGACGCAGGGCATCCTGCGCATCCTCGACTGGAACGAGCTGCGGGGCGTCCTCGCCCACGAGATCAGCCACGTCGGCAACCGCGACATCCTCATCGGCTCGGTGGCCGCCGCCATCGCCCTCGGCATCACGCTCGTGGCCAACTTCCTGCAGTTCTCGGCCTTCTTCGGCGGCCGCGACGACGACGGGCCCAACCCCATCGCCCTGCTGGCGATGGCGTTCCTGGCCCCCATCGCCGCCGGTCTGCTGCAGATGGCGATCAGCCGCAGCCGCGAGTTCGAGGCCGACCGGTCGGGCGCCCGCCTCATCGGCGACGGTGAACCGCTGGCACGCGCCCTGCAGAAGCTCGAGGTCGGCGCCCGCCAGATCCCGATGGACATCGACCCGGCGCACGCGTCGGCCTTCATCGTCAACCCGCTGAGCGGCAAGAAGATGAGCTTCGCCAACCTGTGGCGCACGCACCCCAAGACCGAGGACCGGGTCGCCCGCCTGCGCAGCGGCGAGTGGCGCTGACCGCGCCCGGCTGACCTCGCTCAGCCGGTTCAGCCGGCGTCGCGCAGGGTGTCCACCGCCGCGGGCACCATGCGCAGCAGGCTCGTGGCCAGCCGGGCGTCGGCGAAGTGCGGCACCCACTCGCCGCCGGCGAGCGAGTCGCTGATGGCGAACGCGGCCGCCACCTCGATGCCCCGCACCTCGGCGACCGCGAACAAAGCGGCCGCCTCCATCTCCACCACCGCCACGCCCTGCGCGGCGTAGTGCTCGGCCTCGGCGAGCGTCTCGCGGAACGGAGCGTCGATCGTCCAGGCCGAGCCCGGCGCCGGCGACAACCCGGCGGCGTCGAGGCCGTCGTGCAGGCGCGCCGTCAGGCCCGGGGAGGGCTCGGCCCACAGGGCCGAGGGCAGGTAGTGGTGCGAGACGCCCTCGTCGCGCACGGCGCGGTCGCAGACGATCACGTCCCCTGGCTCGAGATCGGGCTGCAGCCCGCCCGCAGCGCCCATGCTGACGAACTCGCGCACCCCGATGGCCCGCAGCGACTCGACGACCGAGGTGGCGGCGGGCGCGCCGATGCCGAACCCCCCGATCACGCCGACGGTGCCGTCGCTGTCGTCGAAGGTGTGGAGGTCGAGGAAGGCGGTCGCCCGCGCCTCGGGCGGCGCGAAGGGCGTCATGCCGGGCTGGGCGACGACCAGGTCGAACAGCGGCTTGGCGTACAGCACGACCACGCCTCGGGGCGCGGTGCGGTCGGCGGGGAGAGCGCCCGTGTCGACCCAGTACTGCAGGAACTGGGCGGGCTCGACGAGCGCCTCGTGGGCGTGCTTGCCCTCGTAGTTGGGGTACGGCACGCCGGGAAGGTAGCCCGGTGGCGTCGGGTCAGTCGCGGAAGTTGTTGAACTGCAGCGGGATGCCGAAGTCTTCCTCGCGCATCGCCTGGATGGCCGCCTGCAGGTCGTCGCGCTTCTTGCCCGTGACGCGCAGCTGCTCGCCCTGCACCTGGCTCTGCACGCCCTTCAGGCCGAGGCCCTTGATGAACTTGTTGATGGTGGTGGCCTTGTCCCGCGAGATGCCGGCGACCAGGTTCACCTGCTGGCGGGCGGTGGCGCCCGAGGCCTCCTCGACCTTCTGGTAGTCGAGCGCCTTCAGCGAGACCTTGCGCTTGACCAGCTTCTCCTCCAGGACCTGGCGGAGGGCGTTGAGCCGGTCCTCGCTGACGCTGTGCAGGGTGATGGCGGTGTCGCCGAGGTCGACCGAGCTGTTGGTGCCCTTGAAGTCGAACCGGTTGGCCACCTCGCGCGCCGCCTGGTCGACGGCGTTGCGCACCTCCTGCATGTCGATCTCGGAGACCACGTCGAAGCTCGGCATGCGGTCGAGGGTAACCCCGGAGCCGGCTGGCCCGGGCCCACTCGCCGGGCGGCCTGGCTCCCGGTTCCGGCGACGGTTCCTGCGACAGATCGGGCTGCTGGACAGTCCCTGCCGTCGCACGTTCTGTCGCCGGATCCCGCGCCCGTCCGTGTGGTGGCAGATCGGGCGCAGGCGCTACCGTGTTCCGTCCCAGGGTCGGTGCCCGAGTGGCCAAAGGGAGCAGACTGTAAATCTGCCGGCATCGCCTTCGGAGGTTCGAATCCTCCCCGGCCCACCAATCTGATGTCGCGAGACGTCCCGGACAGCCTGAACCCTCATCGGGGTTCGGGCTGTTGTCGTTTCGGGTGTGGGCTGGCCGTCGTCTCCCGAGCTCGCCTTGACTTACGTCACCGTCAGGCGCAGGTTGAATGCGGACAGTGATCGGACGGGCGGTGATGGCGGCGCGAGGTCGTGTGCGCGCGTCCAGCGGGCGGGCCTGGTGGGGGTCCCAGGAACCAGGAGGACCCTTCATGGGATTCCATCGAGTCATCGCGGTGTTGGGCGGTGCTGCGGTGTTGCTGTTGGCCGGTGCGCCGGCCGGCGCCCAGGCCGAGCACGTCACCGAGCACTACACCGTCGGGTTCTCCGAGCCGTCGGTGACCCCGTGTGACCCGCCGCTCGACGGCGTCCTGACCGTCGCGGGCGAGGGCGTCGTCACGCTCACGGACACGGGGCGGACCTTCCAGCTCAAGGACAACCTGCACGGCCGGTTCACCTTCGTACCGACCGCCTCCGGGGCCCCGTCCTCGTCGGGCCACTTCGTCGTGCAGCACCGAGAGAACGTCAACTACGCCCAGCTCACGGAGTATCGGGTCACGGACACACAGCACACCATCGTCCACGTGGCGGATGGCACCAACTTCCCGATCCAGATCAGGACCACCTTGCTGTTCTCCGCGGATGGCGGGTTCGAGGTCAAGGTCGACAGCGTCAGGTGCGGGGGCCAGGGCCCCGCGTAGGTCGGCCAGACCATCCAGAGTCGCGAGACATCGTCGACAGCCCGAACCCTCGTCGGGTTCGGGCTGTCCTCGTTCTCTCCCGCTACTCGCCGCGGATGGTGGCCAGCGCCTCGGCCTTGTGCTGCGTCGCCCTGAGCTGCGACGAGAACACCTTGCGCACGATGCCCTCGGGATCGATGACGTAGGTGACCCGGCCCGGCAGGATCCCGAGCGACTTCTTGACCTCGTACGCCGAGCGGAGCGTGCCGTCCTCGTCGCTGATCAGCTGGAACGGCAGGTTGTGCTTGGCCGCGAAGCGCTCGTGCTTCTCGAGCGAGTCCTTGCTCACGCCGATCACGACCGCACCCGCGTCGACGAAGTCCTCGTAGCTGTCCCGGAACGAGCAGGCCTCGGCCGTGCACCCGGGCGTGTCGTCGGCGGGATAGAAGTACAGGACGACCCACCGTCCGCGCAGGTCGTCGAGCGACACGGTCTCGCCGGTGTGCGCGGTCTTGCTGAACGTCGGGGCCTTCTCGCCGGTCTTCACTGCGACCTCGGGTTGTCGGGAGCGGTGCGATCGTACGCAATCCGCGCTCACGTCGTGATCGAGCCGCCGTTGATCTGGATCGTCTGCCCGGTGACCCAGGCGGCCTCGTCGGAGGCCAGCCAGACGCAGGCCGCCGCGACGTCTGCCGGCCGGCCGGTCCGCCCGACCGGGATGCTCTTGGCCAGCGCCGCCGTGACGTCGGGGTCGGGGAAGCCCAGCAGGCCGATCGCCAGCGTGTTGGCGGTGACGCCCGAGCGGGCGACCTCGAGGGCCAGGGTGCGGGTGAACCCGATGCCGCCGCCCTTGCCCGCGCTGTACGGCGACACCCCGATGGCGACACCGGCCGTGCCGGCCCCCGACGAGATCGTGATGATGCGGCCCCACCCGCGCTCGCACATGCCGTCGACCACCGCCTTGCAGCAGTGGAGGACCCCGTAGAGGTTGACGCGGATCGGGCCCTCCCACGCCGACGGGTCCAGCTCGCGGAACGGCCGCACGGCCATCTGCTCGGCCCCGCCGTTCCCGGCGTTGTTCACGAGGACGTCGACGCGGCCGATGCCGTCCACCGCCTGGTGCACGGCCTCGAAGTCGGTGACGTCGAACGTCGCCGCGATCGCCGCGCCGCCGGCGGCGCGGATCGAGGCGGCGACGGCCTCGGCCCGCTCGGCGACCACGTCGTTCACCACGATCTCGGCGCCCCGGCCGGCGAGGGCGTGGGCGATGCCCTCGCCGACGCCCTGCCCGGCGCCGGTGACCAGCGCCACCTTCCCGTGCAGGTCGAACATGGGGCGACCCTAGCCATCGACCTCCGAGGGCCGATCGCCAACCGTTCTGTCAGACCTGAGCCGCCGGATTGCCGGTGAGGTCTGACAGAACCGGGGAGGACGCTCCGGGGACGCCTCGCCGTGGATCCATTGCAGTCGTGTGTCGGTCTGCTCGCCGACCGCCGCGGCGATCTCGGTGGTGCTAAGCCTGAAATCAACAGGAGGTGCCGGTGCGTGGCGGGGTTTCCGCACGCATCGGAGACGGCGGTGAAGCACGAGTTGGGGACGGCGGACGGCAAGCAGGGTGAGTGTCGTGCTCACCCGCACCCGAGGGTGGCGCGCCGATGAGCGAGCTCGTCGAGCTCATCACCGCGTTCCCGGCGGTCGTCTTCACCGCGCTGCTGGCGTTCTGCGTGGCGTGGTGGCTGGTGGCCACCGTCGCCGGCATCGGTGACGGGGTCGACAGCGAGCCCGACGCCGACGGCGCCCTCGACGACATCGGCGACACGCTCGGCATCTCGTCGGTTCCCCCGGCGATCGGCCTCAGCATCGTCAGCTTCGTCGGCTGGGTCGTGTCGCTCGCCGTCACCGCCGCCGTCCGCGCCGCCGACGTCAGCGGGGTCGGGCTCGCCATCGCGGGTGTCCTCGGTCAAGCGGCTGCAGATCGCCCGGCAGGGCAAGGAGGGCCTGATCTGCCGCGACAACATCCGGGCGGACATCGACGTGAGCTTCTACGTGCGGGTCAACCCGACCAACGAGTCGGTGCTCGAGGTGGCCAAGCTGATCGGCTGCGCCGAGGCGTCGAACCCCGCCACGATGGACCAGCTCTTCGGGGCCAAGTTCTCCGAGGCGCTCAAGACGGTCGGCAAGCAGATGGACTTCGTCGAGCTGTACGAGAAGCGCGACGACTTCCGTCACCGCGTCATCCAGACCATCGGCCAGGACCTCAACGGCTACCTGCTCGACGACGTCGCCATCGAGTACCTGGAGCAGACCCGCTCGCGGTGCTCGACCCGCACAACATCCTCGACGCCGAGGGCATCCGGAAGATCACCGAGATCACCACCACGCACCGGGTCGTCACCAACGAGCTGAACCGTGAGGCCGAGAAGAAGACCAAGGCCAAGGACGTCGAGACGACGCAGGCCATCTTCGAGCTCGAGTGCTCGGCGACGTCGCCGCCCTCGTGGGCGACGTGGTGCCGCCTCCCGCGGACGGCGACGTCCCCCTGCCCGAGGCCCGGCTCGCCGAGGCCGCCCTCGCCGTGCGCCATGCGGCGGATCTGGGCGCCCCGGTGGCGGCCGAGCTGCGGGTGACGATCTCGGGTATTCTCGTCGACCCACCCGCTGATCCGGTCCGGCACGATCGTCGGTGACGTCGACGTCGCCCACACGGGTTACCGCCGCTACGTCGCGGACGGCCTGCCGCGGTTCCGCGCCGTCCTGCGCGTGCCCGTTGGCAGTACCTGCGCACCAAGCGGGCCGAGCTGGGCGTCGACGGGCTGAAGGCGACGCCGATCGGCTCGTTCGTGCGCAACGCGCTCATCGACGACGTCTACCTGCCCCTGATCGGCACCAACCTCGCCAAGCAGCTCGGGCGCGACGGCGCGTCCCAGGGCGTGCTGCTGCTGATCTCGCCGCCCGGCTACGGCAAGACCACGCTCGTCGAGTACGTGGCCGGACTGCTCGGCTTCGCGCTGGTCAAGGTCAACGGCCCGGCGCTCGGTCAGACGGTGACGTCGCTCGACCCGGCGGCGGCGCCCGACGCCGCGGCCGCCGCCGAGCTGGTGAAGCTCAACCAGGCCTTCGCCATGGGCAACAACGTCGTCTGCTACATCGACGACATCCAGCACACCAGCCAAGAGCTCCTCAGCCGCTTCATCCCGCTCTGCGACGCCACCCGGCGCATCGAGGGCGTGTGGCGCGGCCGCCCGCGGACGTTCGAGCTGGCCGGACGGCGCTTCGCCATGGTCATGGCCGGCAACCCCTACACCGGGTCGGGCGAACGGTTCGAGCTGCCCGACATGCTCGCGAACCGGTCCGACGTCTACAACCTCGGCGACGTCGTGGCGGGCCGCGCCGACCTCTTCGCCCGGTCGTACCTCGAGGTGGCGGCCGGGTCGAACCCGACGCTGGCCCCGGTCGTGCTCGGGGACCGCAGCGACCTCGACGTGTTCCTGCGGGCCACCCAGGGCGAGCCGGTCGAGGCGCGCGCCCTGTCGCGGCCGTTCCCGGCGGCCGACGTGCGGGCCATCACCGCAGCGCTCGGCCACCTCGTGCACGTGCGGGACCGGCTGCTGCTCGTGAACGCGGCCTACATCCGGTCGGCGACGCTCGACGACGGCCTGCGGGGCGAGCCTCCGTTCCTGCTGCAGGGCTCGTACCGCAACATGGCGAAGCTCGGCGGCGCGGATCGTGCCGGTCATGACCGCCGACGAGGTGGAGGGGGTGCTCGCCGACCACTACCGCACCGAAGCGCAGACCCTGGCCGATGCCGCCGCGTGGAACCTCGCCCGACTGGGCGAGCTGGTCGCCCCCGACTCCGCGGGCGCCGCCGAGGCCGCTGCCCTGCGGGCCCGCTGGTCCGAGGAACGGGCCGGCGGCCAACCCCGCCGCCGCGCTCACCCGGGCGCTGGCCGGCATCGAGGACGCCCTCCGCGACAGCACCACCGACCGCGGCTGAGCTACGGCGGGGTGCGCCCGGCCGGTCTGGCGCCCTCTTTCGCTGGATCGCGGGTCCGCGCCGGCGTCGCCGCGTCCTGGGTCCGGCCAACACGCCAGCCACAGCGCCGCGCCCACGGCGGTGAGCACGTGCCAGAGCGCGTGCCCCTGCAGCAGGCTGTCCGGCCGGCACAGCGGGGCGCCGGTGCGGCTGAGGACGTTGGCGACGACGCCGAGCCCAAGGGCCACGACCCCGAGGACGGGCGGGCGGGGGAACGAGCGCCGTCGCCCGGCGACCGCGAGTGCGGCCAGGGGCACCCCGACCAGGGCGGCGTCGTGCACCAGCTCGGCACCAGGAGGCATCGGCCCGTGGTACAGCACGCTGCCGACGCCCACGAGGGCGAGCGCCATCGCCGGTCCGGGCGGACCGCCGCGGCGCACCACGTACGCGGCCGCCGCCACGTAGGCGAGGCTCGACACCGTGTTGGCGGGCTGGCCGAGCACACCGTCACGCAGGGCCTCGCAGTCGGAACCGCCGAGCGCGAGCAGGACCACGGGGCCAGCGTCGCACCTCCCCGACCGCGGAGCCACCGGGCGCCACGACCGGCGCGCGCCATGGCCCCGCGCCGGCGCGTGAGACCCTGGCCGGATGCCGTTCCGTCCCATCGTCGGCCACGGGGTGGTGATCGACCGGTTGGTGCTCGAGGACGCGTCCGCCCTCTCGTCGTCCCACTCCGACCCCGGCAACGCCACGTACCAGGGCTGGCCGTCCCCGCTCTCGCCGGCGGCCGCCCGGCAGTTCATCGAGTCCGAGCGCGGCTCCGAGCCCCTCGTACCCGGGGCGGCCGTCCAGCTCGCCATCCGCGAGACATCCGGCGGGCCGCTCGTCGGCGACCTCTACCTGGACCGGTCGGAGGCCACGCCCCCCTCGGTCGAGGTCGGGATCACGCTGGTCCCGGGGTTCCACGGGCGCGGCCTGGCCACGGCCGCGATCGCGGCCGTGCTCGACGCCGTGTTCGATCCGGCGCTGGAGGGTGGACCGGTGCGGCGCGTGGTCGCGGTGCTCGACGTCGACAACGTGCGCAGCCGGGCCCTCTTCGAGCGGGTCGGGTTCCGCCTCGACGCACGTCACCGCGCCAGCGGCCGTCGACGCGACGGCACCCGTGCCGACGAGCTGGAGTTCGTGATGTCGGATCGGCGCTGGCGCGAGGCCGGTGGGACCCGCCGGCCGTGACCCCACATCCGACGCGACCGCACAGCCGACGCCACCGTTGCCGCCGGCGCCACCGGCGCCGATCGGTCAGGGCCTCGTCGCCGCCAGCGCCTTGGGGTAGCTCCCGGTCGCCTTCTGCCAGGCGCCGGCCGCCAGCCGTTGGGCCACGAGCCGGATCACGCCCACGATCGCTCCGGTCACCAGGGCCCACAGGATGGCGTCGCGCCACGTGACGTCCTCGGCGGCGGGGTTGCCGGGCGGCTCGGAGCGCAAGGCGATCCGCCAGCCCCTCTCGAGCAGGGGCTTGGTCGCCGCCACGGCGCCGACGGCAGCCGCGGTCGCGACGCCGTTCCACACCTTGTCCTCGATCACGGCACCCTCCTGGGTCGGGCCTCGACAACTCCTACCCCGTGCGGGGCGGCGATACGCGGACGCCGCCGGTCATCCTCGAGCCGCGAGGTAGGCGTCGCACAGCTCGACCAGGCGCTCGCGGCCGAAGCTCGGCTCGTGGCCGCCGTGGACGACGGTCACCGGCAGGTCCCGGAGCCGCCGCATGGTGGTGGCGTAGGCATCGACGTCCGAGCCGTCGAGCTGGTCGAGCAGCGGCCCGTCGTACACGGCGTCACCCGAGAACAGGGTGCCGGTGGCCTCCTCCCACAGCCCGATGCTCCCGGGCGAGTGGCCCGGGAGGTGCAGCACCTCGAACGCCCTGTCGCCGAGGTCGATGACGTCGCCCTCGTCGAGCACGCGGCTGGCAGGTGCCGGGTGGGTGACGACCGTGGCGCCGCCCAGGCCGCCCGGCGGCACGGCGTCGACCAGCAGGTCGGGGATGTCGTACCCGGCGTCCCGGTACGGGCCGACGACGTTCTCGGAGAACTGCGTCGCGTCGAGGGTGGTGCCCCCGGCGACCCCGACCTGCGCGGCTTCGGCTCGGTGGACGAGCCGCTCGGCGAACTCGTGCAGGCCGCCCACGTGGTCGCCGTGGGTGTGGGTCGCCACCGCGACGAGCGGGCGCACGAGGCCGGGGTCGACCACGTGGCGGAGCGGAGCGAGGCCCAGGGCGGTGTCGATGACCAGGTCGCGGTCCCGACCGTGCACGTGCCAGACGTTGCACCGCAGCAGCGGGTGGACGTGCGGCTCGGAGATGAGCGTCAGCGTGTCGTCGACCTGCTGGCGCACGAACCACGGGTCGCCGACGGGCAGGTCCACCGCGTCGAGCCTACGGGTGGACCAACCCTGCCGCGGCTCACGTGTACATGAGCGAGCCGGGCGTGGTCAGGATCTCGCCGGTCTCGAGCCAGGTCTTGAGGCCGGACAGGATCTGCGGCCAACCGCCGTACACCTCTTCGGAGGCGTCGTCGGGAAGCTGGTCGTGGATGAGCAGCAGCCGGCACGAATCGCCGACCGGCTCGATCTCCCAGGTGACCCGTGACTCGCCCGCCGCCTTGGCCTCGTCGCTCCACAGGGCGGTCATCGTCTGCACCAGCCGGCGGGGCGGGTCGACCTCGAGGTTCTTGCCCTCGACGAGTGGAAAGGGGACGCCGGGGTTGGTCAGGGCGTAGTCGGATCCGGCCTTCCAGTCGGACTCGATGCGGTTGCCGTAGTGGAACTTGGTCCGCGTGTCGGGGTCGGTGATGGCCGCCCACAGGCGCTCGGGGGTCGTGCGGATGTAGATCTCGAAGACCTTTTCCATCGTGCTCTCCAGGTTGTGCTTGAGGTCGACCAGGCTGGCGGCCAACGGCTCGGCGTACTTGCTCACCCACCGGTCGTGGACGAGCCGGATCGGGACGGGGTTCAGGTAGTGGAGCTTCTCCCGCCCTCGCCGGAGCGTGACCACCAGGCCGGCCTCTTCGAGCAGGCGCAGGTGCTTCATCACCCCGAAGCGGGTCATCGAGAAGTGCTCCTCGAGCGCGCTGAGCGTCTGCCCGTCCTTGCGGAACAGCTCGTCGAGCAGCTCCCGCCGGGTGGGGTCGGCCAGCGCCCTGAACACATCGTCCACACCGGCAAGTTACGTGACCATTTGGTCACATGTCAACGGTGTCGCAACTCCTGCGGCTTCCGGTCTCACGGCCCCGTCACGGGTTTGCGTCGCGTGCACGCGGTACGTTCCCGGCGATCCGCGCCTCGGCCACGACGGAGACGGCGGCGCGCGCCTACGCCTACATCGTGCGGGACGGGCAGGTCGCGGTCTTCGACCATCCCGACCCCGACGCCGGTGTGCAGGTGCCCGGCGGGGGCGTCGAGACCGGCGAGACCCCCGAGGAGGCGGTCGTCCGCGAGGCCCGCGAGGAGTCCGGGCTCGACTGCGAGGTCGTGACCCATCTCGGCGTGACCCAACGGCAGGCGTGGTTTCCCGACGGCGACATCATCTCCATCACGCGCCACTACTTCCACCTGCGCCCGCTCGGCCCGGCGAAGGAGCGCTGGACCTGGATCGAGCGACATTCGTCCGACGGCAGCGGGCCGCTGGAGTTCGCGTTCCGCTGGCTCCCGGTCGTCGAAGCGGCGGAGACCCTGGACTTCGGCTTCGGGGAGATGCTGTCCGCGCTGGGTCCCTCGGGCGCCGACGGTGGGGCCGCGCCCGACGGGCCGGCGAGCGTGGTCGCCGCCGGCTACGACCGGTTGGCGGCGCGGTATCCCGAGTGGAGCCGCAGCTCGGGGGCGCAGAACGTGCGCCACACGCTGATCGATCGGGCCACGGCCGTCGGCGCCACCGGCCCTGCTCTCGACATCGGATGCGGCACGGGCGAGCTGGCGACGGCGCGACTCGCCGAGCGCGGCTTCGATGTCGTCGGCGTCGACCTGTCGCCGGTGAGCGTCGCTCGGGCGAAGGCGGCGATCCCCGGCGGCGTGTTCCTGGCCGCGAACATCGCGGACCTCTCGCTGCCGCTGCGCCACTTCGGTCTCGTCACGGCGTTCAACTCGGTGATCCACATCCCGCGTCGCCGTCATGCCGCCCTGTTCCGCGACGTCCGCCGGTGGCTGCGACCGGGCGGAGTGTTCGTCCTCAACGTCGAGACCGACGGCAAGTCCGGGGAGGGGACGGCGGAGGCGTGGCTCGACGAGGTCGAGATGTATTGGAGCGGGTGGACCGCTGCCCAGGAGATCGGCCTGCTCGAGCGCGCCGGGCTGCACGTCCTCGAGACGGCGGAGCACGAGTCCGGCGGAGCCCGCTTCACCTGGCTCGTCTGCTGCCGCCCGGAGTGAACGCGGCCGCCGCTGGTGCGACGCCCGCGGACCCACGCTGGTTGTCGCCCCCGCCGGAGAGTCCGACGCCACGCAAGTGACCCGCGTCAAGGAGTAGAACGTGTTCTAGATCTGAGCTAGACAGTGGCCGTGCTGCTCGAGGGAAAGACCGTCATCATCACCGGTGTCGGCGGGGGCCTGGGCCGCGAGTGCGTCGTCCGTGCGCTCGCGCGAGGGGGCCAACGTGGTGGTCGCCGCCCGCACCCAGGACACGCTCGACGCCCTGGCGAAGGAGCTCGACCCCGAGGGGAAGCGCCTCGCCACCAAGGCCACCGACATCACCGAACCCGATGCGTGCGACGCGCTCGTCGCCCATGCCACCGAGCGGTTCGGATCGGTCGACGCCCTCGTCCAGGTGGCCGCGTTCGAGTACGTGTTCGGCGGCCTCCACGAGACCGACCTCGACACCTGGCGCCAGGCGTTCGAGACCAACGTGCTCGGCGCCATGACCGTCCTGCGGCCGGTGGCCAAGGCGATGGAGGCCGCGGGCGGCGGGTCGGTCGTGCTGATCGGCTCGCAGTCGATGTTCAAGCCGTCGCTGCCCCAGGCCGGCTACGCGGCGTCGAAGGGCGCCCTGCTCACGACCATGTACTACCTGGCCGACGAGCTGGGGGCGCACGACATCCGCTGCAACATGGTCGTGCCGTCGTGGATGTGGGGTCCGCCGGTGCAGATGTACGTCGGCATGCAGGCCGAGAGCAACGGGAAGTCCGCCAGGACGAGGTCGTGCACGGCATCGTGGGCGACTTCCCGCTGCGCCGCATGACCGAGGACGGCGAGGTGGCCGACGTCGTCATGTTCTTCGCGCTCCGACCTGTCGAAGGCGGTCACGGGCCAGCACCTGATGGTCAACAGCGGCGAGCTGATGCGCTGAGCGGCGCACGCGCCGAGGAGGGATCACCATGACCAGCGCACCCAAGCGGGTCGTCGTCTGGGGCACCGGCTTCGTCGGGAAGCTGGTGATCGCGGAGATCGTGCCCCACCCTGCCTTCGAGCTG
Organism: uncultured Acidimicrobiales bacterium; assembly: GCA_963778415.1. Taxonomy (GTDB): domain Bacteria; phylum Actinomycetota; class Acidimicrobiia; order Acidimicrobiales; family VFJN01; genus ZC4RG19. The sequence goes on from CAVZUI010000007.1 coordinate 252,820, forward strand.
GTCGGCGTCGGCGTCTCGAACCCCGACAAGGTCGGCCGCGACGCCGGCGAGATCTGCGGGCTCGACCCGATCGGGATCGCCGCCACCGACGACGTCGACGGCGCTCGTCGCCCTGCGGCCCGACGCGCTCGTCCACTTCGGGCCCACCGCCGCGCTACCCCGACGACAACATCCGGGTCATCGGCGCCTTCCTGCGGGCCGGCATCGACGTGTGCTCGACCGCGATGACGCCCTGGGTGTGGCCGGCGATGGCGCAGAACCCGCCGCACTGGATCGACCCGATCGTCGAGGCGTGCGAGGAGGGCGGCGCCTCGTGCTTCACGACGGGCATCGACCCCGGGTTCGCCAACGACCTGTTCCCGATGACGCTGATGGGGCTGTGCGGTGAGGTCCGGGTCGTGCGGGCGCTCGAGATCCTCGACTACATCAACTACGAGGGCGACTACGAGAACGAGATGGGCATCGGTCGTCCGCCCGAGTTCAAGGCCATGCTCGAGCACCCCGACATCCTCGTCATGGCCTGGGGCGCCACCGTGCCGATGATGGCCTCGGCGGTCGGCATCGAGCTCGACAAGATCACCACCACCTGGGACAAGTGGGTCACCGACACGCCGATCACCACGGCCAAGGGCGTGATCGAGCCGGGTGAGGTGGCGGCCATCCACTTCACGATCAACGGCGTGTACGAGGGCGAGACCCGCATCCAGCTCGAGCACGTGAACCGGGTCGGGCCCGACGCCGCCCCCGACTGGCCACGGGGCAACCAGGACGACGTCTACCGGGTCGAGATCGAGGGCTCGCCGTCGATCACGCAGGAGACGGCCTTCCGCTTCACCGACGGCAGCGGCCGCGACGCGGCCACCGCCGGGTGCCTCGCCACGGGGCTGCGGGCGCTCAACGCGGTGCCGGCGGTCAACGACCTGCCGCCCGGCTGGGTGACCGCCCTCGACCTGCCGCTGATCCCGGGAGCCGGCACCATCCGGTGATCCGCGGCCGCAGGTCCCGCGCCGGCTGACACGACCGTGGCGGGTGCCTGCCGTCAGGTCACGTCGCGACCACCCAGACCACCCAGACCGCGATCATCGCCAGAGCCGCGCCGAACTGGATCAGCGCGGCGATGCCGAAGCCGGTGATCGTGGCGCGGGTGGTGACCCATGCGGCTCCCGGATCCCCCGTGCGCAGGTGCTCGCCGACGTAGATGCCGAGCACGCCGCCGAGGGCCAGGCCGATGACGGGGACGACGAAGAAGCCGACCACGGCGGCGGCCATGCCGAGCCACACGCTGCTCCGGCCGGCACCCGCCCCCGACGCCCGTCGCTTGGGGACCACCCATCCGGCGATCGTGGCCCCGGCGGCCAGGGCGGTCATGACCGCGAAGGCCACCGCGCCGACGGCGTCGAACCCCTCGACCAGGCCGTACACGAGCCCCGCGCCCCAGATCAGGGCCAGCCCGGGCAGCAGCGGGACGACCGTGCCGAGGGCGCCGACCGCCATCACGACGGCGAGGAGCGGGACGAGGTCGGAGGCTTCCATGAGGCGGGGGGCACGCACCGGCGCGTGCGGTGCCATCGTGCCCCACTCGGGCGGCGGGAATGCTTCCGGACACGCGATGTTCGAAGCCGCTCGGGCCGGGTAACACACAGACCGGAACAGACGCAGCGGCCCGTTGGGAACGGCGATGTCCGACATGGACGACCAAGCGCACGACGAGACCTTCCACTTCACCTGCGATCCCCACGCGCCCCCGGTCGGCGCGCCGGCTCGTCGCCGTGGTGCTCCGCCGTCGCGGGTGGCACGAGCGGGACGTCGAGCGCGCCCAGCTGGCTGCCTCCGAGCTGGTCACGAACGCCGTGGTCCACGCCAAGACCGACGCCACGCTGCGCCTCCAGGTCGGGGGCCCCGCCGTGCGGCTCGAGGTGAGCGACGCCGCCCCCACCCACGACCCCGTGCCCCGCGACACCGACCTCCGCCAGGTGGGTGGCCTGGGCCTCCCGCTCGTGGCCGCGCTCTCCCGCGCCTGGGGCGTCGAGCGGCGGCCGTCCGCCAAGGCGGTCTGGTGCGAGCTGGTGGCAGCCTTCCCCTTCCGGCCGGCTCCGGGGCGCGACGCCGACCGGTCGCGCGGCGCCCCGGCCCGGGGCCTCCGTTACGCCTGAGCGCCGGCGCCGGACAGCGAGCGCACCGTCACCGGGATCCCGTTGACGGCCGCGTTGCCCGAGATCACGTCGACGAACGTCCCGGGGGACAGGACGTTGCTGTTGATGCCGGCGTGCTCGCGGGCCACCGACAGGCGGGCTCCGGGACGGTCGTGGCCCCAGCCGTGCGGCAGCGACACGACGCCGGGGGCGATGGCGTCGGTGACCTCGACCGCCACCTCGACCCGGCCAGCCTCCGACGCCACCTCGGCGACGTCGCCGTCGGCCAGCCCGGCCTGGGCGGCGTCGTCGGGGTGGATGTGCAGCGTGCACCGGTTCCGGCCCTTGACCAGGGCCGGGACGTTGTGCATCCACGAGTTGTTCGACTGGAGCTGGCGGCGGTTGACCAGCACGAGCCCGTCGGCCGGCCGGTCGAGGCGGGCGGCCAGGCGCGGCAGGTCGTCGGTGATGTAGGGCGGGGCCAGGACCACCCGGCCACCGGGTGTGGTGAGCACCTCGTCGAGGCGGGGCACCATCGGGCCGAGGTGGATGCCGTGCGGCTCGGCCTTGACCTTGTCGAGGGTCAGGCCCTCGGGGCGCTCCCCGTAGCGGTCGCCGAACGGACCGGTGCGCAGCGTGAAGTCCAGGAGGCGCTCGGGCCCGCCGGCCTCGTACCGGGTGCGCAGGGCGGCGCCGTCCAACCCCTGTGACATGGCCAGCACGTCGAAGAACCCGTCGTCGATGGCGGCGACGTCGACCTCGGTGGCCGGCTGCCCGAGGCAGGCGCCCGCCAGCCGGATGAGGATCTCCCACTCGTGCGGACGGCCGTCGGCCGGCGGGAAGATCGGGGGCGAGTAGCGGGCCGCGCTGCCGACCGCGAAGCTCCACAGCAGGTCGTCGTGGTGGGCCTGCTCGAGCGGCGAGAGTCCGGGCAGGACGACGTGGGCGCGGCGCGTCGTCTCGTTGAGGTAGTTGTCGACGCTGATCATGCAGTCGATGTCGGCCAGCGCGGCGTCGAGGCGGTCGCCCTCGGGCGTGGACAGGACGGGGTTGCCGGCCACGGTGAACAGGGCGCGGATCTGCCCCTCGCCCGGCGTGGCGATCTCTTCGGCCAGGCACGACACCGGGCACGTGGCCGAGCACCTCGGGAGCGCCGCGGACCCGCGTGCGCCACCGTCCGAAGTTGGGGACGCCGCCCTCGAGCCCGGGCATGGGCAGGTCGGTGACGGGCCAGGCCGCGGGTCGCGAGAACATGGCGCCGCCGGGCACGTCGAAGTGCCGGGTGAGCACGTTCACGACGTCGACCATCCAGCTGGCCAGCGTGCCGAACTCCTGGTTGCAGGTGCCGATGCGGCCGTAGACGACCGCCCGTCGGCGCCGCCGCCAGCTCTCGGGCCAGCGCCCGGATCCGCTCGGCGTCGATCCCGGTCACGGGGGCCACGCGCTCGGGGGTCCAGTCGGCCACCAGGCGGCGGAGGTCCTCGACGCCGTCGACGCGGTCGGCGACGGTGCCCAGGTCGACGAGGTCCTCGGCGAACAGGACCTGGGCGACGGCCAGCAGCAGGGCGGCGTCGGTCCCGGGCACGATCGGCAGCCACTCGTCGGCCCGCTCGGCGGTGCCGGTGCCGGCGGGGGTCGATCACGATGACCCGGCCGCCACGGGCGCGGATGCCGGCGATCTCGCCCATCACGTCGGGGCAGGCGAGCAGCGAGCCCTGGGACGCGTGCGGGTTGGCGCCCATGACGACGAGCAGGTCGGTGCGGCCGATGTCGGGCACGGGGATCTTCCACATGCCGCCGTACATGAGGTGCGAGCTGACGTTCTTGGGCCACTGGTCGACCGTGCCGGCCGAGTAGATCATCGGGATGCCGGACATGCCGATGAGCACGCCGATGTAGCGGCCGAGGCTCATGTTGTGGGCGAGCGGATTGCCCACGTACGCCGTGACCGCCTCGATGCCGTGCTCCGCGATCACCGGCCCGAGCAGCTCGTCGCAGCGCCGGAAGGCGGCGTCCCACGTGACCTCTCGCCACGTGTCGCCCTCGCGCACCAGCGGTCGGCGGAGCCGGTCGGGGTCGTGGTGGAGGTGGCCGACCGCGGTGCCCTTGGGGCACAGGTGGCCGCGGCTCCACACGTCGTCGCGGTCGGCCCGGATCAGCTCCACGCGCTCGTCGGCGACGTGGATCTCCAGCCCGCACATCGCCTCGCACAGAGGACAGGTGCGCAAGTGGACCTCGCGGGTCCCGCGCCGGTCCCCGTCCCCGTCGTCACCGTCATCCGAGACCCCCTCGTCGACCCGTGTCAGATGCTTACCTTAGACAAGTGATCTGGGGTCGCGACGGGTCTTCACCCGGGGCGGATGGTCGGGTTCAGGGCGTGACGCCGGTCAGGCGGCAGGCCGCCGCCCACCGCTCTGCCTCGACCGACACGGTGGACGCGCCGCGTCGTCGTGCCCGCACGCTCGATCACCCGTGCGCTGTCGTCGATCGCGCTGAGCAGGAGGGCACGGAGCCGGGCGTCGGGGTCGGGGATGCACGCCTGGGCGATGCCGACGACCGCGTACCGCACCGTGCTGGGCGCCGCGTGGCGTCCGAAGCCGCGGGTGCTGTTGCGCACCTCGTCGGTGAAGGCCCGCGCCCAGCTGGCGGCGTCGGGGACGGCGGCGAGGGCGTCCGCCGCGGCGCGCCGCGGTCGCGGGGTCCAGCGATCCGTCGAGGTCGACCAGCGCCCGTTGGGCCGCCAGGATCGACACGGCCAGGACCCGCTGGCGCTCGGCGGCGGCGACGGGCAGCGCGGTGATCGCGGCCCGCAGCGCGATGCGGACGTCGACGCGGGGGTCGTCGGACGTCAGCCCGATGACCGACGGCACCAGCGGGGCGAGGTCGCCGCGGCCGGCGTCGGTCGTGTGGTCGTTGACCAGGCGCGCCAGCGCGGCGAGCAGCGGGTGCGTGCACGACGGGCGGTCGCTCCACCGCTCACCCGCCAGGTACGAGGCCAGCTCCATGAAGCACGCGCCCTTGCGGGGGCTGCGGTGCTTGCCCCGAGACAACTGCGGGACGAGGTCGGGAACGCCTGCGCTTCTGGGCATGGGGGACCCCCACGAGGTGGTCGGCTCGTGGCACCAGTTTGCGACCGATCGACCGCCGCCGCCACCCCTGGCGCGGAATCGTCGGGATCTGGGGTCAGCTGGTGGGCTGGTAGCGGGCGATCTCGGCCCGGCCCACGACCATGTGGTGCACCTCGTCGGGACCGTCTGCCAGCCGCAGCGTCCGCAGTCCGGTGTACATGTCGGCGAGCGGCGTCCACTGCGACACGCCGGTGGCGCCGTGGATCTGGATCGCCTGGTCGATGATCTCGCACACGCGCTCGGGCACCATCGCCTTCACCGCGCTGACCCACACCCGGGCCTCGGCGTTGCCCATCAGGTCCATCGCCTTGGCGGCTCGCAGCACCATGAGCCGCATCGCCTCGATCTCGATGCGGGCCCGCGACACGAGCTCGGTGTTCTTCCCGAGGGCGATGATCGGCTTGCCGAAGGCGTTGCGGCTCAGGCCCCGCTCGACCATGAGCTGCAGCGCCCGGTCGGCCGCCCCGATGGACCGCATGCAGTGGTGGATGCGGCCCGGCCCCAGCCGCAGCTGGCTGATCTCGAACCCGCGGCCCTCGCCGAGCAGGATGTTCTCCTTCGGCACCCGCACGTCGTCGAGCCGGATGTGCATGTGCCCGTGCGGGGCGTCGTCGTGGCCGAAGACCAGCATCGGCCCCACGACCTCGACGCCGGGCGTGTCCATCGGCACGAGGATCTGGGACTGCTGGAGGTGCGGCGCGGCGTCGGGGCTGGTCCGCACCATGCAGATCATGATCTTGCAGCGCGGGTCGCCGGCGCCGGAGATGTAGTACTTCTCGCCGTTGATGACCCACTCGTCGCCGTCGAGCACGGCGGACGTCGCGATGTTGCGGGCGTCGGACGATGCGAGGTCGGGCTCGGTCATGCCGAAGCACGAGCGGATCTCGCCGTCGAGCAGCGGTTGGAGCCACCGGGCCTTCTGCTCGGGCGTGCCCACCCGCTCGAGCACCTCCATGTTCCCCGTGTCGGGGGCCGAGCAGTTCAGGCACTCGGAGGCGAGCGGGCTCCTGCCCAGCTCGGCTGCGATGTAGGCGTAGTCGAGGTTCGACAGGCGGGTCGACCCGCTCTTCGGCGCTTCGCTCCGGGCCGCCGGGCCCGGGCCGGTCTCGGCGTCGGGCAGGAAGAAGTTCCACAGCCCGTTCGCCTTGGCCTTGGCCTTGACGCCGTCGAGCAGCTCGAGCTGGCCGGGGGCGTAGGACCACCGGTCGGCGCGGTCGACGCCGAGGGCGAAGAACTCCGCGGTGATCGGGTCCACCTCGTCGGCGACGAAGCTGCGCACCTTGTCGAGCAGCGGCCGGGCCTCGGCCGACATGCCCAGGTTGAACAGCTCGCCGCCGAAGTCGTCGACGTTCAGCGGGTTGGCAGGCACACGGCGACCGTATCAGCGGGGTGGCGACGGGCCCCGACCCGTGGTCAGGGCCCGCCGGGCTCAGCTCGGCTGGAGGAACTCGAGGTCGAGCTCGAGCTTGACGACGTTGCCGAGCGCCTTGTCCAGCGGTCCGAAGTGGATGCCGAAGTCGTGCCGATGGATCTCGCCGCGGGCCTCGAACCCGGCGTGCACGCCGTCCATGAACGACTCGGTGCCGCCGAGCTCGACCTCGAGGCTCAGCGGCTGCGTGACGTCGCCGATCGTGAGCTCGCCGTCGAGCGTCCAGTCCGTGCCCTCGCCGCTGATGCCGAGCGAGCGGAACGTCATCGTGGGCCGGGCGGCCACGTCGAGGAGCTCGGGCGACAGCACGTGGGCGTCCCGGTCCTTGTTGCCGGTGTCGAGGGAGGCGATGTCGATGGTGGCGGTCACGGACGAGGCCTCGGCGGACTCGCCCACGACGAGCTCGGCCTCGACGGCGCCGAAGTGGCCCCGCACCTTGGACACGCCGAGGTGCCGGACGGCGAACCCGACCCGGAAGTGGTTGGTGTCGAGTGCCCAGACCCCGGGGACGAGGGGGAGTGCGGTGGTGGCGGTTGTGTCGGTCATGTCGGGGATCGTGCACGCCCCGGCCCGGCCTGGGGAGGCCGGGACAAGGCTGGCCCTGACAGGGCCACCCTGGTCGGCGCCCGATCCCGGCACACTGGACCGGTGATCGAGACCGAGCTGGGCACATTCCTGCGCTCGCGCCGCGAGGCCACGTCGCCGATCGACGTCGGCCTGACCATCGGCCCCCGTCGCCGGACGCCGGGCCTGCGCCGGGCCGAGCTCGCCACGCTGGCCGGGATCAGCGTCGACTACCTGGTCCGCCTCGAGCAGGGCCGTGACACGAACCCGTCCGCGCAGGTCGTGGCGGCGCTGGCGTCGGCGCTGCGACTCGGCGAGGAGGACCTCGCCCACCTGCGCCACCTCGTCGCGGTCAACGCCAGCGGCGAGCTGTGCCCGGCCACGGTGGCGCCCGCCACCGCCATCCGCCCGACCGTCCAGGCCCTGCTCACCAGCCTCGAACCGGCGCCGGCGTTCGTGGTCAACCGCCTCACCGACCTCTTGGCCTGGACGTCGACGTACGACCGGCTGGTGCGTCCCGTCGGCATGTTCGACCGACCGCGGGCGAACCTGATCACCTACACGTTCACCGACGAGCGGGCCCACACCACCTACCCCGACTGGGGCGCCATCGCGGACGAGCAGGTGGGGAACCTCCAGGCGGCGTTCCGTCCCGAGGACGCCCAGGGCCAGGAGCTGATCACCCACCTGTCCGAGGTCGGCGGGCCGGCGTTCTCCGACCGCTGGGCGACGCGCCCGGTGGGGCGCAAGCGCAGCGGCACCAAGCTCCTCCTCCACCCCGAGGTCGGCGAGGTGCGGATGGCGTTCGAGACGCTGCAGCTGCCCGACCCCGACGACCAGCGCCTGGTCGTCTACCTGCCGGGTGACATCGAGAGCGCGCGCGGCCCTCGACGCGCTCGCCGGTCGTCACCCCGGCAACCTGCGCGCCGTCGAGTGAGCCGTGGGCGGAGGTGCCGCCCCCGCGACGCGCCTCCCGCCCCTACTGCGTCGCGATGCGCAGCCGGTCGCGGTAGGCGGTGAGGAGGGCCCCGTCCCCGTCGAGGCCGACGGAGTCGTCGGGGCGGCGCCCCCACAGCCAGAGCAGGACCGCTTCGGGCTGGCCGGCCACCGTCGCATCCGCGGGCCCGTCCCCGCGGTCGAGCGGGATCTCGTCGGACCCGAGCGTGCTGCGCCACACCTGGCCGCCGGCCCGCACCGCCACGGTCCCGCCGGCGCCCGCCTGTGGATCGACGCCGTCCCACTCCTTCGGGTCGAGCGAGGCCCAGTCCTCGGCGAGGAAGAGGTCGAGGACCTCGTCGATGCCGTCGACCGCCAGTTCGGGGTCGACGGGTGTGGGCGTGGCCCGCCCGTCCTCGACGTCGAGCCGGTGGACCGCGGTCTCCTGCGCCATGCGCCGGAACCAGAACCCGACGGTCTGGTCGGGCGGCCACCAGGTGTACGCCGGCGCCTCGGGCCCCCGGGCGCGCAGCTCGGCCAGCAGTGCGTCGAGCGAGGCGTCGAACCACGTCAGCAGGTCGACGCCCGGCGGCGGCTCGAGCTCGACGCCGTCGTCGGGCCCGGGCCGCCGCTGGAGGCGGATGCAGGCCACCTTGTGGCGGTAGACCTGGCCGGTGTGCGTGACGCAGTCGCGCACGGTCCACCCCGGGCACGTGGGGATGGCGGCGTCGAGGTCGCCCGCCGCGGCGGCCTCGGCGAGGCGCCGCCCGTCCCGCTCGATCAGGTCGAGGAAGCGTTCCGGGGTCATCGGGTGGGACGGTAGCGGGGTCGCCCGTCCGGGATGACGGCGATTCCGGCCGGTGCCCGCCCGCGGTCTCGGCGCCCCGCAGACGTCACCGCCACCAGGACGCGTACCGGATCTCGACGGGAAGCCCGCGGATCAGCCTCCGGGACACCACCGCGCCGGCCGCCACCAGCGCCGCCACCCCGGCGACGCCGGCGCCGACGGGCGGGGCCTCGAGGCCGAGCGCGTCGCCGGCGCGGACGCCCACGAAGCCGCTGGCCACCAGGAACTCGCCGAGGACCGCGAGGGCCACGCCACCGAGCAGGAACGGGACGCCCCACACCCATCCGAAGCGGAACAGCCCCGCGCCGATGACCATGCCGGCGACGACGTGGGTGCCGTAGAGCGCCATCACCTCGACGAGGATGAGGCCGTACTGGTCGGGCCGGTCGTAGATGTGCAGCTCGCGGGCGCCCCCGAGCACGTGGGGCCAGTCGTTGACGGCGAACACGAGGTCTTCGACGCCGTAGGCCAGGGTGGTGGCCAGCGCCCCGGCCACGGTCAGGCCGGCGACCGCCACGAGGCTGCCGTCGGCGGCCGCCCTGCGGGTCACGCCCTGGGCCACCATCACCGGGACGTAGCCGGTCACGACCATGATCCCACCGGCCAGGATGGCGTACTGGAACACGCTGGACTGGCCGTCCCACACACTGGCGTCGACGTCGCCCCACACGCCGTTGGCGACCAGGTTCGCCGTCAGCAGCGCGGCGCCGATGCCGATCCAGATCAGCAGGTAGAAGGCCAGGTGGCCGCCGAGGAGCCCGGCCACGCTCCCGATGCCGGGCGGACGGGGCGGGCCGGGTCGCGTCGACGACTCGGCGGGGGACGGGGTGGTCACGGTCACGAGGCCTCCTCGGCCGGACGGCGCTCTCGCCGGCTCGGCCGTCGATCGGGACGCCGGCGCGCTCGCCGGTCAGGTGGACGAACAGGTCCTGCAGGGGGATCGGGCCCAGCGTCGATCCCGGCCGCCGTCGCGGCTCGGCGCGGTCGTCGGTCAGGGCGCCGTAGGCGACGGTCGGCCTGCGTGCCGCCGAGTCGCCGCTCGTGCAGCACCTCGACCCCGACCGTCGGCCACGAACCGATCGACCGCGCTCGGCGGGGCCCACGATCTCGAGTCCCTCGGACCGCAGGGCGTCGGTGTCGGCGCTCGACCAGCAGGCGCCCACGGTCGAGGATGGCCACCCGCCCGAACAGCGACGCCACCTCGTCGATGTGGTGGGTCGACAGGATCACCGTGCGGGGGTTGGTCAGGTAGTCGCTCAGCACCTCGTCGTAGAAGGCGTAGCGCGACGGAGCGTCCATGCCGAGGTGCGCCTCGTCGAACATCGTGACCGGCGCCCGCGCCGCCAGGCCCATGGTGCAGGCGAGCGCGGCCCGCTTGCCCCGGGAGAGGTTGGCGATCTTGACGTTCGGGACCTCGAACCGGTCGAGCAGGCGGCGGGCGTAGGGCTCGTCCCATGCCGGGCGCAGCGCGGCGGTGAACTCGAGGGCGTCGTGGACCTTCCACCCGCCGCCGTCGCCGCCCGGGTCCGACGAGGGCGACGGCGGCCATGCGGTCGGCGTCCTCCCACGGGTCGGCGCCTCCGACGAGCACCTCGCCGGCGGTGGGCGCCGGAGCGACGCCACGAGCGACATGAGGCTGGTCTTGCCCGAGCCGTTGCGGCCCAGGAGGCCGAGGATCGTGCCTGCCGGCACGTGCAGGTCGATGCCGGCGAGGGCATCGGCGGCGCCGGCGTCGCTGTCCTCGTACCGCAGGCCCAGCCCGCGCAGGTCGACGTCGACGTCCGATGTGAGGGTCATGCCCGCTCCTTGTCGTTCACGGCTCGCCGCGCGGTCGCCGCGGCTGTCGTCGCTCGCCCGGCGCCGGCGATGTGGGCGATCACGTCGGCGAGGTCGACGCCGATGACCTGTGCCTCGCGCACCATCGGGTCGACGACCTCGGCGTAGAACCGTTCGCGGTGCCGGGCCCGCAGCCGGTCGGGTGCGTCGGCGCTGACGAACATGCCGATGCCTCGCTTCTTGTAGAGCAGCCCGTCGTCGACCAGACGCTGGAACGCCTTGGCGGCCGTCGCGGGGTTGATGCGGTAGAAGGCCGCGTACTGGTTGGTCGACATCACCTGCTCGTCGGGCGCCAGCCGCCCGCTGAGGATGTCGGTCGAGATCTGTTCGGCGATCTGCCGGTAGATCGGCCCGGCGCCGTCGAAGCCGTTCACGGCCCCATGCGCAGGGTTAGTCGGTTCGTTAGTGATGTAGGGAACCATAGGACCGCGCTGCCGGTCGCGCAACGCCTACTGTGCGGCGGGGGACGGCGGAGAGGGCGAGCGGATGAGCGATGTCCCGCAGGGACCAGGGTGGTGGCAGGCCTCCGACGGGCGCTGGTACCCACCCGAGCAACATCCCGGTGCTGCCGTCCCGCCTCCGGGTGAGGGGTTCGACCGACCGGGCCCCGTCCCGCCCCCCGGTGGTGGCCAGCCCGTCGGGTACGGCCCCCCGCCGGGTACGGCCCGCCCGTCGGGTACGGCCCCCCGCCCGGGTACGGCCCGCCGTCCGGCTACGTCCCGCGCCCGTCGACGTCGTCGAGTGGCTCCAACGTGGCGGTGTGGGTGCTCGCCGCCGTCGGCTTCGTGGTGGTGCTGGCGCTGGGCTCCTGCGTCGCCCTCGTCGCGTTGGTCGGCGAGGCCGCCGAGGACGTCGATCGGTCGATCGCCGCGGAGCAGGCCGACGAGGTGGGCGACGTGTCCGAGCCGCGCTGCAGCACCGACGCCGCGGGTTTCCTGACGGCCGAGGTCGACGTCACGAACACCTCGTCGGAGCGCTCCAACTACACCATCGAGCTGGCCTTCGAATCCGCCGACGGCGACCAGATCGACACGCGGGTTCGCCTTCGTGTCGGCACTCCAGCCGGGTCAGTCGACCGTGGTGGACGTGCAGAGCCTCACCGAGTCGCCCGGCCCCGGCGTCACCTGCCGGGTCAGCGACGTCGAGCGGTACTCGGACGAGCCCTGACCGCCGGGAGGCGCCGGCTCGCGTGTCCGACTAGAACGTGTTCCACTGACGGCGACGTCACCGAGCCACTGCCCGGGCTCTACCTGGTCGGGTGCGATGCGGGCGGCCGCGGTTCGGGCACCCACCAGGCCGTGGACTCGGGGTTCAACGTGGCTCGGATGGTGGCCGCCGACCTCTGAGGCGCACCGCCAGCGCGGTGGCCGCCACGGCCGCGGTCACGGCGACGCCGCCGAGCAGCGCGGCGGGCGCCCCGTCGTCACCGTCCCCGTCGCCGGCCGGACGTGCAGCCTCCCCGCCGGCCTGCGCTGGCGCAGGCGAGGTCGTCGGGGGTGCAGTGGTCGCCGCGCTCGTGGGCGGCGCCGTCGTGGGCGGTGCGGTCGTCGGCGCCGTGGCGGCGGCGCGCGCCGCGACCAGCGCCGGCAGGTCGCCGCGCACGCGGGCGTAGGCCGCGTCGCCCGGGCAGGTGGTCTGCGACATGTCCCGGTGGCCGGCGATCGTGGTCGTCTCGACCGTGGCCCCGGCGGGCCACCGGTTCGATCCGCGTGACGTGAACGTCGTGGTCGCGCCCGGCGTCACGTCGACCTCGTCCCTCAGGCCGAGCCAGGCCAGCACGCGCACGAGCGCGTCGAGTGCCTCGGGGGTCGGTTCCTCGGCCACGAAGGTGCCGATCAGGCAGACGAGCTGCGAGAAGCCCTGGTTGCCCCCGGTGGCGTCGCCGATCACCGGCGCGTCGAGGCTGCCGGCGCGTCCCTCCCACACCCGCCCGAACCGGTCGACGAGGAAGTTGTAGGCCACGTCGGGCCACCCCCTCTCGGGGCCGGTGTGCAGGGCGTGGAACTGGCGGATCTGGTCGGCGGCCGCGCTCTGGCCGTAGTCGTTGGTCGAGGCGCTGTGGTGGACCAGCAGCACCCGGACGTCGCCCGGGGCCTCGGCGGGCAGCCCGGCCGGAGCCGCCAGGTCGGCACCCCACGACGCCCGCCGCAGCACGGTGAGCCCTGGCGCCAGGTCCACCGGGACCAACGGGAGCGGCTGCGCCGTCCCCGCCGAGGCGTCACCGCCCCCGCCCATCGCCGTCACGGCCGCGGCCGCGACCGCCGCGCTCCCGGCGAGGAAGTCGCGGCGGTCCAGGCACATGCCGATCACGCTACGCAGGCCCGCCAGCTGGAGCTGGTGCGGGTCGCCGCCGCAGGACGGAGGGTTGACGGGCGGGTCGTAGGATCGCACCGATGGCGGGCGCCTCGATCGTGATCTGCACGCGCAACCGCGCGGGGCGGTTGGGCGAGTGCCTCGCGCACCTCGGCGAGCAGGTCGGGGCCGGGGAGCACGAGGTGATCGTGGTCGACAACGGGTCGACCGACGGCACCGACGCCGTGATCCGGGCCTGGGTGGCGGCCGACCCCGACCGGCGCCGTCGCGTCCGCGAGCCCGTCGCCGGCCTGTCCCGTGCCCGCAACCGCGGGATCGAGGCTGCCCGGGGCGACGTCGTGCTGTTCATCGACGACGACGCGCTCGCCCCGCGGGGCTGGGTGGCGGCCCACCTGGCGGCCTACGCCCGCGACGCCTCGGTGGTGGGCGTCGGTGGGCCGGTGGTCCTGCGCTGGCCCGACGGGAGGCCCCGCTGGCTGACAGCACGGCTCGAGCACTGGTTCAGCGCCCTCGACCTCGGCGACGACCCCGTGCCCTGGCCGACGCCGCACGGCCCCTACGGCACCAACATGTCGGTCCGCCGCGCCACGCTCGACGCGGTGGGCGGGTTCGATCCCCGGCTCGGGCGCCGGGGGCGCAGCCTCGTGTCGAGCGAGGAGGGCGACCTCTTCGCCCGCATGTGGGCTGCCGGCGAGGGCACCGTGGCCTACGAGCCCGCGACCCTCGTCCTCCACGGCGTGACCCGCGACCGCCTCTCGCGCCGGTGGGTGCTGCGGCGCGGGTGGGCGCAGGGCCGCAGCAACGCGCGCCGGCGGTGGGGGTCGACTCCGGTGGGCAGGCGGGCGTTGGCTAGCGTGTGCCGGGCGGAGGCAGGCGAGGCGGCCAGGGACCTCGGCGAGGTCGCACGGTCGGCGGCGAGCGGCGACCACGCGGGAGTCCTCGACGATCTGGCCCGGCGTTCCGGCCACCTCGCGGCTGCGGTCGAGCTGGTCTGGCTGCAGGCGCAGGACGAGGTGCGGCGAGCGACGAGAACCGGCGGTGTCACCGTCGGGGCGGGGTGATCCCGGGCCCACGAGGCGAGACCGGGCGAGCGGGGACGGCAGGGAGAGCACGGTGGGATATCAGCTGGGGGTCGACCTCGGGACGACGTACACGGCGGCGGCGGTCATCCGCAACGGGCGCGCCGAGGTGGCCACGCTCGGCACCCGATCGCTCGAGATCCCGTCGGTGGTGCTGCTGCGCTCCGACGGCGAGATGCTCATCGGCGAGGCGGCCGAGCGTCGCAGCCAGACCGAGCCCGACCGTTTCGCCCGCGAGTTCAAGCGCCGCATGGGCGATCCGACACCCGTCCTGCTCGGCGGCAGCCCGTTCTCGGCGCACGCGCTGACGGCTCGACTCCTGCGAGGCGTCGTGAAGGTGGTGGCCGACCGCGAGGGCGGGCCGCCCGAGCACATCGTCGTGACGTGTCCGGCCAACTGGGGCGACTACAAGCGCGACCTGCTCGAGCAGGCGGTCCGCCAGGCCGACGTCGGGCGGGTCAGCATGGCCACCGAGCCCGAGGCGGCCGCGGTCCACTACGCGTCCACCACGCGGGTGGCGCCGGGCGAGATCGTGGCGGTGTACGACCTCGGCGGCGGCACGTTCGACGCCGCCATCCTGCGCAACACCGGCCAGGGGTTCGAGCTGCTCGGCGACCCGCGGGGCATCGAGCAGCTCGGCGGCGTCTACTTCGACGAGGCCGTGTTCGCCTGGGTGGTCGACCACATGGCCGAGGCGTTCTCCCAGCTCGACCCCGACGACCCCGGGGCGATGGCGGCGGTGTCCCGGCTGCGGCGCGACTGCGTCGAGGCCAAGGAGTCGCTGTCGTGGGACACCGACACGGCCATCGCGGTGGCGCTGCCCAACCAGCGCACCGAGGTGCGCCTCACCCGCCGCGAGTTCGAGGACATGATCCGGCCCACGCTCGTCGACACGCTCGACGCGGTGCACCGCTCGCTCGACTCGGCGGGGGTGCGCCCCGACCAGGTGTCGTCGGTCCTGCTGGTGGGGGGCTCGTCCCGCATCCCGCTCGTCGGGCAGATGCTCGTGGCCGACCTGCAGCGCCCGGTGGCCATCGACGTGCACCCCAAGCACGCGGTGGCGCTCGGCGCGGCCCACCTCGGCCGCGGCCGACGCCGGCACCATCGCGGTCTCGGCCGAGGCGGCGACCACGACGCTCGAGCCACCGGTGGTCACCCGCGCCGGCCGCACGACGGTCACCGGCCCGGCCGAGGCCGCGCCCGAGATGGCGGCCGCGACCGCACCGCTGGCCGCCGAGGCACCGGCGGGAGCGCCGCCGGCCGGGTGGCAGACCGGCGCGCCCGGTCCGGGCGAGGCCCCGCCCTGGGGTCCCGACGGCGGGGCGCGCCTGCCCCGGGCCGGCGAGAGCGGCGACGCCCGGCGCCCGGCGCACGGGCCGTCCGGACGCGACGCCGCGGGCGCGCCGCCCGCGCGCCGGCGCAACGCGCTCGTCCTCGCCGGTGCCGCCGTCGCCGTGCTGGCGGTCGCCGGGGCGGTGGCCGTGTTCGCCCTGGGGGGCGGTGGTGACGACGATCCCGACGGGGGCGACACCGCGTCCGAGACGCCGTCCGACACGCCCGCCGACACCGGGGCCGACACCGAGACCCCCACCGTCGAGCTGCCGCCCGACATCCCCCGCGGTGCGCCGCTCGCCGCCTCGACCATCGCCTACACGCAGGTGGACGGCACGTTCTGGAACGTGTGGCTGGTCGAGGCCGACGGCTCGAACGCCCGGGCGCTCACCCGCGAGAACGAGGACAAGGCGCGCCTGCCCGTGATCGCCCCCGACCGCACGGCGGTCGCGTACACGGTCGAGACAGGCGCCGGGTGGGAGCTGCGCGTCAGCAGCAGCGACGGCACGGCCAGCCGCACGATCACCACCGAGATGGCCTCCGACGGTCGGGCGACGTGGTCGCCCGACGGCGGCCGGCTGGCCTTCGTCGCCGACCCCGACGGGGCCAAGGACGTGTACGTGTACGACCTCGCCACCGGCGAGATGACCAACCTCACCAACACGCCCCAGGACGACGGCGACCCGGCCTGGTCGCCCGACGGCGCCGCGATCGCCTACTGGAGCCAGGGCACCGACGGGCAGGACATCTGGACGATCCCGGTGGCCGGTGGCACCCCCACGCAGCTCACCCAGCAACCCGGCGACGACGCCGACCCCGCCTGGTCCATCGGCAGCGACCGCATCGCCTTCAGCACCAACCGCACCGGCAACTGGGACATCTTCGTGATGGGCGCCGACGGTCGCGACCAGCAGCAGCTCACCACCGATCCCGCCGACGACCAGGACGCGTCCTGGTCGCCCGACGGCGCCTTCATCGCCTTCGAGTCCAAGCGCGACAGCACCGACCGGCCCGACGACGACTGGGCCGAGCTGTACACGATGCTCCCCGACGGCGGCGACCAGGTGCGCATCACGACCCGAGACGGGTTCGACGCCCACCCCGCCTGGGGCCCGGCCCCGCCGTCGTGACGTCCGCGGCCCGGCTCAGCGTGTGCTGCATGACCGCCGACCCGCCCGCCCAGGTGGCGGTGGCGCTGGGTGCGCTCCGCCCGGTCGCCGACGAGATCGTGGTGGCCGCCGACAGCCGGGTCGACGTGGGCGCGCTCGGCGCCTACGACGACGTGGCCGACCGCGTCGTCCGCTTCGAGTTCCGCCCGCCGGTCGACCGGCCCCGGGCCTGGCTGGCCGCGCAGTGCACGGGCGACTGGCTGCTGTCGATCGACGGCGACGAGGTGCCCAGCGCGGCGTTGATCGGGGCCCTGCCCGGGCTGACGGCGGCGGTCGACGTCCAGCAGTGCTGGCTCCCGCGCCGCTGGCTGTTCCCCGACGCGGCGACGTGGCTGGCCGAGGCGCCGTGGTGGCCCGACTTCCAGGTGCGGCTGATGCGCAACGACGCCACGCTGGCGGCGCGGGCCGAGCTGCACGGCGGGTTCGTCGCCGTCCTGCCCGCTCGCCACGTCGACGCGCCGCTCTACCACCTCGACACCGTGGTGAACGACGAGGCCACCCGGGCCGACAAGGCGGGCCGCTACGAGGCCGAGGCGCCCGGGCGGTCGGCGTACGGCGGCGGGCGGCTCAGCGAGGTCATGTACCGGCCCGAACGCTGGACGTCGGGTGCGGTCCGTCCGGTCCCCGACGAGGACCGCGAGCTCATCGACCGGGTGCTCGCCGCCCGCGCGACGACCCTCGCCGCCGACCGCACCGCCCGAGATCGGCCGGCGACCCCCGCCGTCGCGCCGGCCGCGGTGATCGACCTGCACGCCTCCACACCGTCGATGCAGCCCGAGGACTACGCCGTGGCACTGCGGCTGTACGAGGCCACGTCCAGTGATGCGCCCCTGCGGCTGGCGCCCGGCGAGACCCGGCCGGTGTACGTGGAGGTCGAGAACCGGGGAGAGGCCACCTGGCGGTGGGGTCTCGACCAGCAGCCACTCGTGCGGGTCAGCCACCACTGGCGCGCGCCGGGCGGGGACGTCACCCGGTACGAGGGCCTGCGCAGCCCGCTGCAATCCACCCTCCGGCCCGGCGATTCGGCGATCATCCCGGTGTGGGTCGAGGCCCCCGACGAGGAGGGTGACCACCTGCTCGAGATCGACCTGGTGCACGAGCACGTGCGGTGGTTCGAGGCGCCGCTGATCGTGCCCGTCGTCGTGGCCGAGCGTCGGCCCACCCCCGCCCCGGGCGCAGGACCGGTCGCGCCGTCGTGCTGATCACCACCGTCGTCGCCCGGAACTACCTGCCCGCAGGCCCGGGTGCTGGCCCGGTCGTTCCGCGCCCACCACCCCGAGCGGCCGCGTCGTCGTGCTCGTCCTCGACGCCCCGGGCGACGGACAGCGCGACGACGAGCCGTTCGAGGTCGTGACCCCGGCCGACGTCGTCCCGGCCGGCGAGCAGACGCGAGCTGCGCCGCATGACCACGATCTACAACGTGATGGAGCTGGCCACGGCCCTGAAGCCGTTCCTGCTCCGCCATCTGCTCGCCGCCGGCGCGTCCAGCGTCACCTACCTCGACCCCGACATCGAGGTGTTCGCACCGCTCGACGACATCGATGCGGCGGCCGAGCGCCACGGCATCGTGCTCACCCCGCACCGGTTCACCCCGGTGCCCGACGACCGCCGCCAGCCCGACGAGAGGGTGTTCGCCGTCGCGGGCGCCTACAACCTCGGGTTCGTGGCCGTGGGGACGCCCGGCCGGGGACTTCCTCGACTGGTGGGCCGATCGGTGCCGCCGCGACTGCCTGCACGACGTGCCCGACGGGCTGTTCGTCGACCAGCGCTGGGTCGACCTGGCGGCCGCCTACTTCGCGCCCGCACGTGCTGCGCGACGCCGGCCTCAACGCCGCCTACTGGAACATCGACGAGCGCCCCATCGAGCCGGCGCCGGGCGGCGGTCATCTCGCGGGCGGGGCACCGCTGCGGTTCTTCCACTACAGCGGCTACGACCCCGACGCCGGGCACCAGCTCACCCGCTACCACGAGGGCCGACCTCGTGTCCTCCTCTCCGAGCGCCCCGAGCTGCTCGGGCTCTGCGCGGCGTACGCGGCGCGGCTGCGGGACGAGGGGTGGGACGAGTGCCGCAAGCTCGACTACGGCCTGGCGTTCGCCGCCAACGGCATGGTGCTCGACGGGCTGATGCGGCGCATCGTGCGCCAGGAGCTGCTGCGGCGCGAGCGCACCCTCGAGCACGACGTCGGCGACGTGGACGGCGTGCCCGACCCCTACGATCCGGCCGAGGTCGACGCCTTCGTGGCGATGCTCCGCTCGCCGTTCCCCGGCAGCGTCGCACCCCGCATCTCGCGCTACCTGCACGCCGCTGCACCACAGCCGACCCGACCTCCAGTCGGCGTGCCCCCGCATCACGGGCGACGAGGGCAACCACTACCTGGCCTGGATGCGCGAGATCGGCCAGCGCGACCTGGGTCTGCCCCCCGAGGTGATCCCGGCCGCGACGAGATCGAAGCCGCGCTCGATCCGCCGCCGACGAGACCGGCCGCGGTGCAGCTCGTGGGCTACCTCGCAGCCGAGCTGGGGATGGGCGAGCTGGGCCGCGGGATGGAGGCGACGCTGCGAACGGCTGGTGAGCCGGTCGTGACGGCCACCGAGACGATCACCGCCAGCCGGCAGCGCCACGACGGGGGACCAGCGGCCTTCGACCCGGCGGCGCCGACGGGGCGAGCCCGACGACGCCGACGTCAACGTGGTCTGCGTCAACGCGGACCGACTGCCGGCGGTCATGGACCGGCTGCGCTGGGCGTTCGGCCACGGCCGGTCCACGATCGGGGTCTGGGCCTGGGAGGTCGAGGACTTTCCTGGATCTCTCCACGGCGCGGCCCGGTTGGTCGACGAGATCTGGACGTGCAGCGCGCACGCTCGGCAGGCGATCGCGGCCGGTGTCGACGTGCCGGTGCACAACGTCCCGCCGCCGGTGGTGCCCCGGACGGTCGTCCCCCGGGCGCGGGCCGCCCTGGGCCTGCCCGACGCGTTCACGTTCCTCTTCTGCTTCGACTACTTCAGCGTGGCCGATCGCAAGAACCCGTTCGGCGTCATCGATGCGTTCCGACGGGCCTTCGCCCCCGGCGAGGGCCCGCACCTCGTGATCAAGTCGATCAACGGGTCGGCGGCGCTCCCCGATCTCGAGCGCGTGCGCCTGCACGCCGCCGACCGCGACGACGTGCACGTCGTCGACGGCTACGTCTCGGCCCTCGACCAGGCCGCGCTCGATCGCGTCCTGCGACGCCTATGTCTCGCTGCATCGGGCCGAGGGCTTCGGGTACACGATGGCCGAGGCGATGCTGGCGGGGCGGCCGGTCGTGGCGACGGGCTACTCGGGCAACCTCGAGTTCATGGACGAGCGCAACAGCTTCCTCGTCGGCTACGACCTCGTGCCCATCGCCGTGGGCAACGACCCGTACCCGGCGGGGTCACCCTGGGCCGACCCCGACCTCGACGAGGCCGCGGCGGCGATGCGGCGGATCGTCGAGGATCCGGCCGGCGCCGCGACCGTGGGCGAGCGGGCCCGCCACGACATCGTCGCGGTTCCACAGCGCCGAGGCCCGGGTGCCGCTGGTCGCCGCTCGCCTGGCCGCGGTCCGGTCGGCCCGCGCCGACGACGCCGTGGCCCGGGCGGCGGCGCTGGCGGCCGGCGCGCCGTGGACCCGGGTCGCCCGGCTGGGCCGCGCCGGTGGGCGCGAGGCCGTGCGCCTCGGGCGCCGCCTGGCTCGCGAGCTCGGCTGACGGCTCGTCGTCAGCGGGGATCCTGCGGCGCGGCAGGTCGGCGCAGCTCGGCCACCAGCACGATCACGGGGAGCACCAGACCGGCGGCGAGGGCGGTCACGTTGAGCACCTGGTCGGTCGTGTCGTACAGGTCCAGGTGGCGCAGGTGGTAGATGAGGTGGGGCAGCGAGTAGAGGATCCAGGCCGCCGCGGCCGCCAGCACGACCGGGCGGGCCAGGGTCACGAGGGCCACGACCGTGACCGCGGCGAGGGCGAGGTTGAGCGACCCGAAGTCCCGCACGAGGTGCTCGTTGTAGGGCCCGTCGGCCGCGACCCACGTTCGGCCCGCACCGGGGAACTCGTCGAAGAACGACCGGGGGGACACCGTGGCCCACACGCCGACCGGCACGGCGACGAGCAGGAGGGCGGCCAGTGCGGCGCGGACGACCCGTGCGGCCATGCCCGCACCGTACCCGCCGCCCGGGCCCGCCCTGGGTCCGCTCACGCCGGGCCGAAGATGCGGTCGACCGCGTAGTCGACCAGCAGCGTCGCCTCCTCGAGCGTGCCGTAGCCGGTGAGGACCCCCGACGCCGCCCCCGGCACCACGGCCAGGAGCACGGCCGCCTCGAGCTCGGGGTGGACGCCGGGCGACACGGTGCCGTCGGCCTGGGCCCGGCGGATCTGGTCGGACACGAGGTCGATGAAGCCCTGCGGGACCTCGCCGGCGCCGCGCAGGCTGCGGTCGGTCATCTGCGCCGTGTAGAACGCGTAGTAGAGCAGCATCGCCCGGCGGGACTCGTCGTCGGACGGCAGGAACTCGCGCACGATGGTCGCCACGACCTGGCGAGGCGAGGGGTCGCCGTCCATCGCCGCCAGGACGCGTTGACCGATGCGGGCACCCATCGTCTGCAGGGCCTGGCGGTTGGCCTCGCGCAGCAGGTCGGCCTTGGTGCCGAAGTAGTACTGCACGAGCCGCACCGAGACGCCCGCCTCGGTGGCGACCTCGCGGAAGGACACCGCGCCGAGGCCGCCGCGCTCGGCGATGCGCCAGAGCGCCCGCACGATCTGACGGCGGCGCTCGTCGTGGTCGACCCGCTTGGGCACGCTCGCTCCTGGTCTTGCCCGGGCTGTGGTACGTCCGTACCATAACCGGAGGCGACGGGACCGGAGGGACCCGAGATGGGTGACACCGCCGAGGTGAGCAGGTGGGCCAACGCTCGGTCGCAGGCCGACTTCGTGCGCCTGTTCGGCCTGCTCAGCAGCACTGCGTGGGCGGCGCTCCACGAGGCCGGGTGGGAGGCCCGCCCGACCGAGCACGCGGTCGAGACCCCGTTCGGGCCGACGGTCTCGTACCACTGGCGGGGAGAGGGCACGCCGGTCGTCCTGCTCCACGGCGCCGGCACGTGCTCGCTCATGTGGACCCCCGTGATCGGCGGGCTGCTGGGCCGGTCGGTCATCGCGATCGACGGAGTGGGCGAACCCGGGCGCAGCGTCCAGACCGCACCGGTGCGGAACGCCGCGGAGCTCTCGGCCTGGCTGGGCGCCACGCTCGCCGGTCTCGGCGTCGAGCGCGCGCACCTCGTCGGCGCCTCGTACGGCGGCTACGTCGTGGTCTGCCACGCCCTCCGGGCCCCCGACACCGTCGCCAGCGTCTCGCTCGTCGAGCCGGTCCTCGATCCGCTGGCCCGCGGGTTCTGGACCTACGGGCTCAAGGTCGGCGCCGCCCTGGTCCTGCCCGGGCGCTGGCGGGACGAGCGGTTGCGGGCGCTGCGGATGGGGATCCTGGCCGAGGACGCCGACCGGCGGCGGTTCGCGTTCCTGGGCCAGGCCCGCTTCCGTCGCCGGGGGCTGCCGCGGCCGATGCCGGTCCCCGACGGCGATCTGGCCCGACTGGCCGCGCCGCTCCTGCTCGTGCTGGGGGACGAGAGCCCGATCCACGACGCGGGGCGCGCTGGCCGAGCGGGTGCGGCTCGCCCGGCCCGACGCCACGGTCCGCGTCCTCGACGAGGCGGGGCACACGCTGCCGGTCGACGCAGCCGACCGGGTGACGCCGCTGCTGCGCGACTTCCTCGATCGCTACGAGATCAGATCCGGCCCGTGACGTCGGACATCCACGACATGTCCCCGCCCATCAGCTGCGTCATCCAGTCGGCCGGGGCCGCGCCCATGAGGGTGCCGAGGTCCCAGTAGTCCTTCCACAGGGTGATCACGCCGCCGTCGACGTGTTGCACCGACACGAACGGCAGGGTCGCCCGCTCACCGGTGGGCCACTCCCACATCTCGGTGTGCTCGGTCACGACGATGCCGCCCTCGGCGACGACCGTGGCGGGCCCGTGGTCGTAGCCGGCGAGGTCCTCGAGCCCGAGCCGCAGGCGCTTCTCGATGTTCTCGGGGCCCACCGCGGCGGCCCCGGGGCCGGTGGGCATGTCGAGGTAGATCGACTCGGGCCCGAAGAACGACCGCACGCGCGCCCAGTCACGGGCGTAGAGGGCGTCCCAGAACGCGGTCGTGACGGCCTTGGGCTCGGCGAGCTGGGTGGCGGCCTCGACCGCCTCGGCCGCAGCCGCCACCAGCGGCTCGGCGTTCGCTCCCTCGGCGCTCATCGGCGCCCCCTTCGGGAGTGACGCACTGTGCGCATGGTTCGCTCGGCCCTTCGGGCCGGGTACCGCACTGTGCTCATGGTTCGCTCGCTCCGCTCGCTCACTGGCGTGCTCCCCTCAGCAGCGCGCCCGGCGTGGCGCCGGTGTGCTCGCCCTGCTCGAACGTGACCGTGCCGCCCTTGATCGTCGCCACGTACCCGTCGGCCCGTTGGATCAGTCGTGACGCCCCGCCCGGCAGGTCGGCCACCTTCGTCGGCCGATGCAGCGCCAGTCGGTCGAAGTCGATCACGTTGGCGTCCCCGACGTAGCCGGGGGCCAGCACGCCCCGGTCGCCGAGGCCGTACAGCGTGGCCGTCGCCCGGGTGGTCTTGTGGACCGCCAGCTCGACCGGCAGCCGCCCCTCGGCCCGGTCGCGGGCCCAGTGCGTCAGCAGGAACGTGGTGGTCGAGGCGTCGCACGTCTGCCCGGCGTGCGCGCCGCCGTCGCCGAGCCCGAACGCCGACGTGGGGTGCAGCAGCATCTCCCGCACGGGCTCGAGCGAGCCGTTGCTGTAGTTGGCGACGGGGCTGTTGAGCAGCTCGCGCCCGCCGTCGACGAGCATGAGGTCGAGCAGCTTGCCCCACACGTCGACGCCGTCGGCTCGCGGCGATGGCGCTCACCGACGAGGCCGCGCCGGGCTCGTAGTCGGGCGGATCGCCGAGCAGGAAGATGCGATCCGGGTGCATGAAGCCGCTGATGATCGGGTCGTCGCCCATCGCCGCGATCTCGGTCACCAGCCGGGCCCGGAGCTCGGGCTCGGCCTGGATGCGCCGCACCTGCTCGTCCCAGGGGACCAGGCCGACGCCGGTCTCGCCCCAGGCGGCGGTGAAGTTGAACGGGTGGAACGTCTGGAAGCCGAGGAGGATGGACACCGTGCGTCCGTGGACCTGGGGCCGCACGGCGACGCCGTCGGCCGCGGCCTGGCCCGCCAGGTCGAGCAGGCGGCGCCACTGGTCGGGGTCGGCGTTGTTCTGCAGCAGTGCGAACGTGATCGGCCGGCCGACCGCCTTGGACAGCCGGCGCATCCAGTCGACCTCGCGCTCGGGGGCGGCGAGGTCCTCTCCCAGCGCCCCGGCGGCCGCCAGCTCGAACACGCCGGTGCCCAGCTCGCCGAGCACGGCGCCGATGCCGAACAGCTCGTCCTCGGCGGCGAACGTGCCCGGAACCGGCTCGCCGTCGATCGCCCGGTGGGCGAGCGTGCGCGAGGTCGAGAACCCGAGGGCGCCGGCCCGGATGCCGTCGCGCACGATGGCGGCCATGGCCGCGATGTCGTCGGTGGTGGCGGGCTCGTTGGCCGCGCCCCGGTCGCCCATCACGTAGGCGCGGACGGCGCCGTGGGGGACCTGGGCGCCGATGTCGACGACGTGGGGGTGGGCCGTCGACCGTGTCGAGGTACTCGGGGAAGGTCTCCCATCCCCAGCGGATGCCCTCGGACAGGGCGGCGCCGGGGATGTCCTCGACGCCTTCCATCAGGCCGATGAGCCAGTCGTGCTTGTCGGGGGCGACGGGCGCGAACCCGACGCCGCAGTTGCCCATCACGACGGTGGTGACGCCGTGCCAGCACGACGGGGAGAGCAGCGCGTCCCACGTGGCCTGGCCGTCGTAGTGGGTGTGGACGTCGACGAAGCCGGGCGTGACGAGGGCGCCGTCGGCGTCGATCTCCTGCCGGGCCGGGCCGTCGACGTGCGGTCGGTCGTCGCCGCCCACGTGGGTGACGACCCCGTCGGTGATGGCGACGTCGGCGACGCGTCCGGGCGCCCCGGTGCCGTCGACGACCGTGCCGCTGCGGATGACCAGATCGTGCATCGGGC
The DNA here is from genome assembly GCA_963778415.1 of uncultured Acidimicrobiales bacterium. Classification (GTDB taxonomy): domain Bacteria; phylum Actinomycetota; class Acidimicrobiia; order Acidimicrobiales; family VFJN01; genus ZC4RG19. The sequence goes on from CAVZUI010000007.1 coordinate 277,740, forward strand.
TCCCCCTCGTGTGCCGGGCGACGATCCGAGCGGTCGCGCCACCGTCGTCGGACCTGACGGATCGTCAGATGCTGATACTAACGTCAGTGTCGTCTCGTGGCGATGGTGCGCCGAGCTGCGTCAGGGCTCAGGTGTGGGTGGGGAACCCGAGGTCGGGCCCGCGGGTGTGCGGGTCGGCCCAGCGGGTCGTCACCACCTTGCCGCGGGTGTAGAAGTGCACGCTCTCGGGGCCGTAGGCGTGGGTGTCGCCGAACAGCGAGTCGCCCCACCCTCCGAACGAGTAGTACGCCATCGGCACGGGGATGGGCACGTTGATGCCCACCATGCCGGCATCGACCTCGGTCTCGAACCGCCGGGCCGCGCCGCCGTCGCGGGTGAACAGGGCGACGCCGTTGCCGTAGGGGTTGGCCGCCACCAGCGCCACCGCGTCGTCGTACGACCCGGCCCGCACGACCGACAGCACCGGGCCGAAGATCTCCTCCTGGTAGATGGCCATGTCGGGCCGGACGTTGTCGAACAGGCACGGCCCGAAGAAGAAGCCGTCCTCGTGGCCGTCGACGACCAGGCCCCGTCCGTCGGCCACCAGGTCGGCGCCCTCGGCCACGCCCGCGTCGACGAGGCCGGTGACGCGCTGGCGGTGGGTGTCGGTGATCAGCGGGCCCATGTCGGCGCCCGGCGTCGCGCCCGGAGCGATCGACCAGCCCGGGGATGCGTTCGGTGATGCGGGCCACGAGGTCGTCGCCGATCGGGTCGACGGCCACCACGACCGAGATGGCCATGCACCGCTCGCCCGCCGAGCCGTAGCCGGCGCTGACCGCGGCGTCGGCGGCGGCGTCGAGGTCGGCGTCGGGCAGCACCACCATGTGGTTCTTGGCCCCGCCGAGCGCCTGCACGCGCTTGCCGGCCTGCGCCCCCCGCTCGTACACGTAGCGGGCGATGGGGGTCGACCCCACGAAGCTCACCGCGGCGATGCCGGGGTGGTCGAGCAGGGCGTCCACCGCCTCCTTGTCGCCCTGGACGACCGAGAACACGCCGTCGGGCAGGCCCGCCTGGGCCCACAGGTCGGCCAGCAGCAGCGAGGCGCCGGGGTCGCGCTCGGACGGCTTGAGCACGAAGGCGTTCCCGCACGCGATGGCCACGGGGAACATCCACATCGGGACCATGGCCGGGAAGTTGAACGGCGTGATGCCGGCGACGACGCCCAGGGGCTGGCGGACCGAGTGGACGTCGACGTCGGTCGACACCTGCTCGCTGTGCCCGCCCTTGAGCGCGGCCGGGATGCCGCAGGCGAACTCGACCACCTCGAGGCCGCGTGCCACCTCGCCGCGCGCGTCGGCGGTGACCTTGCCGTGCTGGGCGGTGAGGACGGCGGCCAGCTCGTCCCGGTGCGCGTGCACCAGCTCGCGGAAGGCGAACAGCACCTGGGTGCGCCGGCTCAGCGAGGCGTGGCGCCACTCGGCGGCGGCCGCCGACGCCGAGGCGACGGCCGCGTCCACGTCGGCCGCGGACGCCAGCCGCACCGTGGCCGCCACGGCGCCGGTGGCGGGGTCGTAGACGGGAGCGGTGCGCTCGCCGGCGCCCTCCCACGCCTTGCCGTCGACCCAGTGGGTGATCACGGGCACCTCTCGGTCGGTCATGACGTCACCTCCGCGTCCCGGATCTCGGCGTCGACGTCGGCCAGGACGTCGGCCAGGATCGTGGCCCCCTCGTCGGCCTCCTCGGCCGTCAGCGACAGCGGTGGGGCGATGCGGAGGCAGTTGCCGAACAGACCGCCCTTGCCGACCAGCAACCCCTGCCGGCGGCACAGCTCGAGCACGCGGCCGGCCGCCGCGGGCGCCGGCGTGCGGCCGTCGGGCCCGACCAGCTCGACGCCGATCATGAGCCCGCGGCCCCGCACCTCGCCGACGACGCCGAGCTTGCCGGCCAGCGGCGCCAGCACGTCGAGGATGCGGGCCCCCTGCTGCCGGGCGTTGGCCTGCAGGCCGTGGTCGAGCAGGTAGTCGAGGTTGGCGAGCGCACCGGCCGACACGAGCGGGTTGCCGCCGAACGTCGAGATCGAGTTGGCGGTCAGCCCGTCCACCAGCTCGCCTCGTCCGATGACCCCCGCCATCGCCAGCCCGTTGCCCAGGCCCTTGGCGAAGGTCAGCAGGTCGGGCGTGAGACCGTGGGCCTCGTACCCCCAGAAGTGGTCGCCGGTCCGCCCCCACCCCGTCTGGACCTCGTCGCTGACGTAGAGGATGCCGTACTCGTCGAGCACCTTCTTCATGGCCCCGAACAGCCCGTCGGGCGGCACGGTGAACCCGCCCACGCCCTGGATCGGCTCGGCGATGAGGCACGCGACATCGCCCGCGGTGGCGGTGAGGATCACGTCGCGCAGGTCGTCGACGGCGGCGCCGATGGCGTCGGCCGGTTCGGGTCGCCCGGCGGGGCCGGGGAACCGGTGGCCGGCATCGACGTAGTGGACCGTGAACGGGGTGAGGCTCGACGCCGACCAGCCCCGGTTCCCGGTGATGCCGACGGTGGCGAAGGAGCGGCCGTGGTAGCTGTTCCGCAGGGCGAGCACCTGGTTCGAGCGCCGGGCGGTCGAGGCCAGCAGGAGGGCGGCCTCGTTGGCCTCGGTGCCCGAGGTCGTGAAGAAGACCTTGGCGTCGGGGATGCCCGACAGCGGCGCCAGGCGCTCGGCCAGCTCGATCATCGGGCGGATCAGGTAGAGCGTCGACGTGTGGATCATCCGGCCGGCCTGCGTGCGGATGGCGTCGACCACCTCGGGCACGTCGTAGCCGGTCATGGTGGTGAGGATCCCGCCGAAGAAGTCGAGGTAGCGGTGGCCCTCGCCGTCGACCACGTGGCGCCCCGACCCGGACACCAGCTCGATGGGCTCGTCGTAGTAGAGCGCGAGCCACGACGGCATCACCCGGCGGTGGCGGTCGAGCAGGTCGGCGTGCGGGGTGGCGGTCACGGCGATCGTCGTCCTTCTCGGGTGGTCGTCCCGGTGGTCGTAACAAGAGTCTTGTCAGGCCCTGGCAACACAATCGGTCGTTTCCAAGCGGCCGGACAACCGATTCATTCGCATCAGGCGGCACCTGTCAAGTGGATCGGTCGCTGTGACTAGGGTTCGCCGGATGGCCGCACCTCTGGCGCCCGACTTCGCCGAGGCCGTGCTGTGGCAGCAGCAGGCGGCCGCCGATCCGGGGGCCGCCGCCGACCCCGAGCGAACCGCCCCCGGCGGGCGGGACCTGCCCGACCGCGCCGACGTGATCGTGGTCGGGGCGGGCTACGCCGGCGTGTCCGCCGCCCGCGAGCTGGCGGCCGCCGGCCGTGACGTCCTCGTGCTCGACGCCCACCCGGTGGGCTGGGGGGCCAGCACCCGCAACGGTGGCATGGTCATCCCCGAGCTCACGTCGGGGCCGGCCGCCCTCGAACGGTCCCTCGGCCCGCTCGGCCGCCGCCTCTACGCCGAGGTCAACGAGGCCTTCGACCACGTCGAGGAGCTGACGGCGGGGTCGACGCCGCAGATCGCCTGCGACTACCAGCGCACCGGCCAGCTGTACCTGGCCCACGCCGAGCGCCTGGTGCCGGCTCTGCAGGCCACGGCTCGGGAGCACGGCGACGAGCTGGGCGAGGCGGTGCGGTTCGTCCCCCGGGCCGAGCTGGGCGCCGAGGTCGGATCGCTCGCCTACCACGGCGGGGTCGTCTTCGAGCGCACGGGCGGCCTCCACCCCGCACGCTTCCACCGCGGCCTCGTGGCCGGGGCCCGCGACGCCGGTGCCCGCATCGTCGGCGGGGCGCGCGGTGCGGTCGATCGCCCGCCGTGGCGGCGCCGAGGCGGGCCACCGTGTGGCGGCAGAGGTCGGCCCCGGCACGATCCGCGAGATCGACGCCGGCGAGGTCGTCGTGTGCACGAACGCCTACGCGGACGACGCCGTGCCCGCGCTCGCCCGGCGGGTGCTGCCCGTCGGCAGCTTCATCATCGCCACCGAGGTGCTGGACCCGGAGCTGGCCCGGTCCGTCAGCCCCCGGGGGCGCATGCTGGTCGACAGCAAGAACTTCCTCTTCTACTGGCGGCTCACGCCCGACGGGCGGGTGGTGTTCGGCGGGCGCCGCAGCCTGGCTCGGTCGACCCTGGCTCAGGCCCGCGAGTTCCTCTACGCGTCGATGGTGGCGGTGCACCCGCAGCTGGCCGGGGTGGCCGTCGCCCGGGCGTGGGGCGGCGACGTGGCCGTCACCCTCGACCGGCTGCCGCACGTGGGCCGGATCGACGGGGCCTGGTACGCCACGGGCTGCAACGGCAGCGGCGTGGCGCTCAACACGTGGCTGGGCATGCGCATCGGGCGGCACCTGGTCGGTGATGGTCCGCCCCCGGCGTTCGCCGAGCTCCGGCACCGCCCGATCCCGCTGCACCGCTGGCGCCGCCTGTTCCTCCCCGCCGTCGGCCTGTTCTACCGCTGGCAGGACCGCGGCTTCCGCCCCTGACCCCGGCCGCCGCCCACCCCAACGCAGCCCGAGGCAATGGGTTCCACCGCGCCGAGCCCGAGGCAACTGGTTCCGCATCCGGAACCCGTGCCTCATCCTCGACCGAGCGGAACCCATCGCCTCACGGGTCGGGGGACTCGACCGGGGGCATGAAGCGGCGGGCCTCCTCGATCGGGCCCATGAGGCCGACGTCGTTGCCGTCGGGGTCGGCCACGATGGCGTACCGGGCGCCCCAGAACGCGTCGAACGGTGGTTGGCGGCCGGTGTACCCGGCGGCGGTCAGCTCGGCGTAGCGCTCGTCGACCGCGTCGTTCGACGGCATCCGGAAGCCGAGGACCACGCCCACGCCCGCGGGGTCGGCCCGGAACCCGGCGTGCCAGATCCGGGCCGAGGTGTGACCGTCGACCTCGAGGCTGAACCCGCCCGGCTGGGTCAGCTCGACGTGCACGTCGTCGTCGCCGACGCCCGCGGGCACCTCGACCCCGAGCCGGCGGTAGAAGGCCAGGCTCGCCGGCAGGTCTGCGGTGACGACGTTGAGCATGTGCAGGTCGGGGCGCGGCTCGTCCATGGCGGGCAGTGTCGCGAACCCGGGCGTGCGCCGCCCGGATGGGCGCGCCCGTCAGAGCTTGATCATCACGTGCTTGAGCTCGGTGTAGTGCTCGATGGCGTACAGCGACATGTCCTTGCCGTAGCCGCTCTGCTTGAACCCGCCGTGGGGCAGCTCGGACACGATCGGGATGTGGTCGTTGACCCACACGGTGCCGAACATCAGCGAGCGGGACATGCGCATCGCCCGGCCCACGTCGCTCGTCCACACGCTGGCGGCCAGGCCGTAGTCGACGCCGTTGGCCCAGGCGAGGGCCTGGTCTTCATCGGTGAAGCGCTGCACGCTGACCACGGGGCCGAACACCTCGCGCTGGACGATCTCGCTGTCCTGCGCCGGGTTGGCCACGACGGTGGCCTCGTAGAAGAACCCGGGCCGGTCCATGATCGAGCCGCCGGTCACGACCTCGGCGCCGGCGTCGACGGAGCGCTCGACCATCCCGGCGACGCGGGCGCGCTGCGCCTCGGAGATCACGGGCCCGACCTCGGTGGCCTCGTCGGAGGGATCGCCGACGGCCAGCGCCGACGCGGCCGAGCCGAGCCCGGCGACCAGGTCGTCGTAGATGCCCGGCCCCGCGACCACGCGGCAGGGGGCGGTGCAGTCCTGGCCCGAGTTGTAGTACGAGTTCTCGGCCAGCGTGCTGACGACCAGGTCGAGGTCGGCGTCGTCGAACACGACGACCGGTGCCTTGCCGCCCAGCTCGAGGTGGACCCGCTTGAGCGTGTCGGCGGCGTTGCGGGCGATGAGCTTGCCGGTCTCGACGTCGCCGGTGATCGACACCATCGCCACGCCGGGGTGGCGGACGAGGGCGTCGCCTGCGGTCTCGCCCTGCCCGCACACCACGTTGAACACGCCCGGCGGCAGGATGTCGGCGGCCAGCTCGGCGAGCTTCAGAGCCGTGAGGGTGTGAGCTCGGACGGCTTGAGCACGAACGTGTTGCCGGCGGCGAGGGCGGGGCCGAACTTCCACGTCGCCATGTTGAGCGGGTAGTTCCACGGGGCGATGCCGGCGCACACGCCGAGCGGGTCGCGCCGCAGCATCGACGTGTGGTCCTCGAGGTACTCGCCGGCCACCTGGGCCTGGAGCGTGCGGGCCGCTCCGGCGAAGAACCGGATGTTGTCGACGGTGAGGTCGAACTCGAAGTCGATGATCGACACCGGCTTGCCGACGTTGCGCCGCTCGAGGTCCTTCAGCTCGTCGATGTCGTCCTCGATGGCGTCGGCCAGGGCGAGGAGCTTCTCGCTGCGCTCGCGGGGGGTGGTGTGGCCCCAGGTGGTGAACGCCTCGGCCGCGGCGGCCACGGCCGCGTCGACGTCGGTGGCGTCGCTCGACGGGACCTCGGTGATGACCTCGCCCGTCGCCGGGTCGAGCACCTCGTCGGTGGTCCCCGTCGCGGCCGGCTTCCAGGCCCCGCCGATGAAGTTCTCGTGTGCCATCGCTGTCTCCCCCATCGCGTCGCTGTGCGGCGGTCGTCGTCGCCGGAGAGCATCGCCAAGGGAGTCGCCGATGGCAAGGGATTCCGTTGCAGCCGTGTGAACAAACGAGTGGATCGGTTGCGGAGTGGTGGTCGCATCCGCGAATCTGCACGCCGCACGACGTGACACGTGCCACTGACGGCTGCGGCGGCTGCACCGGGGAGGACATGCGCTGAGCGACGAGACCACGGCCGACGGATCGACCGCCGCCGACGTGCAGACCACCGCCACCCCCGAGGCCGTCGATGCGCCCGTCGACCTGGACGCGGCCGCGGCGGTCATCGAGATCGACCACGTCACCAAGCGCTTCGGCGAGTTCATGGCGGTCGACGACGCCTGCTTCTCGATCGCCCCGGGCGAGTTCTTCTCGCTCCTCGGCCCCTCGGGCTGCGGCAAGACCACGACCCTGCGCATGATCGCCGGCTTCGAGACCCCGTCGGCCGGGGCTCTGCGCCTCGAGGGCGTCGACGTCTCCCGCACGCCGCCCTACAAGCGCAACGTCAACACGGTCTTCCAGCACTACGCCCTGTTCCCGCACATGACCGTGTGGGACAACGTCGCCTTCGGGCCCCGCAGCCAGAAGCTGGGCAAGGCCGAGGTGGCCCGCCGGGTCGACGCGCTGATCGAGGTCGTGCGCCTGACCGAGTTCACCGGGCGCAAGCCCGCGCAGCTGTCGGGCGGGCAGCAGCAACGGGTCGCCCTCGCCCGGGCCCTCGTCAACTACCCGAGCGCCCTCCTGCTCGACGAGCCGCTGGGCGCGCTCGACCTGAAGCTGCGCCAGGTCATGCAGTTCGAGCTCAAGCGCATCCAGCGCGAGGTCGGCATCACGTTCGTCTACGTGACCCACGACCAGGAGGAAGCGCTGACGATGAGCGACCGCATCGCGGTCATGGACGCCGGCCGCGTCGAGCAGATCGGCACGCCGGTCGAGATCTACGAACGGCCGGCCAACGTGTTCGTGGCCGGGTTCATCGGCCAGGCCAACCTGTGGTCGTGCCGGGTCACGGGCACCCGGGCGGGCGAGGTCGAGCTGGATGCGCTCGGCACGACGCTGCGCTCGGTCCCCGGCGACACCCACATCGAGGCGGGCCGCGACGCCGCGGTGATGGTGCGGCCCGAACGGGTCCGGGTGGCCGTCGAGCGGCCCGACGCCACCAGCACGGTCAACGCCGTCGAGGCGACCGTCACCGACCTGACGTTCCAGGGCCCGTTGGTGCGCCTGTCGCTGACCGCGCCCGACGGGTCGCCGATCGTCGCCCAGGTGGGCCACGACGTCGAGCTCCCCCTCCTCCGCCCGGGTGACCGGGTCTGGGCCACCTGGCCGGCGACGGCCTCGCTGGTCCTGCCCGCCGCCGACATCCCCACGACCGAAGACCTCGAAGAGATGTTCGACGAGGGCTGACCGCCCCGCCGGACGCACCACCGCCGCAATCCAACGAGGAGCACCACCGACCATGGCTGGGACCCACCGCCCCGATCCGCAACTCCTGCAGGCTCTCGCCCGCCTGCGCCGCGCCCGAGCACTCGGCGCCGGACCCGACCTCAGTCGGCGCCGGTTCCTCGGCCGGGGCGCGGCCGGGGCCGCCGCCGCCGTCGTCCTCGGCCCGTCGTTCATCGCCGCGTGCGGCGGGGACGACGACGACAGCGCCGAGAGCGGCGGCGGGGGCGGGGGCGACACCCTCCGCATCTCGAACTGGCCCTTCTACATCAGCGAGGGGCTGGTGCCCGCCTTCGAGGAGGCCTCGGGGCTGAGCGTGTCGTACAAGGAGGACTTCAACGACAACGAGGAGTGGTTCGCCAAGGTCAAGGACTCGCTGGACGCGGGTCAGGACATCGGCTGCGACCTCGTGATCCCCTCCGAGTTCATGGTCGCCCGGCTCATCCGCCTCGGCTGGCTCGAGGAGCTCGACGACGCCAACATCCCCAACAAGGTCAACCTGCGCACCGACCTGCTCGACTCGACCATCGACGCCGAGCGGAGGTACTCGGCCCCGTACCTGTCCGGCATGGTCGGCCTGGCCTACGACCGCTCCGCCACCGGCCGCGACATCACGAGCGTCGAGGACCTGTGGGACCCCGCCTTCAGCGGGCGTGTGACGCTGTTGTCCGACGCCCAGGACGGCCTCGGCATGGTCATGCTGTCGCTGGGCGACGACCCGGCCGACCCGTCGGCCGAGTCCGTGCAGCGGGCCGCCGACAAGGTCGCCGAGGAGAAGGACAAGGGCCAGATCCGCCGCTTCACCGGCAACGACTACGCCGACGACCTCGCGGCGGGCAACGTCGCCATCGCCCAGGCGTACTCGGGCGACGTCGTCCAGCTGCAGGCCGACAACCCGAACCTGCAGTTCGTCGTGCCCGAGGCCGGCGGCACCACCTTCGTCGACTCGATGGTCATCCCCACCACCACCCGCAACAAGGCCGGTGCCGAGGCGTGGATCGACTTCGTCTACGACAAGGCCAACTACGCCGAGCTCGTCGCCTACGTCCAGTACGTGCCGGTGCTCAGCGACATCACGGCCGAGCTGTCGGCGATCGACCCCGAGGTGGCGGCCAACCCGCTGGTGAACCCGCCCCAAGAGGTCCTCGACATGCTGAGCATCTGGCCGGCGTTGTCCGACGAGGACGACGCCGAGTTCACCACCATCTACGCCGAAGTGACGGGGGAGTAGGGCCGCGCGGCCCTGACCCACGATGGCCGGCATCGCCACCAGCGGACGGCGGCGCAACCCCGTCGCGCCGTACGCGATGGCGGTGCCGGCCGTGGTCTACCTGGGCATCTTCTTCGTCTACCCGCTGTGGGCGCTGCTGCGGACGTCGCTGTCGCGCAACACGGGCTCGGTGTTCCTCCCGACGCTCGAGTTCGACTGGGCGTGGTCGAACTACGGCGACGCCTTCACCGACTTCCGCGACCAGATCGTGCGGTCGTTCGTGTACGCCGGCCTGGCCACGCTGATCTGCCTGGTCATGGCGTACCCGCTCGCCTACGTGATCGCCTTCAAGGCCGGCCGCTACAAGAACCTGCTGCTCGGCCTCGTGATCCTGCCGTTCTTCGTGACGTTCCTCGTCCGGACGCTGGCCTGGAAGACGATCCTGGCCGACGACGGCTGGGTGGTGTCGGCCTTCGACACGATCGGGCTGCTGCCCCAGGAGGGCAGGCTGCTGTCGACGACCTGGGGCGTGATCGGCGGCCTCGTCTACAACTTCCTGCCGTTCATGGTGCTGCCGCTGTACGTCAGCCTCGAGAAGATCGACCCCCGGCTGGTCGAGGCGGCGGGCGATCTCTACTCGACGGCCTGGCGCGGCTTCCGGAAGGTGATCGTGCCGCTGTCGATGCCGGGCGTGATCGCCGGCAGCCTGCTCGTGTTCATCCCCGCCTCGGGCGACTTCATCAACGCCCAGTACCTGGGCGGCACCCAGAACACGATGATCGGCAACGTCATCCAGAAGCAGTTCCTCGTGGTCAAGGACTACCCGGCCGCCGCGGCCCTCAGCTTCGTGCTGATGGCGATCATCCTGGCCGCCGTGCTCGCCTACACCCGGGCGCTCGGAACGGACGACCTGGTGTGAGCCGGCGATGACGACCCTGACCGCCCCGCCCGACACCCCGGCCCCGGCGCCGGCCCCGGCCGCGCCCCGCCCGACGCGCCCGGCGGCGCTGGGGCGACATCGGCCTGCGCCTGGTGGCCGGGCTCGTGCTCGTCTACCTGTTCATCCCGATCGCGGTGATCGTGGCGTTCTCGTTCAACAAGCCGCTCGGCAAGTTCAACCTGACGTGGAAGGGCTTCACGCTCGACAACTGGGCCGACCCGTTCAAGTACCCGCAGCTCACCGACGCCCTCGAGACCAGCATCCAGGTCGCCGCGGTGTCGACGGCGGTGGCCGTGGTGCTGGGCACGCTGGTGGCGGTGGCCCTGGTGCGCCAGCGGTTCCGCGGCTCGGGCGCCGTCGACACGTTCCTCGTCCTGCCGATGACCGCGCCCGAGGTCGTCATGGGCGCATCGCTGCTCACGCTGTTCATCGACTTCGGGTGGAACCGGGGCTACGTCACCATCGTCATCGCCCACATCGCCTTCGAGGTCAGCTTCGTGGCCTTGACGGTCAAGGCCCGGCTGCGCGGGTTCGACTGGACGCTCGAGGACGCGGCCATGGACCTGGGCGCTCGCCCGACGCGGGTGTTCCTGCGGGTCACGCTGCCGCTGATCCTGCCCGGGATCGTGGCCGCCGCCATGTTGTCGTTCGCGCTTTCGCTCGACGACTTCATCATCACGTACTTCAACAGCGGCTCGACGGTCACCTACCCGCTCTACATCAACGCCGCCACCAAGACCGGCCTCCCGCCGCAGATCAACGTGCTCGCGACCGCCGATCCTCGTCGTGAGCCTCGTGCTCTTGGGCGCCTCGACGCTGTGGCAACGGCGTCGGCTGGCGACCTGACCGACGACCGCCGACTCGACCGACGAACCAGGAGCACCTTCCACGTGACCCTCTCCCCCGAGGCCCTGCAGCAGACGGCCCACGACCACCTCTGGGGCCACTTCTCCCGGCTCGCCCCGGGCGCCGACGGCATCTCGGTCATCGAGCGGGGCGAGGGCTGCTACGTCTGGGACAGCAACGGCAAGCGGTACCTCGACGGCCTGTCGGGCCTGTTCACCGTGCAGGCCGGGCACGGGCGGCCCGAGCTGGCCGCGGCGGCCGGCACCCAGGCGGCCGAGCTCGGCTACTTCCCCCTGTGGACCTACGCCCACCCGACCGCGATCGAGCTGGCCGGCCGCCTGGCCGCCCTGGCCCCGGGCAACCTCAACCGCGTGTTCTTCACCACCGGCGGCGGCGAGGCCGTCGAGACGGCCTGGAAGCTGGCCCGGCAGTACTTCGCCGCCATCGGTCAGCCGCAGCGGCGCAAGGTGATCTCGCGCGACCTCGCCTACCACGGCACGACGATGGGGGCCCTGTCGATCACCGGGCTGGCCGCCATCCGGGCGCCGTTCGAGCCGCTGGTGCCGGGCACGTTCCACGTCCCCAACACCAACCGCTACCGCTGCCGCTACTGCGCCGCGGCCCCGCAGTGCACGCTGTCCTGCGCCGACGAGATCGAGGCCGCCATCCTCCGCGAGGAGCCCGAGACCGTGGCGGCGGTGTACCTCGAGCCCGTGCAGAACTCGGGCGGCTGCTTCACGCCGTCCGACGGCTACTTCGCCCGGGTGCGCGAGATCTGCGACCGCTACGGCGTGCTGCTCGTGTCCGACGAGGTGATCTGTGCGTTCGGCCGGCTGGGGGCGATGTTCGGGTCCGACCGGCTGGGCTACCAGCCCGACATGATCACCATGGCCAAGGGCCTCACGTCGGGGTACTCGCCGCTGGGCGGCGTGATGATCGGCGACCACATCGCCGAGCCGTTCCTCGAGCCGGGCGCGTCGTTCCTCCACGGCATCACGTTCGGCGGGCACCCGGTGAGCTGCGCGGTGGCGCTCGCCAACCTCGACGTGTTCGAGAGCGAGGGCCTGGTCGAGCGGGTCCTGACCTACGAGGACGAGTTCCGCGCCGCGCTCGAGACGCTCGCCGACCTGCCGATCGTGGGCGAGATCCGCGGGATGGGGTACTTCTATGGGATCGAGCTCGTGAAGGACCCCGTGACGCGCGAGACGTTCGACGACGACGAGTCCGAGCGCCTGCTGCGCGGCGTGCTCACGCCGCGGCTGTTCGACAACGGGCTGATCTGCCGGGCCGACGACCGCGGCGACCCCGTGATCCAGCTGTCGCCTCCGCTGGTCGCGGGGCCCGACCAGTTCGACGAGATCGTCTCCTCGATCCGCGACGCCCTGGTGCACGCCATGAAGGAGATGCCGTGACGGCGCGCACGGCGCCCGCCGCCCGGGACGGGGCCGGAAGGGTGCGCCGATGAGCCTGCGGGTCGGTGTCCCCACCGAGATCAAGATCGACGAGTTCCGCGTCGCCCTCACCCCCGAGGGCGTGCGCGAGCTCAACATGCACGGCGTCGAGGTGCTGGTGCAGGCGGGCGCCGGGGCGGGATCGAGCCTGTCCGACGAGGCCTACCGCCGCGCCGGGGCCGAGATCGTCGACTCGGCCGCCGACGTGTGGGCGCGCGCCGACCTCGTGTGCAAGGTGAAGGAGCCGCTCGAGAGCGAGTTCGGGTTCTTCCGCGACGACCTCACGGTGTTCACGTACCTGCACCTCGCGGCCTATCCGGGGGTCGCCGACGCGCTGCTCGCGGCGGGCACGACCGGCATCGCCTACGAGACCGTGCAGCTCGACAACGGTGCGCTGCCCCTGCTCGCGCCGATGAGCGAGGTCGCGGGCCGCATGTCCGTGCAGATCGGGGCCCACTACCTCGAACGGCACAACGGCGGGCGGGGCGTCCTCCTCGGCGGCGCCCCGGGCGTGCGCCCGGCTCGCGTGGTCGTGCTCGGGGCGGGCAACGTCGGGTGGAACGCGGCGTGGATGGCCGCGGGACTCGAGGCCGAGGTCGACCTGCTCGACAAGAACGTCGAGCGCCTGCGGTTCATCGACCAGATCCAGATGGGTCGCATCACGACCCTGGCCTCCAACCGCGGCACGGTCGAGCGGGTCGTGTCCGAGGCCGACCTGGTCATCGGGGCGGTGCTCGTCCCGGGCGGTCGGGCGCCGGTGGTGGTGACCGACGAGATGGTGGCCACCATGAAGCCGGGCTCGGTGGTGGTCGACATCGCCATCGACCAGGGCGGGTGCATCGAGACCTCGCACGAGACCACCCACAAGGATCCCGTCTACGAGAAGCACGGCGTGCTCCACTATGCCGTGGGCAACATGCCGGGGGCGGTCCCCAACACCTCGACCTACGCGCTCACGAACGTCACCCTGCCGTACCTCGCCGAGCTGGCCCGACTGGGCGTGAGCGAGGCGGTGCAGGCCGACGCCCCGCTGGCGCTCGGGGTGAACACCGCGGCGGGGAAGGTCGTGAACCCGGCCGTGGCCGAGGCGCTCGGCCGCCCGCACGCCGAGCTGGCGACGGTGCTGGACGGACTGCCGTGAGCACGCGCCCTCCCGTCGCCATCGACGACATCGACAAGGCGATCATCCGCGAGCTGCAGCTCGACGGGCGCATGCCCTACGCCAAGCTGGGCCCCGCGGTGGGGCTGTCCCAGGCCGCGGTGCGCCAGCGGGTGCAGCGGCTGATCGAGAACGGCGTCATGCAGGTGGTGGCCGTCACCGATCCGCTGACGCTGGGCTTCGGGCTGCAGGCGATGGTGGGCGTCGAGGTCGACGGCGACCTGCGGGCCGTGGCGACCAAGCTGGCCAAGGTCGACGAGGTGTCGTACGTGGTGGTGACGACGGGCCGGTTCGACATGCTCGTCGAGGTGGTCTGCCGCGACAACGAGCAGCTCCTGTCGCTGGTCACCGACGTGATCCGGGCCCTGCCGGGCGTGCGGTCCAGCGAGGTCTTCAGCTACCTCCACCTCGAGAAGCAGACCTACTCCTGGGGCACGGGCTAGCCGCGCCGCCCGCCGGTTCTGTCAGACATCACCGGCAATGCGACGGCTGAGGTCTGACAGAACCGTTTGCCAGATCGCGAGGCCGGCGGGTCGAGCGTTCGCGCAGCCCACCGCGGAGATTGGCGCTCGCCCCAGGCGCCACAGCCGGCCGAGCCTAAGAATCGAAGCCGATGCCGAAGCGGTCGAGCAGGCGCAGCCACGGGCCGCGGCGGCCGTCGTGGGCGTCGGCGCGGGCGATGGCCCGCCGCGTCGCCTGCACGGCCGCCCACCGCAGCGGCTCGGGCGGGAACGGGAACGGCGGCTTGCGCACGGCCGTGAGCCGCGTGCGCTCGGTGTCGGCGCCGGCCAGCAGGTCGAGCGCCACCCGGGCGCCGAAGCGGCTCGCCCCCACGCCGAGGCCGGTGTAGCCGACCGACCACGCCACCTTGCCGTCGTGGCGGGTGCCCGCGGTGAACATGAACCGCGAGGTCGTGGCGATGGGCCCGCCCCAGCGGTGCGTGAAGCGGATGCCCTCGAGCTGGGGGAAGGTGGCCAGGAAGTGCTCCGCCAACGTCAGCGACGTGCGCTCGTCCTGCTCGAGGTCGGGCCCGACCCGGTTGCCGTAGTGGTAGAGCGCGTCCCAGCCGCCCCACAGGATCCGGCCGTCGGGGGTCGGTCGGAAGTAGTGGAACTGGTTGCCGCTGTCCGACAGGCCCTGACGCCCGCGCCACCCGACCGCGGCCCACTGGTCGCCCGACAGCGGCTCGGTCACGAGCACGTGGTCGTAGACCGGCACGACCGCCCGGCGGATCGGGGCGACCAGGCCGGGGAAGGCGTTGGTGGCCAGCAGCACGCGGCGGGCCCGGAGGTGCAGGTGCGGCCCGCGCAGCACGATCGTGTCGCCGTCGTCCTCGAGCGCCGTGACGGGGGTGTGCTCGTGGATCCGGGCGCCGGCCCGCCGCACCGCGGTCAGCAGTCCCCACGCCAGGCGGGCGGGGTCGACCAGGCCCACGTGGCTGCGGGTCCACACGCCACCGAGGAAGGCGGGCGACGCCACCTGGGCCCGGACGGCGCCCGCGTCGAGCAGCTCGACGTCCTCGCCGTGCTCGCGCAGCAGGTCGGCGTACTCGGGCAGCTCGTCGGCCTGCCAGGGCGCGACCGCGACGTCGATCTCGCCGACGGGCTCGAAGGCGGCGTCGATGCCGAGCGTGCCCAGGTCGGCGAGCAGGGCGTCGTAGTTCTCGTTGCCGAGCCGGTGCAGCGTGGCGAGCTCGTCGGGGAAGTGCGCCTGCCCGTTCGCGGCGCCGTGGGTGATCGACGCGGACAGGAACCCGCCGTTGCGCCCCGAGCGCGCCGAGCGCCGCGGTGCCGGCGTCGAGCACGACGACGTCGCGGCCCGGGTCGTCGGCCAGGGCGTGGCGGGCCGCCCACAGCCCGGTGTAGCCGGCCCCGACGATCACGAGGTCGGCCTCGACCGCGCCCGTGAGGGGCGTGGTGGGGTCGGGGGCGTCGGGCCGGTCGAGCCAGAAGACCACCGGGGCGGCGTCGGCGAGCGCCTTGCGGGCGGCGTCGCCTCCGGGCCCGTGACCGGCGCCCGGCGTCATGCGCGATGGCCGGCGCCGATGGCGTGGAGCGCGTCGGCCAGGGCGTCGACGCACAGGTCGAGGTCGGCGTCCTCGATCACGAGCGGGGGGCAGAACGCCACGGCCGCGGCGCCGATGGGACGGGCGATGACGCCGTGGCGCAGCATCACGTCGCGCACCGCCACCGCGTCGACGTGCTCGTGCATCTCGGCGGCCCAGATGGCGCCCTCGCCGCGCACGTCGGCGATGTGGCCGTCGGCCCGCAGCCGGCGCAACCCGCCCCCCAGGCGCTCGGAGATGGTCGGGACGCGCTCGAGCAGCTTGTCGTCGGCCAGCAGGGCCAGGTTGGCCACGCCGGCCGCGCACGCGGCGGCATGGCCGCTGTACGTGTAGCCGTGCCGGAGGACGTAGGTCGGGTCGGACTCGAGCACCTCACGCACCCGGGGCCCGACGATCACACCGCCGAGCGGCTGGTAGCCCGACGTGACCGCCTTGGCGAACGTGATGAGGTCGGGGGTGACGCCGTGGTGGGCGGCGGCGAACCACGCGCCCAGGCGCCCGAAACCGGTGATGACCTCGTCGAAGACCAGCAGCGCGCCGTGCTCGTCGCACAGTGCCCGCAGCCCGGCGAGGTAGTCGGTCGTCGCCGGGTGCACGCCCCCGGCACCGATGACGGGCTCGGCCACCACGGCCGCGATCTCGTGGCCCCGCTCCGCGAACAGGGTGCGGGCGGCGTCGAGGTCGTCGTGGGGGAGAGACACGACGCCCTCGAGCAGCCCGCCCCAGCCGTCGCGGTTGAGCGGCAGGCCCTGGAGCGCGGTGCCGCCGACGTTGGTGCCGTGGTAGCCGAGCGTGCGCGACACGAGGACCTGCCGGTCGGGCTGCCCCGAGCGCTGGAAGGTCCCGCGGACCAGCTTCACCGCGGTGTCGACGGCCTCGGACCCCGAGCTGGTGAGGAACACGCGGGCGTCGGGGATCGGGCACAGCCCCGCGATCTGCTCGGCCACGGCGTCGGCCGGCTCGTTGGTGAAGATGTCGAAGAGGTTGTAGTTCTCGAGGGCCCGCATCTGGTCGGCCACCGCGTCGACGATCTCGGTGCGCCCGTGACCGGCGTTGCAGTACCAGAGGCTGGCGAGCCCGTCGACGTACCGGGTGCCGGCGGCGTCGAACACCGCGGCACCCTCGCCGCGCACGATCGTCACGAAGCTCTCGGCCGCGGGGCGGGCGAACGGGTGGAGCAGTGTCGGCGGGGCCACGGAGCACCTCGAAGGCGTTCGACATGAAGGCAAGGGAAACGAGCGCCTCAGTCTGACATCTCCACCGAACCGCTTGCGTCAACACTGTGTGACAAATGGTTCGGTCGTGGTGTCGGGCTGCGGCCGTGGCGTGATCTGGCTCGCTACGGTGCGGTCGTGGCCCTTCCCGAGCGCTGGTTCCGGTCAGAGCCCGACTCGTCCTCCCAGGCTGCGCCGCGCCTGCTCGCCCGCGTCACGGTCCGCCCCGACGAGCTGGACGACCGCATCGCTCTGTACGAGTCGGTGCTCGGCGTCCCGTGCGACGCCCGCATGCCGATGCCCGACGCGGGGCTCGAGCTGGCCACGGTCGGAAGCGTGCTGCTGATCGCCAACCCGGGCACCCCTGGCGAGGCCGCCCGCGCCACCGCCTTCACGCTTCTCGTCGCCTCGGCGCCCGACCACGTGGCGGCGCTCGAGCGGAACGGCGCCGCGGTCACCGAGCCGGTGGCCACCGGCCCTGCCGGCCGCCGGGCGAGGGTGCGGCTGCCCGACTCCACCCTCGTCGAGGTCATCGACCACCGGCCGCTTCCCGAGGAGCGCGGCTAGGAGCACCGCACCGACGGGTACCCCCTGGCCGTACGACGACGGACGGGGAGGTCCGTGATGACATGGCTGGTGGTGGCGCTCGTCGCGATCGCACTGATCGCGATCGGCGCCTACGTGATGGACAAGCAACGGTCGGTGGCGCTGCGGCGCCGGTTCGGCCCCGAGTACGACCGGGCTCTCGGCGAGGCCGACGGTGATCGCCGCGCCGCCGAGACCCGGCTGCGCGACCGCCTGCGCCAGCGCGCCGCGGTCGACGTGCACGACGTGGACCCCGCGGCGCGCGAGCGCTACGAGGCCCGGTGGCGAGCGCTGCAGACCGGGTTCGTCGACGACCCGGCCGGCACGGTGGCCGTGGCGGCGACGCTGGTCGAGCAGCTGGCGGACGAGCGGGGCTACGCCCCCGTCGCGGACGAGGGCGACGGCGCCCTCGACCGCGACGAGCTCGTGGCGGTCGACCACCCCGCGCTCGTGGACGGCCACCGCGCCGCCCGGCAGCGTCGGCGCCGACGCGCCGGTCGACGACCTGCGCCACGCGTTCCTGCACCACCGCGCGCTGTTCCAGGCGCTCCTCGGCGCGGGCGCCGAGGGCGACGGCGACCGGCGTCGGTCGGCGCGGCGTCCCGTGGTCACCGAGGCCTCCGTGGTGCGGCCATGAGCGCGGCGGACACACCCGGGCCGATCGGCCGCACCCCCCGCCAGGTGGCGGGGCCCGAGGTCGAGCGCCTGCGGGCGACCGACGCGTCCGACCCGGACGACGAGCCGGACGACGAGCCCGACGAGGTCACGGTTCCCACCGACGAGACGACCGACGACACGACCGACGATGCGGCCGCGGACGCGATCGACGCGCCGTCGCCGGACGCCGACGCCACGGGCGTGGTGGACGGTTCCGACCCCGTCGACACCGGGGGACCCGATGCGGGTCCCGACTCCGGCGACGACACCGACCCGTTGCCCGCGATGGATCCCGATCCCGAACCGGTGGTCGATCCCGAGGACGATGCCGATCCGGTGACGGCCGCGGACCGCGGGCCCGAGGTCGATGCCGACCCGGCGGCGGCCGATCGGACCCGACTCCGACCGGTGGTCGATCCCGAGGTCGATGCCGATCCGGTGACGGCCGCGGATCGATCCGAGCCGTCCGGGATGGCCCGAGGTCGATGCCGAGCCGGTGACGGCCGCGGATCCCGATCCCGAGGTCGAGCCCGAGCTGGTGACGGGCGGGGACCCCGAGGTCGAGGCCGAGCCCGTGACGGGGACGGACCCCGAGCTGGAGGTGACGGCCGCGGGGTTCATGGTCGAGCCCAGCGACCTGCGCATGCGGTGGGAGGCGGTCCAGGCCAGCTTCGTCGACGACCCCCGGGCCGCCGTCGAGCAGGCCGACGGGATGGTCAGTGCGGCCGTCGCCGCGCTCCAGGCGCACATCGAGCAACGGCGCGAGGACCTGGCCGAGACCTGGCGCGGCGGTGAGCCGGCCTCGACCGACACGCTGCTGACCGCGTTCCAGCGCTACCGCGACCTGTTCGACGGCGTGCTGAGCACGTAGCGGCTCGTGGGGACGAGGTCGAGGGCGCGGTCCGCTCCGAAGCGGGCCGTGCTCTCGGCCATCAGCCCCATGCGTCGGGCCAGCTCGGCGTCATCGGAGGCGTCGAAGAAGGCGTGCATGTCGGTGAGCGCCTCGATGGGGAACAGCTCCTCGACGATGCCGTCGACGGCGGGTGCCCCCGGCGTGAGCGGTCGGGCCACCACGTTCTGGACGTAGCCGAACGTCGACTGGGTGTCGATGGCGACGTCGGTGTGACCGTCGTGCCAGGCCGCGATCCACGCCGCGGGCGGCATGTCCGCCGGCCGGCGGAGGAACGCGAGGTTGGCGAACCCCGGGGTCCGCTCGCCGGGGGCCACCGGGTGGGCGGTGTTCGGCAGCGGCTCGGACTCGGTCACCAGGTAGGCCTCGACCCGCGCGGTTCCCGCCACCGCGGCGAGGGCGTCGTCGATCGGCCGGCGGGCCGCGAGGCGGGCGCTGTCGACCCACACCGACACGACCGCCTCCATCTGCGGGTCGAGCTCGGCCATGCGCAACAGCGCGGGCGCCACCGACTCGTCGGCCACGTTCACCTGGACGCCGAGTGCCCCGGCGGCCGGGAGGTCGCCGGCGCCGGCGGCGCGCAGGCTCGCGGACCAGTCCTCGACCGGCACGGCCTCGTCCCGCCACAGCAGATACACGACCTTCTCCACGGCGCCGGAACCTAGTGTCCGGTGCCAGGCCACGGGCTGCGACCGCGAGCGGACGGTCACGACACCGGCGGGGTCGAGCGGAGCCGCTCGGTCAGGAACTCCTGCTCGGCGAGCGTTGTCGGTCAGGGCCAGCGCCTGCCGGTAGGCCTCGGCGGCCTCGGCGTGGCGGCCGAGACGGCGCAGCAGGTCGGCCCGCGTGGCGGGCAGGTAGCGGTACCCCGCCAGGCGGTCATCCCCGGCCAGCGCCTCGACCTCGGCGAGGGCGGCAGCGGGGCCGTCGACCATCGACACCGCCACCGCCCGGTTGAGGGCGACGACCGGCGACGGCCACACCCGCACCAGCTCGTCGTAGAGGGCCACGATCTGCGGCCAGTCGGTGGCCTCGTAGGTCGGGGCCTGGGCGTGCAGCGCGGCGATGGCGCCCTGCAGCGTGAACCGCCCGGGCGGACCCGCGCGCAGCGCCGCCACGACGAGCCCATCGGCCTCGGCGATGAGGTCGCGGTCCCAGGACGAGCGGTCCTGGTCCTCGAGGCGCAGCAGGCGCCCGTCGGCATCGGTGCGGGTCGCCCGGCGGGCGTGATGGACGAGGAGCAGCGCCAGCAGGCCCGCGGCCTCGCGCTCGTCGGGCAGCAGCTGCCGCAGCAGGCGCGCCAGGGCGAGCGCCCGATCGCACAGGTCGTCGCGCACGAGGTCGCCGCCCGAGGGCGCCGTGTGCCCGGTGGCGTAGAGCAGGTGGACCACCGTCAACACCGCGTCCACCCGCGCCGGCAGCTCGGCGGCCGACGGCACGGCGTACGGGATGCGGGCCGCGGCGATCTTCTTCTTCGCCCTGGTCAGGCGGGCGGCCATCGTGGCGTCGGCCACCAGGAACGCCCGGGCGACGTCGGGGGTCGGCACGCCGCACACCAGCCGCAGCGTGAGGGCGACCTGCGCCTCCGAGGCCAGCGCCGGGTGGCAGCAGGTGAAGATCAGCCGGAGGCGGTCGTCGGGGATCGTCGTGGCGTCAGCGCCGGTGGTGTCGGGCATGGCCTCGTCCTCGGGCTCGACGAGCAGCGGCAGCTTCGACGCGAGCGTCTGGCGCCTCTGCACCAGGTTGAGCGCGTTGCGCCGGGCGACGGTCGTCAACCAGGCCCCGGGTCGGTCGGGCACGCCGTTCCGACCCCAGGTCCGCAGCGCCTGGACGTACGCGTCCTGCACCGCCTCCTCGGCGGTGTCGATGTCGCGGGTGACGCGCACCGTGGCGGCGAGCACGTAGGCCCACTCGCCACGGTGGGCGTCGGCGACGGCCTGCTCGACCGGGGTCAGCTGGTCTCCACGATCTGGAAGTCGAGCAGCGGGCGGACCTCGACCCCGCCGTTCGCCACCGGCGTCATGCGGGCCAGGGCGATGGCGTGGTCGAGGTCGCGGGCCTCGAGGATGAACAGGCCGGCGAGGGCCTCCTTGGTCTCGATGAAGGGTCCGTCGGTGACGACGTCGCCCCGGATCGAGGTGGCGGTGGCGCTCGACTCGAGCGCCAGCCCGACGGTCGTCCGGCCGCCCGCCGCCACGATCCGGCCGTCGAGCTGCTCGTTGGCCTCCATGACCTCGGGGGGCAGGTCGGCGGGCCAGTCGGGCGTCTGCTGCTCGTAGATCAGCACCACGTACCGGGTCATGGTGTCGTTGGGTGTCGTGCTCATCGTGCGCCTCCGTGCGTGCGCTCGTAGGTGGTGGCGATGACCCCGTTGTCGTACCGGGTGAGCCCGGTCAGCTCGAGGTCCTGGCGGTCGTGGCCGGCCGGGAACAGCGGCTTGCCGTTCCCGAGCAGGACGGGGTGCTGGTAGAGGTGGTACTCGTCGACGAGGTCGGCCCGGGCCAGCGCGTGGACGACGCTGGCGCTGCCCTGGATGCAGATGGCCCGGCCCGGCTCCTTCTTCAGGCGGCGGACCTCGTCCTCGAGGTCACCGGCGACGACCCGGGTGCCTGCCCATCCGGCCTCGCCCATCGTCGTCGAGAACACGAGCTTGGGTCGGTCGTTGAGCGCCCGGATGATCCGCGCGTCCTCCTTGCCCTCGGCCGGCTGCAGGGCGTCGCCGTCGTCGTACGGCACCGCGGTCGGCCAGTAGTCGGCGAAGATCTCGTAGGTCACGCGGCCGAAGACGAACAGGTCGAACGTGCCGCTCATGTCCACGGCCAGATCCTCCTGCATCTGCGGGTCGAAGCCCACCGCCACCCAGCTCACGTCCTCGTCGGGCCCGACCATGTAGCCGTCGAGCGTGACGAACTCCGCGACGATCACCCGTCGCCCCTCGGTCCGCCGGGTGCCTCCACCGGTCGTCTCGGTCATGTCGCTGCCTCCATCGTCGGGGGTGTCTCCACCAGGACGACAAGCGAGACGGGCGAGATCGACAGCCGCGGCGAGAAACGCGCGCAGACGTCGCGTCGATCAGTCGGCAGGCGGCTGCTCGGGCCCGAGGAGGCGCTCCATGAGGACGACGTCGAGCCAGCGGCCGAACTTGCGGCCCACCTCGCGCTCGGTCCCCACGATCTCGAACCCTGCCGCCTCGTGCAGGCGGATCGACGCCTCGTGCCCGCCGACGATCCGGGCGAACACGGCGTGGAAGCCGTGCGCGGTGCCGACCCGCAGCATCTCGTCGAGCAGCGTGCGCCCGATGCCCCGGCCCTGGTGGTCCCGATGGACGTACACCGAGTCCTCGACGCTGGTGGCGTACGCCGGCTTCGACCGCCACGGCGACAGCGCGCCGTAGCCCACGACGAGGTCGCCGTCCTCGGCCACGATCACGGCGTGGGCGCCGCTGCGGTCGCTCAGGTAGCGGCGCTGCTCGTCGAGCGAGCGGGGCACGATGTCGAAGGTCACCGTCGAGGTCTGCACCTCGGCGTTGTAGATCTGGCGGACTGCTTCGGCGTCGTCGATCCGCGCCAGCCGCAGGGTGACCGTGGGGGGCATGCGGAGACGATACAAAGGGCCGATGGATGCCCCCGCCCCGGTTCCGAGCACCGCCGCGCCCGCCCCCGGCGTGGATCGGCGCGTGCTGGCCGACCGGGCGGGCGAGCTGATCCGCGCCCTGGCCGGGCCCGACGCGGTGATCCGCCCCGACCAGCTCGCCGCCATCGAGGCCCTGGTCGTCGACCGCCGACGGGCGCTCGTCGTCCAGCGCACCGGGTGGGGGAAGTCGGCCGTCTACTTCATCGCCACCGCGCTGCTGCGCGAGCACGGCGCCGGACCGACCCTGGTCGTCTCTCCGCTGCTGGCCCTCATGCGCGACCAGATCGCGGCCGCCCGGCGGGCCGGGATCGCGGCCGAGACGGTGAACTCGGCCAACACCGACGACTGGGACGAGATCGACGACCGCATCGCGGCCGGCCAGGTCGACCTGCTCGTGGTGTCGCCCGAGCGGCTCAACTCGCCGGGCTTCCGCGACGAGGTGCTGCCCCGGCTCACGGCCGAGGTGGGCCTGCTCGTCGTCGACGAGGCGCACTGCATCTCCGACTGGGGCCACGACTTCCGGCCCGACTACCGCCGCATCCGCGACGTGCTGGCGGGGCTCGGCGACGTCCCCGTGCTGGCGTGCACGGCGACGGCCAACGACCGCGTCGTCGCCGACGTGGCCGATCAGCTGGGGACCGATCCCGTCGTCCAGCGTGGCGACCTCGACCGCACGTCGCTGCACCTCTCGGTGCTCGAGCTCGACCCGGCCGAGCGCCTCGCCTGGCTGGCCGCCCACCTGGGCGACCTGCCCGGCTCGGGCATCGTCTACACGCTGACCGTCGGCGCAGACCGAGACGGTGGCCGAGTGGTTGCGCGGCGCGGGCCATCGACGGTGGCCGCCTACTCGGGCGCCACCGACGCCGCCGAGCGCGAGCGCATCGAGCACGCGCTGCGGGCCAACGAGCTGCGGGCCGTCGTGGCCACGTCCGCGCTCGGCATGGGCTTCGACAAGGGCGACGTCGGGTTCGTGGTCCACCTCGGCGCGCCGCCGTCGCCGATCGCCTACTACCAGCAGGTCGGCCGCGCCGGTCGGGCCGTCGACCGGGCAGAGGTCGTCCTGCTCCCGGGGGTCGAGGACCAGGCGATCTGGTCGTGGTTCGACTCGACCGCGTTCCCGCCCGAGGGGCAGGTGCGGCGGGTGCTCGACGAGCTGGCGGCCGACGGGGGGACCGTGTCCACGGCGGCGCTCGAACACCGGGTGAACCTCGGCCGCAGCCGCCTGGAAGCCCTGCTCAAGGTGCTCGACGTCGACGGCGCGGTCGAGCGCGTGCGCGGGGGCTGGCAGGCGACGGGCCGGCCGTGGGTCTACGACACCGAGCGCTACGCCCGGGTGGCGGCCACCCGGCGGACCGAGCAGCAGGCGATGCTCGACTACGTCGCCGGCCCGGGCTGCCGCATGCGGTTCCTGCGCACCCAGCTCGACGACCCGTTCGTCGACGGCGACTGCGGGCGGTGCGACCGCTGCACCGGCCGGCCGGCCCTCCCCGTCCCCGCCGACGTGACCGCAGCCCGCGACCACCTCCGGGCGCAGGAGCACCCGCTTCTGCCGCGCAAGCAGTGGCCGCGCGGCGTCTCCGTGGCCAAGGGCAACATCCCGCTCGACCTGCGGCTGGCCGAGGGCCGGGCGCTGGCCAGCGACGGCGACGGCGGCTGGTCAGGCCTCGTCGCCGAGGTGCTCGACGACGACCATCCCGTCGACGAGGAGCTGGTGCGGGGCGTGACCGCCATGCTGAAGCGCTGGCCTTGGGAGTCGCGGCCCACGTGGGTCACGTGGGTGCCGTCGAGGTCGCGGCCCGATGTCGTGCCTGCCCTCGCCGGCGAGATCGGGTCGCTGGGGAAGCTGCCGGTCGCCGACGTCGTGCGACGCGTCGAGCCCGACCGGCCGCCACAGGCCGGCATGGGCAACTCGGCCCACCAGATCGGCAACGTCTGGGATGCGTTCTCGGTGTCGGCACCCGACGGCGGGTGGCCACGCGGCCCGGTGCTCCTGCTCGACGACGAGTGGGCGTCGGGCTGGACGATGACCGTCGTCGGCGCCCGCCTCCGCGAGGCGGGCGCGGGCCCGGTCTTCCCGGCGGTCCTCCGCCGCCGCTGACCCCACACGCCCTCGCGTCGCCCCGACCGCGGTGAGGATGTGACGGCCCAGCACCCGCGACCTCACGCGCGTGCACGCGCAACCGCCCCCGGGGGACCGGGGGCGGAGGCTCAGGGGGAACGAAGCTCGCCGAGTCAGATTCGTCGCTGGCAAGGAGCGACGACGAAGGACGAGTGACCTGATTCGAGGAGGAGGGACGTCCGCAGGCGAGCGCAGCGGCGCGGAATCTGGCCGGCGAGGGGTCAGTCGGCGGCGAGGGCGGGCTCGACCAGGGCGAGCTCGCCGGCGAGCGCCTCGAGGCGGGCCCAGCTGGCGATGGCCTCGTCCTCGGTGAGCAGGATGACCTGCAGGTCGCCCACCAGGCCCGGCAGCAGCTCGAGCAGCAGCGGCACGACGGCCGGCTCGAGCTGGTCGAACGTCTCGTCGAGCACGACCGGCGGGCGGGTCCCGGCGGCGTTGGTGGCGGCGGTGAGCTGCGACACGATCGCCTGGGCGAGGGCCACGGCGTCGTCGTCGGAGAGGTCGGGAGCGCTCGAGGACAGCGACCGCAGTGCGGCGATGTGCTGGCGCAGACGGGCCGCGGCCTGGATCTCGGTGCGGTGGTCGATCGCCCAGTGGACGTCGGTGTCGCCGGCCAGGGCCCGCCAGGTGGCGGCGGCGTCGCCGCGGCTCTTGCCCCGGACGAGGTCGTCGGCCGCGCTCCACAGGGGCACCTGGTCGGCGGCCGACAGGGCCCGCACGGCGTCGTTGCGCGGCGTGCGGTTGCGCAGGTCGGCAGCCGTGATGCGGGTGATGGTCGAGCGGCCGTACTGGCCGCTCAGGAGGTCGACGCGGCCATCGAAGCCACGGTGCTGGGCGGTGACGTCGGTCGACGTGACGACGTCGATGACCCGGTGCGGGCCCGACGCGGGCCGCAGCACCACGAGGCGTCGGCCGGAGTCGTCCACCACCTCCAGATGCACACCACGGACAGTGCCATGGAGGGCGCCGGAGAGCAGGGCACCGATAGCCCCACGTGCATCTCCAGGCATGCCACCCAGCACGGTCAGTCGCGGATGAAAATCTACGGACGCGGCTTCGCCGTCGCCCTCGACAATCAGGCGTTCCACCAGCACGTCGGGACTATCGGCGCCTCCGAGCAGGGACTTGAGCGATTTCTTTACGAATATGTCGCGAACAGGCGACATGGTCACGCTCTGTGGCGGCAGCAGAACGGGGAGAGGTCGGTCGCGGCGCACGCGGTGGGTGACCGGCATCCGGGTTGGCTGGCAGGTCGGACTCGGCGATACCCTGTACCGCCCTGGGTCACCAGGACACCCCGGCTCCCGGGTCCGCCCGGGCCTCCGGGCCCGCCCCCTTAGCTCAGTCGGCAGAGCACAGCCATGGTAAGGCTGGTGTCGTCGGTTCGATTCCGACAGGGGGCTCGCAGAAAAACGGTCGCGGCGCATGCCGCGCCTTTCCACGCGTCGGCCACCTCCCGGAGGGCGGCGTTCCATCCAGGGCGGCGTAGCTCAGTTGGTTAGAGCACTCGGCTCATAATCGAGTTGTCGCCGGTTCGAGTCCGGCCGCCGCTACTCATCGAAGTTTCAACACTGCTGCGAGACCAGGAGATCCGCACGATGTCCAAGGCAAAGTTCGAGCGGAGCAAGCCGCATCTGAACATCGGGACCATGGGTCATATCGACCATGGGAAGACGACGTTGACGGCGGCGATCACGAAGGTGTTGGCGGAGCAGAACCCGAATGTGGAGGTGATGGCGTTCGATCAGATCGATAAGGCGCCGGAGGAGAAGCAGCGGGGGATCACGATCAATATCTCGCATGTGGAGTATGAGACGCCGAAGCGTCATTACGCGCATGTGGATATGCCGGGTCATGCGGATTACATCAAGAACATGATCACGGGTGCGGCGCAGGTGGATGGGGCGATTCTGGTGGTGGCGGCCACGGATGGTCCGATGCCGCAGACGCGTGAGCATGTGTTGTTGGCTCGGCAGGTGGGTGTGCCGTCGATCGTGGTGGCGTTGAACAAGGTCGACATGGTCGATGACGAGGAGCTGCTCGAGTTGGTGGAGATGGAGGTGCGGGAGCTTCTGTCGGAGTACGGGTTCCCGGGTGATGACATCCCGGTGGTGCGGGTGTCGGCGTTGAAGGCGTTGGAGGGTGATCCGGAGTGGACCCCGAAGATCGTCGAGTTGATGGACGCGGTGGATGAGTACGTGCCGGAACCGGCGCGTGATCTGGACAAGCCGTTCTTGATGCCGATCGAGGATGTGTTCTCGATCACGGGTCGGGGGACGGTGGTGACCGGGAAGATCGAGCAGGGTGTGGTGCACGTCTCGGATGAGATCGAGATCGTGGGGATCCGCCCGACGGCGAAGACCACCTGTACCGGGGTGGAGATGTTCCGCAAGCTTCTCGATGAGGGCCAGGCGGGCGACAACGTGGGTGTGTTGTTGCGGGGGACGAAGAAGGAAGAGGTGTCGCGTGGGCAGGTCCTGGCCAAGCCGGGGAGCATCACGCCGCACACGAACTTCGAGGCCCAGGTGTATGTGTTGACCAAGGAAGAGGGGGGCCGGCACAAGCCGTTCTTCACGAACTACCGGCCCCAGTTCTACTTCCGGACCACCGATGTGACCGGGACGATCCAGTTGCCGGACGGGGTGGAGATGTGCATGCCGGGTGACAACACCGAGATGACCGTGGAGTTGATCGCGCCGATCGCCATGGACGAGGGGTTGTTGTTCGCCATCCGCGAAGGTGGCCGCACCGTCGGCTCCGGACGCGTCACCAAGATCCTCAAGTAGGAGAGCAAGTCATGGCCAAGGCCGGTGAGAAGAGGGTGGCAGTCACCCTCGAGTGCACCTCGTGCAAGCGCCGCAACTACATCACCACCAAGAACAAGGTGAACGATCGCGAGCGCATCGAGATGAAGAAGTACTGCCGTTGGGAGCGCCAGCACACGGTCCACAAGGAGACCCGCTGACACCCCGGGTGCCGGTCGCGCTGCGTCCGCAGCCCCGGCGCCCGCCCGACAGCACGCGTCACACGACGACCCCGCCCACGGGCGGGGTTGTCGGCGTTTCCCGATCGTCACGAAACCGTCGTGTAACACGGCGTAACGCTTCCGGCACGGGGGGAGTCGAATCCAGCGATGCCACGTGAACGGACACGTGACATGTCGGCCTTGGTCGCAGCCGCCAAGGACGGCGACCGAGCAGCCTTCGACGAGCTCGTGCGCTTGACGTATGTCGAGACGTACACGCTCGCCCATCGCCTGACGGGTAACGAGGAAGATGCCAGAGACGTGGTGCAAGAGGCGTACCTCCGGGCCTATCGGGGGCTCGAGCGCTTCCGCGGTGACGCGCAGTTCTCGACGTGGCTGTACCGCATCACGGCCAACTGCGCCGCGACCCACCTCGGCCGGCGCAACCGTCACCGGCACGACGAGCTCGACGAGTCGACCGGCGGGGCCGACGTCCATCCCGACCACGATCCCGAGCTGCGGGCCGACGCCGACGACCTGCGGGGCCGCCTGCGCGCCGCGCTCGACTCGCTGCCGCCGAAGCTGCGGTCGGTCGTCGTGCTCCGCGACGTCTACGACCTGCCGCACGAGACCATCGCCGCGGAGCTGGGCATCTCCGAGTCGGCCGCCAAGGTGCGGCTGCACCGGGCGCGCAACAAGCTGCGCGACCAGCTCTTCCCCCGCCGAGAGGGCGAGTCTCGTGCCGTCTGAGGCCGAGCCGACGGCGAGGCCGTCTCCGCTGACCCTCGTAGAGCAGACCACTGGAGGTGGTCACCGTGCAGTGTGAGGACCTGAGCAGCGCCCTCGCCGCCACCGCAGGCGGCGACGGCAGCATGACCCGGGCCGAGCGGCGCCACGTCGAGCGGTGCCTGCGTTGTCAGGCGGAGGTGGTGCAGTACCGCAAGCTGCTGCGCACCATGCGCACGCTGCGGACCGACGTGCTCGAGCCGGCGCCCGGCCTGCTGGCCGACATCCTCGCCACCATCGAGGAGGCCGGCGAGCGCCAGGCCGTGCGCTCGGTGCTCAACGGCCGGCGCATCGCCTACCTGGGCGGACTGGCCGCGGCGACGGCCGCCGGCGCGGCGGGTGCGCTCGTCTTCGCCACCCGCACACGCCGCACGCGCCTGGCGGGCTGACCCGGGAGGGCCGGGGACCGCCGGCGCGCGTCCACCAAGGTTTCTCCAAGCCCCCGTGGAGGGCGCCGGCGCGAGGATGGGCCCATGTTCGACATCGACGAGTTCATCGGCGACTGTCGGGAGGCGGTGCACGAGACCGACCCGCGACGAGCGGTGCGCGAGGCGCTCGAGCGGGCGGTGTCCGAGCCGGCGGCGGTGGGCGAGGCACTGGCGCCCACCGAGGGCGGCTTCACCCTGCTCCACCACGCATCCGACCTGACGGTCCTGCACGTGGTGTGGGCGCCCGGCATGCGGATCTTCCCGCACGATCACCAGATGTGGGCCGCCATCGGGATCTACGCCGGCCAGGAGGACAACGAGTTCTTCCGGCGCGCCGGGCCCGACGGGCGCGGGCTCACCGGCTCGGGCGGGCGAGAGCTGGCCGTGGGCGACGTGGTGCTGCTCGGCGACGACACCATCCATGCGGTGTCCAACCCGCTGGCCCAGCTCACCGCGGCGATCCACGTGTACGCCGGCGACTTCGTCAACGAGCCCCGCAGCCAGTGGGGCCCCGGGCCGGTCGAGGAGCGCCCCTACGACATCGACGTCGCCCGCCGGCAGTTCGCCGAGGCCAACGCCGCCTGGCGGGCCGGGGAAGAGATCTCACCGAGCGACGCATGACCGGGTGGGCCGCCGCAGGGGAGCACGGCGGCCACCGCGACGTCGATAGGGCCCCCGGTGCCCTACCGACGTCCCCGGTCGCCCGCTGCTGACCGGCGCGCGTCCGCTCGCCGCGCGCGGTGACCCGCCAGGACGAGCCGTGTCGTGCCGGCCGGCAACGAGCGCGAGCAGGGACCAGCGATCCCGCGGCCTCGTGGCGGTGAAGCTCGACATGGCTTCCCTCTCCGTACTTGACGGGCGGGGTCACCGGGGTCCGGAGCAACACCTGGGCATGCGCCGTCGGCGCGATGCGTGGGCAGGAACGTACCACCCCCCGTTCGCACCTGCTCGACGATCTGCCAGGTGTACCGTGAGCCACGCACGGCAGACGACCGCTGCGCGACGTCGGCCACCGCCCCGGGTTCGCCATCCGGCTCCGGAGGCGGCGTCGTTCGAGATTGGTGCCAGGAGGCGCAGATGGCCGCGAGCGAGCGCCTCGGCGTCCGCGCCGTCCTGTCGTCTCGGCGCCGGGGCCGCTGAACCTTGGCCGGTGAACGGCGGCTGCGGATCCTGCGCCACCTCGTCGCACCCGAGGGGCAGGTCGTGGGCACGCGGGAGCTCTGCGAGGTGTCTGCCGCGGTCACCGGTCTGAGCGGCGCCGGCATCACCGTCATGATGGGCGAGGCCAACCAGGGCTCGCTCGGTGCCTCGGATCCGGTGAGCCGGACGATCGAGGACCTGCAGTTCGCCCTCGGGGAGGGGCCCTGCATCGACGCGCACCGCGACCAGCGCCCCGTGCTCGAGCCCGACCTGCTCGCCGCGCCCGAGCCGCGGTGGCCTGCGTTCGGACCGCTGGTCCTCGACGCCGGGGGCCGAGCGGTGTTCGCCTTCCCGCTGCGGCTGGGCGCGGTCCGGGTCGGGGCGCTGGACCTCTACCGCGACCGACCCGGACGGCTGACGGACGATCAACACGCCGACGCGCTCGTGATGGCGGACGTCGTCACCGAGGCCGTCCTCATGCTGCAGGCGTCGGCGCCGGCTGGCCTGCTGGCGGCCGCGGTGGCGGACGGAGCCGACCTCCACCCGGTCGTCCACCAGGCGACGGGCATGGTCGCGGTCCAGCTCGGGGTGGGAGTCGGCGAGGCCCTCGTCCGGCTCAGGGCGTCGGCCTTCGGGAACGGCCGGGCGCTCGACGACCTCGCACGGGACGTGCTCGCCGGGACGGTGCGCTTCGGCCCGGCCTCAGAAGGATCGAACGAAGGACAATGACGCCCGACCGTCGTACCATCGTGGACGCTGGTCGTGCGGCCGTCGTCGACCCTGGGCGGGCCCCCGCGAGACCTGACGGAGATCCGATGCCAAGACAAGAGATGCTCGTGCGGGCGCTCGTCGAGCTGGCCGACACGCTGGTCGCGGACTTCGACGTGGTGGAGCTGCTGACGCTGCTGACCGACCGGTCGGTCGAGGTGCTCGACGTGGATGCCGCCGGGCTGATGCTGACGTCCGTCGACGGCGAGCTGCGCGTCATGGCGTCGTCCAGCGACGCCATGCGCCTGCTCGAGCTGTTCGAGCTGCAGGCCCAGGAGGGTCCGTGCCTCGACTGCTACCGCACGGGGCAGGCGATCGTGAACCACGACCTCGAGAGGGCGAGCGAGCGCTGGCCCCGGTTCGCCGGCCAGGCCTCGGACGCGGGCTTCCGCATGGTGCATGCCCTGCCGATGAGGCTGCGCGGCACGGTGCTCGGCGCGCTCAACCTGTTCCACGTCGAGGCCGGCGCCATGTCGGGCGCGGACGTCGAGGCTGCCCAGGCCCTCGCCGACGTCGCCACGATCGCCCTGCTGCAGCATCGCGCCGCGCACGAGGCTCAGCTCCTCAACGACCAGCTCAACGAGGCGCTGAACAGCCGGATCGTCATCGAGCAGGCGAAGGGGATGCTGGCCGAGCGGCAGGGGATCGATCTCGAGAACGCCTTCTCGATCCTGCGCAACCACGCCCGGAACAAGAACGAGCGCCTCGCCGACGTGGCCCGCTCGGTCGTCGAGGGCGACGTCAGCGCCGCCGGCCTCGACATGCCGTGACGCCCTTCGCAGACCGCGGGTCTCGGTTCCGCCAGACGGTGACGTAAGGTTGGTGCGGCCGCTCTCCAGGTGGCCGGGCGCCGGCGTCACGACCCTCCTGACGCCGGCTGCGCCTTTTCCTGCCGCGCCAGCTTAGGGATAGGCTGTCGCAGTTACCCCCAAGGGCAGTAGCTCAACTGGCAGAGCAGCGGTCTCCAAAACCGCAGGTTGGGGGTTCGAGTCCCTCCTGCCCTGCGCCCCGTCTCCGATCCCACCCATTCGAGGGTCTCGCCATGGCGATGAACCGACAGCAGAAGCGCATGCTCCAGAAGCAGGGCCAGCTCGGTGCCGACGGCGCCCCCGCGGCCCGGAAGCGCACTGCGCCCCAGGCCCCGCGGCCCGCCGCCAAGGACGAGCGCACCGGCCCCATCCAGTTCCTCCGCGAGGTGCGGGGCGAGCTGCGCAAGGTCGCCTGGCCCACCCGGCCCGAGGTCATCAACTACTCGATCATCGTGCTCATCACCGTGGTCGTGTTGACGACGTACATCGCTACCCTCGACTTCGCCTTCGGCGAGGCCGTCTTCAAGCTGTTCGAACGATGAGCGACATCGAGACCACCGACATCACAGACACGACCCCCACCCCCGACGAGGCTCCCGCCGAGCCCGACGAGATCGTGACCGCGACCGACGACGACGTCCTGACGGCCGACGGCGAGGTCCACGCGACCGACGTCGCCCCCGCAGAGGCGGCGGGCGAGGCCGACGCCGCGGGCGGCGAGCCCACGGCCGTCGACGACGACGGCGCTCCCGACGCGGCCACCGGCGCCGACATCGAGGCGGGCAGCGTGACGACGGAAGACGAGCTCCTCGCCGAGTCCGTCGTCATCGACAACCCCTACACGCGGCCGGGCCGCTGGTTCGTCGTGCACACGCAGTCGGGCTACGAGAAGAAGGTCAAGCAGAACCTCGAGGCCCGCATCCACTCGATGAACGCCGAAGAGGCCATCTACGAGGTCGTCATCCCGATGGAGGACGTACGTCGACTTCAAGAACGGCAAGCAGGTCGTCAACCAGCGCAAGATGTTCCCGGGCTACCTGCTGGTGCGGGCCGAGCTCGACGACACCGCCTGGTTCGTGATCCGCAACACGCCCGGGGTCACCGGCTTCGTCGGCCAGGGCGCCAAGCCCTCGCCGCTGCCGCGCCGCGACGTCGAGACCTTCCTCATGCCCAAGGGTGGCACCGAGGAGCAGATCGCCTCGCGGGCCAAGCCCCGGCTCGAGTACGAGCTGGGCGAGACCGTGCGGGTCAAGGAAGGCCCGTTCGCCGACTTCTCCGGCGAGGTCATCGAGATCAACGAGGACCAGCTCAAGCTCAAGGTGCTGGTCAACATCTTCGGCCGCGAGACCCCGGTCGAGCTCGAGTTCAGCAAGGTCGCCAAGCTCTAGATCCCCGGCGCCGGCCGCCCGGCCGGTGACCGACTGGCACGCTGCGTGCGCCGCACGGCAGACTTGTCCGTCGCGTTCGACGCCTCGAGGCGTCCGCCTCCCCGTTCTTTCGAGAGGAAACCCCCATGGCCAAGAAGAAGGTGCTGGCCGTCGTCAAGATCCAGATCCCCGCCGGCCAGGCCACGCCTGCGCCCCCGGTCGGCACCGCGCTCGGCCCCCACGGCGTCGCCATCATGGACTTCTGCAAGGCCTACAACGCCGCCACCGAGGCCCAGCGGGGCACGATCGTGCCGGTCGAGATCACGGTCTTCGAGGACCGCTCGTTCACGTTCGTCCTCAAGACGCCGCCGACGCCGGTGCTGCTGCGCGAGGCCGCCGGCCTCGACAAGGCTGCGACCAACCCCGGCAAGGAGACCGTGGGCAAGGTCACCGACGCCCAGGTCGAAGAGATCGCCAAGATCAAGATGCCCGACCTCAACGCCTACGACCTCGAGGCGGCCAAGGCCCAGGTGGCCGGCACCGCCCGGTCGATGGGCCTCGAGGTCGGCTGACTCATACGTTCTCCGGGCGGCACCAGCCGCTCGGCCACCAGGCAGGACCGGGACGACCTCGCCCGGCCGCCGTCCAACCACCCGAGGGAGCCACCATGGCGCAAGGCAAGAAGTACCGCGACGCTCTCAAGCGCTTCGACCGCGAGCACCTCCACACCCCCGCCGAGGCGGTCGACATCGTCGGCTCGCTGGCCAAGGCCAACTTCGACGAGACCGTCGAGCTCGTCGTGCGGCTCGGCGTCGACCCCCGCAAGGCCGACCAGATCGTCCGCGGCACGGTCGCGCTGCCGTCGGGCACCGGCAAGGACGTCCGGGTCGCCGTGTTCGCCCAGGGCGACGCCGCCGCCGCGGCCCGCGAGGCGGGCGCCGACATCGTGGGCGCCGACGACCTCGCCGCCGAGATCGAGGGCGGCATGCTCGACTTCGACGTCGCCATCGCCACGCCCGACCTGATGCCGGTCGTCGGCCGCCTCGGCCGGGTGCTCGGCCCCCGCGGCCTCATGCCGAACCCCAAGACCGGCACGGTCACCCCCGACGTGGCCAAGGCGGTCGAGCGAGTTCAAGGGCGGCAAGGTCGAGTACCGCACCGACCGCTACGGCAACGTGCACGTCCCGATCGGCAAGGCGTCGTTCGAGCCGGCCGCGCTGCTCGACAACTTCCGGGCCGTCGTCGACGAGCTCAACCGGGCCAAGCCGGCGTCGGCCAAGGGCCGCTACGTCCGCCGGGTCACCGTCAGCATCGACGATGGGCCCCGGCATCAAGATCGACCCCACCCGGCTCCGGCCGGGCGTCGACGAGCCGGCCGCCTGACCAGGGGGCCGGCCCGGGGGAGCCGATAGGCTTCCCACCCGCTAGCAACAACCAACTTCGCTCGCCGAAGACCTCCGGTGCCCCGTCGCGGGCCTGACAATGGGCCAGCGTGCCCGCCTGAGCAGGCGGACTCTCCGAACACCTCGCCGGTCGTCCGGCGCCGTGTGCGCGGTGCGTTCGCTGATGCGAGCGTCCGAGCACATGAGAGGAGGTGTCGATGGAGAATCCGAGACCGGAGAAGGTCGCCGTGGTCGACGAGGTGCGCGAGCGCTTCACCAGCTCGAGCGCAGCCCTGCTGACCGAGTACCGCGGGCTCGACGTGTCCGCGCTGGGCGAGCTGCGCCGCGCCCTGCGCGAGGCGGGCGGCGAGTACAAGGTCTACAAGAACACCCTCGTGCGCTTCGCGGCCCGCGACGCTGGGCCTCGAGATCGAGGAGCTGCTCACCGGCCCGACGGCCATCGCCTTCGTGGGCGAGCGCCCCGACGGTGCGCCCGGCGACGCCGTGCGGTGGCCAAGGCCCTGCGCGACTTCGCCAGGACGAACCCGGCGCTCGTCGTCAAGGGCGGCGTCCTGGACGACAGGTCGCTGTCGCGCCGACGACGCCAAGGCCCTGGCCGACGTCGCGCCCCGCGAGGTGCTGCTGGCCAAGCTGGCCGGTGGGCTCGCTGCCCCGATGCAGCAGTTCGCCGGGCTGCTCCAGGCCCTGCCGCGCAACTTCGCCTACGGCCTGTCGGCACTCATCGAGAAGGGCGGCGCGGGCTGATGCCCCTGCCGCTCCTGCCGACTCCGACACGACACCCACCGATGCTCCGGCCGACGCGGCCGAGCCCACCACGGAAGAGAGCTGAGGAATGGCAACCAAGGAAGAGATCCTCGACTCGATCTCGAGCATGACCGTGCTCGAGCTGAGCGAGCTGCTCAAGGAGTTCGAGGAGAAGTTCGGCGTGACCGCCGCCGCCCCGGTCGCCGTCGCCGGCCCCGGTGCCGGTCCGGTCGACGCGCCCCGCCGAGGAGGAGAAGGACGAGTTCGACGTCGTCCTCACCGCCGCCGGCGACAAGAAGATCAAGGTCATCAAGGAGGTGCGCTCCCTCACCAGCCTCGGCCTCAAGGAGGCCAAGGACCTGGTCGAGCCGCCCCCAAGGCCGTGCTCGAGAAGGTCACCAAGGAAGACGCCGAGAAGGCCAAGGCCGCCCTCGAGGGCGCCGGCGCCACCGTCGAGCTCAAGTGATCCCGGCGGTGCTGCCGCACCGCTGAACGCACTGCGATCCGGAGCCCGGTCGTCGCCGCCTCACGGCGGTCCAGCGGCCGGGCTCCGCCGCGCCTCGGGCCGGCACGGCCGCTGCGGCGCGCGCCGAGCGCCGGCCAGCACGCTGCGTGACGGAATTCCCACACGATCCGTGAGTGGGGTTGACCTCTCGGACGGGTGCGCTTACCCTCCCACCAGCCTCATTCGGCCTACCTGGATCGGCATCTGCCGGGTCCGGCTGGCTCTGCCATTTCGCGGGTTGTGCTGGAGCCTGCGACGGCCTAGCATGGTTCGTTGCCGTGCGTCTGTGGT
Organism: uncultured Acidimicrobiales bacterium; assembly: GCA_963778415.1. Classification (GTDB taxonomy): domain Bacteria; phylum Actinomycetota; class Acidimicrobiia; order Acidimicrobiales; family VFJN01; genus ZC4RG19. The sequence goes on from CAVZUI010000007.1 coordinate 313,725, forward strand.
CCCGCCTCGTAGTTCTCGAGTGCGGCTTCCGCGCGCCCACGCACGGCAGGCTCGTCCCCGGCTTGGCCATGGCACCCCGGTGCGTCCTCGTTACCCGGTCCCATGCCGACCGAACCCTTTGAGGAGTGATTCGTTGTCCACTCGCATCCGGGATCGGTACTCGTTCGCGAACCTCGAGGAGGCCCTCGCAGCTCCCCGATCTCATCGCCATCCAGCGCGAGTCCTTCAAGTGGTTCCTCGAGCAGGGCCTGGCCGAGACCTTCCGCGACATCTCGCCCATCAAGGACTTCACCGAGACGCTGCAGCTCGAGCTGGAGTTCGACCCCGACGACGAGGACCTGCGCCCGCCGCCCAAGTTCTCGGTCGAGGAGTGCAAGGAGAAGGACATGACCTTCTCCGCGCCGATCTTCGTGCGGGCCCGCTTCATGAACGCCACCACCGGCGAGATCAAGGAGCAGACGGTCTTCATGGGTGACTTCCCGATGATGACCGACAAGGGCACCTTCATCATCAACGGCACCGAGCGCGTCGTCGTGTCGCAGCTCGTCCGCTCCCCCGGCGTCATCTTCCAGCCGGGCGAGCGCTTCCGCCTCCGCAACCTGGCCAAGCACCAGCTCGTCACCGGCACCATCCACCCCTACCGCGGCGAGTGGATCGAGTTCGACGTCGAGCAGAAGCCCGGCAAGGACGTCACCGCCGGCACCCGCGTCGCCCGCAAGCGCCGCCTCAGCCTGTTCGTCCTGCTCCGCGCCCTCGGCTACGACGAGGAGAACGCCCCCGGCTTCCTCGACGCCTTCGTCCGCGAGTTCGACTTCCTCGAGGGCCAGTGGGAGAAGGACCGCGACCTCGCCCCCACCCAGGACGAGGCGCTCGTCGAGATCTACAAGCGGGCCCGCCCGGGCGAGCCGCCGTCGGTCGAGTCGGCCCGCGCCTACTTCCGCAACGCCTTCTTCGAGCCCCGCCGCTACGACCTCTCCCGGGTCGGCCGCTACAAGCTCAACCGCAAGCTCGGCCCCGAGGTCGAGAAGCTGGCCGAGCATGTTCCCCATGCTCGAGGAGCGGGGCCTCCTCGACCGGCCCGAGCCCGGCCAGCCGGTGCTCAGCCGCTGCGAGGTCCTCGCCGCCTGCACCTACCTGCTGCACCTGGCCAACGCCGAGCCGGGCTACCGCCTCGACGACCAGGACCACTTCGCCAACCGCCGCATCCGCTCGGTCGGCGAGCTGATCCAGAACCAGGTCCGCATCGGCCTGTCCCGCATGGAGCGGGTCGTGCGCGAGCGCATGACCACCCAGGACGTCGAGGCCATCACGCCGCAGACGCTGATCAACATCCGGCCGGTCGTCGCCGCCATCAAGGAGTTCTTCGGCACCAGCCAGCTGTCGCAGTTCATGGACCAGGTCAACCCGCTGTCGGGCCTCACCCACCGCCGTCGCCTCTCGGCGCTCGGCCCGGGCGGCCTGTCCCGTGAGCGGGCCGGCTTCGAGGTCCGCGACGTCCACTTCTGCCACTACGGCCGCATGTGCCCGATCGAGACGCCGGAGGGCCCGAACATCGGCCTCATCGGCGCGCTGGCCACCTACGCCCGGGTCAACGAGTTCGGCTTCATCGAGTCGCCGTACCGCAAGGTCATGAACGGCAAGGTCACCGACGAGATCGTGTACCTCGCCGCCGACGAGGAGGAGGAGTACGTCGTCGCCCAGGCCAACGCGCCGCTCGACGGCAAGATGCGGCTTCCGCGACGAGCGCGTGCTCGTGCGCCGCTCGCCGCAGGCCGCCACCCTCGAGGACCTGCGAGCTCCAGCTCGAGCGCGACGTGCTTCTTCGGCGCCACCACCGAGATCTCCTCGGTGCCGCCGGCCGAGGTCCAGCTGATGGACGTCTCGCCGAAGCAGATCGTCTCGGTCGGCACCGCGCTCATCCCGTTCCTCGAGCACGACGACGCCAACCGGGCGCTCATGGGCGCCAACATGCAGAAGCAGGCCGTGCCGCTGGTGCGGGCCGAGGCGCCCTACATCGGCACCGGCATCGAGGCCCGCGCCGCCCGCGACGCCGCCGACATGATCCTCGCCCTCGACGACGGCGTGGTCACCGAGGTCGACGGCGACCTCATCACGGTCGAGTACCGCAAGCTCGGCAAGCAGGTCTACCGGCTGCTCAAGTTCGAGCGGTCGAACCAGGACACCTGCATCAACCAGAAGCCGCGTGGTCGCCGAGGGCGAGCAAGGTCAAGAAGGGCGACATCCTCGCCGACGGCCCCTCGACCGACAACGGCGAGCTGGCCCTCGGCAAGAACCTGCTCGTCGCCTTCATGCCGTGGGAGGGCTACAACTTCGAGGACGCCATCATCCTGTCCGAGCGCCTGGTGCACGACGACGTGCTCACGTCGATCCACATCCACGAGCACGAGATCGACGCCCGCGACACCAAGCTCGGCCCCGAGGAGATCACCCGGGACATCCCGAACCTCTCCGAGGAGATCCTCGACGGACCTCGACGAGCGCGGCATCATCCGCATCGGCGCCGAGGTCGACGCCGGCGACGTGCTGGTCGGCAAGGTCACGCCCAAGGGCGAGACCGAGCTCACGCCCGAGGAGCGCCTGCTGCGCGCCATCTTCGGCGAGAAGGCCCGCGAGGTCCGCGACACCTCGCTCAAGGTGCCCCACGGCGAGTCCGGCAAGGTCATCGACGTCAAGGTGTTCAGCCGCGACGACGGCCACGAGCTGCCGCCGGGCGTCAACCAGCTGGTGCGGGTCTACGTCGCCCAGAAGCGCAAGATCAGCGTCGGCGACAAGCTCGCCGGCCGCCACGGCAACAAGGGCGTCATCTCCAAGATCCTCCCGGTCGAGGACATGCCGCTTCCTGGCCGACGGCACGCCCGTCGACATCATCCTCAACCCGCTCGGCGTCCCGTCCCGCATGAACGTGGGCCAGGTGCTCGAGGCCCACCTCGGCTACGCCGCCCGCTGGGGCTGGGAGGTCGACGGCAAGAAGGTCGGGCGACGAGCCCATCCGCGGCACCGAGACCAAGACCCGCCCGACCACCGACGCCGTCCACGCTCATCGCCACGCCGGTGTTCGACGGCGCCCACTGGGACGAGGAGGACGACGCCGGGAAGCACCCGACGATCCAGCAGATCTTCGAGAACCTGCAGCCCCGAGTCGCGTCGACGGCCGACCGGCTCATCCAGCCCGACGGCAAGACCACGCTCTACAACGGCCGCACCGGCGAGCCGTACGACAACCCGATCACGGTCGGCTACGTCTACATCCTGAAGCTGGCCCACCTCGTCGACGACAAGATCCACGCCCGGTCGACCGGCCCGTACTCGATGATCACCCAGCAGCCGCTCGGCGGGAAGGCGCAGTTCGGCGGCCAGCGCTTCGGCGAGATGGAGGTGTGGGCCCTCGAGGCCTACGGCGCCGCCTACTGCCTGCAGGAGCTGCTCACCATCAAGTCCGACGACGTGCTCGGCCGCGTGAAGGTCTACGAGGCCATCGTCAAGGGCGAGAACATCCCCGAGCCCGGCATCCCCGAGAGCTTCAAGGTGCTCATCAAGGAGATGCAGGCCCTGTGCCTCAACGTCGAGGTGCTCGCGCACGACGGGCGAGGAGATCGAGATGCGCGAGCTCGACGAGGACGTCTTCCGCACCGCCGAGGAGCTCGGCATCGACCTCACCCGGCCCGAGCGCGGCTCCGACGAGGAAGACGAGCGTCGCCGCCAGCGCACGAGCTTCTAGCCGTGACCTCCCTCACTCCGAACAGACGACGACGACAGCACCACGACCCGCTGCACCGAGGCAGCGAACGGAGCACACCAATGCTCGACGTCAACAACTTCGACCAGCTCCGCATCGGTCTGGCCACCGCGGACTCCATCCGCACGTGGTCGAACGGCGAGGTCAAGAAGCCGGAGACCATCAACTACCGCACGCTCAAGCCCGAGAAGGACGGCCTCTTCTGCGAGAAGATCTTCGGTCCGACCAAGGACTGGGAGTGCTACTGCGGCAAGTACAAGCGCGTCCGCTTCAAGGGCATCATCTGCGAGCGCTGCGGCGTCGAGGTCACCCGCTCGAAGGTCCGGCGCGAGCGCATGGGCCACATCGAGCTGGCCGCGCCCGTCGTGCACATCTGGTACCTCCGCGGCACCCGGTCGTGGCTGGCCTACCTGCTCATGGGCACCGAGGTCCGTGAGGAGCTGAAGGCCAAGCAGCTCGAGAAGGTCATCTACTTCGCCGCCAACCTCGTCACCTGGGTCGACGACGAGAAGCGCCACGAGGACCTGCCCAACCTCGAGGCCGAGCTCTCGCCGAGCGCGACGCGATCGAGCAAGGAGCGCGAGCTCGAGCTCGCCCGCCGCATCGAGGAGCTCGAGAACGAGATCGCCGAGCTCGAGACCGAGGGCGCCAAGGACTCCGACATCGAAGGCCCGCCAGCAGGCCGCCGAGAAGGACCTCGCCGTCGATCCGCGAGCGCTACGACGAGCGAGCTCGACCTCGCTGCAGCGCGCCTTCGACGAGTTCCAGCGACCTGTTCGCCCGCAAGATCATCGAGGACGAGATGCTGTGGCGCGAGCTCGAGGACCGCTACGGCGAGTACTTCGAGGGCGGCATGGGCGCCGACGCCATCAAGCCGCTGATCGACCGCATCGACCTCGACGAGGAAGAGGTCAAGCTCCGCGACGCGATCGACCCGCCGGAGGGCCAGCGCCCGCTGTCGGCCCAGCGCAAGCAGAAGGCCATCAAGCGGCTGAAGATCGTCACCGCCTTCAACCGCCGCGACGACCACGGCCGCCGGGTCAACGACCCGCGGGCCATGATCCTCGACGTCGTGCCGGTGATCCCGCCCGAGCTGCGCCCGATGGTGCAGCTCGACGGTGGCCGCTTCGCCACGTCCGACCTCAACGACCTGTACCGCCGGGTCATCAACCGCAACAACCGGCTCAAGCGGCTGCTCGACCTCGGCGCCCCCGAGATCATCGTCAACAACGAGAAGCGCATGCTGCAGGAGGCCGTCGACGCGCTGTTCGACAACGGCCGCCGCGGCCGGCCGGTCACCGGCCCGGGCAACCGCCCGCTCAAGTCGCTGTCCGACATGCTCAAGGGCAAGCAGGGCCGGTTCCGCCAGAACCTGCTCGGCAAGCGCGTCGACTACTCGGGCCGTTCGGTCATCGTGGTCGGCCCGACGCTCAAGCTGCACCAGTGCGGCCTGCCCAAGCTGATGGCGCTCGAGCTGTTCAAGCCGTTCGTCATGAAGAAGCTGGTCGACGCCGAGCTGGCCCAGAACATCAAGTCGGCCAAGCGCATGGTCGAGCGGCGCCGCCCGCAGGTGTGGGACGTGCTCGAGGAGGTCATCAAGGAGCACCCGGTGCTGCTGAACCGGGCGCCCACGCTGCACCGCCTCGGCATCCAGGCCTTCGAGCCGGTGCTGGTCGAGGGCAAGGCCATCCAGATCCACCCGCTGGTCTGCACCGCCTTCAACGCCGACTTCGACGGCGACCAGATGGCCGTGCACCTGCCGCTGTCGGCCGAGGCCCAGGCCGAGAGCCGGGTGCTGATGCTGTCGGCCAACAACATGCTGTCGCCGGCCCACGGCCGCCCGCTGGTCACGCCGACCCAGGACATGATCATCGGCGCCTTCTACCTCACCGAGCAGGTCGACGGCGCCAAGGGCGAGGGCCGCGCGTTCCGCCACCGTGCCACGAGGTCGAGCGGGCCTACGAGGCCGGCGACCTCGACCTGCACGCCAGCCGATCGCAGCTCGCGCGAGATCCGCGAGGGTCGAGGCCGAGCTGCGCGACCCGCCGAGCCGGCCGACGAGCCGATCTACCGCGAGACCACGGCCGGGCGCTGCTCTTCAACCGAGGCGCTGCCGCTCGGACTTCGGCTTCGTCAACGAGCGCGGTCAAGAAGCGGGACATGGGCGAGATCGTCGACCACCTGGCCGACGACTACCCGAAGGCCGTCGTGGCCGACAGCCTCGACGCCATCAAGGACCTCTGCTTCCGCTACGCGACCCAGTCGGGCCTCACCATCTCGATCGACGACGTGAAGACGCCGCCGACGAAGAAGGCGCATCCTCGACCGCTACGAGAAGGAGGCCGAGAAGGTCGAGAGCCAGTTCCGCCGGGGCATCATCACCGACGGCGAGCGGCGCCAGAAGGAAGTCGAGATCTGGACCAACGCCACCGACGAGGTGCGGACGGCGATGGAGAAGGCCCTCCAGGCCGAGCAGTTCAACCCCATCGACATGATGGTCGGCTCGGGTGCCCGCGGGAACATGATGCAGGTCCGCCAGATCGCCGGCATGCGCGGCCTGGTGGCCAACCCCCGCGGCGACATGATCCCCCGGCCGATCAAGTCGAACTTCCGTGAGGGCCTGTCGATGCTCGAGTACTTCATCGCCACGCCCGGCGCCCGCAAGGGCCTCGTCGACACCGCCCTGCGGACCGCCGACTCCGGCTACCTGACCCGCCGCCTCGTCGACGTCGCCCAGGAGCTCATCATCCGCGAGGACGACTGCCACCGCGAGGGCGAGCCCGTCCGCGGCCTCTGGCTCGAGGACGTCGTCCCCGACCAGCGCCGGCAAGCGGTCCTACCTCGAGACCCGCCTCTTCGGCCGGGCGCTGGCCGACGACGTCAAGCTGTCCGACGGCAACCCGCACGTCGACTGGCCGGCACGACCTGACGTCGGCACGACGATCGGCGAGGCCGAGCTCGCCGCCCTCCGCGACGACCCCGACGTCGACCGGGTCCGGGTGCGCTCGCCGCTCACCGTGCCAGGCCGACTTCGGCGTCTGCGCCATCTGCTACGGCCGCTCGCTGGCCACCGGCAAGCACCATCGAGCTCGGCGAGGCGGTCGGCGTCATCGCCGCCCAGTCGATCGGCGAGCCCGGCACGCAGCTGACGATGCGGACCTTCCACACCGGCGGCATCGCCGGCGTCCGACATCGCCGGCGGTCTGCCCCGCGTCGTCGAGCTGTTCGAGGCCCGCAGCCCGAAGGGCAAGGCCACCCTCGCCCGCACCTCGGGCGTCGTCCGCATCGCCGAGGACGAGGGCAAGGGCCGCGTCATCACGATCGTCGGCGACGACGGCGACCGAGGACAGCCTACACGGTGCCCACCCTCGCCCGCCTCGAGGTGACCGACGGCCAGGAGATCTCGGCCGGCGACGCCCATCGTCGACGGCCCCCGCGACCCGAAGGAGCTGCTCGAGATCAAGGGCGTCCGCGAGACGCAGCAGTACCTCGTCGACCGAGGTCCAGAAGGTGTACCGCGACCAGGGCGTGTCGATCCACGACAAGCACATCGAGCTGATCGTCCGGCAGATGACCCGCCGGGTCGCCGTGCAGGAGCCCGGCGACGCCGACTTCCTGCCCGGCGAGCGGGTCGACGCCAAGGTCTTCGCCGACGACGAACCGGCTGCTGGTGCAGGAGGGCAAGACGCCCGGCCGAGGGCCGTCCCGAGCTCATGGGCATCACCAAGGCGTCGCTGGCCACCGACTCGTGGCTGTCGGCGGCGTCGTTCCAGGAGACCACCCGGGTGCTCACCGAGGCGGCCATCGAGTGCCGCTCCGACGCCCTGCTCGGCCTCAAGGAGAACATCATCATCGGCAAGCTGATCCCGGCCGGCACCGGCATGGAGGAGTACCGCAACATCGCCACCGACGCTCCCGACTACCAGCCGATGGAGTTCTACTCGTCCGAGCGCGAGGACCAGGACATCGCCGAGTGGCTGGCCGGGACCTACGAGGCCCAGGGCGGCGACGGCAACGGCGACCTCGCCGACGTCGTCGGGCTGCCCTCGTCCGAGCAGGGCGCACCGCCCGAGGCGGGCGCCGGCAGCTGATCGGGCCCGGGCGGTCGCGCCGTCGGTGCGAGATCACGGGCGAAAGAGGGGTGCGGGCGAGCCGCACCCCTCGTCGTGCCAGCGCCACGCTGCGATCGACCTCTCGCGGGGCGAGCGACGAGAGCCCGTGCGCTGCGGCTCAGGCCGGTGCCGGCGGCCGGCGCGGCGGCGAGGCAGCACGTCGGCGAACCGCTGCTCGACCGCCGCGGCACGACCTCCTCGGCCACGTCCACGAAGTCGCCCACCGCCGGCGACGAACGACGGGTGGCCGGCCAGGCGAGCGCGATCGCGGCGGGGGTCGGGCGCCGGCTCGATCGGGCACGACGGCGACGGCCGGGTCGTCGGTGTCGACGTGAGCAGCGGGGTCGCCCAGTAGCCGATGCCCGAGGCGACGCAGCCCTGGATCGTCGGGTTGTCGTCGGACCGGAACACGAACGTGGGCTCGTCGCCGGGCGGAAGATCTGCTCGACGACGGTGCTGCAGCGCCGTTCGCGGTAGCCGATGAGCGGGCAGGGCGGTGACCTCGTCGACGGTCACGGACGTCCGCTCGGCGACTCGGCGATCCGGCGGGCGCCACGAACACGAACGGGTCGTCGAGCATCCGCCGGTACTCGAAGCGCGGCTCGGGCGCGACCTCGGTGAAGGTGACGTCCAGCTCGCCGTTGGCCACGGCGTCGAGCAGCTCGCGCACGTCGTGCGACTCGCGCAGGACGACGTCGACCCCGGGCCGCCGCTCGTAGAAGCGCGCAACAGCTAGGGCAGCACGCGGGTGCCGACGCTCTGGACGGTGCCGACGCGGATCGTGCCGCGGTCGCCGGCGGCGATCGGCCGCGAGCTCGGCCTAGGCCGCGCCGAGCCGGCGCAGCACGCCGCGGGCGTGCTCGACCATGGTGCGCCCGGCCTCGGTGAGCTCGACGGGCCGGGGGCCGCCGGGCCGGTCGAACAGGGGCGTGCCGACCATGCGCTCGAGGGCCGCGATCTGCTGGCTGACGGCCGACTGCGTGTAGCCCAGCCGGGCGGCGGCCGCGGAGAACGTGCCCTCGTCGGCGACGGCCAGCAGCGCCTGGAGGTGGCGCAGCTCGAGGGCCGACCACGCGCCGCCAAGCAGTTCGGACAGGGAAGGGTGTGTGCCTCAACGAGACATAAGACAAAGATACAACAGCAGAGACTGTCAGTTTTCGTGATGCTCTTGGTCAGACACGCTGATGACATGTTCCTTCTCCATTGCCCCGCCTGCGGCCAGCGCGAGCTGCGCGGCGTCCACGCCCTGTCGTCCTTAGCGAACACCGACCACGGCATCGAGCTCACATGAGCTGCAGCCGCTGCGGTGCGTCGGTCCACACCCTGACGGGTGCCCGCGCCGCCCGGCTCGAGGTGCGGCTGAGGTCGCGCCCGTCACCCCGGTCGCGGCGACGACCGCCGCCTGACCGGCTCGGCGGTGCGGCCGGCGCCGCCGGCCACGCTGGCGGCAGCGGCGTCGCCCAACGCCAGGAAGAGCGCCGCTGACGTGGTCGACCAAGTGGTCGCGCGACGCGTCGATGCGACCGCCGAGCCAGCGAGACCAGCTCGCTCAGCGCGACAGCACTGCGGCGCCATGCGGCGATCTGCTCGCCGGCGGGCGGACGGCCGTGGCGGTCGATGATGTCTGCTCGATCGCGGCGACGAGGGCGTGGCCCGTCTCGATGCGGCGACGGTCGAGCCGCCTCGGCTGCCGAGCGCTTCGACGACAGCACCCGCCCGCAGCCGGTGTCGCCGACGAACGCCACGATGCTGTCCATGGCGGCGCGCGTCTGACGGCGGGATCGTCCGCCGGCGGCGTCGACAGCGTCCATGATGGCAGTCGTCAGGTCGGCGACAGCCGGTCGAGACGGCGCAGCAGCGAAGGTATGCCCGACAGTGCTAGAAACGCCGTCACGATTCGAGTAGCCGACCAGGAAGCTCTCGCACATGACTGACCACGACCCGCCGGCCGTCGCCGGCACCGTCCGCCGCACGATCGATCACGACGGGGTCGTCCTGTCGGTGCTCGACACCGGCGAGATATTCCTCGTGGTGCTGGCCACGGCATCCGAGCTAGCCTACTCGTGGCGCCACAGTTCGGAGCGCTGACCGACGCCAGTGCCGTATGGCAGCCGACGAGGAGGCTAGACGCATCCAGGAGTGTGAGGATACGATCGAGCACCTGATCGGCGACCAGCTAGCACTGCTGACGAATCGGCGAGGAGCGGGATATTCGGGAAGATAGTGATGAGTATGACCCGTAAACATAGAGCGGTTAGTGTCAAATAGTGCACTTGAACGTGTGGAGCGTGATTAGACGCGGTTATGCGCAAGTCATGAGCGAATATTCTTCTACATGTTATTAAAGCTGCTGGACGTCGATTGCTGATAATAGACAAATAAGAAATGCTCGGATACGTGTAAAGAGTGGAAGCACGACCAGTCTTCTTCGCAACGACGGCCGGGCTTAGTCGAGCGATGCCGAGCTCGTGACCTGAAGACTGCTCGGCCAGGACGAGCTCGACACCTACGTCACGAGTTCGAGTGCACCTGGTTACTGGCAGCATCACTGTACCGAACTCGACCGAACTGGAGCTGACCGATATTGCCGAGCGGAAGTTCGAGGTTTATCCCTGTTCGTCGATGGCGGCGCCGACCAGGTCGCTGCTGATGTCGCCGCCGTCGACGATGGACGGCTGAGTCACCGACCACGAGAGATGATCGTCATCCTAGCCGGGACTGGGTACAGCAGCAGGCATCGACGAGCTCAACGCCGCCATAGTAGGGTTCGTGAATCCGCGAGGCGAGAGCTGACTACGGGCGGACTGGCAGCCGATACTCGCTAGATCTTGATAGATTACGGCGAATGACGTAAGATTAGAGAGGCTTGACGCTATCGAGCGCCCAGGCAGTCAGACCATCACGCCGACGTTGCGTCGCGGTGCTCGCGGCATGAATCGCACGAGGGTCGGCAGGTAGGCGGCGACGGCGGGCAGGCGATGCCGCTGCCGGCCAGGTCGCGGTCGGTCGTGGTCGTGTCGTAGTGGGTGGGGTGGACGAAGTAGTCGACCGCGCTCGCCGGGGATGCCGACGACCGCGCCAGCGGCCGATCGTGGTCCAGCGACCAGGTCGTGAGGCGGCGGGGGAGGCGGACCCGCACGCCGCGGCGGCCGGTGGCCCTGCACATCTCGTCGAGCAGCCACGTCGACGGTGAGCGGTCGCGGGTCCGGCGAGCTGGTAGGTCCGCCCGAGCGCGGCCGTCGCGAGGCGGACAGGTGGGTCGATCGCGTCGATCACGAAGTCCGGACGGCACCATGTTGAACCGCACCATGGTCGGGTCGCCGACGTGGCGGCACAGCTGCCAACCGGCGGGGCTGGCGCAGCAGCCACTGGAGCAGGAAGTACGGCCCGTCGAACTTCTGGGTGTCGCCGGTGCGCGAGTCGCCCACCACGATCGCCGGCCGGTACACGGTCGTAGGCATGCCGCCGTCGCGGGCCCCGGCGACGTCGACCTCGGCGAGGAACTTGGTCTCCTCGTAGTAGTTGTTGAACGGCTGGCCGACGTCGAGGTCGTCCTCGCGGAACGGGCCCGCAGTAGCCGGCCGCTGACGTAGCAGGTGCTGACGTAGTGGTGGCGTCGGAGGCCGCGGCACCCCTCGGCGAACCGCAGGACGTTGCGGGTGCCCTCGACGTTGACGCGCATGCCGACGTCGCGGGCGACGCTGAGGTCGTAGACGGCGGCGAGGTGCCAGATCTCGGTGACGTCGCGCGGCCAGCTGGCCGACTGTCGGCGAGGCCGAGCTCGGCCGACGTGATGTCGCCCGCCACGAGGTCGATGCGCCCGGCCAGCTCGGGCGCCGCGGCGTCGAGCGCGGCGACCCGTTCCGGGCGAGGGCCTCGAACTTCGGTCTGCACGAGGCAGGCGGCGCGTGCCTGGCGGCGAGCGTCGCAGGATGCGGGCAGCAGCCGGGACCCGAGGAAGCCAGGGAACCCGGTGACGAGGATGGTGCCGGTGCTCTCGGCGGCTATCTTGCTGTCTAGCGCGTAGCCACGACTTGGGCCGGCCTGGATCAGGCGAGCAGAGACTACACTGGCTTTGCGATTCGAGGGGCTCACCTGCGTCGCCGATCCGGCACCGTAGGTTGCTGCCCGTGCGCGGGCACCCGTAGGATGGCCCGTCGGTCTGTGGCGCGCCACGTGCGTCGGCCCGCATCGCCCCCCGAGATCCCGATTCACGACAGTCGTCGTTCGCGAGGTTTCGAGTGCCCACCATCCAGCAGCTGGTCCGCAAGGGCCGCCAGACCAAGCCCGCCAAGGGCAAGACCCCGGCCCTGAAGGGCGCGCCCCAGCGCCGCGGCGTGTGCACCCGCGTGTACACGAACACGCCGAAGAAGCCGAACTCCGCGCTGCGCAAGGTCGCCCGTGTGCGCCTGACCAGCGGCATCGAGGTCACCGCCTACATCCCCGGCGAGGGCCACAACCTCCAGGAGCACTCGATCGTGCTCGTGCGCGGCGGCCGGGTGAAGGACCTCCCCGGCGTCCGCTACAAGATCATCCGCGGCACCCTCGACACCTCCGGCGTGCGCGACCGCAAGCAGGCCCGCAGCCGCTACGGCGCCAAGAAGGAAGGCTGACCGATGCCCCGCAAGGGACCCGCCCCCCGCCGCGAGCTGATGCCCGACCCGATCTACCGGTCGGTGCTCGTCACCCAGCTCGTCAACAAGGTGCTCCTGCACGGGGCAAGCGCTCGATCGCCGAGCGCATCGTCTACGACGCCCTCGACGATCGTCGAGCAGAAGACCGGCGGCGAGCCCGTCGGCGCCTCAAGCGGGCCGTCGACAACGTCAAGCCGCAGCTCGAGGTCAAGAGCCGCCGCGTCGGTGGCGCCACCTACCAGGTGCCGGTCGAGGTCCGCGCCCCGCCGGGCCAACACCCTCGCCATCCGCTGGATCGTCGGCTACTCCCGGCAGCGCCGGGAGAAGACGATGGCCGAGCGCCTCGCCAACGAGCTGCTCGACGCCAGCAACGGCATCGGCGCCTCGGTCAAGCGCCGGGAGGACATGCACAAGATGGCCGAGTCCAACAAGGCCTTCGCCCACTACCGCTGGTAGCCCCCACCACCTGAGGGTGCGCCGCCCCGAGGCGATCCACCCGACGACCGGGCCGCACGGCTCGGTCGTCGCCATGTCTGCGCCAGGCGAACGTCGACCGACAGCCACGCTCGAGCGAGATGAACGACAGAGCATGACGACACGACCGCCCTCGAGCGCTACCGCAACATCGGGATCATGGCCCACATCGACGCGGGCAAGACCACGACGACCGAGCGGATCCTCTACTACACCGGCAAGACCTACAAGATCGGTGAGGTCCACGAGGGCGCCGCCGTCATGGACCACATGGTCCAGGAGCAGGAGCGCGGCATCACCATCACGTCGGCCGCCACGACGACCTTCTGGCACGACCACCGGATCAACATCATCGACACGCCCGGCCACGTCGACTTCACCGTCGAGGTCGAGCGCTCGCTGCGCGTCCTCGACGGCGCCGTCGCCGTGTTCGACGGCGTCGCCGGCGTCGAGCCCCAGACCGAGACGGTCTGGCGCCAGGCCGACAAGTACGACGTCCCCCGCATGTGCTTCGTCAACAAGATCGACCGCATGGGCGCCGACTTCTACGCCGCGCTCGACTCCATCAAGGACCGCCTCGGCGCCAACATCGCCGTCCTCCAGCTGCCGATCGGCGCCGAGGGCGACTTCACGGGCGTCGTCGACCTCGTCAAGATGAAGGCCCTCGTCTGGCACGACGAGGAGCTCGGCGCCAAGTTCGACGTCACGCGACATCCCCGCCGACCTCAGGCCGACAGGCCGACGAGTACCGCCACGAGCTCATCGACGTCCTGTCGCAGCTACGACGAGACGATCCTCGAGAAGTACCTCGGCGACGAGGAGATCACCGCCGACGACCTGCAGCGCGCGCTCCGCAAGGCACCATCGACGACGAGCTCGTGCCCGTGCTCACCGGCTCGGCGTTCAAGAACAAGGGCGTGCAGCCGCTGCTCGACGCCGTCGTCGACTACCTGCCGTCGCCCGCTCGACCTGCCGCCGGTCACCGGGCATGGACCTCAAGGGCAACGAGGAGCTCGAGCGCAAGCCGTCCGACGACGAGCCGTTCTCGGCGCTGGCCTTCAAGATCATCGCCGACCCCACACGGCAAGCTCACCTACTTCCGCGTCTACTCGGGCACGCTCGAGAAGGGCCGCAGGTCCTGCAACACGCCGCACCGGCACGAAGGAGCGGGTCGGCCGCCTCCTGCTGATGCACGCCAACAACCGCGAGGACCTCGACGTCGGTCACGCCGGCGACATCGTCGCCGGCATCGGCCTCAAGGACACCCGCACCGGCGACACGCTCTGCCGACGAGAAGGCGCCGATCGTCCTCGAGCAGCTCGTCTTCCCCGAGCCGGTCATCCACGTCGCCGTCGAGCCGAAGACCAAGGCCGACCAGGACAAGATGGGCAAGGCCCTGCAGTCGCTGTCCGAGGAGGACCCGACCTTCCAGGTCCGCACCGACGAGGAGACCGGCCAGACGATCATCTCCGGCATGGGCGAGCTGCACCTCGAGGTGCTCGTCGACCGCATGCTGCGCGAGTTCAGCGTCGACGCCACCGTCGGCAAGCCGCAGGTCGCCTACCGCGAGACGATCACCGCAGACCGGTCGAGAAGGTCACCGTACACGCCACAAGAAGCAGACCGGCGGCTCGGGCCAGTTCGCCGACGTCGATCATCAACCTCGAGCCCACCGGGCCCGGCGGCGGCTACGAGTTCGTCGACAAGATCACCGGCGGGCGCATCCCGAAGGAGTACATCCCGTCGGTCGACGCCGGCATCCAGGAGGCCCTGACCTCCGGCGTGCTCGCCGGCTACCCGACGGTCGACGTCCGCGCCACCCTGGTCGACGGCTCGTACCACGACGTCGACTCGTCGGAGATGGCGTTCAAGATCGCCGGCACGATGGGCTTCAAGGAGGCGGCCCGCAAGGCCAAGCCCGTCCTGCTCGAGCCGATCATGGCGGTCGAGGTCGTCACCCCCGAGGACTACATGGGCGACGTCATGGGCGACCTGTCGCCCGCCGCGGCCAGGTCGGCGGCATGGAGCAGCGCGGCAACAGCCAGGTCATCCGGGCCCAGGTGCCCCTGTCGGAGATGTTCGGTTACGCTACCGACCTGCGGTCGCGGACCCAGGGCCGTGCCACCTACACGATGCAGTTCGACTCGTACCAGCAGATGCCGCACGAGCGTCCAGGAAGAGATCGTCACCCGCGTCCGCGGCGAGTAGCTGTCCGTCAGTCCATCGATCCGTCACGTTCAACAGAAGGATCCACGACGCCATGGCCAAGGCAGAAGTTCGAGCGGAACAAGCCGCATCTGAACATCGGGACGATGGGTCATATCGATCATGGGAAGACGACGTTGACGGCGGCGATCACGAAGGTGTTGGCGGAGCCGAACCCGAATCGTGCAGGTGACGGCGTTCGACAGATCGACAAGGCGCCGGAGGAGCGGCAGCGGGGGATCACGATCAACATCTCGCATGTGGAGTATGAGACGGCGAACCGTCATTACGCGCATGTGGATATGCCGGGTCACGCGGATTACATCAAGAACATGATCACGGGTGCGGCGCAGGTCGATGGGGCGATCTTGGTGGTGGCGGCGACGGATGGTCCGATGCCCCAGACCCGTGAGCATGTGTTGTTGGCCCGTCAGGTGGGGGTGCCGTCGATCGTGGTGGCGTTGAACAAGGTCGACATGGTCGATGACGAGGAGCTGTTGGAGCTGGTGGAGATGGAGGTGCGGGAGCTGCTCGACGAGTACGAGTTCCCGGGTGATGACATGCCGGTGGTGCGGGTGTCGGCGTTGAAGGCGCTGGAGGGTGACGCGGAGCGGCGCCGGGGATGATGGAGCTGATGGACGCGGTGGATGCGTTCGTGCCGGAGCCGGTGCGTGAGCTGGACAAGCCGTTCTTGATGCCGATCGAGGATGTGTTCTCGATCACGGGTCGGGGCACGGTGGTGACCGGGCAAGGTGGAGCAGGGGGTGGTCCACACCGGTGACGAGATCGAGATCGTCGGGATCCGGCCGACCGCAGAAGACGACGTGCACGGGTGTGGAGATGTTCCGCAAGCTGCTCGATCAGGGCCAGGCCGGTGACAACATCGGTGCGTTGTTGCGGGGCACGAAGAAGGAGGAGGTGGAGCGGGGTCAGGTGCTGGCCAAGCCGGGCTGGATCACGCCGCACACCGAGTTCGAGGGTCAGGTGTACGTGTTGACCAAGGAGGAGGGCGGCCGGCACAAGCCGTTCTTCGCGAACTACCGGCCCCAGTTCTACTTCCGGACCACCGACGTGACCGGCACGATCGAGCTGCCGGAGGGCACCGAGATGTGCATGCCGGGTGACAACACCGAGATGACCGTCGAGCTGATCGACCCGATCGCCATGGACGAAGGCCTGCGGTTCGCCATCCGCGAAGGCGGCCGCACCGTCGGCGCCGGCCGCGTCACCAAGATCATCAAGTAAGCCCTTCCGGCGGCGTGCGCGCGGGTCCTGTCACGAGACGGGCGTCGCCGCCGGCGCTGACGCGCCGGAAGCGGCCCCGTCTCGGCGCCACCGCAGCAGCAACCGATATCGCGATGATCGAGCGGGGCCGACATTGAGGCGGCGAGGCTTCGGGTGGCGGCGGCCGGGGCGGGAGCCAGCTCGCCGCCTTGGCGATCCGTTCCTTGAAAAGGAGTGAGATGGCTGAGAAGCAGAAGATCCGGATCCGGCTGAAGGCCTACGACCACGAGATCATCGACCAGTCGACGAAGAAGATCGTCGAGACGGTCGTGCGCACCCAGGCCGACGGTCCGCGGCCCGGTGCCGCTGCCCGACCGAGAAGCACCGCTACACGGTGATCCGCTCGCCGCACAAGGACAAGGACAGCCGCGAGCACTTCGAGATGCGGATCCACAAGCGCCTGCTCGACATCCTCGAGCCCACGCCCAAGACCGTCGACTCGCTCCAGCGCCTCGAGCTGCCCGCCGGCGTCGACATCGAGATCAAGATCCAGCAGGCCTAGTCGGTACGTCGCCGAGACGGCGACGCACCACGAGGTCACCGCACCCGACGCTGCTCTGCCGGGCGGCACCACCGAGGTGCCGCCGCGTTGCGCGCCCGGAGGCTGCCACGACGCCGCGCGCTCGACCAGCTGTGACGGGATCCACGCCCAGCGTGACTCACGCTGACGCAGATGGATCGGCTGGAGCAGCGCACCGTGAGGTCAGCGTGCGGAAGAGGGAGGCGCGCTCGTGGACAACAGCCTGCTCCAGAACGAGGACACAGCGTGGGAAGCACAGGCCCACCGTGGTCCTGCTGGCGCGCGGTCGAGCGCCGCCCTGCTCGCCATGGCCTTCGCCGTCGATCGCACCGGCTCGTCCGGCGACGTGGAAACGTCGGCTCGTGCGCCGGTCGACCGAGACGACAGCGCCGATGCCCCTGGACGAGGTGGTCGCGCGGGCAGCCCAGCGGGCGGCTCTGGTGCAGCTGTGCCTCGACGGGTCGGACGACGCCCGAGGCCGCCGCCACCTACCAGCGGGCGCGGGCCGCCGACCCGGGCCTGGCCGAGAGCATCGGTCCTGACTGCCAGCTCGGTGTCGGAGGATCGCCGGCGCGCGGATCGCGCCGGCAGGCGCGCATCCGGGCGAATCCGCGAGTCGGCTGACCGAGGACGAGCTGCACCGCCGCGGCACGAGCGAACTCGCACTAGCCCTGGCGCCAGGTCGTCAGCTGCGCCTGGCGCAGTCGGCGACCCTCGCGAGATGCCCGTCTGGACGTCGAGCTCGGGCCCGATCGTCGGGCTCGAGGAACCGACGCGGTGGACTCGGCACGCCTGCCGCTCGTCGGCGAGGTGCTCGAACGGATCGCGGCCTTTGCGCCCCGGCTTCTGTCCGGCCGAACTGCATCAGGCCGGGCAGACTAGCGGAGCGCGGGGAGCCGTGCTCGCGGTTCCGTGGTGGTGCCGCCACGGCCGTCACGGAGCTGCTCGGGTGACTGCTCGGGGTTGGCCCTTGATGGCCAGGACGTGGCTATCATCGTCAGGCCGTGTGCAGGCCCCGGACCCCGGGTGCCGGGCACCGGCGGTGCGGTAGCGCATCGCCGTGCGCTCGCCGCCCCGAGATCTTGTCCCAACTGACGTCCGCGCAGGCCCGCCCGCGGGAACCCCGTGGCACAACCGAGATCAGCGCTCCGCCGGGCAGGTCCCGAGCGGAGCGTTCGCGTGAACCGTAGCCGTTCCGTGTCGCTCCGCCGTGGCAGCCGCCAGGCGACGCGAGCGGGCACCAGGCAGAGAAAGACGTAGCCGCCATGGCCACAAGGCAATCGTCGGCGAGAAGGTCGGCATGACCCAGGTGTGGGACGACGACAACCGCGTCGTGCCCGTCACCGTGCTGCAGGTCGCGCCCTGCCGGGTCGTCCAGGTCAAGACGCCCGAGCGCGACGGGTACTCCGCGCTCCAGGTCACCTTCGGGCAGAAGAAGGCCTCCAAGCTCACCAAGCCGGTCGCCGGGCAGTTCGCCAAGGCCGGGGTCGACCCGGGCCGCGCCTCGTCGAGCTGCGCCTCGACGACGTCAGCGGCTACGAGGTCGGCCAGGAGATCGGCGTCGACGTCCTGTCACAGGGCGAGCTGCGTCGACGTCACCGCGGTCAGCAAGGGCAAGGGCTTCGCCGGCGTCATGAAGCGCCACGGCTTCTCCGGCCTCGGCGCCAGCCACGGCGCCCACCGCGTCCACCGTGCGCCCGGCGCCATCGGCGCCTGCGCCACGCCGTCCCGGGTGTTCAAGGGCACGCGCATGGCCGGCCGGATGGGCGGCCAGAAGGTCACCACCCTCAACCTCACCGTCGTCCAGGCCGACGCCGAGCGCGACCTGCTGCTGGTCAAGGGCGCGGTGCCCGGGCCCAAGGGCGGCCTCGTCCTCGTCCGCGACGCGGCCAAGGCCGTGAAGGGGAAGTAAGGCGATGGCCACCCTCAAGCTCACGACCGCCGCCGGCAAGGCGTCGAGGACGGCTCCGTCGACCTCGACGACGCCTTCTTCGGCGTCGAGCCCAACGTGGCGGTCATGCACCAGGTCGTCACGGCCCAGCTCGCCGCCCGGCGGGCCGGCACGCAGTCGCACCAAGACCCGCGCCGAGGTGCGCGGCGGCGGCGCCAAGCCGTGGCGGCAGAAGGGCACCGGCCGGGCCCGCCAGGGCTCGATCCGGGCGCCGCACTGGCGCGGCGGCGGCGTGACCCTCGGGCCCAAGCCCCGCAGCTACAAGCAGCGCACGCCCAAGAAGATGATCCGCCTGGCGCTGCGCGTCGGCGCTGTCCGACCGCGCGGCCGACGGCAAGGTCGTCGTGCTCGACGACTGGGGCATCGACACGCCCAGCACCAAGGGCGCGGTCGACGTGCTCGGCAAGCTCGGCGTCGAGGGCCGGGTGCTCGTGGTGCTCGGGCGCGACGAGGCCGACGTCGCCGTCTGGAAGAGCTTCCGCAACCTGCAGGACGTGCACGTCCTCGCCGCCGGCGAGCTCAACGCCTACGACGTGCTCGTCACCGACTGGGTCGTCTTCACCAAGGAATCGCTGCCCGGCGCGACCGGCCGCAGCGACGCCGCCACCGACGACGGGAGCGAGACATGAAGGACGCACGAGACGTCATCGTCGCTCCGGTCGTGAGCGAGAAGTCCTACGCACTGCATGGAGGAGGGCATCTACACCTTCATCGTGCACCCGACCGCCTCCAAGCCCGAGATCCGCGACGCCGTCGCAGACCATCTTCGGCGTCAGGGTCTCGAAGGTGAACACGCTCAACCGCAAGGGCAAGCGCAAGCGCAACCGGCGGACGTTCACCTACGGCTCGCGTCCCGACACCAAGCGGGCGATCGTCACCCTCGCCGAGGGCGAGTCGATCGACCTGTTCCAGGATTGAGGCCAGGAACCATGGCACTCCGCAAGCGCAAGCCCACCAGCCCCGGTCGCCGGTTCCAGACCGTCTCCGACTTCTCCGAGGTCACCCGCGACCGTCCCGAGCAGTCGCTCCTCGACAAGAAGACCTCGACCGGCGGCCGCAACGTCCACGGCCGCAAGACCGCGCGCCACCGCGGCGGCGGCCACAAGCAGCGGTACCGCGTCATCGACTTCCGGCGCAACAAGGACGGCGTGCCCGCCAAGGTCGCCGCCATCGAGTACGACCCCAACCGCAACGTGCCGCATCGCGCTGCTCCACTACCTCGACGGCGAGAAGCGCTACATCCTGGCGCCCCGCGGCCTGGCCGTCGGCGACCGCCTGCAGTCGGGCCAGGGCTCCGAGATCCGCCCGGGCAACGCGCTGCCGCTGCGCTACATCCCCGTCGGCACCACCGTGCACAACGTCGAGCTGCAGCCCGGCGGCGGCGGCAAGCTGGCCCGCTCGGCCGGCTCGTCGGTCGTCCTGCTGGCCAAGGAGGGCGACTTCGCCACCCTCCGCCTGCCGTCGACCGAGATGCGCCGCGTGTCGATCGACTGCCGGGCCACGATCGGCGAGGTCGGCAACGCCGAGCACGAGCTGATCAAGGTGGGCAAGGCCGGCCGCAACCGGTGGAAGGGCGTGCGCCCGCAGACCCGCGGCGTCGCCATGAACCCCGTCGACCACCCGCTCGGTGGTGGCGAGGGCAAGTCCTCGGGTGGTCGCCACCCGGTGTCGCCGTGGGGCAAGCCCGAGGGCCGCACCCGCAAGAAGAACAAGCCGTCCAGCAAGCTCATCGTGCGTCGCCGCCGTACCCGCGGCTCGCGGAGGTAACCCACATGCCGCGCTCCTCAAGAAGGGCCCCTTCGTCGACGACCACCTGCTCAAGAAGGTCGACGCCCTCAACTCGAAGAACGAGAAGAAGGTCATCAAGACCTGGTCCCGCCGGTCGACGATCATCCCCGACATGGTCGGCCACACGGTGGCCGTGCACGACGGGCGCAAGCACGTGCCCGTGTACGTCACCGAGTCGATGGTCGGCCACAAGCTGGGCGAGTTCGCCCCCACCCGGACGTTCCGCTACCACGCCGGCATGGAGAAGGCCGCACGGGGGAGGCGGTGATGGTCGCCACCAAGACCAACGAGCGGCCGGGCACCCGCGCCCAGGTCCGCCACGTGCGCATGTCGGCCAGCAAGGCCCGCGAGGTCCTCGACCTCGTGCGGGGCCTGCCGGTCGGCGAGGCCGCCGACGTGCTGCGCTTCACCGAGCGCGACGCCAGCGAGGTCGTCGCCCGCTGCCTGGCGTCGGCCGTCGCCAACGCCCAGCACAACGACGAGCAGGATCCCGAGACCCTCTACGTCTCGGCCTGCTACGCCGACGAGGGCCCCACGCTCAAGCGCTGGCGGCCCCGGGCCCGCGGTCGGGCCACCCGCATCCGCAAGCGGATGTGCCACATCACGATCATCGTCAGCCCCATGCCGGCCGAGATGGCCGCCAAGGTCGAGGCCAAGCAGGCCGCGGGCGCACCCGCCGCCGGCGGTCGCCGCCGCCGGGGCGCCGCCGAGTCCCGCCGGGCGCGCGTCGCCCGCAGCCGGGGCGAGCAGGTGGCCGACGAGACCACGTCCGAGGAGCCCACCGACGAGATCGTCGAGGAGCCGACGGACGCCGTGGTCGAGGACGACGTGGTCGAAGACGACGCGGTCGAGGACGAGCCCCCCACGGGTGAGCCCACCGACGAGATGGTCGAGGAGGCCGAAGAGGCCGCCGAGGCCGAGCGACGAGGACGTCGCCGACACGGCAGACGCCAAGGACGAGAAGAACGACGAGGCCTGAGCCGTGGACGAACTCATGCGAACAATTCGAGGCTTTGAAAGTGCCGGAGGAGGCGACGCCGAAGGCGGCGCTTCGACGACGGCAGAGAAGCCCAGCAGCGAGCCGGAGGCGAGCTGATGGGCCAGAAGGTCAATCCGTACGGGTTTCGCCTCGGCGTCACCACCGACTGGAAGTCGCGCTGGTTCGCCGACCGCGAGGAGTACAGCGACAACGTCATCCAGGACTGGAAGATCCGCGACTACCTGATGACCCAGCTGCCCCACGCAGCCATCAGCCGTGTCGAGATCGAGCGCACCCGTGACCGCCTCCGCGTCGACGTGCACACCGCCCGCCCGGGCATCGTGATCGGTCGGCGGGGCAGCGAGGCCGACCGCCTCCGCGGCGGGCTGGCCAAGATCACGGGCAACCCCAAGGTGCAGCTCAACATCCAGGAGATCAAGCAGCCCGAGCTCGACGCCGCCCTCATCGCGCAGGGCGTCGCCGACCAGCTCGCGGCGCGGGTCGCCTTCCGCCGGGCCATGAAGCGGGCCGTGCAGAACGCCCAGAAGGCCGGCGCCCAGGGCATCCAGGTGCAGTGCTCGGGCCGCCTCGGCGGCTCCGAGATGGCCCGCACCGAGAGCTACCGCGAGGGCCGGGTCCCCCGGCACACGCTGCGGGCCGACATCGACTACGGCTTCCGCGAGGCCCGCACCACCGCCGGTCGCATCGGCGTGAAGGTGTGGCTCTACAAGGGCGACGTGCTGCCCTACAAGGCGCAGACCGACGAGAAGATCTCCCGCGAGGCCGCCATGGCCGTGGGCGAGACCTCGGGCGGGGTCCAGCCCGACAGCAAGCGCGTCGTGTCGTCGTCCGCCGGTCGGCGCCGCCCCGAGGGTGCGCCCGACGAGGCGATCGCCGCCGAGAACGAGCCCCTCATCAAGGAGGCCGATCCCGAGCTCGAGCGCCTGCTGGCGGAAGAGGAAGAGATCGAGCGCCGCACGCACGAGCACCACGAGACGCCGCACTTCCGGCCGGGAGACGAGTGACATGCTGATGCCGCGCAAGGTCGCGCACCGCAAGCACCACCGCGGTCGGATGAAGGGCCCCGCCAAGGGCGGGACCGAGGTCACCTTCGGCGAGTACGGCATCCAGGCCCTCGAGCCCGGGTGGATCACCGCCCGCCAGATCGAGGCCGCCCGTATCGCCATGACCCGCCACATCAAGCGTGGCGGCAAGGTGTGGATCAACGTCTTCCCCGACAAGCCGGTCACCCAGAAGCCGGCCGAGACCCGCATGGGCTCGGGCAAGGGCAACCCCGAGAGTGGGTCGCCGTCGTCAAGCCGGGCCGGGTGCTGTTCGAGCTGTCGTACCCCGACGCCGAGATCGCCCGCGCCGCCATCGACCGTGCCATCCAGAAGCTGCCGATCAAGGCCCGCTTCGTGACCAAGGAAGAAGGTCTGTAAGCGATGGCGAAGACCAGCTTCCACGACCTCGACGACGGCACGCTCGTCGACCAGGTGGCCGAGTCGAAGGACCAGCTGTTCAAGCTGCGCTTCCAGCTCGCCACCGGCCAGCTCAGCAACTACACCCGCATCAGCGAGGTGCGCAGGGACATCGCCCGGCTCGAGACCGAGCTGCGGGCCCGCGAGATCGCGGCCGCCGAGGCGCTCGAGATCCGAGGAGAACGCGTGATGGCAGAGCCACCACCACCGAGCGGGCCGCACGCAAGGTGCGCGAGGGCGTCGTCGCCTCCACGACCATGGACAAGACCGCGGTCGTCGTCGTGACCACCCGCAAGCCGCACCCGCTCTACAAGAAGACGATGGTCCGCACGAGCCGGCTCTACGCGCACGACGAGAACAACGAGCTGCGCCCCGGCGACCGCGTCCGCATCGTCGAGACCCGGCCGCTGTCCAAGCAGAAGCGCTGGCGCCTCGTCGAGATCCTCGAGAGGGCGAAGTAGCCGTGATCCAGCAGGAGAGCCGCCTCAAGGTGGCAGACAACAGCGGCGCCAAGGAGGTGCTCGTGATCAAGGTGCTCGGTGGCTCGCGCCGCCGGTACGCCTCGATCGGCGACGTCTTCGTGGCCACGGTCAAGGACGCCATCCCGGGCGCCGGGGTGCGCAAGGGCGACGTCGTCAAGTGCGTGGTCGTGCGCACCAAGAAGGAGCGGCGCCGCCCCGACGGCAGCTACATCCGCTTCGACGAGAACGCCGCCGTGCTCATCAACCCCGACCGCAACCCGCGCGGCACCCGCATCTTCGGGCCGGTCGGCCGGGAGCTGCGCGACAAGCGGTTCATGAAGATCGTCTCGCTCGCCCCGGAGGTCATCTGATGGCCGGCCTGAAGATCCGCAAGGGCGACCGCGTCCGCGTCCTGTCCGGCAAGGACAAGGGCAAGGAGGGCGAGGTCATGCGGGCCCTGCCCCGCGAGGGCAAGGTCATCGTCGACGGCGTCAACGTCGCCCGCAAGAGCCAGCGCCCCACCCGGACCACCCAGCAGGGCGGGATCATCGACAAGGACATGCCCATCCAGGTGTCCAACGTCGCCCTGGTCTGCCCGTCGTGCGGCAAGCCGACCCGGGTCGGCTACACGGTCGACAAGTCGGGCGAGAAGGCCCGCGTCTGCAAGAAGTGCGGAGGTGAGATCGCATGAGCACCGCAACTTCCGAGCGACCGTGGTGCCCCGGCTGAAGGCCCGTTACGACGAGACGCTCCGCGCCCAGCTCCAGGACGAGCTCGGCCTCGGCAACGTCATGCAGGTGCCGCGGCTCGACAAGGTCGTCATCAACATGGGCGTCGGCGCGGCCACCGGCCAGGCGTCGCTGCTCGAGGGCGCCGTGCGCGACCTCACGACGATCGCCGGCCAGAAGCCGGTCATCACCCGGGCCAAGAAGTCGATCGCCGGCTTCAAGCTCCGCGAGGGCAACGCCATCGGCGCCAAGGTCACCCTGCGGGGCGACCGGATGTGGGAGTTCATGGACCGGCTGATCTCGATCGCCATCCCCCGCATCCGCGACTTCCGGGGTCTGAACCCCCGGTCGTTCGACGGCAACGGCAACTACACGTTCGGCCTCACCGAGCAGCTCGTGTTCCCCGAGATCGACTACGACAGCATCGACCAGCCCCGTGGCATGGACATCACCATCGTCACGACCGCCAGCACCGACGCCGAAGGGCGTGCACTGCTGCGTGGCCATGGGCTTCCCGTTCAAGCGCGAGGGCAACTAGTCATGGCGAAGAAGGCGCTCATCAACAAGCAGCAGCGCAAGCCGAAGTTCAAGGTCCGGGCGTACACCCGGTGCCGCCGCTGCGGGCGACCGCACGCGGTGTTCCGCAAGTTCGGCCTGTGCCGTATCTGCCTGCGCGAGCTGGCGCACGCCGGCGAGCTGCCCGGCGTGACCAAGGCGAGCTGGTGAGGGGAGACGCATCATGACCATGACCGACCCCATCGCCGACATGCTCACCCGCATCCGCAACGCCAACATCGCGATGCACGACGACGTGCGCATGCCGTCCTCGAAGCTGAAGGAGGCCCTGGCGGGCGTCCTGGCCTCCGAGGGCTACATCGAGACGTACGACGTCGAGGACAACGTCGACCGCCCCGGTCGCACGCTGCACGTGAAGATGAAGTACAGCCCCGAGCGTGCCCGCACCATCTCGGGCATCAAGCGGGTGTCCAAGCCGGGCCTGCGCGTCTACTCGCCCTCCACCAAGGTCCCCCGGGTCCTCGGCGGGCTGGGCGTCGCGGTGCTCTCGACCAGCCAGGGTCTGCTGTCCGACCGCGAAGCGCGCAAGCGCAAGGTCGGCGGCGAGGTCCTGTGCTTCGTGTGGTGATCTGAGATGTCTCGCATCGGCAAGTCCCCCATCCCCGTGCCCTCGGGCGTCGACGTGTCGCTCGCCGGCCAGCACATCACCGTGCGCGGCCCCAAGGGCACCCTCGAGCGCGACATCCCCGGCGTCATCACCGTCCGCCAGGACGGCGAGACGCTGCTGGTCGAGCGTCCCGACGACGAGCGTCGCAACCGGGCCATGCACGGCCTGGTGCGGTCGCTGGTCAACAACATGGTCCAGGGCGTCACGCAGGGCTTCAGCAAGGAGCTCGAGATCGTCGGCGTCGGCTACCGGGCCACGGCCAAGGGCCCGGGCGCCATGGAGCTCGCCCTCGGGTTCAGCCACCCGGTCAACATCACCGCCCCCGACGGCATCACGTTCGAGGTGCCCTCGCCCACCCGCATCGTCGTGTCCGGCATCGACAAGGAGACCGTGGGCCAGGTGGCCGCGGACATCCGGGCGTGGCGCAAGCCCGAGCCCTACAAGGGCAAGGGCGTTCGCTACCTGGGCGAGCACGTTCGCCGCAAGGCCGGCAAGGCAGGTAAGTAGCCATGAGCACACGCCAAGCAGAAGCGCGACGCCCGCATCCGGCGTCACACCCGAGTGCGGAAGCAGGTACGGGGCTCGGCCGAGCGGCCGCGCCTCGCAGTCTTCCGCTCCAACAGGCACATCTCGGCCCAGGTCATCGACGACCGCACCGGCAAGACCGTCGCCTCGGCGTCGACGCACGAGGCCGACCTCCGCGACGGGTCGTCCAACCGCGACGCCGCCGCCAAGGTCGGTGCCCGCGTCGCCGAGCGGGCCAAGGCCGCCGGCGTCGAGCAGGTCGTCTTCGACCGGGGCGGCTTCCTCTACCACGGCCGCGTCGCGGCCGTGGCCGAGGGCGGCCCGCGAAGCAGGATTGGAGTTCTGATGCCCAACGGACCTGGTGGCAACGCGCGGTCCCCGTGATCGGCAGCCCCGCGAGCCGCGCGAGAACCCGCGCGCCTCGGGCGACGCCACCCTCCACGAGTCACGGCGTCATCAACATCAACCGCGTGGCCAAGGTGGTCAAGGGCGGCCGCCGCTTCTCGTTCACCGCGCTCGTGGTGATCGGCGACGGCAACGGCCGCGTCGGCCTCGGCTACGGCAAGGCCAAGGAGGTGCCCCTCGCCATCCAGAAGGGCACCGAGGAGGCCCGCAAGAACCTCTTCAAGGTCCCGCTGGCCGGCACCACCATCGTGCACCCGGTCACCGGCGAGACCGGTGCCGGGCGCGTGTTCATGAAGCCCGCGGCCCCCGGTACCGGCGTCATCGCCGGCGGGGCCGCCCGCGCCATCCTCGAAGAGGCCGGCATCCGCGACGTGCTCTGCAAGTCGCTCGGCTCGTCCAACCACATCAACGTGGCCCGGGCCACCATCGCCGGCCTCAAGGCGCTCAAGCGGCCCGACGAGGTGGCGAAGCTGCGCGGCAAGTCGCCCGAGGAGCTGTTCCCCGGCGCGCTGGTGCGGGCCTACCGCGAGAGCGAGCGGGCCCGGCTCGAGCCGGAGCAGGTCTGATGGCCGACCTCACGGTGACGCAGATCAAGTCGTCGATCGGCACCAAGCCCAAGCACCGCGGCACGCTGCGGGCCCTGGGCCTGCGTGGCATCGGTCAGACGAACACGCTGCCCGACCGGCCCGAGATCCGCGGGATGATCGCCAAGGTTCCGCACCTCGTCAGGGTCGACGAGGCCCAGGAGAAGTAGTCCGATGGGAATCAAGGTCCACGATCTGAAGCCCGGCCCCGGGCTCGAACAAGCGCGCCAAGCGCGTCGGTCGCGGCATCGCGCGGCAAGGGCGGCAAGACCGCCGGCCGCGGCATCAAGGGCCAGAAGGCGCGCGGGCAACGTGCCCACCGGCTTCGAGGGCGGCCAGATGCCGCTGCACATGCGGGTCCCGAAGCTCACGCGGCTTCAACAACCCGTTCCGCGTCGAGTACCAGGCCGTCAACCTCGACACGATCGAGGTCGTCCGAGCTCGACGAGATCACCCCCGACGTCGCTGCACGGCAAGGGCCTCACCGGCAAGGGCGCCCTGGTCAAGGTGCTGGGCCGGGGCGAGCTGTCGCGCAAGGTCACGGTCAAGGCCCACGCCTTCTCGAAGGCGGCCGAGGCCGCCATCACCGCGGCCGGCGGCTCGGTCGAGGTCCTGCCCCTCCCGTGGGGCGACCGGCGCCCGCCGGCCAAGGGGAACCAGTTCGCGAACCGCTAAGGCCACGGTCACCAGGTAGTCATCCAGAGCACCGGGGCGCGATTGCGCCCCGGTGTCCGTTACCGGCAAGACTGGCTCGCACGCCAAAGGGCGTTCTCGGGTCGGTCGACGCCTCCCAAGGGGAACAGACGTGCTTTCCAGCCTGCGGAACATGTTCAGGGTCGCGGACCTGCGGAACAAGATCCTGTTCACGCTGGCGATCATCGCCATCTACCGCCTGGGCTCGTACGTGCCGGCGCCCGGCATCGACCTCGACCAGATCGAGCAGCTCAAGCGGCAGTCCGAGGAGTCGGGCGGCGTCCTCGCCTACCTGCAGCTCTTCTCGGGCGCAGGCCTGACCAACTTCGCCATCTTCGCCCTGGGCGTCATGCCCTACATCACCAGCTCGATCATCATGCAGATCCTGACGGTGGTGATCCCGAAGCTCGAGGAGTGGCAGCAGCAGGGCGCGGTCGGCCAGCGGAAGATCACGCAGTGGACCCGCTACCTGACCATCGCCATCGCGGTGCTGCAGTCGACCGCGCTCGCGTTCCTGTTCCACAACGGCGGCGGCGGCCTGCTCGGCGGGGCCAGCAACCCGACGAACGTCGACGTGCTGCCCGACTTCACCGCGCCCCGGGTCCTGCTCGTCGTGCTCGTGCTGACCGCCGGGCACCGCCCTGCTGATGTGGCTGGGCGAGACGATCACCCAGCGCGGCATCGGCAACGGCATGTCGCTGTTGATCTTCGCCAGCGTCGTCTCGAGCATCCCGTCGCAGTTCGCGCAGATCAGGGCGACGCGGGGGTGGGGGCTGCTGATCCCGCTGATCGTCCTGTTCCTCCTCCTGCTCGTGGGCATCGTGATCGTCGAGAACGGGCAGCGCCGCATCCCGGTCCAGTTCGCCAAGCGTGTGGTGGGCCGCCGCATGTACGGCGGCCAGAGCACCTACATCCCGCTGAAGGTGAACCAGGCGGGCATCGTGCCGATCATCTTCGCCAGCTCGATGCTCTACCTGCCGCTGCTCATCACGCAGGTGCTGCCGTCCGACCCCGGGAGCTGGGGCGTCAGCGTGCAGCGCTGGGTGAACGACAACCTGGTGCAGCCAGACTCGTTCTTCTACATCGTCGTCTACGGCTTCCTGATCGTCGGCTTCGCGTACTTCTACACGGCGATCGCCTTCGACCCCCACCAGCAGGCCGACACCATCCGCAAGCAGGGCGGGTTCATCCCCGGCATCCGGCCGGGCCCGCAGACCGAGCGGTACCTGGCCAAGATCCTGGCCCGCATCACGCTGCCGGGCGCGCTGTTCATCGCCGCCATCGCCTTGCTGCCCTCGCTGCTGCTGGCCTTCGCCAACGTGCAGGCGTTCGCGTTCGGTGGCACCTCGATCCTGATCGCCGTGGGCGTGGCCCTCGAGACGATGAAGCAGATCGACAGCCAGCTCATGATGCGGAACTACGAGGGGTTCCTGCAGTGACGCGTGGCGTGCGCATGGTCATGCTGGGTCGCCAGGGGGCGGGCAAGGGCACACAGTGCGTCCGGATGTCACGCCACTACGTCGTCCCGCACATCTCGACCGGCGACATGCTCCGCGCTGCGGTCCGCGAGGGCACGCCCCTCGGCCGCAAGG
Organism: uncultured Acidimicrobiales bacterium; assembly: GCA_963778415.1. Lineage (GTDB taxonomy): Bacteria > Actinomycetota > Acidimicrobiia > Acidimicrobiales > VFJN01 > ZC4RG19. The sequence goes on from CAVZUI010000007.1 coordinate 343,081, forward strand.
CGAGCGAGATCATGTCCGCCGGCGGGCTGGTGCCCGATGACCTGATGATCGGCATCGTCGACGAGCGGCTCGACCGCGACGACACGACCTCGCGCGGCTACATCCTCGACGGCTTCCCTCGCACCGTGGGGCAGGCCGAGGCGCTGGCCGAGATCACCTCGTCACGCCCGCTCGACGTCGTCATCGACCTCGACGTGGCCAAGGAGGTGGTGCTCGAACGGCTCGCGAGCCGGCGAGTGTGCAGCGACTGCCAGGCCAACTACTCCCTCGACGCGCCCCCGAAGTACGGCTGGGTGTGCGACAACTGCGGCGGCGACGTCGTGCAGCGCGAGGACGACACCCCGGCCGCCATCGAGAAGCGCCTCGCCGACTACGAGACCAACACCGCGCCGCTGATCGAGTGGTACGGCGATCGCAGCCTGCTCGAGGTCATCGACGGCTGGGGTCGCACCGACGACGTCACCATGCGCCTGTTCGGGGTCATCGACAAGCGCCGTTCGAGCTGAGCGCGGCAGGCACGAGGCGCGCACGATGGGCCGCCGCAACGCCGACGAGATCCGCACGATGCGCCGGGCGGGCCGCGTCGTGGCCGAGATGCACGACGCCATCCGGGCTGCGCTGACGCCGGGGACGACGCTGGCCGACCTCGACACGGTGGGGCGCGACGTGCTGGCGCGGCGCGGCGCCCGCTCGAACTTCCTCGGCTACCACGGCTACCCGGCCGTCATCTGCGCCAGCGTCAACGAGGTGGTCGTGCACGGCATCCCGGGCGAGCGGGTGCTGGCCGAGGGCGACATCGTGTCGATCGACTGCGGGGCCATCGTCGACGGCTACCACGGGGACGCGGCGTTCACGGCCGGCGTGGGCGAGATCGGCGACGACGCCCAGCGGCTGATCGACGTGACCCGCGCCGCGCTCGACGCCGGCATCGCCGAGCTGATCCCCGGCAGCCGGCTCGGCGACCTGGGTGCAGCGGTGCAGGGCACGGTCGAGAGGGCGGGGTTCAGCGTGGTGCGCGAGTACGTGGGCCACGGCATCGGCACCGCCATGCACGAGCCACCCGACGTTCCCAACTACGGCAAGCGAGGCCGGGGCAAGAAGGTGGGGGCGGGCGACGTCTACGCCGTCGAGCCCATGGTGTGCGCGGGCCGCAACGTCACCGCCGTGCTCGACGACGGGTGGACGGTGGTCACCGTCGACGGGTCGTGGGCCGCGCACTGGGAGCACACGGTGGCCGTCACCGACGACGGCCCCGAGATCCTCACCCTGCCCTGACGGGCGGCCGAGGATCCCGGGGTACCCGAGCGGGGGCAAGGCCCTGGCCGCTCGGCGTCTGCGGTGCGACGGGCTCAGTCGAGGACGTCGTAGCTGAGGATGACGACGCCGCTGCTGTGCACGTCGGTGTCGGTCAGCCGCAGCTTGGCCTGGGGCATGTCGCGGTAGATCAGCTCCTCGGACGTGGCCTTGCCCGAGAACACCGGGTGCAGCCAGATCTTGAGCTCGTCGAGCAGTCCTTCGGCGACCAGCAGCCGGCTGACGTCGCCGAACCCGTACTGCAGGAGGTCGCCGTCCATCTCGTCCTTGAGCGTGCGGATCTGGCCCGCGACGTCGCCGCTGATCACCGAGGTGTTGTTCCAGGCGGGGTCCTGCAGGGTGTTCGACACGACGTACTTGCGGAGGGAGTTCATCCGGTCGGCCCCGCTCTCCTCGCCGGACTGCGAGGACCAGGCGGGGTAGAAGCCCTCGTACGTCTTGCGGCCCATGATCAGCGCCTCGGGCGCACCCATGATCTCGCTGGCGGCGCGGTTGGCATCGTCGCCCCAGAACTCGAAGTGCCAGTCCTGCATGTTCGAGATGTCGCCGTCGAGCGTCATGTACGTCGAGTTCACGATCTTGCCCATGGTGGTTCCCTTCGTCGGTTGGTCGTCCCTGTTGACGTGTCCCACGGTGCCCGAGGCCGTTGACGGTCGGTTGACGGTCTCCTGACGGCCGGGCCGTAACCCCCGTCGGATCGGCCGGTGCCGGCCGCTACCGTCCGACGGATGCGCTTCGGCGTGCTCGGGCCCATCGCCGCCTGGACCGATGACGGCCGCACCGTCCCCATCCAGGGAGCGAAGGTGCGCGCCCTGCTGGCCGACCTCGTCGTCCACCGCGCGCAACCCGTCACGGCCGACCGCCTCGTCGACGACCTGTGGGGCGAGAACCCCGACAGCACCAACCCCGCCGGTCTCCTGTCCTCGAAGGTCTCGCAGCTCCGGCGGGCGCTCGACGCCGCCGAGCCCGGAGCCCGGGCGCTGGTGGTCTCGCCCCCGCCCGGGTACACGTTGGCGGTCGAGGCGACGGCGGTCGACGCCGGGGTGTTCGCCACGCTGGTCGACGAGGCGGAGGCGGTCGAGGCCGCGGACCCGGTGCGGGCGGTCGACCTGCTCGAACGCGGCCTGGCGCTGTGGCGCGGCCCCGCATACGGCGAGGTCGCCGGCGACGAGTTCGCCCGCGGCGCCGTCGCCCGGCTGGACGAGCGCCGCCTGACCGCCCACGAGGCGCTGGCCCGCGCCCGCCTGGCCCTGGGCGAGCACGCCCGTGTGGCCGACGATCTGACGGCCCTGGTCGAGGAGCACCCCTGGCGTGAGGACCTGCGGCTCTCGCACGTGCGAGCGCTGTATCGGGCGGGCCGCCAGCCCGATGCCCTGGCCAGCTTCGAGCGGTACCGGCACCACCTGGTCACCGAGCTCGGCATCGACCCGTCACCGGCCGCCGCGGCGCTCCACCACGCCGTGCTGGTGCAGGACCCCGCCCTCGCCGCCGCGGCGGACGCCGCCGTTGCCGCCGGCTCCGGCCGCGCTCCGGCCCCGCCGGTGCGGCGCCCGCCGTCCAACCTGCCGGGCCGCCGCTCGTCGCTGATCGGCCGGGACCGCGACCTCGCCGCGCTGGTCGAGGCGATCGGGACCGCCCACCTGGTCACGCTCGTCGGCCCGGGGGGCGTGGGCAAGACCACGCTGGCGCTCGAGGCCGCTCGGCAGGTCGCCGAGGACCGGTCCGACGGGGCCTGGTTCGTCGACCTCTCCGGTGTGGACCGGGGCCGCCTCGGGGCGACAGCCGACGTCGTGGCCGACGAGGTCACGGCGGCGCTCGCCATCCGCCAGATCACCGACGCACCGTCGTCCGCCCCGTCGGTCGACCGCCTCGGCGCCGCCCTCCGCGGCCACGAGGCGCTGCTGGTGCTCGACAACTGCGAGCACGTGGTGGAGGCCGCGGCGGTCGTCGCCGACCGGCTCTTGCGCGACGCCCCGGCCGTCACGGTCGTGGCCACGAGCCGCGAGCCGCTGGGGGTGGCCGGCGAGGTGGTGCGGATGGTGACCCCGCTCGCCGTCCCCGCACCGCGGGATCAGAGCGACCTCGACCTCGTGGCGCGGTCCGATGCGGTGCAGCTGTTCGTCTCCCGGGCCCGGGCCGCGGGCGCGTCGACCCAGATCGAGCCGCGGACGGCGCCGCTGCTCGGCACCCTGTGCCGGCGTCTCGACGGCTTGCCCCTTGCGCTCGAGCTGGCGGCGACCCGGGTGCCGGCGCTCGGGCTGTCCGAGGTCGTGGCCCGCCTGGGGGACCGGTTCCGCCTCCTGGGAGCCGGGCGGCGCGGCGGTCCCGAACGCCATCGCACCCTCGAAGCGATGCTCGACTGGAGCTGGGAGCTGCTCGACGACGACGAGCGGCAGGTCCTGCGGCGGCTGGCCGTCCACGCCGACGGGTGCACCCTGCCGGCCGCCGCTGCGGTGTGCGGCGGCGAGGCCGACGCGTCGCGGGCCGGGGACTGCCCGATCCGACCCGGAGGGCGACGCGGCCTTCACCGCCGACGTGCTCGGCCGGCTGGTCGACCGCTCGCTCGTCGTCGCCGACCACGGCCCCGACGGCACACGGTTCCGCCTGCTCGAATCGGTCGGCGCGTACGCCGGCGGCCGCCTCGTCGAGTCCGGGGAGTCCGACGCTGTCCGCCGCCGGCACCTCGACTGGCACGTGGAGCTGGCCGAACGGGCCGACGCCCGCCTCCGCGGGCCCGAGCAGGCGGTGTGGCTGGCCGCGCTCGACGCCGAGTCGGCGAACATGCACGTCGCGCTGGACACGGCCGTCGACCTGGGGCTGCCCGACCTCGCCCACCGGCTCGTCGCCGCGCTCGGCTGGTACTGGATGCTGCGGGGCCGCACCGCGGTCGCCGTCCGGGCCTACGAGCGGGCGCTGTCCCTGGCACCCGAGGGCCCGACCGTGGCCCACGCCCGGGCGGCGTGCCTCCGGCAGGCGGCCGCGGTCACCTACGGCGACACCGCCGACCACGTCGCACGGTCGGCCGCCGCGCTCGCCGGTTACGAGGCGCTCGACGCCCCGGTCGAGCGCGGACGGTCGGCCATGGTGCTGGGCGTGGCGGCCATCGACGTGGGCCTGGTCGCCGACGGTGAGCCGCTGCTGGACGAGGCCGCCACGATGGCCGTCGCCCACGGCGACCGCTGGGGTGAGGCCGCCGCGCTGCTCGGGCTCGCGCTGCCCGCGCACATGCACGGTGATCCGGACGGCCTGCGGGCCAGGGCGTCCCGGAGCGAGGCGCTGTTCGTCGAGATCGACGACGCCTGGGGGCGCCTGGCCGCGGGGGAGTGGGTGGGGGCGCTCGCCGAGCTCGAGGGCGACCTCGACACGGCCGAGAAGGTGCTGGCCTCGGGGCTGGACGAGGCCGAGCGGCTGGGCCTGTGGCGCCAGGTGGCCAGCCGGCTGGGGCTGCTCGGCTGGATCGCCCACCAGCGCGAGGACTGGACGGCCGCGCGTGACCTGGGCGAGCAGACCCTGCGCCTCGCCGCCGAGCAGGCCGACCGGTCGCTCGAGATCCTGGCGATCATGGTGCTGGGCTTCGCCGCCCGCCAGTCCGGCGACCTGACGGGCGCCGAGGCGCACCTGCGGTCTCTCCTCGACGGTTCGGGCGTCGATCCCGACACGGTCGCCTCGGGGCAGGCCGCGACCGGGGAGCTGCCGCCGCACGTGGTGACCGTCCTCGCCGAGCTGGGCTTCGTGGCCGAGCTGGGCGGCGACCCCGCCCGCGCCCTGGCCCTGCACCGGGCCGTCGTCGCGGCCGCGGTGGCGTCGGGCTACCGGCGCGACCTCGCCGGAGCGCTCGAGGGTGGGGCGGCCGCCCTCGCCGCGCTGGGCGAGCACGAGGCGGCGGCCCGGGCGCTGGGCGCCGCCGCCGCCGTGCGGGACGAGGCGCAGCTCGCGACCGCAGGCGCCGAGCAGCGTGACGTCGAGCGAGCCCGGGCCACGGTGGTGGCAGCCCTCGGCCGGGTCGACGCCGACCGCCTGGCGGCCGAGGGCCGCACGGTCGATCCGCGGCGGGCGCTCGCCACCGGCGCCGCGACCTGACGCGGGAGACGGGGCTCCGCGGTCGGAGGGTCTCCGCCGGGCCTCAGGCCGGCTGCACCCCGGGAGTGCCTGCCGTCGTGACCCACGTGCCGGCGGTGGTCACGGGCGAGGAGGGGACGAGCGTCGACTCGACCACCTGGTAGCGGGTGACCAGCTCGTCGGGCGTGACGTCGCAGACCATGTAGCCGCGCTGGTGGGTGTCGGCGAAGTGCACGTGGGGGAGCTGCAGGATCAGCTCCTCGGCCACGTCCGCCAGGTCGCCGAACGTCGAGCTGATCGAGCCGCCGACGAACTCGGTGCCGACCGCCACCGTCGAGGGCGAGCCGTCGGGGTTCTCACCGACCAGGTCGGCGATGCCGGCGGCGTGGATGTCGCCCGAGATCACCACCAGGTTGTCGACGTGGGCGTCGGTCGCCTGTTGGAGGACGCGGGCGCGGGCCGCCGCATACCCGTCCCACTGGTCGGGGTTGTAGAACTGGCCGGCGAACGGCATCGACGTCATGACGATCTGGTTGGCGAGCACGTCCCACGTGGCGGGGGACGACGCGAGGCCCTGGCCGAGCCATGCCTCCTGGTCGGGGCCGAGCAGCGTGCGGCCCGGCGCCGTGCGGTCGGGGCACGTCGGGGCGAGGCTGCCGCCACACGCCTGCGGGTCGCGGTACTGGCGCGTGTCGACGACGTGGAACCGGGTGAGCGTGCCCCAGTCGAACGAGCGGTAGATCGTCAGGTCGGGACCGGTGGGGACCCAGGTGCGCACCGGCATGTGCTCCCACCAGGCCTGGTACACGGCGGCCCGACGCGCCGCGAAGTCGGGCACCTCGGCGGGGTCCTCCGCGACCAGGTCGGCGTAGTTGTTCTCGACCTCGTGGTCGTCCCAGGTGACGATCCACGGGCAGGCGGCGTGGGCCGCCTGCAGCGCCGGGTCGCCCTTGTAGAGCCCGTAGCGGTTCCGGTACGCGGCCAGGTCGCGGATCTCGCCGCTGTTGTGGCGGCGGACGCCGCTGGCGCTGATGCCCCCCTCGTAGATGTAGTCACCGAGGTGCAGCACCACGTCGGGCTCGTCGCTCGGGGCGTGCGCCCACAGCGGCCAGTAGCCCGACTGCCAGTTCTGGCAGCTGGCGAAGAGGAACCGCATGCTGCCGCACGGGCGGCCGGCCGCGGGTGCCGTGCGGGTGCGCCCGACGGGGCTGACCTGGTCGCCGACGACGAACCGGTAGGAGTACCACCGGCCGGGGCGCAGCCGGTCGACGTTGACGTGCACCGAGTGCGCCCAGCGGGCCTCGGCGACCGCCACGCCGTGGGCCACGAGGTCGCCGAAGTCGTCGTCCTCGGCCACCTCCCATCGCACGGGCACCGGGTCCGCGGGCATGCCACCCCCGTCGAGCGGGGCCGGGGCGAGCCGGGTCCACAGCACGACGGCGTCGGGCAGGGGGTCGCCCGACGCCACGCCGAGGGCGAACAGCCCGTCGGGCAGGTTCGGGGGCAGCGGGGGCGGCTCGCACGCAGGCGGGCCCCACGCCCCGAGGACGGGGAGGGCCGCCCCGGCGGCCAGTGCCCCGGTGAGGAACCGCCGCCGTGTCGTGCCGCCGGGGCGCGCTGCCCCGACGGGTCGGTCGTCCGCCCTGGTCATGGGTCCCCTCCTGTGCCCCTTCGGCGTCGCTCGGTGGTCCGACCGGCGACCCGCCGACCTTAACCCCCGAACGGCGACGTCATCGGCTACGGTGACCCCCGGTCGCCGCTCGGCGCTGGCTCGGCCGGACGTGAATTCGTTCCGCGTCGTCGTCCGTGAACGCGCGTGAAGTTTTCCCTCCGTGCGTGCTGCGCTAGCATGTTCAGTCGGCTCTTGGCGCTGTCGGTACGTCCTCTCCGCGTCGTCGGCCACTGATCGACAAACCGCGGGGCGGCCGCGTCATCCCTGGTGAACGCCGCCGGTCCCCGCGCCACCGGGTGTCCTCACGCAAGGTCGCCCACCCCCTACCCGACAAAGTGACGGGAACGCCATGAAGGTTCGTCCGAGCGTCAAGAGAATCTGTGAGAAGTGCAAGGTGATCCGCCGCCACGGGCGTGTCCAGGTCATCTGTCCCAACCCGCGCCACAAGCAGCGCCAGGGCTAGAGGAGTAGCAGGCACACATGGCACGCATCGCCGGCGTCGACATCCCCCGCGAGAAGCGGTTGGAGATCTCGCTCACCTACATCTTCGGCATCGGGCGCACGCGCGCCCAGGAGATCTGCTCCGCCCTCGAGATCAACCCCGACACGCGGGTCCGCGACCTCACCGACGACGAGGTCGCTCGCATCCGCAACCACATCGAGGCCACCTTCAAGGTCGAGGGCGACCTGCGCCGCGAGGTCCAGCAGGACATCAAGCGGAAGATGGAGATCGGCTGCTGGCAGGGCCTGCGCCACCGTCGTGGCCTGCCCGTGCGCGGTCAGCGCACCCAGACCAACGCCCGCACCCGCAAGGGCCCGAAGAAGACCGTCGCCGGCAAGAAGAAGGTGCGCAAGTAAATGGCCAAGCCCAAGTCGCCCGGTGGCCGGCGGCCCCGCAAGCGCGAGCGCAAGAACGTCGGCTACGGCGTGGCGCACATCAAGAGCAGCTTCAACAACACGATCATCAGCTTCACCGACCAGGACGGCAACGTCCTGTCGTGGGCCTCGGCCGGCAACGTCGGGTTCAAGGGGTCGCGCAAGTCCACCCCCTACGCCGCCCAGACGGCCGCCGAGGCTGCTGCCCGCCGGGCCATGGAGCACGGCGTGCGCAAGGTCGACGTGCAGGTCAAGGGCCCGGGTTCGGGCCGCGAGACCGCCATCCGGTCGATCCAGAACGCCGGCATCGAGGTGACCGGCATCAAGGACGTCACCCCTGTCCCCCACAACGGCTGCCGCCCGCCCAAGCGGCGGCGTGTCTGAGGTAACCACGCATGTCGCGCTACACCGGCCCGAAGTCCCGTGTCTCCCGCCGCCTCGGCGTCAACCTGTGGGGCACCTCGGGTGAGAACCGCGCCCTCGAGCGCCGGCCCTACCCGCCGGGCGAGCACGGCCGCAGCCGGCGCCGCAACGCCAGCGAGTACCTGCTCCAGCTCCAGGAGAAGCAGAAGGCCCGCTTCAGCTACGGCCTGACCGAGCGCCAGTTCCGCAACCTCTACGAGGAGGCGTCCAAGCGCAAGGGCGTCACGGGCGAGCTCATGCTGCAGCTCCTCGAGCGGCGCCTCGACAACATCGTCTACCGGGCCGGCTGGGCATCGACCCGGCCCCAGGCCCGGCAGTTCGTCAACCACGGCCACGTCGACGTCAACGGCAAGCGCGTCGACATCGCCAGCTACCGAGTCCGCAAGGGCGACGTGGTCAGCCTGCGGGGCAAGGCCAAGCAGATGATCCAGATCCAGTGGAACCGTGACGTGCTGTCCCGCACGCCACCCCCGTGGCTCGACTCCGAGAACGAAGGGCTCTCGGTGAAGGTGCGCGAGTACCCGCTGCGCGAGCACATCGACGTGCCCGTGCGCGAACAGCTCATCGTCGAGCTCTACAGCAAGTAGTCACCCCCACCTTCTCCGCTTTACGAGGGAGCCTCCCCATGCTGGTCATGCAGCGCCCGACGGTCGAGCCGATCACCGAGGAAGAGGGCAACCGCCAGCGCTTCGCGCTCGGTCCGCTCGATCCCGGCTTCGGCCACACCCTGGGCAACTCGCTGCGGCGCACCCTCCTGTCGTCGATCCCCGGTGCGGCGATCACACAGGTCCGGTTCGACGACGCGCTCCACGAGTTCGACACCATCGCCGGTGTGGTCGAGGACGTCACCGACGTCATCCTCAACCTCAAGGACATCGTGCTCATCAGCCACAGCGACGAGCCCGTCACCCTGCGGCTCGACGTCCGCGGCCCGGCCGACATCACCGCCAAGGACATCCAGCTCACGTCCGACATCGAGATCCTCAACGACGACCTCCACCTGGCGACGCTGAACAAGTCGGGCCGCCTGGCCGTCGACATCACGGTGTCGAAGGGTCGGGGCTACCGGTCGGCCGAGGCGAACAAGGTGTCCGAGACGATCGGCGTGATCCCGGTCGACTCGATCTTCTCGCCGGTGCGGCGGGTCGCCTTCGACGTCGAGCCCACCCGCGTCGAGCAGTCGACCGAGTTCGACCGGCTCGTGCTCGACATCGAGACCGACGGCTCCATCACGCCCCGCGACGCCCTGGCGTCGGCGGGCGACACGCTGCGCTCGCTGGTCGGCCTGGTCGCCGACATGAGCGAAGAGCCCCAGGGCCTCGAGCTCGGTGAGCTCCAGGTGACCAGCGCGGGGTCGCCCGACCTCGACCTGCCCATCGAGGACCTCGACCTGTCCGAGCGGCCGCGCAACTGCCTGAAGCGGGCGCAGGTCAACTCGGTGGGCGAGCTCGTCCAGAAGACCGAGGACGACCTGTTGGCCATCACGAACTTCGGCCAGAAGTCGCTCGACGAGGTCATCGCCAAGCTCGACGAGCGCGGCCTCTCCCTGCGCACGAAGGACTGACGGTCATGCCTGCCACTCCGAAGAAGGGCCGCAGCTTCGGCGGCAACGCCGCCCACCAGCGGCTCATGATGGCCAACCTGGCGGCGAGCCTGTTCGCCGCCGAGGGCATCGTCACCACCGAGGCCAAGGCCAAGGCGCTGCGCCCGGTCGCCGAGAAGCTCATCACGAAGGCCCGCAAGGCCGACGCCAACCCCGACGTGAAGCTGCACCAGATCCGTCAGGTCGTGTCGTACCTCGGTGATCGCGAGATGACCCACAAGCTCTTCTCCGAGATCGGGCCGCGCTACGCCGACCGCAACGGCGGCTACACGCGCATCCTCAAGCTCGGCCCCCGCCAGGGCGACAACGCCCCCATGGCGCGGATCGAACTGGTCTGAGCCGAGCACGGCCGGCAGGGCGCTCTCGGGCGTGACCCTGTTCGACGATCCAGATGCACCAGCGGCCCCCAGCGGGCCGCTGGTGCGCGTTCGGATGACCGTGGCCTACGACGGATCGGGGTTCCACGGGTTCGCCCCCAACGCAGGCGTCGAGACCGTCGGGGGGACGCTGCGCGACGCGCTCGAGAAGGTGCTGCGGTCGCCGATCGAGGTGACCTGCGCCGGGCGCACCGACACCGGGGTGCACGCCTGGGGTCAGGTCGTCAGCTTCGACGCACCCGCGGAGAGGTTCGACCCCGTGATGCTGCAGCGGGCCGTGAACCGCCTGTGCGGCCCCACCATCGTGGCCCGCGAGGTGGCGCGGGCGGCCGACGACTTCGACGCCCGGCGCTCGGCCACCGGCCGCACCTACCGGTACACGGTCCTGAACCGCCCCGTGCCCGACCCGTTCCTCGCCGGCACGACGTGGCACGTCGACGAGCCCCTCGACCTCGACCTGCTGCGCCTCGGCTGCGACCCGCTCATCGGCGAGCACGACTTCTCGGCCTTCTGTCGCCGGCCGAAGCACCGCGACGGCCACGAGGTGTCGCTGGTCCGGCGGGTGCACGGCGCCGGGTGGAGCGACCTCGGCGACGGCGTGCTGCGGTTCGAGATCTCGGCCAACGCGTTCTGCCACCAGATGATCCGCAGCGTCGTCGGCACGCTCGTGGACGTCGGCCTGGCCCGAAAGCACGCGGGTGAGCTCCTCGGCATCCTCTCCGGGCGCGATCGGGCCCGGGCGTCGTCGCTCGCACCCCCGCAGGGCCTGTGCCTGTGGGCCGTGCGCTACGGCTGACCCCCGGCGGCCACCGGGGCGCATCCGGTGATCGCGCCTCGCCACACGCGCCGGGCGGGCGTCACGCCCGAGCGTGGAGGCGAGCACTGAACGTGCGGGGTCCTCGACGCGGGGCGCGCGGTCGGTACTCTTCCGCCATGCCTGTCCACGATCGGCGCCGTTGGGCCTCACTCGCCTTCGTCGGTGCTGTCTCGGCAACTCTCGCACTGACCGCCTGCGGGTCGGGGGAGCGCGAGCTCGCCGCGCCCGTGGGCGTGATCGAGGCACCGGCCCAGCCCACCACCACGACCACCGCACCCACCACCGAGGCCCCGACGACCGAGGCGCCCACGACAGAGGCCCCGACCACCGAGCAGCCGACCACCAGCGAGGACGCCACCACGACGACGGCGGCCACCGCGACGACCGCGGCCGGCGGCGACGACGGCAGCGACGTCGACTGGGGGCTCATCGCCATCATCGCGGCCATCGCCCTGGCGGTCCTGCTGCTCCTGTGGCTCGTGATCAGCCAGGTGTCGAAGTCGAGCCGTGAGCACGAGACCCTCGACCGCCGACTCGCCCACCTCGTCGGGGGCGCGCAGTGGGTGCACGATCAGGCGTCGCTCGACCTGATGAGCGGGACGCAGTCGCCCGAGCGCCTCCGCGCGGCCTGGATGGACACTCGCCGTCGGGTGAACGACCTCGCCACCCAGGCGTCCGAGGCGGCGGTGACCGCTCGCGGTGACGTGGTCGGCGAGCTGCGGCGGCTGTCGACGGCCCTCACCGACCTCGAGGGGGCCATGGACACCCACGTCGACCTGCGCCTCCGGGCGCACGGACCCGACGACGCCGGGGCGAACATCGCCATCAACGAGTCGGCCGAGACGGTCAACGAGCGGCGCCACGCCCTCCGCGCCGCCATCGCGCCGCTGGCCGCCCGGGTCTGACGGCCGGGTCTGTCGAGCGGGCCTGACGACCAGGTCTGACGCAACGAGCGGTCAGCCGCGGCGTGCGTTCGGGTCGATGGTGCCGAACACCACCGAGGCCACCAGGCCGCACAGGATGCCCAGCCCGGCGCCCCCGAGCACGTCCAGGGGCAGGTGGGCGCCGTAGTAGATGCGGGCGAAGCCGACCCCACACGCCAGTGGGTAGGGCACCCACCGCCACCGGCCGGGCAGGATCCCCGTCAGGACCGTGGCGAGCGCGAAGGCGATGGTGGTGTGGCCCGACACGTACCCCTGCCCGTGGAGGTCGCTCTCGCGCAGCGTGACGTGGTCGAGGAGATCGCCGGGGCGGCCCCGCTGGATCGCCCCCTTCACGATCTTGGCCGCCAGCCAGCGCGAGGACGACCGCGGCCGCCGCGGCGAGCGCCGGCCGGGTCCGCCGGGTCACGGCGAACACGGCCAACCCACCCACGACGCACATCCAGAAGTTCCCGAGCTGCATCACCGGCCACACCGGCCACCGCAGGGGCTCCGGGAGGCCGTTCAGGGCGTCGAAGACGTCGGCCTCCCACGCCGGGACCGTGTCGGTGCGATCGGCGAGGAGCAGCCAGCTCAGGCCGAGCAGGCCGATGCCCGCGGCGGCCTCGGTGGCGTGCCGACCCCAGGGTCGGGCGCCCGCCAGCCGGCTCGCCCGGCTGGGCGCGGTCGTCCGAGGGGTCTGGGCCATCGCGCTCCGATCAGGAGGTCGGCGCCACGTCGGACCGCACCGTATCGACCGACCGTGCCGGCACGGCCACGATCAGGTTCAGGCACGAGCCGATGGCCACCCCGAGGGCCGCGCCGCACACGACGTCGAGGGGGTTGTGGGCGCCGACGTACACCCGCCCGACCATCACCAGGGCGACGATCACCCACGCCGCCGGTCGCCACGGGCGGGGCAGGTACGGCACGACCACGCAGGCGATCGCCGCCACCATGACGGCGTGGCCCGACACGAAGCTCTCGCCCCCGGAGCTCACGTCGCCTCGCAGCTCGGCGTCCGACCCGATCGACGTGCCCGGCCGCTCGCGGGTGGCGACGGCCTTCACCACCCGTTCGAGCACGAGCTTGGCCACCGTGGCGCCCACGAGGGCGACGGCCAGCCGGTAGCGGCGGGTCACCGCCGCCACCAGCGCCAGCACGGGTCCCCAGATGACGACCCCCAGTTGCTGGAAGGGCCAGAGCACCGGGTAGAGCCAGCCGGGCAGCCCGTTGACCGCCTCGAACGTGCTGCGCTCCCACGCCGGCACGGCACCGTCGCGCACGAGCACGATTCCGACGAGCAGCACCGCCAGGCCGCCCACGACCGCCCAGGCGTCCGCGGGTCGCCGCACCCACTGCGGTGGGTCGGGCGGGGCGTCGGGCGCGGTCATCCGACGCACTCCGTGCCGGCGCCGCACAAGGCGAGGCCTGTCCTGTCGTGCACACGGTCGACGAGCTCGGCGCGCGGCTGGAAGGCGAGCGCCTGCTCGGCGCTGAACACCAGCGTCGGGTCCGCGCCCTCGTCGAACGCGAACTCGTAGGTCACGCACCCTCCGGGGAAGAGGTAGTAGCGAGTCGAGCGCAGGTCGGGGTGCAGCCGGTCCGGGCGTTCGAAGCGCTCGGTTCCGATCTCGTCGCTGGCGACAGGCGTCGCGCCCGTCACATCGCACTCGCTCCGGGGCACGAGGGTGGCGGTGACCGCCCGGTCGCCGCCGAGGTCCGAGTGGAGCCAGAACTGCGCCTCGTTGCGTTCGACGTGCGCCCCGCCGAGCTGCCAACCGGCTGGCAGCGACGCCACGCAGGGCACTTCGGTGGCGGACGGGACGGACTGGGCCATCAGCACCATCATCCGACCGGTGCCGCAGTCGGGCGGCACGCTCACGGGCAGGTCGTGGACGGGGACGAACATCCCGACCGCCTGGACGGCCGCCAGGGCGACGACGGCCACGACGGCCACCGCCAGGCCGACGCGACGGAAGCTCCAGCGTTGCAGCGCGATGCGCGGCCGCTCGGGGGCCAGGCGCCTGAACTGGCCGATGAGATCGCGCCCGTCCTGCTTCATCATCGGCCCGCAGCTGGGTGGGGCTGGCGACGCCCCGCGTGGCGGCGAACGCCTCGGCGATGTCGTCGGCGGTGAAGTAGCGGAGGGCGTGCTCGTACACACGCTCCGCGTCGGACCGGATGCCGAGGACCAGCATCATGTTCCCGAGGTCCACGGCCTGGCGCCACGGCGACGGTCGCACCTGCACGAAGAACGCGTCGATCAGGAACACCTCGCCGTCGCGCACGAGGAGGTTGGCGGGCTTGATGTCGCGGTGGGCCAGGCCCGCGTCCCACAGGCGGCGGACGAGCTGGAGGCCCTCGTCGATGACCCTGTCGTCGACCTCGGCGTCACCGATCTCGCTGGCGCCGTCGATGAAGCTGGTGACCAGGACGTACTCGCGCTCGGGCGTCACCTCGACGACCCCGTACGGCGTCGCGGTCGGGATGCCGGCGTCGCGCAGCACCCGCAGTGCGTAGTCCTCGTACTCGACGAGCCGGCGCACGTTCGAGAACCTGGTCTCGTCCTCGAGCCGCCCGTAGAGGATCTGGCGGCCGAGCTTGTACCAGCGGTCGGCGCGGACGTGGTTCATGGCGAAGGCCTTGGCGAACAGGTGGTCGTGCGCCGGGTCGCCCTCGACCCGCAGCCGCAGCGGCGTGGACCCGCCCGATCCCTCGAGCCCGACCGGCTGGACGTCGGTCACGGTGATCCCCAGCTGGTCGTGCACGGCCTGGCGGATGGCCTCGCCGCGGCGCCCCGTGACGTCGAGGTGCGCGGTCTTGCCCTGCCGGTAGGCGACCGGCACGACATCGTTGGGCGTGAACAGGCGGAAGGCGGCGAGGGGGATGGCGATGCCCAGGGCCAGGCCGGCCAGCACGTCGAACGGGTGGTCGACGCCGAGGTAGAGGCGCGCCGAGACGAACGCCAGCAGGATGGCGGCCACGACGAGCTTCGCCCGCCCCCGAGCGACCCCGGCGGGGACCAGGCTGTAGATGACGGCCACCAGGACGGCGGCGAAGACCACGACGGGAGGCGACGGCGACGAGAAGCCGGCCCACCGCCCGATCGTCGTGACGTCGTAGGGGCGCGGCCGGGAGAAGGTGTTGTAGAGCAGCAGGCCGATCTGCTCCATCACCAGGATGCTGGCGAGGAACGTGAACAGGTGGCGCCAGCGCCGGAACGCGATCAACAGGACGAGCACGGTCACGGCCAGGGCGGTCAGCGTCCACCCCGTCGCCACCCGGTCGAACGCCTTGGCGACGTCCGTCAGCCAGCCCGTGCGCACCTCGGCCACCCGTCGCAGCACCGCCGCGTCCGCCCGATCGGTCACGCGTCGCGCCCCTGGCGAGACGAGCAGCACGAGCACCCAGCCCGTGAAGACGGCCAGGACGGCCAGCCAGAACTTCCCGGTCGTCCCCAGCGAGCGAGGCAGCGGGGGCGGGGCACCGGTGGGACGCCGGCGCCGGCCGCGCAGACCGGTCGAGGTCCGGGGCGCAGCCGTCGCGGGGGAGCCGGCTCCGGCACCGCCGTCCGGCCGGGGGTCGAGGGCCTCGGTCGGCGGCACCTCGTCCGCGCCGTCGGCCCGCGTCTCGTGCGGCGCCGTCACGATCGCCCTCGTCTCATGCCAGTCCCTCCGTCCGCAGCCAGTCGGCGGCCACCGCCGCCGTCGGATCCCCGGCAACCACCCGGCCGTTGAGCGCCAGCAGGCCGGCCGTCGTCAGGCGCGCCGAGACGGCATCCACGACGTCGACCACGGGCGTCCCCCACCGATCGACCACGGCGCGGTGCACCACAGGGGTGACGTTCTCGGCCGGCTGCAGCGCCAGGTCGTCGGCGAGCACGACGAGGTCGTCGGCGGCGATGCCGGGGTCGGTCGTGAACAGCAGGGCCACGTCGACGTGGCCCCGCACGAGCGCCTGGTGCGTCAGCGGCCCGCCGACGTCGAGCGGGACGAAGCGGGCGAACTCCAACCCGTAGACGGTGCCGAGGCCCCCGAGGCAGAACGGGCGGTCGGGGCACCCGGGTGGGCCGCCGAACGTGAGGTCGGCCGCGACCGTCCGGAGGTCGCCGATCTCGTCGAGGTCGAACCGGTCGGCCAGCGTGCGGGTGACGACCACGGCGTTGGCGTCCTGCGCCGCCGCGGGCGCGAGGGCCATCAGCCCGCGCTCGTCGAGGGCCCGTTCGAGCGCGGCACTCGTCGCGTCGACGTCCGCGGTCGGCTGGCTGCCGCCGAGGGTGACGAACTGCAGCGCCGACCCGGCGTACTCGGGCACCAGCTCGACGAGCCCGTGCGCCAGCGCGGGCTGCACGAACTCGCGAGGCCCGAGGCCGATCTCGAACCGCACGTCGTACCCGGCGGCCTGCAGCGCCTGGCCGTAGACCTGAGCCAGCAGCTCGCTCTCGGGGAAGTCGAACGAGGCGACGGTGATCGCGTCGTCTCGGAGCGACGCCGCGATCGACGTCGCTCGCCGGCTGCGATCCGCAACCGCCGAGTGCAACCGCCGCGACCACCGCGGCAAGGGCAACTGTCCACCGGGCTCGCACGAGCGAGCACCCCCTGTCGCCGCCGGCTGACGCCGGCGACACTGCGATCAGCCTCCCACAGGACGTTCGCCGTGGGAACCAGCGAGGGCCGGCCATTGCCACCGGCTGCGACGGGGTGGAGACTGCGGGCGCGGCGCACCGCCGCCGAGGAGGCAGGGCATGGACGCAGCCGACGCTGCAGCCGGGGTCGTGGATCCTGCCGTCCCGGTCGCCGTGCCCGTGCCCGCCCGGGGGGGCTGGCGAGATCCGCGACTGCGCAAGGTGGCGCAGGTGGTCGTCTCGGCCGCCCTCGTCGTCGGCATCTTCTGGTACGTGCTCCAGCAGTTCGCCGACCTCTCCGAGGTGTGGGCCGCGATCCGCTCGCTGACCTGGTGGGAGGTGACGGGCCTGGTGGTGGCCGCCACGTGGAACCTGGCCACGTACTGGATCCTCATGGTCATCGCCACGCCCGGGCTGACCTACCCGCAGTCCGTGGTGGTCACCGAGTCGACCACCGCGGTGTCGAACTCGTTGCCCGCGGGCGGCGCGATCGGCGTCGGCCTCACCTACTCGATGCTGTCGTCGTGGGGCTTCTCGAAGTCGAGGTCAACGCTGTCGGTGCTGGTCACCGGCATCTGGAACAACTTCGCCAAGCTGGGCATGCCGATCGTGGCGTTGGGCATCCTCGCCGTCCAGGGCGAGCCTGGCGGAGGTCGCATGGTGGCCGCGCTGTTCGGGCTCGTCGGACTCGTCGGTGCCGTCGTCGTGTTCGCACTGATCCTGCGGAGCGAGGACTTCGCCCGCCGCGCCGGGCTCGTCGGAGAGCGCGTGATGTCTGCTCTGCGCAAGCTCGTGCGCAAGGAGCCCGTGCACGGGTGGGACCACGCCTTCACGAAGTTCCGGGGCCGCGTGATCGGGCTGGTGCGCCACCGCTGGGCGGGGCTGACCATCGCCACAGTGGTCGGGCACCTGTCGCTGTACGCCGTCCTGCTCCTCACGCTGCGGGTCATGGGCGTGTCCGAGGACGAGGTCGGCTGGGCGCAGGTGCTGGCTGCGTTCGCCTTCGCCCGCCTGCTCACCGCGATCCCGCTGACGCCGGGCGGCGTCGGCATCATCGAGCTGGCGCTCATCGCCTCGTTGACGGACGCGGGCGGCGAAGACGCAGAGGTGGTCGCCTCGGTGCTCATCTACCGGCTGCTGACCTACGTCCTGCCGATCCTGTTCGGCGGCATCACGTACCTGTACTGGCGACACAACCGCAGCTGGCGCGGCTCCGCTCCGCCCATGCCGGCGGGGCTCGCTCCGTCCTCCGGCACGGCCTGATCGGGTCGGGCCCGCGGGCGCCGGCGACCCGTCGGCCGGCGGTGGTAGGCCCGCTCGCGCCGCCGGTCAGAGGGCGGCGGCGATCGTCGCCGCGTACACGGGACCGCCGGCGGGCGACATGTGGATGCCGTCGCTGCGGGTGTAGTCGGGTCGGCCGTCGGAGGCGGCCTTCCAGTCCGCGATCGCCACGTTGGGGTAGCGGTCGGCCGCGGCGCGGATCTCGCCGTTCGCCTGGCCCTCCCACGAGCGCGTGCCGCGGAGCTGGATCGTCACGAACACCACCCGCCGCACGCCGCCGAGCTGGGACATCACCCTGTCGACATCACCGCGGTCGACCGTCCCGTTGTTCCCGAGGTGGACGACGACCGCCTCGGGGTACGGGGCGTGGGCCGCCACGGCGGCAGGTGCGCCGGAGAACTGCCGGCTCTGCTCGGCGTCGACGGTGCCGCACATGGACAGCGTGTTCAGGTATTGCGGCGAGGCGCCGAGCATGACCGAGTCGCCGATGCACAGCGCGGTGCCTGCGGCGGGCGGAGGGGGCGGCGCCGCCGGGGCCGCGGTCGTGGGGGCGGCGGGAGGTGCCGCGGTCGTCGTGGTGCTCGTCGTCGACGGTGGCCGCGTGGTGGTCGTCCGCTCGCTCGTCGGGGTGGACGTCGGGCCGGTCGCAGCGGCATCGTCGCCGTCCCCGTCGTCGGCGAGGATCACACCCGCGACCACGACGACCACCACCAACGCCGCCACCAGGGCCACCCGCAGCAGGGGGCCCCGCCGGCGGGACGGCGGGTCACGGCGCGCGACGTGCTCGGGTGTGTCCGACATGGCAGCATCCTTCGTCTCGGCGCGGTTCCCCCAGGCCGAGCATCGGAGGCAGAGCGGTAGGTTACCGATCGGCCCGACGGAATCCGACGACCCCGTTTGCCGTTCGGTCGCCCCTGCCCGTAGGCTTGTCCGTCGCTCTGGCCCCGCCGCGCGCTTGCGCCGGGTCCGCAATCCAAGCACTCCCACGAAGGTGGCCCGCGTGCCCACGTACTCCCCGAAAGCCTCAGAGATCGAGCGTGCGTGGCACGTCGTCGACGCCGAGGGCATGGTCCTGGGTCGCCTCTCGACCGAGGTGGCCCGTGTTCTGCGCGGCAAGCACAAGCCTGTGTTCGCCCCGCACCTCGACACCGGCGACCACGTGATCGTGGTCAACGCCGACAAGGTCGTGCTCACGTCCGACAAGGCCGAGCGCAAGGTCATCTACCGCCACTCGGGCTACCCGGGCGGCATCAAGGCCGAGACCTTCGCCCACCTCCACGACCGCAAGCCCGCCGAGGCCGTGCGCCGCAGCATCCGGGGCATGCTCCCGAAGACCCGGCTCGGTCGCCAGCAGCTCTCCAAGCTCAAGGTGTACGCCGGTCCCACGCACCCGCACGCCGCCCAGCAGCCGCAGCCCCTCGACGTGGCGCACGCCCGTCGCCGCAACGCTTAGGACGCCACTTCATGTCGACTCCGCTCGTGCAGACCACCGGCCGCCGCAAGGGCGCCGTCGCCCGTGTCCGGGTGCGTCCCGGCTCCGGCACGATCAAGATCAACGACCGCGACATGACGGCGTACTTCCCGTCGCAGACGCACCAGATGATCCTCACCGAGCCGCTGCGCATCACCAGCACCGACGAGACCTACGACGTCGACGCCACGCTGCACGGCGGCGGCGTGTCGGGCCAGGCCGGCGCGCTGCGCCTCGGCATCGCCCGCGCCCTGGTCGAGATGGACCCCGAGATGCGCACCACGCTCAAGCGGGCGGGCTTCCTCGCGCGCGACCAGCGCGAGAAGGAGTCCAAGAAGTACGGCCTCAAGAAGGCCCGCAAGGCGCCCCAGTACTCCAAGCGCTGACCCCGCCGGGGTCATCGATCCCATGTTGAAGTTCGGCACCGACGGCGTCCGCGGCGTCGCCAACGTCGAGCTCACGCCCGAGCTGGCGCTGGCCCTCGGCCGCGCCGCCGTGCGGGTGCTCGGCGGCGAGCGCTACGCGGTCGGTCGCGACACCCGGCTCTCCGGACCGCTGCTCGAATCGGCGCTGGCGGCCGGGCTGGCGAGCGAGGGCGCCGACGTCACCGTGCTGGGCGTCGTGCCCACGCCCGAGGTGGCGTGGTGGTCGGCGACCGAGGGCGCGCCCGCCGCCATGGTGTCGGCCTCGCACAACCCCTTCGCCGACAACGGGATCAAGCTGTTCAGCGCGGGTGGCCGCAAGCTGGCCGACGACGTCGAACGGCGCCTCGAGGTCGAGCTGCAGCGCCTGCTCGGCGCGGTCGTGTCCGGTGCGGCGGCGCCCGGCGACGGTGCCCCACTCGCGAGCGAGGCCGTCCCCGCCGGCCGGGCGGTGGGCCGCATCGCCCCGGCGGGCGGCGAGCGCGGGCCCCACGAGGGGTACGCGGCCACCGTGGCCGCCTCGATCGCCGGCCGCCGCCTCGACGGGCTGCACGTCGTCGTCGACTGCGCCAACGGGTCGGCGTCGGTCGTGGCGCCCCGAGTGCTGCGCGACCTCGGCGTCGAGGTGCAGGTCCTGCACGACCGGCCCGACGGCACCAACATCAACGACGGCTGCGGTTCGACCCACGTCGGCGCCCTGGCCGGGGCGGTCCTCGAGCACGAGGCCGACCTGGGGGTGGCCTTCGACGGCGATGCCGATCGCGTGCTCATGGTCGACGCCGCGGGCGAGATCGTGGACGGCGATCAGATCATCGCCCTGTGCGCGGTCGACCGCCATGCACAGGGCACGCTGCCGGGCGACGCGGTCGTCGTGACCGTCATGACCAACCTGGGCTTCCGCCTGGCCATGGCCGAGCACGGCATCGCCGTGGTCGAGACGGCGGTCGGCGACCGCTACGTGCTCGAGGCGCTCGAGGCGAAGGGCCTCGCCCTCGGCGGCGAGCAGAGCGGGCACGTGATCTTCCGCGACCTCGCCACCACCGGCGACGGGCTGCTCACTGCGGTGCAGGCGCTCGACGTGGTGGTACGCGCGGGCCGACCTCTGGCCGACCTGGCCGGGGTGATGACCCGCATGCCGCAGGTGCTGCGCAACGTGCGCGTCGCCCGGCGCGATCCCGCCATCGTCGAGCACCTCGCCGCCGACATCGCCGCCGTCGAGGGCCGGCTCGGCGAGCTCGGCCGGGTGCTCGTCCGCCCGAGCGGCACCGAGCCCCTCGTCCGGGTCATGGCCGAGGCGCCGACAGAGGCCGAGGCCGAGGCGGCCGTGGCCGAGCTGGTGGGGGCCGTCGAGGCCCTGACCGTGGCGGGCTGAGGCCGAGCGGGCTCGGCGCGCCTGGCTGCCCCGGTCCCGCCACGCCCGCTCGTACGCCGTACGGAGTAGCCTCGACGGCAACCGACCGAGGGCGGACCACCACATGACGACCCGGGGCTCGCGCGGCGATGCCACCCGCACGATGGAGCTGCTGTGGGGCCTCGCCCCCCGGCCGACCCACGGCCCCAAGCCCGGCCTGACCCTCGACGCGGTCGTCGACGCCGCCGTCGGGCTGGCCGACGCCGAGGGCATCGACGCCCTGTCGATGCGCCGCGTCGCCGAGGCGCTCGGGGTCGGCGCCATGTCGCTGTACACCTACGTGCCGGGCCGGGCCGAGCTGGTCGACCTCATGCTCGATCGCGTGTATGCCGAGCAGCTCGCCGGCATCGCCACCGACGGCGGGTGGCGGGCCCGCCTCGAGTCCCGGGCCCGGGCCGACTGGGCGCTCTACGAGCGGCACCCGTGGGTGGTGCGGGCGGCGGGGCCGCGCCCGACGCTCGGGCCCAACGAGAGCGGCGTGTACGAGGCCACGCTCGCCGCGGTCGACGGCATCGGCCTCACCGGCGACGAGATGGTCGCCGTCGTCACGCTCGTCGCCGGCTACGTCGGCGGCGTCGCCCGCGGCATCGTCGAGGCCGTGGCCGAGGGCGAGACGCACGAGGACGAGGAGGCCTGGTGGCGAGCGCGCAGCGCCGTGCTCGAGCGGGCCGGGGCCTACACCGCCGAACGGTTCCCCGTGTCGAGCCGCCTCGGGGAGGAGGGCGTGTTCGACGGGGACCCCGACGAGCCCGACTACCTGGCCGGTGAGATGCGCCGCACGTTCGACTTCGGCCTGCAGCGGGTCCTCGACGGCATCGCGGTCCTGGTCGACGCCCGCGCCCGGTCCTGATCCGCCGGCCCGGGGCCCACCGTCCGCTCCGTCGCGTGCTCCGGTCACCCGGCGGCGGACGTGCGCGCCCAGGGACCCCCGTAGACTCGTCCCCCATGTGCGGGATCATCGCGGTCGTCCGTCGCCCCGGCGCGCGCCTGGCAGCATCGGCCGCAGAGGTCACCGAGCCCCTCCACGAGGCGGTGGCGGCGCTGGCCGGCGGCCTGCCCCTGGCCGAGGCGTGCCAGGCCGCGGCCGAGCACGTCGAACAGGCCGACGCCCTGCTCCGAGGCGCCGAGGGCGTGTGGGCACTCGTCCACGACCGGCGGCTGCTGGCCGAGGTCGAGGGCGTGTGCACGACCCTCGTCGCCAGCCTCGCCGCCATCGAGGCCAGCCTCGACTCCGGCCTCGACGGGGCCGACGGTGCCGCGCCCGACGGCGCCGCGCCCGGAGGAACCCCGCCCCGAGGCGCGCCCGACGGAAGCGGGGCCGGGCCGCGGGACGCCGCCGCGCTCGAGGCCGTCAACGCCGCGGTGATCCGCCTCAAGGACGCCACGTGGGCCGTCGAGAAGGACCGCGTCCGCACCGCCCGCGCCGTGGCCGACCTGGCCGGGAGCGAGCCGGGCTGGGGTGCGACCGAGGCCTACACGTCGATCCAGCAGGCGCTGTCCGCCATCGACCGGCTCGAGGTGCGAGGACGCGACTCCGCCGGCCTGCACGTCCTCGTCCGCGACCACGGGCTCGACGTCGACAGCCCCGCCGTCGCCGGGCTCCTGCGCGGCCGGGCGGCCGACCCGCTGTTCCGCTCGGGCACCGTGCGGGTGGTCGACGGCTGCCTGTCCTTCGTCTACAAGGCGGCCGCCGAGATCGGCGAGCTGGGCGACAACACCCGTGCCCTGCGCGACGCCCTGCGGGCCGACGACCTGCTGCGCCTGGCCGTGGCCTCCGACCGCGCGGTCGGCCGTCGTCCTCGGGCACACCCGGTGGGCCTCGGTGGGCATCATCAGCCAGCCCAACGCCCACCCGGTCGACAGCGCCGAGGAGGGTGACGGCGACGTCCCGTTCGTCGTGGCCTCGCTCAACGGCGACGTCGACAACTTCGCCGACCTCAAGGCGCTCGACGGCCTGCAGATCGCCCCCGAGATCACCACCGACGCCAAGGTCATCCCCACCCTCGTCGCCCGCCGCGTCGCCGAGGGCGCCGACCTCGCCACCGCCTTCCGCAACACCGTCGCCAGCTTCGAGGGGTCGGTCGCCATCGCCGCGTCGGCCAGCGCCGAGCCCGACAAGCTGCTGCTGGCCCTGCGGGGCAGCGGCCAGGCGCTCTACGTCGGCGTGGCCGACGGCGCCTACATCGTCGCCAGCGAGCCCTACGGCGTGATCGAGCTGACGCCCCGCTACCTCCGGCTCGACGGCGAGACCCCGGCCAACCCCGACAACCCCACCGCCAGCCGCGGCCAGATCGTCGTGCTCGACGGAGCGCGGGCCGGCACGCTCGAGGGCATCGAGCGGCTCGCCTACGACGGCACGCGGCTGCCCGTCGGCGACGGCGACATCGCCGGCGCCCAGATCACGACCCGCGACATCGACCGGGGCGAGTTCCCGCACTTCCTGCTGAAGGAGATCACCGAGTCGCCGGCCAGCTTCCGCAAGACGCTGCGGGGCAAGCTCGTCGAGCGCGACGGCGGGCTGGCGGTCAGCCTCGGGCCCGACACGCTGCCCGACGACGTCCGCGCCGGCCTGCGCTCGGGCGCCATCGACCGGGTCCTCGTGATCGGCCAGGGCACCGCGGCGGTGGCCGGCCAGGCCCTGGCCGCCGGGCTCTCCCGGTTCACGACCGAGACCGACCTGCGGGTCGACGCCCTGCCCGCCACCGAGCTGTCGGGGTTCGGGCTGCGGTCGTCGATGGCCGACACCCTCGTCGTCGCCATCAGCCAGTCGGGCACCACCACCGACACCAACCGCACGGTCGACCTCGTCCGGTCCCGGGGCGCGCGCGTGATCTCGATCGTGAACCGCCGGGGCAGCGACCTCACCGACAAGTCCGACGGGGTGCTGTACACGTCCGACGGGCGCGACGTCGAGATGTCGGTGGCCTCGACCAAGGCCTTCTACAGCCAGATCGCCGCGGGCCTGCTGCTCGCGGCCGCCATCGCGGGTGAGGTCGGCGGCCACGTCGACCAGGCGCTGCTCGCCGCGCTGCGCGGCCTGCCCACGGCGATGGGCGAGGTGCTCGACCGGCGCGCCACCATCGCCGAGGCCGCCCACCGCCTGGCGCCGGCCAAGCGCTACTGGGCGGTGGTGGGCAACGGGGTCAACCGCATCGCGGCCGCCGAGGTGCGCATCAAGCTGTCCGAGCTCTGCTACAAGTCGATCGCCAGCGACTCGACCGAGGACAAGAAGCACATCGACCTGTCGTCCGAGCCGCTGATCGTCGTGTGCGCGGCGGGCCTGTCGGGCTCGACCGCCGACGACGTGGCCAAGGAGGTGGCGATCTACCGGGCGCACAAGGCGTCGCCGGTCGTCATCGCCACCGACGGCCAGTCGCGCTTCGCCTCGGCCCTGCACGTGATCCCCGTGCCCGAGACCCACCCCGACCTGGCCTTCGTCCTGTCGTCCATGGCCGGCCACGTGTTCGGGTACGAGGCGGCGCTGGCGATCGACGCCCTCGCCCGCCCGCTCCGCGAGGCCCGGGCCGCCATCGAGGGGCTGATCGAGCAGGGCGGCCTCGGCAGCCGTCCCGCCGGGGTCGCACTCGGCGGGTCGCGGTCCCGCTCGGGCGACGACACGGTCGTGCTGGTGCACGACGGCGAGGTGCTGCTCCGGCGCCTCCGCCCCGACCTCGAGCCGGCCGCCCGGCGCTACTTCGACGGACTCCGGGTCGGCGGCTACGACGGCCAGCTCGAGGCGTCCACCGCCGTGCGCCTGGCGGCGCTCCTGCGCTACGTCCTGGGCGTCGTCCCGCTCGACGCCTACCAGCTCGACCAGGGCAAGGTCGGGACGCCCGCGGTGGTCATCGACGACCTCACCGGCGCGCTCACCCAGGCCATCGAGGAGCTGACCCGCCCGGTCGACGCCATCAAGCACCAGGCCAAGACCGTCACGGTCGGCATCTCCCGCAGCGACGAGACGCTGCTCGAGGTGCCGCTCGTCCGCGAGGTGGTGACCACGGGCGCCCACCGCGACCAGCTCACCTACCGCACGCTCCGCACGCTGGCCGACATCAGCCCCGCGGTCGACGCGGTCGTCGGCTACACGCGGTACCGCATCGAGGGCCGGGTCGGGCCCGAGGGCACGGCGACGGCCACCGTCGTCGACCGGGGCGGCATCGCCCGCGACCTGCCCAGCCGCACCGACCGCTCGCCCGAGCTGCGGGGCACCAAGCACCGGGTGGCGAGCGAGCGCGACCTGCTCGTGGCCCGGGGCCGGAGCGACGGGCGGCCGATCGTGATCGTGCCCGAGGTCAAGGACGGCGAGTCCACCGGCATCACCCTGCTGCACGTGCGCTTCGCCGACCGGCTGCCGGTGGCGACCGCCCGGGGGATGCTCCAGGGCTACCGCAACCGCTACGCGGTCCTGCGCGACGCGGTGCTCGAGACCGAGCAGACGTTCCGCGAGGACCTCCTGGCCGACATCCCGGTCGACGTCCTCCTGACCGAGCCCATCAACCAGCTCGCCGACCGGTGGCGCACGTGACCTGTCGCCCCCCTGACCGGATTTCCCCGCGAGATTGGTCGCTCCAGCGACCAATCTCGCGGGGGAAATCGTGTGGGTGGGCCCGTGGGTGAGGTCGTCGGGGTCGGGGTCGACCTGTGCGAGGTCGAGAGGATGCGGCGCACGCTCGAGCGGACGGCCGGGTTCGTCGACCGGGTGTTCACCGCGGGGGAGCAGGAGTACTGCCGGGCGGCCAACGACCCCGCCGAGCGCTTCGCCGTGCGGTTCGCGGCCAAGGAGGCCGTGCTGAAGGCGGTCGGCGCCGGGCTGGGAGCGTGCCGGATGCGCGACATCGAGGTCGTCCGGGCCGACTCGGGTGCCCCCGCCGTCGTCCTCCACGACACCGCCGCCGCGCTGGCGGCCGAGCACGGGGTCGGCCGCTGGCACGTCAGCCTCACCCACACCGCCACGATGGCCGAGGCCGTCGTCATCGCCGTCGGGAGCTGAGCCGAGCGACGCCGTCACACCCCGGGGGGCGGCCCCGTTAGCCTCGGCGGAGCATGCTGCCGGTCCTGACCCCTGCCGAGATGGGTGCGGTCGACGCCGATGCGCCCGAGCCCGTCGAGGTCCTGATCGGCCGGGCCGCGGCGGCCGTGGCCCGGCAGGCGCTCGACCTGCTGGGTGGCGCCTACGGGCGGCGGGTCGTCGTCGTCGCCGGGAAGGGGAACAACGGCAACGACGGCCGCGAGGCCGCCCGCCTGCTGCGGCGGCGAGGGGTGCGCGTCGCCGTCATCCCGGTGGCCGAGGTGCCCGGCACGCTCCCCGAGTGCGACCTGGTGATCGACGCCGCCTTCGGCACCGGCTTCCACGGCGAGTACCGGCCGCCCGACCCCGCCGGCGCCCCGGTGCTGGCCGTCGACATCCCGAGCGGGGTGGACGGGCTGACCGGCACGGCGACCGGGCGGCGCGGTCCAGGCGGTCCGCACGGTCACGTTCGCCGCGCTCAAGCCCGGGCTGCTGTTCCACCCGGGGCGGGCGCTCGCCGGCGAGGTGGTGCTGGCCGACATCGGCCTCGACGTGTCCCGGGCGCAGACCCGATTGGTCGAGCGCAGCGACGTGGCGGCGTGGGTGCCGGCCCGGCCGGCCGACGCCCACAAGTGGCGGGCCGCGGTCGTCGTGGCCGCAGGCTCGCCCGGGATGACCGGCGCGGCCCACCTCGCGGCGCGGGCCGCGCAGCGGGCCGGCGCGGGCATGGTGCGCGTGGCGTCACCCGGCGTCGACCACGACCCCGGCCTGCCCACCGAGGCCGTCGGCATCGCCGTCCCGCCTGCCGGCTGGGACACGGTGGTGCTCGACCAGCTCGACCGGGCCGGCGCCCTCGTCATCGGGCCCGGACTGGGCCGCAGCGCCCCCGCCGACGCAGGCGTGCTCCAGTTGGTGTCGTCGGCGTCGGTGCCCGTCCTCGTCGACGGCGACGGGCTGTCGGCGCTCGGCGCCGAGGCCGCGGCCGCCCTGCCGGGGCGCCCCGGCCCCACCGTGCTGACGCCCCACGACGGCGAGTTCGCTCGGCTGGCCGGCGGGCCTCCCGGCGAGGATCGGCCGGCCGCGGCGCGGGACCTGGCCGCCGACACCGGGGCCATCGTGCTGCTGAAGGGTCCCACCACCGTCGTCGCCCACCCCGACGGGCGGGCGCTGCTGGTGACGGCCGGCGACGCCCGCCTCGCCACCGCCGGCACGGGGGACGTGCTGTCGGGGGTGATCGGGGCGCTCCTGGCCCAGGGCGTGCCGCCGTTCGAGGCGGCCGCGGCCGGCGCGTGGCTCCACGGCCGGGCGGGCATGGCCGGACCGCGCCGTGGGCTGGTGGCGTCCGACGTCATCGACGGGCTGCCCGCGGCCCTGTCCGACCTCGACGAGCCCGGCGACGAGCCTGCGCCCGGTCGGCCTGGCCGTGACACCAGGGTCGTCGGCCCCGCGGGCCCCGGAGGCGAGACCTGATGGCCGCCCGGGCCTGGGCCGAGGTCGACCTGGCCGCCGTCCGCCACAACGTCCGCACGCTGCGGGCCGCGGCTGCGCCGGCCCGCCTGTGCGCGGTGGTCAAGGCCAACGGCTACGGCCACGGGGCCGCGATGGTGGGCGCCGCCGCGCTCGACGCCGGGGCCGACTGGCTGGGCGTGGCTCAGGTCGACGAGGCCGTGGCGCTGCGCAGCGGCGGCATCGAGGCGCCGATCCTCGTGCTGTCCGAGCCCCGTCTCGACGAGGTCGACGCCGCCATCGCCACGGGCGCCCGGCTCACCGTGTACACGTCCGCCTGCGTGTCCGCCATCGCCAAGTCGGTGCGGGCCCAGCGCGCCCCGGCCGTGCCGCTGCACCTCAAGGTCGACACCGGCATGCACCGGGTGGGTGCCGCGCCGGCCGAGGTCGTGCCCCTGGCCAAGTCCATCGGTGACCTGTCCGAGGTCGAGCTCGAGGGCGTGTGCACCCACTGCCCGGTGGCCGACGAGCCCGCCAACCCGTTCACACGGCAGCAGATCGTGCGGTTCGACGCCGTGCTGGCCGAGCTGCGGGCGTCGGGCATCGACCCCGGCATCGTCCACGCCGCCAACTCGGCGGCCACGCTCGTCGTTCCCGAGGCGCGCTACGACCTGGTCCGTTGCGGCATCTCGGTGTACGGCATCCCGCCCGCCCCCGACCTGGCGGGGGTCGTCGACCTCGAGCCGGCGTTGACGCTGGCGAGCGAGGTGTCGTTCGTCAAGCAGCTGGGCGCCGGCGAGGCCGTGTCGTACGGGCACCGGCAGCGCACGAGCGCCGCCACCGTGGTGGCCACGGTCCCGATCGGGTACGCGGACGGCGTGTTCCGGGCGTTGCCGCTGCTGGGGCAGGACGTGCTCGTCGGTGGGGCGCGGCGTCCCATGCTCGGCGTGGTGACGATGGACCAGCTCATGGTCGACTGCGGGCCCGATGCCGACGTCGAGGTCGGCGATCCGGTGGTGCTGCTCGGCGCTCAGGGCGACGAGCGCATCACGCCCGACGAGTGGGCCGCCCGGCTGGGCACGATCTCGTACGAGGTGGTGTGCGCCATCGGCGCCCGTGTCGCCCGGCGGTACCGGTGAGCTCGCCGCCGCCCCGGCCGCACCCCGCGCCGGTGGCCGACCGGGCGGCCGGACCGTGATCACCGACGTGCCCGGCCTGCGGGTCGGGCACTGGACCGACGCCACGGCGCGGACGGGGTGCACGGTCGTGCTCTTCCCCGAGGGGACCGTGGCGTCGGGGGAGGCGCGAGGCGGGGCCCCGGCCACCCGCGAGGTGGCGCTGCTCGAGCCGACCCGGACCGTGGCCCGCCTCGACGCGCTCGTGTTGACGGGCGGATCGGCGTTCGGCCTGGCGTCGGCCGACGGCGCGGTCCGCTTCTGCGAGGAGCGGGGCCTCGGGTTCCCCACACCCGCCGGGCCGGTGCCGATCGTCGTCGCGCTCGGCCTCTTCGACCTCGCCGTCGGCGATCCCTCGGTGCGGCCCCGGGCCGAGGACGGCTACGCCGCGTGCGTGGCCGCCGGCGCAGGGCCCGTCGAGGTCGGGCCTGTCGGCGCGGGCACGGGGGCGACGGTGGCGGGCATGCGGGCCGTGGCCGACGAGGCGGGCCCGGTCGAGCGCCGCCCCGGCGGCCTGGTCACGGCCGGGGCCCGGGTGGGCGACCTGGTGGTGGCGGCGCTCGTGGCGGTGAACGCGGCGGGGGTGCCGGGGGCCGGCGACGACCTCGCCCTCGACATCGCCCGACATGCGGCCGGGGCCGACACCGGAGCGGACGCCGGCGACGCCACAGCCCGGGGCCCCGCCGGGGCGACCGCCGACGGGCTCAGCTCCGTCATGCCGGGGGCCGCCCCGCAGATGCCCGGGTTCGGCAACACGACGATCGGGCTGGTCGCCACGAACGCCAGCCTCGACAAGGTCGCCTGCCACCTCGTGGCCCAGAGCGCGCACGACGGGCTGGCGCGGGCCGTGTTCCCGGCCCACACGCGGGCCGACGGCGACGCGTTCGTGGCCGCCTCGGTGGGCGGCGTCGCCGCGGACGTCGACGTCGTGCGCAGCCTGGCGGTCCACGTCGTGGCCCAGGCCATCGCCGGCGTGGCCGGGCCGGGGTCGACGGCGGGGTGAGCACGACGGGGGTCGGTAGTCTCGTGGCCGTGCTGCCCCGGACCGCCTCCGCGTCGTGACCGATGCCTGACCCGGCGTTGACGGCCCGCACGATCTCGGTCGGCGAGACCCGTGACCTGGCGGCCGGGCTGGCCGCCCTCGCCCAGCCCGGCGACCTGGTGCTGTTGGCGGGTGACCTCGGCGCGGGCAAGACGGCCTTCGCCCAGGGCTTCGGCGCCGGCCTCGGCGTGACCGAGCCGATCACCAGCCCCACCTTCACCCTGGCCCAGCAGTACCGCGGCCGGCTGATCATGCACCACCTCGACGTCTACCGGCTCGACCAGCTCGGCGAGGTGGCCGAGCTGGGCCTGTCCGAGCTGCTCGACGACGAGGGGGTGGTGCTGATCGAGTGGGGCGACGCCATCCTCCCGGTGCTGCCGAACGACTACCTCGAGGTGCGCCTGGGCTTCGCCGCCGGCGCCGACGCGTCCGACGACGAGCGCCGCATCGAGCTGCGCTCGGTCGGCGTCGGGTGGGCGCACCGGCAGGTCTCGCTGCTGCACGCGCTGGCCCCGTGGGCCGATGCGCCGGCGGACACGCCGGCCGAGCGGCCCACGCGCCAGGGGCGAGCCGGCGAGGGGCCGCCCGAGGGGGCGCCGTGCTGATCCTCGGCATCACCACGTCGACCATGCAGGTCGGGTGCGCCATCGGGGGCCACGAGGGCGTGCTCGCGCAGATCCACTCGAGCCGGGGCAAGCGCCATGCCGAGTCGCTGGCTCCGTCGATCGACTTCCTGCGCCAACAGGCCCGCATCGATCTCGACGAGATCGGGTGCGTGGCCGTCGACGTCGGGCCCGGCCTGTTCACCGGGCTGCGGGTCGGCATCGCCGCGGGCAAGGCGATGGCCCACGCGCTGCGCATCCCGATGGTCGGCGTCGCCAGCCTCGACCTGGCGGCGTTCCCCGTGCGGTGGAGCCCCCGGCTCGTCGTGGCCGCCATCGACGCCCGGCGCAGCGAGCTGTTCTCGGCCACCTACCGGCAGGTGCCCGGTGGCATCCAGCGGCTGAGCGAGTACCAGGTGGCCTCGCCCGACGACCTGGCGGTCGACCTCGAGGCGAGCGGCGAGGACGTCCTGCTCGTCGGCGACGGGGCGCTGCGCTACCACGACGCGTTCGCCGACCTCGACCGGGTCGAGCTGGGCGATCAGGGCCTCGCCTACCCGTCGGCGGCCTCCCTCGTGCAGCTGGCGCACGCCAAGGCGCTGCGCGAGGACTTCGTGCAGCCCTGGGAGCTCGAACCGCTCTACCTGCGCCGGCCCGACGCCGAGATCAACTGGGTCACCCGCGACGGTCTCGTCGACGAACGCACCCTCGGCGGGGCCGCCGGACCGGGCGGCGCGGGCGGCGCGGGCGGCGTGGCCGGGGGTGGTGCCGGCGCGGGCGGAGGGCCACCGGCCTGATGGCCCGGCCGCTGCCGACGCCGGTCGACGATCCCGGGGCGCTCGAGGTGCGGATCGGGCCCATGCGGCGCCGGCACCTGCGCAGCGTGATCCGCATCGAGCAGCAGGTCTATCCCCGCCCGTGGACGTTCGGGCTGTTCCTCTCCGAGATCGGACAGCGCACGACCCGCCTGTACGTCGTGGCCCGGGTGGGCGCCGAGGTCGTCGGGTACGCCGGGCTGTTCCGGGCGGTCGACGACGGCCACATCACCACGGTGGCGGTCGACCCCGCCTGGCACCGCCACGGCATCGCCTCGCGCATGCTGGTGGCCCTGGCCCGCGGCGCGGTCGAGCGCCAGTGCGTGAACCTGACCCTCGAGGTGCGGATGAGCAACTCGGGGGCCCAGGCGCTGTACCAGCGCTTCGGGTTCGTGCCGGCGGGCGTGCGCAAGGGGTACTACCCCGAGACGCGCGAGGACGCCCTGGTCATGTGGGCCAACGACATCGACACGCCGGCCTACGCCGAGCGCCTGGCCGCGATCGAGCGCGACATCCCGGGCACGACCGTGGTCGAGGGCGGCTGGCTCTGACGCCCCACGCCCGTCACGTCGGGCCCGTGACGTGGGCGAGCGCCGTGGCGACACGCCCGACGAGCGAGTCGCTGCCACCAGGTTCGGCGTCCTCGAGCAGCCAGGCGACGACCGAGCCGTCGACCAGTGCGAGCACCACGTCGGCCGGCACGTCGAGGCCCTCGTCGGCCAGGAGGTCGGCGACGACGGCGCGGACCGCGTCGTTCCACCTCCGGGCCGCGGCGCGGGCCGCGGGCACGCGGGCGGCCTCGACGATGCGCTCGTAGACGGCGCCGACCCGCGCCGGATCGTCGCTCCGCTCGAGGCCGACCACCACGTCGACCAGTCGGCGGGCGGTCGCCCTCGGCCCTCGCCCGGCCGGGCGCGCCCGGGCGAGCGCGGCCCGCGCCCGGGCGGCCTCGACCTCGCCGGCGCGGCGCACGGCCGCGGCCACGAGGTCGTCGCGGTCGCGGAAGTAGTAGGTCGTCGAGCCGAGCGGCACGCCGGCCGCGGCGGCCACGGCGCGATGGGCGACCGTGGAGACGCCGCCGGTCAGCAGCAGCCCGGCCGCGGCGTCGACGATCGCGTCCCGCCGGGCCTCGCCGCGTGGGGTGGTGGCGGGCACGGTGGCGGAGCGCCGCTCAGTGCCCGGCGCCGGCGAGGTTGAGGCCGACGACGCCGCCCACGATGAGGGCGATCGAGCCGAGCCGGGCGGCCGAGGCGGCGTCGCCGAGGAAGACGATGCCGACGAGCGCCGTGCCGACGGCGCCGATGCCGGTCCACACCGCGTAGGCGGTGCCGACCGGGAGGTCGCGCAGGGCGATGGTGAGCAGGGCGAAGCTGGCGGCGGCGGCCGCGATGAACAGCGCCGTCCAACCCAGGCGGCCGAAGCCCTCGGACTGCTTGAGCGCGACGGCGAACACGGTCTCGAGCACGCCGGCGACGATGAGCAGGATCCAGGTCACTGGTGCACCCTTCGGGCGCACCAGTGACCGAATCGCCACTTCGTGGCGCAGGGCCGACTGTGCTGTCGGACCTCGCTCCGCTCGGTCATGTGCGGTCCTCGTGTCTCCCGGGTCGTCCCGGAGGGCGGTCGTCCACGAGAACCTGGGCCGTCCCAGGAACATGTACAAGCGTACAGGTTTCTGGGCTCGCACCCGACCCCGGCGACGCGGGACGATGGGGTCCATGGGAGACCGCATCCTCGGCATCGAGACGTCGTGCGACGAGACGGCCGCCGCGGTCGTCGAGCGCGCCACCCGGGTGCGGTCGTCGGTCGTCGCCAGCCAGATCGACCAGCACGCCCGCTACGGCGGCGTCGTGCCCGAGATCGCCAGCCGCGCCCACGTCGAGATGCTCACGCCCGTCGTCGCCCAGGCCCTCGTCGAGGCCGGGGTGGCCGACGACGAGATCGACGCGGTGGCCGCCACGGCCGGTCCCGGGCTGGTCGGCTCGCTGCTCGTCGGCGTGAGCGCGGCCAAGGCCCTCGCCCTCGTCTGGGACGTGCCGTTCGTCGCCGTCAACCACCTCGAGGGGCACCTGTACGCCTCGTTCCTCGAAGAGCCCGACCTCGACCTGCCGCTCGTCGTGCTGCTCGTCTCGGGCGGCCACACGATGCTCGTCCACATGGAGGACCACGGCCGCTACCACCTGCTGGGGTCCACCATCGACGACGCGGCCGGCGAGGCCTACGACAAGGTGGCCCGGTTCCTCGGCCTCGGCTACCCGGGCGGGCCGATCATCGACCGGCTGGCCGCCGACGGCGATCCCGAGGCGATCCGGTTCCCGCGCGGGATGATCGACCGCACCGGCGACGACCGGTACGCGTTCAGCTTCAGCGGGCTCAAGACCGCGGTCGTCACCTACGTCCGCAAGCACCCCGACGTGTCCGCGGCCGACGTCGCCGCCAGCTTCCAGGCGGCCGTGGTCGACGTGCTCGTGACCAAGGCCCGCAGGGCGGCCCGAGAGGTCGGCGCCAAGGGCCTGTGCCTCGGTGGGGGCGTGGCGGCCAACAGCGCGCTGCGGTCGCGGCTGGTCGAGGCGTGCCAGGAGGACGGCATCCGACCCTTCGTGCCGAGCCGGTCCATGTGCACCGACAACGCGGCGATGATCGCCGCCGCCGGCTGGTGGCGGCTGCAGTCCGACGGACCGTCGCCGATGGACACGGGCGCCACGCCCAACCTGCGCCTGCCGCTCGCCGGCTGACCGGCCTGAGATCCGAGGGAAGCCGCGAGCGGACCCGATCGGCCCGCCGGTAGGGTCGCCGCGTCGTACCTGCGCCCGCGCGAGGGAGGTCCACAGAGGGTGCCCACGAGCGAAACGCCCGCGCTGGCCGGGCCCGTGATCGGGCGCCGGGCGTTCCTGGCCGGGGTGGTGGCCACGGCCGTCGCGGCGGGGTGCAGCGGGGGCGACGGCGACGACGCCTCGCCGACCACGAGCGAGCGGGCGGCGGTCACGCCCGGGGCGGGGGCCGACCTCCCGCCGGTGCCACCCAGCCTGCCGGCCGACCTGTTCCGCCTGGGGGTGGCGTCGGGCGACCCGCTGCCCGACGCGGTCATCCTCTGGACCCGGCTGGTCAACGACCCGTCGGTCGACGGCGGCGGGCTGCCCGAACAGCCGCTCCCGGTGCGCTGGGAGGTCGCCACCAGCGAGACCTTCGACGACATCGTCGCCTCGGGGGACGCGGTGGCCGAGCCGGCGATGGGTCACTCGGTCCACGTCGACGCGTCGGGCCTCGAGCCCGACACCTGGTACCAGTACCGCTTCTCGGTCGGCTCGTGGACCAGCCCGGTGGGGCGCACCCGCACCGCGCCCGCTCGCGGCGCCGAGGTCGACCGCCTGCGCTTCGCCTTCGCCTCGTGCCAGGAGTACCAGGCCGGCTACTGGGGCGCGCACTCCCACCTGGCGGCCGAGGACGTCGACCTGGTCGTCTTCCTCGGCGACTACCTGTACGAGAACGCCCCCGACCCCGACGGCGTCCGCACGCTGCAGTCGGCGGCACCGACCGACCTGGCCGGCTACCGCCGCCGGTACGGCGAGTACAAGTCCGATCCCACGCTCCAGGCCGCGCACGCGGCGGCGCCCTGGGTGTGCACGTGGGACGACCACGAGGTCGCCAACAACTACGCCGACGACGTCCCCGACGGGGTGGGCGCGGAGGCGGGCGACGACGGGTTCCGCGAGCGGCGGGCTGCGGCCTACCAGGCCTGGTACGAGCACACGCCCGCCCGGGTCGAGCCCCCCGACGGCCCCGACGTCACGGTGTACCGCTCGCTGCGCTGGGGCGACCTCGCCCGCTTCTACGTGCTCGACGGCCGCCAGTACCGCAGCGACCAGGCGTGCGACGCCGCCAACGACGTCGGGCTCGCCTGCGCGGACGTGGAGGACGACGACCGCACGATGCTCGGCTCGGACCAGGAGCGCTGGCTCGGTCGTGCGCTCGAGGACACCGACGCCACCTGGAACGTGATCGCCCAGCAGACGATCGTCTCGCGCATCGTGGTCCCGCTCGGGGCGGACGAGGGGCTGAACCTCGACCAGTGGGACGGTTACCCCGCAGCCCGGCGCCGCCTCGTCGACCAGCTCCGCGAGGTCGACAACCCGGTGATCATCACCGGCGACATCCACGCGAGCGGGGTGGGGGTGGTCACCGACGACCCCGACGACCCCTCGACCGCGACCGTGGTGCCCGAGCTCGTCGGGACGTCGATCTCGTCGACCTTCCCGGCCGCGTTCGTCGACCTCGTCGAGGCGGCCGCGGCGGCCACCCCGTCCATCCGCTACGTCGAGCCCCGGCGACGCGGGTACGTCGTCTGCGAGGTCACGGCCGACGACCTCACCGCGGACTTCCGGTACGTGACGTCCACCGCCGGCCCCGAGTCGGACGTGTCGACGGGGGCACGGTGGATCCTCGACGCGGGCGACCCCGAGCCGCGTCCTGCGTGATCTCGACCTGCGGGATCTCGACTCGTGGGAGCGAGGAGCCGGGAGTGCGCTCGCTCGTGACGGTCGAGGTCTGGCGGTCGGTCAGCTGGCGATCTCGTCGACGTCCGACAGGGCCCGCATCGTCGCCGTGACGTGGGCCCGGGGCGAGCGTTCGCCCTCGAGCTCGTAGCGGTCGCCGCTCCAGGTGTCCTCGAGGGTCACCGTGCGGACGTTCAGGCGGGCGTGGATGGTCGTCGCCACGCGTCGCCGGTCGAAGGTGTGCCAGAGGACGAGGCGTTCGTCGCCGGCGGCGCGCAACAGGTAGACCCGGAACGAGCTGACGGCGATGACGACGCGCTGCCCGCCCTCCGCGGGGTCGGCGGCCGCGTGGGCCCCGATCCCGGCGGAGCGACTGATCCGCAGACCACGTCCTCGCCTCTGCCCGATCACGGTGCTGTCGGTGGCCCCGCTGCGCCCCGTGAGGGTGAACAGGCCCGCGGCGACGATGTCGTCACCTGTGGCCGTCGCAGCGCTGCCGACCACGTCTGGTTCGGAGCCCATGGAGCTAACTCTCCCTGGTCTGTGACTGATTGTGGTCGCACAACCGCATGTGGTGTGTCGGCCGAGAGCCTTCCACGTCTTCCCGTCCCAGACAACGGGTGTGCAGGGATTTCATCCCCGGGTGACCGCCGCCGCCACCCCGCCTCACCCGGGTCGTGTCAGTCACCTCCGAGGTAGGTGGCCTCGAGAAGGTCTCTCTGCGCGCGCATGGCGGTCGCGGGGCCGGACGCCACGATGCGGCCGCCCCGCATGACGACCGCCCTGTCGGCCACCGCGAGGGCGGCGGGGGCGTGCTGCTCGACGAGCAGGACCGCGGTGCCGTGCTCGTCCGCCGCCGCCCGGATCACCGGCAGCAGGGCCTCGACGACGAGCGGCGCGAGGCCCAGGCTCATCTCGTCGATCAGCAGGACGCGGGGGCGTGTGACGAGGGCGCGGGCGAGCGCCAGCATCTGCTGCTCGCCACCCGACAACAGGCCGGCCGGGCGGTCGAGGACGCGACCGAGCGGCGGGAACCAGCCGGTGGCCTCGTCCAGGGCGCCCGCGGCCCGACGTGGGGGTGCGGCCAGCCGCAGCGTCTCGCGGGTCGTCAGCGACGGGAACAGCGCCCGACCCTCGGGCACGTGGGCGACGCCCGCCCGCACGAGCCTGCGCACCCGCCGGAACGCGACGCCGTCGACCTCGACCGAGCCGGACAGCCGGTCGGCCAACCCGGTCACCGCCAGCAGGGTCGTGGTCTTGCCGGCGCCGTTGGCCCCGAGCAGCGCCACCACCTCGCCCGCCCCCACGGTCAGGTCGACGCCGTGCACCACGGCGACGCCGCCGTACCCGGCCACGAGCCCGCGCACCTCGAGGGCGGGCATCAGGGCTCGCCCAGGTAGGCGGCGATCACGGCCGGGTCGGCGCGGATCGCCTCGGGCGGGCCCGAGGCGATGATGCGCCCGAGGTCGAGGACGTGGACGCGGCCGCACGAGCGCATCACCAGGCCCATGTCGTGGTCGACCAGCAGGACCGACACGCCCTGGGCCGGCAGGCCGCGGATCACCTCGCCGAGCGCCGCGGTCTCGTCGGCGTCGAGGCCGGCCGCCGGCTCGTCGAGCAGCACGAGGCGCGGCCACGTGGCGAGGGCGCGCCCGAGGTCGACCAGGCGTTGCCGGCCGTGGGCCAGCTCGCCCGGGCGGGCCTCGGCCTCCGCGGTGAGGCCGAGCCGTTCGATGACCTCGTCGACACGGGCGACGGCGGGCGAGCGGCGGGGCGCCACCGCGTCGACCACGAAGGACCACCGATGGCGCCGCCGGGCTGCGACCTCGAGGTTCTCGCGGACCGTCAGGTCGGGGAAGAGCTCGCAGGCCTGGAACGTGCGGGAGAGGCCGGCGCGCACCCGCCGGTGCGGAGGCTCGTCGCCGATGTCGCGACCGGCGAGGGCGATGCGGCCCCGGGTCGGGGTGACGAAGCCGCCGATGGCGTCGATGCACGTGG
Source organism: uncultured Acidimicrobiales bacterium (assembly GCA_963778415.1). GTDB lineage: Bacteria > Actinomycetota > Acidimicrobiia > Acidimicrobiales > VFJN01 > ZC4RG19. The sequence goes on from CAVZUI010000007.1 coordinate 380,933, forward strand.
TCTTGCCGGCGCCGTTGGGCCCGATCAGCCCCACGACCTCGCGATCCTCGACGGCGATGTCCACCTCCGCCACCGCGGTGACGCCGCCGTACACCACCGTCAACCCCCGGACGTCGAGCAGCGGGCCCGGATCCTGGCGGGCGGCCGCGGTCGCGGTGCCGGTGGCGCGCAAGCCGGTGCGGGGTCCGGTCGCCCCCGTCACCGCTGCGCTCCGCCATCGGGCGCGGTGGCGAGCGGCATGGTGACGGCGGCCGCGGCGCCGAGGTCGGGGTCGACCCCCACGGGCGCACGGCCGCCGCACGAGCGTGGCCAACGCCGCCGGGCCCACGCCCACGATGCCGACGCCCGACCCCGCAGCCCGTCAGGCGCGAGAACCGTCGCGGCGACGAGCGCGAGCCCGGTGAGCGCGAACTGGCCCTGGGACGACTCGGCGCCGCCCCCCGCGACCGTGACCACCCCTCCCGTGGCCAGCGCGCCGGCGACCAGCGCACCGGTGAGGCTGGCGATCCCGCCGAGGTACGTGAGCGCCAGCAGCGACAGCGACAGCAGCACGAGGAACGACTCGGCCGAGAGCTGGGACCGCTGCAGCGCCACCAGCGTCCCGCCGAGCCCGGCCAGCGCCGACGACAGGGCGAACGCCCCGAGCTTGGTCCGGGCGACGTCGATGCCCGCGGCGGCCGCGGCTCGCTCGTTGCCGCGGACCGCGAGCCAGCGCAGGCCCGTCGGGCTGCGGCGCAGGTTGGCGACCACCAGGCCGGCGAGAGCCAGGGCGACCAGCGCGCCCACGCCGAACGCCACCCGCGGGAAGGCGTCGCCGCGGGCGGCCACGTCGAGATCGAGGCGGGCCGATGCGCAGGGGCGGCACCCGGGCCGCGCCCGACCCACCGGTGAGGGCGGTGCTGCGCAGGACCAGCTCCTCGATGGCGACGGCCGCCGCCAGCGTGGCGACCGCGAGGGTCATCCCGCGCACGCGGACCGCGGGCAGCCCGGTGACGACGCCGACCGCCAGGCTGGCGGCGACGCCGGCGACGAGCGCCAGGAGGGGCGGCCAGCCGGCGGCGGAGAGACGGGCCATCGTGAAGCCCGCCACCCCCGCGAACGCCAGTGGCGCCAGGGAGATCTGCCCGACGTAGCCCGTGAGCACCACGACGGACAGGGCGAGCAGCGCCGCCGTCATGCTCACGATCAGGCCCAGCCGCGCCGCGCTCCCGAGCGTCAGCAGCCCGACGAGGGCCAGCCCACCGAGCCCGAGGGTCCAGGCGACGGGGTGGCGGGGGAGCGGCGACGGCGGCAGCCCGCGCTCGACGCGCTCGCCCCGGGTCGGCAGCCGGTCCCCGGCCACCGCCACGCACAGCAGGATGACGACGAAGGGCAACGACTGCTGGAGGCCGCCGTCGGGCACCCAGTCGGGGATCCACGTGTGGCTGGTCGTGACGTGCAGCGTGACCGACTGCACCATGCCGATCGCCAGCCCGGCCGCCACCGTGAGCCCGAACGAGCCCAGCCGCCCGAGCAGCGCGGCGGCGAGCGCCGGCACGATCAGCAGCGCCGAGGTCGTGGGCGCGAGGCCTGTCACGGGGGCGATGAGGATCGTGGCCAGCGTGGCGAGCATCGAGGCGAGGGCCCAGTTGGCGGCGCTCAACGCATCGGGCCACAGGCCGGTGAGCAGCGCGCCGGTCTCGCTGTCCGCCGCGGCCCGCGTGGCCAGGCCGAAGCGGGTGAACCGGTACACGGCGGCGAGGGCGACCGCCGCCACGACCGCGAGGCCGGCCAGCAGCAGCCGGTCGCGCGGCACCGCGACGCCCAGCACGTCCACCGTGGCGGTGGGCAGCACCGAGTCGATCGACAGGACCGCGGCGCCCTGCTCGAAGCGGGCCTGGGCCATCGCCAGGAGGAACAACATGAGCCCGAGGGAGGCGACGACGCGGGCCAGGGCGGGCGCACGGCGCAGCCGGGCGAACACGGCGACGTCGACGAGAGCGCCGACGACGGCCGACAGGACCAGCGCCACGACCAGCGCGGTGGCGAACGTCGGGCGCATCCCCTCGGCCGCCACCCGCACCCGGTCGGGCAGACCGGGCACCGGGAGCACCAGCTCGCCCGTCTCCCGCATCTGGAAGAACGTGGCCGCGCCGAACATGCCCATCGCCGCGTGGGCGAGGTTCAGCACGCCGGACGCCCGCTGGGTCAGGACGAGGCCGAGGGCGAGGACGGCGACCACGGCGCCGCTGCCCAGTCCGAGCAGTAGGAAGCGGAGGTAGTCGTCCATCGGCGGCGTTCAGCCCGCGCCGCCGGCGGACCCCGCGCCCGGGCCGGCGTCGAGGTCCGCGACGAGGGCCGGCACGTCGATCCAGCCGTCGCTCGCCTGCGTGAACTCGTCGCCGTCGTAGTGGGCGATGATCTGCTGCGGGGCGCACAGCGACGGCATGGCCGGGATCGGTGTGCCGTCGCACGTGTAGTCGTGCCCGGCGAAGCTCGGGTGGTCGACCGCCCCGCGCAGCGTGTCGATCAGCGCCTGGGGCGTCACGTCGTCGGCGCCGATCTCGCGCATCAGCACGACGATGTTCATCACGTCCCGGAAGGCGATGGTGCCGGCCGACGCGGGGTCGAGGCCGTCGCTGTGGCGGGCCAGGGCCTCGGCGTAGAGGCGGTTGTCGTTGGCGAGGCGGGTCTCCTCGGGCCCCTCGGGGTGGCGCGACACGGGACCCTCGACGTTGAACCAGCGGCCCGCGGCCGCCGCACCTGCCGCATCGAGGATCTGCGGGGCGGCGCACGCACCGACGAGGAAGAGGTCGGCGTCGACGGCCAGGTCGGCCGCCCCCTTCATCAGCGGGACGCAGGCCGCGTCGGCGGCTCCGGCGATGATGGCGTCGGGCTCGGCCGCGGCCGCCGCGCTCGAGGTGGGGGACGAGGTCGTCCTCGGTGACGGGGAACGGCACGAGCGTGACGTCCTCGGGGGCGAGCCCCAGGCTGGCCGCCACGCCGGCGCCGTAGCGCTCGGCCGCCTCCTTGATCGAGCCGAAGTCGCCGTACATGAGGGCGATGCGCTCCGCGCCGAGCTCGTCGACCGCGTAGGCGGCGAAGGCGGCGAAGGCCCCGGGGGAGCCGCCGCTGAACAGGAACGAGATGGGGCTGCGCAGCTCCGCGTCGCTGACCGGGATGCCGCCGATGTACGGGATGCCGTTGCTCTCGAGCACGGGGATCGACGTGCCCCACACGTCGATCCCCCCGGTGACGGCGACCACGCCCTCGCTGACGAGGCGCTGCGCGCACGACGTGGAACCCTCGGGCGAGAACCCGGTGTCGCAGGTGATGAGCTCGAGCGGGCGACCGTCGACGCCGCCCAGCTCGGCGTTGACGAAGTCGACCGCGGCGCGGGCGGCTCGCGTCAGCTCGGGAAACGCGCCGACCGCGCCGGTGTCCTGGTTGATCATGCCGAGCCGGATCGGTCGGCCGGTGGCCGCGACCGGCTCGTCGGGGATGACGCCGAGCGTCGTGTCCTCGCCGGCCAGCGCCTCCACGGCGCTGTCCGCGTCGCTGATCGTGAACGAGCTCTCCTCGGGCCGGTCGGCGGCGCCGCCCGGGATCGGCTCGGTGCAGGCGAGCGCCGGGACGAGCAGCGCGACGGCCAGCGCCACGCCTCCTCGCCCGGCCCGCCGCCCCGTCATGTCGGCTCTCACACGCGGGCGCCCCGCGGCGCGGCCGCGGTGCGAGCTCCGCGCTCGTCGTCGAGGTCACGCGCCACGTGCCGCACGGTGGCGGCCAGGTCGCCGGGCAACGCCGCCAGACGGTCCTCGGTCAGGTCGTCCGCGAAGCGCAGGCGCTCGCGCTCGGGTGCGGCCGTGGCGGCCGGCGCCCAGGCCGAGTGGATCAGGAAGGGCACGGTGGCCCCACCCGGTGCGGCCAGGACCGCCACCGGCCCGTCGCCGATGGCGCCCGCGTCGAACGCGTCGACCCGGAACCCGTCGTCGCTCAGGACCGGCACGACGACCCAGCCGTCGTGGCCGCCGGGCTCGCCGTCGGGCCGGGGGACGAAGACGGGCGACGTCGGGTAGTCGTCCAGCCCGAACTCCCAGTCGGCGAGCGGTCGCAGGCCGGGCCGTTCGAGGGTGACCAGGCGCGCCGGGGTGTCCTCGGGCGGCAGGGCGGCCCGGTCGACACGGTCGGCGTAGAGGGCGAGTGCCCTCTCGCTCACCGCGCCGGACCGGTAGCCGGTGAAGAGCATCTGGTGGACGGTCGGGGCGGCGAGGGCGTCGAGGGACCAGTCCATCGCCGAGAGCTGGGTGGCCCAGCAGTCGCCCGGGCGGCTGAAGCCGGCCCGGTCGACAACGGCGCCGGTCGCCGGGTCGAGCACCACCTCGTCCACCCGCCCGGGCGCCATCGGGTGGGTGTAGAGCCCGCGCAGGCGCGGGTCGACCGGCCGGCCCAGGGCGTCGACGTCGTCGACCCGCAGCGCCATGGCCAGGTCGGTGTCGGGGGTGTGCTCGAGCAGGAGGCGCACGCCGTGGCGGTCGTCCCACACGCCGAAGTAGTGGTTCAGCTCGGGGGCGAGGCGGAGCGTGGAACGGGGCCCGACCGGGGTGCCGTCGGGCGCCGCCTCCAGGTCGTCCTTGCGGACGAGCCAGGCGGGCTCGTCGGCGAACGTGGTGACCGACCGTTCGCCACCGCCCAGCGCCTCGGCCGGGTCGACGCGGAAGGCGCAGTCCACGAGCACGAGCCAGTCGCGGGTCTGCGCGACGGTGTGCATCGACTGGGGCAGCGTCACACCGGCGAGGGGCCAGCGGCGCACCGTGGTGGCGTCGCCGTCCCAGCGGATCACGTGCACCTCGCCGGTGAGCGGGTGCGAGCGCACGCTCCACAGGCAGCCGCGCTCGGGGTCGACGGCGGGGTGGGCTGTCGAGGGGAACAGCGGGAGCACGGGGGCGCCGACGACGTCGTCGCCCCACGAGTCACGCTGCCCGACCTCGCCGAGGAACCGCAGCGAGACGGGGTCGACCTCGACGGGGCGGCCGGCGTCCCACGTGGCGAACAGCCGGCCGTCCCAGGGCAGGGGTGCGGTGTTGGCGGCGTTGGCGAACCCGTACGGCGACGACCACCCGAGGCCGCTGGCCTGCCAGACGTCGGGCCGGGCCTCGCGGAGGCGGCGGGTCGGGGTGTCGAGCACCCGGTGCCGCCAGGCGAAGCGGTCGGGCGGCGCGCCGTGGGTGCCGGGAGCCAGCGAGAGGCGGATCATCACGCCGTCGCCGAAGAAGCCGTGGATCGGGGCGGTGGCCCGTTCGGAGGTCGAGACGAAGACCTCGCCCGCCAGGCCCGTGGGCCAGGCTCCCGACCGGAGCTCGAGGTCGAGGTCGGCCAGCGGCGCGTCGAGCAGCGAACGCGGCAGCGACATGGGTGGTCCCCCTACGACCGGCCTAAACAGCGTTAACCGGCGGCAGTCTGCGGTGGTGCGGCGCGCCTGTCAAGCGGTCGGGCCCCGGCCCGGGCGGAGTGGCATCCTTCCCGGGTGCCCCGCCCTCCGTTGACCCGCGCCGGCGTCGTCGAACGCACCCGCGCCCTGGTCCGGGAAGACGGAGCCGGCCGGGTCAGCCTCCGCAGCGTCGCCCGCTCCCTCGACGTCACCGCCCCGGCGCTCTACGCCCACGTGACCGACTACGACGACCTGTTGGCGGCAGTGGCCGAGGGCGAGTTCGCCCACCTGCGCGAGCGGTTCGACGCCGTCGACGAGGACGACCCCCTCGACCGGCTCCGGGCCCTCGGTCGAGCCTACGTCGACCACGCCCTGGCCGAGCCCCACCTCCACCGGCTGATGTTCCGCTACCCGCCGAAGCTGGCGGGGGCCGGCCTGCCGATCAGCTTCGGCCCGGCCACCGACGTCTTCTCGTTCGCGTTGACCGCGGTGGAGGATGCGATCGACGCCGGCCGGCTGGCGGTGGACGACTCGACCATCGCCGCGCTCACCCTCTGGTCGGCGGCCCACGGCGTGGCCGAGGTGCTGCTGATGGGGTTCGAGTTCGACGAGGCCACCGCCGGCGCCCTCGTCGCCACGGCCATCGACGCCTCGGTCGACGGCCTCCGCCGCCCCTGACCGTCAGGTGGCGGGCAGCCAGGAGCCGTGGAAGCCGAAGGGGACGCGGCGGGGGAGGTGGACGCGCGCGACCTCCTCCATCGCCCCGGCGTCGACCACCACCAGGTCCGTGGCGCGGGTGGCCTTGTCGCTCACGTAGGCGAGCAGCCAGCCGGCGTCCTCGGGGTCGGGTCCGTCGGCCCGCCCCGGGTCGGCCGCGAACACGGCCTCGCCCCCTGACTCGCCGGCGCCCCACGACAGGGTCGTGCTGGCGCCCGAGCGCAGGTCGACCTTGGTCACACCGCCGAAGTCGACCTGCTCGTCCCACCGGCGGGCGGCCGCCAGGTAGCCGAACCGGGCGGACCGACCGGCAGCGGTGTCGGCCACCCGGGGGAAGTCGGCCGGGCGGTCGTCGATCACCTCGTCCGACAGCGTGCCGGTGGCGAGGTCGACGCGCCACCGGTGCAGGGCGGTGGGGACGTCGTCGGGCTGGTCCTCGCCGAAGCCGACGTTCAGCCGGTCGGCCCGGCAGCCCTCGACCACCACGGCGTCGCCGTCGTCGTGCCCGTTGAGGAAGTGGAAGACCCAGAACGGCTCGACGTCGATCCAGCGGACGGTGTCGCCGGGAGCGCCCCGGTCCAGCACCCCGATGCGAGCGCCGCGGGCGGGCTCCCAGCGGATGAACCCACCCCCGCCGGCGGCGAGCATGCCCTCGACGTCGAACACGGCCGGCAGGTCGAAGAGCACGACGCGACGCTCGGTCACGACGAAGTCGTGCATCATCACCGGCGACGGGAGGTCGACGGGGGTCGACCACGTGAGCGTGCCGTCGGGTGCCGCGCCGTGCACCCGCACGTACGGCGGGAACGGGCTGTAGCCGAAGAACACCATCTCGCCGGTCGCCGGGTCGATCTTCGGATGGGCGGTCATCGCGCCCGGCCAGCGCGCCGCCGAAGTCGTACTCGCCCACCGTGTCCAGCTCGGCGGTCACCTCGGTGGGCGGCGCACCCTCCATGAGGGCCAGCACCCGCCCCGCGTGGCGGACGACGTGGGTGTTGGCGGTGTTCTTCATCATGCCGCCCTCGGCCATCACGTCGGGGTCGGGCAGCCGGAAGTCGGACAGCCCCGAGTACAGGGCCCGCCCTGCCCGCCGCTCGGCGCCGAGGCCACGCGACCTGACCCACCGGTTGCGGTAGCGCGCCCCGCCCTCGTCGAATGTGACGCCGTGCAGCATGCCGTCGCCGTCGAAGAGGTGGTAGCGGCCCAGCGGCGCGAACGCCGGGTTCGGCCCGTTGCGGAGGAAGGTCCCGCGCAAGGCCGCGGGCAGCTCTCCGGTGACGGCCAGGCCGTCGGCGTCGAGCTCGTCGTCGACGGGCTCGTACAGCCCTGTGAGCCAGGGCTCGGCTGCCATGCGGGTGGTGCCCGTGGTGCCGGCCCCTGCGTCGGTCCCTGCGTCGGTCCCCATCGCCATGCGGCACCGTAGCTCGCAGGTGAACACCGTTCACCCGCGACGGCCCTGTTCCTGGCACTCGGGGGTTGCGACTGCTAACGGAGCGGGCCTAGGGTTAGCACTCGTATCCGGAGACTGCTAACCACCCGCGGTCGTCCGCGGGGGTCCCGGAGGCATGTCCCAAACGAGCAGCGCCAACGGAGGCGACACAACATGGCTTTGAAGCCCCTCGACGATCGCATCGTCGTGAAGCCCGGTGAGAGCGAGGAGACCACGGCGAGCGGCCTGGTCATCCCCGACACCGCCAAGGAGAAGCCGCAGCAGGGCGAGGTCATCGCCGTGGGCCCGGGCAAGCGCTCCGAGCAGACCGGCGACGTCATCCCCGTCGGCGTGAGCGTCGGCGACACCGTCCTCTACAGCAAGTACGGCGGCACCGAGGTCACCGTCGACGGCGACGACGTGCTCGTCCTGTCGGCCCGTGACGTGCTCGCCATCGTCACGAAGTGAGGCAGTAGATGCCCAAGATCCTCAAGTTCGACGACGACGCGCGGCGCTCGCTCGAGGCCGGCGTGAACAAGCTCGCCGACGCCGTGAAGGTCACGCTCGGCCCCAAGGGCCGCAACGTGGTGCTCGACAAGAAGTGGGGCGCCCCGACCATCACCAACGACGGCGTGTCGATCGCTCGCGAGATCGAGCTCGACGACCCCTTCGAGAACATGGGCGCCCAGCTCGTGAAGGAGGTCGCCACCAAGACCAACGACATCGCGGGTGACGGCACCACCACCGCCACCGTGCTGGCCCAGGCGCTCGTGCGCGAAGGCCTGCGCAACGTGGCCGCCGGGGCCAGCCCCACCGGCCTCAAGCGCGGCATCGAGAAGGCCGTCGCCGCGGCCGTCGAGGCCATCAAGGACCAGGCCAAGGAGATCGACGACAAGAGCGAGATCGCTCAGGTCGCCGCCATCTCGGCCGCCGACCCGGCCATCGGCGAGGTGCTCGCCGACGCCATCGACAAGGTCGGCAAGGACGGCGTGGTCACCGTCGAAGAGTCGAACACCTTCGGCATGGAGCTCGAGTTCACCGAGGGCATGCAGTTCGACAAGGGCTACCTGTCGCCCTACTTCGTCACCGACCAGGACCGGCAAGAGGCCGTCCTCGACGAGCCGTACATCCTGCTCAACCAGGGCAAGGTCAGCTCGGTCCAGGAGATGCTCCCGACGCTCGAGAAGGTCATGCAGACCGGCAAGCCGCTGCTGATCATCGCCGAGGACGTCGAGGGCGAGGCGCTCGCCACCCTCGTGGTCAACAAGATCCGCGGCACGTTCAACAGCGTCGCGGTCAAGGCCCCCGGCTTCGGCGACCGCCGCAAGGCGATGCTCGGCGACATGGCGACCCTCACGGGCGGCCAGGTCGTCGCGGAAGAGGTCGGCCTCAAGCTCGACTCGGTGACGCTCGACCTGCTCGGCAAGGCCAAGAAGGTCATCATCACCAAGGACACCACGACCATCGTCGAGGGTGCCGGGTCCTCGGACGACATCAAGGGTCGCATCGCGCAGATCAAGCGCGAGATCGACGACACCGACTCCGACTGGGACCGCGAGAAGCTGCAGGAGCGGCTGGCCAAGCTGTCCGGCGGCGTCGCCGTGGTCAAGGTCGGGGCGGCCACCGAGGTGGAGCTCAAGGAGAAGAAGCACCGCATCGAGGACGCCTTGTCGGCGACCCGGGCGGCCATCGAGGAGGGCATCGTCGCCGGTGGCGGCGTCGCCCTGCTGCGCAGCCGTCCCGCCGTGGCCAAGGTGGTCGAGTCGCTGTCGGGCGACGAGGCCACCGGTGCCCGCACCGTCTACGCGGCGCTCGAGGCGCCGACCCGGCTGATCGCCGACAACGCCGGCCTCGAGGGTGCGGTGGCGGTGCGCCAGGTCGAGTCCGAAGAGGGCTCGGTGGGGCTCAACGCCGCCACCGGCGACCTCGAGGACCTCGTCAAGGCCGGCGTCATCGACCCGGCCAAGGTCACGCGTGCGGCGCTGCAGAACGCGGCGTCGATCGCAGGCCTGGTGCTCACCACCGAGTCGCTCGTGGCCGACAAGCCCGAGCCGCCCGCTGCCGCCCCTGCGGGTGGCGGCGACCCCATGGGCGGCATGGGCGGCATGGGGATGATGTAAGACCCCGTGCCCGCTCGCCTCGCCTCCCGGCGAGGCGGCTGCCACGACATGCACTGCGGACCAGGGCCCGCCGTCTCCGGACGGCGGGCCCTGCCGCGTCCCGGTGCGGTCCCCGTGCCCGCGAGCGACCCGAGGCAATGGGTTCCGCCACTGGACGCCCGAGCCAATCGGTTCCGCATCGCCCCTCGAGCGACCCGAGGCAATGGGTTCCGCCGGTGGACGCCTGAGGCAATCGGTTCCGTATCCGGAACTGAGGCCTCATCCTCGCCCCGATGGAACCGATTGCCTCGCCCGCCGGACGCCTGAGGCGACGGTGAGGCCGGCCGCCCGGGAGCGACTCGAGGCAATGGGTTCCGCCGGTGGACGCCTGAGGCAATCGGTTCCGTATCCGGAACTGAGGCCTCATCCTCGCCCCGATGGAACCCATTGCCTCGCCCGCCAGACGACCCCGCGCAGGGTCTCCGGGCGGCCGAACCTGGCCCGTGCCCGTCGCACGGGCCCTCGGGTCGTGGGGGTCGACGGTCGCATGGCCTCGCTCGCGGCGCCGCGGGTGTCCCGGCCATCGGGGACATCGCCCGGGCCATCCCCCGGCCCCGACGGTCACGGCACCAGGTGCTCGTCCGCGCCGTCCACCGCGGCGGTGAGGTCCTCCAGCGCGCCGGCGTAGTGGTCGTAGGTCCGCACCCAGTAGGCCGGCCAGACGGCCACGGCGTCCGCCTCGGCCGCGGCCAGCGTGTCCCAGGTCGGCTGGCTCTCGGCCAGCTCGAGGTTCCCGGGGTAGCTGCGTTCGTCGACGATGAGCAGGTCCGCCTGGTAGGTGTCGGCGTTCTCCCAGCTCAGGGTCTGCCAGTACTCGAAGCCGGGGTCGGGACGCTCGGGCACGACGAGACCGAGGCCCCACTCGAGGAAGTCGGCCAGCTCGGCGGCGTGCTCGGGCACGGCGACGTACAGGCCCTCCTCGGACGGCGACACGGCCAGGACGGACAGGTCGGGCTTGGCCGCGGTGGCCTCCTCGAAGTCGGCGACCGCGCGGTCGAACCGCTCGCCGGCCTCGGCGATGGCCGGGTCGTCGAGATCGGCGCCGAGGGAGGAGGCGAGGTCGGCGTAGTCCTCGATCATCTGCACGATCGAGGGGCCCTGGGCCACGCCCACGACGGGGGCGATCTGGCTGAGGGTCTCGTGGTTCGAGCCCTCCTCCATGCCGGTGTAGCCCTCTTCGACGGGCCACCACTCGGACACGATGAGGTCGGGCTCGAGGGCGGCGACCGCCTCGACGTTGATGACGCCCCACTCCTCGCCCACGATCTCGATGCCGTCGAGGTCGAGGTCCTGCAGCGCCAGGTCGTCCTCGATCGTGGTGTCGGCGAAGATGCCGACGGGCTCGATGCCGAAGGACAGCAGGGCGGCAGCGGAGCTGGCGTGGGCGACGATGCGGGTGGGGGTCTCGTCGAGGGTGGTCTCCGCGCCCGAGCCGTCGGTGTAGGTCCACTCGCCGGACGGCGCGTCCGCCGCCGCCGCTTCCTCCGTGGACGGGCCGTCGTCGCCGCACGCGGCCATCAACACGGCGGCTGCGGCCAGAGCCGGGACGAGGCGGGTGCGCACTGTGGGCATGGACATCGGGCTCCTCGGGCGGTCGTCCGTCGGGGGACGAGTGGCGTGTACGGGCCGGATGATGCCAGAGGTTAAGACTACCTAACAAGTATGTGATGACCTGCCCGGCGGCGAGGGCACCAGTACCGTTTGCGCGATGGGTGACATCGGGGTGTGGGACGGCCCGCGAGAGCCGCCCCGTCATCCGCCCCCCACCCGCGAGCTCCCCGTCGTCGAGACCGCCCCGGGGCGCCGCCCGAGGCGCGAGGCGATGCGCATCGCGGCGGCATGGGCGCTCGTCGTCCCGGCGGTGGCCTGGCTCGCCGTGCGCGCGTCGGGCGTGGGCGCGGGCACGTGGATCGAGACGGCGATCGTGCTCACGCCGTTCGTCGCGCTGGGCAGCGTCGTCGTGCTCGGCGTCGTGGCGGCCCTGCGGGTGCGGCCGGCGGTCCTGGCGGCCGCGGCCACGTGCATCGGCTACGGCGCGGTGATGGCCCCGCTGTTCGCCCCCGGCCCACACCCGTCCTACCCGCCCCGCGGCCCCGAGCTTCGGGTCATGACCGTGAACGTGCAGTTCGGATGGGCGGACGCGCAGCAGGTCGTCTCCCTGGTCCGGGAGCGCGACGTCGACGTGCTCGGCGTGCAGGAGCTCACCCCGGCGTTCGATGCCGCGCTGCGCACGGCCGGGCTGGAGGATCTGTTGCCCTACGGCGAGGTCGAGGCGGCCGACGGGCCGGAGGGGACAGGGCTGTACAGCCGCTACCGGGTGCGCCACGCCGACGACGGCATCACCGGGCGGCACCGCAGCCCGACCGGGCTGGTGGACGTCCCGGGCGCGCCGCCCGTGGCGGTCTCGGTGGTGCACCCGACGCCGCCGGTCGGCGGGACGGGCCGCGCGGAGTGGCGGGCGACGTTCGCCTCGTTCCCCCGGCCCGGCGACCCGCTGGGCGGGGACCCCGTCGGTGCGGACGTCGCGGGTCCGGGTGGGGACGACGCGGTCCGCCTGCTGATCGGCGACTTCAACGCCACGGTCGACCAACCGACGCTGCGCGACCTGATCGCCGACGGCTACGTCGACGCGGCGGGCGCGGTGGGGCGGGGCTGGGTGATGACCTGGCGTCTCAACGTGGCGCCGCCGCTCGCCATCGACCACGTGCTGGTCGACGAGAAGACCGCGGTGCGCGATGTGTCGGCCCACGGCGTCGCCGGCAGCGACCACCGGGCCGTCGTGGCGACCTTGCGCCTGCCCGCCGACTGACCTCTCGACCACGTCGAGCGACTCTCTGGACGCGTTCTGCGCGATTCAAGTATGAAGTGACATCAGGCACGGTATGGCTTTCCCGAGGGCGAGGCGCCGAAGGAGGGATCCGTGCCAGTCGTCGCACCACATGGCGGGGGGCGAACGAGATCCCGCCACCGTGCCGCAGTGCCGGTGGCCCTCGGGCTCCTCGCTGGTGCGGTCCTCGCCTGTGGCGGGGGTGACGAAAGCGGCGGCGCACCCACGCTGACCTGGTACACGAACCCCGACAACGGCGGCCAGGAGAAGCTGGCGGAGCAGTGCACCGAGGCCGCCGACGGCGCCTACAGCATCGAGGTGTCGGTGCTCCCCCGGGACGCCGACAGCCAGCGCGAGCAGCTCGTGCGCCGCCTGGCGGCCAACGACAGCTCGATCGACCTGATGAGCCTCGACCCGGTCTTCGTGCCCGAGTTCGCCGAGGCGGACTTCCTCCGCCCGTTCTCCGACGACGAGGCCGCGGCCCTCACCGACGACGTCCTCGACGGCGCGGTCACGACGTCGACCTGGAACGACGAGCTCGTCGCGGCACCGTTCTGGGCCAACACGCAGTTGCTCTGGTACCGCAAGTCGGTCGCCGAGCAGGCCGGCCTCGATCTCGAGAACGACCCGGTGACGTGGGACCAGATCATCGACGCCGCCGAGCAGACCGGCACGACCGTCGACGTCACCGGCGCCCGCTACGAGGGCTACATGGTGTGGATCAACTCGCTCGTGGCGTCGGCGGGTGGCCAGGTGCTCGAGGACCCGGCCGCAGGCAAGGACGCCACGCCGACCCTCGACACCGACGCCGGGCGGAAGGCGGCCGAGATCATCCGCACGGTGGCCCGCAACGTCGCCGCCCCGGGGCTCTCGACCGCCATCGAGGAGGACGCACGGGCCGCCTTCCAGTCCGACACCGGGGGCTTCATGGTCAACTGGCCCTACGTCTACGGTGCGGTCCTCGCGGGGGTCGAGGACGGATCGCTCGACCAGGCGGTGGCCGACGACATCGGCTGGGCACGGGTGCCACGGGTCGACGAAGGCACCGCGAGCGCGCCCCGCTCGGCGGCATCAACATCGGGATCGGCGCCTTCAGCGACCACCCCGACGAGGCCGTCGACGCGGTGAACTGCATCACCAGCGAGGACAGCCAGAAGGCGTACATGCTGGGCGAGGGCAACCCGGCGGCGAAGGCGGCGGTGTTCGACGACCCCGAGATCGTCGACACGTTCCCGATGGCGGACCTGATCCGGACCTCGATCGACGAGGCGACGCCCCGCCCCCAGAGCCCCTACTACCCGGACATCAGCGCGGCCACGGTGCGCGAGTTCCACCCCCCGGCGTCGGTGAACCCCGATTCCACGCCGGGCCAGGCCGACGACCTGATCGTCAACGTCCTGCAGGACCGCCAGCTGCTGTGAGGTGACGACGGCATGACGACCATCACCGCCGACGCCCCGGCCGACGCTCCGACGCCCCACGAGCGCCCGCGAGCCGGCCTGAGCGACCGGGCCCGTTCGGAGCAGCGCCTCGGCTGGTACCTCGTGGCCCCCGCGGTGACCGTGATGCTGCTCGTCACGGCCTACCCGCTCGGCCGGGCCGCGTACCTGTCGCTGTTCAGCTACCGCCTGACCGATCCCGACGCCCGTGAGTTCGTGGGCCTGCGCAACTACGGGGTCGTGCTCACCGACGGCCTGTGGTGGCAGACGGTGTTCACCACGGTGTTCATCACGGTGGTGACCGTGGCCGTCGAGCTGGTGATCGGCTTCGTGTTCGCCCTGGTGATGCACCGGATCGTCTTCGGGCGCCGGACGGTCCGCACGGCGATCCTCATCCCGTACGGGATCATCACCGTGGTCGCCGCCTACGCCTGGCAGTACGCGTTCGCCCTCGACTCGGGCTTCGTCAACCAGTGGTTCGGCCTGGGTGACAAGGCCTGGTTCTCGGACCGGTGGACGGCGTTGACGGTGATCATCCTGGCCGAGGTCTGGAAGACGACGCCGTTCATCTCGTTGCTGCTGCTCGCCGGCCTGGCCCAGGTGCCCGAGGACCTGCAGGAGGCGGCGAAGGTCGACGGCGCCACCACCTGGCAGCGCTTCTACAAGGTCACGGTGCCGAACATGAAGGCGGCGATCATGGTGGCGCTGCTGTTCCGCACCCTCGACGCCTACCGGATCTTCGACACGATCTTCATCATGACGGGCGGGGCGGAGAAGACCGAGAGCGTCTCGTTCCTGACCTACCGGCAGACGATCACCCGGACCGCGCTCGGCCTCGGCTCCGCGCTGTCGGTGCTGCTCTTCCTCAGCGTGGCGCTGATCGCCTTCGTGTTCGTGAAGGGCTTCCGCGTCGACCTGTCCAGGGTGAGGGGGGACTGACCGTGCGCTCGAACCGGAAGAAGGCGCTGTGGGCCATCGGGGGGCTGCTCATCATCGTCTACACGCTCATCCCCGTGGCGTGGATCGTGTCGCTGTCGTTCAAGAAGGGTGACGACATCAACAACCAGAAGTTCCTGCCCACCGACTGGTCGTTCGACAACTACGACACGGTGTTCGACACCGACCTGTTCACCAGCGCCCTGCGGAACTCGATCGGGATCTCGCTCATCGCCACCACGATCTCGGTCGTCCTGGCCACGTTCGCGGCCTACGCCATCGCGCGGCTCGACTTCAAGGGCAAGAAGCTCGTGCTGTCGACCGCCCTGGCCATCGCCATGTTCCCGACGGTTGCCCTGGTCGGGCCGCTGTTCGACATGTGGCGGAGCCTCGGCATCTACGACACGTGGATCGGGCTGATCATCCCGTACATGTCGTTCACCCTGCCGCTGTCGATCTGGACCCTGTCGGCGTTCTTCCGGGAGATCCCGTGGGAGATGGAGCAGGCCGCCCAGGTCGACGGGGCCACGCCGTGGCAGGCGTTCCGCAAGGTGATCGTGCCGCTGGCCGCCCCCGGCGTGTTCACCGCCGCCATCCTCACGTTCTTCTTCGCCTGGAACGACTTCGTGTTCGGCATCTCGCTGACGGCCACCGACAAGGCGCGCCCGGTGCCCGCCGCACTGGCGTTCTTCAGCGGCGAGTCGTCGTTCCAGCAGCCCACGGCGTCCATCGCGGCCGCCGCCGTCATCGTCACCATCCCCGTCATCGCGCTGGTGCTCGTCTTCCAGCGCAAGATCGTGGCCGGCCTCACATCGGGCGCGGTCAAGGGCTAGGCCCCCAGGAGGAACGCGATCCCATGGCCAGCATCCGCCTCGAGCACATCGAGAAGACCTACCCCGGCGCCTCCGCTCCTGCGGTGGACGACGTGAGCCTCGAGATCGCCGACGGCGAGTTCGTCATCCTCGTCGGCCCGTCGGGCTGCGGGAAGTCGACGATCCTGCGGATGATCGCCGGCCTCGAGGACATCACCGTCGGGCGACCTCTCCATCGGCGAGGCGCGCATGAACGACAAGGCGCCCCGCGAGCGGAACCTGGCGATGGTGTTCCAGAACTACGCGCTGTACCCGCACCTCAGCGTCTACGAGAACATCGCCTTTCCGCTCCGTCTGCACAAGACCTCGCAGGCCGAGGTCGACGAGCGGGTGCAGCGGTCGGCCCAGATGCTCGAGCTGAGCGAGCTCCTCGAGCGCAAGCCGTCGCAGCTCTCGGGCGGCCAGCGCCAGCGCGTGGCGATGGGCCGCGCCCTCGTGCGCGACGCCGACGCGTACCTGTTCGACGAGCCGCTCTCGAACCTCGACGCCAAGCTCCGCGGCCAGATGCGCACCGAGATCTCCCGCATCCAGGACTCGCTCGGCATCACGACCGTCTACGTCACCCACGACCAGATCGAGGCGATGACCCTCGGCGACCGGGTGGCCGTGCTGCGCAAGGGCATCCTCCAGCAGGTCGATGCGCCCCGCGAGCTCTACGAGCAGCCGGTGAACCTGTTCGTGGCGGGCTTCATCGGCTCGCCGCCCATGAACTTCATGCCGGCGACGGTGGACGGCGGGAAGCTGTCGCTGCCGATCGGGGAGATCGACCTCACCGACGACCTCGTCCAGGAGGTGCAGGGGCACGACGTCCTCATCGCCGGCATCCGGCCCGAGCACTTCGAGGACGCCGCGCTGCTCGACGACGCCCGGAAGGGCGAGGGCCTGCTCTTCACCGCCCACATCGACGTGATCGAGTGGCTCGGCAGCGAGCAGTACGCCTACATCCCGTTCGACGCGCCCGACGAGATCAAGCGCCCCCTCGAGGAGCTGGCCACCGAGCTCGACAGCGAGCAGATCCGCACGCAGCTCGTCGTCACCCTCGACGCCGAGAGCCGGGTCAAGCAGGGCGCCGAGGCGGAGCTGTGGCTCGACCCGTCGCGGATGCACCTGTTCGACCCCGAGTCGGGTGACAACCTCACGCACGGCCGCGGCGTGGACAGCCCGGCGCTGGCTCCGGCCTGACCCGCCCTGGGCGGCGCTGACCCCGACCACCTAGAGTCGCCGGTGCGAGGGGGTCGTCCACGCGGGCGCCACTGGGGTCATGGAGGCTGGGATCGTGCAGGTGGAAGTCGAGGCGGTCACCTCGACGCCTGCCGCTGCAGGCGGCACCGACGAATCGACGCCCGAGGACGCCGGCCCGCCCGAAGCGCCCACGGGGTCGCGGCGGCCGACGTGGAAGGACCCTGTCGTCCTCGTGGCGGCCGTTCTCGTCCTCGTGCCCACGGTGGCCGCCATGGCCTCGGCGCTGCGCAACCCGTACTACCCCTCCAACGACTGGGCGCTCCTCGAGCTCCAGGTCCGAGCGGTGGGCACCGGCGACACCCCCCTCATCGGCGTCTGGTCCCGCTTCGGGTGGGATCACCCGGGCCCGTGGCCGCTGTATCTCATGGCGCTGCCGTACCGGCTCGTCCCGGCCGAGCACGGCCTCCTGTTCGGGGCCTCGGCCGTGAACTTCGTGGCGATGGCGTGCTGCGCCGGGCTGGCGCTGCGCCGGGAGCGGGCGCAGGCGCTCGTGCTGCTGGTCGGCCTGGCCGTCCTGGAACGCGGTCTCGGCATCGCCGGGCTCACCGATCCGTGGAACCCGATCCTGCCGATCCTGCCCTTCGCCCTCTACTGCCTCCTGTGCATCGAGCTGTCCGTGGCGCCGCGCCGGTGGATGCTGCCCGCGGCGGTGGCCGCCGGCAGCTTCGTCGTGCAGGCGCACCTCGGGTTCGCGCAGCCGGTCGTGATCGTGGGCGCCGCCTCGTTCGCCGTCTGGTACCTGCGACGGCGTCGCGAGGACCCCGGCTCCGCGGCCGTCGCTCCCCAGGCCGCCGACACGTCAGCCGCGGGCGACGTCACGAGCGACGCTCCGGCGTCCGAGCCCGTCGACCCTGGCACCACCGCCGCAGCCGAGCACTCCCGTCCCTTGTGGCGTCGGGCGCTGCCGACGGCGATCGTCTTCGCCGTGCTGTGGGCGCCGGTCGCCCTCGACCAGGTGGCAGGGCAGGGCAACGTCGGGCTGATCGTCCGCTGGGTGTTCGGCGACGACCTCGGTCGTCCACCCAACACCTGGTCCGTGGGGCGCATGAGCGGCGAGCGCATCCGCGACGCGGCCGCGTGGCTGCTGGACCCGGCCGGGTTGTGGATCGGCGAGTACGAGGTACCGCACGCGTTCGGCGTCGACCTCCTGGGCAGCGGCAACCCCCGGATCCTCGTGTGGCTGCCGCTCGCGCTGGGCGGGGCCGTGCTCCTCGCCCGGCGGATCCGCTCCCGCGACGACCGGTGGCTCGTCCTCGCCACCGCCGTGGTCGCGGCGGCCGGCGTCGTCGCCACCTTCACCGACCTCAAGACCGCCCGTGGGGCCGCGGTCGTCTGGCCGTTCCGATGGGTCGCCGTGGTGTCGATGCTGGCGTTCGTCGCCCTGGGCTGGGCGGTCGTCGCCTCTGTCATGACCACCGAGGGCGGCCGTGGCGGCGTGCGTGCCCGAGCCGCGCTCCGCTGGGCCGCGATCGGTGTCCTCGTCGTGCTGGTGGCCGTGCCGGTGGCCAGCACCGTGTGGCGCGGAACCCTCGGTCAGCAGCCCGTCGACGAGACGTCGGACACCCTGGCCCAGATCGCTCCCGAGGTCGTCGAGCAGGCCCGCGACGACGACCTCGTCGTCACCAACTCGATCATCAAGATCGACCCGGTCGAGCTGGGGCTGCCGGTGATGCTGTCGCGGGCAGGCATCGACTGGATCGAGCGGGACGACCCCCGCGCCGAGGGTCGCCCACAGCTCTACCTCACGGGGGCCCGCGCCCTCGACGGGATGCTCGGGCTCATGATCGCGTCGGGTGACGCGGAGCTCCTGGCCCGGTCCGGCCCTCCGGGCCCGGGCGAGGGCCCCGAGATCGTCCTGGTGCGCACCCTGCCCTGAGGGCGGGACCGCCCTCAGCCGCCGCTGACGGCGTCGAGCTCCTCGGTCACGACCGGCGACGGATCGTCGGCCGTCGCCAGCCACCCGTGGGGGAGGGACACCGCGATCGGCCCCGACGTCTTGCCCCGCGGCCGGGAGTCGGCGCCGTCGAGCACGCCCATGTCGGGGTGGGCGGCGCCGAGGTCGACGAGCAGGCCCTCCAGCTCGGCCACGGTCGTGGCCGTCGTCAGACGCCTGCGGACGTCGCCGCCCACCGGGTAGCCCTGCAGGTACCACCCGACGTGCTTGCGGATGTCGCGCACCGCGATCGGTTCGGTCAGCCACTCGGCCAGCAGGTGGAGGTGGCGGCGCAGCACGTCGGTCACGCGGTCGAGGGTGGGGGCGGCCGGGACCGCCCGCCCCGCGAAGGCGTGGGCCAGGTCGCCGAAGAGCCACGGCCGGCCGAGGCAGCCGCGCCCGACGACGACGCCGTCGCAGCCGGTCTCGTCCACCATCCGCAGTGCGTCCTCCGCCTGCCAGATGTCGCCGTTCCCGAGGACGGGCACGTCGGGAAGGGCGGCGCGCAGCGCGGCGACCGCCCGCCAGTCGGCCTGCCCCGAGTAGTGCTGCGCGGCCGTCCGGGCGTGCAGCGCCACCGCGGCCGCCCCCTCGTCGCGCGCGATGCGGCCGGCCTCGAGGTAGGTCGTGAGGCCGTCGTCGACGCCGATGCGCAGCTTGACGGTCACCGGGGCGGTGCCCGCCCCCGCCACCGCGGCCCGCACGATGGCGCGGAACAGGGCTCGGTGCACGGGCAGGGCCGCGCCCCCGCCCTTCCGGGTGACCTTGGCCACCGGGCAGCCGAAGTTGAGGTCGATGTGGTCGGCCCGCTCCTCGCCGGCGAGGAAGCGGGCGGCCTCGCCCATGGAGCGCGGGATCCGTGCCGTAGAGCTGGATCGATCGCACCGGCTCGTCCTCGGCGAACCGGGCCATGCGGAGCGTCTTGTCGTTGCGCTCGGCCACGCCGCGAGCGGTGATCATCTCGCTGACGAACAGGCCGCCGTGGGCGCCGCCGCCGTCCGGCGGGGCTCCGTCCGTCGTCCGGGGGGCTCCGTCCGTCCCGGCTCCGTCCGGCGCATCCGTCCCGGAATGCTCCGCCGTCCCGCCGTCCTCGGCCAGAGCCGCGGCGCCGAAGCCCTGGCACAGGCGGCGGAACGGAGCGTTGGTGATGCCGGCCATCGGGGCCAGCACGACCGGAGGCCACACGGTGAGCGGCCCCACCTGCAGCGGCGGTGTCGGGGTCACCGTGCGACCCACAGGTCGGTGACGGCCACGCCCAGCTTGGCCAGCAGCGTGCGGAGCAGCGGCAGCGACAGGCCGAGCACGGTGCCGTGGTCGCCGTCGATGCCGTCGACGAACGGGGCGCCGTAGCCGTCGAGCGTGAAGGCCCCCGCCACCCGGAGCGGCTCACCCGTGGCGACGTAGGCGGCGATCTCGGCGTCGGACGGCGAGCCGAACCGCACGAGTGTCTGGGCGACCGACGCCGCCTCGTCGCCCGTGGCCGCCTCCACGAGGGCGTGGCCCGTGACGAGCGTGCCCGTGGCGCCGCGGTAGCCGCGCCACCACGCGGTCGCCTCGGCCGCCGACCCGGGCTTGCCGCGGACCTCGCCGTCGATGGCCAGCACCGAATCGCACCCGAGCACGAGGGCGCGTTCGAAGGTGCCGACCGCGTCCGCCGGGTTGGCGGCGTGGGCGGCGAGGCGGTCCACGACGGCCGCAGCCTTGCGACGGGCGAGGGTCGCCGCGGTCTCCACCGCGTCCAGGCCCTCGACACCGTCCTCGTCGACCCCGCTGACCATGACCTCGGGTGCGAAGCCGGCGTCCCGGAGCAGACCCAGGCGGGCAGGGGAGGCGGAGGCGAGGACGAGCGAGCAGACCGGCACCCGGTCAGGGTGCCACGACCGGCGGTCCGCGCCACGCGCCGCCGGGTCGCCGATCCGTCGAGCGGCACCGACCGCCGATCGGAGGCCGCGGGGTCGACCACCAGCATCGACGGGGGTGTGGCGCCGGTAGCCTGCCGGGGATGGAAACGCCGCCTCCCGACCCCGCCAAGCTCCTCGCGCACTGGATGGAGTGGGAGCGCGGTGAGACGCCGCCGGGTCGGGTGATGAGCAGCCTCAAGACCGGTGGCCTGCGCGACCTGCTCGAAGCGCTGGCGGCCCAGCCGCCCGCGTCGACAGGTCCCGCCGCCGATGGGTGACGCGGCCCGGTCCGAGTGGCCCGACGCCGCCGCCGAGTCGCGCGAGGTCCTCGACGAGCCCATGCCGGGCTGGCCGGGGCCCGACGATGCGCCGGTCGCGCCCACCACACCGATCCCGGCCGGCCGTGGGGGAGACCAGAAGATCCCGCGCCCCGTCAACGCCCGGCCCGGCGGACCCCCGCCGTGGGCCGATCTGCCGCCTGACCGCCGGCGCCCGACCGTCGCCGACCTGCGGGTCGCTCTCGCGGCGCTGGGGCCGCCCCGGCCGTCGCAGCGCGTGCTGGTCGAGCGGGCCGGCCAGCCCGGGTCGCTCCTCGGCGGTCCTGGCCCCCGTGTACGACGCCCCCCTGGGCGGGGTGCACGGCCCCGGCGTCGGCGCCCACGTCGTGCTCACCCGCCGCACGTGGGGCCTGCGGACGCACCGCGGCGAGGTCAGCTTCCCGGGCGGGCGGATCGACGACGGCGAGTCGGCGATCGACGGTGCCCGGCGCGAGGCCGCAGGAGGAGATCGCGCTCGACCCGTCGCTGGTCGAGATCATCGGGGAGCTCGACCACCTCGCCACGGTGTCGAGCGGCGCCGAGATCGTGCCGTTCGTCGGCGCCCTCCCGGGTCGCCCCGACACGCGCCCCAACCCGGCCGAGGTCGAGGCGGTCCTCCACGTCCCTCTCGCCGAGCTGCTCGACCCCGCGATCTTCCGCGAGGAGATCTGGACGTTCCCGGGCGGGTACGACCAGCCGATCACCTTCTTCGAGCTGGTCGGCGACACGGTGTGGGGCGCCACCGCCGCCCTGCTGCGCCAGCTGCTCGGCATCGTCACCGGCACCCTCGGCCGCGGCGACCTCGACCACCCCTGACGGGGCCCCGCGAGCCGTCGCCGGCCGGTTGACTCCGCACTGTCGATCGTGTTCAGTGCCCCCAGCGTCGTCGGGCGGACGTCGGAGCACGGGGGGATCATGGCTGGACACACCGCACGCCGGTCGTTGGCGCTCCTCGCCCTGGCGGCAGTCGCCGTCGCGGGGTGCAACCTCGGCGCCCCACGGCAGACCGTCGCCGTCGACGCCGCGGGCCTGGCTGGCCGGGGACCTGAACGGCGACGGTGTCGTGGACCTGGCGACCGCCGGCCGCGGCACCGTGGCCGTTCACCTGTCAGACGGTGCGGGTGGCGTCGAGACCACGACATACGTGAACGACGACCCGACCGGTTCGGCGTACTACTCGGGTGTCGAAGTGGTCGACGGCGACTCCGACGGTGACCTCGACGTCGTCGTGGTCCAGTACTACGAGCGGATCGGTGGGTCAGACATCAGGATGTGGCCCAACGACGGCACGGGCGCGCTCGGCGCGGGCGTTCCGTTCGGCGGGGGCGCCTTCGTTTCGGACATGGCCACGGGCGACATCGACGGAGACGGCGCCGACGACCTCGCCTTCGTCGAGGATTTCGCCACCCGGATCACGTCGGGGAACGGCATGGCGGCAGCCACCACGATCGAGCTTCCCGAGGGCGGCGGCTCGGGCGTCGAGATGGCCGATGTCGACAGCGATGGCTTCGACGACGTGCTCGTCGCCGGGTGGACACGTTCAGATCCCGGAGATCCGGCGAGCGTCCGGCTCTACCGGGCGACGCCGACAGGCTTCGATCCGCCCGTCGATGTGCCCGTCGGAGGCCTGCAGGTCGTGTCGCGTCGCGGTGTGGGGCGGCGACCTCGACGGCGACGGTCACATCGACATCGTGACGATCAACGGTCCGACGAATCCCGTCCCTGCCCACCAGGGTGAGGTGGCCGTGGTGTTCGGTGACGGTGAGGGCACCTTCTCGAGCCCTGTCGTCACCCCGGGAATCCCACGGGTCGACGGCCACCTCGAGCTCGACACCGGGGACATCGACGACGACGGCTTCGCCGACGTGGTGCTCGCTCACCCGGGCGGGGTGCGCGTGATGTTCGGCGACGGCACGGGTGCGCTGGCCGACCCCCACGTGCTGAACCCCAGCGACGGCGGGGCCGCCGGTGTCGAGGTCCTCGACGTCGACGGCGACGGGGTGGACGACGTCGTGACCACGGGCACCAGGCTCGACATCTTCCCCAACCGGCTGGACGGCGCCCGCACCCACGACTGAACGCGAGCTGATCTGGGGGCGTCGTCGTGGCCCGCCGGCGACCTCGCCCGCTCAGTAGCGGCCGTAGTTGGGCGCTTCCTTGGTGATCGTGATGTCGTGCGGGTGCGACTCGCGCAGGCCGGCGTTGGTGATGCGCACGAACCGGGCGTGGGCCTTGAGGTCGGCGATGGTGGCCGCGCCGCAGTAGCCCATGGCCGCCCGCAGGCCGCCGGTGAGCTGGTAGAGCACGTTCGTGACCGGGCCCTTGTAGGCCACGCGCCCTTCGATGCCCTCGGGCACCAGCTTGTCGGTGTCGACCACGTCGCCCTGGAAGTACCGGTCCTTCGAGAACGACCGCGCCTTCATGGCGCCCATCGAGCCCATGCCCCGGTACTCCTTGAACCGCTCGCCCTGGTGCAGCACGACCTCGCCCGGCGACTCGTCGACGCCGGCGAGCAGGCTGCCGACCATCACCGAGTCGGCCCCCGCGGCGATGGCCTTGGCGACGTCGCCCGAGTACTGGATGCCACCGTCGGCCACGGCGGTGATGCCGTGCCGGGCGGCCGCGCCGGCGCCGTCGTGGATGGCGGTCAGCTGCGGCACCCCCACCCCGGCGACGACGCGGGTGGTGCAGATCGAGCCAGGGCCCACGCCGAGCTTCACCGCGTCCGCCCCGACGCCGGCCAGGGCGTCGACCGCCTCGGCGGTGGCCACGTTGCCGGCGATCACCTCGACCTCGAACGCGCCCTTCACCTGCTTGACCACGTCGAGCACGGCCCGGCTGTGCCCGTGGGCGGTGTCGACGACCAGCACGTCGACTCCGGCGGCGACGAGCCGCTCGGCTCGCTCGAGGGCGTCGGGCCCGACGCCGACCGCGGCCCCCACCCGGAGGCGCCCCTTCTCGTCTTGCGTCGAGTGCGGGTGCTCGGCCTGCTTCTTGATGTCCTTGACCGTGATGAGCCCCTTGAGGAAGCCCTGCTCGTCGACGATCGGCAGCTTCTCGATGCGGTTCTTCCAGAGGATGTCCTTGGCCTGCTCGAGCGTGGTGCCGAGCGGGGCCGTGACCAGCGGGGGCCGCCGCATGACGTTGGCGATCGGCTGGTCGACGTCGTCGATGAAGCGCAGGTCGCGGTTGGTCAGCAGGCCGACGAGTCGACCGTCGCCGTCGGTGATGGGAACCCCGGAGATGTGGTAGCGCTCCATGACGGCGAGGGCGTCGGTGACCAGCGCCTCGGCGGGCAGCGTGACGGGGTCGACGATCATGCCCGACTGGTTGCGCTTGACCTTGTCGACCTCGTCGACCTGGTCGTCGACCGACAGGTTGCGGTGGACGATGCCGATGCCGCCGGCTCGGGCGATGGCGATGGCGAGGCGAGACTCGGTGACGGTGTCCATCGCCGCGGAGATGACGGGGATGGACAGCTCGATCTGCGGGGTGAGGCGGGTGGACGTCGACACCTCGGCCGGCAGCACGGCCGACTCGGCGGGCACGAGGAGCACGTCGTCGAAGGTCAGACCCTGCTTGGCGAACTTCGGGGGGAGCCCGCCCCCGGCATGGGCCTCGTCGTCGGAACCAGCGAACGGACCGTCTGGGGCTGCCATGACGGGAGTCTAGTAGCGGCCTTCGGGAGTCCCGACGAT
Source organism: uncultured Acidimicrobiales bacterium (assembly GCA_963778415.1). Classification (GTDB taxonomy): domain Bacteria; phylum Actinomycetota; class Acidimicrobiia; order Acidimicrobiales; family VFJN01; genus ZC4RG19. The sequence continues at coordinate 405,810 of CAVZUI010000007.1, forward strand.
GGGGGCGGGGATGGCACGGAGGCGTGTGGGTGCACGTCAGCCGACCGGTCAGGGCTCCTCGAGATCGAAGCGGATGGTCAGCAGCTCGGTGCCGAAGCGGGTGACGGCGGACTGGTGGCTGGGTCGGCCGAACGTCGCGAGCCGGGCCGCCGGGTCGTCGTCGGGCAGGGTGGCGGCGCGCGCCGGCCGCCACCGCCGTCGCAGCCGCACCCGCACGTCGGGGTGCGCCTCGAGGTTGCGCACGTACCCGGCGTGTCGTCCGTGCTCGGCCACCACCCAGCCGGTCGGACCGTCGATGTGCATGCCGACGACGTTCCGGCGGCGCTTGCCCGACCGCCGTCCGGTGGTCTCGACCAGGACCAACCCGGGCGCCACCCCCATCCACGCCCCGAGCTTCAGCACGGGGTTCAGCACGTACCGCTGGAGCGTCACGATGCGCCGGCGCCGCTTGGCGTCGTCGTGCGGTTCGTTCGGTGTCGGTTGCCCGCTGGCCACGGCGCCCCCTCGTACCCGACGTCGCAGGGCAGGCTACGCCCTGGGGTCGGGCGGCTGGGTCCCACCGCGACGGTGCGCCGCCCATCGCCCGGCGAGGACGGCGGCGGCGACCGCCCACACGACGGCGACGGCGGCCGCCAGCCCGCCCGCGTAGTCGCGGGGGAGGAGCGACGGGTTGGCGGGGTCCCGCCCGTACTCCCGCACGAACGGCCACGCCACCAACGCCAGCGATCCGGTGACCATCAGCGCGGTGCGCACGGTGGGCCACCACGACCGAGGGGTGGCGCGGCGCGCCACCGCGGCGACGACGATCACGGCGGGCACGAGGAGGAGATCGGCGACCAGGGCTGATCCGACGACCCAGCGGGCGAGCTCGGTGGGATGCGTGCGGTCCGCGTCGACGAGCACGCCCCACAGGCCGTAGGCGATCACCGGCAGCCCGAGGGCGAGCCCCACCAGCAGGCCTCGCCGCGAGGTGGTGGCGGGCAGGTCCCGCTCGGGCGCGGCAGGGCTACTCATCGCACCACCAGGCGGTGGACCCACTTGGTCTGCGCCACCCCGGGGCGATTCGGTCCGACGAGGCGGACCGGGTAGCCGTGGTCGATGTCGAGCGCCTCGCCCCGCAGGGTCAGCGCCAGCAGCGTGTCCGCGTCGGCCGCTTGGCGAGCCGTGAGCACGCTGGCCCGGTAGAGGCCGGAGGGCTGGAGCGACTCGACCGCGACCTCGGCGTGGTCCCGGGCGCCCGCCAGGGCCAGGAGGTCACGCACGGGGACCCCGGCCCAGTCGGCGGAGGCGCTCCACCCCTCGACGCACGCGATCGGCAGGGTCGCTCGGCGCTGCGGCCGGGCGAGGAGGTCGGCGCGCGTGAGCGACAGCCGGCGGCGGACCGCACCGTCGACCACCAGGCGATAGCCCGGGTCGCGGGCGACCTCGACCACCCGGGCGCCGACGGCCGTCTTGTTGACCGGCAGGCCCTGGGGTCCGAGTCCCGGGCGGCGCTGGGCGAGCACCGCGATGCCGGACAGCGGCGAGAGCGTGCCTCCGGCGGTCGCGACGGCGAGGGCGCCCGAGGCCAGGGCGACGCCGGCCAGGAAGGATCGGCGGTCGGCGGCCCCGGCGGGCGTGGGCTCCGCCGCCGCGGCGACAGGCGCCGGCGCGGGGTCGCGGCCAACGGGCGGCTCGGGCACGGCGGTCCGCGGACGGCGGCCGAGCGCGTCCCTCGTGGCCGCCGACTTGGCGCCGAGGTGGACGACCAGGGCGCCGATCGTGATCCACGCCACCCAGTAGTGGGCTCGGGGGAAGAAGAAGCCCCACGGGTACCACCGGGCCACGTTGGCCGTGCCGGAGAGGAGCATGAACACGGCGCCGCCGACGAGCGGGAGGAGGGCGAGGCGCTCCATCGCGTGCAGCGCGGACCGGACCGGCGGGCGGGCGAACAGGTGCGGGTGGACCACCCACAGCTTGGCCACCAGCAGCGGGATCGCGGCCGACCCCGTGACGACGTGCACGCCCTGGGTGATGCGGTACAGGCCGGCGGGGCGGGTCGGGTACCAGGCCGGCGGGTTCTGTGCCACGTGCGACCAGACGCCGGTGGCGAAGCACGTCGCGAAGGCGATGCCGAGGGCCGCGCCCAGCCACGCCGCGGTGCGGACGTCGCGCGGGCCGCCCGCGCCGTCCGGGGTCACGGCCGGACCGCCCGGGCGAACCACCTCCGCCCGCCCCGGGTCGCGACCAGCGCGCCTGCGTCCGATCGGGCCGCAGACGATCCGTCGCCGCGTGGCGTCCAGCCGGGCACCCCCGGCTCCACCCGCAGGCCGGCGCGGCGCGCCAGGTCGCCGAACCGGTCGGCGCCGACCCGGGCCCACGGGAACCACGGGCCGGCGCCGGCGGCCGACTCCAGCCGGACGGTGCGGCCGCCGGTCTCGGTGCCGGGCGGCTCCACCTCGGCCAGCACGACGCCGCCCGGGCGCAACAGCGAGGCGGCCCGGGCCAGCAGCGCGACCGGGTCGCCGCCGATGCCGACGTTGCCGTCGAGCAGGAGGACCGTGCCCCACCGCCGCTCGCCCGGGAGGGGGTCGAAGACCGAGCGGCGCAGGGCCGGGGCGCGGCGCCGGGCGGCGGCCGCGATGGCGGCCGGGCTGGGATCGACGCCGAGGGCGATGCGCCCCTCGGCGGCGAGGGCGGCGACCAGGCGGCCGGGGCCGCACCCGATGTCCAGGACGGGGTCGGGAACCGCGGCCAGCAGGGCGCGCTCGACCGCGTCGGCCTCGGTGTGCCACCGGTCGACGGCGAGGGCGATGCGCTCCCCGCGGTCGGAGACCAGCGTCGCCCCTCCGTCCCCGGAGACCTCGACGGGCGCGCGGTCGGCGACCGCCCTCACGCGGCACCGCCTCCGGTCGTGCGCACCGGGGTGGCGCCGATCGGCGCGCCGCGACCGGGGCGGAGGGCGGCGACCGCGGCCGCGAACCGCCCACCGGGGGCGGCGCGGGCGACGGCCAGTGCGTCGGCCCAGGTGTCGACGTCGGTGCGCACGGGCCCGATCGCCGGGCGCAGTCCGAGAGCGGTCAGGCGCTCGCGTTGGCGTGACCCGGTGTCGGCGCGGCTCATCGGCACGCCGACGAAGGCACGGGGGTGGGGCCGGCGCAGCCCGAGCGACCACCACCCGCCGTCGGCCGCGGGGCCGAGGACCGAGTCGTGGTCGGCGAGCGCACCCAGGGCCTCGTCGAGGTCCGCCGCCGTCACCTGGGGCGTGTCCATGCCGATCAGCACGGCCGGGCCCGACGTGGCCGCGGCCCAGGCGGAGGTGAGCCGGCGGTCGAGGGGACCGCTGCCCTGGTCCACCACCTCCACGCGGCGCGGGCACCACGGACCGGTCCGCCCGTCGAGCGCCAGGACCACCCGCCGCGCACGGGAGGCGACGGCGGCGTCGAGCGTGTCCGCCAGGGCGGCCGTCGCCAGGGCCGCGGCCTGGGCGGGGGTGCACGGCGGGCAGAGGCGGGTCTTGACCCGTCCGGGGACGGGTTCCTTGGCCATGACGATGAGGTCGGCGACGGCGGCGATGGGCACGCGTCCCGTTGTACGAGGGCGGGCGGGACCGCTGGGCCGGCATCCGGGCTTGTTCCGCGTCTCGTAAGGGGCGACGGCGCGGCCGCCCGACGGCGGCCCGAGTTTCGCGTCTCGTAAGGGGCAGGTGCCGCGCTGCGCCCTACCCTCGTGCCGGTGACCGAGACGCCGTCGCGGGTCCTGGTCGTCGACGACGACCCCACCGTGTCCGAGGTGGTGGCGCGCTACCTCGAGCGTGACGGCTACGCGGTCGAGACGGTGGCCGACGGGCGCACCGCCCTCGACCGGGCGCTGGCCGACCCGCCCGACCTGGTGGTCCTCGACCTCATGCTCCCCGGCATCGACGGGCTCGAGGTGTGCCGCCGCCTGCGGGCGCTGGCGCCGGTCCCGATCGTCATCCTCACGGCCCGGGGCCAGGAGAGCGATCGCATCGTCGGCCTCGACCTCGGCGCCGACGACTACGTGGCCAAGCCGTTCTCGACCAAAGAGCTCGTCGCACGCGTCCGGGCGGTGCTGCGCCGGGCCAACGGCCCGCTGGCGCCGTCGGGCCCGGGGGCACCGCCCGTGCACCGCGACGGTGACCTCGAGGTCGACATCGCCGCCCGTCAGGCACGGTTGGGCGGGGCGGTCGTGTCGCTGACGGCACGCGAGTTCGAGCTGCTCGCCTTCCTCGTCCGCCACCCGGGGCGGGCGTTCCGCCGCGAGGAGCTCCTCGAGGGCGTGTGGGGGTACCGCTACGGCGACACGTCGACGGTGACCGTCCACGTCCGGCGCCTGCGGGAGAAGGTCGAGCCCGACCCGTCGGCGCCGGTGCGCATCGCCACCGTGTGGGGTGTCGGGTACCGGTGGGAGGGCGTCGACGCCCCGGTGCGCCCGTGACGCCGCGGGACGACGCCACGACGCGTGTCCAGGACGGCGCGGGGACCGGGCGGGTGACCGGCGCCGTGCTGGCGGGCGGGGTGGTCACGGCCGGGGTGGCGGCCGCGCTGTTCGGCCTCCCGGCGGGCGACGCCGCCGTGCTCGTCGCCATCAGCTTCGGCGTGGCGCTCGCCACCTACGCGGCAGGGCGGGCCGCGGTCGTGCGGTCGCGCAGCCCCGTGGTCGTCGGCCTCATCCCCGTGGCGTCGGTGGCGCTGGGCGCCCTCGTGGCGGCGCGGGCGATGTTCGTGTCCCAGCACGACCTGGCGGCCCTGGTGGTCGTCGTGGTGGGCGCCGGCACCGCCGGCGTCCTGGGCGGCCTGGCCCTCGGGGCCGAGCTGGCGAGGTCGCGCGCCCGCGTCGCGGCCATGGCCGAGCGCGAGCGAGCCCTCGAGCGCAGCCGGCGAGAGCTGGTCGCGTGGGTGAGCCACGACCTGCGGACCCCGATCGCCGGGATCCGGGCCATGGTCGAGGCGCTCGACGACGGCGTCGTGGTCGACGACGCCGACGTGCGCCGCTACCACCAGCAGCTCACGGTCGAGGCCGACCGCCTCGCCCGCCTGGTCGACGACCTCTTCGAGCTGTCGCGCATCGAGGCCGACGCGCTGCACCTCACGGTCGAGGAGGTGCCGCTCGGCGAGCTCGTGTCCGACGCCGTGGCCTCGGTCGCCGCGGTCGCCCACGCCAAGGGCGTGACGCTGGGCGGCCGCGTCGACGACGCCGCTCGTGGCGCCGGACCGTCCGTGGCCGGCTCGGGGCCCGAGCTGAGCCGGGTCGTGCGCAACCTGCTCGACAACGCGGTGCGCCACACGCCGCCGGGTGGCGCGGTCGAGGTGGTGGTGCGGGACGGCGACGGCTGGGCCGAGGTGTCGGTGCACGACGGGTGCGGCGGCATCCCCGACGACGACCTCGACCGCGTGTTCGACCTCGCCTACCGGGGCGACGCGGCCCGCACCCCCGGCGCCGGCGGCGCCCCGACGGGTGCCGGCCTGGGGCTCGCCATCGCCCGCGGGCTCGTGGGGGCCCACCACGGCGACATCGCGGTGGCCAACGAGAACGGCGGCTGCTGCTTCACCGTGCGCCTGCCGCACGCCTGAGCCGCCGGCGTTCGGCGACGGCGTTCGCGGGTGGGCCGGCGGAACCCGGGTCAGCCGGCGAAGGCTGCGGCCGGGTGGAGCCCGGGTCAGCCGGCGAGGGCGGCGGCGGTGAACGGTTCGGTGGCGCGGAACCCGAGGCGGGCGGCGGCCCGGTCGGCGCTGGCGACGATGTGGCGCACGTCGCCCAGCCGGCCGCCGCCCACGACCTGCGGTGTGAGGCCCGTTCCCTCGCACACGGCGTGGGCCAGGTCGAGCACGGTGCGCGGGTGACCCGACGCCACGTTGAGCGGGCCGGGCACCGGCTCGTCCACCGTCAGAGCGGCGACGTTGGCGCGGGCGACATCACGCACGTGGACGAAGTCGCGGGTCTGGCGGCCGTCCTCGAGGACCGTCGGCGCCTCAGCCCGGGCCACCGCCGACCGGAAGATCGACGCCACCCCGGCGTACGGGGTGTCGCGGGCATCCGCGGGCCGTAGACGTTGTGGTACCGCAAGGCGGTCACGGTCGTGCCGTGCTCGCGGCCGTAGAGCGCGCACAGGTGCTCCTGGTGGAGCTTGGTGGCCGCGTACACGTTGCGGGGGTCGGTCGGCGCGTCCTCGCCCACCGCTGCCCACGCGAGGGGCGAACCGCAGGCGGGGCAGGGCGGGTCGAAGCGACCGGCGGCCAGGTCGTCCTGCGCCCGTGCGCCCGGGCGGACGTCACCGTGCCGCGGGCAGCGGTAGCGGCCCTCGCCGTAGACGACCATGCTCGACGCCAGCACGATCCTCCCCCGGAAGCCGAGGTCGTGCAGCACCGCCAGCCCCACGGCCGTGCCGGTGTCGTTGTCGGCGACGTAGCGGACGACGTCGCCGAAGTCGACGCCGAGCCCGACCCGCGCCGCCTGGTGGCACACAGCGGTCACGCCGCGGGCGGCCTGGCGCCAGGCCTCGGGATCGCGCACGTCCCCCCGGACCGCCTCGACGTCGGGGCGCAGCCACCGCGGCGGCCGGTCGCCGGAGGCGACGAGCGAGTCGAGCACCACGACCTCGTGCCCGGCCGCGACCAACAGGTCGACGACGTGCGAACCGACGAAGCCGGCGCCGCCGGTGACCAGGATGCGGGTGGTCGTCACGGGTCCTCCTACCAGGGGGAGTCGAGGGTCGTCTGCAGGACGAGGGCCAGCGCCACCTGGGCGGCGAGCCACCCGCGGCGGTGCCCGGGGGCGGCGAGGGCGAGCCAGGGAACGAACGGCAGCCAGATGCGCTCCACCTCGCCGCGGGACATCTGCGACAGGTCCGCCACCAGCACGGCCGCCAGGGCCGCGGCCGGTAGCAGTGCGGGGCGCCACGCCGTGCGGGCGCGGCCCAGCGTGACGGCGAGGCCGGCGGCCACCGCCGGGCCCGTGGCGAGCGCCAGGGCGGCGGGGTTGCCGACCAGCGTCAGGTAGGCGGCGGGTCGCCGGCTGCCGATGCCGGTCCAGTACGCCTCGCCCGTGGCGGCGAGCCCGGACGGCCACCAGAACCCCGCGGCAGCCGCCAGCCCGAGGACCGCGCCGGCTCCGGCCGCCGCCCAGGCCAGCAGCGTCACCCCCTCCTGTGCGGCCTGGGCGAACGCCCCCGGCGCCGTCGGACCACGCGTCGCCGTCCCCGCCTCGTCGGCCCGCGGCGAGCAGTGCCGTGCCGGCCAGGACGGGGACGGCCAGCACCGCCACCGCGCCGTAGGTGAACAGGAGCGCCGTTCCGGCCGCCAGCCCCGCGACGCCCGCGAGGCGGGTCGAACGACGGGTGACGGCGAGGATGGCCAGGGCGGCGGCTGCCGCCGTGACGCCCGCGAACAGGGCGTCGAGCGAGGTCCCCGCCCACACGGCGCCCGGCAGCAGGGCGAGGGCCGGCGCGGCCCGCCGGGCGGCGCGCTCGCCGGCCACGGCCCGCGCCGCCACCAGGGCGGCCGCCACGGCGCCGCCCCAGCCCACCAAGGCCAGTGCCGCCAGCCAGCCGGCGCCACCCAGCCCCACGCGGTCGAGGGCCCAGGCGAGCACCACCGGTCCGGGCGGGTGTCCCTGCACGTGCACGGGATAGGTGCGGAGACCGTCGGCGAATGCCGTCGACGAATCCGCCGACGTCCGTGATGCCGGCCGCGAACGGCTCGTACTCGTGGCGGGTCGTCAGCGGCTCGGTGACGCGGTGCCAGCCGTCCGCCGCCGCCAGCGCGGTGGCCCACCCGGCGGCGGCGAGGCCCGCCCCCCACGGGACCGCCCGCCACGGGGCCCGCGGGCGGCGAAGGGCCCGGCGGCGACGAGCGCGGCACCGAGGAGGACGGCGACCGCGACGGCCGGGCCGCCGTGCCCGCGCCAGTGACCCATGAGCGGGGCGGCCCGGAGCGCCACGCCGGCATCCGCCACGGCGAACGTCCCCCACGCCAGGGCGACGACGACGACGGCCGCCCACGCCACGACGCCGCGGCGGGCGGCGCGGTCGTCCGCTCCCGCGCCTCGGGTCCGCGGCCTGCCGGGCGCGGGACGACTCACCGGAGGCGCGAGCAGCGGCTGGCGGGTGCTCGGGGCCACGGGAGGCGACCGTACGGGCGCCTCCCCTGCCGCGCCGGGCGCGCCGGGCACTGTTTCCCACCCCGTAAGGGTTGGCCTGCCTACGGTCGCCGGCGTGTCCTCGCTCGGAGACGACCCGCCGGTCGACGTCGTGTTCCCCGTGCTCGACGAGGTCGGCGCCCTGCCGTGGGTGCTGGCCCGCGTGCCGGCGGGCTACCGGGCGATCGTCGTCGACAACGGCTCGACCGACGGCTCGGCCGGCGTCGCCCGGGCCGCCGGTGCGGTCGTGGTCGAGGAACCGCGCCGGGGGTTCGGCGCGGCGTGCGCGGCGGGTCTGGCCGTGGCGGACGCTCCGATCGTTGCGTTCTGCGACGCGGACGCGTCGCTCGACCCGGCGGCGCTGCCGGCGGTCGTCACCCCGGTGGCCGCGGGCGAGGCCGACCTCGTGCTCGGGGCCCGCCGGCCGACGACCCGCGGCGCCATCGCGCTGCACGCACGGGGCGCCAACCGCTACCTCGCCCGTCGGTTGCGCCGCGCCACCGGCGTGCCGCTGACCGACCTCGGTCCGATGCGCGCCGCCCGCCGTCGAGGCGTTGGTGGGCCTGGGGATCGCCGACCGGCGCTTCGGCTGGCCGCTCGAGATGGTGCTCCGGGCGGGACGGGCCGGCTGGCGGATCGCCGAGGTCCCCGTGGACTACCACCCGCGCGTCGGCCGCTCGAAGGTGACGGGCACCGTGCGCGGCACGACACGGGCCGTCGCCGACATGCGCAGGGTCCTCGCGGAGCTGGGGTGAGCGGGCGGACCCGACCGGCGCGCGGCAGCCGTGGCGAGCTCTTGGTCCTGGGGGGACGGCTGCAGGCCGGCGGTGGCCGGGTGGCACGCTGGCGCCATGTCCGACGTCGCGCCCGGGAGCCGGCCCTCGTACCACATGACCCCCGACGAGCTGCGCCGATGGGGGCACGAGGTCGTCGACTGGGTGGCCGACTACCTGGCGGGCATCGAGCAGCACCCGGTCGTCCCCTCGGTGGCGCCCGGCGAGGTCCGCTCGTGGCTGCCGCCCGCGCCCACCCGAGCACCCCGAGCCCTTCGCCGAGGTGCTCGCCGACCTCGACCGGGTGGTCGTGCCGGGCACGACGCACTGGCAGCACCCGGGGTTCCACGCCTACTTCCCGGCCAACACGTCGGGGCCCGGCATCCTGGCCGACATCGTGTCGAGCGGCCTCGGCACCCAGGGCATGCTGTGGCAGACCGGACCGGCCTGCACCGAGGTCGAGACCCACGTCCTCGACTGGGTCGTCGACCTGCTCGCCCTCCCCGAGCGGTTCCGGTCGGGCGGCGACGGCGGCGGGGTCATCCAGGACTCGGCCTCGTCCGCCACCCTCTGCGCCGCTGTTGGCGGCGCGCGAGCGGACGGTCCGCGGCGGGAGCCGACCTCGACCGGCTGGTGGTGTACGCCTCGACCCAGGCCCACTCGTCGCTGGAGAAGGGGGCCCGCGTGGCCGGGCTCCGGCCGGACCAGGTCCGCCTGATCGACGTCGACGACACGCATGCCCTGCGGGCGGACCTGCTGGCGGCGGCGGTCGACGCCGACCGTGCGGCCGAGCTGGTGCCGTGCCTGGTGATGGCGACGATCGGCACGACCAGCTCGCTGGCCGTCGACCCGGTGGAGGCGATGGCGCCCATCGCCGAGGCCGCGGGGATGTGGCTGCACGTCGACGGCGCCATGGCCGGCTCGGCGGCCGTGTGCCCCGAGTTCCGCACCCTGCTGGCCGGGGTCGACCGGGCTGACAGCTTCGTGTTCAACCCGCACAAGTGGCTGTTCACGACGTTCGACTGCTCGTGCTTCTACGTGGCCGACCGGAGCGCGCTGCTGGACGCCCTGTCGATCCTGCCCGAGTTCCTGCGCAACGCGGCGTCCGAGTCGGGCGCGGTGGTCGACTACCGCGACTGGCAGGTCCCGCTGGGCCGGCGGTTCCGGGCGCTCAAGCTGTGGTTCGTGCTGCGGTGGTACGGGGCCGAGGGGCTGCGCCACCACGTGCGCGAGCACGTCCGGCTGGCCGGCGAGCTGGCGGCGCGGATCGAGGCCGACCCGCGGCTCGAGCTGGCCGCGCCCGGCCGGGCTGAACCTCGTCTGCCTCCGCCACGTCGACGGCGACGACGCCACCGTGGCGCTGCACGAGGCGCTGAACGCCACCGGCCGCGTGTACCTCACCCACACCCGGCTGGCCGATCGCTACGTGATCCGGGCCAGCATCGGCGCCTGGACCACCGAGCAGCGCCACGTCGACGCCCTCTGGTCGCTGATCGACGATCTCGCCTGACGCCGGTCGAGACCCCTCCGCGGGTTCATCGGCGCCGCCGGCGGCGTCGGTAGACTTCGGGCTTTCCCGGGACCGCCCCGGTGAGCGTGTGAGGTGGTGGCCGTCATGGCCGAGGTCGAGATCGGGATCGGGAAGACGGCACGGCGGGCCTATCGCCTGCACGAGATCGCCATCGTCCCCAGCCGCCGCACGCGCGACCCCGAAGACGTGGACGTGTCGTGCGAGATCGACGCCTACCGCTTCGAGGTCCCGGTGCTGGCCGCCCCGACCGACAGCGTCACGTCCCCGGCCACGGCCATCGAGCTGGGGCGGCTCGGCTCGGCCGGTGTGCTGCACCTCGAGGGGCTGTGGACCCGCTACGACGACCCCGAGCCGGTCCTCGACGAGATCGCCGGGCTGCCCGACGGCAAGGCCACACCCCGGCTGCAGGAGATCTACGCCGAGCCGGTCAAGCCCGAGCTCATCGGGCGGCGCATCGCCGAGATCAAGGACGCCGGCGTCACGTGTGCGGTGGCCGTCACCCCGCACCGCACGCTCGAGCTGGCCGACGCGGTGCTGGCGGCCGAGCCCGACCTGCTGGTCATCCAGGCGGCCATCGTGTCGGCCGAGCACGTGGCCCGCACGGTCGAGCCGCTGAACCTCAAGGCGTTCATCCGCCACTACGAGATCCCGGTGCTGGTCGGCGGCTGCACCTCGTACCAGACCGCGTTGCACCTCATGCGCACCGGCGCCGCGGGCGTGCTCGTCGGCGCCGGCACCGGCGCGGCCGGGGTCACCCGCGAGGTGCTCGGCGTGGGCGTCCCGCTGGCCACCGCGCTGGCCGACGCCCGGTCGGCGCGCATGCGCCACCTCGACGAGACCGGCGTCTACTGCCACGTCGTCGCCGACGGCGGCATCACCACGGGCGGCGACATCGCCCGGGCCGTGGCCTGCGGCGCCGACGCGGTGATGGCCGGCACGCCGTTCGCCGCCGCCACCGAGGCCCCCGGGCGCGGCTGGCACTGGAGCATGCCGGCGGTGCACGCCACGCTGCCGCGCGGCGAGCGGGTCAAGGTCGAGACGCACGGCTCGCTCGAGCAGATCCTGCACGGCCCCGCCCACGATGCGTCCGGCGCGGTCAACCTCACCGGCGCGCTGCGGCGGGCCATGGCGCTGTGCGGGTTCGAGACGATCAAGGACCTGCAGAAGGCCGAGCTCGTCGTCGTGGAGCAGACCTGATGGCGGACGCCCACGCCGGCGAGGTGGTGGCCACCGGCACCGACCACCCGCTGTCCGACGACTTCGCCACCTGCCTCGTCGTCGACTTCGGCGCCCAGTACGCCCAGCTCATCGCCCGGCGCGTCCGCGAGGCGCACGTCTACTCCGAGATCGTGCCCCACTCGATCACCGCCGCCGAGGTGCGCGAGCGGCGGCCGGCGGCGCTGATCCTGTCGGGCGGCCCCAAGTCGGTGCACGTCGACGGCGCCCCCCGGCTCGACCCCGAGATCTACGAGCTCGGCGTCCCCATCCTGGGCATCTGCTACGGCGCCCAGCTCATCGCCCAGCAGCTCGGCGGCGAGGTCGCCCGGGGCGGCAAGGGCGAGTACGGGCGCACCGCGCTCACCGTCACCGGCGTCACGGCCGACGGATCGGCCGGTCCCGGGCTGCTCGTGGACCAGCCCGCCGAGCAGACCGTGTGGATGAGCCACTTCGACGGCATCGCCACCGTCCCCGACGGTTTCGTGGCCACCGCCACGTCCGACGGGGCGCCGGTGGCCGCGCTCGAGTCGCCCGCCCGCAGGATCTGGGGCGTGCAGTACCACCCCGAGGTCTCGCACACGCCGTTCGGCCAGCAGGTCATCGCGCAGTTCCTGCACCAGCTCGCCGGCATCCCGCCCTCGTGGACGATGACGTCGATCATCGAGCAGCAGGTCGCCGCGGTCCGGGCCCAGGTCGGAGGCGCCCGCGTCATCTGCGCCCTGTCGGGCGGCGTCGACTCGGCCGTGGCCGCCGCCCTGGTCCACAAGGCGATCGGGCCGCAGCTCACGTGCGTCTTCGTCGACACCGGCCTGCTGCGCCAGGGCGAGGGCGAGCAGGTGGTCGAGACCTTCCAGCGCCACCAGCGCATCGAGCTCATCCACGTGCGGGCGGCCGACCGCTACTTCGACCGCCTGGCCGGGGTCACCGACCCCGAGGACAAGCGCAAGATCGTCGGTGAGCTGTTCATCCGCATCTTCGAGGAGACGGCCGGCGGGCTCGAGGACGCCGGCTACCTCGTCCAGGGCACCCTGTACCCCGACGTGATCGAGTCGGGCGGCGGCGACGGCGCCTCGACCATCAAGAGCCACCACAACGTCGGCGGCCTGCCCGAGGACATGACCTTCGAGCTGGTCGAGCCGCTGCGGGCGCTGTTCAAGGACGAGGTCCGCAAGGTCGGCGAAGAGCTCGGACTGCCGGAAGAGATCGTGTGGCGCCAGCCCTTCCCGGGCCCGGGCCTGGCGGTGCGCATCATCGGCGAGGTCACCCCCGACAAGGTGGCCATGCTGCAGCACGCCGACGCCATCGTGCGCGAGGAGCTCAAGCGGGCCGGCCTCGAGCGCGAGATCTGGCAGTCGTTCGCGGTGCTGCCCGACATCCGCTCGGTGGGCGTGATGGGCGACGAGCGCACCTACGCCCACCCGGTGATCATCCGGGCGGTCACCAGCGAAGACGCCATGACGGCCGACTGGGCGCGCCTGCCCTACGACGTCATGGAGACCATGTCGAGCCGCATCATCAACGAGGTGGCCGGCATCAACCGGGTGGCCTACGACATCACGTCGAAGCCCCCGGGCACCATCGAGTGGGAGTAGCCGCCCGTTCTGTCGTCTGTCACGCGCGATGACGCGGTGAGAGACGACAGAAGCGGTCTGGTCAGTCGCCGCCGGCGATGACGGCCACCGGGGCGCCCGTGGCTGCCGCAGGAACCGTGTCGCCCGGGACACCGCCGTCGCCCTCGCCGCCCCCGGTCAGCTGGTTGCGCCCGGTGAAGAACGCCACCCCGTAGAGGATCGCGACCACGATCAGCAGCGACCGGTACCCGATGATCAGCGAGGTGTACTCGAGCAGCCCGCCGAACATGGCGCCGAGCAGGTTGGCGCCGAACGCCGTGGCCGAGGCGCTCGTCGACTTGAACCGCTGGGCGAACACCAGGTTGGCCATGAAGATCGGCAGGAAGGCGATCGTCACGGCCGCGAAGAACCGGGGCACGAACGGCAGCCCGAGCAGGGCGCTGGGCGGCACGGCGTAGGCGAGGACGAGGCCGGCGAGCAGCAGCAGGTAGAGCCGCGCCGGGTGCTTGAAGGTGACCCGCTGAGACAGCAGGACCGCGGCGAGCACGCTGAGCATGACGCCGAGGAACACGAGCGCGTTCACGAACCAGGTCGTGCCGAAGAGCAGGGCGAACTGCACCACGCTCTTCGTCTCGAGCAGCATGAACGCCGCGCCCATGCAGAACAGGTCGGTGTAGCGGAGCATCGGGCGCACCGGCCCGCCCACGCCGCGGATGGCGAGCAGCGACACGAGCAGGATGAGCCCGATCGTCACCACGTAGAACCCCGGCATCGAGTTCGTGCGCAGGTAGGGGAACGGGTGGTTGTCGGCCGACGGCTCGGGGGCGTCGGCCGGGGCCTCCCACAGGGCCTGGCGCTCGCCCTCGCAGGTGATGGCGTCGGGGTCCTCGGAGACGGTGAGCACGGCCAGGTGCGAGATGTCGTCGTCGCCGCCGGGCGAGAGCGTCTCGACGCACGGAGCGTGCCCGAACACCTGCTCGAGCGTGTTGGCGTACCGGTCGACCAGCCAGCCCTCGCGGTAGTAGTTGTACATCGAGAACACGCCACCCTCGGTGAGGTGGTCGCGGGCCGACTCGATGGCCTCGGTCGTGAACAGGTAGCTCTCGAGTCGCACCGACGCCTGGCCGGTGACGAGCGTGAGCGAGTCGGGCAGGGCGAGCAGGATGCGGTCCCACTCGTGGCCGGACCGCTCGAGGAAGGCGCGGCCGTCGTCGATGTGCACGTCGACCCGATCGTCCTGGTACGGGCGGTCGGGATGGCCGTCGCGGCCCAGCTCGTACAGCTTGCGGTCGATCTCGACGGCGTCGATGTGGGCGGCGCCGTTCTGCAGCGCGGCGGCGACGTCGTTGCCCCCGCCCGCACCGATGATGAGCACGTCGTGGCCCTCGGCCGTGGCCTGCGCGTAGTTCGAGCCGTAGAGCGGGTTGTCGACGACGGGCAGCGTGGCCTGGTGGGGGACCTCGTTGACCTTGACGCTGTAGCCGCCGTTGGTGGCGTTCTGGTCGCGCTCGATCTTGTAGTACGGCGACCACCAGGTCTCGCTGGCGCCCGACTCGATGCCCAGCATGACCACCACGGCGACGACGGCCAGCACGGTCACGACCCGCACCTTGGGCAGCGACACGAGGATGAGGATGCCGCCGGCCACGACGCCCCACGCCACCGGCGGCATGCCCAGGAACGACAGCACGGCGACGCCCACGATGCCGAGGGCGCTGCCGATGAGGTCGAGCTTGTAGGCCTCGAGCGGCTCGAAGCGCTTGAAGGTCTGCGCCACGCCGTCGGTGATGAACATGAGCAGGATCGCCACCGTCACGAAGATGACCGGCAGCACGATCTCGGGGGGCGGCCCCGAGATGGTCGGCTCGTTGAAGAAGATGAGCTGGCCGCCGCTCACGTTGATGTCGATGGGAGCGACGCGGATGAACGCCACGAAGGCGGCCAGCACGACCGGGGCGTAGGGGAACAGCGAGCGCCCGCCGCGCCCGGCCCACAGGAACCCCAGGCCGATGCCGAGGAAGCTGCCGAGCAGCACCAGGTTCGAGAAGTAGGCCAGGTAGACGACGTTGGCGCCCGACCAGCGGATGACCGACAGCTCGACGAACAACATCAGGAAGCTGAGCAGCACGAGGCGCGGCCGGTCGCTGATCAGCCGCTTGCCCTCGTCGTCAGCCGGACGCGTCGGCTCGTCGATCGTGGTCGTCTCGCTCAACATCCCCCCCGGCGGCGCGGGTCCCCATCGGACATGTGGTCGACCACGCTAGACCCTGGTCGCGGGCCGCGCCCAAGGCCGCGGCCCGAGGTGTCCGCGCGCGCTGCGTGGCCTCAGACGTTCGCGAGAGGTCACGTCGTCTCGAGGAGCCGCTCGCGTGCTGCCAGTCGGCCGGCTGTGTCAGCTGGGGGTCGACCCACCAAATCCCGGCCGCGTGGGCTGTGCCGAGCGCCCTATCTGCTCGGCCTCTCAGGCGAGGGGACGCCCGAAGGGCTTCTCCCTCGTCCAGGCGGCGAGGTTGGCCTCGGCCGCCTTGGCCGCGGCCAACCACAGGCCGGTGCCCTGCTCGGCCAGGTCGGTGACCGCGGTGTGGATGCGCTGGACGGGGTCGCCGCCGCCGGCGTCGTAGGTGGCGAGCAGCGGGGCGGCGGTCGAGAGGAAGTCGGGGATCACGACGCGGTCGGCCTTGCCCAGCACCGCCAGCGCGCGGGCCGTGACGGGCACCGGGGTCAGCGGCACGATCGTGCGCGCCTGCACGGCCGCGGCCGCGGAGTGATCGAGGACGCCCGCCTTGCCGGCCACGAACAGAACGTCGCACGGGGCGTCGAGGCGGGAGTCGACGAGCGTGGCGTCGGCCTTGGTGAGCTGCTCGACCGCGGCCTCGACGACAGGGCCCGACCCGACCACCGCGGCGGTGCGCCAGTCGTGGGGCCCGGCCACCCGGCCGGCCGCCAGCGCGCCGGCGGCGACCAGGGCGTGATCGGGCTCGCCCCAGCCGACCGGGGCGAGGTCCGCGGCGCTCACGCCGTTGCCGGGCCAGAGGACGAGGGCGCCGCTCTCGGCGCGGGGCCGCACCTCGTCGAGGAAGGCGGCGATCGCCTCGGCCCGCTGGTCGGGCTTGGCGTTGACGGCGGCGGAGGCACCCCCGTGCCCGGGCACGCCGAACGCGGCGAACGCGTAGGTGACCGAGCGGGCCAGCAGCTGGGCGCCGTCGCGCAGCACCTTGGGGGCGAGGCGCACGATGCCGACCGAGGTCACGGCGTCGTCGAGGTCGGTGACGACGAAGCCGTCGGTGCCGGTCAGCTTGTCCACCTTCACGGGCGCCGATCCTTGCAAGCGGGGGCGGTGCACCGCCACCCGGTGGCCCGGGCAGCGTTGCCGGTCAGACCGTGGCCAGGTGCTCGTAGGCCGACCGCACGGCGCTCGACCCCTCGCCGACGGCGGCGGCCACCCGCTTGAGCGAGCCTCGGCGAACGTCGCCGACGGCGAACACGCCCGGGACCGACGTCTCGTACGGGAGCGGGCGGCGGGCCGCGAACGCCGGCCCGTCGGCGATGGCCTCGGGCAGCTCGCGGTCGGTCAGCACGAAGCCCTTGTCGTCGAGCGCCACCGCGCCCTGCAGCCAGTCGGTCGACGGCTCGGCGCCGATGAAGCAGAAGAGCCCGGCGCACCACACCGTGCGGCGGTCTGCGGTGGGCGTGTGCTCGAGCACGACCTGGGCCAGGTGGCCGTCGCCGGTGAGTTGCCGCACCTCGGTGCGGGTGACCACGTCGATGGACGGGTCGGCGTCGATGCGGTTGATGAGGTAGCGGGACATGGTCTCCTCGAGACCGTCGCGGCGGATCACGATCGAGACACGGCAGCCCTGTTCGGCCAGGTACACGGCGGCCTGGCCCGCGGAGTTCCCGCCACCGACGACCACGACCTCGCGTTCGTCGCAGCCGCGGGCCTCGACGGCGGTCGCCGCGTAGTAGACGCCGGCGCCCTCGTAGCGCTCGAGCTCGGGCAGGGGGAGCCGGCGGTAGCGGGCTCCGGTGGCCACGATCACCGAGCGGGCAGGGATCTCGCTGCCGTCGGTGAGCGCCAGGGTGTGGAAGGTGGAGCCCGGCTTGAGGCAGGCGACGTCGCAGGGGGCATTGATCCGGGCGCCGAGGCGGCGGGCCTGGGCCGCGGCGCGGTCGGCCAGGTCGCCGCCCGACACCCCGTTCGGGAAGCCCACGTAGTTCTCGATGAGCGTGCTGGTCCCGGCCTGGCCGCCGGTGGCCACCGAGTCGAGCGCCACCGTGTCGAGCCCTTCGGCCGCGCCGTACACCGCGGCGGCCAGGCCGGCCGGCCCGCCGCCGACCACCACGAGGTCGAACGTGTAGCCCGGGGCGGCCTCGTAGGTGAGGCCGAGTCGCTGGGCCAGCTCGCCCGGCGTGGCGTTGCGGAGGGTCACCTCGGGCATGACGACCGCCGGCACGTCCTGCGGCTGCAGGCCACGGCTGGCCAGCACGACGTCGGGATCGTCGGCGTCGTCGAGGTCGATCCACGTGTGGGGCACCCGCGAGCGGGTCACGAAGGCCCGGAGGGCCAGCGACTCGGCCGAGTAGCGCGACCCGAGGATCCGCACGGTCTCGCGTGCCGGGCCGACCCGCAAGGTCTCGCTGCGGGCCGTGGCCGACTCGAAGATCAGCGTGGCCAGGTGGCGTCGGGCGCCCATGAGCCGCCGGAACCCGGCGGGTTCGATGTCGAGGACGCGACCCGCCTCCTTCACCCGGGCGGTCAGGTAGGGGCGCTGCCCGGTGAGCAGGCTGACACCGCCGACGAACTGGCCCGGGCGGAGAAGCCCGATCGGCTGCTCGCCCTCGACGTCGGGCCGCACCACCTCGACCGAGCCCTCGAGCACCACGTAGAAGCCCTCGGACCGGCGGCCGGCGCGCAGCAGCTCCTCGCCCTCGGCCACGTCGCGCTCGACGCCGTACGGCGCGAGCTCGGCGAGGGTCTCGGCGTCCCATGTCGGGAAGCCCTCGGGTGCCGGTCGTCGCTCGCTGTCCACAGGGGATCCTCCCGCGGTCGGGAGTCGCCGAGGGTACCGCCGCGGCCGGTGGGGTCGGTCCGGTCAGGCACAGTCCACACGATCGTCACCGTCCCGTTCGTGAACGGATGGTGCGATGTCGCCTCCGCTGGGTACAGATCTAGCGTCGGTGGTGGGCTGGGGACACCGCCGGCCGACGCTCCGGTCCGGCCGATCCCGGTCGACCGGACGCGTCCGATGGGGAATCCTCGCGGTGTCGGACCCGCTGTCGATCCGGCGGTCCGCCGTTCGTCCAGAGGGTGAGCGCCGGGGTCGAGCCGGCGACGAGACGGAGGATTCCCATGCAGCAGTACCTGCTCAGCGTCATGCAGCCCGACGGCGACCCGCCGCCCCCCGAGGATCTCGAGCCGATCGTCCGCGACCTGCAGGTGTTCCACGACGAGCTCCACGCCGCGGGCGCCTGGGTGTTCGCGGGCGGGCTGCACCCGGCCGACGTGTCCACGGTCGTGCGGGTGCAGGACGGCGACGTCCTCGTGACCGACGGCCCGTACGTCGAGGGCAAGGAGCACCTCGGTGGCATCTGCATCGTGCAGGCCCCCGACCTCGACGCCGCCCTCGAGTGGGGGCGGAAGGCGGCGGCGGCCACGACCCTGCCCATCGAGGTCCGCCCCTTCCAGGACGACGACGCCGGCGTCCACGACTGACCCCCGACCCATGGCTCCGGTTCCGGCTCCGCGACCAAGACCACAGTCGACGCCGACGCCGACGCCGTCGGCGGCCGGCGGGCAGGACGGCGAGGCGTTGGAGGTGCCGAGCGAGGCGGAGCTTCGAGCGAGGCAAGGAATCGAACTGGTCTTCCGGGAGCAGTACGGGAAGGCCGTGGCGATCCTGGTCCGCCTGCTCGGTGACATCGGCCTCGCCGAGGAGGCGGTCCAGGACGCCTTCGCCACCGCGGTCGACCGCTGGCCCACGGACGGCGTGCCGGCCAGCCCGGCCGGGTGGATCGTCACCACGGCCCGCAACCGGGCCATCGACCGGATCCGGCGCGAGGCCTCGCGCCCCGACCGGCAGGCCCAGGCCGCGCTGCTCGCGGTGCGGGACGATCCGACCCAGGAGGGTCCCGTGCGCGACGAGCGCCTCCGCCTGATCTTCACCTGCTGCCACCCCGCCCTCGCCCGGCCCGCCCAGGTGGCCCTCACGCTCCGGCTGCTCGGCGGGCTCACCACGGCCGAGATCGCCCGGGCGTTCCTGGTGCCCGAGCCGACGATGGCGCAGCGCCTCGTGCGGGCCAAGGCCAAGATCCGGGCGGCGCGCATCCCGTACCGGGTGCCACGCGACGCCGACCTGCCCGACCGGGTGCGCTCGGTCCTCGCCGTCGTCTACCTGATCTTCAACGAGGGCTACGCGGCCAGCGCGGGCGACGACCTCGTGCGCGCCGACCTGTGCGCCGAGGCGGTGCGCCTCGGGCGGGTGCTGGCCGACCTGATGCCCGACGAGCCCGAGGTGTGGGGCCTGCTGGCCCTGATGCTCCTCACCGAGGCGCGCCGGCCCGCCCGCACCGACCCCGGCGGCGAGATCGTGCTGCTCGCCGACCAGGACCGCAGCCGGTGGGACCGCACTCTCGTCGCCGAGGGCCAGGACCTCGTGCGGCGGTGCCTGCGGCGCAACGCGCCCGGCCCGTACCAGATCCAGGCGGCGATCGCGGCCGTGCACAGCGATGCCGCCGACGCCGCCTCCACCGACTGGGGCCAGGTCGTCGCCCTGTACGACCAGCTCGTCGCACTCGCACCGTCGCCGGTCGTGCGCCTCCACCGCGCCGTGGCCGTGGCGGAGGTCGACGGTCCGGCCGTGGGGCTGGCGCTCGTCGACGACCTGACCGCGGACCTCGACGACCACCACCTGTTCCACGCAGTGCGCGCCGACCTGCTGCGCCGCCAGGACCGCACCGCGGAGGCCCGGGTTGCGTACGACGCCGCCATCTCCCGGGCGGCCAACCGCCGCGACCAGGCCCTCCTGCGCGCCAAGCGGGCCGACGTGACGGCCTGACCGGCCGCGGGCGTCCGTCGCCGTCAGCCGCCGGCGTCGACGCTCAGGACGTCGCGCTCGTAGGCGACGACGGCGTCGATCTCCTCGTCGGTCAGGGTGCCGTCCCAGCCGGGCATCTGGCCGCGGCCGTCGCGGACCACGGCGACGTGGTCGTCGACCGTCAGGCGGTCGGCGACGCCGGCCAGCGACGGGCCGCTCGACCCCTCGCCGCCGGAACCGTGGCACGAGGCGCAGCGCTGCTCGTACACGTCGCGCCCGGGGCTGTCGTCGTCGCTCGGCGCGCTCCCCGGGCTGGCGAGCCCGCCGCCGTCGTCCTCGCCGTCGTCGCGCCGCCGTCGCCGTCCGGCGGCTGCCGCCCGGCCGGAAGGCGATGAGCCCGCCCTCCGCGTCGTCGGGGACCCCGGCGAGCCACCAGCCCCACCCGCCGAACACCGTCCCGTCGACGACCGCGATGCCGCCCGCCGCGGGGGAGGCCACCTCGTGGGCCCACAGGCGGGCGCCGTCGGAGGCGTCGTAGGCGGCGATGCGGCCCGAGTCGTCGGCGAGGAACAGCACCCCGTTCGCCCAGGTGACGGGCCCGGTGACGTGCGCCTCGACCCCGATCCGCCACACCTCGGCGCCGGTGTCGGCGTCGAGGGCGACGAGGTCGGCGTCCTGGCTGGCCGCGTTCGAGGTGACGAACACGGTGTCGTCGGCCACCGCGGCCGAGGCCATCACGCCCCCTTGGAGGCCGCCTTCGGTCAGCGGCGCCTCCCACAGGATCTCGCCGCTGTCGCGGTCGAGCGCCCGGTACGTCCCGGCCTTGTCGCCGACCCCGACCGCGTCGGTGCCGTCCACGGTGAACAGGTTCGGCATCGCCCCGACGTCGGCGTCGAGGCCCGAGGGCAGGGCCACCGACCAGGCGTCGCCCGCCGTGAACTGGCGGTGCCACACCTCCTCTCCGGTGTGCAGGTCGAGGGCGACCAGGCTGTCGCTGCGGGCAGGGGCGGGGAGGCCGTAGGCCTGGCCGGTGCCGATGTAGAGCACGCCGCGCTCGCGGTCGATCGCCGGCGACGACCACACCGACACGCCCGCGCCCTCGCCGGCGGCCTCGTCGGTCACGTGGAAGCGCCAGGCCTCCTCGCCCGTCCGGGCGTCGAGGGCGACCACGGTGCCCCGGAACGTGGGCGGGTCGCTGGGCACGAACACCTCGAAGCTGCCGACGCCGGTCACGACCAGGCCGTCGGCCACGACCGGCGAGCCGAACACGACGGCCTTGGGATACGGGTCGATGTCGGTCTCCCAGGCCGGCTCGCCGGTGGCGCGGTCGAGGGCGACGATGCGGGCGTCGAACGTCCCGACGTACACCTGGTCGTCGTCGAGCGCCACCGATCCGCCGACGTAGCCGCTGTCGAGATCGTGGGCCCACTGCTCCTCACCGGTGGCGGCGTCGAGGGCGCGCACGTGGCTGGTCCAGTCGCCGACGTACACGGTCCCGTCGGCGACCGCCGGGGTGCCGGTGACCCCGGTGACGCCGGCGAGCTCCCAGGCAGGGGCGAGGTCGGCGGCATCGTCGGCGCCGATCGAGGCGTCGTCGGCGGCGCGGGCTGTTGTCGAGGTCGAAGCCGACCCGGGTCCACTCGCCCGCCGCGGCGGCGGCGCCGTCGGTGGCCGCGCCGCCGGTGCCCTCGCCGTCGTCACCGCCGGAACAGGCGGCGATGCCCGCCACCACGGCGCACAGCACGGCCGCCGCCACCCCGATTCGCCCGCCCCGGGGCCCTCGAACCGGCGCCGGCCCGCGGTCGGGCGCGGTCTGGTCGTCCCCCTCGGCTCCCACGGGTCGCACCGTAGCGGTGGCGTGTCCGGGCGTGTTCCGCGGTGCGAGGCTGGCGCCCATGGCTCCCGACGCGCCCGGTGACGACCCCGACCGCCCCGCGGGCGACGACGAGCCGGCCCACTCGCCCGATCCGGACGCCGCGCCGGGGGCATCGCCCGCCGACCCCGACGCCGCCCCGGCGGGCCCGCCGGCCGACCCCGACGCCACGCAGGCGGTCCCGGCTCCTCCCGCCGATCCCTTCGCCGCGCCGGCTGCGCCCGGCGATCCGGCCTGGGACCCCGAAGCCACACGCCCGGTCGGCGATCCGTTCGCCGTCCCCGGCGCGCCGGGCCCCGAGACCGGCGAACCCGTCGACCCGCTCGAGGCGCCGACCGAGTTCATCGCCCCGGTCGGGGCCGAGACGCCGGCCGCCGGCGCCACCACCGTGTTCGGCGCTCCGCCGGCCGCGGGCGAGGGCGACGCGGCTGCCGACCTGCCCCGCGGCGGCGAGCACCGCGAACAGGAAGCGGACGGCTGTCATCGTCGGCCTGATCGTCGCCATCCTGGCCCTGCTGGCGCTCGGCGCCTTCCTCCTGATCAGCGACGACGACGATGACGGCGGCGGCGACCGCACCACGACGACCACGACGAGCACCCTCCCGTCGACGACGCCGACGACCGCGGCCGTGGTGCCGCCCCCCACCGAGCCGGCCACGACGCCGACGACCGTGCCAACGACGACGACGGCGCCCCCGACCACCACCACGACCGCGCCGACGACGACCACGACGTCGACGAGCACGACGACCACGTCGACGACCACCACGACGACGACCACCGCGCCCTAGCTGAGCGGTCGCTGACGGCGGCCCGGCTCCTCCCGAGATCCGTGTCGCGCCCCGCGGGACCGGTCGGATGCACCGCTACCCTCCCGCGCATGTCCGACTACAACGCGGCGATCATCGACGAGTTCCGGGCCAACGGTGGAAAGGTCGGCGGCCAGTTCGAGGGGGCGCCGTTGCTGCTCCTCCACACCACGGGCGCCCGCTCCGGCGAAGATCGCGTCCACCCGGTCGTCTACCAGCGGGTCGGCGACGACCTCGCCGTGTTCGGCTCGAAGGCCGGCGCACCCACGCACCCCGCCTGGTACCACAACCTGGTCGCGAACGCCGACGTCACCGTCGAGCTCGGTGCCGAGACGGTGCCGATGCGGGCGCGGGTGGCAGGCGGCGACGAGCGCGAGCCCATCTGGGCCCGCCAGAAGGAGATCATGCCGGGCTTCGCCGACTACGAGGCCAAGACGTCGCGCACGATCCCCGTCGTGATCCTCGAGCGCGTCTGACGCGCCGACGGACGGAACGCCGGACCCCGGAGGGGTTGAGGCCGGGCGCTCCGCCGTCGGTGGAGGGTGGCTCGTCAGCGACGAGCGATCGAGAGGTTGGGGTAGGGGCCGCCGGCCGCGAGGCCGGCCTCGCCCACGCGCCGCAGGTCGATGGGCAGGTCGCGGGCCGGTGCGACCAGGTTCGGGTAGGGGCCGCCGACCTGGGCGGCCACCGCGGCGTGCGGGCGGCGCGGTGCGTGATGCCGGATCTGGACCGTGATGTTCTCGGCAACCGACATGGGTCGCGTCCTTTCGCCGAATTCGACGCCTCTGACGCTCGCGCCGCCGCGTTTCCCTTGCGTTGGCCGCATGTTGTGATCGTGTGAACACGAACGGCGGCGGGGGCCCCGAAGGGTGCGTGCGGGTGACGCCGAGGCGCCGGTCTCAGAGGCCGAGCGGACAGGGCGTTCGCCACAGCCCACGAGTCCGCGATTTGGCGGGTGACCATCGGCTGACCAGCGAGGCCTCCTGGCACCACGCGCCGGCTCGTGAGATGACGTGCCGATCCGCAGAACCACTAACGCCGCGGGGAGCCAGGTCAGGGCATCGACCTGGCCATCCACGGGTGGAGGTCAGGTTGCCGATCGGTGGACGTTGGCCCGGATCGGCCGTCTCGTCCGTCTCGCCCGTCCGAGCGGTGTCAGACCGCGGCGGCGAGGCGGTGGTCGTGGGGGCTGACACCTCGCGACCGCTTGAACGCCGTGCTCAGCGCATACGGGCTGCCGTAGCCGACCTGCTGGGCGACCGAGCCGAGCGTGGCGCCGGGCTCGCGCAGCAGGTCGGCGGCCAGGCTGAGCCGCCACTCGGTCAGGAACGTCATGGGCGGGTCGCCCACCAGCTCGGTGAACCGGCGGGCCAGCGCGGCCCGCGACACGCCGACCTCGGACGCCAGCAGCGCCACCGTCCACCGGCGCGCCGGGTCGTCGTAGATGAGGCGCAGCGCGGGGCCCACGATCTCGTCGCTCTGGGCCCGGTACCAGGCCGGGGCGTCGCCGCCGGGCCGGTCGAACCACGCCCGCAGCGTGGCGATGAGCAACAGGTCGAGCAGCCGATCGAGCACGGCCGTCTGCCCGGCGCCGTCCTTGCCGATCTCGGCCGCGAGCACGGTGGCGATGGGGGAGTCGAGGCGCTCTGCCGGCACCACCAGGAGCCCCGGGAGGGCGCCGAGCAGGCGCCGGGTGACGTCGCCCTCGAAGTTGTACGTGCCGACGAGCACCGCATCGGGCCCGTCCGGGTCGGTGCCCCACCTGCGGACGCCGAGGGCATAGGTGTCGATGATGTCGACGCCGGTCTCGCTCGTGCACCGCTGGTCGGGGTGGATCACCGCCTGCACGGGCGACCCCGGCTCGTCGCAGACCGTGTACGGATCGGGCCCGCGGGCGACGGCGACGTCGCCGGCCCGCAGCTCGGCCACCTCGCCGTGGGAGTCGTGCACCCATGCCCGCCCCCGGACGAGGGTCATCACGCTCAGCGGGGCCTCGTCCTGCACGCGGACGGCCCACGGCCGGGCCATCGACCATCTCCAACAGGAACGCCTCGCGGGCGCGTGGGGCGTCGAGCAGCCGGGCCAGCGTGTCCACCGGCAGAAGGGTACTCAGCAGCCGTAGACGCTGGCGTATGGATTCGCGCCGCGCAGCGATGGAGCGGGGATCGCTTCCGTCGTTCACTCGACCCATGACCCAGACACCCAGCCCCCTTCCCACCCTCGTCACCGGCGGCACCGGCAAGACCGGCCGTCGCGTCGCCGCCGGCCTCGACGCCCTCGGCCTGCCGGTGCGCATCGGCTCGCGCCGCGCCGACATCCCCTTCGACTGGGACGACGACGGCACCTGGGGCCCCGCCCTCGAGGGCGTCGGCGCCGCCTACATCACCTACGCCCCCGATCTCGCCTTCCCCGGGGCGGCCGAGATCATCGACTCGTTCTCCCGTCAGGCGGTGGCCGCCGGCGTGCAGCGGCTGGTGCTGCTGTCGGG
Source organism: uncultured Acidimicrobiales bacterium (assembly GCA_963778415.1). Lineage (GTDB taxonomy): Bacteria > Actinomycetota > Acidimicrobiia > Acidimicrobiales > VFJN01 > ZC4RG19. The sequence continues at coordinate 431,243 of CAVZUI010000007.1, forward strand.
CCGCGGAGAGGCGGGTGCCGTCCGCTCCGAGGAGTTCGTCAAGGCCTCGGGCGCCGAGTGGACGATCGTCCGCTGCGCGGTGTTCGCCCAGAACTTCGACGAGGGCTTCTTCGTCGAATCGGTGCAGGCCGGGGTGCTGGCGCTCAACGCTGGTGAGGTCGTCGAGCCGTTCCTCGACGTCGACGACATCGCCGACGTGGTGATCGACGCCCTCACCGACGACCGCCACGTGGGCAAGCTCTACGAGCTCACCGGCCCGCGCCTGCTCACGTTCGCCGACGCCGCGGCCGAGATCGCGGCGGCCATCGGACGGCCCGTCGAGTACGTCCCGGTCACCGCCGACGAGTTCCGGGCCGACCTCGACGCCGCCGGCCTGCCGGCCGAGGACGCCGCGGGCCTGGCCTGGCTGTTCGGCGAGATCTTCGACGGCCGCAACGAGTCGCTGGCCGACGGCGTGCAGGAGGCCCTGGGCCGGCCGGCCCGGGACTTCTCGGACTACGTCCGCCGGGCGGCGGCCACCGGCGTGTGGAGCCCCCAGCCGGTCCGCTGACCTCGCCCACCCCTGACCCTCACCCACCCCACACGGACATTTCCCCCGCGGATCTGGTCGTTCCAGCGACCAGATCCGCGGGGAAATCGCGTCTGGGGGCTACTCGAGGGTCGACGCCGTGACGGTCGGGTCGTGGGCGCCGAGGAAGAAGATGCCGGGGAGGCCGGCCGTCTCGAAGCCGTCGCTGGGGTTGCGGCGCAGGATCGAGCCGTCGATCGTCATCGTGCCGGTGCGGTCGTTGCTGACGAAGAAGACGGCGCCCCCGCCCTCGTTGGCGTGGTTGTCCTCGATGACCGTGCCGGCGATGTCGACCGTGAAGTCGTTGCCGTCGGCGTAGATGGCCGCGCCGCTGCCGCCGCCGGGCGTGCCGCCCCGGGCGGGGTTGGCGCCCGAGCCGACCGCCGCGTTGTGGCTGATCACGCTGTTGAGCACCACCCACGACACCCCGATGCTGCTGAGGGCGCCGCCGTTCGAGCACTCGCCGCCCTCGCCGGGCGCACCGCCGAACGTCGACTGCACGACGTAGACGGGCTGGCCCTGCGACTGGCTGAGCACTCGAAGGGCGGCGCCGCCGAGGTCGGGCCCCGACCCGTCGCAGCGGTTGCGGACGAAGCGGCTGTTGACCACCTTGACCCGACCGCCGCGCACGAAGACGGCGCCACCTCCGCCGCCCTCGGTGGCGTCGCCGGTCGAGTTGCCGTCGGCGAAGGTCAGGTTCTGCAGCGTGAGGCGGGGGTGGTCCTGGTCCTGGCAGTGCGAGGTCGTCCAGACCTGAGCCTCGTCGCAGGTGTTCATGTACAGGATCCGCCGCTGCCCGCCGCCGCTGAGGGTCACGAGACCGCCGCCGTCGAGCACGATCTCGGGCCCGGTGTCGTTGCGGACCTTGGCCGTCTCGTCGAGCGTGATCGTCACGGGCGCGGGACCGCACGAGAACGTGATGACCCCGCCCTGGGCCACGGCGTCGACCACCGCGGCGGACGTGCAGCTGGCCGCGGTGCCGTCGCCGACGACCCGGTCGGGCTGCGACGTGTCGACCGCCTGCGCCTCGGGTGGCACCGGCGCGGTGCCGTCGGGGTTGCCGGCCGGCGGGGGAGGGGGCGGCGGCGGTTCCGTGGACGGCGGCGGCGGTGGCGCCGTGGTGGTCGGGGCCGTCGTGGTGGTGGTCGCCTCGGTGCTGGGTGGGCGGAGCCGCTCGGCCAGCGCCTCGTCGTCGCCACCGGCGCACCCGCCCGCCGTCGCCACCACGAGCGCGCCCGCGCCGGCGACCGCACCGAACGTCCCCCAGCGGACCCCCATCGCGCCGGAGGGTAGTGCGCGGTGGGCGAGCACCGTCGCCCCGCCCTGCCCGGGGGGATCATGGCAATCGCCCGTACCGGAGACCACGATGGTGCGGTGAGCTACGACGAACCACCTCCGTCCGACGTCCCGCCTTCTGGCGGCCCGCCCCCGGAAGGGCCACCGCCTGGCGCGCCGCCGCCGAGTGGGCCGCCCCCGCAGGGGCCGCCCCCGGGTCAGCCCTACGCCGGCGGGTACGCCGGCCCGCCGCCGCAGCCCGTGGGCGTCGTGCCCCAGACCGTCGGCGGGCCGTACAACAGCCCCTGGCTGGTGGTCCTGCTGATGATCGTCACGTGCGGGATCTGGGGCATCTTCTGGACCTACCGCACCAGCGAGGACCTGAAGAAGTACAACGGCGACGGCCTCGGCGGCGTGCTGGGCATCGTCATCTACCTGCTGCTGTCGGTCGTGCTGATGTTCACGATCCCCGGCGAGATCGAGAAGATGTACCAGCGCGACGGCCGCCAGAGCCCCGTGAGCCCGCTGTGGGGCCTGTGGTTCCTGCTGCCGATCGTCGGACTGTTCATCTGGTACTTCAAGGTCCAGAACGCGCTCAACGAGTTCTGGCTCGCCAAGGGCGCTCGCGCCGACTGAGCTGATCCCGCCCTCGGAGCCGCCTTCGGCTACCAGGCAACAGGTCCCTGGTCGTCGAAGAAGCCGCCCGTCGGGCCGTCGGCGTCGACCCGGGCCATCGCCACGATGGCCCGGGCGCCGTCGGCCACCGTCTTGTGGCCCGAGTGGTCGTTCAGGTCGGTGGCCGTGTAGCCGGGGTCGACGGCGTTGACCTTCCACCCGGGCAGCGCCTTGGCGTACTGGCTGGTCACCATGTTCAGCGCCGCCTTCGACGACGGGTAGACGAGCGAGACGATCCCCGACTCCAGCCGGTCCGGGTCCCCCGTGACGGCGAAGGATCCGAGGCCGCTCGACACCATCACGACGCGGGGCAGCTCGGCGGCCCGCAGCAGCGGGAGGAACGCCCGCGTCACCCGCACCGGCCCCAGCAGGTTCACGCCGAAGCAGGCGAGGAAGTCGGTGGGCCCGGTCTCGAGCGGCGGGGTGAACGAGCCGATGATGCCGGCGTTGTTGACGAGGACGTCGAGCCGGTCGGTCTGCCCCGCCACCTCGACCACGGCGGCGGCGACCGAGTCGTCGTCGGTGACGTCGAGCGGGACGTAGCGCGCGTCGCCGCCCTCGGCGGCCAGCTTCTCGGCCGCGGTGCGGCCCCGCTCGGGGTCGCGGGCCCCCACGAAGACGGTCCAACCGTCGGCGGCCAGCTGACGGGCGGTCTCGAACCCGAGGCCCTTGTTCGCTCCGGTGATGAGTGCGGTGGTGGTCATGGCCGCAGCGTGCGCGCCGCGCCGCTGGTCAACCAGGACCGCCGCAGCCTGGGATCGACGGTCCCAGGCTGAACCGGGCGTGCCACCGGCATCCTGGGGGCATGGATCGTCCCGCCCTGGCCGCTGCGCTCAAGTCGTACCGGGCCCGGCTGTCGCCCGCCGACCTCGGGCTGCCGGCGGGCACCCGACGGCGCGTCCCCGGCCTGCGGCGCGAAGAGGTCGCGCTGCAGGCGGGCATCTCGGTCGACTACCTCGTGCGGCTCGAGCAGGGACGCGGGCCCACGCCGTCCGAGCAGGTGCTGACGGCCCTGGCGCGCGCGCTGCGCCTGTCCGACGACGAACGCGACCACCTGTTCCACGTCGCCGGTTCGGCGCCGCCCCGGCCCGGCCACATCGTGTCGACTCCCCGGGCCAGCACGCTCCGCCTCCTCGATCGCATCACCGACCTGCCCGCGGTGCTCATCGACGCCAAGGGCGACGTCCTCGCCTGGAACGAGCTGGCGACCGCGCTGCTGGGCGACTTCTCGTCGTGGCCGGCCGGGCAGCGGAACGTGGCCTGGCAGCGGTTCCTGGGTGACGGCGGCCGGGTGGCCAGCGATCCCGACGAGGACGAGCAGACGGCGGTCGAGACCGTCGCCTCGCTGCGCTACGTGGCGGCCCGCTTCCCCGACGACCCGGGCCTCGTGCGGCTCGTCGCCGAGCTGCGGGCGGGGAGCCAGCTGTTCGCCCAGCTCTGGGAGGAGGGACCGATCGCCGAGCGGCGCAGCAGCCGCAAGACCGTGCACCACCCGCACCTCGGCCGGATCGAGCTCGACTGCGATGCGCTGCTGCTGCCCGACGTCGACCAGCGCCTGATCGTCTACTCCGCCGCCGCGGGCACGCCCGAGGCCGACACCGCGCTCCTGCGCGTCGTCGGCCTGCAGGACATGGACGCCGCCGAGTCACCGGCCCGCCGTCCCTGACGGGCGGTCGGGCCGGCCTCGGCTCGCGGCAGAACGTACGCGGAGAGGTCACGCCGTCTCGGGTTGCCGCTCGGTGCTGCCTGTCGGCCGGCGTGGAGCTGGGGGTCGACCCCCCGGCGCGCCGACGCCCTATCTGCTCGGCCTCTCAGGCCCGGCGACCGAGGAAGGCGAGCAGGCGCGTCTGGTCGTCCGCGCCCTCGGGGGCCTCGACCTCGGGGCCGAAGGCGCCGGGTCCCCGCATCGCGTCGCCCATGGCGGCCAGGTGCTCCCGCAGCCGCTCGATCTCGTCCGGCGGCAGGTCGACGTCGAGCCCGGCCGCGGTGCCGAGGTCCCACCGGTGGACCACCAGGTCGTCGGCGATGAAGCGGTCGATCATCTCGGCGAAGGACGTGGTGCCCAGCATCGGGCTCTCGTACGTGGCGCCGGCTGCGTCCGGGTCGCAGAGGTGCCCGTGCACGACCGCCCGGGCGGCGGCGAAGGCGGCCGCAGGATCGTCCGCGACGGCGGGAACCTCACCCAGGTCGCGCCCGACCATGCCCTCGAACATCCCGTGGGTCTCGACGACGTGGGCGACGACGTCGCGGGCGGTCCACTCCTCGCAGGGCGACGGTGACGCCCACCGATCGGCGGGCACGGCGTCGATGGTGGCGGCGAAGTCGGCGGCGAGGCGGTCGTAGCGGTCGGCGATGTCGGTCATGCCGTCATCGTCCCCCAGGCTGCCGCCCAGCGTCTTGAAGGAACCCGACAGGTGGTGCCGGGCCCGACAGGTCCGACGCCGTTCGGGGCCCGCCCGGGTACGGTCGCCGGCGTGGTGCGACAGGTCGGCCAGGACGCCCGCGGCATCGTGACGCCCGACGCCGGGCTCCGGCGGTTCCGCCTCGATCGCTACCCGCCGTCGGCGGGCGTGGCGCGCCTCGTCGACCGCTACTGGCTCGCCCGCTGGGACCTCCGGGGCCAGCCGCCGCACACGCAGCACGTGTTCGCCCACCCGGTGGTCAACGTGACGTTCGTCGACGGTGGGCCGGGGTTCGTCGCAGGCGTGAGCACCGCGGTGACGTCCCGCACGCTCACGGGCGCCGGCTGGGGGCTGGGGATCATGTTCCGCCCCGCCGGGTTCCGCCCGCTGCTGCGCCGGTCACTGGCGACGATCCGCGACGCCACGCTGCCGTGGGCCGACGTCGTGGGCGACGACCGCGCCGACGCGCTGGCCGCCGAGGTGGCCGCGGCCGCAGCGGTGGGCGGAGGCGACGAGGTCGACGGCGCGGCGATGGCGGCCGCGGCGGACGCGGCGCTGCAGCCGCTGGTCCCGGCCCGGCGGCAGGCGTGGGAGGACACGACCGCCCTCGTCGAACGCATCGCCGCCGACCCGGCGTTCCTGACGGTCGACGACGTCGCCCGCGAGGCCGGGGCCACGACCCGGCAGCTCCAACGCCGCTTCGCCGACCACGTGGGCATCAGCCCGAAGGCGGTCATCCGCCGCTACCGCCTCTACGAGGCCGCCGAGCAGGCCCGCGGCGGCGGACGGGTCGACTGGGCCGCGGTGGCCGCGTCGCTCGGCTACAGCGACCAGGCCCACCTGACCCGCGACTTCACCGAGCACTTCGGCCTGCCGCCGGGCCGCTACGTGGCCGCCAACACGCCGGGCTGAGGGCGTCGCGGCCAGGAGCTCACGGCCGCCCGGCGGAAGGCGGGACAGCGATCCGACACGTGACGCCCTCACCCGGGCGCCGGCGCCCGCGTCCTACCGCCGTCGGGCCGATGACGCAGCCGGCGAGCACGGCGACGAGTCCACCGACTCCGAGCCAGACGCCGAACGCCGGCGAGGGCGACCCGTCACCCGAGAACACGATCCACAGGGCGGCCCCGTGCGCCAGGGCGGCCAGCACCGTGAGCGCGCCCGCCAGGCGCCGCACCCCGAGCAGGAGCGACAGCGCGGCCGAGCGCGGCGCGAGGAGCGTCGAGACCACGGCGGCCGCCACCACGATCCCGGCGACGCCGACCCAGAGCACGTCGGTGTACAGCTCGAGGTAGCGGGAGCGACCCGAGTCGATGACGGCCGCGGCGGCGTCGCCGGCCGCGTCACGTGCCTGCTGCTCGGCCGCATCGGTGACGGCGTCGGTGACCTCGCCGGGCGTCGGGATGGAGCCCTCGGGCAAGGTCGACGCCGTCGGGTCGCCCGCTCCGGGGACGACGTCGGACGGGTCGGTCGCGGCGACGGTGAACGCCTCGCGGATGTCGGACAGCGTCGCCCCTTCCCCGGCGACGGTGAACCACGGCAGCACCACGAGGGCCGCCAGGAACGCGACCGCGCCCGTGAGGCCGACCACCGCGCCCAGCCCGAACGGCGAGCGGAACCCCGAGCCGTCGGCGTCGCGGGCGCGGTCGAGCCGGGGGCCGGCCGTCCTCTGGGGCGCGGCGGCGCGCGGATCGGGTCCGGCCTGCGCCCGGGGGCCGTCCGCTGCGGTCGTCAGCCGGGCGCGGCGGCGGGCCGGCGCCGGGCCAGCCGGGTGGCGGCGCGCCCGGAGGTGGTGCGTTCGGCCGGGCCGGCCGCGGCGCGATGTCGCTTCCGCTGGCTGCCGATCGGGCGGCCGTCGCCCATGGAGCGGGGTCCCAGGTGCGCTCGGTCGGGGCGGGCTCGGGAGGGGCCGGGTCGCCGCGCGTGACCGGCGCCCACGGCGCGGGGTTCCACGCCGGAGTGGGTGGTCCGGGTGGACCGCCCGCGGGCGCGGGCGGGGGAACGGGGCGACGCGGGGCACGGGGCGGGCCGAAGACGCTGGACCCCGAGTGCTCGAGCCAGTCGTCGGAGTCTCGGCTCGGTCCGCGCCCCGCCGGCGGCGTGCGCTCGGTCATCGGTTCCCCCAGACGACGTGCAGATCCTGGCCCGGCCCGCGGGGGAGTGTAGTGCGCGCGGGGTTTCGCGGGGCCGGGCCGCGCGGCCGGACCTGTGGGCGGGGGAGATCAGGACGCGACGGTCTCGGCCGAGGTCGCGGCCTCGGCCGCTCCCCGCCCGTCCCGGCGCCGCCCACCGGCCGGGGCGGCACCCTCGCCGCCGCCCCGCGATCGCCCGGACGCCCGCCGTGGCCCTCGCCGGACGAATCCCGGTCGGGGTCGCCGCTCTCGGCCAGCCGCACGAGGACCGTGGCCCGCAGTTGGGTGCGGGCGTGGCCGTCGGTGATGGGCTCGCGCTCGATGGCCTGGCGCAGCCGCCGCCGGTCCTCGGGGGGCAGCCGCCGCCCGACCTGCTCGGCCAGACGGAGGCCGTGGTACTGCTCGTTGGCGGTGCGCGACTCGGTGATGGCCGACTCGATCGTGGCTGCGTCGGCCAGCGACGGGTCGCCCTGCATGAGGCCGAGCACCAGCACCCGCACGACCGGCGGCCCGTCCCGGAACAGGCGCCGGACCTCGGCTGCGTCGTACTGCTGGACGAGCGCGCTGGCGGCCGCGGTCGCCACGAAGTGGTCCTGGACCCGGATCCGGGCGGCTCGCATCTCGTCGCCCGCCAGGAGCGTGTGGGCGCTGGCGTAGGTCGCGGCGGCCTCGGCGAGGCCGCCGCCCCAGCGGTCGATGCGCACCGCCGTGTCGCGGGCGTCGAGGCGGGCGATCTGCAGGCTGAGGTCGAACCGGAAGCCGTCGGGGCCGACCGACAGCCGGGTCAGGCGGTCGAAGAAGATGGGGCCGACGACCAGGAACCCGCCGGCCAACACGAGCCAGGGGACGCCCGCGTCCGCGTCCCCGCCGATGAGCTCGGACGCCGCCACGGCGAGGAGCGCCGCGCCTCCGAGGGCGACGGCCCAGGTCCAGGCCTTGACGAGGCCCGAAGGCCGAGGGCCGTCGGACGTGCCTGTCGTGCGTTCGGGTGTGGACATCGGGCCCCCAGCGTGCTCGGCGGGCCGGCCGCTCGCCGTGGTGCGCAGCGTCAGTCGCCGCCGGCGGCCGGCCCCCCGAGTATGGCGGTCGGGCGCAGTGCGTGCGGGCCGTTGCCGTGAACGAGGACCGGGCGACGCCCCGCGTTTCAGGTCCATCGACAGGAGTGGATCGCGCGTGAACCTCTGGCGACGACGGCCCGTTCCCGTGGCGCGCCCCGTGCCACGCTGGCATGCTCCGGCCCGTCGTGAGGTCGACGAGCACACGGGGGGCATCGTGGGGGAACACGGCACGGGGCGGCGCGAGTTCCTGGCCCGGATGGGCGCGCTCGGCGCGGCGGCGACGTTGGGCACGCGGTGGTTCGACCTGGCGGGTGCGCAGGCGCTGCCCGCCTTGCCGGCCGACGTCCCGCCCGTCGATCCCGAGTTCCCGCTCGGCGTCGCCGCCGGCGATCCGCGGGAGGACGGCTCGGTCATCTGGACCGCCGTGCCGCCGCGGCCCGACGGCGCCGAGGTGCGCGTGGGCTGGGAGGTCGCCCACGACGCGTCGTTCCGGCGCATCGTGTGCGACGGGCGCGAGCGGGCCTCGGCCGCCACGGGCTACACGGTGCACGCCACCGTGCGGGACCTGCGGCCCGACAGCTGGTACCACTACCGCTTCCACACCCCCACGGGCACCAGCCGGCGTCGGGCGGCTGCGCACCGCCCCGCGGCCGGGCCGGCACCACGACCGGCTGCGGTTCGCGTTCTCGTCGTGCCAGCAGATCAACGACAGCCCCTACGCGGCGCATCGGGCCATGGCGGGCGAGGACCTCGACTTCTGGGTCCACTACGGCGACTACGTGTACGTCCACGACACGGCCACGCTGACCCTCGACGACTACCGGGGCGTCTACCGGCGCTTCAAGGCGGACCCGCTGCTCCAGCACCTCCACGCCACGTATCCCGTGGTGGCGATGTGGGACGACGGCGAGTTCGCCAACGGCATGGACCGCACGTTCCCGCCCGCCCGGTTCGCGGCGGCCGCGCAGGCCTGGTTCGAGCACCAGCCGGTGCGCCGCCTACGACGTACCCCCACCCGGACGCACCGCGAGATCGAGTGGGGAGACCTGGCCACGTTCCTCGTGCTCGACACGCGCCAGTACCGCGACGCCGCCGTCCCCGGGGTGCGCGGCCCCGACATCCTGCCGTTCTCGACCGTGGACACGCGGACGCCCGAGGGCGCGCAGATCCTCGACCCTGGGCGCACCTGCCTCGGCGCCGAGCAGAAGCGCTGGCTCACGAACCGGCTCACCCGGTCCGAGCACACGTGGCGTCACGTGGGCCACGGCTACAACTTCCTGGCGCTGCGCCTCGAAGATCTCGACACGCCCGAGATCCGGGCCGATCCGCCGCCCGGCTTCCACCTCAACGAGGGCCGCTACATCGAGGCCGACGCCTGGGACAACTACGCAGCCGAGCGCCGCGAGATCCTCGGCGGGCTGGCCGAGGCGCAGGTCAGCAACGTGGTGGTCACGGCCGGGCACACCCACATCTGGTTCGCCGGCGGGCTGCGGCCCGACCACGACGACCTGGAGGCCTCCCCGGTCGTCGCCCACGAGTTCGTGTGCGGGTCCCTCACGGCCGACCCCGACGTGCGCCGCGCCTACCTGCCCGGCGTGCCCCTGGACCAGGCCGAGCAGATCATCCGCACCCTCGAGGCCGGGTTCCTCGACGTCAACCCACACATCGACTACATCGACACGATCAACCAGGGCTACGGCCTCGTCGAGCTGACTCCGGCGGCGGCCACGGTCGACTTCCGGGTCGTCGACACCTTCGCCGCCGACCCGCAGCCCACCACACGGGCGTCGTGGGAGCTGCCCGCCGTGCCCGGCTGAGCCGGGCGGCCCGGTCGAGCCGACGGAGCGCGGCCGGCGACCGCGCAGCGTTGGTTGGCCGTTCATCCCTCCTCCACGGTGCCGGGCGGCCACCACCAACCGGGGCTCGCTGGGCGCCGGCTTCGAGGGGCTCACCGTCGTGCCGTCCGACGGGGGCGGCTACACGCTCGCCATCGCCCAGCAGCGCGGCTGGGACTACACGACGCCCGGGTGCGAGGACCTCGACGACGACCCCACCGGCGCCAACGCCGGCGAGCCCACCTGGACGCGTGTGTGGACCTACGACCCCGCCACCGGAGCGTGGGTCCACGTGCCCTACGAAGCTCGAGCCGGTCCCGGCGGGCGCGGCCTGGGTCGGGCTGTCCGAGGTCGTGCTGCTGGACGACGGCAGCTACGGCCTCATCGAGCGCGACAACCTCACCGGCGACTTCTCGCAGCTCAAGTGGCTGACCGAGGTCGACCTGTCGGTGCTGGTGACCCGTGCCGACAAGGCCGTCCACGATCTGCAGCCCGACCTGCGGGCCGGCAACGGCTGGATCACCGACAAGCCCGAGGGCTTCACGGTGGCCGCCGACGGTCGGGCCTACGTCGTCACCGACAACGACGGCGTCGAGGACTGGACCGGCGAGACCCAGCTCCTCGACCTCGGCCGGGTCCGCCGCCTGTTCGGCTGAGCGCTGGCGGCTGGCCTACCGGGGCCGGGCTGGCTCCGGCCGGGCTGCTTCCGGCCGGGCTGGCCCCGGCCGGGCTGGCACTGCTGCTGTCACGCGGTGGTCGCCGGGTCGGTCGCCAGGGTCGGGGCGGGAGCCACGCGGCGGAGCACGGCGGCGCGCAGCCGCTGCCGGTGACGGACGACGAGCGCGGCGCCTCCGACCGCACAGCACGGGACGGCCACCCAGGCCGACAGCGCGGCGAGGCCTTCGCCGACCGACGGGAACGCCCGCCCGGCGGTCCACACGACCAGGATCCGGACGACCGTCCCCGTCGCGTTGGCGACGGCGACGCGGCCCGCCGGCAACCCGAGGCCCCCGGCCACGACCATCGTCTTCGCAGTCGGCGAGAGCGCCACGACCGAGAGCCACACGTTGTCGGGAGTCGCCGGCAGCCGTCGGGCGAGCCGGCCGAGCAGGCGGGTCCGCTCCGCCCGGGCCAGCACCCTCGGGCCGGCGTCGCGCCCGAGCACGAAGTGGACGGGGTCCGCGAGGCCCAGCCGCGCCACGGCGACCAGGAGGAGCAGCGGGAACGGAACGTCACGCGCCGCGGCCACCACGTAGGCAGACCGGGGCGTGAGCGCCACCAGCGCCAGACGGTGCCGCGCGAGCAGCACCGGACTGGCCGCGTCGCCGAGGAAGGAGATCGCGCCGATCAGGCCGAGCAGGGCGACGAGGACGGCGACCCGCCGCGCCCCGGGGCGCGCACGGAGTGGTCGGGGGAGCCGGCCATCGTCCGACCCCCGCCGCCGTCACGGCGGCGGTTCCCCCGTCGGGCCTTGGGTGCGCGTCACAGGGCCACAGTCCCCGTGCGGTCTGTGGGGCCGGTGCACGGGAGGTGAGCGCCGACCGAACTCGGGGAGAACATCTGTCCGCCCGCATCGGCGCCCCGACATGAGGTGGGGGCGGGGATGAGCATGGCAGGATCACGCCCGATGGAGGACACGTCTCGTGTCACCGCACCGAGGAGTCGACCGCTCGGTGCCGACGATGGCGCCCCGCCGCGAGCGGACGCCCCTGACGCATGCTCGCCGATCTGCTCGCCCACGACGGTGTCGAGGAGGTGTGTGAGCTGCGCAGCCGCTTCGGGTTGGTGGCCATCCACGGCGGCAGCCTCGAACGCGGCACCGACGTCGTGGCGACCGCGGCCGCCGAGCGGGCGGGGGCGTCGCTCTACGCGGTCCGCCAGCCCGACGACCTCAACTGGCACGTGCCGTCGACGCTGTTCGACCCCGCGGCGTCCCCCACGCTGGCGTCGTTCGTCGATCACGTCGACGCCGTGGTGTCGATCCACGGCTACGGGCGTGTCGGCATGTGGACGACCCTCCTGGTCGGAGGCGGCAACCGCCCGCTCGCGGGCCGGGTGGCGTCGGCCCTGCGCTCGACGCTCGGCGGCGGGTTCACGGTCGTCGACGACATGGCCGCCATCCCGCCCCCGCTGCGGGGCGTCCACCCCCGCAACCCGGTCAACCTGCCGCGAGGCGGCGGCGCCCAGCTCGAGCTGCCCCCGCGTGTACGCCCCGGAACCGGAGCGCCGACCTACCGCCCCGAGTACGAGGAGGCCGTCGTCGAGGCCCTCGCCCGGGTGGCGGTGGCCGAGACCTCGCCGGGCTGACGGGCGCGCGCGGCGACCGTTCTTGCGACGTGGGCGCTTCTCTGAGGGCGCGATCTGTCGCAGGAACCGTCGCACGTTTCCCGTGTCCTCGGGGCGTGGTGGACGTGGTACGTTACGTGGCCTGTTGAGGGGCGGGAGGGGCCGAGAGTGACCGATGTCGCTCTCCGTGCCCGTGACTCTGGGGAGAGCCGATGCCACGCACGCCGACGACCCGACGACGCCGCCTGCCCACCCGCGCCGCCCTGACGTCGGTCGCCGTGATCACGGTCGTCGCCGCCCTCGGCTGCGGCGGTGACGACGACGAAGACGCCGGCACCGACCCGACCGCTGAGGAGACGACCACCACCCCCTCGACCACGACTCCACCGACCCCGGAGGAAGAGGCGAAGGCGGTGTACCTGGAGTTGGTCGACGTGGTCGTACGGGCTGCTGACTACGAGGTCCAGACCCGGACGATCCCGATCTGCAGCGCCTGGCGATCGATCCCGTGCTCTGGCGAGTTTGCAAGACAGCCTCTCGACACAGCGGGCCGAGAATCAGCTTGTGGCAGCGCGGTGACCGCACATCGCATGACGTGGGTCGCCGCTGACATCAGCAGCGGACGGGCTGACGTTCGCGATTGCTCGGTCGGCAACGACACGCACGGTCGATCAGGACGATGGGTCGGTCGTGTTCGAGGCACTCCGCTCCGACTCGTGACCTTGAGGTGACTCTGATGGAGCTCCGGCTGCCAGGTGGGCAGTGTCAGCGAGCATCGCGACCATCGAGTTGTTCGATGGAGAAGTCCCGTGCCCGGACTGAGCCCGTGTGGATCGTTGCCGGTCGCCGGCGCTCGCGTGGCCTGACATTCTCTCACGTCCTCGGCGTGGGCACCGGCCAGCTGCAGCGCAGGAGCCAGCCAGCCGACGAGACCGTCCCGCGACGCGGCAACGTGTTCTTCGGCGGTCGAGTCGAAGGCGGACGATCACCTTTCCGCCGAAGTCCGATACCAGGACCTCATCGCCACGCCCGCAGCCAGCGACGGCAGTCGCCGCACCGCCCCCACACGTCCCGTCACGTGCGAGGTGCACGAGGCGCCCGGCGGGCCCGACGGCGGCGGCAGCGAGAACGACACGCTCACGCCGTTCTCCGGCACCTACGTCGACGCCGCCTGGTACTACCAGACCTGCCGCTACGCCGACACGGGCGAGATGATCCGCTCGAACTACTGGCAGTACGCGCCGGGCGATCCCACCAACCCCGGCCCCGACCTGGCGGCGCTGGCCCGCCAGGCCTACGACGAGGTGCCGCTCGGCTTCCCCGTTCCGGTGACGTCCCCGGGCCTCGAGGTCGACCAGATCACCGGCCTGCCCACCTGGCTGTGGCTCGAGCCCGGGTCGTGGGCCGAGCTGTCGGCCCGGGCGGAGATCCCGGGGTTCTGGGTCGAGGTCACCGCCCACCCCGAGCGCGTCGTCTGGGACATGGGCGACGGCGAGACCATCACCTGCGACGGCCCCGGCACCCCGTACGACCCGGCGGTCGCCGACGAGGCGCAGAGCACCGCCTGCTCGCACGTCTACCAGGACACGTCGGTCGACGAACCCGACGGTCGCTACGCGGCGAGCGTGACGGTCGAGTGGTCGGTCGACTGGGGGTCGTCGACGGGCGCCACCGGCACGTTGGCCGATGCGTCCCGCACGACGACGTTCGCCCTCACGGTCACCGAGCGCCAGGCGGTGGTGAGCTACGGGCACTAGCGGGTCGACGACAGCGACGGTCTCGCGAGGTCGCGTCCTACGCTCGGCGCCGTGACCGTGCCCGAGATCGACCTCGCCGCCGTCGGGTTGACCGGGGCTGGCGTCTCCTGGGGAATCCACGTCCGGGACGTCGTCGACCGCAGGTGCGTCGTGGCCCTGAACGACGACGCCGTTCTCGCCACGGCCAGCGTCGGCAAGCTGCTCCTGCTGCTGGAGACCGCGCGACAGATCGACGCCGGCGAGGTCAGCAGCGACGAGATGCTGACTCGCCTGCCGCAGGACCAGGTGGCCGACTCGGGGCTCTGGCAGCACCTGCAGGTCCAGGCGCTGCCGCTGGGTGACGTGGCGGGCCTCGTGGCTGCGGTGAGCGACAACCTCGCCACCAACGTGCTGCTCCGCCGCGTCGGACTCGATGCGGTGTCGGCCACCGCGGCGCGGCTCGGCCTGACGGTCACCGCACTCCACGACAAGGTCCGGGACGTGCGCGGGCCCGAGCACCCGGCGGCGCTGTCCTCGGGGTCGGCGGCCGAGCTGGCCACGCTCTTCGCGGGGGTGGTGACGGGATCGGCGCTGTCGCCCGACGTCTCGTCCCGGGTGCTGACGTGGCTGTCGACCGGGGTCGACCTGTCGATGACGGCGTCGGCCTACGGTCTCGACCCGCTCGCCCATGTGGTCCCCGACCGGGGCCTCGTGGTCGTCAACAAGACCGGGACGAACACCGGGGTCCGATGCGATGTCGGCACGATGTCGGTCGACGGGCGGACGCTGGCCTTCGCGGTGCTGGCCAACTGGGACGACGCGCGGTCCGACGAGCGCGACGCCGTCCTCCTCGCCATGCGGCAGGTCGGCCGGGAGATGCTCCGCTACCTCACCGCACCGTGAGGGCCGATCGGCGGGCGTTCGCCCTCACGTGCAACGCGGGGGGTGACGGTCGACGCACCGTGGCGTGGCACTACCGTCGACGCCGGTGCCTCAGATGACGCGCTGGCGTGCGGTGGGCCGACTCCGACCGGGGGATCCGCGCCACATCGCGGGGTTCGAGGTCGTCGGCCGCCTCGGCGAGGGTGGCATGGGCGTCGTGTACCTGGCCGAGCATGCTGAGCTGGGCCCGGCCGCGCTCAAGTTCGTGCGCCCCGACGGCGCCGGCCACGCCGACGAGGCCGCCTTCCGGGCCCGCTTCCGCCGCGAGATCGAGGCGGCCGAGCGCGTGCGCAGCCCCCGGGTGGCGCGGGTGCTGGCGGCCGACGCCGACGCCGCCCTCCCGTGGCTGGCGACGGCGTTCGTCGACGGGCCGACGCTGCACGAGGCGGTGACCGACGCCGCGCCGATGTCCGGGGAGCGGCTCACCTCGCTGGCCGTGGCGCTGGCCGACGCGCTGGCGGCCGTCCACGAGGCCGACGTCGTGCACCGCGACCTCAAGCCGTCGAACATCCTCCTCACCCCCGAGACGCCGGTCGTGATCGACTTCGGCATCGCCACCCTGCGCGAGGCCCCCGCGCTCACACGGACGGGCATGGCGCTCGGCACGCCGGGGTGGATGGCGCCCGAGCAGGTGCAGGGGCGGCCGTGCGGGCCGGCGACCGACGTGTTCTCGTGGGCCCTCGTGGTCGGGTTCGCGGCGTCGGGCCGCTCGCCCTTCGGGAAGGGCCCGGCGGACGCGCTGTTCTACCGGGTCGTCCACGAGGACCCCGATCTGCCGGCCATGCCCGACCCGCTCGACATGCTGGTGCGGGCGGCGCTGGCCAAGGATCCGGACCAGCGTCCCGAGGTCGGCACCCTGCTGGCCCGGCTGACCGGTCAGCCGGTCGAGCCGACGGCCATCGGTCCGACGCTG
This sequence comes from uncultured Acidimicrobiales bacterium, assembly GCA_963778415.1. GTDB lineage: Bacteria > Actinomycetota > Acidimicrobiia > Acidimicrobiales > VFJN01 > ZC4RG19. The sequence continues at coordinate 447,065 of CAVZUI010000007.1, forward strand.
GCCGACCGCACCGCCGTCGTTCCGACCGTCGTGGCCCTGGGTTGGGACGTCGAGGCGCTGCCCTCCCGTCCCGACGGCCGCGCCCGCGCCCTGCCCCAGGGCTACGAACCCCCCGGAGCGCAGGTCTCCGAGAGCGACGCGGCCGTGGAGGCGACGGCGTTCTGGTACGCCGGCGAGGACCATCGCGACGTGCGCTCGTTGGCCGCCTCCTTCCAGCGGAGCTGGGACGATGCCGCGCACCAGGTGTTCGTCGGCCGAGATGCGGTCTGGCTGGGCGAGCTGCGTGGGTTCCTGCAGGCGCACGGGGCCGGGGACGCCGACCGCATCGTCGCCGACGGCACGGGTGACGCCCCGCCGTTCGCCTCGATGGCCCGGCTGGCGCTGGCGATGGATCCCGACCTCGAGCCGCGGGTCGGCCCGGTGCTGCTGACTCCCGAGGGGCTCGAAGTCGCCGCCCGGGCTGTGGTCGGCGGCCGGCCGGCCAAACCGCTCGGCGTCGACGGGCTCGAGGACGCCGCTCGGGCCGTGGTCGGCGCCCGGCTCGGTGGCGACGGCGGGGCTTCCGTCGGTCGTCCCGAATCCGACCCGGCGATGGGAGAGCGCCTCGCCCACATCGCCGCGGCCCGCGTCCTGCGTCTGTGGCGGGCCCTGCCGGGGATGGAACGCGCCGCCGCCGTCGACGAGCGCTGGCACGCCTCGCTGGGCGAGTTCGACCGGCTGGTGACCGAGGTCAGCCCGCACGCCGGTTGGCCGTCGCCCGAGGAGCGCCAGCGGGCGGTGGCGACGCTGCTGCTGTGCGCCGTGCATCCCGAGCACGAGCGCCGGCTCGAACGCCGTCTGACGTCGGCTCGGCGCACGATCGCCCGCCGCCAACTGTGGTGGGCGCAGCTGGCGGCCGAGGGCCAGCGCAACCCGGCGGCGGCGGCGCTGGCCGTGATGACGTCCGACCGGGCCCGCACCCTGGCCCAGGGCGAGCGTGATGCCGAGCGGGCGGTGGACCGCGAGCGCCGAGCCGAAGACCAGCGCCATCGCGACCACGAGCGCGCCGACGCCCAGCGCCGCCGCGACCAGGAGCGCGCCGACGCCCAGGCCCGCCGGGCCGCGGCGGTGGCCGTCCAACCCCGCTTCATGCCCGTGCGCCGGGCGCTGAGCAGCACGCGCCGGGGCTGGATCCTGGCGGTGATGATGGGCGCGCTGGTGGCCTACGTCTGGGCCGAGCAGACGTTCGCCGACGCCGCTGATCGACTTCCACCAGACCACCGACGCCGCCGGTGGCGTCTCGGCCGAGACGGTCCGCTCGGTCCGAGATGCGTCCGATGCCGTCGGGTGGGCGGTGCTGCTGCTGTTCCTGCTGCCGGCGATGCACGTCGCCACCCGGTCGATCCTCCGTCAGGGCGCCCGCCGACCGTGGGCTCGCGCCTACGCCGCCGGGGCCGCGGCTGTGGACCTGCTCCTCGGTCTGGTCCTGGTCCCCGCAGCGACGCTGGCGCTGTTCGTCCTCGGCGCCGGCATCGACGGCGCCGTCGATCCGGCGGTGGGCCCACCGTTCGGTGACGATCCCTGGGCGTCGGTCGTGGTGCTCCTGCCGTTCGGGGTCGTCGGCCTGTGGCTGATCGTCCGGTCGGCCTGGCGACTGGCGCGGGCCGTGTTCGGCCGCCCGGTGGCGGCACCGATGCTGGCCGCGGGCTATCCCGCCCCTCCGCACCCGGTGCGCTGACTCCCCCACATCACCCCGCGATTGGAGGATGATCTGTCCATGCCGGACGCCCCGCGCATGGTGTCCCTGGGGTTCGGGAAGTACGCGCGGGCCGACAGGATCTACGCGCTCGAGCCGTTGCGAGGCGACGACCGGGGCGGCGGCCGGCGGACCCGGGTGTGGATCGAGGGCGTCCCCGACCCGATCGTCGCCTCACGGACGGAACGCACGATCCTGCACGACATGGGCCAGGACGCGGCGTCCACCTCCCCGATCGTCGACGACGCCCTCGACCTGGCCGAGCGCCTCGTGGCCGCGGCCGATGCCGGACGAGTCGACCTCGGCGACCTGGGGCGCCGCGCCCGCCGCCTCCTGGCGGCCACGACGGAACCAGCAGACGGATCCCCCGGCTCGGGGTGATCCAGCGGGGCGACGCCCTCGGACTGCCCGGGCGGGCGCGGCCTCAGGACGAGGCGACGCAGAACTCGTTGCCCTCCGGGTCCTGGAGGACGGTCCAGGCGTGGCCCCACTCGTCCTTGTCGGCCACGTGCGTGGCGCCCAGAGCGACGAGCCGGGCGACCTCGGCCTGCCGATCGGCGGCGACCATGTCGACGTGCATGCGGTTCTTGGCCGTCTTGGACTCGGGGACCTTGCAGAACAGCCAGTTGGGTGCAACCGGGGCGGCTGCCTCGAGGTCACCGATCAACGCGATGTCCTCACTCGGGGCCGGGTCGGCGGCCAGCGGACGGTCGAGCGCCGCCGACCAGAAGCGGGCGACGGTGGCGGCGTCGTCGCAGTCGACGGTGATGGCAGCAAGGCGGATGCTCATGTGGATGTCTCCTGTGTGGTCTCGGCCGCGAGCGGCCACTGGATCTCGGTGCGGAAGCGGGCGGGGTCGTCGGTCTCGCCGAAGCTGACGACGTAGATCTCGCGCACGGGCTGCCCGGCCGGCGTGGCGTTGTGGGCGACCCACGCGCCGAGGGCGCGGTAGCTGTCGCCGATCGTCTCGTACCCTCCGGCGTGCACGAGCACGGCGACGCGGGCCGCCGGGAGCTCGCTCACCACCACCCGGCCACGCTCGTCGGGCAGAGCCACGGGCGTGCCCACGGGCGCGAAGGCCTCGACGGGCTCGGCCCCGTCGTCGGCGATCTCGGGTGGGTACAGCGCCCCGGTCGGTCCGACCGGGGCGGTGCCCAGCCGTTCGACCATGGCGCCCAGCTCGTCGTAGGCACCGCCGAGGAAGGCGGCGAAGGTCGCTTCCGTCACCTCGCCCCGCACGGCCAGGGTGTTGGCTGCCGGCTCGTCGCGCACGTGGACCGGCGTGTGCGCGGCCGGCAGCCCCACCCCGGCCTGCAGCTCGGTGACGATCCGGGTCACGTCCTCGAGCCGGGCCTGCATGGCGGCGGTGTGCTCGGTGAGCACCCGCTCGGTGACGGCGGGATCGCGGGCGTGGACGACCTCCCGAACCCGGTCGAGCGGCACGTCGAGCGACCGCAGCCGCTGGATGACGGCGGCGTCGGTCAGCTGGGTGGCGTGGTAGCTGCGATACCCGGTGGCGGGGTCGATCCGGGCCGGCACGAGGATGCCGGCCTCGTGGTAGGCCCGCAGCGCCTTGATCGACAGCAAGCTCGCCCGGGAGAACGTGCCGATCGTCATCAGTCCGTCGTTCACGACGGACACCCTGCCGTCTCCCCCCGGGGGAGAGTCAACGACGTGCCGATTGCACCTCGGGACGACTCGCGGGTGCGGCGACGTGTGAGCAGCTGCGCGAACGGGCATCCCTGGTGACATGGGCCCACCGGCCGATGACGTCGCGCTCTGGTTCCTGACCGCCGACGAGCGGGGCAACCCCGACACGCGCATCGACGCCGACCGGGAAGACGGGTCGAACGACGGCCGCGTGGCCTGGACCGAGGGCAACCGCGTCCGAGCGCTGGTGCACGGCGCCGAGTACTTCCGCTGCCTGCTCGAGACCTGGAAGGGGCTGGAGCGCGGGGACCTGGTGCTGCTGACCGACTGGCGGGGCGACGGCGACGAGCGACTCGACGGTTCGTCGGGCAGCGAGCTGGCGACGGTGCTCGTCGACCTCGTGCTGCGGGGTGTCGAGGTGCGGGGCCTCGTGTGGCGGTCGCATCCCCACCAGGCGCACCTCAGCGAGCAGGAGGCGATCCACCTCGCCGAGGCCGTCAACCAGGCGGGCGGCGAGATCCTGCTGGACGAGCGCGTCCGCCGGGCCGGGTCGCACCACCAGAAGCTGGTGCTGGTCCGTCATCCCGGGCACGAGGCCGACGACGTCGCCTTCGTGGGCGGCATCGACCTGTGCCACGGGCGGCGCGACGACGAACGGCACTTCGGTGACCCGCAGGCCATCGACATCGGGCCGAGGTACGGCGACCGGCCGCCGTGGCACGACGTCCAGTCCGAGATCCGGGGCCCGGCCATCGGCGACCTGTCGCGCACGTTCCGCGAGCGGTGGGACGATCCCACGCCGCTCGACCACCGCAACCCGTGGCGGGCCCGCATCGCCCGCGTCGCACGCGAGCCGCGGCGGCGCGTCCCCGCTGCCGCCTCGGCCCGACGATCCCCGAGGCCGCCGGCCCGCACGCGGTGCAGGTGCTGCGCACCTATCCGCGCAAGCGCCCGCCGTACCCGTTCGCGACCGAGGGCGAGCGCAGCATCGCCCGCGCCTACCGCAAGGTGTTCGGCCGGGCCCGCCGGCTGATCTACATCGAGGACCAGTACCTGTGGTCGGCCGAGGTGACGGCCGGGCTTGTCCGAGGCACTGCGCACGCACGAGGACCTGCACCTGATCGCCCTCGTGCCCCGCTACCCCGAGCAGGGCGGCCGGGCGTCCGAGCCACCCGAGCGGGTGGGCCACGACGAGGCGGTGGGCCAGGTCGTCGAGGCGGGCGGCGACCGGGTGGCGATCTACGACCTCGAGAACGACGAGGGCGTGCCGGTGTACGTCCACGCCAAGGTGTGCGTCGTCGACGACGTGTGGGCGATCGTCGGGTCGGACAACCTGAACCTGCGCTCGTGGACCCACGACTCCGAGCTGAGCTGCGCGGTGTTGGACTCTGTGCGCGATCCACGTCCGCCGTCCGACCCCGGAGGGTTGGGCGACGGCGCCCGAGTCTTCGCCCGCGACCTGCGGCTCCGCCTGATGGCCGAGCACCTCGGCCGCGGCGTCGGCGACGCGGATCTGCTCGACCCGTCCGCGGCGTTCGAGGCGTGGACGAAGGCCGCCGACGAGCTGGAGGGCTGGTACGCCGGCGGCTGCGTCGGCCCCCGCCCGCCCGGCCGGGTCCAGCGCCACCGCCCCGAGCCCGTCCACTGGTGGCAGCGCCCCTGGGCCCACCCGATCTACCGCCTCGCCGTCGACCCCGACGGCCGCCCCCGGCGGCTGCGCCGGCGCAGCGAGTTCTGACGTCGTCGCGCCAGCCGTGTCGACGGGCTCCGGCGTCGGTCACCCCACGAACTGGTAGGCGACGCCGAGCGAGCGGTACGTGCGCTCGGCTCGGCGGTCGCGTGTCAGCAGAACCCGGTCGTTGTTGCACGCTGCCGCCCCGACGAGCGCGTCGTAGACCGCACCGCCGACGATCTCGTGATCGGCCAGCCGTAGGTACAGGTCCGTCGTGGCGTCGGCGCCAAGCCAGCAGCCCTCGGGGAACGCCGAGGTAAGGACAGTGGTCGCTTGAGCGGCGGTGAGGCGAAGTGGCACCGGCAGTCGTGTCAGCACGGAGAATGCCTCGAATGCGGCGTGGCCGGCTAGAGCTGGTCGGTGGGCAACGAGGGCCTCACGGCAAGGTACGTGGGCAGCGTGCGTCGGATCGAGCGCCGCCACCGCAACGCTCGTGTCGCAGGCCCAGCGGTCAGCGCTGGAGCTCATCGCGCAGGCGCCGCACGTCGTCGTCGGTGATCACCGTGCCGGCCACCGTTCCGAGGATCGGGAGCCCGTCTCGCTCGTCGATCCGCCGTTCCGCCCGCTGGACGGGCTCGAGGCGCAGACCTGCACCATCAGCGACAACCTCGAGCTGGCTGTCGGGACCGATGCCGAGGGCGTCGCGCAGCGGTTTCGGGATCACGATCCGGCCGACACGATCGACGGTGACGTGCATGGGGACGTTCTACCAAATTGGGATTTGATTCCCAACACGTCGCCGACGTCTAGGGCTCGTCGGTGGACGTTCCGCCGCATGACCTGCCGAACGCAACGGAACGTGATCCGGAACTCATCATGAACGTCGGCTGATGCCGGCGACTCAGGCCGCGACAGTCCCGGATCGCCCAGGATGGGGGGATGAGCGACCAACCCGCCCACGGCACGCACGACTACGCCGACGACCCTCGCAACGACGCCGTCCTCGTCTACGTGAACGGCGAGCTCAAACCGCGGGACCAGGCGGTGGTGTCGGTGTTCGACGCCGGGTTCGTGCTCGGCGACGGCGTGTGGGAGGGCCTGCGGGTCCATGGCGGGCATCCCGTGTTCCTCGACCAGCACCTCGACCGGCTCTACGAGGGGGCGAAGGCGCTGGCCCTCGACATCGGCCGCACGCCCGACGAGCTGACCGAGGCGCTGTACGCGACGCTGCGGGCCAACGGCATGACCGATGGCGTGCACGTACGGCTGATGGTGACGCGGGGCGTGAAGCGCACGCCCTACCAGGACCCGCGGGTGACCGTCGGGCCGGCCACGGTCGTGATGATCCCCGAGTACAAGCAGCCGCTGCCCCGATGTCGTCGAACGGGGCATCCGGCTGTTCACGGTGCACGTGCGCCGCCCGTACCCCGACGTGCTCGACCCCAAGCTCAACGTCCACAGCAAGCTGAACGACATCATGGCGTGCATCCAGGCGACGACGGCGGGAGCGGACGAGGCGCTCATGCTCGATCCCCACGGCTTCGTGGCCACCTGCAACTCGACGCACTTCTTCATCGTCCGCGCCGGCGAGGTGTGGACGTCGTCGGGCGCCTACTGCCTGGGCGGCATCACCCGCGGCACCGTGCTGCGGGTCGCCCGCGAGGCCGGCATCCCCGCGCTCGAGAAGCAGTTCAGCCTCACGGATGTGTACGGCGCCGACGAGGCGTTCGTGACGGGGACGTTCGCCGGCCTGGTGCCGGTGCGCGAGGTGGACGGGCGGAGGATCGGCTCACCGGGTGGCGACCGACCGGTGATCGCTCCGGCTCCGCGAGCTCTACGCCGCCGCGGTCGCCGAGGACGTCGCCGCGTCTGCCGGTGCCGCCGGCGGGGCTCGCCCTGGAGCCCGCTGACCGTGGCCGAGGTCGTCCGCCTGGCCGTGTGGTCGGGCCCGCGCAACATCTCGACGGCGCTGATGCGGGCGTGGGAGAACCGGCCCGACACGATCGTCGTCGACGAGCCGCTGTACGCCCACTACCTGGCCGCGACCGGCATCGACCACCCGGGCGCGGCAGAGGTGATCGAGGCGGGCGAGACCGACTGGCGCCGGGTGGTGGCGTCCCTGCTGGCACCCCCGCCCGCCGGAACGACGGTCACGTACCAGAAGCACATGGCCCACCACCTGCTGCCCGAGATCGACCACGCCTGGATCGGCGAGCTCACCAACGTGCTGCTGATCCGCGACCCCCGCGAGGTGGTCGCGTCGTACACGAAGACCCGCGCCACGGTGACCCCCGACGACATCGGCCTGCCCCAGCAGGTGCGCTTGTACGACGAGCTGCTGTAGCGGGGGCGCCCCGCCGCCGGTGATCGACGCCGGCGACTTCCTCCGCGACCCCGAGCGCTACCTGCGTGCCCTGTGCGACCACGTGGGCGTGGCGTTCACCGACCGCATGCTGACGTGGCCGCCCGGCCCCCGCCCGACCGACGGCCCGTGGGCGCCGTACTGGTACGAGGCGGTGTGGCGGTCGACAGGGTTCGAGCCGCCGCATCGTCGGGACCGTGCGCTTGGACGGCCCGACGGCGGAGGTGGCCGAGGCGTGCCTCCCGCTCTACCGACGGCTGCACGAGGCGAGGTGGGGCTGAGCTGACCTCGGCGACCTGGGACGACGTTGCGTGGCGGGTGGTGCCGGACCTGCACTGCGGTGAGCATCCAGGTCCAGTCGCGGTGCTCCGGCACGTCCTGAGTCGGTTAATGTCCGTGCGGATCTTCGGGGAGCCGCCCGTTCTGCACGTGGCCCGCCCCCGGGGTATCGCTCGAAGCATCTGCTTCCTCGAGTGGGGTCTGCCGTGCAGCGGCAGGCCCGTTCACCTCGTCCACGAGGAGGCACGATGCCTGCCCTGTCCGATCCCGACGACACGCGCGTCGTCACCCGAGACGTCGCCCACGGCCTCGCAGTCGAGGTTGCGTGATGGCGGTCTGTACCTGGTGTGCGCAGGAGATGACGACCGTCAACTCATGCACGATCGACTCGTTCCACGTCGCGGGCCGCCCCATCGAGATGATCGCCTACGGGTCCGAGCCGGGCGGACGTGCGTTTCGTCTTCGCTGCGGCGACTGCGGAGTCGCACGCGGCGGTCACCACCACCCGGGCTGCGACATGCAGCAGTGCCCGTTGTGCCGTGGCCAGATGATGACCTGCGGTTGTCGGTTCGACGAGGACGGGCCCGACGAGGACGAGTTCGACGACGATGACTCCGATGGCGCGGCCGAGCCACTGATGGTCGACCGCGACGGAGTCCTGATCGAGCGGCGGTGGGTCGGCGGGCAGGAGGTGATCGTCCACTACGACGACATCCCGGCGAGCGACCGGACGACGGTTGACGGAATCCCCTGCACGACGGCGCTCCGCACGGTGATCGACATCGCTGCCGATGTCGACCTCGCGCACCTCGAGACGATCCTCCGCGACTGCCTCGACCGGCGGCTGTTCACCGTCGACGAGGCATGGCGCCGCCTGTCGCAGCCCGACATGGCGAACCGATCTGGTGCGGCGCTGCTCCGACGGATCCTGCCGCGCGCGGCGTGATCCGCGGAGCAGCTCAGCTACCGCTGGTTTGAACTGCTCTCGACGGCGAGCTCGATCGTGGCGGCGACGACGTCGAAAACGTCGGCGCGGGTTCGCAGGTCGAAGTGACGGGCTGTCGCGGGCGAGTGGGTTGACACACGCCTTCGCAGGTCTGAGTCCAACCGGCGCTTCGGATGTCAGCGGGGAGTGATGGTCGGGAGTAGGTCCCGGTTGAGGCGGCCGGCGTAGAGCAGTGAGCGGATCCGGTAGTTCCGGAAGCTGGTGAAGCCGAAGGCCACGCGCTTGACCCGCTTGATCAGGTTGTTGATCGCTTCGGTGGGTCCGTTCGAGACGTGGGCTTGGTGCCAGGCGGCGATCTGGGTGCGCCCGCGGACGATGGGGCGGCCGAGTTGGCGCATCTCGGGTGGGCAGGTGTCGTCTTGGAGGTCGCGCCCGAGGCGGGTCACGAACTCGAGGGCCAGATCGGGGTCGTGGTGGCCGTAGATCGACCGGACGAACTCTTTGGCGTGCCAGGCCATGCGGACCTCGCCGCGTGGGTCGCCGGCGCCCAACAAGCCGAGGAGCTTGGCCCGGCCGCGGTCGCTGAGGCGTTCGTCGGCCTTGGTGAGCCGGGCCGGCCGGCCGAACGCGGCCAGGTCGACGAGCTCTACCGCCCGGCGGTCCTTCATCCACACCGGCCCTGCGCAGCCCGGGCACGAGGGCCGTTCGCTGCGGGTCTCGACGTGCACTCGGATCGGCCCGCCGGGCTCGTCGCTTGCTCCGAGCACATTCACGTCGCCCAGGCCCACGAGAAGCTCGCAGACGCGCGTAGGGTCAACTTCCACAGGGGTCCTCGGCTCTGGTTGGCGTAGAGAACCGTCAGATTCGCAGGGCCCCTGTGCCGCGGTCGGGATGCCTCAGCCGGCGATCAATCCCCTGTCAGATCCGAAGCGCCCATTTGACCCGATCGCCGGAAGCGGGGGAAACGTGCTGGTCACAGGGTCGACCTTCGGGTTGGTCAGCCCGAAGGTTGGACCGGCGGCACGAGAGCCCGAAGGTCGTCATGACGCAACGAGCCGCGAGCACTCACGGACCCGACCGCGAGGAGCCCGACGTCGCGCTTTAGGCGGCTCGGGCGATAGGCCGGTTGCGAGGCGCTCAGGCAAGGCTGCGGTCAAGTCACGATTGCGCGTCGTGCACGAGAATCGCGATGTGCACCCGGTTTGTGACTGCGAGCTTGGTGAGAAGACGCGAGACGTGCGCCTTGACGGTGGCCTCGCTCATGAACAGGGATGCCGCAACCTCGGCGTTGGATGCGCCGGACCCCACCGCAGCCGCGACCTCCCGCTCCCGGTCTGTGAGCGACGCCAGGCGCTGGGCAGCGAAGCGACGGCGATCTGTCATCTCGTCGTTGCCGAGCTGAGAGAGAAGCGTGCGGGTGACCGACGGCGAGAGCATCGCTTCTCCTGCAGCCACAAGGCGCACTGCATGGACGATCTCCGCGGGCGCGGTGTCCTTCAACAGGAATCCGTCGGCTCCGGCCCGAAGCGCGCTCATGACATGCTCGTCGGCCTGGAACGTGGTCAGGACGATCACGTGCGGCGGCGTCGCAAAGCGGCGGAGGGCCGACGTGGCGGCAATGCCGTCCATCCCGGGCATCCGGATGTCCATCAGGACGACATCGGGTCGATGCGCCTGCGCGGTCGCGACGGCGTCGGCCCCGTCGGCAGCCTCGCCCACCACCTCCATCTCCTCTGACGACGACAGGATCATCCGGAGACCGGCACGCACCAACGCGTCGTCGTCGACCAACAGCACCCGGATCTTCACCACGGCAGGTCGGCCTCGACGACGAAGTCACCGGACGGGTCCGGTCCGTGCACCAGGACGCCATTGGCCAAGGCCACTCGCTCCTGTAGACCAAGGAGGCCGGTGCCGGAACCCGGCGGAGCCGGACCGTCGTGGGCGCCCACGGCGGGTGGGTTCCGAACGCACACGTGCAGGCCGCGGTTCGGCGCCCCCGCCACCCGAACCTGGGCGAGGGTGCCGCGAGCGTGCTTGCTGATGTTGGTCAGCGCTTCCTGCACGATGCGGTATGCGTCGCGACCCAAGGGGCCGGGTGCGGCAGCTGCACCGTCCACCTGCATCTCGAAGTCGATCTTTGCGCCGGAGCGGCGAGACTCCTCCACCAGGCGTGGAATGTCAGCCAGCGTCGGTTGTGGCACCGTCGACGGCCGCTCCTGCCCCGGCTCCTCTCGCAGCACGCCGATCACGTCCCGCAGCTCTTCCAGCGCTTGGTGGGCCGCCAACCGCAACAGCGCGGCGCTCTCCCGCACCTGGGCGGGAGGCAGGTCACGTGCGACCTCGAGCCCTCCGGCGTGCAGCGCCACCAGGGAGATGCGGTGGGCGAGCACGTCGTGCATCTCCCGTGCGATGCGCGTCCGCTCGGCCAGGCGCGCACGTTCGGCGCGGACGAGCTGATCAGCCTCGGCCCGTTGGGCACGGTCGCGCAGGGTGGAGAGGAGCTGACGCCGAGCGCGGATGAACATGCCCCATGCGATTGCGGCGGCGGCCAGCGCCAGCGTCGGAAGCATCACCGACCAGGTGTTGGTCCGTCCGAGCCAGATCGAGCACACCACTGCGGACGGAACGAACAGCGCGGCGATGAGCAGGGCGGGCCGGACAGGGCGGTGCACCGCCAGCGAGAACAGCGCGAACAGGCCGGCCACCGTGCCGAACGTCGAGAAGGCGCCCAACAGAACGCACACCAGCGCCACCCCGAACGGCCAGCGCCGCCGCCACCACAGCGAGATGCAGCAAAGAGCTCCGAACGCGGCGTCGATGGCCACCTGCTCCGAGGTCATCTGATTGGCGGCGTCATCCACGGTGACGCGCAGGATGAGCGCGCCGAGGGCGGCGGCGATGACGAAGGCACCGGCGTCGACGGACCAGTCGCGCGCCGTCCTGGGTGCGACCTCGTCGGGATGAGCCGAGTCGCTGGGTGCCAGCATCGCCGTGGGGGCGGTCTGGGCCCACCATCTGCGAAGCCAGGACATCGTGCAAGGGTACGGCTCAGGGCCCCCGTGCGACATCGACGAAGGTCGACACCGCAACCGACGAAAGACCAAACGTCAGAAGCGGCCAGCCTCCGTTCGGACATCGGATCGTGGCCGTCCGCCCGATGCGGCGGCGCACCGGGCGCTTCAGGCTGGCCCCATGATCACGACAACCGCTCTCACCAAGAGCTACAAGAAGGTTCCGGTCGTCCGCGACGTCTCGTTGCGCTGCGAAGCCGGGACCATCACCGGTTTCCTCGGGGCCAACGGCGCCGGGAAGTCCACCACGCTGAAGATGATCGTCGGGCTGGTGCGACCCGATCGCGGTACGGCGACCATCGACGGCCGACCGTTCGTCGAGCTGCCCAACCCGACGCGCGTGGTCGGGACGCTGCTCGACGCGTCTGCGATGCATCCCGGGCGTAGTGGCCGGGCGACGCTCACGATCGCAGCGCGGCTGGCAGGCGTTCACACGAGGCGGGTCGAGCACATGTTGGACCTCGTCGGGATTGCCGATGCGGCGGAGAAGCGGGTCGGGACCTACTCACTTGGCATGCGCCAGCGCCTCGGCGTCGCCCAGGCGCTCGTTGGTGAACCGGCTGCGTTGATCCTCGATGAACCGGCGAACGGGCTCGATCCCGAGGGCATCGCCTGGATGCGAACGCTCCTCCGCGACTTCGCCGACCGTGGCGGCACGGTGCTGTTGTCGAGTCACCTGCTCCCCGAGGTGCAGGCCACCGCTGATCATCTCGTCGTCATCTCCGACGGTGCCGTGGTGGCTGCCGGTCGGCTGGACGATCTGCTTGCCAGCTCCACGATCCTCGTGCGCAGCCCCGACCCCGGTGCACTTGCCGCGGCGCTCCAGGTTGCGCGGATCGACTACGTCGCCGGGCCGGGAGATGCGCTCACCGTGGACGTCTCCGGAGGTCGGGTCACGACCGAGGTGCTGGCGGGGGTCGCCCACGACCACCAGGTGCTGCTCACCGAGTTGCGTCAGTCCGAGACAAACGGGCTGGAACAGCTGTTCTTCTCTCTCACCGCCGCCAATGCGGCTCCGCCCCAGGAGGCTGCAGCATGACCACGTCACTCTCCCCCCGAACCCTCGGCATCGACGCGGCACCGTCGGCCCCAGGACCTATCCCGTTCTCACGGCTTGTCCGGGTCGAGTGGGCCAAGGCCACCGATACCCGCGCTGCCCGCTGGCTCCTCGCTCTCTTAGCCCTGTCGACCGCTGGGATGATGCTGGTGCCGGTCCTCGCCCCAACGACCTTCGATCAGACCTACGCGAGCTACCTCCGCGTTGCCGCTCTCGGGCTGACGATCCTCCTGCCCGTGGTGGCGATCCTGATGCTCACCGGCGAATGGAGCCAACGCAGCGTCATGACCACGTTCACCCAGGAACCGCGACGCATCCGAGTCCTGAACGCCAAGCTGGCGGTGTCGATGGTGCTGGGTGGTGGCGCTGCAGTCTTCGGCGGAGTGGTCACCGCCGCCGGCCTCGGGCTGGCGGCGGCCTCGGGCCGCGCCCTGGAGGCAAACCTGACCGTCGGCGCCATCACCGGCTATCTGCTCTTCGTGCTCCTCAATGTCCTCGCCGGCGTCGCGCTCGGGGCGCTGCTGCAGAGCTCGGCGACTGCCATCGCCGCCTCCTTCGCTCTCCCCGCCGCCTTTGCGGTACTCGGCACGACATCGACGCTGGTGTCGGACTGGATCGACATGTCCACAACCTGGAACTGGGTGCTAGAGAACGACTGGGCTGGTCACGTGCCGCAGATCTCGTTCTCGATCGTCTTCTGGGTGGCGGTCCCGCTCGCCGCCGGTGTCGTTCGGACGATACGTCGCGACGTCGGGTAGTTGGCCTGGCCGGGGCCTGGTTGATCAAGATGCCTCCGTCGCCTCTGAACCCGGCTCGTTCTTCAGCGCAGTGAATGCGCTTCCGCACGGAGCTCAACGAAACGAATCCCGCGCCGCCCTTCTCGCCTGGAGCGGCGACTGATCATCGGGTTCGTGTCACGGAGTTGTCACGGCGACGGTCTCGCCTTTGGCCAACTCGCGCATACGAATGGTGGGTGCCGGCGAAGTGTGGTCTGACCTGCGGTAGTGGCGGGGGTAGGAGTTGAACCTACGAGTAGCGCCACTGACGCCGAGCAGACATCTGACCCTCTGCTCGGGAGTAGATGCGCGGCGCAGCTACTCCGATTGGTCCCCAACTGAGCGCGGTCCACCGTTTGCGGGCGTTTCGGATGTCAGCGGGGAGTGATGGTCGGGAGTAGGTCCCAGTTGGGCGGCCGGCGTAGAGCAGTGAGCGGATCCGGTAGTTCCGGAAGCTGGTGAAGCCGAAGGCCACGCGCTTGACCCGCTTGATCAGGTTGTTGATCGCTTCGGTGGGTCCGTTCGAGACGTGGGCTTGGTGCCAGGCGGCGATCTGGGTGCGCCAGCGGACGATGGTGCGGCCGAGTTGGCGCATCTCGCGGTGGCGCAAGACGAGGGTGTCCGGGTCGACGCCCCAGGGAGGGTCAGATCTCGTCGCCGTGCTGGGCCCGCGATTGCTGCGACACGTACGGCCACCAACCCGCCGCCTCGAGCTCGGCCCGGGTCGCCGGGTGAGCATCGGGGGGATCGAGCGTGTCGCCGTCGGGCAGGTCGGCTGTGCCCGCCGGTGGCAGGTAGGACGACTCGACCGCCAGGTCCGACGGGTCGAGCCAGACCAGGCCGCACTCGTCGCACACCAGGCCCGGCCGACCACGGGCGCTGATCCACGCCTCGAGCAGACCCTGCGGCTCGAACGTGCAGCCCGAGACCCAGTACGGCGGCGGCGAGGGGGACGAGCGGCGGGTCATCGGCCCATCGGGATGCCGGCGATCGGGTAGCTGGTGACGACGTCGGTCCCGTCCCGGAGCACGAGGTTCAGGTGTTGCGACGTGGGGTGGCCCGCGGCGCCGCCGGGTTGGCCGCCGATGTAGCCGATGTCGTCCCCCATGGGGATCACCGAGCCCTGCACCTGGCCCTGCGGCGTCTGGTACGGCACCTCCCGTGCGACGCCGGTGGGCGCCGAGGAGCGGACGAAGCCGTCGTCGATGACCTCGAACACGTTGCGATCGCCCGAGAACACGCCGTGCGCCACGGGTCGGGTCGGGTTGTCGATCGTGTGGCGGAGGACGTGGTTGACCGCGTTCCCGTCCCGGCGGTGCGGGCCGTAGACGAGCCCGGTGTTGCTCGACTCGAAGGTGTCGGGAGCGGTCCGACGCAGCGGCCCCAGCACCGCCCGCTCCTGCACCCAGGCGCCGCCTCCGCCCGTGACCCCGCCGAGGAGCGTGTCGCGAGCGACGGCGGTCGGGTCGAACTGGCCGGTCCGGGCGTACTCGACGCCCTGGTAGGCGACGCCGCCGACGAAGCCCTCGGCCGAGCCGGCGATGACGCCCCGGGCGAGGGTCGTCGTCGCCACCCGGGACACGGTCGTCGTGCTCGTGATGGCCGCGCCCGTTCCGCCTCCGATCGCGCCGATGGCCATGTCGACGCCGACCTGGCTCCAGTTGACCTCACCCGTCAGGGCTCGCTGCGAACCGGCGCTGATGCCGCCGGACAGCAGGGCGCCGCCGATCATCGCCGCCCCGATCGGGCCGCCGACGCCGGTGCACATGATCACGACACCGCCGACGATCAGGGCGCCGGCGGCGATGTACTCCCAGTTGTCGGACACCCAGTCGGTCGTGGCGTTCCAGGCGTCGCCGATGTTGTCGACCAGACCCGTTGCCGGCGGTCGCCTCGCGGTAGGCGGCGAGGTCGGCCTCGGTCATCGGCCGCAGGCCGAAGGGGTCGGCCGCGCCCACCGGGTCGTTGGCCGCGTAGTGGTACGGGAACGCGGACGAGGGGGTGGCGACGACGCCCGGCAGCGGGTCCGGGGAGAGGAACGAACGACTGGCGGGGTCGTAGGCGCGGTTGCGCAGCCACGTGAGGCCGCCGACCGACAGCTCGCCGCGGTACGCGAGCGTCGGCGCCGGTCCGCCACCAGCGACCAGGCCCCATGTGTCGGCGGCGGCGGGGTCACCCGCCGGCGACGGACCGGGGCCGGTCAAGGAGACCGGCGGGACGGGCGTGCCCTGCCAGTCGGGGGACAGCCAGTCGGTGGCGGCGCCGGGGCGGACGACCGCCCATGGGCGGTCGGCCCCGACGACCGACACGTCGCCGAGTCGGCGGAGCTGGGCGACGGCCGCGACCGGGTCCCACAGCAGTGGTACGCCGTCGACCTCCGCGAGATCGCCGAGGGCGTCGGCCCGCAGCCGGACGTCGCCCACCTGGGCGAGACGCCCGAACGGGTCCCACTCGTACGTCGCGCGTCCGCCCGTCAGGGCCCGTCTCGCCGGTGCGGCGGCCGGCCGCGTCATGGGTGAACGTGGTCGTCTCGTCGCCCGACCGGCTCTGGACGAGCTGGCCGGCCAGGTCGTGCTCGTACGAGACCGTGCGATCGGGCGTCGTCTCGGACACCAGCCGGCCGGCGGCGTCGTAGCCGAAGGTCCACGATCCCCACGGGCTCTCGACCCCGACGAGCTGCCCGGCGGCGTCGTACCGGTAGCCGGAAACCGCGTCATCCACTGTCGTGGCGACGACCCGTCCCGCGGCGTCGCGTTCGAGCCGAGTGCGCCGGTGAAGGCCATCCGACCCGACCTCGTGGTCGACGACGAGTGCGCCGTCGTACTGCCAACGCTCAGCTCCGAGCGGCGCCACCAGCGAGGTCAGCCGCCCGACCGCATCCCGCGTGAGCGTGACCTCGCCGATGGCGGGATGCGACGCGCCGATGACCCGGCCGGCGGCGTCGTGCTCGAACGCCGTCTCGACACCGTCGGGGTCGACGATCGCCACCCGCCGTCCGTCGTGGTCGTAGCGCCACCGCAGGCCGACGCCGTTGCGCGACCGAGCGACGAGACGTCCCGCCGCGTCCCAGCCGAGCTCGTGACGCAGGCCGGGCTCGTCGACCACGACCGGCCGGCCGAGGACGTCGCGCGAGATCCGCACCTCGGCCGGACCCGCGACAAGGCTCCGCACCCGGCCCGATTCGTCGTAGGTCCACCGGGTCTGCTCGCCGGTCGGCAGCGTCACCGAGCGCAGGCGGCCAGCGGGGTCGTGCGACCACCGGGTCACCCGGCCCAGGGGATCGGTGCGCTCGACCAGGCGCCCCACCGGGTCGTACCGCTGCGAGACGCGTCCCCCGAGAGGGTCGACTGCGGCGGACAACAGCCCGGCCGAGTCGTACTCGTAGCGGCACGTGCCGCCGTTGGCATCGACCGCGGCCAGGAGTTGGCCCGCCGCGTCCCACATGAAGCGGCGGACTCCGCCGGTCGGGTCGACCACCGCGACGACGCGACCGCACAGGTCGTACTCGTAGCGGGTGGTCCCGCCAGTCGACGACACCGACGTCGCCACCCGGCCCGCGACGTCGTACCGCAGGCGGGTCGTCTCGCCGGTGGGGGCGATGGTCTGCGTGACCCGGCCGTCGGCGTCGTAGCGGAACGACCAGCGGTGCCCCGCCGCGTCGATCACCGCCACGCGGCGGCCGCAGCGGTCGTACTCGTAGCGGGTCACGTGGCCCAGCGGGCTGGTGACCGACGACAACCGACCGGCGGCTGTGTACTCGTACAGGGTCGTGCCGCCGTCGGGTGCCGTGGCGGCGACGATGCGCCCGCACCGATCCCGCACGGCGGTCGACACCGTGCCGTCCGGCCGCCGCTGGGAGACCGGCCGACCCAGGTCGTCGAAGCCGAACTCGACCCCGTGCAGTCCGTCGTCGACCCGCGAGACCCGGCCGGCGGCGTCGACCGACGCGGTCCGATGGACGCCCGCCGGGTCGACGGACCCGACGAGGTGGCCTGCGGCGTCGTACTCGCGCAGCCAGGTCGAGCCGGCGGGGTCGGACACGCCGACGAGCCGGCACAGGCGGTCGTAGCTGAACTCCCACTTGGCGCCGTCGGGCAGGACGGTGCCGACGAGGTTCGCCAGCGCGTCGAAGCGGTGCGTCGTGACCCGACCGAGCTCGTCGACGGCCTGCTCGGCGTCGCCGTGCGCGCCGTGGCGCCACTCGCGGCGGGCGCCGAGGGGGTCGATCACCGCCGCCGGCCTGCCGGCCGCCGTCCACTCGTAGCGGGTCAGGCCACCGTCGGGACCACGACGCGACACAGGCCGACCGAGAGGATCGTGGACGACCTCGGTGCGCGAGCCCGAGGGCGAGACCGTGGCGGTCACCCGCCCGGCCGCGTCGCGCTCGACCAGGGCGGTGTTGCCGGCTGCGTCGGTCACCGAGGTCAGCTCGCCGTTGCCGTCGAAGCCGTAGCGCACCTCGACGCCGTCGGGATCGATGGCCCGGCGGACGACCCCGCCGGCGACGTCGAGGCGGGTCACGCCGCCCTCGGGGTCGACGATCGTGGAGGGGGTGCGCTCGTCGCCGTCGTAGGCGTACCGGGTGGCCGCGCCCGACGACGCCATCACCTCGGTGACCCGGTCGAGGTCGTCGTGGGCGAACGTGAACCACGACCCGTCGGGCTGCTCTCGGCGGAGGAGGCGCCCGCGCTCGTCCCACGCCATCCGGGTTGTCGAGCCGTCCCGCTCGACGACGACGGTGGGGTTGCCCCAGCGGTCGTACTGCTTGCGCAGCTCGTGGCCGTGGCCGTCGATGGCGACGACGAGCCGGCCCTCGTCGTCGTGGACGTAGCTGTTGACGGGACCGGCGGCGTCGTCGTCGACGATCGTCACCCGGCCGGCGGAGTACCGGTACCGGCTGCGTCGCCCGTGCGGCGACAGCTGGGCGACCACCCGGCCCTCGTCGTCGTAGGTGTTGCGGACCTCGGCGATGCCGTCGGCGTCGGTGACCGCCACGATGCGATCGAGCTCGTCGAGCGTGTAGGTCCGGCGGCCGTGCGGCCCGCCGTCCGCCGACACCAGCCGCCCCGAGGAGTCGTAACCGAACGTGATCGCCCGCCCGTCGCCGGCCCGCACGCCCACGATGCGTTCGCCGGCGGCGTCCCAGTCGAACGTGAGCGATCGCCCGCCCTCGTGGGTCAGGGCGACGAGGCGGTCGCCCTGGTAGGCGAACGAGACCCGCGTGCCCGGTCCGTCGTCGGCCCACATCGGCCGGCCATCGACGTCCGCCGCCAGCCGTCCGTGCCCGAACAGCTCGAGGACGAGCCCGTCCCCGTCGGGCTCGGGCTGGACCTCGCCGGCGACGCCGGGTGCCCGCAGGAACGGCGGTGGCACCGGAGCACCGCTCGGAGAACCGCCCGAAGTACCGCCATCACCGTTCGACCGCGCCGCGAGCGACCGGGGGAACACGGCCTCCTGGCCGTCGGGGCCGACCCAGTGGGCCCCGTCGGGCTCGGCCCGCAGGCGCACCGAGGCCCACGACGACCACCCCGGCCCGAACGCGCCCACCCGGTCGGATCGGGAGTTGTAGGTGCGGGTGAACCGCAGGAGGCGGCACAGCCCGGACGCCTCGAGGTCGGTCTCGGCCTCGACGAAGTTGCCCGATGCGGTGTTGACCGGATCGTCGGAGTAGCCGCTCGTGGGCGGCATCCCCCAGGCGGACGGGTCGTCGTACGTCACGGACATGCGGCCGATGCCGCCGAGCCCGGCCGCGTTCAGGCTGGCCGCGATGACGGCGTCGGACACCGTGCCCGCGCCCGCCTCGCGGAACGTCGTGGCGATGTCGGCCACCCACCGGGCGTCGGTCTCGTTGAGCGTCAACCAGGTGCCGAAACCGGTGAGCATCGACGTGGCGTCGAACGAGCCCCAGCCCAGGCCGGCGGTGAACGTGGCGTGGGCGTCCACGAGCCAGCCCTTGCGGAGGGTGAGCGTTTCGTCCATGCCCCGGCTGGCGGACACCCACGTCTCGAGGTCGTCGGGCTTCGCCGAGCTGACGCCACCCTCGGCGTAGGTGCGCGTGGCCGCCGGGGCACCGGTGTTGCGGGTGGCCGGACCGGGGTCGCCGATCGAGATGCTCGGCGGTTCGACCGGGGACAGCTCGGGAGGCACGTCGTCCTCGCCGAACACGAAGTCGCCGGCGGCGTCGAGGCCGTCGCCGATGGCGTCCTCGACGTCACCCAGGACGGGAACCCCGCCGAACAGCCCGCCGTCGTCGTCGTTCTGGGAGGCGATCCACTCGCGGGCCGCGATGCGCCGGTCCTGCTCCTCGCGGGCGAGGCGGGCCAGCTCGTCGACGTCGTCGGCCGCGTCGCGCATCGAGGTGGCGAAGCGGGAGGCGTCTCCCTTGCAGGTGGACACCCGGTCGTCGAACTCGACGGCGTAGCGGCCCTGCCACGACGGCGCGGGCGGTGTCGTGGCTGGTGGTCCGGCTGCCCGCCTGCTCGTCGAGCACTGTGGCCGTCGACCGCAGCTTGGCCGACAGGTCGTCGGCCGCGACCCAGTCGAATCTCACGTCCTCGTCGACAGCGCCGAGGTTCGTCACGAGGCCCCAACCTCCGTTCCAGTGCCGCCGCCGCAGCGGAGGGTAGTTGGCCGCGACGTCGCGGCGGACGCGGGTCCGCCCTACCGCGCGGGGCCGACAGCTTCACGATCCTGGCACCGAACTCGGCGAGGATTCGAGGTCGGTCGTCCACTCGCTCAGCGCGGCGTGGTCTACTGTCCGTAGCAAGGCGGAGGTGGACGGATGGCGAGGGTGGCGGATTCCCCCGCATCGACCGACGACCCGCGGGCGCGGGGTCGGTCCGACGCGATCGCGGACGAGGTCGGGGCGGCCTGGCGGTGGGTGAGCGCGTGGTGGCCCGGCATCTGGCCGCTCGTGAAGCGATGTGGCGCCGTGGCGATCGCCGGCGGGATCGGCGTTGCCGCGTCTGCCGTGTTGCTCGACGACTGGCGCGACGGTGACGTGATCGCCGCCATGCTCGTGACGGCCGTCACGGTCGGGACCCTGGTGCTGGCCGTGGTCCGTCACGTGGCCGTGCGGGCCGGGATCCGCCGCCGCCCGCCGGACGGACTGCGGTCGACGCTCGGGGGCGGTGGGTCTCGTGGGCGTGGCGGTCGCCGTCGTGGCCGCGGGGCTCCTCGCCACGGCGGGCGATCAGGTCGCCGAGGCGGTGGTCACGGCCGCGGCGGCCACCCTGTTGGCCGGGGCGGGACTGCGCCTGCTCGGCGCCCCGACGTGGTGGGCGCTCCTGCCAGTGGCCGGCGGCGTGGCCTGGACGGTCTGGGTGCTGTCGTCCGGCGATCCGACCATGGCCGAACAGGTGGTGGTCGGCGCCGGCGTCGCCGCCGTCGGCGTGGTGGCCGTCGCCCTGCCGTCGCGGTGGACCACGACGTGGACGTTGATCGGTGCAGTGACGGCCGTCGTCGTCGTCGTGCTGTTGCTCCTCTCGATCGACGACGGCCACGTGCACTGGCGGGGCGGGACGGCGCTCGTCGCTCTCGGGTCGGCCGCCGTGGTGCTCGCCGCCCTCCTCTCGTGGCAATGGCTCAACTGGGGGTGGTTCTCGTGGCTGACCGTGATCGCCCTGTGCGGCATCGCTCTCGGCACCGAGGGCAACCAGCAGCTCCACCGCCTTGCCGTCGCCGCGCTCGTCGTCACGTTCCTCGTCGGTGTGGCGCAGACCATGTCGAAGGCCACGCTGCGGGCCACGGCGGTCCTCGTGGCACTCGTGGCGACGATCGGTGTGGCGGGAGTCGGCCAGACCGCGGGTGAGGCCGACGCGCAGGACACCGCCGACGAGCTGCGCACCGAGAACGACCTCGCCATCGCCGAGGTCACCGGGGCCTCGCCGGAGGTGGGGGAGGTACGGGCGGATCACGCCCGCCTGGCCGCTTGCGCGGATGGCCTGGCCGGGGGCGACGAGTGCCCCGACGACGGGTGGGACGAACGGGCCCAGCAGGCGGACCTGCAGCGGGCCATCGCCCAGGTGCTGTTCGACGAGGCCGAGGTCGAGCAGGAGAGCGCCCAGGATGCGCTGGACGAGGCCGAGGCCGCCCGGGAGAGCGCAGAGCGCCGGCTGGAGCAGGTGGCCGCCGCCCCCGCCGTCGATGCGACTGCGCTCGGCGCCGCCAACGCTGCCGTCGACGAGGCCGTCGCCACCGAGGCGGAGGAGCGCGAGGCCGTCGAGAGCGCGGACGCCGACGTGGCGAGCCGCACCGACGATCTCGCCGAGGCCACCGAGCAGGCGACGGAGTTCGAGGTGCCGCGCTCGTCCGACATCCGCCAGCTGCTGGTCGACGGCGCCAACGTGATCGTCCGCGACGCCTTCCGACCCGCGCTGGGTGACCAGGTCGACGCGGTGCTCGGCTCGTGGGGATGGATGGTGCTCGCCATCCTGGCGCTGCTGGGCTACCGCAAGCTCGAGGTCCGCAACAACCGCCGGTACGGCGCGCCGATCCAGACCGCGGGCACGACCGCCATCGACCACGAGTTCCGCGAGCGCGTCATGGCGATGGAGCTGACCGAGCCCTCGCCGGTTCCCGGTGGGAACACGACCAACGACCTCGTCGAGGTCCTCAAGGCCGCCGAAGGGCTGCCCGGCTCGGGCAAGATCGCCCAGGCCCTGAAGGCGGTGTGGGCCGTGGCGTTCCCGCCGGCCGGAGTGACGGCCGACCTCACGGACGTCGGAGCCACACCCGTGGCGGCCGGAGGGAACGGCTCGGCTCCTGGCCAGCCGAGTCGCACCGACGGGCGCGGAGACGGGCGGAGGTGGCGAGGGAGAGCTCGAGGGTTCGGCGACCGAGGACGGAGACAAGGCCGCCGGCAAGAACGGCGACGGCGGCGGCGACTCCCAGGGCGGCAAATCGCCCGAACCGAGCGACCGCACGCGGGTGACCTCCATCCGGGTGGTGCTGACCACCACGTGGCAGGGCAGGTTCCTCTGCTCGCACACGACCCCGGACAAGCCCCTGCCCGACGCGATCGAGGACGCCGCCAACTTCGTGGCCGTCAACGCCGTCAACTACACGCGCCTGTGCCCGCCATGGCAACGATGGGTCGACGGGGCCGGACAGGCGCTCGATGCCTACCGGCGCGTCGAGGACACGACGGGTCGCCACCGCTCGCTGCCGCTCGCGAGCCAGATCACGCTGCTCGAGGCCGCCCGCCAGATCAGCCCCGGCACCGGCACCGTCCGGGTCGCCCTGGCGAACCGGTACGACGAGGCCGGCAAGCCCCTCGACGCTCTGTTCGAGCACCTGCTGGCCCGGGTCGACTTCGAGCGGTTCGACGTGGCGAGCTACCGCCTGGCCACCTCCCTGACCATGGCGAGTGACCCGGACACCGGTGCCTGGCACCGCGGGACCGCGGACATGAGGCGCGACATCGTGAACGTGCTCGACGAGCGGGGCGTGCTGCGTCGGGCCGCTCGCTCGGCGTTGTGGGCCCGCACGGTGGGCGACGACGCGCATCGCGACGAGGCGATCGAACGCCTGCGGGGCGACCGGTCGGATGACGACCCGCCGGCTGACGATCCGGCTGAGAACGAGCAGGACCGGAACTCGGCAGCCCGCATCCTGCTCGTGCTTGCCCATCAGGAGCTGTGGTCCCTGCGTCGCCGGCTCAGCTATCCCGGGCTGATCTGGATGGCGCGCCGCCAGGGCGAACGACACATCTGGCTGCGGCTGATGCGCAACACCTCACAGCGTCGCCGGACCCGCGACAGGGTCGTGACGGTGGGCATGCTCGTCGAGCTGCGCTTGGCGCTGCTGCAGCACGCACGCTCTGACGAGCGCGACACCGAGGCACTGTGCCGACACGTCGGACGGATCCTCGACAGGGCGGAACGGCTCGTGGCGCGGCGGCGGTCGGGTGCGTACTACAACACGGCCTGCATGTACTCGCTGGCTGCGCAGGTGCTGAGCGACGAGGACCTGGAGCGCCTCCACCTCAGCAGGACGGCGACCATCGAGCGCTCGGTCGGGCTCCTCTGGCGATCGCTGCGCGCCCTCGACGTGCCGCTGCCGTCGAGGGATTGGCTCGAGCGCGACCCCGACCTCGCCGCCGTGCGCCACGAGCCGCCCTTCACGACGCTGCTGGACTCCCTCCCGCCGGCGAGGTGCCGACGGTGCGGAGGACGCGGGAACACGCGTGCTGGACGGCCCGTGAGCGCGGCGCCACGGCCGGTGGCGAGGGCTCCCGGATCCGGTCGCGACCGGGTAGACCGCGGGCGGGGATCGCGGGACCGACGTCGCGGCCCACCCGCTCAGCCCGGTCGGGCGGATGTCGGGCCCGGGGAGCCACGGTGAGCGTCACCTCGGCCAACCGCGCCGGATCCGCGATCACCTCGAGCGCCGTGATCCGACCGCCGGCGACCGTCACGCGGAGGACGTTCTGGAGGCGCCCGGCCGGGGCGACGACGATGCCCGGACGCCGTCGATCAGGGCGACCTCGGCCTGGTGGGCGCGAGCGAGCGAAGACCTTCGTCTCCTCGGCGACCGCCCGTGCGCCTCGGATCTCGGGCGCCGTCCCGGGCGGCACCGCGGCGCGGTCGGCCCGGCGCATGACGTCGGGGGCGAGGAGGTGGAGCAGCGTGTCGAGGTCGCCGTTGCGGGACGCCATCAGGAACGCGTGGACCACCGCCCGGTGCTCGTCGCGTCGGGCGGCGCGGTGGGCCGTGACGCCGCCGGCGCCCGAGCCGCTGACCGTCGTCGGGTCGTACCGTCTGTTCGGCGCGCCCGACCGGGCCGGCCGGGCCTGACGGGCAGGCGAGGCGATCACCATGGACACCGCCTACGTCCTCGTCACCGTTCTCACGATCCTGGCGACGGGCGCCATCGCTGCGGCCGACCTCGCTCGAGCCGAGTTCGTGCTCGCGAACTCGGCCGGCGTCGGCGTGCCCGAGTCGTGGCTCACCACGTCGGGATGCTCAAGGCTGCCGGCGCCGCCGGTTGGCGCTCGGCCTCGTCGGCGTGCCGCTCATCGGGACCGCGGGCTGCCCTGGGCCTGACGCTCTTCTTCGTGGGGCGATCGTCACCCACCTCCGGGCGCACAACCACGACCTCGTGTTCCCGGCCACGTACCTGGCCCTCGCGGTCTCGTCGCTGGTGTTGTCGCTCGCCAACCCTTGACTGCGACGGTGCCGAAGCCGTAGGTTCGGCACCGCCTGTCCGTCGAGGTGGAGGAAGTCGTGCCCACACGTCCGATCACGTTCGGGACGTTCGTCCCGCAGGGGTGGAAGACCGAGCTCATCGACATCGACGGCGCCGAGGCCAAGTGGGCCACCGTCGTCGAGGTCGCCGAGCTGGCCGAGAACCTGGGGTACGACTCGATCTGGGTCTACGACCACTTCCACAACGTGCCCCGGCCCGCCCACGAGGCGGTGTTCGAGTGCTGGACCACGCTCGCCGCCCTCAGCCAGCGCACGTCGCGCGTGCGCCTGGGCCAGATGGTCGGGTGCGCGCCGTACCGGAACCCGGGGCTGCTGGCGAAGATCACGTCGAACATCGACGTGATCAGCGGCGGCCGCCTCGACTGGGGGATCGGCGCCGGGTGGTACGACCACGAGTTCCGGGGCTACGGCTACGACTTCCTGCCGGCCAAGGACCGCATCGCCGTGCTGGCCGAGACCGTGGAGATCGTGCGGTCGATGTGGACCGAGCCGGACACGTCGTACGACGGCGCGCACTTCCAGCTCGACGGTGCGCAGTGCGATCCGAAGCCGCTGCAGCAGCCCCACCCGCCGATCCTCATCGGGGGCAGCGGCGAGCAGCTCACGCTGCGGGTGGTGGCCCGGCTCGCCGACCGGTCGAACTTCGGCGGCAACCCCGAGGAGTTCGCGCACAAGTGCGACGTGCTGCGGCGCCACTGCGACGCCGTCGGCCGCGACTACGACGACATCGAGAAGACCTGGACGCCGAACATCCTCGTGCGCGAGACCGAGGCCGAGGTGCGGGCGGTCGCGGGTGACCGGGTCAACGGCGAGCCGTTCGACAGCTGGCAGGCGGGCAACCTGGCGGGCACGCCGCAGCAGGTGATCGACAAGATCGGCCAGTACGTCGAGCTGGGCGTGACCAGCTTCCTGCCGTGGCACTTCGAGCTGCCCGAACACCGAGGGGCTCGAGATCGTGGCCGAACGGGTGATGCCGGCGTTCCGCTGACGCCCTCGGCCGGACCGACCGCGGGTGCGCCCGCGGCCCGTCGGGACCGGCGGTGATCACGCGCACGGCGGCAGATCCTCGGTGCTGGGCGGCCCCAGGGCGGCGGCGTGGTGGGTGCCGTCGGGCACGCGTCGCGGCGGCGCGTCGGGGCGAGGCACGGCGCGCAGCGGCCGGTCGGGAGAGCGGCCGCCGCCGGCGGACGGGTGGCGGTCTCGGAACGGACCCGGTGGGCGTGGACGCGGGCGAAGCCGCGGGGAGCGCGGGTCGGGGAACGGAAGGATCTCGGCGGACATGGCGGCCTCCGGTGCGGTGGATCACGGGGAGGACGCCGTTTGACCGGTCGGCATCGAACCGAGCGGGGCAGACACTACCGGGCGGGTGTGACAGCGAAGACGCGCCGGCGGAGCGCCCCTCGCACACGAACCACGGCGCGGCCCGTCGGGCCGTAGCCTCGATCGCACGCACGCGGAGGAGGGCCGCCATGATCCCGACCGCACCGTTCGGCCGCACCGGACACGAGAGCAGCCGCGTCATCTTCGGCGCCGCCGGATTGGCGTCGATGCGCCAGGACCGGGCCGACGAGGTCCTGGCGAACCTGCTCCGCCACGGCGTCAACCACATCGACACCGCCGCCAGCTACGGCGACTCCGAGCTGCGCATCGGGCCGTGGATGGCGGACCATCGACACGACTTCTTCCTCGCCACCAAGACCGACGGGCGCACCGGCGCCCGGGCCAGGGCCGATCTCGAGCGGTCGCTCGAGCGACTGCAGGTCGACCAGGTCGACCTCATCCAGCTCCACAACCTGGTCGAGCCCGACGAGTGGGAGACCGCCCACGGGCCCGGCGGGGCGGTGGAGGCGCTGGCGCGGGCGCGGGACGAGGGCCTCGTCCGCCACATCGGCGTCACCGGGCACGGCGTGCGCATCGCCCGCATGCACCTGCGCAGCCTCGAGCGCTTCCCGTTCGCCTCGGTCCTGCTGCCGTACAGCTACGTGGCGCTGACCGACGCCGACTACCGGGACGACGTCGAGGAGCTGCTGGGCGTGTGCGCCGCCAACGAGGTGGCCGTGCAGACCATCAAGGGTGTGTCGCGGCGCCGGTGGCGGGACGACGACGAGCAGCGGCGGTTCGCCTGGTACGAGCCGCTCACCGAGGAGGCGCCCCTCGGCCCGAGCGGTGCAGTGGGTGCTCGGCAACCCGCAGGTGTTCCTGAACACCACCAGCGATGCCCACGTCATGGCCCGGGTGCTCGACATCGCCGAGGGCGACCTCGCCCGTCCGTCCGACGCCGAGATGCAGGCCGACGTCGACGATCAGGACATGGCGCCACTGTTCGACGGCGGAGCGATCGAGCGCATCTGACCTGCTGGTCGAGCCGTCCGCTCGGCCCGTGGTCGGGGGCCGCCCGGGTCAGCGGCGGGCGTGCACCAACGCGGCCGCGCTGACCGCCAGCATCGCGGTCACGATGCCCATCTGCGCGAACCACCACAGCCCGATCACATGGTGACCCGAGGCCGGGCAGGTGATCGAGAACGCGGCGGTGAGCAGGCCGGTCACCACGCCACCCACCGCGGCGGCGCGGTGGCGGACCCCGGCGGCGATCGCGGTCCCCACCAGGGTGAGGAAGAGCGCGAGCGAGGCGAGCTCGACGAGCACCGAGGGCGCGGCGGCGGGATCGGCCGGTTCCGGCTCCAACGCCATCGCCACGATGATCGCCAGCGGCCACCCGATGCCGATGGCGCCGGCCCAGCGGGTGGAGAGCTCTCCGGGCTGCTGCGTCCGGGGTTCGGGGGGCGCCTCCGACCGCGCCCGGGTCGCTCGGGGGTCGGCGGGGCCGCAGGCGGGATCGTGGTCGCACGATCGAACCGGCGGGTGGCGAGCCGGGCACGCTGACCGTTCATGGCGACCTCCTCGGGTCGCCTCGCGGCGACCGGTGATCGGCGGCGAGCGGATGTCGACGTTCATGATCGCGCCGGCCGGACCCGTGGACCACCCCCCGGCCGTCCCCGGCGTCGCCGGGTCGCCCTGCTCCACCGGCTCGAGGGGCGGTCGACGGGGCCGGACTACACGACCGCCGTCGTGTGCACCTGGTCCGCCACGCCGCAGGTCGCGGTGATGTCGACCAGCGCGTCGAACTCGTCGGGCTGGGCCACGATGGCGAGCGTGGCATCGGGATGCCGCGTCGCGGCGACCAGCAGCTCGCGCAGCCGCGCCGCGCCGACGGCCGCCAGCTCGGCATCGGCGATGCAGGCCGCGCTGTCGCGGTCGAGCCCGATGTTCTGCACGAGGATGCTCGTGCGGTAGGCGGCCATGCGCTCGTCGGGGATGCATCCGAGGAACCCGGCGAGGAACGCCGGCTCCTCGTCCACGGTCAGCTCCGCGTAGGAGAAGCCGCCGTACGGGTTGATGCCGCCGAGGCCCAGGTCGACGATCCGCTGGGGGCCGATGGCGTCGACCGTGGCCCCTCCGGCGCAGTCGGCCTCGTCCTGCGTGATGGCGCCCTCGTGGTTCTCGTAGAGCCCCTCGGCGAGGATCTGCTGGACCCGATCGCCGTCGACGGCCGGACGCTCGTTGCGGGCGATCGGCTCGTGCGCGGTCAGGCCCCGGCCGAGGACGAAGCCCCCAACGGCGACCGCCACCGCGGCCACGGCGACGCCGGCGCGCACGGCGGAGGACGGCGTCGCGCTCACAGCCCGCACTCCAGGGCGATGCCGGACACGTCGGCGAGCTCCTCGTCGGTGAGCAGGTCGTCGACCTCGTACGCCTCGTCGGTGTACAGGGCGACGAGGATCTCGCGCATCCGCGTCCCGGGCAGCGCGTTCACGTAGCCCTGCGACAGGCACCGACGGTCGTCGATCGTGCGCCCGCGCACCGGGAACCAGCTGTCGACCAGGTGGTCGACGAGGTGCTGCTGCTCGACGCAGTCGTAGGACAGCGTGGCGAAGGTGCGCTCGTCGGCGTCGGACAGGTCGGCCAGCGGCCACGGCTGGTCGGGCTCGCCGATGAGCTCGAGGCCCTGGAGGCGGTCCTCGCCGAACTGCGCCACCATCCCGTCGGCGACGCACACGGCCTCGTCCGCGGTCAGCAGCCCCCGTGACCGGGCCTCGAGGTCGGTGGCCAGCGCAGCGGCGTAGTCGGGGCCGTCGCTGGCGGCGCCGGTGGCGGCCCCGACGGCGACGCCCACGATCCCGGCCACGGCCACCACCGCCGCGGCCTTCAGCCACGCGGTGGACCGGCCTGCGCCGGGTGGGCGCTCGCCGGTGGACCCGGGTCGTGCGTCGCCCGTCGCCGGCCCGGTTCCTGCCGGCCCGGTCGGCCGGTCGGCCGGCCCGGTCGGGGCGTACCACCCGGTTGCCTCGCCCGCGGGGGTGCCGAGCGGCGGCGGTCGGGGATCGGTGCGCTCCTCGCCGCCGAGGGACACCACGTCGGTCCAGCGGTGCCCGTCCCACCACCGGTGCTCTCCTCGGCCGACCGGGTCGGGGAACCACCCCGCGCCACGCGTGCTCACGACCCGTCCACCCCAGCTGTTGCTGTCACCGTGCTCATGATGCATCGCTGGGCTGCCAGGAACGCGCCGTCGGGCCGGCCGGCCGAGCGGCGGGCCGATGAGCTCCTCGCCCGGCTGGGGCTGACCGACGCCGCCGGCAGGGCGGTCAAGCACTACTCGGGGGGCATGCGGCGACGGCTCGACCTGGCGGTGACGCTGATCCTGGCGCCCCGCTGTGCTCTTCCTCGACGAGCCCACGACGGGGCTCGACCCCCGCAACCGCAACGAGGTGTGGTCCGCCATCCGCGAGCTCGTCGCGGGCGGCACCACGGTGCTCCTCACCACCCAGTACCTCGACGAGGCCGATCAGCTGGCCGACAAGGTCGTCGTCATCGACACGGGCCGGAAGATCGCCGAGGGCACGTCGGCCGAGCTGAAGGCCCAGATCGGCGGCGACCGCCTCGACGTCCTGGTGCCCGAGGGCGAGGACCTCGCCACCGTGGTCGACATCGTCGGCCGCGCCACGGGGGCAGAGGCGACGCCGCGAGGACGAGTCGCGCCGGGTCAGTGTCCCGGTGGCCCACCGCGTCACCTCGCTCACCGAGGTGGTGCGGGCCCTGTCCGATGCGGGCGTGGTCGTCGACGACATCGGCCTCCGCCGGCCCACGCTGGACGACGTGTTCCTCGAGCTGACCGGCCGGCGGACCCGGTCGGAGGGCACCGGGGCCGACGCGCCGGCCGACGCCCAGACATCGGAGGTGGCGGCGTGAGCACCGCGACCCTCGATCCCCGCGGTCTCGCCGCCGACCTCGACACCGAGGCCGACGGACCGCTCGCCCGCCTGGCGTGGGCCCTGCGGGACGGCTGGCTCGTCGCCGGCCGCGACGTCGCCCAGTGGGTCCGCGAGCCCCAGCTCATCGTGTGGGGCCTGATCTACCCCGTCGTCTCGGTGCTGCTGTTCGCCTATGTCTTCGGCAGCGGGATCATCGTGCCCGGCGGCGGCAGCTACCGCGAGTTCCTGATGCCCGGGATCTTCGCCCAGACCATGGCGTTCGGAATCGGCGAGACGCTGGCCGCCGTGCAGGCCGACTCGGCCAAGGGCGTGACCGACCGCTTCCGGTCGATGCCGATGGCGCCCTCGGCGGTGGTCGTCGGGCGCTGCGCGTCGGGGATGCTCTACTCGGCCGCCAGCCTCCTGCTCGTGGTGGTGTGCGGGCTGGCCGTCGGCTGGCGCTGGCACGGCTCGCCGGTCGAGACGGCGAGCGCCTTCGGGCTGCTGCTCCTGCTGCGACTGGCGTTCCTGTGGGTCGGCATCATCTTCGGGCTGCGGGCCAAGAGCCCCGAGATGGCCAACTCGATCTTCGGGCTGTTGTACCCGCTGACCATGCTGTCGAGCGCGTTCATCGACCCGTCGCTCATGCCCCACTGGCTGGGCAAGGTGGCGGCGTGGAACCCGATCTCGGCGACGGTCACCGCCACCCGGGACCTGTTCGGCAACCCCGGTGTCGGCGGCGAGGGTTGGGTGGTCGACCACGCCGTGGAGATGGCGGTCGTCTGGCCCCTGCTGATCACCGCCGTCACGCTGCCGCTCGCCGTGCGCACCTATCAGCGCCTGAGCCGATGACCACGGTCGCACGTTCGGTCGCGCCTTCCTGCGACCGAACGTGCGACGTCAGCGTCGGCCCTGCCCGCGGAGCTGTCGCAAGTTCGGGCTTCGGGCTCGTATGTCGTCGGGCACCTACGAGGTGCGCGGCCCGTTCCGGTAGCGCGCCCTTCCGTCCGTGCCGCCGCGTGGTTACCCTCGCGGTCATCGGCGGAAGGAGAGACGGGCATGGGCGCAGCGCGTTCCGCCTGTCTGGTAGCGGTGGCGGCTGTCAGCCTCGGTGCGTGCGCCGAGAGCGCGGACGGCGACGGCTCGTCGTTCCCGGGCACGGCGGCGACCGAGCCCGCCACGAGCGAGGCGGCAGACGATCGCGACCGCGCGGCCGACGAGGCGACCGCGCGCGAGGCGGTGCTCACCCTCGACGATTTCCCGCCCGGATGGGACGAGGACCCGCCCGAGCCCGAGTCGGATGACGACGACATGTC
Organism: uncultured Acidimicrobiales bacterium; assembly: GCA_963778415.1. Lineage (GTDB taxonomy): Bacteria > Actinomycetota > Acidimicrobiia > Acidimicrobiales > VFJN01 > ZC4RG19. The sequence continues at coordinate 478,388 of CAVZUI010000007.1, forward strand.
GGCGTCGCTCGCGGAGTGCCTCGGGATCGACGAGGCCGAGCTCGACCGCGACAACCCGAGCGCGAACTCCCCCACGTTCACGTCGCCCACGGGCCAGGAGGTGGACGTGCGCGTCACGCTGACCGCGGCGCCGGGCGAGGCGAGACGCACGATGGAGATCATGTCCGACGACGCGGCCCCCGGGTGTCTGAGCGACTCGATGCAGTCGTTGATCGCCCAGAACCTCCTGGCCGAGGACGTGCCCGACGGCCTCGAGGTCGGAGACCCGACGGTCGACACGACCTCCTTCGAGGGTCTCGGTGACGAGTCGCTCACCTTCCGGGTGACCGTCCCGTACGGGTATCGCGGCGCCGAGTCCGCGGTCTACCTCGACTCGACCTTCGTCCGGGTGGGGCGCGCCGGCGTCACGGCCGTGTTCCTGTCGGACGGCTCGCCCTTCGACACCGACGAGGCCGAGCGCTTGGTGCAGGTCGTCGTCGACCGCGTGGAGGAGGCCGACGCCGGGTGACGGCTGCCCATCAGAGGGCGGACACCGCGGGGGCCGCCGTGGTCCGGGCGGCGGCCCCCGCGTGTCCTCCCGTCAGGTCAGGTGCTGGCGGTGGGTCGTGCGGCGGAGGATCGCCGACGCCACGGCGACGACGATGATCGCCCCGATGATGGCGCCGATGATGCCGCCCCAGTCGAACTTGTCCTCGTCGCCGATGTTGAACAGCGCGGCGAAGATCCAGTAGCCGACGACGGCGCCGGCCAGCCCGAGCACGGTCGACACCGCCCACGAGCGCCAGCCCACCATGTGCTGGAAGGCATCGTTGGGGACGAGCGCCCGACCGATGGCTCCGGCGACGAGCCCGAGTGCCAGTGCGGCGATGAAGCTTCCGACGTCCATGTCTCCTCCTGCGGGGAGAGGCAACTGAACTGGCGGGATACCAACGCGGACGGTACTTCCGGCCTCACGGAGCGGCAACAGGTCGGGCGCGTCTGTCACGGAGATGGCACCGAGTCGTCACGCCGCACGGCCGACTGGCGGGAGGGGTGGCTGGGCCGATGGGCGGCCCAGAGCGGCCGGCGACGTGATTGCAAGGCTCTTGCGTTGTCTTGCATCCCCTTGCGTATGCTTGCGCCATGGTTGGCAGGCTCACCGATGTAGCGGAGAAGGTCGGCGTCAGCGAGGCGACCGTCAGCCGGGTGCTCAACGGGCGGCCCGGCGTTTCCGAGGCCACGCGGAAAGCCGTGCTCACCGCCCTCGACGTGCTCGGCTACGAGCGTCCGACCAAGCTGCGGGGCGAGCGGGCCCGCCTGGTGGGCCTCGTGCTGCCCGAGCTGCAGAACCCCATCTTCCCGGCCTTCGCCGACGTGGTCGGCGGCTCGCTGGCCCAGCAGGGCCTCACGCCGGTGCTGTGCACGCACACGGCCGGCCTGTCCGAGGCCGACTACGTCGAGCTGCTGTTCGAGCAGCACGTCTCGGGCGTGCTGTTCGCGGGCGGCAACTACAGCGGGAAGAACGGGGCGCACGAGCACTACCAGGGCCTCATCGACCGCAAGCTGCCCACGGTGCTCGTCAACGCCGGCATCGACGAGCTGCCGTTCCCCCGTGTGTCCTGCGACGACGCGGTGGCCGCCGACCAGGCGTGCCGGCACCTCATCTCGCTCGGGCACACCCGGATCGGGCTGATCCTCGGCCCCGACGACCACGTGCCGTCGCTCCGGCGCCTCGAGGCCGCACGGCGGACCCTCGAGGGCGCCGGTCTCGAGCTCGGCCGCGACCAGGTCGAGTTCACCCGGCACTCGCTCGAGGGCGGCCAGGCGGCGGCGGCGCGGCTGCTGTCCCGGGGCATCACGGGTGTCGTGTGCGGCAGCGACCCGACGGCGCTCGGCGCCATCCGGGCGACCAAGCGTGCCGGGCTGTCGGTCCCGACGGACCTGTCGGTGGTCGGCTACGACGACTCGGCGTTCATGAACTGCACCGAGCCGCCGCTCACCACGGTTCGCCAACCGATCGAGGCGATGGGCCGGGCTGCGGTCGACCTGCTCGCGGGCCTCATCGCCGGCGTCGACGTCGGCCCCGACGAGCTGCTCTTCGAGCCCGAGCTGGTGGTGCGTGGCTCGACCGGCCCGGTGCCGGCCGCCCGCAGCTGACGCCTCGTTTCGGGCGGTCGCGGCGGCCTGCCTGCCTGCCTCCGCCGCCTGCGTCGCTCGTGGCGGAACCCATTGCCTCGGCGTGGGGTGGGGGTGGGCGAGGCGATGCGGTTCCGTGTCCGGGGGGATGAGGTGTGGGTTCCGGATGTGGAACCGATTGCCTCGTCCTCGGTCGGGCGGAACCCATTGCCTCGGCGTGGGGTGGGGGTGGCGAGGCGATGCGTTCCGTGTCCGGGGGGATGAGGCGTGGGTTCCGGATGTGGAACCGATTGCCTCGCCCTCGGTCGGGCGGAACCCATTGCCTCGCCGAGGGCGTGGCGCCGACAACGTCGGCGAGCGGCGAGGACCGGAGGCGGCCGTGAGAGCGTTCTCATCGAGTCACGCGCCGCGTTACGAGTTGATATCGACTTCCTGCGTTATCTAGTTCAAGTCTTGCAAAGAATGCTCGACGCGCTTACCGTGCGCCGCCGTGAGGGGGAGTGACGCAGGGCACAGCGAGTGGTGGCGCACCGCGGCCATCTACCAGGTGTACGTCCGCAGCTTCAGCGACGGGTCGGGCGACGGCGTCGGCGATCTGGCCGGCGTGCGCCAGCGGCTCCCGTACCTGCGCGACCTCGGCATCGACGCCGTCTGGTTCACGCCCTGGTACCCCTCCCCCGGGGCCGACGGTGGCTACGACGTGGCCGACTACCGCTCCATCGACCCGGCCTACGGCGCCCTGGCCGAGGCCGAGCAGCTCATCGCCGAGGCGGCGGCCATGGGCATCCGCACGATCGTCGACGTCGTGCCCAACCACGTGTCCGACCAGCACCCGTGGTTCCAGGCCGCGCTGGCCGCCGGGCCGGGGTCGCCCGAGCGGGCCCGGTTCTGGTTCCGGCCGGGGCGCGGGCCTGGAGGGGACGAGCCCCCGAACGACTGGGTGTCCGAGTTCGCCGGCGTCCCCTGGACCCGCACGAAGTCCGACGACGGCACGTCGGGCGAGTGGTACCTCCACCTGTTCACGCCCGAGCAGCCCGACCTCAACTGGACCCACCCCGACGTCCGCCGCGAGCACGAGGACGTGCTGCGGTTCTGGTTCGACCGCGGCGTGGCCGGCGTCCGCATCGACTCGGCGGTGCTCGTCGCCAAGGACCCCGCGCTCCCCGACATCGGCCCCGGGGCGGCGCCCAGCTCGGGCGCGCCGCCGACCAGCGCCTACCCGCCGGGCGAGCACCCCTACATCGACCGCAGCGAGCTGCACGACATCTACGCCTCGTGGCGCCGGGTGGCCGACGGCTACGACGAGCCGCGGCTGCTCGTCGGCGAGGTGTGGATGCCCGACAGCGAGCGCCTCAAGCTGTACCTCCGGCCCACCGAGCTGCACACGGCGTTCAACCTCGACTTCCTCGCCTGCCCGTGGGACCCCGACCGCCTGCGTCGCAGCATCGACACGACGCTCGCCACCCACGCCGAGGTCGGCGCCCCCGCCACGTGGGTGATCTCGAACCACGACGTGACCCGGCCCGTCACCCGCTACGGGCGGGCCGACACGTCGTTCTCGTTCGCCGCCAAGCGGGCCGGTACCCCGACCGACCTCGCACTCGGGCGGCGGCGGGCCCGGGCGGCCGCCCTGCTGGGGATGGCGCTGCCCGGGTCCGTCTACGTGTACCAGGGCGAGGAGCTCGGGCTGCCCGAGGTCGAGGACATCGAGCCCCACCTGATCCAGGACCCGATGCACTTCCGCTCGGGGGGCGTGGATCCCGGCCGCGACGGGGCACGGGTGCCGATCCCGTGGTCGGGCACCGCCGCCCCGTTCGGGTTCAGCCCCGACGGCGCGCGGGCGGTGCCGTGGCTGCCCCAGCCGGCGGACTGGGACGCCCTGACCGTCGAGGCGCAGACCGGCGACGCCGCCTCGACCCTCGAGCTCTACCGGGCCGCGCTCCGGATCCGCCGCGGGGCCGACGGCCCCGGCGCCGCGCCACTGCGGTGGCTCGACGGCGACCGGCGCGTCCTCGCCTTCGCCCGGGGCGACGGCTTCGCCTGCGTGGCCAACCTGTCCGACGGCCCCGTCGATCTCCCGCCGCACGACGCGGTGCTGCTGGCCAGCGCACCGCTCGCCGACAGCGGTCGCCTGCCCGTCGACGTCGCCGCCTGGCTGCGCCTGCGTCCGGCCGCGTCGAGCAGCACGGGGGCAGCGAGCAGCACGGACGCGCCCCCCGACATCCGGACCACCGACGACACCAACGACACCGACCACACCGACGGACTCACCGACAGCAACCCGACATCGCCGCCACCGGCGGCATCCCGAGAACGGAGCACGACATGAGGAGCACCCGCACGCGCATCGGCGCGGCGCTGGTGGTCGCGCTGGCCCTTGGCCTCGTGGCCGCCTGTGGCGACGACGACGACGGAGGGGGCGGCGATGCCGCCGCCACCAGCGACGAGGAGGTGACGATCAGCGTCAGCAACCTGCCGCCCGAGACCGAGCCCGAGACCCGGGAGGCGTTCATGACCCGGGTGGACGAGTTCGAGGCGGCCAACCCGAACATCACCATCGACCCGCAGGAGTGGGAGTGGGACGTCACGACGTTCGGCTCGCAGCTCGCGGGCAACACGCTGCCGACCACCTTCGAGATCCCGTTCACCTACGGGCCGACCCTGATCGAGCGCGGCCAGCTGCAGGACATCACGGCCGAGTTCGACGAGCTGCCGTACGCGGAGGAGTTCAACCCCGACGTCCTGCAGGCCGTCGAGGAGGACGACAAGATCTACGCCGTCCCGACCGCGGCGTACGGCATGGGCCTGCACTACAACCGGGCCATGTTCGAGGCGGCCGGGCTCGACCCCGACGAGCCGCCGACGTCGTGGGACGAGGTGCGCGAGTACGCCAAGGCCATCTCCGACGCCACCGGCCAGGCCGGCTACATCCAGATGACCCAGGACAGCACGGGCGGCTGGGCTCTCACGTCGGTCGTCAACGCCATGGGCGGCCGGGTCGAGGACGGCGAGGGTGACGACGTCACCGCCACGCTCGACGACCCCGCGGTCAAGGAAGCCCTCGAACTCCTCCAGGCCATGCGCTGGGAGGACGACTCGATGGGCGACAACTTCCTGTTCGACTGGGGCGGGGTGAACCAGGCGTTCGCGGCCGGGCAGGCCGGCATGTACATCAGCGGATCGGACGTCTACAACAGCCTCGTCACCGAGAACAGCGTCGATCCCGCCTCCTACGGGCTGGCGACGGTGCCGCTCGACGGCGATGACGCCGGGGTGCTCGGCGGGGGCACGATCGTGGGCGTCCGCCCCGACTCGTCGGCCGCCGAGCGGTCGGCCGCGGTGAAGTGGATCGACTTCTTCTACCTGTCGAAGCTCACCGACGAGGAGGCCGCCATCGCCGATGCCGAGGCGCTCGTGGCCAGCGACGGTCCGCTGGGCACGCCGACGCTGCCGCTGTTCAACGCCGAGCAGCTCGCCGAGTCGGACGGTTGGGTCGCCGACCTCGTGAACGTCCCGCTCGACCAGATGATGCACTTCAAGGACGGCATCCTCGACCAGCAGCTCGTCGCCGAGCCGCCGGTGTCCGCCCAGGAGGTGTACGCCGAGCTGGACACGGTCGTGCAGGCGGTCCTGACCGACCAGAACGCCGACATCGACGCCCTGCTCGAGGCGGCCAACGACAACGTCAGCTCGATGGTGGAATCCGGCTGACGCAGCTCGCTGTCACCCTCGGGGCCTGCGGCCGCGGCCTCGGCCCGGGCCCCGAGTGGTGACGGCTGGAACTGCTCCGCGAGGGGAGGACCGGTGAACGCAGTGACGAGGTGGGTACGCGGCGGAGGGCTGAGCACGCTCGTCCTGCTGCTGCCGCTGCTCGTCGTCTTCGCCTACTTCGCCTGGTACCCGATCGGGCGGGCGGTCGTGATGAGCTTCCAGCAGACGAACCTGGTCACCGCGCCCGAATGGGTCGGGCTCGAGAACTTCCGCACGGTGCTGGAGGACCCGCGCTTTTGGACCTCGGTCCGCAACACCGCGTACTTCACGGTCCTCGCCCTGATCTTCGGGTACCCGATCCCGCTGGTGCTGGCGGTGCTGATGAGCGAGCTGCGGCGGGGCAAGGCCGCGTTCAGCGTGCTGGCCTACCTCCCCGTCGTGATCCCGCCCGTGGTGGCCGTGCTGCTGTGGCGGTTCTTCTACGACGCCAGCCCCACCGGCGTGTTCAACACCATGCTCGGATGGGCGAACCTGGGGCCCTACCCGTGGATCCAGGACACCGGGTGGGCGATGCCGTCGCTCGTCCTGCAGGCGACGTGGGCCAACGCCGGGGCCACCGTCATCATCTACCTGGCCGCCCTGACCGGCATCCGGTCCGAGCTGTACGACGCGGCCGAGGTGGACGGCGCCGGCCTCTGGCGCAAGATCTGGCACGTCACGCTGCCGCAGATGCGCCACATCCTGCTCATCACGCTGATCCTCCAGATCATCGCCACGTTCCAGGTGTTCACCGAGCCGTTCCTGATGACCGGGGGCGGGCCGCAGAACGCCACCACGACGATCCTCGTCCAGATCTACGACTACGCCTTCCGCTTCGGCGACTACGGCGCGGCGACCGCGCTGTCGCTGCTGCTGGCGCTGTTCCTGGCCGTGTTGTCGGCCGTGTACTTCCGCGCCACCCGCTCCTGGAGCACGACGTGACCTCGCTGGACACCGACGAGCTCGTCCCCCTGGTCGACGAGGAGGCCGAGGCCCCCGCCGCGCCGGACGGGGGCGCGTCCCGCGGCCGGCGGCGCCGGCGCCGTCGGGTGGCGGACGTCGGGGACGGGGGTGAGCGCGGCGTCCTGTCCCACCACGACTGGCGCAAGCCGCACCTGCGGTGGTCGATGCGCGGCGCGGACACGGTGGCGTTCGTGCTGCTGCTCGTCGCCGGCGTCGGGCCGATCCTGTTCCTGGCCAAGGCCGCCACGAGCACGACGCAGGACACGCTGCAGACGCCGTTCGCGCTGTGGCCGAGCGGCGTCGACTGGACCAACCTCTCCGACGCCTGGACCAAGGTCGAGGTGAGCAAGTACTTCGGGAACACGCTGTGGGTGGCGCTCGGCTCGTGGGTCGTGCAGCTCGTCGTGGCCACGACCGGCGGCTTCGTGCTGTCGGTGCTGCGGCCGCCCTACGCCAAGGTCGTGACCGCCGCGGTGCTGGCCACGCTGTTCATCCCCGGCATCGTCGTGCTCGTCCCGCTGTTCCTGACCGTGCTCGACCTGCCGCTGTTCGGCACCTCGCTCGTCGACTCGTACTGGGCGGTGTGGCTGCCGGCGGGCGCCAACGCCTTCAACGTGCTGCTGGTGAAGAGGTTCATGGACGGGCTGCCCCGCGACGTCTTCGAGGCGGCCCAGGTCGACGGCGCCGGCCCGTTCCGCCAGCTGTTCTACGTGGCCCTGCCGCTGTCCCGGCCGATCCTCGGCGTGGTGTCGCTGCTGGCGATGCTCAACGCCTGGAAGGACTACCTCTGGCCGCTGGTCGTGCTGCCGAACCCCGAGATCCAGCCGCTGTCGGTGCGCCTGCCGATCATCCGCGACACCGTCGAGCTCGACGTGTTCCTGGCGGCCATGCTGATCTCGCTGGCGCTGCCCATCGCCCTGTTCCTCGTGTTCCAGCGCCTGTTCCTGCGGGGCGTGAGCGTCGACGGCGCGGTCAAGGGCTGACCGCTCCGGTCATCCACCCGCGGCGAGGTCGACGAGCAGCGCCCGGGTGCGGGCCGACTCGTCGGGATTGGTCCCGACCTCGACGGGCACGAAGTCGGTGGTCCCGGCGTCGGCGAATCGCCCCACCGCGGCCCGCACCTCGTCCTCGTTCCCCACGATCGACACGCCCGCCGGCCCGTCGACGCCCTCGCGGTCCATCACACCGCGGTAGGACGGCAGGTCGTTGTACCCCGCCAGCAGGGCGTCGATGAGCCCGCGCACCTGCTCGGGCTCGTCGGTGACGCACAACGGGACGCTGGCCACGATGCGCGGCCCGGCGCGCCCCGCCTCGGCGGCCGCGGCCTCGAGGGCCGGGCGGAGGTACTCGTCGATGGTGCGCGGCCCGCTGAGCCACAGCACCGCGCCGTCGGTCCGGCCGCCGGCCAGCGCGAGCATCCGCGGCCCCATGGCGGCCACCAGGACCGGTGGGGCCGTGACGCCGGGGGCGCCCCCGATGCCGTCGGTGACGCCCGACCAGATGTCGCCGGCGAAGTCCACCTTCCGGTCCGCCAGCGCCGGGAGCAGCACCGACAGGTACTCGGACATGTGCGCCGCCGGGCGGGCGAACGGGACGCGGAGCGTCTCCTCGATCGGCGCCTTGTGGGCCAGGCCGATGCCGAGCGCCAGGCGGCCGCCGGCCATCTCCTGTGTGGTCAGCGCCTGTGCCGCCAGCATCAGCGGGTGGCGGAACCACGTCGGCACCACCGCGGTGCCGAGCTCGATGGTGGACGTGCCCCGCCCGACCGCGCCGAGCACGGTGAGGGCGTCGGGCGCGGCGAGCTGCGCCATCCACCACGACGAGAAGCCGTCCTGCTCGGCGGCGACCGCGTGGGCCACGTAGTCGTCGACGGTCGCGCCTGCGACGACCAGGTTCGAGGCGTTGATGCCGATGCGCATGGTTTCCCCTCCGTCCGCTCGGACCCAAGCATGCCCGGAGGGAGCGGGCGCCGGGCGCGGTCGGCTCAGAGGGTCTGGCCGACCGTGCTGTCCACGTGGTCGGGGAGCACGCCCTCGTGGCGGTCGCCCGTGGACGACGTGCCGGACGGCTCGAACATCAGGATCGAGCCGCCGGGCGAGGTGGGCCGGTGCTCGGTGCCGCGGGGGACGACGAACACGTCGCCCTGGTGCAGCTCGACGGTGCGCTCGCCGCCGTCGGGATCGCGCAGGGCGACGTCGAACCGCCCGTCGAGGACGAGGAAGAACTCGTCGGTGTCGTCGTGGACGTGCCACACGTGGTCGCCGAGGGCGTGCGCGATGCGGACGTCGTAGTCGTTGACCCGGGTGACGATGCGCGGGCTGTAGGTGTCGGTGAACGAGGCGAGGGCCTCGGTCAGGTTCACGGGCGCGGGGACGGTCATGGTCACGAGTGTGGCCAGCGCTCGCGAGTGGTGGAATCGCGATTCGCGACTCGCGCCTCAGTCGGCGTCCCAGACGCGCATGGTCAGGTCGACGATGCGGTGCAGGCTCTGGCGCGAGGCTCCCTCGATCGACCGCACCGCCATGCCCTCGACCACCACGTCGAAGAACTCGGCCAGGGCCCGCACCTCGAGGCAGGGGAGCGACTCGCCGTCGGCCGCCCCACGTTCGAGCCGCACCTCGATGTCGCGGATGCGCTGCTCGACGCTGGCGTCGAGGTACTCCTGGATCTCGGCGTCGTCCTCGGGGCAGGTCGACACCGCCCGGGTCAGCATGCAGCCGGCCGGCTCGCCTGTGCGGGTGAACAGGTCGGCGTTCGACCGCAGCATGGCCTCGACCGAGGCCCGCGCCGTCTCGCCCGAGGCGAGGAGCCTGGTGGGCTCGCCGGCGTCCTCGGCCAGGTAGAGGTCGGAGGCCTCCTGGAAAAGCTTGGCCTTGGAACCGAACGCCGCGTACAGGCTGGGGGCGCCGATGCCCATCGCCGCGGTCAGCGCGCTGATCGATGCGCCCTGGTAACCCCGGTCCCAGAAGACACACAGCGCATCACGCAACGCCTGGTCCCGATCGAACTCGCGGGGACGGCCCCGGGGCATGGGCAGCACCTTTCTGTAGCGATCGGTAGTTTATCCGTTGACTCGGCGGCTGCGGGGCGCGAGGTTTTCTGTATCAGTCGATACAGAATTCGTGGCGGCGGCGCCCACGAGCTGACGAGTCCGAGAGGGAGAGCCATGCGAGGTCCCGGAGTCCTGAAGGTGACGAGCGACGACCCCGACCTGCGGTGGTACCGGCGCGGCGACCAGCAGCTGCGCCTGGCCGACGCCGTCGACGGATCCGCCGGCGCGGCCATGACCGTCGGCTTCGCCCGCTACGCCGCCGGCGAGAGCAACGAGTGGATCATGAGCTACGACGAGGCCCTGGTCGTGACCCGCGGCTCGTTCGCAGTCGACAGCGGCGGCGAGTCCACCGTCGCGGGGCCGGGCGAGGTGATCTACCTCTCGCCCGACACGCCCGTCGTCTACCGGGCGATCGAGGACAGCGAGGTCGTCTACGTCTCGTACCCGCACTGGTACGACGCCACGGTCCGGTCACCGCACGCGGCCCGCCTGGAGGAGTTCGTGGAGGAGGTCGACGGATGAGCGCCACGACCACCACCACTGACGACCCCACTCCCGCCGCCACGACGCCGTTCGCCCGGATGACGGGGCACGCCTGGGCCGTGCTGCTCGTGCTGTGCGGCACGGTGTTCCTCGAGGGCCTCGACGTCTCGATGATGGGGGTGGCCCTGCCGTCGATGCGGGCCGACCTCGGCCTGTCCACCTCGGCCCTCCAGTGGGTCGTCAGCGCCTACGTCCTCGGCTACGGCGGGTTCGTCCTGCTCGGCGGGCGGGCGGCCGACCTGTTCGGGCGTCGCCGCATGTTCCTGCTGTGGCTCACCGTGTTCATCGGCTTCTCGGGCCTCGGTGGCCTGGCCACCGACGGGTGGATGCTCATCGTCGCCCGCTTCGTGACGGGCGTCGCCGCCGGGTTCCTCACCCCGGCCAGCCTGTCGATCATCACGACCTCGTTCGCTCCGGGCGAGATCAGGAACCGGGCGCTGCTCGTCTACGGCGGCGTCGGTGCCGGCGGGTTCACGCTCGGGATGGTGGCCGGCGGGCTGCTCACGACGGTGGACTGGCGGTGGGTGTTCTTCGCCCCGGTGCTGCTCGCCTCGGTGCTGCTCGTCCTGGCCCACCGGTTCCTGACCGAGGGCGCAGCGGTGCCCGTGCCGGGCGGGCGCAGCTTCGACGCCGCCGGCGCCGCCACGATGACCGGCGGCATGCTGCTCATCGTGCTGGGCGTCGTGCGGGCGCCCGACGTCGCCGGTGCGTTGACCGCAGCCACGCTGGCCGCCGGCGCGCTGCTGCTGGCCGCGTTCGTGGCGGTCGAGCGGCGGGCGGCCGCGCCGCTGGTGCGGCTCGGCGTCCTGCGATCCGCGCCGCTGGTGCGGGCCAACCTGGGGGCGCTGCTGTTCGTCGGCTCCTTCGTGGCGTTCCAGTTCATCGTCGTGCTGTACCTGCAGGAGCTGCGCGGCTGGTCGGCGCTCGAGACCGGCCTGGCGCTGCTGATCGCCGGCATCGACACGATCCTCGCCCCCACCGTGACCCCGTGGTTCGTGCGGCGGTTCGGCACGGTCCGGGTGATCCTGGCCGGGATGCTGCTCGGCGTCGCCGCCTACGCCAGCTTCCTGCGCATCGGCGAGGACTGGTCGTACCCGATGCTGGTGCCCGGCCTCATCCTCATGGGGCTGGCCTTCGCCGCCGCCTACGGGCCGCTGACCATCGCCGCCACCGAGCAGCTCTCCGAGGAGGAGCAAGGGCTCGCCGGCGGGTTGCTCAACGCCTCGGTGCAGTTCGGCGGAGCGCTGATGCTGGCCGTCGTCACCGCGGTCAACGTCGTCGTGACCGGCGACGACCCGACGCCCGCCGACATGCTCGACGGCTACCGGGCTGCGCTCGTCGTGCCGCTGGTGGCCGTGCTGGTGGGCGCGGTGCTGACCGCGACCGGCCTGCGCCGCCCGGCCGGCGGCGACGCGGTGGCCGCCGCCCCGGACGAGACCACGACCCTGCAGCCCTCGATCCCCCCGACGGGCGTCGAGGCGGCCTGACGCCGGGTTCCCCGGTTCTGTCGTCTCTCACCGCGCGATCGCGCGGTGAGAGACGACAGAACGCGTCCGTCCTCACGGCGACGGCCGCCCGGTCAGGCCGCGGTGGGCGTGCCCGGGTAGCGGACGTACTCGTCGATCATCACGAGGCCCAGCTGGCGGTCGACGGGGACGTCGGCGGGGACGACGTCGCGGGTCACGAGGTCGTCGACCAGGCGGGCGACGACGGCCTCGGTGGTGAGGTCGTCGCTGTGGTCGCGCCAGGCGGAGCGCTCTGCCTCGTCGGCGAAGCAGTACGCCTTCCACGACACCGAGAACCGCAGCTCGTCCCAGTCGTAGGTGGCGACGCGCGAGCCGTCGGCGTCCGACAGCGTCCACGTGTCCCGGCCGGCCGCGGCGTCGGTCGGGTCGGCGACCAGCCCCGCGCCCGGCGATACCACCGGCGGCTCGGTGCCCGGGGCCACAGGGTCGACGCCGTGGAACACGCTGTCGGTGTCCAGCACGAGCGCGGTGTTGGCCCTGACGCGGTGGACGACAGGGGCGGCGTCGGGCCCGTCGGGCCAGTAGCGCAGCTCGCCGTCGTCGCCGTCCCGGAACCAGGCGATGCCGGTGGCGATGTGCAGTCGCCACGGGTCGAACAGCCCGGAGTGGTGCATCACGACGAGCAGCCACTGGGGCAGGACCTTGCGGTTGGCGCCCCGGAACTCGGGCACGTCGGTGTGGACCGCCAGCTCCTGGCCCGGGATCATCAGGTTGGCGAAGGCGATCGCCGGCTCGACCACCGGCCGCCCGTGGACGGCGATCGCGCCCTCGACCAGAGCCGGGTTGTGGAGGAACGCCTCGACGCCGCCGATGTGGGCTTCGGTTCCGTAGGCGTACTCCTCGCGGAAGTAGCTCGTGCGGGCGGCGGCCGACTTCAGGTCGGTGCCCTCGGTGCCGCCGGCGCTCGCGCCCCGGGCGCCGCCGCTGCGCAGGAACGCCTGCACGCTGTCGTGCCGCTGCATCAGGCCCCGACCGAGGTCGATGTCGATGCGCTCGTGCTCGGCGTAGAGCCGGTAGCGGCCGTAGCGATGGGCCATCTCGACGATGGCGTCCGCGCCTGCGGGCGGGTCGAACAGCGGGTCGACGGCGACGACGGGCGAGGCCATGCCGGGCACGCTACCGATCCCCTCGCCGCACAGCGCCCGGTGGCACGGCGGCCGGGTCAGGCGATGCAGGATCGGAGCAGCTCCGACAGGGCCGTGTGGGCGTCGCCCGTGGCCGTGACGTCGACGCGGACCGCGTCGCCGTCGTCGACGCGGACCTCGGCCACGAAGACGAAGGTCCGCTTGTACTCGGTCAGCGCGTGCGGGTCGCAGCGCGCGGCCGAGACGGTCACCCCGACGGTGGCCGTGGGCTGATCGTCGTCGACGGTGAGGACCGGGCCGGCGGTCTCGGTCGTGACGCCGAAGATGACGTTGCCGAGGACCTCGTCGACGACGGCGGTGACGCCCGGGGTGCGTTGGGTGGCCGTGAGCTGCCCGGCGGCGGTGTGCGGGTCGGTGACCGTCCAGTCGCCGCTCAGCTCGAGGCCGACGTCCTCGAGCACGGCAGCCGAGGCGCACTCGCGGTCGTGCAGGTTGGCCAGCAGGTGGGCCGGGTGCTGGGCGACCGGGACGCGCACCTCGTCCCCGTCGACGACCGCGGCGATCTCGGGCGGGCTGTCGTCGGCGTCGTCGCATCGCGCGGTGCCGAAGGGGAGGGGCATCAGCCGCGCCCGGTCGCCCGCCACGAGCGTGGCGTCGCGGCTGGTCGGCGCCACGGTCTCGAACAGAGGCGTGACCAGCTGGATGGTCCCGAGGTGGACGTCGACGTCGCCGGTGGTGGCCAGGGCGAGCCCGATCTCGCGCCGCGCGTCGAACAGGGTCGACCGCCGCAGGGCCGCATCGAGGACGGGCGTCGGTTCGGAGCCGCCTGCGTCGCCGCCCGCGGCGTCGTCGTCGGACGATCCACAGCCGATCGCGCCCACAGAGAGCACCAGACCAAGGACGGCGGCCGCGGATCGTCGCACGTCGAGCGACGGTAGTCCCGCGGTTCCGGCCGGCCGGCCGGCCCCTGATGGCAGCCGGTTGACACGAAACTTTCACCTGTGAGACCTGGTCCTGCCCCGTCGCCGCGCTGTCTGCCTCCGTCCCGGCGTCGCCCTCCGCTACCAGTAGCGGCGGGCGCGGTCTCCCCGAGGCAATAGGTTCCGTTTCGCGGAGGGCGAGGCAATCGGTTCCGTATCCGGAACCTGTGCCTCAACCTCGTCGGGACGGAACCGATTGCCTCGGGTGTGCCGCCAGGACGTGGGCGTAGAGCGCGAGGTGGGCGTGGGCGACGTCGTCCCAGCGGTGCCGGCGGGCGAGGGCGCGGCCGGCCGTCGCGCTCGCCTCGCGCCCTCGTGGCCCGCTCGCCCGTCGGCGAGCCCCGCGGCCAGCTCGTCCGCCAGCGACTCGGCGTCGGGCGCGTAGCGGACCGCGTCGCCGAACACCTCCCGGAGAACCGGCAGGTCGCGGACCACGACCGGCACCCCGGCGGCGAGCGCCTCCATGGCGGCGAGCCCGAAGCCCTCCTTGGTCGAGGGGAAGGCGAAGACGTCGGCCTCGGCGACCAGCGCCGGCAGCCGGTCGTGGTCGACCGGACCGAGCACGAGCGGTTCCACGCCGCCCGCCGCGCTGGCCGCGTCGAACGCGGCTCGGTAGTCGCGGTAGTCGAACAGGGTCTCGCCGCCGGCGATCACCAGGCGGACGGGTCGGTGCCCGGGTCGCGAGCAGGCGCACGGCCTCGACCAGGTCGAGCGTGCCCTTCCGCGGTTCGATCCCGCCGACGGCGAGCACCACCGGGCCCTCGCCGATCGCCTCCCGCCACCGGGCCCGGGCCGCCACCGCGGTCAGGGGCAGCCGACGCGGCCCGCTCGAACCGCTCGGCCTCCACCCCGTTCGGGATCACCGTGGCGGCGAGGCCCCACCCCGCGGCCAGCTCGCCGGCCACGGCCCGGGACACGCAGACGTGGGCGACCGGCGTCACGATCGCCCGCTCGTGGCACCGCGCCAGCTCGGGCGTCGTGAACTGGTCGAGGTGGTGGACCGTGCGGATCACCCCGGCGGGGGCGCCGGCGACGGCGTTGGCCGAGATGCAGTCCTGGGCGTGGACGACGTCGTAGGCGCCGGGATCGACGGACGCGCCCAGCGCGTCGATCGATCGCAGGACCCGGGCGCCGACGGTCTCCCCGGGCCGGTCGGGCAGCGGGGCCAGGCACACGGTCACCCCGGGGTCGACGGGCCGGAAGAACCCGTGGTCACCGTCGCGCCCGAGTGCGTGCACCGTGACGTCGGCACCGTGGCGGGCCAGGGCCTCGGCCAGCGCCAGCGTGTGCACGACGCCGCCGCGGGGGCGGGTCGAGTAGGTCAGCAGGGCCACCCGCACCGTCATCCGCTCCCCGGTGTCGGGTCGAGCTGGCGGTACAGCGCCGGTCGGCGCTCCTTCAGGTGGTGGAAGCGCCGGCGGGCCCGGTCGACGCCCTGGCCGGGCTCGATGTCGGCGACCGCCAGCCCGGCCCGCGCCCCCGCGGCGGCGACGATCTCGCCGTCGGGCCGCACCACCTTCGACTGGCCGAGGAAGCGCATCGATCCGTGGCGCCCCGTCTGGTTGGCCGACACCAGCCACAGCTGGTTCTCGGCGGCGCGGGCCCGGTCGTAGAGGTCGAAGAGGCGGCGCTGTCGGTCGCGCGCGGGGGAGGCGGCGCGGTTGGTCCGGCTGGCCGGCCAGGCGCTCGGGCAGACGAGGATCTCGGCGCCGTCGAGGGCCAGGCACCGGGCCGACTCGGGGAACGTCTTGTCGTAGTCGACCATCAGCCCGACGCGGCCGGCCGGCGTGGCGATCGCCCCGAAGCCGTCCCCCGCCCGGTACCAGGCCACCTCGCCGGCCGGGAGGTGCACCTTGCGATGCGTGCCGAGCAGCGCCCCGTCCGGACCGAGGCACACGGCGGTGTTGGCCCGGTCGCCGTCGACGTCCTCGGTCATGCCGAAGCACACGACCGGGCCGCACGCCTGCGCCACCACGGCCGCCACCGTGCCCACCTCGGGACCGTCGAGTCGGTACGCCGGCGGCAGGTCGGGAGGGCTCGCGCTCGGCCGCCGCGGCCCGGCGTCGGATGCGAGGTCCGACCCCCCGAGGTCGTCGTCCACGTCGAGGTGGTCGTGGTACCCGCTGAGCGTGCCGTGGGGGAGCGACCAGCAGGTCGACCCCGGCGGCCGCCGCGTCGCGGACCATGGCCTCGATGCGGTGCAGGTTGAACGCCACGTCCCGCCCGAAGTGGCCGGCCGCGGCGCGCCACGCGCACGCGGGGCGTGATCACGCCACCGCCGCGCCGGAGCGGAGCGTCGCCGACGCCGCGGCCACCAGGACATCCTCGAGCTCGGCGTGGGACGGCGCGTCCAGCCGGGGGCCGACGCGCCCGGCCGCCTGCACCGCCCGCACCCGGGCCACGACGCGAGGATCGGCGAGGACGTCGTCAGGGCAGTCGAACAGCTGCTGGAGCCGGGTGAAGCGCCGCCAGGCGTAGGCGTCGTGCTGGGCGGCGACGTAGGCCTCGCCGTTGGACAACCGGCCCGGGTCGGGTGTCGGCGCGGGAGCGCCGCCGGGCCGCCAGCGGGCGAGGCGCTGCGCGTCCTGCTCGACCGAGTCGTTCACCCACGGCCGCTGGTCCGCCTCGACGATCGCCGCGGCAGGCCTCGGCCAGGTCGAGCGGGTCCCGGTGCTCGGCGACCGCGTCGGCCACCGCCACTGCGTGGACGGCCGCCAGCGTGCACCCCCGGCTGTGCGCGGGGTTGGTCGTCGCCGCGGCGTCGCCCACCGCGGTCCACCCCGCCAGCGCCGGCCGGCCGGGCGTGCCCCACGAGCGGACGGCGTTGACCAGCCCGGCCATGACCCGCACCTCGGAGACCGGCCGCGCATCGCCCGCCGCCACCCACGGCGCCAGCGTCGGGATGGCGGCGACCGCGGCGTGGAACGCGGCCGGGTCCCGCAGACCGCGGAGCAGCCCCCGGTCCTCGGGGAGCACCCCGAACGTCAGCGAGAAGGCGCCGTCGTCGGCCGGGAACACCAGGCACGAGTAGCGGTCGAACGACCCACCGGCGGTGAAGCCACGATCGAGTGGCAGGTCTGGAGCGCCGGGCTCCCGCTGGTAGAAGCGGGTGAGGTAGGTGATGCCGCACTCGACCCGCTCGTCGACGATCTCGACGCCCTGCTCGGCCAGCCATCCCGGCATCGGGGTGCGGCGGCCGGTGGCGTCGACGACCAGCCGACGAGCCGTGACGAGCCCGTCGTCGACGCCGACGCCGCGTGCCCGGGGCCCGGTCGCGGTGGGCTCGACGAGCAGACCCGCCGCCCGCCGGCCGCCCAGCATCCGGATCTCGGGGCGCCGCTCGACCGCCCGCCGCAGCACCGACTCGAACGTGGTGCGCCGGGCCGCGACGGCGACGAGGTCCTCGTCGCCCGGATGCCCGACGCCGGCCGGGACGGTCGACGGGACGCGTGGCCGCCAGCGCCAGCTCGGGGCACCCGGCCTCTCGCAGGTCGTCGAGCACGTCGGGGGCTTCGGCGGCGAGGACGGCCCGGCACCGGGCGAGGAACGTGTGCGAGTGGCCGGCCTGCGGGGTGGCGCGCCGGGGGGTGCGGCGCGCCGGTTCGCCCAGCGGGTCGGCCGCGACCGCTGTCGTGCACCCGGCCCCGACGGCCCGGTCGGCCTCGAGCACGAGGACGTCGACTCCCCTGCGTGCGAGCGCCAGGGCGGT
Organism: uncultured Acidimicrobiales bacterium; assembly: GCA_963778415.1. Classification (GTDB taxonomy): domain Bacteria; phylum Actinomycetota; class Acidimicrobiia; order Acidimicrobiales; family VFJN01; genus ZC4RG19. The sequence continues at coordinate 496,111 of CAVZUI010000007.1, forward strand.
CACGAGCCCGGCCACGCTGCCGCCCACGACCACCACGTCCGCCTCGGCGCCGGTGTCGCCGCCCGGCCCTCCGTCGACGAGGTCGCCGGTCACGCGGGCTCCCACACGCCGAGGCGGTAGGCGTCGGGGCGGCGGTCGCGCAGGTTGCACATGCCGGAACGGTGGGCCGCGAGCTCGGCGGCCACGTCGACCCGGGCGATCGCCATGCCCGGCCCGGTCCCCGTGACGGCGAGGACGTCCCCGCCCGGCCCGACGACCTTGGCCCGCCCCACGAAGTCGAGGGAGCCGAACGTCCCGGTCTGGTTCGACGCCACCCACACGATCTGGTTGTCGAGCGCCCGGGCCTGGTCGAACAGGTCGAATCGGCGCGTCCAGCGGTCGTCCTCGAGACGCGGCGGCCCGGTTGGTGCGGCTCGCCGGCCAGGCCGACAGGCAGGCGACGATCTCGGCGCCGTCCAGCGCCAGCGTGCGGGCCGCCTCGGCGAAGCCCTTGTCCCAGCAGATCAGGAGGCCGAGCCGGCCGACCGGCGTGTCGAAGGCCGCGAACGTGTCGCCGGCGCCGTAGGTCGAGCCCTCGGCCAACGGTTGGTGGACCTTGCGGTAGGTGCCGAGCACCTCGCCCGCCGCCCACGCACACCGCGGCGTTGTAGCGGACGTCGCCGGCCGCCTCGCAGAACCCCGCGCACACGACGAGGTCGCCGGCCAGGTCGACCAGGCGGCGGATCTCGGGGCCGTCGGGCTCGAGCGCGGGCGGCGGCTCGGCGACCCCGTGCAGATCGGCGACGTAGCCGCCGATGGCGGCCTCGGGCAGGACGACCAGGTCCAGCCCCTCGGCCCGGGCCTGGTCGAGCAGCGCGCCGATGCGGGCGAACCCGGCCTCGACGTCGCGGTCGAACGGGGCGGCGACGGCACCGATGGCGATCACGGCGCGGGCACCTCCGTCGTGGCCGGGCCGAGACCGACCACCGGCCCGGGGGGCACGGCCGCCGTCCGCTCGCCGTCGGGCCAGATCAGCGTCACGCCGCCTCCCGGCACGAGGCGGCCGCAGGACCGGGTCGTGGCGGGGGCGACGTCCGCGGGGTCGAGCGGCTCGCCGGCCGTGACCAGCGCGAACCCCGGGAAGCAGGTCAGCCAGTCGGCCAGGCGGACGCCCGGCGGGCGGGGGATCGAGGCCACGTCGAGCTCGGCGCCGCAGCCGCTCGCCTCGGCCAGCATGGCCAGCGTCCCGACGATCCCCGCCATCGACACGTCCTTGGCGGCCCGAACGCGGGCGTGCACCGCGGGACGGGCGAGCGTGCCCGCCAGCCGCCGGAGGTCTCCTGCCGGGCGCACCGTCGTGCTGTCCCACTGACGGCCGCCGTACCCGGGCCGCCACCCGCCGCCGAGGTCGGCGACCACGCTGACGGTGTCGCCGGGCCGCCCCGCACCGCCGGGAACGGGCCGGTCGGTGCGACCCAGCATCGTCACCGACAGGGCGGCCGGGACGCCGATCTGCGTGTGGCCACCGAGGACGGGAACGCCGTAGCGCTCGGCCGCCGCCGTCATGCCGCCGACGACGCGGCGGGCGAGCGACTGCGTGGGCGCGGCCAGCGCGTCGGTGAGCCCCACCGGCACGGCCCCCATCGCCGCCAGGTCGTTCACGTTGACGAGCACCGAGCACCATCCGGCCCACCACGGGTCGCGCTCGACCATGGTCGGGAGGATGGCGTCGGTGACCACGACGACGTCGGTTCCCGGGACCGGGGCGCCGTCGTCGCCGACGTAACCGGGGCCGCCCGGGCGCAGGTCGCCCAGCACGCCGCCGATCGCCCGCTTGGCGGCGGCCTGGCCCGCCAGCACGTCGAGCGGCCAGCGCATGCGGACGTGCGGATGCCCATGCAGGGTGGCACGGCCCACCACCCGCCAGCCGAGCCGGGAGAAGAACGCCTGCTTGCCGGCCTGGACGACGGCGTCGAAACGAAGAGCGCCCTCGGCCTCGGCCCGGGCGCACGCCGCGCGCACCAGCGCCGATCCGATGCCCGGCGGGGCGTCGGGCGCGACCACCAGCCGGCTGCCGGTCCACCAGCCCAGGTCGCCGGCGCCAGCGGCGGCGACGGGGGCGGGCGCCAGGCGGACCCCGCCGACCACCGCACCGCCAGGCGTCCGGGCGACGAGGACGATCGTCGCCGGGTCGGCGTCGAGGTCGTCGGCGTCGTCGACCGCGAACAGCGCCTGGTCGTCGACGAACACGCGGCGCCGCAGCGTGCGGTGGGCGGCGACGCCGGTCCCGTCCGCCTCGTCGATGAGGAACCCGCCGGGGCTGGCCGCAGGCGGCGGCCCGCCGAGGTGCCACAGGACCGCCTCGGCCGCCGGGGCAGCACGCCCGGCCGTCGTGGTCGTGGGTCCCATCGCTCACCCGCCTCCGCTGGCCAGCGCGCTGCAGGCACCGCAGGCCGCGCAGCCGGCCTCCTGGTCGGCCCCGCGCATCTCGGCGCCGCGCAGCAGGTCGGCCACCCGCCGCGTCACGTCGGCCAGCAGGGCCGGGGTGGGCGGGACCGCCCCGTCGGCGGCGGCGAGCGTCCCGGCCAGCGGCCGGAACGGCACGACGAACGGGTAGACGCCCGCCGCGATCAGCTCCGCCGCGCCGCCGACCAGCTCGTCGGGATCCTCGCCGAGGCCCACGAGCAGGTACGTCGACACCCGGTTCCGGCCGAAGACCCGCACGGCCTCGCGCCATGCCGCCCAGTAGTCGGCGAGCGGCACGGTCGCCTTGCCCGGCGTCCACCGCCGGCGGGCGTCGTCGTCGAGCGTCTCGACGTGGATGCCGATGGCGGTCGCGCCGGCCGCGTGGAGCTCGGCGAGCACCGCGAGGTCGTCGGGCGGCTCGCACTGGACCTGGATCGGCAGGTCGGGCAGCACCGCCCGGACCGCGGCCGCACAACGAGCCAGGTGGCGGGCCCCGCGGTCGGGCGTGGCCGCGGTGCCGGTGGTCATCACGAGCTGGCGGACCCCGTCGAGGCGGACCGCGGCCTCGGCGACCTCGGCCACCTGGTCGGGCGACTTGACCCGTGTCGTGCTGCCCGCCTCGAGCGAGGCCTCGATGGCACAGAAGCGGCAGCGCGTCCGTTCGGGCGTGTACCGGATGCACGTCTGGACGACGGTCGTGGCCAGCACGTCGGCCCCGTGCAGGCGCGCCAGCCGGTGGTACGGGACGCCGTCGGCCGTGGTCAGGTCGTAGAACCGGGGGCGGGCGACCGGCTCGACCAGCACGTCGGCGAACGGGTCGGCGCCGTCGAACCCGTCGGCCGGGTCCGTGGTGGCCACGCCTTCGCTGGCGGCCGTGCCCCGCGAGCCGGCCCGATCCGGCGCACCGCCGTCCGACACCACCCGTCCGCCCTCGATGCGGTACGGGCTGTCGGTGACCAGCGGGATCGCCGCCGGCAGTCCGTCCACCAGCAGGTGCCCGTCGTCGGACGGGCCCGCCCCGCTGCGGCGGAAGACCGGCGCCGCCACCCGCACGCCCCGCACGGCCAGCGCGGCGCGGCGCTCGACGGCGTCGGGCTGGGTGTCGACGCCGGCCATCGGTCAGAACAGGTAGGTCGAGTTGATGATGGCGCCCTTGCGGGCGTACTCGATCACGCAGTCCTGGATGTCCAGGGGGTGGGCCGGGATGACGCCCTCGATCAGGTCCTCCTCCCGGAGGCCGTGCAACGAGAGCCCGAAGCGGCAGCAGTACACCTTGCCGCCCTCGCCGATGAACGTCTTGATCTGGCCGTTGATGTTCTGCTCGCCGGGGAAGGCGGTGTCGCCGGTCAGCGGGAAGCCCCGGGTGTCCATGCAGTTCATCGAGCCCGGGCCGTAGAAGTAGGCGACGGACTCGAAGCCCTTGCGCAGGGCCCGGGTCGCCTGGAGCATGGCCACGAACGCCACCGACGACTCGTGGGCGATGCCGTGGATGAGGGTGAGGTACGACTCGCCCTCCTCGGCCTGGTGGTCGGGGAACAGCTTGGTGGAGCCGTAGAGGTTGGCTCCCGCCCCGAGGGACGGGTGGGGGATCTCCTCGAGGCTCTTCTGCTCGAGTTCGGTGAGCTCGACGGGCGGCATGGTCCGAGTCCTTTCGCCTGGGGACCGATGCGCCACCGTCGCGCCCGTTCGTTTCCGACCGGTTCGGCGCGTGTTGTGTCCGCGTTGCCGACGCAACAACAGGCCGTGTCCGGCCACTGGCTCGTGGCTGGCCCGCCTCTGGCGCGCGCCTTTCTCGCTCCGCTCCTGCCGGCGCCCGCTCTACCGTCCCGCCATGCACCGCAGCCGGCTGACCGCCATCGCCATCGACGTCCCCGCCGACGTGCACGAGCGCGAGGCCACGTTCTGGTCGGGCGCGCTCGGCCACCCCATCGATCCGGCCGAGGAGGGCGACGCCTACATGACCGTGGGCCACGGCGACGGGCTCGAGGTGTTCGTCCAGCGCCTGGGCGAGGGCGGCGCCCGCCTGCACCTCGACGTCGAGACCGACGACGTCGAGGCCGAGGTCGACCCGCCTCGAGGCGCTCGGCGCCACGCGGGTCGAGCAGATCCGCTCGTGGTGGGTCATGCGCGACCCCGCGGGCCTGCTGTTCTGCGTCGTGCGGCCGCAGCGGGACGACTTCCCCGCGGGTGCGACGACCTGGGACTGACGGCGCCGCGATGGCGTCGCCGGCGGCCAGCCGTCAGCCGGCGGCGCGCTGCCGGTGACGCGGGCGAGGATCGCCCGCGGGATCGCGGCCAGCACCGCCACGACGACGGTGGCCCAGTCGAACCGGTCGCGCCACACCGTGATGCGCCCGTCGACCACCTCGAACGTGCCGTCGACCCAGAACCCGGCGCGGAAGGCGTCCCGCTCGAGCACGTCGGTGCGCTCGGTCAGCACGCTCGTCCCGTCGGCCGCGATCTTGTGGAGCTCGGCGGTGAAGCCCGTGCAGTAGCGCTCGAGGAACCGCATCTGCTGCTCGAACGCCGTCCGTCCGCGGGCCGGAGGCAGCGGCACGTTCTGGTACACGATGTCGGGCGACGTCAGGTCGAGGGCGGCGTCGATGTCGAGCCGCTCCAGCGCGGCGAGGAACGCCCGCACCACCTCGACGGGGTCGGTGGGTGCGTCCACGGGCGTGTCATCGGCGCTCATCGGGTCTCGACCTCCTGTCGCTCCACGAAGTCGGCGATCAGCCCGGCCAGCTCGACCGGGGTGTCTCCCTGCACGCTGTGCCCGGCCTCCGCGACGTGCTCGACCCGGGCGTCGGGCCGGCGGCGCACCAGCTCGGCCTCGTCGTCGTCGCTCACGACCGACTGCGGGCGCATGCCCCGCACCAGCATCACCGGCCCGGCGTAGGCCGACAGCACGTCCCACAGCGACCCGAAGTCGGGCGGCCGGACGTCCATGGCGCCGTCGCCCGCGCGGTGGCGGGCGTAGCGCCACACCCACGAGCCGTCCTCGCGCTGCTCCGCGTTGTGGAGGATGCCCCGCCGCAGCGACGCCTCGGACCGGGTCGGGTTGAACTCGATCGTGCGGGCCAGCAGCTCGTCGAAGCTGGGGAAGCTCTCGGGCCCGTTGACGAAGGCGAGGATGGCGCCGGCCTTGTGCTCGTCGACGCCCGGCGTGATGTCGACGAGGACGAGCGACCGCACCAGCTCGGGGGCCACCTTCGTGAGGGCGAGCGCGGTCATGCCGCCGAGCGACATCCCGACCACCGCCCTGGCGTTCGGGGCGAGCGCGCGGATCGCCGTGGCGACGTCGGCCGCGTTGGAGGCGGGGTCGTACGAGCCCGCCCCGGCGCCGTCGGAGTGACCGTGGCCGGGAAGGTCGATGGCGACGAGCGGCCGGTCGAGGGCGAGGGCCACGGTGTCCCACGTGTGGGCGTTCTGGGCCCCGCCGTGGAGCAGGACCAGCTCGGGCTCGTCGTCGCCCCACACCAGCGCGCTCAGCGACCGGCCGGGGTCGACCTCGACCGCCACCCGGCCCACGGTCGGCGGCCCGTCGTACGGGAGGCCGAACTCCTCGGCGTTCTCGTGGAACATCGAGAACTCGTCGTACGGGACCCGTTCGGCGGCCATGCCGCCAGCATGGCGCGTTCGCCGGCTCGCCGTCGGCCCAGGGCGGCATGATGGGGTGATGCGGTTCCAGGGCTTCGGCGTCGACGCGTGCCGGTTCTACGAGGAGCTGGCCGAGGACAACTCCCGCGACTGGTTCGCCGCCAACCGGGCCCGGTACGAGGCCGAGGTCCGGGCCCCGCTCGAGTACCTGCTCGACGACCTGGCCGACGAGTTCGGCGAGGGCAAGGTGTTCCGCCCCAACCGCGACGTCCGGTTCTCGAAGGACAAGTCGCCGTACAAGACCAACGCGGCCGCCGTCATCGAGAGCGGCGGCGCCCGCGCCCTCTACATGCAGATCTCGGCCGAGGGCCTGATGATCGGCGGTGGTGCCTACATGCTGTCGGGTGACGGCCTGGCCCGGCTGCGGGACGCCATCGACGACGACCGCACGGGCGCCGAGCTCGAGGGCATCGTCGCCGACCTCCACGCCGCCGGGGCGCAGACCGGCGCCCACGACCAGCTCAAGACCGCGCCGCGCGGCTACGCCAAGGACCACCCCCGCATCGACCTGCTGCGCAACAAGGGGATCATCGGCTGGTGGGAGCACCCGCCCCGCCGCTGGTTGTCGACCTCCGCCGCCCGTGACCGCGTCGCCGACGGCTGGCGCGCGCTCGGACCGCTGAACGCCTGGTTGGAGGCCCACGTCCGCACGGGCTGACCCCGTTCGTTCTGTCAGACCTCACGGTCGATCTGACGGGTGAGGTCTGACAGAACGGAGGGGGGACCTGCATCCGGTCCAGGTGTCACACCCCGGCCCTACGATGGGCCGGGCGATGCCGGGCCACGACGTTCCCCTGTTCGAGACCGCCGACGCGGAGGTCGGGCCCGACGGCGCGCCGCTGGCACCCTCGCCCGGCGTGGGCCCCGACGGCGCCATCCACGACCCGATCAGCGACCTGCTCGAGGGCCTCAACCCGGTGCAGGCCGACGCGGTGGTCCACGCCGAGGGGCCGCTGCTGGTGGTGGCGGGCGCCGGCTCGGGCAAGACCCGGGTCCTGACCCACCGCATCGCCCACCTCATCCGCGACCACGGCGTCAGCCCGTTCGAGATCCTCGCCATCACGTTCACCAACAAGGCCGCGGACGAGATGAAGACGCGGGTCGAGGCCCTCGTCGGGCCGGTCGCCCAGAAGATGTGGGTGTCGACGTTCCACTCGGCGTGCGTGCGCATCCTGCGGCGCGACGCCGACAAGCTCGGCTTCCCTCGCCGTTCACGATCTACGACCAGGCCGACGCCGTCCGCCTCACCGGCTACGTCATCCGTGACCTGGGCCTCGACTCCAAGCGCTTCCCGCCCCGGTCCATCCACGCCGCCATCAGCGCGGCCAAGAACGACGGGCTCGACGCCGAGGCCTACGTCGACCGGGTCGGCAACATCTTCGAGCGCAAGATCGCCGACGTCTTCACCGAGTACCAGACCCGGCTGGCGCGGGCGGGCGCGATGGACTTCGACGACCTGCTGGGCCAGGCCGTGCGGCTGTTCCGCGAGCACCCCGACGTCCTGCAGCACTACCAGCGCCGGTTCAAGCACATCCTCGTCGACGAGTACCAGGACACGAACCGCGGTCCAGAACGACCTCGTCCTCCTGCTCGCCGCCGACCACCGCAACATCTGCGTCGTCGGCGATCAGGACCAGTCGATCTACGCCTTCCGGGGCGCCGACATGCGCAACATCGTCGAGTTCGAGGACGCCTTCCCCGACACGACGGTCGTGCTGCTCGAGCAGAACTACCGGTCGACGCAGACCATCCTCGACGCCGCCAACGCGGTGATCGCCAACAACGTCGCCCGCAAGCCCAAGGAGCTGTGGACCGACCAGGGCACCGGCGATCCGATCGTCCGCTACCACGCCGACGACGAGGTCGACGAGGCGCAGTGGATCACCCGCGAGATCACCCGCCTGCACGGCTCGTCGAGCGATCGGCGGGCACGGGCCCGACGCGGCCTCAAGTGGGGCGACATCGCCGTCTTCTACCGCACCAACGCGCAGAGCCGCGTGCTGGAAGAGCAGCTCATGCGGGCCGACATCCCCTACAAGGTGGTCGGCGGCACCCGGTTCTACGACCGGCGCGAGATCAAGGACGCCATCGCCTACATGCGGGCGGTGGTCAACCCGGTCGACGAGGTGTCGCTCAAGCGGGTCGTCAACGAGCCCAAGCGGGGCGTCGGCGACACGTCGATCGGCAAGCTCGACGCCTGGGCCACCGCCCACGGCCTGTCGTTCATGGACGCCCTGCGGCGGGCCGACGACGCGGGCGTCAGCGGCAAGGCCATCCGGGGCATCGACGCGTTCCTCACCCTGCTCGACGACGTGGCCGACCTGGCCGCCGGCAGTCCCGGTCCTCTGCTGCAGCAGCTGCTCGAGCGGTCGGGCTACCTCGACCAGCTCGAGGCCGAGCGGTCGATCGAGGCCGAGGGCCGGCTCGAGAACCTGGCCGAGCTCGTGGGCGCGGCCAACGAGGCCGAGACGGTCGACGAGTTCCTCGAGCAGATCAGCCTGGTGGCCGACACCGACGACCTCGACGACGACGCCACGTCCGTCACGCTCATGACGCTCCACTCGGCCAAGGGCCTCGAGTTCCCGGTCGTGTTCCTGATCGGGTTGGAGGACGGCATCTTCCCGCACCTCCGCTCGCTCACCGAGCCCGACCAGCTCGAAGAGGAGCGGCGCCTCGCCTACGTGGGCATCACCCGTGCCCGCCGGCGGCTGTACCTCACCCACGCGTGGAGCCGCACGCTGTTCGGCGGCACCCAGTACAACCCGCCCAGCCGGTTCCTCGACGAGATCCCCGCCGACCTGGTGCGCGACGTCGAGGGGCACCGCCGGGCCAGCCGCAGCGGTCGGGTGTACGGCGGCGGTGGCGGAGGCTGGCGCTCCGGAGGGGGCGGCGGCGATCGGGCGGTCCGCGTGGCCGCCGGCAAGGACCGCATCGTCGAGCGGGCGCTCGAGTCGTCGCGCAAGCCGTCCCGCAGCGGGGCCGAGGGGCTCGGGCTCAAGGTGGGCGACGACGTCCGCCACAACGTGTTCGGCGAGGGCGTGATCCTCGACATGAGCGGCAGCGGCGACAAGACCGAGGCGCTGGTCCGCTTCCCGGCGGCGGGGGAGAAGCGGCTGCTCCTGTCGTGGGCGCCGCTCGAGAAGCTCTGAGCGGCGGGGCGACCCGCCCCGAGCGCCACCTCGAGCGCATGCTCCGGTACCCTCTGCGGCGGAATGTCACGATTCGCTGGCGATCGTGTGTCGAAGGGACCGATCCGCCGCTGGTGACGGTCTGAACGGGGAGGCCGTCGTTAGCCTGTCCCGACCCTCGGGGCGGCGGCGAGCCTGACAGCGCCGGGGCCCCACTCCTGGCGGAGGAGCGAACAGCAGTGTCCGAGGAAGAGCACACCCCCCAGCACGTGGCGGGCGGCGGGTCCAGCGAGCCCGGCGACCTCAGCGAGCCCGGCGACCCCAGCGAGCCGCGCCCGGGCAGCCGCTGGTCGGCTCCCCGCACCCGCGTGGCGGTGGTGGCCGGGGTGGTGGTCATGCTCGTGGCCGCGGGTGTGGGGATGAGCTCGGCCCTGTCCGAGCCCGACAACGACACCGAGGCCAGCGGCACGACGGTCACGACCGAGCGCTCGACGACGACCACGACCGAGGCGACGACGACCACGACCGCGCCCACCACGACGACCGTCCCCGAGACGACAACGACGCTCCCGCCCGAGACCACGACCACGCTGCCGCCGGCCCCCGAGGCCGACGGCACGCTCGAGCTCGGCGAGAGCGGCGACGCGGTGGCGGCCCTGCAGCAGCGTCTGGTCGACCTCGGGTACTGGATGGGCGAGCCCGACGGCACCTACGGCCAGCTCACCCGCCAGGCCGTCATGGCGTTCCAGAAGGTCGAGGGCCTCGGCCGCGACGGCGTCGCCGGACCGGCCACGCAGGCCCAGCTGGCCGCCGCCGGCCGACCGGCGCCGCGGGGTGGCGACGGCATCGAGATCGACCTCGAGCGCCAGGTCATCTTCATCGTGCAGGGCGGTCAGGTGCAGTGGGCCCTCAACACGTCGACGGGCAGCGGCGAGACCTACACCAGCTCGACCGGCGGGTCGGCGCGGGCCGTGACGCCGCCGGGGAACTTCCACGTCCAGCGCGAGGTCGACGGCATCCGCGAGGCGCCGCTCGGCACCCTGTACAGACCGAAGTACTTCAACGGCGGCATCGCGGTGCACGGTTCGGGCAGCATCCCGGCCACGCCCGCGTCGCACGGCTGCGCCCGGGTCACCAACTCGGCGATGGACATGATCTGGGCCAGCGGGGCGATGGCCATGGGCACGCCCGTCACCGTCTACTGATCGTCCGTCCCGTGCGTCCCGGCCGGCGCCGGGGCCGCGACCTGACGACTGTCTGGCGTGATTCTGTGGAGAATCACGTGGCGTCGGTCACAATGCGGGGGTGCCCGGCGGTCCCGACCCTCGGGGATCGGTCCTCGCGGCCACCGATCGGTGGCCGGCTCTGGCCGACGCGCTCGAGGGCGCCCTCCCCGTGCTGTACCGCTACGTGTACCGGAGCACCGGCGGTGACACGGCGCTGACCGAGGAGCTGACCGCGGCCGTGTTCCTCGCCGCCGCCCGGGGGTTCGCGGCAGGCGACGACGACCGCATGGCGCTCGGCCCGCTCCACGATGCCGCTCGCGCCGCCATCGCCCGCCGGGCCCGTGACACCACGGAGGACACCACGCCGGTCCCCTCCGAGTCGCCGCGCCGGCGGAGCCCGGGCGCCCGCGGGGGCTCGGCGAGGGGGCGCGACGTGGCGGCGCTGCGCCGGCTCACGTACCGGCAGCGGGTCGTCCTCGCCCTCCGCTACCACGACCACCTGCCGGTCGGCGACATCGCCGCGGTCCTGGCGACCGAGACGGACACCGCGGTCCACGACGTCGACGAGGCGCTCGACGCCTTCCTCGCGGCCGCACCTGGTGCTGGTGGCGCGGGCGGTGGCAGTGGGGCGCGCCCGGCGCTGACGACGGTGACCGCCTGCGAGATCTGTTCGCGTCGCTGGACGCCCGCCCGGCCGACGCGTACGTCGCCCGGTGTCGGGGCTCGTTGCGTGACGAGGTCCGGTCGGCGGCGAGGATCCCGGCCCGCGCGGCCGCGGCCAGGGCCGGCCCCGTCGCGGCCGGCCCACCCACTGCCGGTCCACCGACCGCGTCCGCCGAGTCCCCGGGTTCCCCCGGTTCCGCGCCAGGCCGCCGTCCGGACGAGCCACGGCCGGCCGACCCGCCACGACAGGTCGCCTTCGACGCGGATCCGGATCCCGGCCCGACGATCTCGGTCCGAGGACTGCCGCGCCCGACGCCCGACCCCGTGGTCGCCGTCGCCGCGCCGCGGGCCCCGCAGGACGGCGACGATCCCGCCGAACCCCTGATGCCGGCGGCGCTCGGCCAGGTGCGCGAGCGGGATCGGGTCCGGGTCCGCACGGGCGCCTCGCCGCGCACCTGGATGCTCCCGATCGTGGCGGTGACGGCCGTGGTCCTGCTGGCCCTGGTCCTGGCCGGGGGAGGCGGTGGTGGCCGCGACAACGCCGCCGCCCCTCCCGCTTCCTCGGCCAACCCCGGCGACGGGGTGGCGCGCGCCGGGGCGCCCGACGATCCGGCCTCTCGGCTGGTCGACGCGGTCGAGCTGACACCGGCCGCCTCGGTGGGCGGCGCCCCTCCGGCCCCGACGACGTCCGCCGAGGTCGTCACGCGCGTCCGGCTCGGGCCCGGCGGGCCGTACATGAACGGGCCGTACGCGCTCGACGCGGGCGACGAAGGGCTCTGGGCGGCGGCGGTCGGCGACGACGGCACGTGGCAGGCCGTCCGCGTCGACGCGGCGACGGGTGCCGTGCTGGCCGAGGTCCGCATCCCGGGCCGGATCCCGTCCGACCGCAGCCACCACGGCATCGCCGTCAGTGGCGGGTACGTGTGGACCCCGGCCTTGCGTGACGGGATCTTCCGCATCGACGCCGCCACGAACACGCCGTCCGGCATCGTGGCGGTGTCGGGCGGCGTGGTCGGCGCGGCCATGGACGCCGGCGACGGGGCGGTGTGGGTGGTCGGCAACGACAGCGTCCTGCGCCGGATCGACGCCCGGACGACCGAGGTCACCTCGGCGGCGATGATCCCCGAGATGGGCCTCATGCCGACCGGGGTCGACCTCGCCTACGGCGGCGGGACCGTGTGGGTCACGGTGGCCGACGCCGGGCTCCGCCACCTCATCGGCTTCGATCCGGCCACGCTCGATCGCCGGTACCACTACGTGCTCACCTCGCTCGGGCCGATCGCCGACGCCTACGACCTGGCGGCCGACGGCGATCGGGTCGTCATCACCGAGACCTGGCCCGGCGGGGTGACGGTGATCGACGGGGCCGCCGGGCGGGTCCTGGCGCAGCACCGGTTCGCCTCGACCGGCATCGCGGTCGACGGCGACCGTGCGTGGATCCTGTCGCCCATGGACGGCCGGGCGACGGTCGTGTGGACGCGGACGGGCGAGCCGATCGCCTCGGCCGGCGTGCCCCAGGGCGTCGAGACGATGGTGTCGACGGCCGAGGGCGGCGTGTGGGCCGCCATCCCGGGCACGGGCGAGCTCGTCCGCCTCCGCTTCGGCGGATGACGGGGCCGCTCACGGCGCCGGCGGCGCGACGTACTCGAAGTGGCCGGCATCGGGCACCAGCCACCGGCTGCCGTCGGTGAACCCCCACCGGGCGAACACGGCGACGAGCCGCGGATCCTGCACCGAGGCCAGGCCGGTCGGGTTCGCGCCCACGTTGAGGTCGACCGCGACGCCCCACACGTGACGCGAGATGCCCGTGCCGCCCCTGGTCGTCCGCGGGTTCCAGCATCCGGCGAACCCGTCGGGGTCGACGAGCGCGGCCAGGTTGGCGTCGATGACATCGCGCAGCGCTCCGTCGAGCGCCTCGACGAGCAGGCGGTGGCACCGGGTGGTCCCGATGATCGGCAGGTCCACGGTCACCAGGTGCTCGGCCTGCCACGCCGGGTCCTGTTCGAAGCCGTCGCCGGGCGCCGCCCGGTAGGCGAACTCGCCGAAGCGCTGCTTGACGAGCACCTGCGGGAGCACGGCGTCTCCGTGACGCAGGAACGGCGTCTCGCCGGCGCCGCGGAAGCGCACGGCGCGGTCGGGCGGAAGGGTGGCGCGCAGCCGCTCCTCGAGGGCGGGCCGGTCACCGTCGTGGGACACCAGGACGTACCGGTCGGTGGTCACCCCCACGGTGGCTCCGGTCGCCCGGTCGACCGCCAGCTCGGCGCCGCCGATGGCGATGTCGCCGACGACCGCGGCCACGGTCACCACCTGACCCCCCGAGAGGGTGAGCGTGCCGCCGGGGCCGAGGCCGCGCAGCTCTGCCGACGTGGCGCCGAGCAACGCCTGGCCGGGGCCGAGCGCGGCGACAGCGGCCCGGTCGCTCCCGCCGGCGAACGCCGCGTGGGCGCTCGGGTCGATCGCCACCGCCTCGAGCGGGATCGCCCAGCCGACCGCCGGGGAGTCGACCACCGCGCCGCCCGCGGTGTGCGACTCGACGAGGTCGACGGTCCCTGCCGCCACGACGGAGGTCGCGCCGACGTCGGGGTCGGAGGCCGCCGCGGTGGCCAGAGCCGTGTCGAGGGCGCCGGGTGTCCAGGCCAGGAGCACCGACGGGGCGTTCGGCACGGGCACCGCAGGTGGAGGGGGCGGCGCCGGGGTCGTGAGCGACGGCCGCGCCTCGGACCCGGCGTCCTGGGCACGCGCCATCGCCAGGGCCCCGACGACGAGGCCGAGAACGGCGGCGCAGGCGACCGCGGCGGCGGCTCCGGCCCGGCGGACCGATGGGGCGCGGCGGCTCACGTCGGCTCCAGGCGTGCCGCGACCGTCGCCAGCTCGCCGAGGGTCAACGACGGGCTGCGCAGGGTGCACACCACGCCGTGCTCGACCCATGCGAGGTCACCCTCGGACGGGCTGTAGCGCCCGACGACCCCCCGCACCTCCACGCCGAACTCGTCGCCCGCGGCCGGCGGGGGCAGTGCCGTCCCGCGGCGCTGGGTGAGCACGAACGCCCTGTCTCCCGGTCCCGAGCGGGCCTCGATCACGGAGGTTCCACCGCCATCGTCCGGCACCACCCGCAGCGCCGGCGGACCGAAGCCGTCGACGGCGTCCGCCACCAGGCGGCCGGGAAGAGCGGCGTCTGCCGCGCCCACGTCGGCGGTGCGCGCCTCGGCCCAACCGGCGGGGACGGCCACGCCGACCACCCCGAGGTCCACGGCGATGGCCCGCAGGTCGTCGGGCGGCAAGGTGCCCGCCACGACGACGTCGAGGCCGGCGGCATGCAGCGCGATCCGGCGGCCGTCGCCGCTGGCGTAGCCCTGCCCGGCGGCGCCCAGGTCGACCGGGGCGACGTCGGCCCCGATGTCGCCGAACAGCCGGCCGCCGGGCCACGCCTCCGTCGCCCGCACGGTGAACCACGCCCGGCCGTCGCTCCAGGACCGAACGCCCACCGGGGGGCCTCCGGGTGTGGTGACCGTGCCCGCCCGGTACGGCGCGAACCCTGCCGGCACGGCGGCGGGCGTCGGGACGGGGACGGACGGGTGCTCGCCGTCCGGCGCGGGGCGGAACCCGGCGTCGACGGACGCGTCGGCCTCCACGTCCGGCACGGTGGGTGCCGGCGTCCGGGACCCGTTGATGCGCATGGAGGTCGCCTCGACCCGCAGCACCACGTCGCCGGGCGCCTCGCTCCGGCCGGCGGCTGCGGCCCACACGGTCCGGCCGGGATCGTCGCCGGCGCGGACCTCCAGTGCCAGGGGCACGAGGTGATCGACGTCCAGCCACAGGTCGACGGTGTCCCCCGGGTGGACGGGCCGCAGGTCGACGGCGGCCGAGAGGCCGTCGAGCAGGCCCGCCACCTGGGCGGCGGTGACCGAGATGCCGACGGCACGGTGACCGGCCACGGTCCTGTCACCGACCCCGGCGGGAGCGGAGGCGAGGAGGAAGGCGTCGGCCGGGACCACCAGCTCCAGCGGGACCGGCGCCGCCTCCGAGAACGGCTCCCGTCCGGTGACGGCCTGCGACCAGCGCACGGGCTCGGCCGGGCAGCGGACCAGCCCGGCAGCGGGGGAGCACTGCCGGGCCGCCTCGTGCCACCAGCGGTCCCCGTCCACGACGAGGGCGCCCCCGGCCCGCGCCGCGGCCGGAACGCCGGCGGTCGTCTCCTGCACGTGGAGCGCCAGCGCCTCGGGGGCGCGGTAGGTCAGGTCGGCGGCGAACGTGCGGCCGCCGGTGCCCGGCTCCGTCACCGTGTAGCGGGCCTCGACCACGGTGACGTCGGCCTGGCCGGCCACCACACGCCGGGGGACGTCGGCCGCCGCGGGCGAGCGTGGATCGGTGTCGAGGCCGACGAACGTGGCGCCCGCCACGAAGCCCGCCACGGCCGC
>CAVZUI010000008.1:0-248007 GCA_963778415.1 uncultured Acidimicrobiales bacterium
TGACGATCGCGCCTCCACCGGCCCTCTGCATGGACGGGATCACCGTCTTCATGCCGTAGAACTGGGAGTGCTGGTTGACGGCACAGACCTTGAGGTACACCTCCTCGCTGAGCTCGACCGTCGGGGTCACCGGGCCGAGGATCCCCGCGTTGTTGACCAGAACGGTCACCGGGCCGAAAGCGTCTTCGGTCTCCTGGAGGACTCGTCGCCAGTCGGCCAACGAGGCGACATCGTGCCGGAGGAACAGAGCGTTCTTGCCCAGTTCGTCCGCGATTCGCTGCCCACGCTCCTCGTTGAGGTCGGTGAGTGCGACCTTGGCGCCCTCACTGACGAAGCGCCGTGCGTGTGATTCGCCCATGCCCTGGGCGGCGCCGGTGATGATGGCTACCTTGCCATCAAGTTTGTTGCTCATCTTTGTGCCTTTCATGCTTGTTGGTGTTCTTCACGTTTTGTGGGCGCTTCATGAGAGATCGACTTCTGAGCCCTGTCGTGGGTCCAGCGCCCCGAGGAGGTCGACGACCTCGTCCGGGTGCGCCACCAGGTCGACGGTGAGGATGCAACCGAGGAACTGCCGGCCGCTGCGCCGGGCGAACGTCACGTCCTCGGTGGGACAGACGAACGCCTTGACGATCAGCTCAATGCCGCCGCGGCCGTCTCGGCCGTAGCGCTGTGGTCCGACGGCGTCGATCACGGGCCCGGGATCGTCGGGCCCCAGGATGTTCACGATCGCCCCGTCGACGTGGGTGAACGCCACCTCCAGCATCTTCGGTCGCAACGCACCGACGATGACCTTGGGCGGACGATCGGGTAGGAGCGAGCCCAGGCCGTTGAGCGAGATCACTGGCCAAGCTCAGCCGAGTCGGTGAACCGGTCGCCACTCACAGCACTCCTCGACATCCGCCCGACGAGATGCTGGGATGGCGAAGCCGAGCTGATCATCCCCATCCGCCGCGAGATCACCCAGCACCACGGTGCGGTCCGCGGCGGCGTGGTCGGCATCGCCGCGCCGCTGCTGGGCAGCCGCCAGCGTGGTGGGCGACCTCGTCGCCACCGCGCTCGCCTCGCTTGCCGTGCTCAACCACTGATCGGCCTCAGGCGCTGCTGGCCTGCATGTAGCCGCCGTCGACCTCCATGACGGTGCCGGTGATGAAGGCGGCGCTGTCGGAGAGCAGGAAGGCGACCGCTTCGGCGATGTCCTCGGGGGTGCCCATGCGGCCCATGGGGATGAGGCTGGCCCACTTGTCCTGTTGCTCTTGGGGGTAGGACTGCATCTGGGGCGTGAGGATGGTGCCGGGGGCGACGGCGTTGACCCGGATGTTCTGGGTGGCGTAGTCGATGGCGCCGTTGCGGGTCAGTCCGACCACCGCGTGTTTGGCGGCGACGTAGGCGGAGAGGCCCGCGGAGGCCTTGAGGCCGGTGCCGGAGGCCATGTTGACGATCGCTCCGCCGCCGTGGGCGACGAAGTGGGCGAGCTCTTCGCGGATGCCGAGCAGGACGCCGCGGATGTCGATGGAGAAGATCCGGTCGTAGGTCTCGAGCGGGATCTCGTGGAGGGGCGCGGGCGTGTGGCCGAGCCCCGCGTTGTTGACGGCGAGATGGAGGCCGCCGTGAGTGGCGACAGTGTGATGGACGAGCTTGCGGACGTCGTCCTCGGAGGACACGTCCGTTCTGAGGAACGAGGCGGTGCCGCCGGCGGCCTCCACCTCGGTGGCGACCCGTGTGCCGTTGTCGACATCGACATCGGCGATGACGACTGCGGCGCCCTCGGCGGCGAGCTTCTTGGCGGTGGCCTCGCCGATGCCAGATGCGGCGCCGGTCACGAGCGCGACCTTGTCGGTGAACAGCATGGGCTTCTCCTTCAGTCTTCGACCAGCGTGAGCTCGACAGGCATGTTTCCCTGCGTCGCCACGGAGTAGGGGCACAGCTTGTGGGTGGTCTCGAGGAGCTCGTGGGCGACCGCGGATTCCACCCCGGGCAACTCGGCGGCGATGTTGGCCGCAAGGCCGAGGCGCCGCTCGTGGATCGAGCCGACGAGCGACACGGTCACCGATACGGCCGACTGGGTCACGTCGATGCGCTGGCTGGCGGCGATGGACCTGAGGGCGCTGTGGAAGCAGGCGGCGTAGCCCGCCGCGAACATCTGCTCGGGGTTGGTTCCGGGCCCGTCATCGCCGCCGAGAGCGGCAGGGCTCGACAACTCCTGCGACAGCCGTCCGTCATCGGAGCTGACACGTCCCCGACGTCCGCCCCAGGCGGTCGCCGTCGTGGTGTAGATCGTTTCGTCCATGGGGTCTCCCTGTTCTCGATTTATGCAACCACACCGGTGACGTTATGATGGGGAGCCGCGATACGCAACCACATCGGGTGCATAATTCATGGGTATGAAGCACGACAGACCGGATGCCGAACGAGTCGAAGCGAGGTCGTCCTCGCGACCCGAACGTCGACGCGCGCGTCCTGCGGGCAGTGGTCGAGGAGCTCGCGGGTGCCGGCGTCTCGGGGTTCAGCATCAACTGCCGTGGCGGCGAGGGCGGGGGTGGCCAAGCGCAGCGTGTACTCGCGGTGGCCGCGAGCGCGACGAGCTCATCCTGGCGGGGCTGGCCACGCTGTCGGTCGACCTGTCCGTGCCGCAGACGGGGAGTCTCGAGCTGGACCTCCGGGCGCTGTTCGACCAGATGGCGGTCGTGTTCGACGAGTCGCGTTGGTCGGTCATGGTCAGGTGCATGCTGGAGCTCAACGAGCACCCCGACCTCCACGCCGCGGCGAAACGGGCGTACTACGACCCGTGCATGGCGGTGATCCGGCGCTGTCTGACGGACGCGCAGCAGCGGGGCGAACTGCGCGGGTCGGTTGACATCCCGCTGGCTGCGGAGATGTTCGCCAACACGGTGCTGGGCCTGGGGTCTGCGATGGGCGAACGACGCGGCACCGACATCGACGACCCGTGATCGGCTCATCGGCCTGCTCGTCGAGGGGCTCGCTCCACCCGAGGCTCGGGCCCCGCGCGCACGCCGCACATCGTCGCGTCCGGCAGCTCGTCGGAACGGTCGCTCACGTACGGCGGATCCCGGAACGTGACGAACAGCGGGCGGGGCATCTCGAGGTGCGAGCAGTCGGGGGGCCAAGACGGACGCGGCTGCAACAGGCGGTGGGCTCCCGTGGTGCGTTGGGCTCGTTTGCGGTTGACCGCCTCGCCCAGCTCCCGGCTGGTGAGCGCGGCGACCATGCGGGTGCCGTCGGTCGGGTTGGCCTTGGAGCTGGTTGCTGCAGGTTCGAGCTCTGCCCGCGAGCAGACGACCTTGTCACACAAGCATCCCTGTCGAGCAGGCACCGTGTTGAAGGTGTACCGAGCGTACGATCGACCTTGGACTCGAAGGGGTCCGCAAGACCAGGCATCGGCCGATAGGCGTCTGGACACGTCTAGTGGTCCCCGCCTTTCCGTGCCGGGCTCCTGGACAACTGCCTGAGGTCGGAGTCTGCGGTTTACCAGGGACTATGCAGTGCCCTCGACAGGACTCGAACCTGTGGCCTACCGCTTAGGAGGCGGTCGCTCTATCCACCTGAGCTACGAGGGCGCGTCGAGCACCGTACCCCGGGCGCGAGTGCACCCCCGCCGGCGGGGAGGCCGCGGCGGGGGTGCGATCGGCGGTCGTCGGCCGGCTCAGACCCGGCGGCCCGTGAGCAGGCGCCAGGCGATGAGCGCCAGGATGACGACGACCAGGACGACGATGATGGTTTGCAGCAAGGCGATGCCTCTCGTGTCGGTGGCGCCGGTGCGCCGTGTGCGTCAGGTGTGCCCGTCGCGAGCCGGTCTCAGTCAGCGACGACGGCCGCTGCCGGCCGCTCGACGGTGGCGACGGGCGGGCGGCCGTCGTCGGCGCCGTGCTGCTCGTGCGCGCTCGTGGGCTGGGCGGCGACGACCGCCAGCAGCCCGACGAGGAAGACCACCGCCAGCGCCATCGAGACCGTGATCGGGTTGATCGCCGGCATGCGCTCCTGCTCTGGGTGGTCCGTCGGTCCGGCGTCGATCTGCGGGGTGAGGGTGGCAACCACTGTTCCTCCAGCGTCTGTCCAGCAAGCCCCCCCGTCCCTTCCCGCTTGGCAGATCGTCAATCCGGTTTCCCAGGCGACCTGGGAGCCACCCGGGCGAGGGTGGTCCAGGCCCACCGGCGGCCGTCGGTACGCTTCGCCCGCATGGCCTCCGGTGCCCCGCTCGCGTTCGATCCCATCGCCGAGGCGCAGCGGCAGTGGGAGGCCCACGGGTGGGACGAGGCGGCGCCCGGCATGGCGATGGTCACGTCGGTCATGCGGGTCCAGCAGGTGCTCATCGGCCACGTCGACCGGGCGCTGCGGGATCTGGGCCTGACCTTCGCCCGCTACGAGGTGCTGATGCTGCTGCTGTTCAGCCGCAAGGGCGCGCTGCCGATGGGCAAGGTCGGGGCCCGGCTCCAGGTGCACCCGGCCAGCGTCACGAACGTCGTCGACCGACTCGAGGCCGACGGGCTCGTGCGGCGGGTGCCGCACCCGTCGGACGGGCGCACGACGCTCGCCGAGATCACCGCCGCCGGTCGTGCCCTGGCTCGCCGCGCCACGGACGCGCTCAACGCCGCCGTGTTCGAGCCGGTGCCGCGCTGACCCGCCCGCAGGTCGACCAGCTCGTCGGCCTGCTCCGCCGCCTGCGGGTGGCCGAGGGCGACTTCGATCCAGCCGGAGGCCGAGCAGATAGGGCGCTCGGCACAGCCCACGCGGGGGATTTGGTGGTCGACCCCCAGCTCCACAGCCGGCCGACAGGCAGCACGCGAGCGGCAACCCGAGACGGCGTGACCTATCCGCGTACGTTCTGAGGCGATGGGTTCCGCTGGACGGAGCACGAGGCAGGGGTTCCGGATGCGGAACCCATTGCCTCGTCCTCGGTGGAGTGGAACCCATTGCCTCGGCAACAAGGGCAACAGGCCCGCCCGGAAGGGGTCGGCACCGGACGACGGGCGGGCCGTCGGGCTTCCAAAGACTTGGACGTCAAAGTAAAGTGCGCGCCATGACAACCGACGTGGCACAGGCTCTCCCCACCCGGATCGGCGTCGTGGGCTGCGGCCTGATGGGCTCGGGCATCGCCGAGGTCGTGGCCCGGCCGGGCTCGACGTCGTCGTGGTCGAGGACGGCGAGGCCGCGGCCAAGGCCGGGCGGGCCCGCATCGAGGGGTCGCTCGCCACCGCGGTCGAGCGGGGCAAGCTCGACGCCGCCGACCGCGAGGCCGCGCTCGACCGCATCTCGGTCGGCGCCGACCTCGAGCAGCTCGCCGACCGGCAGCTGGTGGTCGAGGCGGTGCTCGAGGACGAGGGCGCCAAGGTGGCCGTGTTCGACCGGCTCGATCGCAGGTCGTCGAGGCGCCCGACGCGGTGCTGGCGTCCAACACGTCGTCGATCCCGATCATGAAGCTGGCCATGGCCACCCGCCGGCCCGAGTCGGTCATCGGCCTGCACTTCTTCAACCCGGTGCCGGTGCTCAAGCTCGTCGAGCTGGTCCCGTCGCTGCTCACCGGCCGACGCCACCCTCGACCACGACCGAGGGCTTCGCCGCCGAGGTCCTGGGCAAGCGGGTGATCCGCTCGCAGGACCGGGCCGGCTTCGTGGTCAACGCCCTGCTCATCCCGTACCTGCTGTCGGCCATCCGCATGCTGGAGTCGGGCTTCGCCACCGCCGACGACATCGACGCCGGCATGGTCGAGGGCTGCGCCCACCCGATGGGCCCGCTGCACCTCACCGACCTCATCGGCCTCGACACCACGATGGCGGTGGCCGAGTCGCTGTACGAGGAGTTCAAGGAGCCGCTGTACGCCCCGCCGCCGCTGCTGTCGCGGATGGTCGACGCCGGCCTGCTCGGCCGCAAGACCGGCCGGGGCTTCTACGAGTACGCCCAGCTGACCCGCCCCTCGACGTCGCGGAGACCCCGATGACCCTCGTCGACCGCTCGCCCGCCGAGTCCGCTCCGGCGATCCACGTGCCGGTCCACCCGGTGCGGTTCGTCACCGCGGCCAGCCTGTTCGACGGCCACGACGCGTCGATCAACATCATGCGGCGCATCCTGCAGAGCCAGGGCGCCGAGGTGATCCACCTCGGGCACAACCGCTCGGTCGACGAGGTGGTGCGGGCCGCGGTGCAGGAGGACGTGCAGGCCGTGGCGGTCAGCTCGTACCAGGGCGGCCACGTCGAGTACTTCCGCTACCTGCTCGACCGGCTGCGGGACGAGGGCCGCGGCGACGTGCGGGTCTACGGCGGCGGCGGGCGGCGTGATCGTGCCCGACGAGATCGCCGAGCTGCACGCCGTACGGCGTCGCCCGCATCTTCTCGCCGCACGACGGCCAGCGCCTCGGGCTCGCCGCCGATGGTCAACACGATCATCGCCGAGTCCGACGTCGACCTGGCCACGGTCGACCGTCGCCGACCTCGACGCGCTGCTCGCCGGTGCCGGGCGACCGCGTCCTGGCCCGGGCCATCACCGCGCTCGAGGCCGGCGCCTACGGCGACGACGAGCTGCGCTGCGCTGCGCGCCGCGGCCGCGCGAGCGCACCGTGCCGGTCCTCGGCATCACCGGCACCGGCGGGTCGGGCAAGTCGTCGCTCACCGACGAGCTGGTCCGCCGCTTCCGCCTCGACCAGGCCGACAAGCTGCGCATCGCCGTGATCGCCATCGACCCGACCCGCCGCCGGGGCGGCGGGGCCCTGCTCGGCGACCGCATCCGCATGAACGCGCTCGACGGCGGGCCACGTGTACTTCCGCTCGCTCGCCACCCGCGGGGCGACGAGCGAGGTGCCGCCGGCGCTCGACGACATCGTCGCCGCGGCCAAGGTGGCCGGCTCACGACCTGGTCATCGTCGAGACGCCCGGCATCGGCCAGGGCGACGCCGCCATCGTCGACCACGTCGACGTGCCGCTCTACGTGATGACCGCCGAGTTCGGGGCGCCCAGCCAGCTCGAGAAGATCGACATGCTCGACTTCGCCGACGTCGTCGCCATCAACAAGTTCGACCGCCGCGGCGCCGAGGACGCCCTGCGCGACGTGCGCCGGCAGATGCGCCCGCAACCGCGAGGCGTTCTCGCGCCGACCTCGAGGCGCTGCCGGTGTTCGGCACGGTGGCGTCGCGCTTCAACGACGACGGCGTCACCGCGCTGTACCAGCACCTGGTGGCCCGGCTGGTCGAGCACGGCCTGCCGCGTGCCGAGCGGCGTGCTGCCGCGCGGTGTCGACCACGCGACGTCGTCGCGGCGCGACGCCCTCGTGCCGCCCGACCGCGTCGCGCTACCTGGCCGAGATCGCCGACACCGTGCGCGACTACCACGGACGACGACCGCCGAGGTGGCGGCCGCCCGCCGGCGCCAGCACGTGGCCACGACGCTCGGCTCCTGCGCGAGGCCGGCGACGGCCGACGCGGGCGACGAGCTCGGACGACGCCGGCGCCGACGACGCAGCCGGGACGCGGCCGCCACCGTGCGGTCGAGGCGCTGGCCGAACGCACCGACGCCGATCTGTCCGCCGACGCCAAGGCGCTGCTCGACGGCTGGCCGGCCACGCGTGACGCCTGGTCGGCCGCCGAGCAGGTCACCGCGGTCGAGGGGCAGGAGGTCCGCACGCCGCTCGTCCGCACGTCGCTGTCGGGCCTCGACGTGCCCCGCGTCGCCCTGCCCGCGCGACGGCGACGACGGCGAGCTGCTGCGCTTCCTGCGGGCGGAGAACCTGCCCGGCCGCTTCCCGTTCACCGCCGGCGTGTTCCCGTTCAAGCGCGACGGCGAGGACCCGGCCCGCATGTTCGCCGGCGAGGGCGACGCCTTCCGCACCAACCGGCGCTTCCACCTGCTGGCCGAGGGCCAGCCGGCCACCCGGCTGTCGACCGCGTTCGACTCGGTCACGCTCTACGGCTTCGACCCCGACGAGCGGCCCGACATCTACGGCAAGGTCGGCAACTCGGGCGTGTCGATCGCCACGCTCGACGACATGAAGGTGCTGTACGACGGGTTCGACCTGTGCGACCCGTCCACGTCGGTGTCGATGACGATCAACGGGCCGGCGCCCACGATCCTGGCCATGTTCCTCAACACGGCGATCGACCAGCAGCTCGACGCCTTCGCCGCCGAGCACGGCCGGACGCCCGACGAGGCGAGGCCGCCGACATCCGGGCCCACGTGCTGCGCACGTGCGGGGCACGGTGCAGGCCGACATCCTCAAGGAGGACCAGGGCCAGAACACCTGCATCTTCTCGACCGAGTTCTCGCTCGGGGTGATGGCCGACATCGCCGAGTGGTTCGTCGAGCACGAGGTGCGCAACTTCTACTCGGTGTCGATCTCCGGCTACCACATCGCCGAGGCCGGCGCGAACCCCATCAGCCAGCTCGCCTTCACGCTGGCCAACGGGTTCACCTACGTCGAGGCCTACCTGGCCCGGGGCATGGACATCGACGACTTCGCCCCCAACCTCGTCGTTCTTCTTCTCCAACGGGATGGACCCCGAGTACACGGTGCTCGGCCGGGTGGCCCGGCGCATCTGGGCCGTCGCCATGCGCGACCGCTACGGCGCCAACGAGCGGTCCCAGAAGCTGAAGTACCACGTGCAGACGTCGGGCCGGTCGCTGCACGCCCAGGAGATGGCCTTCAACGACATCCGCACCACGCTGCAGGCGCTGATCGCCATCTACGACAACGGCAACAGCCTGCACACCAACGCCTACGACGAGGCCGTCACCACGCCCACCGCGGAGTCGGTGCGGCGGGCGCTGGCCATCCAGCTGGTCATCAACCGGGAGTGGGGCCTGGCGACGAACGAGAACCCGATCCAGGGGTCGCTTCGTCGTCGAGGAGCTCACCGACCTGGTCGAGGAGGCGGTGCTGCGCCGAGTTCGACCGCATCTCCGAGCGGGGCGGCGTGCTCGGCGCGATGGAGACCGGCTACCAGCGGGGCCGCATCCAGGACGAGTCGATGCTCTACGAGCAGCGCAAGCACGACGGCTCGCTGCCGATCGTCGGCGTCAACACGTTCCTCGCCCGCCGAGGGAGGGCCACGACGCCGACGAGGGCCGTCCGCTCGAGCTGGCCCGCTCGACCGACGAGGAGAAGCAGCGCCAGCTGCACCGGCTGGCCGACTTCCAGGACCGCCACGCCGGCCGAGCGCCCGGCGGCGCTCGACCGGCTCGCGGGCCGCGGCCCTGGCCGGCGACAACCTGTTCGCCGTGCTGATGGACGCCGTGCGGGTGTGCACCCTCGGCGAGATCACCGCA
This sequence comes from uncultured Acidimicrobiales bacterium, assembly GCA_963778415.1. Taxonomy (GTDB): domain Bacteria; phylum Actinomycetota; class Acidimicrobiia; order Acidimicrobiales; family VFJN01; genus ZC4RG19. Next base: position 9,267 of record CAVZUI010000008.1, read on the forward strand.
CGCGCTCTTCGACGTCGGCGGCCGCTACCGCCGCAACGTCTGACCGGCGCGCTCACGCCGTCCGGCATGATCGGGCGATGACGGCTGTGTCGGCTCCGGGGCTGCGCGACGCCGAGGTCGGGCGGTACCTGGCGCGGGTGGGTCTCGGCTGCTCGTCGGCCTCGTCGACCGACCTGCACGCGGCCCACGTCCGCTCGATCGCGTACGAGGACCTCGACATCCACCTCGGGCGGGAGATCCGCCTCGACCTCGACAGCCTGGTCGGCAAGCTCGTCGATCGGCGCCGTGGCGGCTACTGCTACGAGCAGAACACCCTGTTCGCCGCCGTGCTCGAGGCCCACGGCCACACGGTGACGCGCTGCCTCGGGCGGGTCCGCCTCGGCGATCCGACGTCGCCGCGGCCGGCGACCCACATGGTCCTGCTGGTCGACGGGCAGGTGCTGGACGTCGGCTTCGGCGGCGCCACGCCGATCGGCCCGGTCCCGCTCGACGGCGAGGCGACCTACGGGCCGTGGACGTGGCGCACCGAGCGGACCGCGACGCCCGAGGGCGAGGACGCCTGGGTCGTGCGCCTGTTCGACACGCCGCTGTACACGTTCACCGACACGCCCCGGCACCCCGTCGACTACCTCGCCCCCAACCACTACTCGTCGACGCATCCGCGGTCGCTGTTCACGCAGAACGTCATCGCCCAGCGGTGGGACGACGATCGGCAGGTCGGCCTGGTCGGACTCACGCTCTCCGAGCGCGGCGCCGACGGGACCGAGGAGGTCACCGACGTCGCCCCCGCCGACCTCGGCCGGGTGCTGCGCGAGCGGTTCGGGCTCGACCTCACCGACGACGAGGCAGCCCGGGTGGGCGCAGCTGCGATCGCCACCCGGACGCCGAGCGCTTGACGTCGAGCGGATGAGGCCGAGCGGCTGACCCCGAGCGGCTGACGTCGGCGGGTGGGTCTGCCACACTCCGAGGCGTGGTCACCGTCGATCGGCCGCACATGCCCGGCTACGGCCTCGCCCCGGCCGACGGCGGTCAGGGTCTGCTGCCGTGGTCGTGGGCGCATGACCGGCTCGTCGAGGCGCGCGGCTACTGGCTCGCGACGGCGGGCGGTGGCGGCCATCCGCACATCGCCGCCGTGTGGGGTCTCTGGGCCGACGGTGCGCTGCACGTCAGCACGGGTGGGCGCTCGCGCAAGGCACACGACATCGCCCGCAACCCGCACGTGGCCGTGGGCGTGGACGGCACTGACCGGTCGCTCACGCTCGACGGCGTGGCCGAGCGGGTGACCGACCCCGACCGGGAGGCGGCGATCGCCGCCGGCTACCGCGCCAAGTACGGCGAGGGCTACCCCGACCCCGAGACCAACCCGCTCCTCACCATCCGGCCGCACACCGTGATCGCCGTCATCGAGGAGGGCGACGCCTTCACCCAGCTCGCCACCCGCTGGCGGTTCGGGCCGGGCGAGACGCCTCCGCCGGGCTGAGCGCTCGAGGTCAGGGGGTCGAGTGGGCCGCCACGAGGGCCTCCCACTCGTCCTCGCTCACCTCTCGGAGGCCGTCGATCACGGCGTCGGTCGTCGCCCGATCGCCGCCCGACACGTCGAGCACCGCGCTGGCTCCGTCCTGGGGTTGCCACACGGCCGACCACCGGAAGCCCCCTGGATGCGTCATGAGCTCCGCGGGCCGGCCGAGGATGGTCAGCTCCTCCCACTCGCCGCCGATCGTGTCCAACTGGTCGAGGGTCGCCCGGCGGTCGGGGTCGTCCGCGGGCATGACCGTCAGCTCGGCGGTCGCCGAGTCGCCCTCGGCCACGAGGAGGTGGCCGGGTCCCGACCCGTCGGGGGCTTCGCGGCGGCACCTCCTCCTCGAGGCCCACGGGCACGAACCCCGGATCGAACCCGAACGTGTCTTCGCCCGTGCCCGGGAACTCGAAGCCGTCCTGGTCCCTGGTCTGGAGGTCGTTGGCGAAGTCGACGACCTCTTGTTGCGTGAGCCCCCGCGCCTCGATCTCGGCCGAGTTGTCGCCGAGCGGCGGCGACCACCGCAGGACGAGCTCGTCGGCTGCGGGCCGGGTCAGGTAGCCGTCGACCTCGCCGACCGGGACGAGCTCCTCGCCGGGCGCCAGCGGGCCGTGCGCGTCGGACGAGGAGAAGTGGTGGAGCACGAGGCGAGGGCCCTCGGGATCGCCGGGAGTGACGAACACCTGCTCCGAGCCGATGGGCGGGTCGAGGGTCACGCCGTCCTGGGCGGTCACGATCTCGAATCCGGCGACGTCCAGGGTGAAGGTCGGAAGCCGCGACGGGTTCGCCACCTCGGCCTCGGGGTTGGAGTCGGGCCGCGTGAGCGCGATCCCGCCGATCACGGCCAGCACCAGCACGCCCGACCCCACCGCGCGCTTCGCCCGCCGGCGGCGGCGCAGCACGCCGGTCCGGTGCCCGATGGCCTGGCGGGCCTCGGGCGTGGCCGGCGCGACGAGTCCGTCGGCGAGTCGGGTGAGGTGGTCTTCCAGCGGCGGCGTGGTCATCGCTCGATCTCCTGGCGGAGCTGGGCCAGAGCCCGGTGCAACATCGACTTCACCGTCCCCGGGCGCACCCCGAGGACCTCGGCGATCTCTCGTTCTCTGAGGCCGGCGTAGTAGCGCAGCACCACGGCGGCCCGGCGCTTGGCCGGCAGGGCGGCGAGGGCGTCGCCGAGCTCGTCGGCCTGCAGCTCGCTCGTCTCGTCCCGGCGCAGCCGGCCGAACCGTTGCTCGAGGCGGCGCCGGCGCAACATGTCGTGGCTGCGGTTCACGACGCACCGGTGCAGGTAGCCCTCGGGGTTGTCCATGCGGCCCCAGCGGAGCTCGACGCGGGCGAAGGAGTCCTGCACGACGTCCTCGGCCTCGGCTCTCGACCCGACGAGCAGGAACGCCACCCGCACCATCGGCTCGTAGCGCCGTCGGAACAGCTCGTCGAACGTGGTCGCCGCCTCGACCGCCATGTGCTCGCCCGCTTCCTCGCCCGTCCCGAGCCGGACCGCTGCTGCCGCGGCACCCGTGCTGCTCATGACCCGTTGACGGCCGCCGCGGCCGGATGGTTCCCGACATCGACCAATCGGTAGGAGCCGGGACCGGCGGCCTCCACACGATACGCCCACGCCACCCGGGGCGCCGTCGAGGCGTCGCCCTCGCCGCGGTATCCGTGGAGGACGGCGTAGAGGTCGCCGTCGGGCCCGGCGGTGAAGGAGAGGCCGCCGGCGCCGCCGAGCGGCGCGGTGGCGGCGAAGCCGGGATCGTCGCTCGTGCGCAGCCAGGGTGTCGTGTCGGTGATCCGCCGGCACGGCCCCAGCGGCCGCTCGCAGACGGCCAGCCCGGTGGCGTAGTCCCGGGTCTCCCACCGGTTGGCCGACCAGGTGAGCAGCAGCTCGCCGGTGTCCGGGTGGCGGGCCATCGCCGGGTTCTCGATCGGTCCGGTGCCCGGCCTGCCGTCGGGGTACCCCTCCTCCCAGGCGCGTTCGCCGACGAGGAGGGTGGTGGGCGGGCCGGCGAGGGCCAGGCCGTCGGGCCGCAGCGGGCGCGCCGACGATGGTGCCGGTCACGTGGGCGGCGTCGTCCTGGCGCCACAGCAGGACCCACCCGTCGCCGTCGGCCACCGGGGAGGGGTCGATGCTCCAGTAGCCGGGGGAGCAGTGCAGGGGCTCCTCCTGGGGGACGAAGGGGCCCGCGGGGGACGAGGCCACCGCGGCGCCGAGGCACTTCATGCCGCCGTCCCGGGGGCGGCCCGACGTGGCCGCGAACCACAGCACGTAGCGGTCCCCGACCCGGGCGGCCGACGGCGCCCACACCGCCGGATCGTCTGGGTCCACCCACGCCGGGCGGTCCGGCATGGCGTCGCCGGCCAGCGTTCCGGTCCCGGCCAGGGACGGGCTCGCGAACCGCGGGACCTGGTGCGCGCGGCAGTCGCCGTCGACGCAGTGGACGGCCGACGTCGTGTACACGTGAAAGCTGCCCTCGGCGTGCAGGGCGCCGGGGTCGGCCGCGGCGCGATCGGCGCCGAGCCCGCCGTCCCACGTCCAGCTGGCGCCGGGGGGCCGTGCTGGCGCGGCGGCACCGGCGGGTCGGGCGGAGGGGTCTCGGGTGCCGGGGTGACCGTCGTGGTCCCGGTCAGCGCCCCGTCGGCGGCCGAGGTCCCGCCGGTGGCCTCGGCCGGCGGGGCCCCGCCCGAGCGGCCGTCGAACCACAGCTGGACGGTTCCGGCCGTCATCCCGGCGGCGAGCGTCGTGGAGCCCAGAGCGTGACGCACGCGCCGGCGGCGGCGACGCACCTCCTGCGCCCGGCGGCGGACGGCGGCGCGGGCGGCAAGGAAGGTGTCGGGGCCGGCGTCGCCCAGCACGTCGCGGAAGAACGACCGCAGGCGGGCGTCGAGATCGTTGGGGTGGAGGGTCGTCGGACCGGGGAGGGGGAGCGTGACCATGCACCCCTGACCCCCGACGGACGGGAAGGGTTCCCGCCCGGTGCGGAGGCAACCAGACCGTCACATCCGATGGTCGGATCAGGCGGCGGCGCGGGCGTTCCTGCCCTGCCGGGGGAGGGGTCGGCGGAGCGATGTCCGCCCGCCACGCCAGCAGGCGAGCAGGTGCTCGGTGAAGCGGCCCTCGACCACCCCGAGGGCCCGGGCTCCGAACACGATGTCGGCCGCCATCGCCGGCTCGTCGGCGGCGAACGGGACGGCCATGCCGTCGAGCCCCAGGTGCTGGTGGTGCTGGTCGGCCAGGACGTGGACGTCGTAGAAGCGGGCGCCGTCCTCGCTCCCGGTCAGCCGGCGAACCGCACGGGCGTAGCGCCCCATCGGCCCCACCGAGGTCATCTCGAACAGGGCGAGGTGGCCGACGCAGGCGCCGAGCCAGCGGCGTGAGGCACCGAACAACGACAGCAGGTTCACCGTCGCCAGCGTGGGGGCGGGCGCCAGGTCGAGGTAGGCGCCGTAGCGGTCGTCCAGCCCCACGCACCGCAGGGTCGCGGCGAACAGCTCCTGGTGCGCCTCCTCGGGCCGACCGTTGCCGTACTCGTCGGCCTGGATCTCCACGAAGGCCGACTTGGCCCGCCCGGCCGGCAGGCGGGGGAGCGCCCACGAGTGCGGATCGGCCTCCTTGAGCTGGTAGAGGCTGCGGTGGGTGGCGAACTCCCGCAGGTGATCGAGCGTGCCCCGCTCCTCCATCCAGCCCGACAGCGACGGACCATCGGAGTCGGCCGCGGCCAGGAGCGCGGCGCGGACGTCCGCGGGCGTGCGGGCCTCGACGGGCCCGACCTCGACGCGCACCGCGTCGAGGAAGCGATCGCCGAGGGTGCGCACCAGCTCGGCGAGTGAACTGTCGTCCTCCCAGGCGGGGTCCACGCCGGCGAAGCCGCGGTAGCGGAGCTCGAGGGCGACGTACAGCGCCAGCTGGGCGTCCTCACCCCAGGGATCGAGGCCGGCGGCCGTCGGCAGCTCGGCAGACCCGGCGGGAGTCCGCAGGATCTCGACGAGCCGGCCGGTCAGAGGGCCTCGGGGGGCGGGGAGGGGCGGGGAGGGGCTCACCCAGCGTGGCTACCCCCGAGTAGGGGCACCAACCCGCCGATCGATGCATGAACCGTCCCGCGGCGGGTAGCCGCAGGACATGACCGACGATGCGCCGTACGCCGAGGTGCGGGACGAGCCCGGCAACCGGGGCCGCGAGGCGGCGCGGCCCGGTCAGATACCGGCACGGGGGTGGAAGGACGTCCTCGTCCGCCTGAAGAGACAGCTGAAGGAGGACGATGTCCCGCTGCTCGCCGCCGGCGTCGCGTTCTTCGCCCTGCTGGCGCTCGTCCCCTCGTTGGTGGCGCTGGTGTCGGTGTACGGGCTGGTGGCCGATCCGTCCGACGTGCAGAGGACCACCGACGACGCCCTGCAGGCCGCACCGCAGGAGGTGCGCGAGCTGGTGTCCTCGCAGCTCGAGGCGGTCGTCGACAGCTCGCCGTCGGGCCTGCGGATCGGTGTGATCGCCGGTCTCGGCCTGGCGTTGTGGTCAGCCTCCAGCGGCATGGCCCACCTGATGGGCGCGCTCACGCTGGCGTACGACGAGACCGACGATCGCAAGTTCCTGCGGCTGCGCGGCCTGGCGCTGGTCCTGACGATCGGGGCCATCGTGGTGCTGGTCGCCGGCATCGGCGGCATGGTGGCGCCCAACGCGCTCGACGACTCGGGAGCGGCGGGCACCGCGCAGGCCGTGCTGCGGATCCTCCGATGGCCGGTCCTCGCCCTGGTCGGCATGGTGGCGCTGTCGCTCCTCTACCGGTGGGGGCCGGACCGCGATGCGGCCCGGTTCCGGTGGGTCTCGCCCGGAGCGGTGCTCGCCACCGTGGTGTGGGTGGCCGCCTCGATCGGCTTCTCGATCTACACGTCCAACTTCGGGGACTACAACGAGACCTACGGGGCGCTCGGCGCCATCGTCGTCGTGATGCTGTGGCTGTACATCACCGCGTACGTGGTGATCCTCGGCGCCGAGCTGAACTGCGAGCTCGAGCGGCAGACGGTGGTCGACACGACCACGGGGCCGGCGCACCCGCTCGGCGAGCGCCAGGCCTACGCAGCCGACACGCTGGGACGCTCGACCGCCTGACCGCACGGTCAGACGCCGGCCCACCGCGCCGAGCAGGCGCCGCCGTCGGTGGCGCGCCAGCGCGGCCCGGGCGGCGTTGGCGCCGGGGGCGCCGTGGACGCCGCCGCCGGGGTGTGCCGACGCAGAGGCCAGGAAGAGCCCCCGTACCGGCGTCTCGGGGCGGGCCCGGCCCGGGAGCGGCCGGAACACGAGCTGCTGGTGCATCTGGTTGGTGCCACCGGCGTTGTCACCGCCGACCAGGTTGGCGTCGCGCCGTTCGAGCTCGGCAGGCCCCAGGACGTGGCGGACCAGGATGCGGTCACGAAATCCCGGCGCGTGCTCCTCGACGCGAGCCTCGATCCGGGCCGCGACGGAGGCGACCTCGGCCGGCGACAGTGGGTGCCGGCCGTCGCCGTCACGCACCAGGGCGGGCACGTGGGTGTACGCCCACGCCGATTCGGTGCCGGCGGGCGAGCGGGTCGGGTCGGTCGTGGTCATCTGACCGAGCACGACGAACGGATCGTCGGGGATCCGCGAACCGCTCACCGCGGCCGCCATGACGGCGAGCTCGTCGATCGACGCCGCCAGGTGCACCGTGCCCGCCGTCCCCACCGCCGGGTCGTTCCACGGGATGGGCGTCCGCAGCGCCCAGTCCACCTTCACCGTCGCCCAGCTCCGCTGGAACCGGTCGAGGGCGGCAAGCGTGGCGGCGGGCAGATGCTCGGCCCCGACCAGCCGCCGGTACAGGACCTCGGCGTCGACGTCGGCCAGCACCGCCCGGCTGGCTCCCACGGGGCTGCCCGCGACCTCGACCCCCACGGCGCGGCCGCCCTCGACGACGATGCGGTCGACCCGGGCGCCGCACGCGACGCGCCCGCCGGCCCACTCGAGCCGGCGCACGAGGGCGGCGGTGAGCTCGCCGGCCCCGCCCATCGGCGACGGGAACCCGACGTCCTGGCCCAGGGAGGCGAGCAGCCACCCGAGGAACCCGCTCGGCGGGGCGTCGGGCGGCACGTCGGTGTGCATGGCGTTGCCGGCGAGCAGCAGCCCGGCGCTCACACCGCGGAACTCCTCCTCGACGAGGCGGCGCACCGGCAGGACGAGGAAGCGGGCCAGCGGCAGGATGCCGCGGGGACCGATGGTCCCCAGTGCTCGGAGCCCGGGGAGGACCGGCGGGAACGGGGCGACGAAGGCCCGCAGCACGGCTGTGCCCTCCCGCTGCCAGCGGGCGAACAGCCGCATCCACGCGTCGCCGTCCCCCGGGGCGTCGGCCTCGAGGCCGGCGGCGGTGTCATCCGGCGACCGGTGCAGGACCGCCGCGGGGCCGTGGTCACGAGGGTGCGCGACCACTGCCGGGGCCTGCGCCCAGCGCAGGCCGTGGGACTCGAGGTCCAGCGCGGCCAGCGGGGCCGGCGGAAGGGCGAGCGGGTAGAACGCGCTGTACAGGTCGTTGCGAAAACCGGGGGCGGTCACCTCGGCGGTGCGGACGGCGCCGCCCGGCTCGTCCTGTGCCTCCAGCACGAGCACGTCCCAGCCGGCGTCGGCCAGCAGGTTGGCGGCGACGAGGCCGTTGGGTCCCGCACCGACGACGACAGCGTCGGCGGCCGACGTCATGGCCCGAGGTCGTTCGGTGCCGGTCGGGAGCCCAGCGCCGCCGTCTGGGCGCGGCCCCGGGCGAGCTCGCCGAGCCGGCCCAGCACCCGGTCGTTGCGCCAGCGGGTCAGGGCCATCGCCGGTGAGGACCATGACAGGGACAGCAGGCCCGACGTGGGGGTCTCGGTCAACTGGACGTGGGTGCGATCGCCCTCGGGCGTCAGCCGGAACACGACCTCGGCGCTGCCGAACGGCCTGACGCGGACGAGCAGCCGCAGCGAGCGCGGAAGGTCCTCGGTCACCACCTCGGAGTGGTCCCGGACCGTCAGCGGTCCCAGCCCCAGCGTGTGGTGGAACCGGCTGCCCGGCTCGGGCCAGCGGGGGTCGAACCAGCGAATCCGGCGGCTGCCCACCACGATCCCGTCGTAGGCGCGTGGATCGGCGAGCACCATTGCCACTGCCTCGGGCGGTGCGTCGAGCGTGCGGCCGACGGTCGCCCCCGGTCCCCGCTCACAGGGCGCTCACGGCCCGGACCACCCGGTCGCGGACGCTCGTCGGGACGAGGCGGGCTCCCAAGGCGAACGGCAGGGCACCCGTGGGGGTTCGGTAGCGGTACCGGGGGTGGGCGGCGTGCAGGGCTTCGCCCACGGTGGCGGCCACCTCCGTCGGGTCGGCGGCCCGCGATCGCGCCTCGTCGAGCAGCACGATGGCCCGGTCGTACCGGTCGGGGCGGGTCGACCGCTCGCGCCGGTCGGCGAGCTCGGCGCGGGCCTTGTCCCAGAGCGGGGTGTCGGCGGCACCCGGCTCGATCAGGACCACGTCCACGGCGTCGTCGACCACCTCGACGCGCAGGGCGTCGGTGAGCGCCCCGAGCGCCCGCTTGCACGCGCCGTACCACCCCTGGAACGGCAGGTTCGCCTCGCCGAGCGGCGACGAGATCACCACGATGCGGCCGCCACCCCGGCGCCGCATGCCGGGGAGCACGAGCTGGGCCAGGCGAGCCGGCGCCAGCAGCATGACGTCCAGCTGGTGGCGGGCGTCCCCGATGGGGACGTCCTCGAGGAGGCCGGCGTTCATGTAGCCGGCCGACGCGACGACGGCCCACGGCTCCTCGCGGTCGACGAGGGTCGCGACCGCGTCGTCGTCCGTCACGTCGAGGACCTCGGCCGCCACCGCGACCCGCGCGGTGCCCGCCGCCTCGTGCACGCCGGCGACCTGTTCGGGGCGGTGGACGGCGGCGACGGCCCGGAAGCCGAGGCGGGCGGCCTCGACGGCGCTGGCGAGACCGATCCCCGACCCGGCGCCGGTCACCAGGACGGTGCGCTGCATGTGCGCGGTGTACCCCCTGCCACCGTGCCCAACCGCGTCGATTCCCACCGGGCGGCCGGCCTTGCCCGGCCCGGACGTACCAGCACGTTTGCCCGAGCGAACATCCGGGTAGCCGCCGGTCGGCACGGGCGACTGAGCGGGAGAGCACGATGGCCGTCCGGATCAACGTCGAGGCGAAGGGGGACGAGGCGGTCGTCACCGTGCATGGGTTCCTCGACGGGTCCTTGGTCGACGCCGCAGCCGAGGGCCTGGTCGGGCTCGGGCACGACTGTCGCAGCGTCATCGTGGACCTCCGGGACGCCGTGCTGGCGTCTCCATCCGACCTGTCGCGCCTGATCAGGGCGCTGGGCGACTACGCCGCCGACGAGAACATCGCCCTCGTGTGCGACCGCCTGCCCGGCCGGCGGCTGCTCCGCCTGACGTGTCGGCCCGGCAAGGTGCGAGTGCTCAGCGAGCTGCCCGGATCGCAGGACGAGCCGCCTGTGCCAGAAGCCGTCTGAAAGGACGCCGCGCCCCCAGGCCGAGATCGGCAGCCGTTTGTGCCAGGGCGGCACGGGTAGGCGGCGGGCCATGACCGCACTCGTCGCCGATGTCGTGATCGACCGCCTCCGGGCCTGGGGGATCCACCGCATCTTCGGCTACCCCGGCGAGGGCATCGACCCGCTCCTCGGCGCGCTGCGCCGGTCGGACGGTGACCCCGAGTACGTCGGCGCCCGCCATGAGGAGGGCGCCGCCCTCATGGCCACCGGCCACGCCAAGTTCACCGGTGGCGTCGGATGTTGCCTCGCCACGCACGGGCCCGGCGCTGTCCACCTGCTCAACGGCCTCTACGACGCCAAGCTCGACGGTCGGCCCGTCGTCGCCCTCGTCGGCCAGCAACACCGCAGCGCCCTCGGCAGCGCCTACCAGCAGGAGCTGGACACGACGGTGCTGTTCAAGGACGTGTGCGCCGCCTACCTCGCCACCGTGACGGTTCCCGAGCAGGTCATGCTCGTCGTCGACCGGGCGGTCCGCACCGCGCTGGCCGAGCGGGCGCCGACAGCCGTGATCCTGCCCCACGACGTCCAGGCCCTCGAGATGCCCGCCGAGCCACCGAGGGGCCACGGAAAGATGGTGAGCGCCGTCGGCGTCGACTTCGGCACCGTGCTGCCCTCCGAGCGGGGGCTCGACGCGGCGGCCGCGGTGCTGGCCGCGGGCGAACGCCCCGCCGTCCTGGTGGGGCGGGGGGCCGCCCACGCGGTCGACGAGGTGCTGGCGGTCGCCGAACGGCTCGGCGCGGGCATCGCCACGTCGCTCCTCGGCAAGCCGGTGATCGACGAGGGCCTTCCGCACGTGTGCGGGTGCATCGGCCACCTGGGCACGAACGCGGCACAGAGCCTCATGGACGAGTGCGACACCCTGCTGATGATCGGCACCAACGACCCCTGGACCGAGTTCCTGCCCGCCCCCGGCCAGGCGCGCGCGGTCCAGATCGACATCGACGGCCGCCACGTCGGGATGCGCTACCCGACCGAGGTCAACCTGGTCGGCGACGCCGGGCCCACCCTCCGCCGGCTCCTCCCGCGTCTCCCGGAGCGCAGCGCGGCCGCCGTCGGTGACTGGCGGGGCCGGATCGAGGCCTGGGTCGTCGACTGGTGGAAGGAGCTCGAGCGGCGGGCCCTCGAGCCGGGCGTGCCGCTCAACCCGCAACGGGTGTTCCACGAGCTGGCGCCCCGGATCCCCGTCGACGCCCTCGTCGCAGTCGACGTCGGCTCGGTCACCTACTGGTACAGCAGGTACCTGCGGCTGGGCGGCCGCATCCCGGCCCACCTGTCGAGCACTCTGGCCTCGATGGGCTCGGGCCTCCCCTACGCGCTGGCGGCCAAGCTCGCCCACCCCGACCGCCCGGTGCTGGCGCTCGTCGGCGACGGGGCGATGCAGATGAACGGCATCAACGAGCTCATCACCGTGGCCGACCGGTGGCAGTCCTGGGCCGACCCGCGCTTCGTCGTGCTCGTGCTGCGCAACGACGACCTGAACGAGGTCACCTGGGAGCAGCGCGAATCCGAGGGCGATCCCCGCTTCGACCTCGCGCAGGACGTACCTGCGTTCGACTACGCGGGGTACGCCCGGCTGCTCGGCCTGCGTGGCCTGCGGGTCGAGGGCGGTGCCGTCGTCGGCTCGGCCTGGGACGAGGCCCTGTCGGCGGACCGGCCGACCCTGCTCGAGGCGGTGGTCGACCCGGCGACCCCGCTGTTGCCCCCGAAGCTGACCGACGAGCAGGTGGGCAACCTCGCCGCCGGCCTGGGGGCCGAGGAGTCGGCCGAGGCGGAGCGCGCCTACCACGGCCTGTCCGACCAAGGGGCCTTCGACGGCTGACAGCGAGCCGGCCGGTCAGGGCCAGGAGGACTCGTTGGAGGGGGTGAACACCAGCTCGCGCACCTCGGAGCCGGGCGGGCGGCTGAGGGCGAACAGCACCGCTTCGGCCACCTCCGCCGGGTCGCAGAGCTCCAGCCCGGCTGGTGGCTTGTAGCGGTCCTCGCGCTCGTCGAAGAACGCAGTGCGCATCCCGCCCGGCGTCACCATGGTCACGCCGATCGTCCCCGGCCAGCTCGGCGGTGAGCGCCCGCGTGAAGCCGACGACGCCGAACTTGCTGGCGCAGTAGGCGGTGGCGTCCGACACCGCCCGGTGCCCGAGTGTCGATGCCACGGTCACGACTCGGCCGCGCCCCTCGCGCAGCCACGGCAGGGCGGCGCGCACGACGGCGGCGGTCCCGAGCAGGTTGACGGCCACGGTGCGCTCCCACACGTCGGCGTCGACGTCCTCGAGGCGGCCGGGGACGTCGACGCCCGCGCAGGTCACGACCGCCCACAGGCGACCTTCCTGCTTGGCCACCCGCGTGACCGCCTCCTCGGTGGCCCGGCCGTCGGCGAGGTCGACCTCGACGCCGGTGATGCCGTCGGCCGGAGGACGACGGTCGAGCCCGGTGACCGACGCCCCCGACGCCAGCAGGCGGCGAGCGACGGCGGCCCCCAGGCCGGACGAGGCCCCGGTGACGATCACGGGCAGGTCGTGGAGCTCCTCGGTGCTGGTCGGCGCCGAGGTCGGGTGGAGTGCGGTCATGTCGAGCGCCTACCCCACCGGCCGTCGGGCGAGAACCGCTTGTCCGGGTGCCACGAGCCCGACCGGCCCGCACACCTGGTGCAGCAGCTCGTCCCAGTCCCTGACGAAGCGGTCGATCGAGAACCGCTCGAGCGCGGTGCGCCGCCCGGCGGCGCCGATCTCGCTCGCCAGGCCGCGGTCCTCCAGAAGGGCGCGCATGGCCGTCACCAGCCGAGCGGGGTCGGTGGACGTGAACCCGTTCACGCCGTCATCGATGATGGTCGGCAGCTCGGTGGTGGCCAGGCCGACCACCGGCACACCCACCGTCATCGCCTCGCACAGGGACAGGCCGAGGCTCGTGTAGCGCACGGGATGGAAGTAGAACCGGTAGTCGGCCACGGCGTGCGCCAGCTCGGGCGGGGGCACCTCGCCGAGGCCGCCGAGCTCGGCCGAGCCCATGCCCACGAGGTCCAGCGGCACCTGGTCACGAGCGGCCAGGAACACGTCGAGGCCGAGGCGGCGGCCCCGCGTGGCCAGCCCGTTCACGACCGTGATGCCCCGGTCGATCCGCCCGGTCCAGCGGGCGTCGTCGGGGACCACGACGCCGTGCTCGACCACCCGGCGTCGGCGTGGCCCCGCAGTCCCACATCAGGTCGTTGAACGCGGTGACGTGGACGACGAGCGCGTCGGGGTCGTCGACCGGGTGCCGCGTGTCGGTCGGCGACTGCCGGGGTGGATCGTGCTCGACGACGATCTGGGGCACGGCCCGCTGGGCGGGGGACAGGACCTCGTGCCGATCGACCAGCCAGTGCTCGTGGGCCTGGTAGATCACGGCGTCGACGGCGACGTCCTCGAGGTGCTCCACGGGCACCTCTCGCACCGAGTCGGGCCAAGGGAAGGCGCCCGCCCGACCGCCGTAGCCGTGGGGTCGACCCGGCCGGACCGGGAGCACGATCTCGTGCGGGATGTGCGAGAGGTACCACAGGTAGTTGCCGTGGACGTGCCAGGTCAGCAGCCGCAAGGGGCGGGTCATCGCAGCTCCAGGGTCGTGCGCCCGTCGCGGCCCCGGCGCGTCCGGTCGCGGGCCGCCAGCTGCCCCGAGACGGCATCGATCACGGCGGGGACCGTGGGCCAGCGCTCGGCCGGCGAGGCGGGGACCACGACACGGTGGCGCTCCCGGTCGAGCGGCGCCCACCGCTCGGGGTCGCCCGCGGCGGGGAACACGACGACGCTCGGCGCTCGCACGGCGGCCGCCAGGTGGGCGGCCCCCGTGTCGTTGCTCACGACGAGCCGGGCCCCGGCGAACACCGCGGCGAGGGTCCGCACGGTCGTCTCGCCGCCGAGGTCGACGGCGGGAGCGGTCATGGCGCCGGCGACCTGGCGGGTCAGCGGCGCCTCGGCCGCCGAGCCGGTCACCACGACGCGGCACCCCGCCGCGGCCAGCCGGTCGCCCACGGCGGCGAAGTCCGCCCCGGGCCACCGGTTGTCGTTTCGCGTTGCGCCGGGGTGGATGCACACGTAGGGCCCGGCGGCCAGCGCCCGGCCGCCGAGCAGTGCCTCGGCCTCCTCGCGATCGATGCCGTCGACCCACCAGCGCACCACCGTGGCGACGGTGGGGGCGCCCGCGGCGGTGGTCACCGCCAGCAGGCGGTGGACCTCGGACCCCTCGTCGGGGTACGGCACCACCGTGCCGGGCGGGCGCCAGTGGCCCGCCACGTGCGGGCAGACCTGGTCGCGGGCGCCGAGCATCGTGGTGAGCGGGTTGGTGGTCACGCCGCTGCCGTGGAGCTGCAGCGCCAGGTCGAAGCGACGGTCGGCGGCGGCCGCGTGGAACCGGCGGGCGGCGGCCGGGTCGGGTTCGATCTCTGGCAGACCCGGGACGCCGACCACCGGGAGCAGGTCGTCGACGAGCGCGGGGTGCGCGTCGACGAACCAGCTCGCCGACGGCAGCCCGACGAGGGTGACCTCGGCCGTCGGGGTGGGCGGCACGCAGCGCGGTGAGCGCCGGCACCGCGCAGAGCAGGTCACCGAGGCCGGGCAGCGCCCGGACGACCGCGATGCGGGTGGGGCTCACGCACGGGCCGCCGCGGCACGGATCGCCACCGCAGGTGGCCGCGTGCCCGGTGGTAGCACGCGACCGGGGGGATGGCGACGCTGGTGGCGAGCATCGTGGCCACCTCGGTCGCCGTCCGGGGCCCGGGGGCGGTGCGCCGCCACGTGAACCGGCCCGTCCGCCGCGGCCCACAGAGCGCCCGCGACCACCGCCATCCGGGGGCGCCGGGCCACGAGCGCCGCCACCGCGGTCACCCCGAGCGCGGTGGTCAGGGGATATGACTGCCAGGCGCCCGGGGAAACCCCCACCCTCGCTCGCCAGCCGGCGCCGTGCAGGCGCTCGAGCAGGACGTCGTCGGCGTTGCCCCGCTGGAGCCGCACGCTCGTCCACGGTCCCGCCGGTCGCACGGGGTGGCGCACGCGGCGGGTCCCGAGCGTGAGCGCCCAGCCGGCGTCGAGGAGGCGGAGGGCGAGGTCGGTGTCCTCGCGGTAGGCGCGCCGGAAGCGTTCGTCGAACCCGCCGACGGCCTCGAGGGCGGCGCGCCGCACCGCCATGTCGGCGGTGATCCACGTGGCCCCGTCGAGGCCGGCGACGTTGCGCTCCCAGTCGGTCGGCGCCCGGTCGGCGGGCAGCGGCACCTCGACCCGCCCCTGCACCGCGGCGACGTGGGCGTCCGCGCGGTGCACGTCCTCGGTGAGCGAGCGCACCCAGCCGAGCGGCGGTTGGACGTCGTCGTCCACGAAGGCGATCCACGGTGCGGTCGACGACCGCCAGCCGGCGTTGCGCGCCGCGGCGGGCCCCCGCCCGCCCGAACGCACGACGGAGATGCGGTCGTCGGTCACCTCGAGGTCGAGGGGCGGCGTCGGGTCGGGCCGGTCGTCCACGACGATCAGGCGGCTGCCGGCCGGCAGCGCGCGGTGGATCACCGACACGATGCTCGCCAGCGAGGACCGACCGACGGTCGGGATCACGACGTCGAGCGGGGTGTCGGCGCGACGGTCGGCACCGTGGTCGGCGGCGACCAGAGCGGGCGTCGCCACGTCGGTGCTCACGAACCCGGTGCTCACGAACCCGGTCGCCTCCTCGGGCCAGGCCTCGGTCCCGCGACCGGGCGGTGGACGCGTGTCCACGGCGCGGCTGGGCGGGTCCCCAGCGAGACGTCACCGGCCGGCCCGCCGGACGGTGAAGGGGCCGAGCACCAGCAGGTCGATCGGCCCCGAGCCGAAGCACTCGAGCGCCTCGCGCGGGGTGTCGACCATGGGCCGGCCGGCGGTGTTGAAGCTGGTGTTGACCACGACCGGAACGCCGGTCCGGCGCTCGAAGGCGTGCAGCACGGCGGCCACCAGCGGCTCGTCGCGCTCGTCGACCGACTGGATGCGGGCGGTGCCGTCGACGTGGACGACGGCCGGGATGCGCTCGACCCACTCGGGCCGGACGCGGTGGACGAACAGCATGTACGGGCTGGGGTGCACGCCGTCGAAGATCTCAGGGGCCCGGTCGGCCAGGACCATCGGGGCCACGGGCCGGAACTCCTCCCGGCCCTTGATGGCGTTCATGCGTCCGAGGTTCTCGGGGCGACGGGGGTCGCAGAGCAGGCTGCGGTGCCCGAGGGCACGGGGTCCGTACTCGCTGCGACCCTGGAACCACCCGACGACCGCTCCCTCGTCGAGCGCGGCCGCCACCTCGGCGGCGAGGTCGGCCGGCCGCTCGATAGGGCTGCTCGGCCGCCTTGAGCACGGCCTCGATCTCGTCGTCGTCCCACCCGCGGCCGAGCGCGGGGGTCGTGAAGGGCGCGCAGCGCTCGCCGCGGCGGGTGGCGTGGGCCAGGGCGGCACCGAGCGCCGTGCCCGAGTCGCCGGCGGCCGGTTGCACCCAGACGTGCTCGAACGGCCCCTCGGCCGCCAGGCGGCCGTTCGCTACGCAGTTGAGCGCCACCCCGCCGGCCAGCGTGATCGCCCGCTCGCCGGTCCGGTCGTGGAGCCAGCGGGCCAGGTCGAGCACGACCTCCTCGAGCCGTACCTGCAGTGCGGCGGCGAGATCGGCGTGGACGTCGTTCCAGCCCGAGACCGGGGCGCGGGCCGGCAGCAGCGCGGCGAGGTCGATCGGATCGACCCGGAACCCCCCGTCGTCGGTCGCCCGGACGTGGTCGCGGAACACGGCACCGAACCGGTCGGGGTCGCCGTAGCTGGCCAGCGCCATCACCTTGTACTCGTCCGACGACCGCCGGAAGCCCAGGTGGGCGGTCACCTCCTCGTAGAGCAGGCCCAGCGAGTGCGGCAGGCGCTGGGAGGCCAGCACGTCGAGGGCGCCGTCGCGCCAGCGCCCGCCCAGGTGCGACGCGGCCTCGCCGCGCCCGTCGAGGACCAGCACCGCGGACGTCTCGTCGGGCGCGGCCACGCACGCGGACGCGGCGTGGGCCACGTGGTGCGCCACGTACGACACCGCGTCGGCGCGGAGCCCCGGCAGCGCGGTGGCGAGGAACTGGGGAACCCGCCGGACGTACAAGGTGCGCAGCGGCTCCCAGTCGTGATCGGTGATCTCGGGCGTCTCACCCGTCGTGGTCGGCGCGGCGGAGCCCTCGCCCACCAGGTCGGGGTCGTACGAGTAGGCCACCGCGTCGACATCGCCGGACTCGAGCCCGGCGTGCGCGAGGCACCAGCGCATGGCCTCGACGGGCAGCTCCCACGCCGAGAACGGCACCGGTTCCTTGCCGTGCTTGCGCCGGCTGAAGCGCTCCTCCTCGGCGGCGGCGACGATCTCGCCGTCGACGACGAGGGCGGCGGCGGGGTCGTGGAAGACGGCGTTCACGCCGAGGATGGTGGACACGGACGCTCCTCAGGCTGTCGGTGGGCGGGCCCGCTCAGGACCGGCCCGCGGCGTTCTCGAAGGCGAGGCACAGCAGATGGACGGCGACCTGCTGGACGTCCTGGACGCTGGGCGTGTCGGGGCACGGCACCGCGAGGGCGTCGTCGGCTGCCTCGGCGAGGGGGTTGGGCGCGGGGCCCGTCATGGCCCACGACACCATCCCCGCGGCGCGGGCGGCCTCGACCGCGCGCAGGAGGTTCGGGCTGCGACCCGAGGTCGACAGGGCGACGAGCACGTCGCCCTGTCGACCGTGACCGTGCACCTGGCGGGCGAAGACCTCGTCGTAGCCGTAGTCGTTGCCGATGGCCGTGACACCGGCCGGGTCGCCCGTGAGCGCCAGGGCGCTGAACGGCGCGCGCTCGCGGTCGTAGCGTCCGATCAGCTCTCCGGCCAGGTGGTGGGCGAGAGCGGCGCTCCCGCCGTTGCCCGCGACGAGCAGGCGGCCGCCCCGCTCCAGGCGGTGCCGGAGGCCACCGCCCCAACGTTCGAGGCGGTCGAGCTCTGGGGTCAGGGTGGCCAACCCGGCCCGGGAGGCGGCCAGGTGGTCGACGAGCGTGCGGGTGGGGGACAAGGTCACGCGGTCACCGCCCAGCTCGGCCCTGTGGGGCGCAGCGGAGTGCGGGCGAGGACGCCCTCGTAGACGTCGAGCGTGGCCCGCGCCACCTGGTCCCAGGTGAACTCCTGGCGGACGCGGGCGGCGGCCTCCGCTCCCATGTGCACCCGGAGAGACGGGTTGGCGAGGAGGTGACCGACGGCCGTGGCCACGGCCCCGGGGTCCTTTGCCGGCACGAGGAGCCCGGTCGAGCGGTGGGCGACCGTGTCGAGCAGGCCGCCGACGGCAGAGCCGACCACGGGGACGCCACACGCCATCGCCTCGAGGGGCACGATGCCGAACGGCTCGTACCAGGGGACGCAGACCGCCACGTCGGCCGAGCGCAGCAGGGCGGGCACCTCGGCTCGGGCGACCGCGCCCATCAGCTCGACCCGGTCGTCGACGCCGAGGCGGCGGGCGAGGTCGCGCAGCCGCCGCGCCTCGGGGTCGGCGGCGAGCGCGTCGGCGGGCGGACCCCCGGCCACGAGCAGCTCGGTGCCCGGCAACGCCGGCAGGGCGGCGATCACGTCGTCGATGCCCTTGCGGGGGACGAGGCGGCTGACAACCACGAGCCGGTGACCGCCCCGGCGGGGCGGCGCGGCAGGTCCGGTCGGCCGGAACGTGGCGGGCTCGATGCCGCACGGCACCACCGTCATCCGATCGGGATCGCCGCCTTGGGCGACGAGCTCCTCGATCTCGTCGGAGCACGTGGCCACCACGTGGTCGACCTCGTCGAGGAGGCGGGCCTCGACCCCGCACCGGGCGGCGGGGCTCGTGTCGGCGTCGCCCTGGTGGCGGCGCTTCACCACGCCGAGGGCGTGGAACGTCTGGACGCAGCGCGGGGGATCGATGAGATCCCGCCGGGCCTGCAGGGCCGCCCATCCCGACATCCAGAACTGGGCGTGGACGACGTCCGGAGGCCGGGCCGCCCAGCGGCGGGCCAGCGCCCGGGCGAAGTCCGGCATGTGCGGCCACAGGTCGTCCTTGGCGACGGGTCTCCGCGGGCCGGCGGTGACGTGCTCGACCTGCACGCCGGACGTCAGGCGGACGCGCCGCTGCCAGGTGCGGCGCGTCCGCCCGGGTCAAGACGGTGACGTCGCACCCCAGGCCGGCGAGGTGGGCGGCCAGCTCGGCCACGTGAACGTTCTGGCCACCGGCATCTGCGCCACCGATCGACGCGAGCGGGCTGGCGTGCTCGGAGACGATCTCGACGCGGAGGGGTCTCATCGGGACGCCTCCGCCGCCGCGGTCGCCGGGACCAGGTGCTCGAGCGCCGCACGACGTCCGCACCGGAGACGTCTGCCAGGCACACCTGCTCCTCGAGCGGGCACGTCCGGCTGCGGCACCCGGCGCAGGTCACGTGCTGGTCGCCGAGGACCACGTGCGCCACCCGCCACGGTCGCCAGCGGTCCAACGGGACCGTCGGCGGGAAGGCGGCCACGACCGGCGTGCCCACGGCGGCGGCCAGGTGCATCGGGCCGGTGTTGCCGCACACCACAGCCTCGGCGTCGGCGAGCACGGTGCCGAGTTGGGGCAGGGTGAGACGTCCTCCGAGATCGATCACATCGTCCTGCTCCCCACGAACCGCTTCGGTGAGACGCGTTTCTTCTCGACCGCCCGTCACGACGACGCTCCGTCCCGTGGTCGAGACGGCCGCACCACCGCCGTCCACTGGGCCGGGGCCAACGAGCGCGCCGGCACGGAGGATCCGGGGTGCACGACGACGTAGGGCCCGCCTGCGTCGAGCGCCGCGGCCACATCGACCGGCGGACCGACACCGGCCGAGATCGACGGCCAAGCGGTCGTCGATGCGGCGCCGGGAAGCCGAGGGCCTCGGTGACGAGCAGCCCACGTTGCACCTCGTGCACGTCGGGGTCGCCGGGGATGCGCACG
This sequence comes from uncultured Acidimicrobiales bacterium, assembly GCA_963778415.1. GTDB lineage: Bacteria > Actinomycetota > Acidimicrobiia > Acidimicrobiales > VFJN01 > ZC4RG19. The sequence goes on from CAVZUI010000008.1 coordinate 29,267, forward strand.
TCGAGAAGGGACCCGGCGTGGTCGTGGCTGACGGCGGCGATCCGCGCCACGCCCGCCCACCGCAGCAGGAGCGCGAGGGGCAGCGGGCTCTGGTGCGACGAGCCGAGGACGGCCGCAGCCTCGACGCCCGCGGCGCGGACCCGAGCCACGAGACGGCCGGCGTCCGTGCGGTCGACGGCCATCGGCTCGGCCTCGATCCACGGCGCGTGCCACTCGATCACCTCGTCGACACCGGGCAGCAGGTCGGCGGCGGCCCGGCCACGCGGACCGCACAGCAGGTGGACCCTCCGGCCGGTGGCTGCGGCGGCGCGCACGGCGGGCCCGGCCAGCAGGACGTCTCCTGCGTTGTCGAGGCGGGCCACGAGGACCGCCCCGGTCACGCCGGTTCCCGGGACGGAGAGCACCCGCCGTTCCCGTGTGGCGAGCACCCGGTCGGCGGCGGCGCCGAAGTCGGGGGCGAGGCACGGAGCTCGGACCACCTCGTCGGCGAGTGTCACGTCCGTGGGCACGAGGATCGACCGGGCCCCCGCCGCCCGGGCCGCCTCGACGTCGGCGCCGATGTCGCCGACGACCACGCACCTCTCGACCGGCACCCGGCAGGCGGTGGCCCCCGCGTGGATCAACCCCGGGGCCGGCTTGCGGCACGCACAGCCGTCGTCGCGGCCCGTGGGGACACCACAGCATGGCGTCGAACGGCCCCAGGAGGTCGACCACACGGGCGTTGACCGCCTCGACCTGCGCGGGGGTCAGCAGCCCCCGGGCCACGCCGCTCTGGTTCGACACCACGGCGACCCGCACCCCGGCGGCGCGCAGGCGGGCCAGCGCGTCGGCGACCCCGGGCAGCGGCTCGACGCGTCGGGGTCGCCGTTGTAGGGAACGTCCACCACCAAGGTGCCGTCCCGGTCGCAGAGGACGGCGTCGATCGCCCGGCTCTCGTCCACCTCGAGCGCCTACCCCGCCGTGTATCTCCGCATCCCGAGAGCCGGCGGTGTGGCCCGGCCGCCTCCGGGTAGGGGCCAGACATGACGACGTTCGGGTACACGCTGATGACCGAGGAGCACGGGCCGCGGGAGCTGGTGGCCAACGCCGGACGGGCCGAGGAGGTCGGGTTCGACTTCCTCGTGTCGTCCGACCACTTCCACCCCTGGGTGCCGGAGCAGGAGCACTCGCCGTACGCCTGGTCGGTCCTCGGCGCAGTGGCGACCGTGACCGAACGGGTCGGGCTCATGACGATGGTGACCTGCCCGATCCTGCGCTACCACCCCGTCGTCGTCGCCCAGAAGGCGGCGACGATGGGCCTGCTCAGCGACGGGCGCTTCACGCTCGGCCTCGGTGCCGGGGAGCGACTCAACGAGCACGTCGTCGGTCGGGGCTGGCCCGCCGCCTCGGTGCGCCACGAGATGCTGGCCGAGGCCATCGAGATCATCCGCCTGCTCTGGGACGGCGGCTATGTCGACCATCGCGGCCGGTACTTCACCGTCGAGGACGCACGGGTGTTCGACCTGCCCGCGCGGCCCGTCCCGATCGCGGTGGCCGCCAGCGGGCCCGAGTCCGTCGACCTCGCCGCCCGCCGCGGCGACGGGCTCATCGCCACCGAGCCGAACGCCGCGCTGGTCGCCGGGTTCCGACAGGTGCACCCCGGCGGCGGCTCCACGTGGAACCAGATCCCGATGTGCTGGGGTGCCGACGCCGACAAGGCGCTCGAGCGGGCTCACCACTCGTTCCGCTGGTCGGCGCTCGGGTGGAAGGTGCAGGCCGAGCTGCCCAACCCGGTGAACTTCGACGCCGCGTCGGCGCAGGTCCGCCCCGAGGACCTCTCCTCGACCATCCCCACCGGGCCCGACGTGCAGCGGTACGTCGACGCGGTCGAGAAGGTGGCCGGGGCCGGTTACGAGAACATCGCCTTCGTGCAGATCGGCGAGGACCAGGACGGCTTCTTCCGGTTCTGGCAGGACGAGCTCGGGCCCGCGCTGCGCGAGCGCGTCTGATCCGCCCCGTTTCCCCCGCGCGGGCCCGGGTAGGCGACGCACATGGCATCACCATCGCGGGTCATCACCGCCCTTGACGAGGACCAGTCATGACCGAGTTCGCCTACGCCCTGTCCAGCGAGGAGCACGACGCCCGCACCCTCGTGGCCACCGCCCAGCGAGCCGAGCAGGCCGGGTTCCGCTCTGTCTGGATCTCCGATCACTTCCACCCTTGGATCGACCGGCAGGGCGAGTCGCCCTTCGTGTGGTCGGTGATCGGTGGCATCGCCGCCACGACCGAGCTCACGGTGACCACCGGGGTCACCTGCCCCACGATGCGCATCCACCCGGCGATCCTGGCCCAGGCCACGGCGACCTGCTCGAACATGCTGCCCGAGGGGCGGTTCCGGTTCGGCGTCGGCACCGGCGAGGCGCTGAACGAGCACATCCTCGGCGACCGGTGGCCCCCGGCCGACCTGCGCCTGTCGATGCTGGAGGAGGCGGTCGAGCTGATCCGCCGGCTGTGGTCGGGTGAGCAGGTGACCCATCGGGGCGAGCACTACACGGTCGAGAACGCCCGCATCTACACGACCCCGTCGAGCGAGATCCCGATCGTGATCTCGGCGTTCGGCCCGCTGGCCCTGGTGGTGGCGGCCGAGCACGGGGACGGCTGGATGACGACCGGTCCCGACGCCGACATGCTGCGCCAGTACCGCGACGCCGGCGGGAAGGGCCGGACTTATGGGGCCATCAAGGCCTGCTGGGGCGAGGACGAGGGCACGGCGCGCAAGTTGGCCCACGAGATCTGGCCGACGAGCGGCGTGCCCGGCCAGCTGAGCCAGGACCTGCCGACGCCCACCCACTTCGAGCAGGCCGCCGCCAACGTGACGGTCGAGCAGGCCACCGAGGGAACGCCCTGCGGTCCCGATCCGGACCGGTACGTCGAGGCGTTCCGGCCGTTCGCCGACGCCGGCTTCGACGAGGTCGCGATCACCCAGATCGGGACCGATCAGGAGGGCTTCTTCCAGTTCTACGAGCGCGAGCTGCGCGACCGGCTCGCGACCTGACGAGGAGGACGACATGAAGGCAGTGACCTGGCAGGGGACCGAGGACGTGCGGGTCGAGGACGTGCCCGACCCCACGATCCAGGAGCCGACCGACGCCCTCGTCGAGATCACCTCGACCGCGATCTGCGGCTCGGACCTGCACCTCTACAAGCCGCTGACCCCGTTCATGGAGGCGGGTGACATCCTCGGCCACGAGCCGATGGGCCGCGTCGTGGCCGTCGGTGACGACGTGCACCACGTCGCCGTGGGCGACCGGGTCGTCATCCCCTTCAACATCTCGTGCGGCTCGTGCTACATGTGCGACCGCACCCTGTTCGCCCAGTGCGAGACGACGCAGAACCGCGAGCACGGCACCGGCGCCTCGCTGTTCGGGTACACCAAGCTCTACGGGCACGTGCCCGGCGGCCAGGCCGAGCTGCTGCGGGTGCCGCAGGCTCAGTTCGGGCCGGTGAAGGTGCCCGAGGGCCCGCCCGACGAGCGCTTCCTGTTCCTGTCGGACGTGCTGCCCACCGCCTGGCAGGCGGTGGCCTACGCCGACGTGCCCGACGGCGGCAGCCTGGCCGTGATCGGGCTCGGGCCGATCGGCCAGATGGCCTGTCGCATCGCCCGCCACCACGGCGTCGAGCACGTGTACGGCGTGGACCTCGTCGCCGAGCGACTGGCGATGGCCGAGCGCCATGGGATCGAGGGGGTCGACCTGCGCGAGGTCGACGACCCCGCCGAGGCGCTCCGGGCGCTCACCGGCGGCCGGGGGCCCGACGCCGTCATCGACGCCGTCGGGATGGAGGCGCACGGCGCGCCGGTCGCCAGCGCCATGCAGCGCGTCGCCGGCGTGCTGCCGAAGGCGATCAGCGAGCCGCTGACCAGGAAGGCGGGCATCGACCGGCTGACGGCGCTGCGCACGGCCATCGACGCCGTGCGGCGCGGCGGCACGCTGTCGATCTCGGGCGTGTACGGCGGTGCGCTCGACCCGATCCCGATGCTCGAGCTGTTCGACAAGGGCGTGCAGATCCGCATGGGCCAGGCCCACGTGAAGCGGTGGGTGCCCGAGATCCTGCCTCTGCTCGAGAAGGACGAGGACCTGCTCGGCCTCGACGACTTCGTCACGCACCGGATGCCGCTGGCCGAGGCCCCCGCCGCCTACGCCATGTTCCAGGCCAAGCAGGACGGGGCGATCAAGGTCGTGCTGCAGCCCTGACCGGTCACCCCGCGCCGCGGGCGCCCGTGCACGAGCGCGTCACCGTGGTCGTGATGTCGCGCGACCGGCGGGACGAGCTGGTGCACACCCTGGCGCGCCACGAGACGCCGGTGGTCCTCGTCGACAACGGATCGACCGACGGCACGGTCGACGCGGTCAGGTCGCTGGTGCCCGACGCCACGGTCGTCGCGCTGCCGGTCAACCGCGGTGCACCTGCTCGCAACATCGGCGTCAGGCTGGCCGGCACGCCGTACGTCGCGTTCGCCGACGACGACTCGTGGTGGGCCGCAGGGGCCCTGGCGCGCGCCGTCGAGCTGTTCGACGCACACCCGCGTGTCGCGCTGCTGGCCGCCCGGGTGCTGGTCGGGCCCGAGGAGCGGGAGGACCCGGCCAACCGGACGATGGCCGCCGCGCCCTCTGGGACACGAGCCCGATCTCCCCGGCCCGTCGATCCTCGGGTTCCTCGCCTGTGGTGTCGTCGTGCGGCGGTCGGCATTCCTCGAGGTCGGCGGGTTCGACGACGTCGTCTTCTTCCTCGGTGAGGAGGAGCGGGTGGCCCTCGACCTGGCCGCGGCCGGCTGGGGTCTGGCGTACGTGCCCGAGCTCGTCGTCCACCACCACCCGTCGCCGGCTCGTGACCTCGGGAGCCGAGCAGCACTGACGGTGCGCAACCGGGTGCTCGTCGCCGTGCAGCGGCGCCCGTGGCGGGTCGTGGCCCATGAGGTCGGGCGGGCGGTCCGCTCAGGGCGCGCCGGCCGTGCCGGCGCGCGTGCCGTGCTCCGGCGGGTGCCGCGGGCGCTGGCGGACCGGCGCCGTCTCCCGGGTCCGGTCGAGCGGGCGCGCCTCCGGCTCGACGAACCCGCCTGACGGGTGGCGAAGTCACGCCGCGTTGTGCGATTGGGTCCGTCTCGCTCGGGGGAGCCTCCGCTGAGGACGGGACCCGGAGGACGCCACATGTCGAGAACCGATCGTCGCTCGACCGAGGAGGACGGCACCGTTGCCGCAGGCCGGCTCTCCCGGAACCAGGTCGCCGCCGGGCTGCTCCTCGGCATCGGGTTCGGCGGGTTCGTGGATGGCATCGTGCTCCACCAGATCCTGCAGTGGCACCACATGCTCACCAACACGGGGAACCATCCCGCCGACACGGTCTCGGGCCTCGAGACCAACACCGTGGCCGACGGACTGTTCCACGCAGCCACGTGGATCCTCCTCGCCTGCGGCGTGGTGCTGTTGCGACGGGCCTGGGCAGCCGGAGAGCGCGGACCCTCCGTGCGAGCCCTCGTCGGCACGATGCTCGCCGGCTGGGGCCTGTTCAACCTGGTCGAGGGCGTGGTCGACCACCACCTTCTCGGCGTGCACGACGTGCGCGACGACGTCAGCGACCCGCTCTGGTGGAACCTCGGGTTTCTGGTGTTGGGGGCCGCGCTCGTTGCGGTGGGCGCGGCGCTGGCCCGGACGTCCAGCGAGCGGGGCGACACCGCGGTGCCCGGCGCCTCGCCGAGCGAGACGGCACGCGCCGAGCGCTGAGCGAGCCGACGTCAGCCGGTCGGGGCCTCTCCCCGCATCGGGTCGTCGTCCGGGTCTTCGTTCTCCTCGATGGCCGCGAGGGCGGCGCCTTGCTGGTCGACGATGCCCTCGCGCTCGGCGGTGGAGGCGGCCTCGTCGTCTCGGCGGTCGGTGTCTCGGGGGTCGGTGTCTGCCATGCCGGTCGCCTACCCCGCCGTGCCCGCGACCAACAGTGTCCGAGGAATCCTGCGAGTCGTGTTTGAGTCTCGGGCCGTGGGTAGTCGGCGCGGCAGCCGACAGAGGAGGTGCCGCCGTGGCAGACGAGACGATCACCGACGATCGCACGACGAAGGACAGGGCGACCGACGTCGCCACGACCGCCCGTGACGAAGCGCGAGGACGTGGCGGGCGAGGCACGCAGCGAGGCGACCGCCGTCGTGTCCGAGGCCGGCAACCAGGCCCGCGCGCTGGCCGACGAGGCCCGCATCGTCGCTGCGCCAGCAGGCATCGGACGGCACGTACCGGGCGGCCGGCGCTGTCGACCAGCTCGCCGGCCGGCTGCGGGCCCTCGCCGACGGCGACACCGAGCAGGCCGGTGACCTCCAGCGCTACGCCCGCGACCTCGGTGACCGCCTCGGCGGCGTCGCCGGTCGCCTGCAGGAGCGTGGGCGTCGACGGCGCTCGTCGACGACGTGCAGCGCTTCGCCCGACGCCGCCCCGGCGTGTTCCTGGCGGTCGCAGCCGGCGCCGGCTTCGCGGCTGGTCGCCTCTTCCGAGGGGCCAAGGCGGACGCCGAATCGCCGTCCCGCGGGAACGGGCACGCTCCGACTCGGACGCCGCCACACGTCGGACTCCTCGGGTCGCGAGCCGGCTGGGACGTCCGAGCCAGGGCGCCGGCGGGGCGGTCGACGACCGCCGTCCCGTCCGCAGGACCCGCCGCCGGGGCTCGACGAGCAGGCGCGGGCCGCCGAGCTCAGCGGGTTCCGCATGGACCCGAGCCGAGACACCGGGCGCCGAGTCGGCCGGGCCGGAGGGCGGCACGACCCTGCCGCCGACGCCCTACGGCGGCGCCACGCCGGCGACCGGCCCGGAGGTGCGCCGTGAGCACCTACGACGCCGGCGACCTCGACCGCCGTTGGCTACGAAGGCGGCCGGGAGCGACAGCGGCGACGACGCCTCGCTCGGCGAGCTGTTCAGCTCGCTGACCAACGATCTCAGCCAGCTCGTCCGGTCCGAGATGGAGCTCGCCCGGGTCGAGATCCGCGAGGAGGCCGGCAAGGCCGGCAAGGCCGCGCGGGATGCTCGGCGGCGGTGCCGTCGCGGCCCTCGTCGCCCTGATCCTGCTCACTTCCGCGGCCGCGTGGGGCCTGGCCGAGGTCGTGGACGCCGGATGGGCCTTCCTGATCGTGGGGGTCGTCATCGGCGCCGTCGCCGCGGTCCTCGCCATGAGCGGCCGGCGGAAGCTCGCCGAGGTCCGCCCCGTCCCCGACCAGACCGTTGACACCCTCAAGGAGGACGCCCGATGGGCAAGAGCGCAAGTGAAGTGAGGTCCGAGATCGAGGACACCCGCAGTGAGATGTCCGAGACCATCGACGCCATCGCCGACCGGACCAGTCCGGGCCGGATCATCCAGCGTCGGCGTCAGCGCATGTCCGACGGATGGCGCTCGGTGCGCGAGCGGGTCATGGGTCGGGCCCAGGACACCTACGGCTCGGCCGGCGACCCCGCCCAGGACGTCGCCGGGAGCGCCCGCGACGCGGCGGGCTCGGTCGTCGAGGGCGCCCGCCAGGCGCCCGACAAGGTGCTCGAGCAGACGCAGGGCAACCCGATCGCCGCCGGTCTCATCGCCTTCGGCGGCGGGCTGCTGGTCGCGTCACTGATCCCGCCGACCGACACCGAGCAGCGTGTCGCCGGCCAGGTGGCCGAGAAGGCCCAGCCCGTGCGCGACGAGCTGCAGCGGGCCGGCCAGGAGGTCGCCGACGACCTGCGCTCGACCGCCCAGGAAGGCGCCCAGCAGGTGAAGGAACGGGCCGCCGAGGCGGCCACCACGGTCCAGGAGGACGTACGCGGCTCTACCGACAGCGTCCGCGAGGAGGCGCAGCGATGACCTCGCAGTCTCGCGCCGGTACCCACCGCCGACCGACCACGAGAGGGAACCAGATGTCGTTCAACCCGTTGGAGCAGGCGGGCATCCCCGTCGAGGACCAGTTCCGCAACTGGTCCGAGCTCAACGTCACGCCCTACGACAAGGGCACCGTCGACCCGTACACCCGGACCCGCGTGATCCTGATGAACGGGATCGAGGTCGAGTCGATCATCTTCTCGCACCAGTTCGCCCGGCACACCGACCATCCCGAGCTCAAGCGGGCGCTCGCCACCAACCGGAGGGTCGACGCCCAGCAGCAGAAGGCCGTCAACGGGCTGAACCCCGGCGACCAGAGCCCCCTCGAGACCACGATCGGCTACGAGCAGGTGGCGGTCGACCTGACGGCCTGGCTGGCGCGGCACGAGCCCGACCCGATGGTGCACCAGGCGCTCGACTTCGCCCTGCTCGAGGACTTCGACCACCTGTACCGCTACAGCGATCTCTACGACCTGCTGTACGGCGGCCGGGCCGACGAGATCACCCAGCACCTGACCGAGATCACTCCGGGCCGTCCGACGGTCGCCGAACATCGGCACCCGCACGACGAGATCCGCACGCACTTCGAGACCCACACCGTGGATCCGCTGACCCGCATGCACGTCATGACCATCGTGGCGGCCGAGCAGCAGACCATGAACTTCTACATGAACCACGGGAGCGACTGGGTCGAGCCGATCGCCCGCGGCCTCTACGCGGAGATCGCGCTCATCGAGGAGCAGCACGTCACCCACTACGAGTCGCTGCTCGACCCGCTCGACTCGTGGCTCGCGATGTGGGTGTGCCACGAGTACAACGAGGTCTACATGTACTGGTCGATGCTCCAGCACGAGAGCGACCGGCGCATCAAGGCCCTGTGGGAGCTGCACCTGAACATGGAGCTGGGCCAGCTCCAGGTGGCGTGCGACTTCATGCGGCGCCTCGAGGGACGCGACCCGGCCGAGATGCTGCCGCCGGCGCTGCCCGACACGCCCGTGACGTTCGAGCCGAACAAGGACTACGTCCGCCAGGTGCTGGCCGAGCAGATCGACCTGCGGGCCGACGGCACCGACTACGTGCCGCTCAGCGAGCTGCCGGCCGACCACCGCTACTTCCGCTACCAGGCCACGGTCAACGAGGGCGGTGCCCCGAGCGAGCAGGTCATCGACGAGGACCGGGCCCAGCGGGGTCACGAGTACCGCGACGAGACCGAGGGCGAGCACCCCGTCCGCGACCTGCGCCCCGCCGGGATGGCCTGACCGGCCCGAGACGATCGAAGGAGCAGCAACACCATGCCCACCCTCATCCCCACCGCCGACACGGGCGCCCGCGCCATGCCCGTCGGCCTCACCCACGTCGATCCCGCCCAGGTGATGCTGCCCAGCGAGAAGGAAGCGTTCCTGGCCGGCACCGGCCTCAACGGGCCGTTCGTCGCCGACCTGCTGAGCGACATGACCGCCCACGAGCGGGGCGGCGCCGCCCTGTACCGGTCGGTGGCGCGGCAGCACCCACAACCCGGTGCTGAAGCAGCGCTACACGCACTTCGGGAACCAGACGGTCGAGCACGTGGACGTGCTCGAGACCCTGGTCGGCCGACTCGGCGGCGACCCGGGCTACGTCAGCCCGTCGGCGCGGGCCACCGAGAAGGCCGGGTTGGGCCTCGTCGAGTCGACCTTCCTGCTCGGCGGGTCCGTCGACCTCATGACCCAGGAGCTGGTGATGCTCGACGCCGTGCTGCTGGCCGAGGCGAAGGACCACGCCAACTGGTCGGGCCTGTCAGAGCTGGTCGACGTGATGCCCGAGGGCCAGGTCCGAGACGCGGTCCGCGAGGCCGTCGAGCGGGTCGAGCCCGAGGAGGACGAGCACCTCGGCTGGGCCCAGGACATGCGCACCAAGCTCGTGGCCGCCCAGGTCCGCAGCGGGCCCGTGCAGTCCATGACCACCAAGGCCGAGGAGATGGTCGCTCGCATCAAGGGGCTGTTCTCGTGAGCTGGCCGTCGCCCTTCGGCGATCCCGAGGTCCCCGAGGCCGACGCCTTGGACCAGCAGCGCGAGGTCGACCCCGAGCCCGCGGACGGTGAACCCACCCTCGATCCCGAGGTACCCGAGGGCGACGCCCTCGAGCAATCGCGCCAGGTCCCCCCGCCTGACTGATCGGACGCGCCAGCGCCGCCTGTCCGAGAGGACGGGCGGCGCCTGCGCGTTCATGCGCTGCAGGCTTGTCGACGGATTCAGGCCAGCTCGTCGGCGGATGCCTGCTGGCCCAGCCAGTCGTCGACCGTGCTGCTGGGCGGCTCGACGATCTCGCCCTGCTCGTTCCTGTCGGCTCGGGTCATGGTCCCTCCGTGTGGCGTCGTGGCGCGCCTACCCGTGCCGGCGCCGGCGCCGGCAAACTGTTGACCATCGGGCAGGGCCGAGACGTCCACCCCGGCGGCCCGGCGGTAGCTGAGGTGGCCGCCGAGGTAGCCCGAGATCGACATCAGCCCTGCCCCGACGAGCGACAGGGCCAGGCCGCGTCCTCGGTGGCCACGGATGCGGGCCCACCAGGACGATGCGTACAGGGCGGTGCCGACGGCGTTGCCCACGGCGTGTGCAGCGGCAACGCGGGTCGTGCGCTCGTCGCGTAGGTCGGTGAGCTCGGCCAGGCCGGCTGCCGCGGTGGGCAACGCCGAGAGGACGCCGAGTCCGACGAGGGCGTCCGCGGCGCGTCGGGTGCGCTTCCCGGGGACCACGTCGAGCACGAACGCGCTCGTCCAGAAGCCGATCGGCAGGTCCGTCAGCATGGGGTGCACCGGATGGCCCAGCCACCGCCCGCGGGCCACGTCCCGCACGGGGCCGGAGGGCACGACGGCGTCGGCGGCCCGTGACAGCGCGGCGGCCACGCTCGTCAACGCGGGTGACCCCTCGAGACGCCCTGTGAGCTGGTCCGCGGTGTCGGCCACCCGGTCCTCGACCTGGGCGGCACTGGTGTGCATCGTCATGTGTCGCGTATGCCCCCCGGGGCGGCTCACCATCCCTGGTGTCGCTGTCGCGCCCACGTGACGACCCCGGGGGTGCGGTCGTATAATCCGCGCTGGGTGGGCGAGCAGCGTGCGGAGCGAGGGAGGTCGTTCTGTGGCTCATCACCTTGGCGAGTTCGAGATCGTGACGCGGCGCGATGGCGACCGGGCGTCTGCCGTGGTGGCCTTGCGGGGCGAGTTCGACCTCCACGGCGCCGGCATGCTGGCCGAGCGGATGGCAGACCTCATCGACTGGGATGTCCCGGCCATCGAGATCGATGCCAGCGAGGTCACCTTCATCGACTCCTCCGGGATCAAGGCCCTGCTCGATGCCCGGCAGGCTGCACATGAGGCGGGTGTCGACTTCTCGGTCGGATCGGCGTCCGACCGATTCGTGCGGGTGGCGCGCGTGACCGGCGTCAGCGACCTGCTCCTGCCCGGGTGACGCGGCGCCGGCCCGTCACCCTCAGGCGCCGGCGGACGCCGCGCTGGCGATGAGGCCGGTCGTGGAACGGCCCTCGACCAGTGGCACGAGCACGACGTGCCCGCCCCAACGGGCCAGCACGCTCTGCTCGGCGATCTCGGCGCCCTGGTAGTCGGCCCCCTTCACGAAGAGGTGCGGCCGTACGGCCTCGAGCACGCCCGCAGGCGTGTCGTCGTCGAAGACCACGACCGAGTCGACCGCGGCGAGGCTCCGCAGCACGGCGGCACGGTCGGCGGCGGGGTTCAGGGGGCGACCGGCGCCCTTGAGCCGTCGGACCGACCGGTCGCTGTTGACGCACACAACCAGGTGGTCACCCAGGCGGCGTGCGTGCTCGAGGAGCTGGACGTGACCGGCGTGCAGCACGTCGAAGCACCCACCTGCGCCCACCACGACGCCGCCGGCACGCCGGACCCCCATCGCGGCTGCCGTGATCTCCTCGGTCGGCCCCGGTCGGCCGTGGTCGGCCAGCACCACGACGTCGGAGTCCGGGAGTCTGAGGCGCGTCGAGGGCTGCATGCCGCCGGCGACGTACGTCCGGGCATCGTCCACGGCGGCGGCTGCGGCCGTCCACCAGTCCTGTCCGCGGCCGAGACCGATGGCGGCGCTCACCGCGAACCTGTCGCCCGCGCCGCAGGGATCGCCCTGCACCGGCCGAGTCGGGACGACGGACGGGAGGGTCCGACCGTCGGTGAGCACCGCACCCGTCTCACCGGCGGTCAGCGCCACCGGGCAGCCGAGGGCGCAAGACACGTGCTCGGCGAGCGTCACCAGCTCGGGAGTGCTCAAGGAGGCCACGTGTCCGCCCCCGACCAGCGTTGCGGCTTCCTGCACGTTGGGCGTCACCAGCATGGCCCGTGGCGACGGGCGGGGTCCCCGTGTGTGCGGGTCCCACACGAGAGGTCGGCCCGCCGCCGCGGTGCCGTCGGCGATGCCGGGGAGCGTCGCCATGCCGCGCCCATAGTCGGAGACGAGGACGACGTCGGCCGCGGTCAGGGCCGCACGGGCCTCGGATGTCATCGCTCCGGGAGGCACGACAGGGTGGCAACCCCGATCGACGCGGGCCAGTGACTGACCGCCCGACCGTAGCCGGAGCTTCACCGGCGTCGGCCCGTCGAGGCCAAGGTCGACGATGTGGACGCCGGCGGCCTCCAGCTCGGCCATCAGGCGGCGACCGTCGTCGTCGCCTGCCACGGCGGTGATCAGGGTGACCTCCACACCGGGCGTGACGCCGAGCACCGCCGCCAAAGCGGCGCCTCCGGGTCGGATGCGCTCGGTGGGGGTGTCGAGCACCGGCGCCGGGGCATCGCGGCACACCTCGCGCACGTCGCCCTCCCAATCGACGTCGAGCAGGGCGTCGCCGACGATGCACAGCCGCAACGGTTCCACGGGCGTGGGCTACCCCGAGCGGGGGCGGGCATACGGTCGGAGGTTTGGGTCAGGACGCGCCGGGGAGACCCCGAGCACCACTGCCAACGGCGCGGAGATGTCCCGCCCCCGGAAGGGAGCCGGTCCGATGGAACGGCGCCAGCACCACGTGATCGCCCGCTTCGGCCGGCAGACCTCCGAGGTCCGCCGGGCCCGCGACCTCGTGCGGACGTCGCTCGACTCGTGGGGCCTCAGCGCCGACGCTCAGGCACTCGAGCTGGCGGTCAGCGAGCTCGTGACCAATGCGGTGGTGCATGGCGCCGGCGGCATCGAGGTACAGCTCAGCGCCCACGGGCCGGAGGTGCGCCTCGAGGTGGTCGACGAGGGCGACGGTTCGCCGGCTGTTCATGAGCAGAGCGACGACGAGTACGGCGGATGGGGGCTACGGCTCGTCGAGGAGCTGGCGGACAGCTGGGGCAGCGAGATTGCGCGCGGATGCACCCGGGTGTGGATGGTGAAGAAGGCGGGCGGCATTCACTGGCGATGACACCCATCACGTTCTGGTGGAGGCGGTGAACCGGCGCGGCCGGCGGAGCGCTCCGCACCGGAGACGTTCCCGCGCCTTCTGAAGCGGTTCTGTGTAGAGCCGCGTGTGCCGGGTAGGCGCCGCTCGACATCGATCCACCCTGGTCTGAGGGAGGCACCGTGACCACGCCCCAACGTTCCCGCGAACAGCTCGACGCCCGCTTCGAGCAGTGGCGGGCGAGCGGTGACCGTCGCGTCCGCAACGCCCTCGTCGAGGACTACGCCTGGCTGGCGTCCTACTGTGCGCACCGGTTCGCGAACCGCGGGGAGTCACGGGACGATCTGGGGCAGGTGGCGTTCCTCGGACTGGTCAACGCCGTCGACCGGTTCGACCCCTCCCGTGGCCTCGCGTTCAGCACCTTCGCCGTGCCCACGATCCTCGGCGAGCTGAGACGGCACTTCCGCGACAAGACGTGGTCGGTCCACGTCACGCGCCGGGCGAAGGAGGCGAGCCGCACGGTGGCGATCGCCGCTGACGAGCTCACCGCCGCGCTGGGTCGCACGCCGTCGATCCCCGAGATCGCGGAGCGGGCGTCGCTCGGCGTCGACCACGTCCTCGAGGCGCTCGAGGTCAACGTCCTCCGGCGCGGCGCCTCGTTCGACCCGTTCGCCGGTGACTCCGGTGAGGACACGGCGCTCGGCGTCGACGACACGGGCTTCGCCTCCGCCGAGGCGCGCAACGTCGTGGCCACCCTGCTCGCCGTGCTGCCGACCGACCGCGACCGCCGCATCGTCCGGATGCGCTTCGTCGAGGGCCTCACCCAGAGCGAGATCGCGCAGCGCATCGGGGTCAGCCAGGTGCAGGTGTCTCGCCTGCTGCGGGCCAACCTCGACCGCATGCGGCGGGCCGCCGATCGCGGTCGTGCCGGACGGCGATCGACGCCCGCCGGGTCGGAGGCGGGTCAGGGGCGCTGACCAACATGCGGTCGAGGCGAGGACTCGTCGAACGAGCACGGTTCGCCCTCGGTGACGGGGGGAAGGCTCCCGCCGATCGACCACCGAAGGAGCCGTAGACATGGATGCATTGACCCTGCTCACCGCCGACCACAACCGGGTCCGGGGCCTGTTCGCCCGGTTCACCAGCGCCAAGGAATCGGACGACACCGGGACCATGGCCGAGCTCGCCGCGCTGATCGACCACGAGCTCGACGTGCACACGACCATCGAGGAGGAGGTCTTCTACCCCTGGGCCCACGACCTCTCCGACGACATCGCCGAGGTCGTCGACGAGGGCGTCGAGGAGCACCACGTCGTCAAGCTGCTGCTCGGCGAGGTCGCCGAGCTCACGCCCGAGGACGACGAGTGGGTCGCCAAGATGACCGTGATCATCGAGAACGTCGAACACCATGCCGAGGAGGAGGAGACCGAGATGTTCCCCCAGATCCGGTCGGCCTCGAGCGGTGACGACCTGCAGGACCTGGCCGGCCGGCTCGAGGCCAGGAAGGCCGACCTGGGCGCACCGGTGCTCGCCGACAAGCAGGACATGACGATGGACGAGCTGCGCCGCCTCGCCGCCGACCAGGAGATCCCCGGTCGGTCGTCGATGGATCACGACGAGCTGGCGGCAACCGTGAGCCCGGGCTAGCTCCCCGGGTTCAGATCAGAGGTTGGGGGAGAGGAAGGGGCGCAGGCGCTGGATCGCCTGGGCGAGGAGCCGGGAGACCTGCATCTGGCTGCAACCCAACCGCTGTGCGATCCGGCTCTGCGTCTCGTCCTCGAAGTAGTACCAGGTCAACAAGCGCACGTCGGACTCGGCGAGGTTGGCCAGCCCTCGCCGGAGAGCCGTGCGGTTCTCTGCCCTCGCCATGCCCCCGTCGAGCCCTCCGAGGAGGTCGCCGCCGGGCTCGTCCCCGCCGGGGCTCGGGGCGTCGATCGAGGTGGTCGACCGGGCGTGGCGAGCGGCGTCGGCTGCCGCCAGCTGCGCGACGGGCACGCCGAGGAAGTCGGCGACCTCGGCGAGCACCGGAGGGCGGCCGAGGTCCTGGGTCAGCATGTCGACGGCGTCACGCTGAGGCGTGGCCAGCTCGTGGACGTGGCGGGGCACCCGCAGGGCCCACCCCGCATCCCGGAAGTGGCGCCGCAGAGTCCCGGTGATCGTGGGAGCGGCGAAGGCGAGGAACGGCGTCCCCCGGCCGGGGTCGAAGCGCCGGAGGGCAAGCATGAGCGCCTCGTGGGACACCTGGACCAGGTCGTCCACCGGTTCGCCGTGCTGGTACTGGCGGCGGGCGGTGGCGGTGGCGAAGCCGCTGTAGCGGTCTACGAGGCGGTCGAACACCCACGGCTCGCGGCGAGCGGCGTAGGCGACGTGGAAGGTCCAGTCGTCGGGATCGACGGAGGGGCGGGCCGACCGCGCCACCACCCAGCGCCGCGGCAGGGTCGTGCGCGGCAGCGTGACGGTGGCGCGGGCGCGATCACGCGCGGCCTGCAGCCGCTCGAGTGCGGTGCTGCTGGCGGCTCGGTGCCGCCGTCGGCGCGTGCTCCCTGTTCGCACGGGGCGTTCCTTCCCCGGACGCAGGGATCCACACCGCCGATTGCGTCGATCGTGCGCGACTGCGGTCCGCCTCAGGGGGGTACGTCGGCGTCGAAAGGGAGCCGACGAGAGACGACGATCCGGAGCGTGCCGACGATGACGTCACCTCGACCGGCTGGGATGGAAGGCGAGGGTACGGGGGAGTTCGAGGGCGCGGCAGCGGACCTGGAGGCTCTGGCGGGCGTGCACGACGAGTGTGTGGCCACGCTGGAGGAGATCGAGGGGATCGTCGACGCGCTGCTCGACGATCCCCGGTCGCGCGTCGCCGTCGTCGACTGCGGCCTCCGCATCCGAGCGCTGAGCCGGGGGATGGCCGGGGCACTCGGTGCCGGCCCTTCGGACCTGGGGGTCCCGCTCGCAGCGCTGACGCCGCCCGAGTGGCCGGATCTCCAGGGCGCGTTCGGCGAGGCCCGCCCCGAGGACTGGTGGACGATCCCTCTGGAGGGCGGTGCGGGCACGATCGCCGTGCGACGGGCGACGGCTCAGGATCGCGAGGCGGTGTACGTCGTGCGGGTCGAACCTCCCGAGTCGCCGGCGTCGCCCTGAAGACGTCACCCGGGATCCGTCGGTCGTCCCCCGGTAGGCTCACGTCCCTTGTCGGAGCAGGGGATCCTCGAGGCGGGCGCGGCGGTTGACGCCGCGGCGGCAGCGCACAGCCCGCCGGCGGCTCCCTCGACGGGACGTCGGCCGATGGGCGCAGGCCGCCGCTCTCGTTCTTCCTGCCCTGATCCTGGTCGAGCGGGCCTGGGACCGCCGGTGGATGACCGACGACGGGTTCATCAACCTGCGGATCGCCCGCATGATCCTCGACGGGCACGGGCCGGTGTTCAACGTCGGCGAGCGGGTCGAGCCGGCGACGAGCACCCTGTGGGTGGGGATCCTCGCGGTCGGCGATGTCGTCCTGCCGATGCGGATGGAGTGGGTGGCGGTCGTCCTCGGCCTCGTCGGGGCCGGCGGCGGCCTGGCGCTGGCCACGTTCGGCTCGGCCCGGCTGTTCCGGTCGCGCGGCGCGACGGGGGTGCTCGTGCCCGCCGGGGCGGCGGTCGTGGCCGCGGTCCCGCCGTTCTGGGAGTTCTCGACGTCGGGTCTCGAGGGCGGCCTGACCTTCGGATGGATCGGCCTGACCTCGTGGCTCCTCTGCCGGTGGGCGGCCTCGGGCGATCGTCTCGGCGGGCCGGCCGCGGTGGCCATCGGCACGGCGCCGCTCGTGCGACCCGACCTGGCGCTGGCCCTGCCGTTCGTCCTGGGCGGCGTGCTGGTCGCCCAGTGGGGGGCCGACCGGGCCCGTGATCGTGTCCGCCTGCTGGCCTGCGCCCTCGCCCTCCCCGTGGCCTACCAGGTGTTCCGCATGGGCTACTACGGCACCCTCGTGCCCAACACCGCGCTGGCCAAGTCGAGCGGGCGCGACCTGTGGCAGGGGGGCTGGTGGTACATGCGCGACTTCGTGCAGCCGTACTGGCTGGTCGTCCCCCTGGCCTGCCTGGCGCTCGGCGTGGGGGTGCCGTTCCTCGTGCGGGCGTGGCGCCTCGGCGACCGCCGCGGCCTCGTGGCGCTGGGGGCGCTCCCGCTCGTCGGGCTCGTCGACGCCCTCTACGTCATGCGCGTCGGCGGCGACTACATGCACGGGCGCCTGCTGCTGCCGGCGCTGTTCGCCCTGCGTGGCCCCGCTCGCCGCCGTGCCCGTCACGCGCCTCGGCGGGGTGTGGACCGAGCGTCCGGCCGGCGCCGATGGCACGTCGGTGCCCGACGGCGTGACCGGTGACGCCGCAGTCGATCCGCCGGACGCCGCGGTCGATGCGCCCGACGACGCGGTCGGCCGCGCCGCCGGCCCGCCGAGGCGGCGATCGATCGTTCCCGTCACGGTCGCGGTGGCCTCCGGCGCGGTGCTGGTGTGGGCGGTGGTCGCCGGGGCCGAGCTGCGGCGCAGTGGGGGCGGCGTGATCGACGGGCTGTTCGTGTCCGAGGCCTACGACGGGCACGTCTCGTTGCACGGGCGGCACGCGGTGACGGCCGAGGACCAGGGTTGGGGGCCCGAGGCCGTGCGCGGCGTGCTCGACTCGGGCGTCGCCGTGCACGTGCCCGCACCCGTCCCGGGCGCCGTCCCACGCGACGGCGGCGGCCGGCCGGTGTACGCGAGCTGGGGCATCGGGGTGGTCGGCTACGCCCTCGGCGAGGACGTCTACGTCCTCGACATGCTCGGCCTCGCCGATCCGCTCGTCAGCCGCTTCGAGCTCGAGCGTCCGGGCGCCACCGGCCACGAGAAGCCGATCCCGGCGGCCTGGTTGGCGGCGCGCGTCTCCACGGGCCCGGCACCCGACGGACTGCCGCGGGCCCCGCTGATGAGCGCTCCGTTGTACGACTCGCCCCCTGGTGCAGCTCGACGCCGACGCCGAGGCGGCGCGCCGGGCGCTCGACTGCGGTGACCTGGCCGACCTGTCGCGGGCGGTGCACGACCCCATGACGCCGAGCCGGTTCCTCCGCAACCTCGTCGACGCCCCGGCGCTCACCGGTCTGCGGGTTCCCGCCGATCCGAACGAGGCCGTGGACCGCTTCTGCGAGTAGGACCGCAGGGGAACGGTTTCGCCATGGCCACCTACACGGTGAACGAGCGAGCCGTCGCCAAGGCGCACGAGCTGATCGACGCCCGCCAGTACGTCCTGCGCAGCGAGTGGTCCGGGTGCAGCCCACGGCCGAGGACGAGAACGCCTTCCTCGAGCGGCACCCGTGGGAGGAGTACGCGGCGTGGCACCTCGGGTTGCGGGAGGGCGCGGCCGACGGGACCAAGGCTCGGTACGGCTTCGTGTACGGCGACCTCCGGCGCATCCACCGCATGGGGATCATCGCCTGCCACTACCGGGCGGCCGAGTGGGGTCACAAGGAGATCGAGCTGGCCGCGCACGACCTGCTGCAGTACCTCGACGCCGCCCGCGGCTGACGGGTCGAGCCGTCCGGGGCCGGCTCACGCCGGGCGGGCCGCACCGGAACCGGGGTCCGGCGGGCCGATTGTGACCCACGTCATCTGGACATCTGCCGCGGACAGGCGTGTGATAGCGCGGATAACGTAACGCCGTTACGTCTCGGAGGCCGCTCCGCCCGATGTTGACCCGACTCGCCCACCTGTCCACCCGGCGCTCCTGGCGCGTCGTCGTCGCCGCCGTGCTGTTCGTCCTCGTGGCCGGGCGCCATCGGCGGCGGTGTCGCCGAGAACCTGACGTCCGGTGGCTTCGAGGACCCGGCCACCGAGTCGGCCCGGGCCGACGAGGCGCTCGCCGAGCGGTTCGGCACCGGCATCCCCAACGTCATCCTGCTCGTCACCGCCCAGGACGGCGACGTCGACGCGCCGGCGGCCGCCGCCGCCGGGCAGGCCCTCACCGACGAGCTGGCCGCCGAGGCAGGGCGTCACCGACGTCGTGTCCTACTGGTCCGAGGGCAACGCCCCACCGCTGCGCAGCGACGACGGCGAATCGGGCCCTCGTGCGTCGCCCGCATCGAGGGCGACGACGACGCCGTCGACGCCGCGCATCGAGGAGCTCGGCCCCGCCTTCCAGCGGACCGGGCGACGGCGAGCCGTCACCGTCGAGGTCGGCGGCTTCGCCCAGGTCTTCCACGAGGTGGGCACGACCATCGAGGAGGACCTCGTCACGGCCGAGATGATCGCCCTGCCGATCACGCTCGTCCTGCTGGTGCTGATCTTCGGCAGCCTCGTCGCGGCCAGCCTGCCGCTGATCGTCGGCGTGATGTCGATCGTCGGCACGTTCCTCGTGCTGCAGGTGCTGTCGGGCCTCACCGACGTCTCGGTCTACGCCCTCAACCTCACGACCGCCCTCGGCCTCGGGCCTCGCCATCGACTACAGCCTGTTCATCGTCTCCCGCTACCGCGAGGAGCTGCGGGCCGGCCACGAGCCGCGGGTCGCCGTGGTCCGGACCGTGCGCACCGCCGGCCGCACGGTCGCGTTCAGCGCCCTCGACCGTCGCCGCCTCGCTGTGCGCCCTGCTGGTGTTCCCCATCGCCTTCCTGCGCAGCTTCGCCTACGCCGGCGTGGCGGTGGCGGTGCTGGCCGGCGTCTTCTCGGTCGTCGTGCTGCCCGCCATCCTGGCGCTCCTCGGCCACCGGGTGAACGCGCTGACGCTGTGGCGGCGCTCGGTCACGCCGCCCGAGGAGGGCTTCTGGCACCGCATCGCCACGTTCGTCATGCGCCGCCCGATCCCCGTCGCCACCGCCGTCATCGCCCTGCTGCTGGTGCTCGGCGCACCGTTCCTGGACCTGCGCCTGACCCAGCCCGACGACCGGGTGCTGCCGCCGGGCGCCGACGGCCGCCGAGGTCGGCGACGTCATCCGCGACGAGTTCTCGTCCGAGGAGGCCGGGCGCCCTGTCGGTGGTGACCGAGGACGCGGCGGCGGCCGCTGACGGCCGGCCGAGACCGAGGCCTACGCCGCCGAGCTCGCCGTCCTGCCCGGCGTGGCCCGGGTCGACGCCGCCACCGGCACCTACTGCGGCCGAGGGCGTGGCCGAGCAGTTCGGGTGCGAGCCGGGCACGCTCGTCCTCGGGCCCGAGACGGCCGACCGCTACGCAGGGTTCACCAACGCCGAGGGCAGCTACCTGTCGGTCGTGCCGGCCGTCGAGCCGCTGTCGTCCGAGCGGCGAGCACCTGGTGCGACGCCGTCCGCGCCATCCCGTCGCCCGCTCCGGTGCTGGTCACCGGCATGTCCGCCGAGCTCGTCGACATCAAGGACTCGCTGTTCGACCGCCTGCCGTGCGCCCTCGGGATCATCGCGGTCATCACGTCCGTCGTGCTGTTCCTGATGTTCGGCAGCGTGGTCATCCCGATCAAGGCGATCGTGCTCAACCTGCTGAGCCTGACCGCCACGTTCGGCGCCATGGTCTGGATCTTCCAGGAGGGCCACCTCTCGGGCGTCCTCGACTTCACGGCCGACGGGCGGCCTGGCCGCCACCATGCCGATCCTCATGTTCTGCATCGCCTTCGGGCTGTCGATGGACTACGAGGTGTTCCTGCTCTCCCGCATCAAGGAGGAGCACGACGCCGGGGCCGACAACGAGACCGCGGTGGCCACCGGCCTCGAGCGCACCGGCCGCATCGTCACCGCGGCCGCGGTGCTGATGGCGGTGGTCTTCCTCGCCTTCGCCACGGGCCACGTCAGCTTCATCAAGATGTTCGGCATCGGCCTGACGCTGGCGGTGCTGATCGACGCCTTCCTCATCCGGGGGACGCTCGTGCCGGCGTTCATGCGCCTGGCCGGCGACTGGAACTGGTGGGCGCCCGGCCCGCTGCGCCGCATCCACGACCGGTGGGGCATCAGCGAGACGGTGGACCTGACCGACGACGAGGTCGCCCCCGTCCCCGTCGTCGGCGCCCACCCGAACGGCCAGGCGCGCGATCCTGGTGACGTGACGGGAGAGCTCACACGGCGATGACGCCTCGGCCACCGGCGCCGGCCGCCGCCCCCGCCTGCCCAAGGGCGAGGGGCGGCAGCTGCGCGACGAGATCCTCGACGCCACCGAGCGCCTGCTGCTCGAGACCGGCTCGGCGAGCGCCGTGTCGATCCGCGGCCGTGGCCGACGCCGTCGGGGTGACCCCGCCGTCGATCTACCGGCACTTCGCCGACAAGACCGCGCTGATCTTCGAGGTGGTGGCCCGCCACTTCACCTCCCTCGAGAACCACGTGCGCCAGGCGTGCGAGGGCATCGACGACCCCGTCGACCGGCTCGCCGCCCTGGGCGTCGCCTACATCGAGTTCGGGATCGCCAACCCCGAGCCGTACCGGATCATGTTCATGACGGCCCCCGACGTGGTGCCCGCGCGAGTACCACGGCCAGGTGCTGGCCGACTCGGCGGCGTTCGGGCTGCTCGTGGACTGCGTGCAGGAGGCCATCGACTCCGGCCGGCTGCGCCCCGAGTTCGCCGAGGCCTACCCGACGTCGCTCGGCCTGTGGGCCCGCGTCCACGGCCTCACGTCCCTGTGGGTCACCAAGCCCGACCTGCCGTGGCCCGACGCGCCGGCGTTCGTGCGCCAGTACGCCGAGACCTGCCTGCGCGGCATCGTGGACGGACACCGAGAGCGTCCGCCCGACCCGCTGACGCGGCGGCCGCTCCCGCTCCCGTTGCAGGTAGGTGACGATCACGGCGGCGTCGTCTGGCGCGTCGGGCCACGGGGAACCTCAGCGCCCGACCGTTGTGGTCTGGGGAAAGGACCCACAGATGCTCCTGGCTGTCGATGTGATGGATCCGACGCTGAAGATGCTGTTCTTCCTGGCGGCGGTGATCCTGTTCGTGTTGTCCGCGATCGGATTCTCGCGGGGGAAGGTGTCGTTCATGGGCGCGGGGCTGGCGTGCTTCGCCTTCCCGTTCTTCTGGGACAACCTCGCCGCCATGTAGCCCTGTGCACGCGCTCCCGGCGGGCACCACCGTCGGATGCCGATGCGCCGGTCGAACGCCGTCTCCAGCGTTCGGCCGGCGCTCGGTCGTTCTGCCCCGACCCGCGGCCTGCACTAGACCAGCGGGATGCGTGGAACGAGGCGACGAGGTGCCGCACCGCCGTCGGGCCGCGGTCGCACTGGCCGCTGGCGCTCGTCGCGGCCGCCTGCTCGTCGGGCGGCGACGGCGAGGCAGCAGGAGGTGGGGCGCCGGCCGACGGCGACGCGGCCGGGGCGGCCGGCGACGAGGGCGTGCGCTTCCCTGGCGACGACTGGGACCACGTCGACGCGGCCGAGGCCGGCTTCGACCCCGCGGCGCTCGACAGCCTGGCGGCATCGGCCGAGGCCGGCGGCTCGTCCTGCCTGGTCGTGACCCGCGACGGGGCCGTCGTCGACGAGCGCTACTTCGGCGGCGGCGCGGCCGACGTCCCCGCCGAGGCGTTCTCGGTCACGAAGTCGATCACGTCCACCCTCGTGGGCATCGCCCAGGACGAGGGCGACGTCGACGTCGCCCAGCCCGCGGCCGACTTCATCCCCGAGTGGGCGGGCACGCCGTCGGCCGACGTCACGGTCGAGGAGCTGCTCAGCAACGACTCGGGTCGGGAGTGGAGCCTGGGGATCGACTACGGCGAGCTGCTCCGCGCCCCCGACAAGAACGCCTTCGCCATCGGTCTCGGCCAGGACGTCCCGCCCGGCCAGGCCTGGGCGTACAACAACTCGGCGATCCAGACCTTGTCCGCGGTCCTCGAGGGCGGCGACGGGGGGCTCCCCGTCCGACTTCGCCGAGCGCACGCTGTTCGACCCGATCGGCATGGACGACTCCGCCATGTCGACCGATGCCGCGGGCAACACGCTCACGTTCATGGGGCTGCAGACGACCTGCCTCGACCTGGCCCGCTTCGGCTACCTCATGCTGCAGGGCGGCACCTGGGACGGCGAGCAGGTCGTGTCGGCCGACTTCGTCGAGCAGGCCACCGCCGTCTCGTCGACCGAGCTCAACGCCGGCTACGGCTACCTGTTCTGGCTCAACCACCGCGGCCGCATCGGGTCGCCCGTCGCTCGCCACCTCGGGCGTGGACGACAGCGGCCGTCGCCGACGGCCAGCTCCTGCCCGAGGCCCCCGAGGACGTCTTCTGGGCCCTCGGGTTCAACGACCAGGTGGTGGCCGTGATCCCCTCCGAGGGCATCGTCGCCGTCCGCATGGGCGCCAAGCCACCACCCGAGGCCCCGTTCGGGCGGGGGGAGCTGACGACCGGCGTGCTCGCCGCGGTGGCCGGCGAGCCGGCGCCCGACTCGTAGCGGGTTGGCGACCGGACGCGGCGGGAAGGCCTTCATCGGGAGGTGCGCCGTGACCACGACCGAGGATCTGATCGCGCTGGAGCGCTCTGGGTGGGGAGCGCTGTCGACCAGCGGTGACGCTGCTCAGGCCCACTACCAGGACGTCCTCGCGGAGGACGTGCTGATGGTGCTGCCGGGTGGGCTCGTGATCGACGACCGGGACGAGGTGGTGCGCTCGATGAGCGGCGCCCCCTGGGACGCCTGGGAGATGGGCGACGAGAGGGTCCTCGAGCTGGGGGACCGCGTGGGTGTGTTGACCTACCGGGGCCGGGCTCGCCGTGCCGACCACGCCTACGAGGCCTCGTTCACCAGCACGTACGTGCAGGAGCAGGGCGTCTGGAAGCTGGCCGTGCACCAGCAGTCACCTGTCTGAGCCTCGTCTGGCCTCACCGACGTTTGGCGGCCGCTGGTGGGGGGAGCACGGCGGCATGAGCGAGCGCACCGTGGGCGACACCCCCGAGATCCCCTGGCTGGGGACGACCATCCGATCCTTGGAGCCGGTCCCCGGCGTGGGGACGTGGGCGGTCACCGGCCACGGGTCGTGCTCGGGTGACGGCCAGCTCAAGGCACTGACGCCGGGCGAGCCCGCGCCCCTGTGCCCCCTGTGCGCCGCCGAGGTGCGCTGGACGCTGGTCTACCTGGCCCCGGCCGTGGCCGCCCACCACCAGGGTGCCGATCCGCTGCCCTGAGCGTCCGACGGACGCCCGGCGTGGTTAGCACGCGCTCGTCGGGGGAATCACTGCAAACGAGGAGCACGTGATGACCGACCGCCCGAGCACCGGCGGGGGGTGACCATGCCCGACCCGTCGGCCAGCCACCACGAGGAGCCCGAGTACCAGGCCGAGCACCTGCGCGCCGCGCTGGCGACCGATCCGCGTGTCATGCAGCCCGGTCTCGAGGTCGGCGTCACGCCCGGAGCGGTCGTGGTGCGGGGATGCGTGCCCACCGAGTCCATGAAGGGCGCGGTGGCCGAGGTCCTCCAGCCCCACCTGGAGGGCCGCCGGCTCGTCAACGACGTCGAGGTCACCCCCAACGTGGTGCCGGACGGCGCCGAGGACCTCGTCTGACGTGGCCGCGATCCGGGTCGCCGCGGTGGGCGACGTCCACGCCGGTGCCGACGACGAGTCGAGGACCCGCCTGCGCGGCGGGTTCGCCACGCTCGCCGATCACGCCGACCTCCTGCTGCTGGCCGGCGACCTCACCCGGTGCGGGCACCCCGACGAGGTGGCGGTCGTGGCGGATGCGGTGGGGCGCACGGGCGTCCCCGCCGCCGCGGTCCTCGGCAACCACGACCTCCACGGTGACCGGGGCGACGAGGTGGTGGCGGTGCTCGAGCGGGCAGACGTCGCGGTCCTCGAGGGCCGCGGCGTGACGTTCGACGTCGCCGGCCATCGCGTGGGCGTGGCCGGGGTCAACGGGTTCGGCGGGGGCTTCGCCGGGGCCTGCGTCAGCGTGTTCGGCGAGCCCGAGACGAAGGCCTTCGCCCGCCACGCCGTCGAGGTGGCCGACCGCCTGGGGGTGGCCCTCGACGAGATCGACGGGGCCGACCTCCGCCTCGTCCTGCTGCACTACTCACCCGTCCGCGAGACGCTCCAGGGCGAGCCCCTCGAGATCTACCCGTTCCTCGGCAGCTACCTGCTGGCCGAGGCCATCGACGCCCGGGGCGCCGACCTCGCCGTCCACGGCCACGCCCATCGCGGCAGCGAGCGGGGCATGACGCCCGGCGGCGTCCGGGTCCGCAACGTGGCCCAGCCGGTGATCCGCGCCGCGTACCGCGTGTTCGAGCTGCACCCGCCCGGCCAGCCCGCCGGCGTCGGCGCAGCCACCGACCACCGAGAGGAGAGCCCGTGATCATCACCCTCGCCCACGCCCCGAAGCTCACGCCGCTGCCACCGCAGCCCGACCCGGGCGAGCCCGGCCCGCCCATCCCGATGCCGCCGCAGCCGCCTCAGCCGACACCGCAGCCCACGCCCGCCCCGGGCCCGATCGACGGCACCGGCCCCGACTGACGCGAGGTCGGGGCGCGGGCATGTCGGTCACCGAGGTCGACGTCTCGGATCCGGGCTTCGGCCGGCGGGGCGCGGGCACGGGGTTCAGCTACGTCGACTGCGAGGGGGCGCGCATCACCGACACCGAGGTGGTCGAGCGGATCAAAGCGCTCGCCATCCCCCCGGCCTGGGAGGACGTCTGGATCTGCACCGACCCGCAGGGGCACATCCAGGCGACCGGACTCGACGACGCCGGTCGCCGCCAGTACCTGTACCACCCCGACTGGCGGGCCGAGCGCGACCGCCAGAAGCACGACCGCATGCTCGAGCTGGCGCAGGCCCTGCCCCGCCTGCGGCGCAGGGTCGGGCGCGACCTGGCCGCCGACGGGCTGGGCCGCGACCGTGTCCTCGCGGCCGCGGTGCGGCTGCTCGAGCTGGGCCTGTTCCGGGTGGGCGGCGAGGGCTACACCGAGGACAACGGCAGCTACGGGCTCGCCACGCTGCGCAAGGGGCACGTACGGGTGCACGGCGACGAGCTGCGCTTCGACTACCCGGGCAAGAGCGGCCAGCGGCGCATCGTGGCCATCGGCGACCCGCGGGTGGCCGGCGTGGTGCGGGCCCTGAAGCGGCGCCGGCGCGGCGGGCCCGAGCTGCTCGCCTACAAGGACGAGCGGGGCCGCTGGTGCGACGTCCGCTCGACCGACATCAACGCCTACCTCCAGGACGCACTGGGCGAGGGCTTCTCCGCCAAGGACTTCCGCACGTGGACCGCGACCGTCCTGGCCGCGGTCGGGCTGGCCGCCGAGGACGACGAGGAGTCGTCCGAGCGCCAGCGGCGCGCCGCCGTCGCCGGGGTGGTGCGCGACGTGGCGCACCAGCTGGGCAACACCCCGACGGTCGCCCGTGGCTCCTACGTCGATCCTCGCGTGATCGAGCGGTTCGAGGACGGCCGCACGGTGGCGGACGCGGTGGCCGACGCTGCCGTCGAGACCGTGGCGGGCGAGAGGCTGGGAGGCGTCACCGACGTGGTCGAAGCGGATGCCGGGGCGGCGGCGGGCGGCGAGGTCATCGAGCGCCTGCCCCCGGGCCTGCTGAGCCAGATCGAGCAGGCGGTCGTCGACCTCATCGAGGGCGCGCCCCGCCGACGCCCCCGCCGCCGATCGGCGAGCGGGCCCCGGCGAACGGCCGGGTAGGTTGCCGCGGTGGCCCGCACCACGCCGCGCGCCCGCGACCGCGACCTGGCCGCCTACGACGCCAAGCGCGACTTCGGCCGGACCCCCGAGCCGGCGGGTGCGCCACCGCGGTCCGCCGAGGGGCCCGGCGGCATCTTCGTCGTCCAGCGCCATCGGGCCCGCCGCCTGCACTACGACCTGCGCCTCGAGGTCGACGGGGTGCTGGCCAGCTGGGCGGTCCCCAAGGGCCCGACCCTCGACCCGGCCACCCGCAGCCTGGCGGTGCACGTCGAGGACCACCCGATGGAGTACGCCGACTTCGAGGGCGTGATCCCGTCCGGCGAGTACGGCGGAGGCGACGTCATCGTGTGGGACCGGGGGACGTGGGTCCCGGCCCGCACCGACGACCCGGCCGCGGCGATCGCCGGCGGGCGAGCTGCACTTCGACCTCAGCGGCCACAAGCTCGCCGGCCGGTTCGTGCTCGTGCGCACCGGGGCCGACGGGCGGGGCCGCAACCAGTGGCTGCTGCTGCACAAGCGCGACGACGCCGCCCAGCCCGGCTGGAGCCCCGAGGACCATCCCGCAGTCGGTGAAGTCGGGCCGCACGAACGACGAGGTGCGCGAGGCCCCCGAGGCGCTCTGGCGCAGCGACCTGCCGGCGGCCGAGGCCGAGGTCCCCGTGGACCCGTCGGGAGGGGCCGCGGCCCCGGGATCGGCGTCGTCGCGGCCGGCTGCCGCCGTGCGCCGGGGCCGGTCGAGGGCCGGCCGCCGGGTCGCCGGGCCGACGGATCGCGAGCTGCACCGCCTCGACGCGCTCGGCCCCGACGGGCCGCTGGCAGGTGCGGGGACACCGGGTCGCGCTGGCAGGTCTCGACGACGAGGTGGCGCGCCCATCGGGCGAGGAGCCGCTCACGGTCCGGGATCTCGTCCGGCACCACGCCGTGGCCGCCCCGAGGATGCTCCCGCACCTGGCCGGCCACCCGGTCGAGATCAGGACCCTCCCCGACGGGCGAGGGCGGCGGGGAGCCGTCGCCGACCTCGGGGACCGGGCTCCGCGATGGGTGCGACGGTGGCGAGACACGACCGGCGGCGCAGACGGCCAGACCCACCTCGTCCTGGACGAGGTCGCGGCCGTGATCTGGGCGGCGGGGGAGCGAGGGTTCTCGCTCTGCCCGTGGCTGTCGGCCGTCGACGCCCCGGCGTCGCCCCGCTGGGTCGTCCTCGGCCTCGAGCCCGGCGCCACGACCGACCGCGACCGACGTGGCCCTCGTCGGCCGCCTGTTCGGCACCGCGCTCGACCACCTCGGCCTGTCGGGTGGGGTCAAGACCGACGGGACCGGTGGCCTCGAGGTGTGGGTGCCCGTCCGCTCCGGGGAGACGTTCGCCGGCGCCGAGGCCTGGGCGGCCGACCTGGCGCGATCGGTCGCCGCCACCGTGCCCGACATGGTGGGCGTCGCCCCGTCGGCACGCGCCCGGGGCGCCCGCCTGCGCCTCGTCCACCGGCAGCGCCCGGCGCCGGGCCGCGTCGTGGCCTATGGCCTCCTGGCCCGCGCCTCGGCCCCCGTGTCGGTGCCCCTGGCCTGGGAGGAGCTCGACGGCGACGAGCCGCCGCTGTCCGGCTGGACCGTACGCAGCGTGGCGGATCGTCTCACCTCCGGGCCCGACCCCTGGGCCGGCCTCGCGGGCCTCGAGCAGGACCTGCCGGCCCTCTGACCGGCCTTTCCCGGATTAGGCGCCCGCACAGCGGGTAGCCCTCGGGCGTTCGATGCGACCCGAGGAGGGACCATGCGCCTGCTGCATCGCAACGACGACGTCCACACGGACGACGAGCGACAGCACGACGTCGAGACAACCGAGCACGACGAGCACACGCACCGTCGGCACACGTTCCGGAACCCGTTCGCCCGCGACGACACCGCTCGCGACGACACGGTCCGCCGCGACACGGCCGTGGCCCGCGACCGCGATCGCGACCGGCACACCCGCCGCACTGCGGCTCGTGACGCCGCCGCGGCGCGCGACGGCGCGGTCGCCGAGCGCGAGCGGGCCGAGGGCCGCCGCGAGGTCCAGGAGGAGGAGATCGTCGAGACCCGCAAGCGGGTGGACCTCGCCGGCTTCCTGATGGCCGCCTACGGCGCGGCGCTCGCCGCCATCGGCGCGCTGGCGCTCGTGCGCACCGGCGTCGACGACACGTGGTACGAGCCCGTCGACCAGGTCGCCAGGATCGATCACTCGCCGCTGCTCGGCGCCATCGAGCTCGGCGTGGGGGCCCTGGTGCTGCTCGCCCTGGCGTTCGGCCTGCGGATGTTCGCCGCCCTGGTGGCGCTGGCCGCCGGTGTGGCCGCCGTCGTGGTGGCCGTCGAGCCGTCGCGGGTCAACCCCGAGCTGGCGATCGAGCGGGGCTGGTCCATCGCACTGGCCGTCGTCTCGCTCGCCCTCGGGCTCCTGCTGATCGCCACGCGGGACCGCCGCCGCGAGCGGCGGGTCGTCCACCGACCGGTCACCGCCTGACCCCGCGGGGCACACCCTGTCGAGGAGGCCCGGGCTTCGGCCCGGGCCTTCTCGCGCCAGGGGCCGAGGACGGCTCCGCAGGTATGCTCTCAGCCCGCGGCGTCGCGGGCCACGCGCAGGTCCGCGACGAGGCGACCGCGGATCCCCGCGCGATCCGCCTCGCTGCGGGCCCGCAGGGCGGCCGACGGATGGATGGTCACGACCACCGGTCGGCCGTCGGGACCGTCGAGCACCTGCCCCCGCACCGCCGAGATCGTGATCGGCCGTCCGAGCACGGCTCGGGCGGCCGTGGCTCCCAGGCACACGACGACCCGAGGTCGGACGAGGTCGATCTCCTGCTCCAGCCAGGTGTGGCACGCCTGGATCTCGGCGACGGCGGGCCGTTTGTGGATGCGCCGCTTGCCGCGTGGTTCCCACTTGAAGTGCTTGACCGCGTTGGTCACGTAGGCCTCGTCCCGGTCGATCCGGGCCTCGGCCAGCGCACGTTCGAGCAACCGCCCGGCAGGACCCACGAACGGGTGGCCGGCCTGGTCCTCCTGGTCGCCCGGCTGCTCGCCCACCAGCACCAGGGGGACGTCGACGTCGCCCTCGCCGAACACGGTCTGGGTCGCCCGACGGTAGAGGTCGCAGCGGGTGCAGCCGGCCGCGTCGGCCGCACGGCCGGCGAGGTCACGGGCTCGGTTCGATCGGCTCGTTCGGGACTGCGGCATCCGAGCTCCTCGGGGACATGTCCGCCCGGCGGTCGGCTACCCGTCGGCGGGCGGCTCGACCGTCTGCTCGGCTCGGCGCAGGGCGTCGACCACGAGCGCGCTCGCCTCGTCCGGCGACACCGCGTCGAGGTCGACCACCACGTCCGCGAGGGCGGCGTACAGCGGGTCCCGCCTGTTCGCCAGGGACTGCACCGCGGCCTCCGGATCTGGCCCGAGTGGGCGGCGGTGGGCGCCCTCGTCGAGGCGCGTCGCCAGCACCGCCGGGTCGGCCCGCAGCCAGGCGACGACGTGCACGCGCAGCGCGGCGCGGCAGGCCGGGGACTCGACGGTGCTGGCCGCGGCGGCGACCACCGACGGTTCGGGCGCGGCGAGCGCGGCGAGGAGCTGGGCGCACTCGCGGCGGTGCAGCTCGGCGACGCCCTCCTGGCGGGCGATGGCCGACGCCGGCGCCCCCTCGGCCGCCAGCACCTGGTCGTTGTCGACGAGCGGGCGGCCGGTGGCCTCGGCCACCCTCGTGCCGACGGTCGTCTTCCCGACCCCCATCGGGCCGACGAGGACGACGTGGCGGACGGTCACCGGGGATCACCGCCCCGCGCCGCGGGTAGGCAAGGACAGGCATGTCGCATTACCCCGTCGGTGAGGAGCCGTCCCCCGAGATGATCACCACGGTCCTGGCCGAGGTGATCGAGGCCCTGGACGCGGCCGCGGTGCCGCACCTGCTCATGGGGGGCGCCGGCGCCCAGACCTTCGCCCGGCCCCGCACGACCGACGACATCGACGTGTTCGTCGAGCCCGGCGATGCCCGGCGGGCCCTGGAGGTGCTCGAGGCAGCCGGCTTCTGCACCGAGGAGACGTTCCCGTCGTGGCTGTACAAGGCCCGCCGCCACGGGGTGCTGGTCGACGTCATCTTCCGGTCGTCGGGCGGCGTGTACCTCGACGCCGAGATGCTGGCGCGGGGGCAGCGCCGCGACTACCGCGGCACCGAGGCGCTGCTGATGAGCCCCGAGGACCTGCTGGTCGTGAAGGCCATGGCGGCCACCGAGGAGACGCCGCACCACTGGTACGACGCCCTCGCCCTCATCGCCCGACGGGACCTCGACTGGGACTACGTGCTCGTGCGGTCCCGGGTCGGCCCGCGGCGGGTGCTCAGCCTGCTGCTGTACGCCGAGTCGATCGACCTCGCCGTGCCGCCCGAGGCGGTCGCCCTGCTCTACGAGCGCACCCATCCGCTGAGCCCGGTCACGGACGGCTGAGCGCGCCCGCTCCGCGGGCCACACATGCAGCCGTCGGTGCCGGGATCGTCACGTCACGATCGTCTCACGTGCCGGGACCGGAAACCGGGCCGCCCGGTCGGCGTGACGACGTGATGATGGTGGCGTGCCCGAGCGCAACCGCGTGAGCCCGACCGGCGACATCGTCGCGGCGCCGCAGCGGGGCTCTTCCTCGGCAACCGGGGCAGCATCCACCGGGGCCACGACATCGTCCGCCCGTGGCAGGTGCGGCGGTGGATCACCTGCGCGCTCGCGCTACAAGGACTGGCGGGCGCCGATGTGGGAGCCGGGCCGGTGGACGCCGCTCTTCTTCTGGGACGAGGCCGTGGCGCTGGCGGCGGGGCACCGACCGTGCGCGCTGTGTCGCCACGACGACTTCGTGCGCTGGACCGACGCCTGGGAGGTCGGCCCACGGCGAGCGGCCGCGGGTCGACCCGATGGACAGGCGCCTGCACGCCGAACGGGTCGACGGGCGGGCCAAGCGCACGCACACCCGGTCGTGGGCCGGGCCTGCCGGTCGGGGCCTTCGCCGTCGTCGACGGCGCACCCGGCTCTGGTTCTCGAGCGACCGCGATCGTGCCGTGGTCGCCGACCGCCGATCGCGTACGGCCGGCCGCGCCCACGCCCCGCACAGGGGACGGCGACGGTGCTGACGCCACCCGCCACGGTGGCCGTGCTGGCCGCGGCTACCGCCGGTCGTCCACCCGTCGGCCGGGCTCGGGCGCCGGGCAGGTGGATCAGGGGTGCGACGGCGCCGGTCGGGCGCCCGGCACCTCGAACGCCAGCTCGTCCTGATAGCACCACCACCAGTCCTCGCCGGGCTCGAACGAGCGGATGATCGGGTGATCGGGTGGTCGTCGAAGTGGGCGGTGGCGTGCCGGTTGGGCGAGTTGTCGCAGCAGCCCGACGTGGCCACACGACTGGCAGATGCGGAGGTGGACCCAGCGGTCGCCGGTGCGCAGGCAGTCCTCGCAGCCCTCGGCCGACGGGGTCACCTCCCGGACGGTGTCGAGGTGCGTGCAGGTTACGGCCATCGGGACCTCCTCGTCGACCAGCCGTCGACCCTAGCGGTGCCGAGGCCCGCGAGCGACCGGGCCCCCGCTCAGCCCGTCGGTTCGACCGTGAAGCGGGCCAGGTCGGCGGTCCCGTGCTCGCGCACCCGGGCGATCGTGTCCGAGCGCAGGAGCGTCTCCTTCGTCTGGGCGTAGGCGCGGCGCTGTAGGCACCGAGGCGGCGGGCCTCGGCGATGGCCGCGCCCTCGACCTCGTCGACGGGCACCACCGCGTCGAGGTAGCCGACCGACCACCGCCTCCTGCGGGGCGTAGACCCGGGCCGCCAGCGTGGCGGCCACCAGCGCCGACCGGATCCAGCCGGTCCTCGGCCAGCGCCACCGCGAACAGCGGCAGGGGCATGCCGATCGAGGTCTCGTTGAGACCGATCTTGGCGGGGACGTCGGCGCCGATGCGGACGTCGCACGACAGCACCAGCAGCGCGCCGGCCGCCAGGGCGTGGCCGGTCACCGCCACCGACGACGGGCTGCGGGTGCTGGTAGATGCGCATGAGGAGCCGGCCGCCGGCGGCCACCAGCTCCTGGGCGGCGTCCATGCCGGCGCTCATCACCGACAGGTCGAAGCCGGCGCACAGCTTCCCCTCGCGGCCGACGATGCAGACGGACTGCGCCTCGGCCTCGGCCCGGTCGAGCGCGGCCGAGAAGCTCTCGATGGCGGCGAAGGACAGGACGTTGGCCTTGCCGTCGTCGAAGCGCAGGACGGCGACGCCGTCCTCGATGGTGGTGGTGACGGGGCCGGTGACGTCGGTCATGGCCCGGGACGTTAAGCGGGGCCGGGCCCCGGTGCGAACTCGCGCTCGCCGGTCCGCGGTGCGCACCACACTGGGCCGCATGCGCACCGAGACGGTCACGGTCGACACGGGCTCCGCGCGAGGCGGTCGTCGACATCACCGGGGCGTGCACCGACTTCGTCGCGGGCGAGGGCGACGGCCTGCTGCACGTCTTCGTCGAGCACGCCACGGCCGGCGTCGCCCTGATCGAGACCGGCGCGGGCAGCGACGACGACCTGCTCGCCGCCCTCGACGACCTGCTGCCGGCCGACGACCGGTGGCGTCACCGGCACGGCTCGCCCGGCCACGGGCGGTCGCACGTCATGCCGGCGCTGGTGCCGCCGTACGCGTCGATCCCGGTGCTGGGCGGGCGGATGGCGCTCGGCACCTGGCAGAGCGTGTGCCTCGTCGACCTGAACGTCGACAACCGCCGCCGCACGGTCCGCCTCTCGTTCCTGCCGGGCTGACGTCGCGCCACGGGCGGGCGGGTCCTGCGCCCGCCGGGCATCGCCGCCGGCTGTCACACCCGCTGGATAACGTCGATCGGCATGGAACGACCCGCCGGCGAGGCTCCCGCGTCTCCCGTCGCGGGCCGGGTCATCGGCACCGAGCCGGCCACGCCGCTCGAGTTCTGGGTGGGCGTCGGCGAGGGCACCTACCTGCAGCTCGACGACGTCGTCGTGGTCGACCGCGTGCTGCCCGACGGCCAGCCGCTGCGCATCTCCGGGCGTCGTGTCGCAGGTGCGGGCCACGCCACGAGGGCGCCCGCCTCGACAGCGACGTGTTCCTCGTGGCCGACGGCGTGCTGCCCGCCCAGGTCAGCGAGGCCGCGCAGGTGCATGGCCACCCGCTTCGAGCCCGAGATCTACGTGCCGCCGCTGCCGGGCGAGGAGGTGCGCAAGGCC
The DNA here is from genome assembly GCA_963778415.1 of uncultured Acidimicrobiales bacterium. Lineage (GTDB taxonomy): Bacteria > Actinomycetota > Acidimicrobiia > Acidimicrobiales > VFJN01 > ZC4RG19. Next base: position 63,259 of record CAVZUI010000008.1, read on the forward strand.
ACGGGCGCCGAGCGCGACGAGGCCCTGCTGTTCACGCAGATGCGCAAGCTGCTGCCGGCCGGCCTGTCGCGCGACGACGAGCCCTTCTACCTCAACCTCGAGTTCCTCGACGGCACCCGCGGCGCCCACGTCAACATCAGCGGCGTCTCGGGCGTCGCCACCAAGACCACCTACGCCACCTTCCTGCTCTACAGCCTGTTCCACTCGGGCGTGCTCGGCGCCGAGGCCGCCAACACCAAGGCGCTCATCTTCAACGTCAAGGGCGAGGACCTGCTGTTCCTCGACCACACCAACGTCGACCTGAAGCGACGACCAGCCGGCCCGCTACGCCCGGCTCGGCCTGCCGGCCGGCGCCGTTCGAGTCGGTGGCGTTCTTCGCCCCGCCCGTCCGCGACGACCCCAACGCCAGCCCCGACGTCGCCGCCCGCCAGCGCGACGTCACCTCGTTCTTCTGGACGATCGAGGAGTTCTGCCGCCAGGAGCTGCTGCCGTTCCTGTTCGCCGACGCCGAGGACGACCGCCAGCAGTACACGATGGTCGTGCACAACGTGGTCGCCCGGCTGCGCCACGCCGAGCCGGTGGGCGACGGGGCGGTGAACATCGACGGCCAGGTCGTGCGCACGTTCGACGACCTCGTCGAGCTCATCGAGACTGAAGGTCGACATCGACGGGCCCGACCAGTGGGGCGGCCGCGCCATCGGCGCCGGCACCATCAACGCCTTCCTGCGCCGCCTGCACGGGTCCCGGTCCCACCTCCGCCACCTCGTGCGGGCCGACGTCGCCCGGCCCGACGCCCACCGGGTCGACTTCGACCGCGCCCAGGTCACCGTCGTCGACCTGCACAACCTCAACGACCGGGCCAAGCGCTTCGTGGTCGGCGTCGTGCTGCGGCGGGCGTTCGAGCGCAAGGAGCGCTCGGGCCAGGCCCGCCCGCTGCAGTTCGTCGTGCTCGACGAGCTCAACAAGTACGCCCCGCGCGACGGCTCGAGCCCGATCAAGGAGATCCTGCTCGACGTGGCCGAGCGGGGCCGCTCGCTCGGCATCGTCCTCATCGGCGCCCAGCAGACGGCCAGCGAGGTCGAGCGGCGCATCGTGGCCAACTCGGCCATCCGGGTCGTCGGCCGGCTCGACACGGCCGAGGCGGGCCGGGGCGAGTACGGCTTCCTGCCGCCGGTCCAGCGGCAGCGGGCCACGATCGTCAAGCCGGGCACCATGCTCGTGTCGCAGCCCGAGCTGCCGGTCCCGCTCGTCGTGCAGTTCCCGTTCCCGGCGTGGGCCACACGCTCGGGCGAGGCGGGCTCGACGCTGGTCGGGCCGCGCGGGCGCCGACGACGCCGACGACGGCGCGCGTCCGCGCAACGGCTCGGCGCCGGCGCGGTGAACGGCGCGTCCGTGCGGGCCGACGACCCGTTCGCCGGCTTCCCCACGGGCTGAGGCGGCGGGTGGTGGCGCGGTGAGGGTGCTCCACACCTCCGACTGGCACGTGGGCAAGGCCATCCGCGGGCGGTCCCGGGCCGCACGAGCACCGGGCCGTCCTCGCCGAGATCGCGGGGGTGGCCGAGCGCGAGGACGTCGACCTCGTGATCGTGGCCGGCGACCTGTTCGACACCGCCGCGCCCACGCCCGAGGCCGAGCGCATCGTGTACCGGGCCCTGCTCGACCTGGCCGCCGGCGGCCGCCCGGTGGTGGTCGTCGCCGGCAACCACGACTCGGCGCCCCGCCTGGCGGCGGTGGCGCCCGCTGTCCGCAGGCCAGCGGCATCACGGTGGCCTCGGCCATCCGCCCGCCCGACGACGGCGGCGTGCTCGAGGTCGCGGCGGGCGACGACGTGGCGCTGCGTCGCCCTGCTGCCGTTCCCGTCGCAGCGCTACGTCGTCACCGCCGACGTGCTGCTGGCGGGCGACGCGGCCGACGCCCACGCGGCCTACGCCGACCGGGTGCGTCAGCATCCTGCGGGTGCTCACCGCCGGCTTCCGGGCCGACACCGTGAACCTGGTCGCCGCCCACCTCATGGTCATGGGCGGCACGATGGGCGGCGGCGAGCGCGGCGCCCACACGGTGTTCGACTACTGGGTCCCGGCCACCGCCTTCCCGCGCCGCGGCCCAGTACGTGGCGCTCGGCCACCTGCACCGGGCCCAGCAGCTCCCGGGCCCGGCGCCGCTGCACTACTGCGGCTCGCCGCTGCAGCTCGACTTCGGCGAGACGGCCAACGAGCCGGCGGTCGAACGTCGTCGACGTCCGGGCCGGGCAAGCCCGCGGTCGTCCGCTCGGTCCCGCTGACGGCCGGCAGCCGGCTGCGCACGTTCCGGGGCACGCTCGTCGACGTGCTGGCCGCCGCGGCCGAGTCTGCCGGCACCGGGCGGCCGAGGTCGCCGAGCGGTGCCGGCGGTGCCGGCGGACGCCGAGCCCGAGGCGGCCGTGGCCTGACCACGTGCGGGTCGTGCTCGACGAGCCGCCGCGGGCCGGGCCTGGCCGACGAGGTCCGCGAGCGCATCCCGGCGGCCGTCGAGGTGGTGCTCGCCCCGCGCGAGGCCGGCCGACGGCGGCCGGGCGGCCGACCCCGACCGCCTGCGCCGCACGCCGCGCGACCTGTTCGCCGAGTACCTCGCCGAGCACGACGTCGCCGACGACCGGCTGGTGCCCCTGTTCGACGAGCTGGTCGAGCAGGTGACCGCCGAGCCCGACGAGACGGGGCGACGGCCGGGTCTCGGCCGGCCGTGAGGGGCCCGGCGTGAGGCCCGTCCGCCTCGAGGTCGAGGGGTTCACCGTGTTCCGCACGCCGACGGTGGTCGACTTCGAGGGCGCCGACCTCTTCGCCCTCGTCGGTCCCACCGGTGCGGGCAAGACCAGCATCGATCGACGCCCTCACGTTCGCGCTCTACGGCTCGGTCCCGCGGCTCGACGACCGCCGGGCCGTGGCGCCGGTCATCAGCCAGAACCTGACCGAGGCGCGCGTCCGGCTCGACTTCACCGTCGACGGGCACGCCTGCACACGGCGGTGCGGGTCGTGCGGGCGACGAAGGCCGGCGGCGCCACCACGAAGGAGGCCCGGCTCGAGCGCGGCCGGCGAGGTGCTCGCCGGCACCGCCGACGAGGTCACCGAGGCCGTGACCGCCCTGCTCGGGCTCACGTTCGAGCACTTCACCACCTGTGTCTCGCTGCCGCAGGGCCAGTTCGCCCGGTTCCTGCACGACAAGCCCCGCAGCCGGCAGGACCTGCTGGTCAAGCTGCTCGACCTCGGCCTCTACGAGCGGGTCGCCACCGCGGCCCGCGCGCGGGCCGCCGTGGCCCGCGGTCGGGTCGACCTGACGGTCGGCCAGCTCGAGCGCCTGTCGGGCGCCACGCCCGAGGCACGGGCCGCCGCGGCCGAGCGTGTGGCCGCGCTGGCCGCGCTCGACGAGCGCCTGGCCGCCGAGCGCCCACGTGCTCGACGAGCTCAACGCCGGAGTGGTGGCGGCCGAGGCCGCCGCGGCCGAGGCGACCGACCGCCTCGCGCTGCTCGACCGGCTGGTCGGCCCCGCCGGCAGTCGACCGAGCTGGCGGCCGACGTGGCGGCGGCCGACCGCGCCCGCCGCCGTTGCGCCGACCGCGACGCCGAGGCGGTGGCGGCCGTGGCCGAGGCCGAGGCGGCGGTCGCCCTGCTGCCCGAGCGGGCCGCGCTGGACCGCCAGCGGCGCGACCACGCCCGTCGCGCCGAGCTGACCGAGACGATCGAGCGGGGCGAGGTGGCCGACGCGCGAGGCGCAGGCCGCGCTCGCCGCCGCCGCCGACGCCGTCGACGCGGTCCGCCGCGGTCGCACGCCGACGCCCAGGCCGAGCGCGAGCGGGTGCTCGTGGCGCTGCGGGCCCGGGCGCTCGTGCCCGAGCTGGTCGCCGGGGAGCCGTGCCCCGTCTGCGGCCAGGAGGTCGCCGAGCTGCCGGCCCACGAGCCGGTCGCCGACCGTGACGTCGCCGAGCGAGCGGTGGTCGACGCCGACAAGGCGCGTGGCGCGCGCCCGCAAGGTCCACGGCGAGGCGCAGGCCCAGCAGGCCCGGGTCGACGAGAAGCTGGTGCGCCTGCGGGCCGAGCTCGCCGAGGTGGCCGAGCGGCTCGACGGGGCCGGCGACCTCGATGCGCTCGAGGCCGAGCTGGCCCGGGTCGACACGGCCGCCACCGCCCTCGACAAGGCCCGGCAGTCCGAGCGCGATGCCCGCAAGGCGCTGGCCGAGGCGACCCGGGCGCACGAGGCCCAGGTCGGGCGCGAGGCCGAGGCGCGCCGGGCGTACGACGCCGCCCGCGACACCGTCGCCTCCTCGGCCCGCCCGCGGCCGAGCGCCGCGACCTGGCGGCCGACTGGCGGGCACTGGTCGCCTGGGCGGCCGAGCAGGCCCCCGGGCTGAGCGAGGCCGCCGCCGCCCAGCGTCACGACGGTCGAGCAGGGCCGCCGGCAGGTGGCCGAGCGGCTCCGGGCCTTGCTCGCCGCCTGCGACGACGCCGCGGTCGAGGTGACGCCGGCGCGCTGGCCGGGCGAGGCGGTGGCCGCCGCCCACGCCCGGGCCGAGGCCGAGGTGGCCCGCATCGACGAGCAGGTCGCCGAGGCCGAGCGCCTGCGGGCCGAGCGCGACGGCCGCGACCGAGCAGCACCAGGTCGCCGACATGCTGGCGTCCCACCTGGCCGCCAACCGGTTCGAGAAGTGGCTGCTCGACGAGGCGTTGCAGCAGCTCGTGGCCACGGCGTCGACGCTGCTGCTCGACCTCAGCGGCGGCGCCTACGCGCTCACGGTCGACGGGCGGTCGGGCGGGTTCGGGGTGGTCGACCACACGCACGCCGCCCAGGTGCGCTCGGCGCGCACGCTGTCGGGCGGCGAGACGTTCCTGGCGTCGCTGGCGCTCGCCCTGGCTCTCGCCGACCAGGTCGCCGGCCTGGCGTCGTCCGGGTCCGCCCGGCTCGAGTCGCTGTTCCTCGACGAGGGCTTCGGCACGCTCGATCCCGACACGCTCGACGTCGTGGCCACCGCGCTCGACGAGCTGGGGGCACGGGGACGCATGGTCGGCGTGGTCACGCACGTCCGCGAGCTCGCCGAGCGGCTCCCGGTGCGGTTCGAGGTGCGCAAGGTGGGCGGCTCGGCCGTGGTCGAGCGGGTCGAGGCGTGACGGTGGGTGCGGGTTCGGTGAGGTTCGCGGTCGAAGCCTGGGCACTCGAGTTCGGCGCGGGTGTGAGCGTGGGGCCGGTGCGGTGAGGTTCGCGGTCGAGACGTGGGCGCCCGAGTTCGGCGCGCCGGTGGGCGGCGACGTGCTGGGCGAGTCCGACGCCGAGGTCGACGTCTCGGTCGAGCGGGCGCCGGCCGAGTGGGCGCCGATCGCCCCCGGCCGCGCCGGCGGCTCGCTGCGTGATGTTCGTCGACGGCGTGCAGCGCATCGACGCCCGCGTGTGGGTGACCGACGACGACGGCGGCAGCCGCCAGGGCGTGTGCGCGAGCTGGGCGGCCGGCGTCGTGCGCTGCGACGGCCGGGCCCAGGTGGTGGCGGCCGAGGTGCGGCGCGGCGTTCTGTGCCCCGGCGACGGCGTCGAGCCGATCGCCACCCGTCACGGCGACTACCGGGCCCACCCCGTGCCCGATGCGAGCGGTGGCGATCCCCTCGGGCAGGCGCTCGGCCGGGTGCGTGGGCGACCTCGAGGGCCGGGTGGCGGTCGAGGCGGGCGCCGACCGTGATCTGCTCGTCGTCGACGGGCCGCTGGGCGACCGCCGCCACATCGACGGGGCGGTCGGCTACGTGAAGGCCCACCACGTGTCCTACCTGGCGGCGGCGCAGCAGGCCGTCGTCGGGCGACTGGCCCCGGGCGAGCGCACGCCGCTGTTCCGCATCGGGTCCGAGCGGTTCCGCTGGTCGTGGTACGTCCGGCTGCCCGGGCCCGCGACCCACCCCTGGTGGGGGATCGTGCGCTGCGAGGCCGACGGCGACCTCGCCCTCGACGACGCCGTGGCGCGGGCCGACGTGGTGGCGGCGACGCTGCCCCGCTTCGCCAGCCAGCCGCACAACGACCCCCGCGCGCCCGCAGAACCTGCACCCCATCGCCGGCCTCGAGCGCGAGCTCAAGCGCCGTCTCGGCGACCCGCTCCTGCTCGAGCGCGCCCTCCGTTCGGCTGCGGCTGCCGCGGCGACCACCGCGCCGGCGCGGGCCGGCTGACGCCGGCGGCGTCGGCGGCCGGGTCCGGCGGCGCGGTCAGGTCGTGGCCGGCACCGCCTCGATCACGCTGTAGTTGGTCGGGCCCGACACGGGCGTGATCGCCCGGAGGTCGTACCCGGCGGCCGCGAGCAGCGAGCGGAACTCGGCCTCGGTGCGCTCCTTGCCGCCGGTGCACACGAGCATGTTGAGGTCGCTCATGACCATCATCAGCACGTCGGGCGACGACGACGGGGCGTCGGGCATGACCGGCTCGACCACCAGGAGGGTGCCGTCGGGCCCCATCGCGGCCCGGATGGTGCGCAGGATGTGCGTGGCCCGGGCGTCGTCCCAGTCGTGGATGACGCTCTTGACCAGGTAGGCGTCGGCGCCGCGCGGAACGGCGGTGAAGAAGTCGCCGGCCTCGGCGCCGGCCCGGTCGGCCACGCCGGCCGCGCTCAGCACCTCCGGGGCGGTGGCCATCCCCTCGGCCAGGTCGAACACCGTCCCCCGCAGGTGGGGGTGGGCGGCGAGGACGGTCGCGAGCAGCGTGCCGTCGCCACCGCCCACGTCGACGACCCGGCGGAACCGGTCGAACCCTCCGGCCTCGGCGATCCCGGGGGCGGCGTTGCGGGTGCCCTCGGCCATGGCCCGGTTGAACATCGCCTGGAACTCGGGGTTCCGCCGCATGTACTCGAACGACGACGCCCCGGCGATCCGGTCCCACGGTGGTTCCCCGGTGCGGACCGCCTCGTCGAGCTCGCCCCACGACCGCCACACCTCGTCGCCGGCGAACAGCAGGACCAGGTGGCGCAGCGAGACCGGGCCGTCGGTGCGCATCCCGGCGCCGTGGGGCCCGAGCGTCCAGGCCCCGGGCTCGGGCTCGGCGGCGACGCCGAAGCAGGCGAGCGCCCGCAGCACCCGGGCGAGCGACGGTTCGTCGGTTCCGGTCGTGCGGGCCAGGTCGGCCGTCGTCCGGGGCTCGGCGCCGAGGTGGTCGGCGATCTGCAACGTGGCGGCGACGTGGAGCACCTGGGTCGGGAAGAAGCCGAACAGCAGCGGGACGAGGGCGCCGCGCACCGCGCCGGCGTCGAGCTCGGTGGCCGGCGCCACGTCATCGGTCGTCGAGGTGGTCATGGGCCGACCGTACGGACGACCGGGGCGCCGTGGCTTGGACGAATGTGACCGGCTCGGACGTCGCGTGCGGGCCGTCTCGGTTGCCGCGTGGTGCTGCCTGTCGGCGGCGTGGAGCTGGGGTCGACCAGTGGGCTTGCCGAGCGCCCTGTCTGCTCGGCCTCAGGCGTCGGGGGTCGTGACGAAGTCGATGAGCTGCTCGACGGCGCCGACCAGCGCGGGGTCGAGGTCGGCATACGTCGAGACCTTCCCGAGCAGCATCCGCCAGAACTCGCCGGGGGAGGCCCGCACGCCGAGGCGGGCGATCACGCCCTCCTTCCACGGCTCGCCCCTGGGGACGACGGGCCAGGCGTCGATGCCGGCGGCCTTGGGGCGCACGGCCTGCCACACGTCGACGTACGGCGTGCCGGTGACCAGCACGTGGGGGTGCCGGACGGCAGCCGCCACGCGGGCCTCCTTGGTCCCGTCGACGAGGTGGTCGAGCAGGACGCCGAGGCGGTGGCCGGGGCCGGGTCGGAACGCGTCGACCACGGAGGCGAGGTGGTCCATGCCGTCGAGGCGTTCGACGACGACGCCCTCGACGCGCAGGTCGTCGCCCCACACCCGCTCGACCAGCTCGGCGTCGTGGACGCCCTCGACCAGGATGCGGCTGGCGCGTGCCACCCGGGCCCGCTGGTCGCGCACGGCCGTCGAGCCCGACGCCGTGCGGCGGGCAGGCGCCGAGGCCCGGGCCGGGCGCGGGGGGACGAGGCTGACCGACCGGCCCCGCACCCGGAACCCGCCCGGATCGAGGCGGACCAGGCGGCGGGTGCCGGTGTGGCGGTCCTGGATGGCGACCCCGCCGTGCTCGAAGCCGATGATCGCGCCCTCGACCCCGGTCGCCCGGTGCAGGACCTCGAGGCCCTGGGTGCCCTCGACGTCGGGGTAGGACGACGGGCGCCGACGAGGGCCGTCGATGTCGAGGGGACCGGAGAGGATGCCGTCGCCGCCGGGCATAGGCGGTCGACCGTAGCGGCGCCCGCCGGCCGCCCCGCGGATGCCGATGGCGGGATTTCCACAGCAGTTTCGGGGGCTCCGACCCCCGAAACTGCTGTGGAAAACGCGTCGGGGGACCGCGGGAGTCGCGCCGACCGGCCGGTACCGTCGGGCTGTGATCCTCGTGGACGCCCAGGGCGTGACGATGAGCCGGCCCGGCAAGCCCCTGTTCCACGACCTGTCGGTGACCGTGTCGAGCGGCGACCGCCTGGCCGTGGTCGGCATCAACGGCTCGGGCAAGACGACGCTGCTCGGGGTCCTCGCCGGCTCGATCGAGCCCGAGGCGGGCATCGTCCGCCGCGGGCGCGGGACGCGGGTCGTCACCCTCGACCAGATGGCGGTGCTGCCCGACGGGACCGTCCGTGATGCCGTCGGGGGCGGGTGGGAGGGCGAGGCCGTGCTCGACCGGCTCGGCATCGCCGCACCTGCTCGACGCCGACGTGCGCCGGCTGTCGGGCGGGCAGGCCAAGCGGGTGGCCCTGGCCCGGGCCCTGGTGGCGCTGGGCGACGGCACCGAGGGCGACCTGCTCGTGCTCGACGAGCCGACCAACCACCTCGACCTCGACTCGATCGCCTGGCTCGAGGAGCGGCTCGCCGCGCTTCACCGGGGGCCTCGTCCTCGTCACCCACGACCGCCACGTGCTCGACCGGGTGACGACCCGGATCCTCGAGCTCGACCGGGGCGCCGGCCACGTGCACGAGGGCGGCTACGCCTCGTACCTCGACGCCCGGGCCGAGCGGGCCGAGCGCGAGGCGACGACCGAGCGCAAGCGCCGCAACCTGGCCCGGGCCGAGCTGGCGTGGCTGCGGCGGGGCGCGCCCGGCGCGCACCCGCAAGCCGAAGGCGCACGTGGCCGCGGCCCGCGCCGTGGTCGACGGGCGGGCCCCCGAGCCGGCCCGGTCCGACGAGCTGCCGCTGGCCGACCTCGTCCAGATGCCCCGCCTCGGCGACACGGTGATCGAGCTGTCCGACGTCAGCGACGGCTACGGCGACGACCTGCTGTTCGACCACGTCGACCTGGGCCTCGAGCCCGGCGAGCGGCTCGGGGTCGTCGGCGTCAACGGCAGCGGCAAGTCGACGCTGCTCGACCTGCTGGCCGGCCGGCGGACCCCGGGTCGGGCCACGTCCGGGTGGGGTCGACGGTGCGGGTCGGCTACTACGACCAGCGCGGGGTCGACCTCCCGGCCGACGCCCGCGTGCGCGAGCTGGTCGCCGGGCCCGACCCGTCAGCCCGACTGGACCGACGCCGCGCTGCTCGAACGCCTCTGGTTCGGCACGGACACCCAGTGGGCGCCCGTGCGCCTGCTGTCGGGCGGCGAGCGCCGGCGCCTGCAGCTCGCGCTGGTGCTGCGCCAGGGCCCGAACGTCCTGCTGCTCGACGAGCCGACGAACGACCTCGACCTCGACACGCTGCGGGCGCTCGAGGACCTGCTCGACGCGTGGCCGGGCACGCTGGTGGTGGTCAGCCACGACCGGGCCTTCCTCGAGCGCACGGTCGAGGACGTGGTCGTGCTCGAGCACGTGGGTGCCGGCGTGGAGCCCGTGCGGAACGGGGGCGACGGCGGGGCGCCCCGAGGCCCGACGACCGGCCCGGTGCGGGTCGGGCGGCTGCCGGGTGGGTACGCCGCCTACGAGGCGGGCCGCCGCGCCGCGCGGGTCAGCGGGCGCGTCGGGCCGGTGACGCCGCGTGCCGTTGCGACCTCCGCAGACGGCCCGTCCGCCCCCGCAGCTCGGGGCGAGCGGGGCCCGTCGACCCGGTCGCCGTCGACGCTCCGCCACCTGATGCGCCGGGCGGACGCCGACATGCTCCGCCTGCACGAGCGGCAGTCGGCGCTCGAGGCCGAGCTGGCGGCGGCCCAGGGCGACCACGTGGCGCTGGCCCGGGTGGGCGAGGACCTGTCGGCCGTGGCGGGCGAGCTGGCGGCCGTCGAGGAGTCGTGGCTGGCGCTGGCCGAGGAGGCCGAGGGCCAGGGCCTCACCGAACCTGACGACCTGACGAACCTGATGACCGGACGACCTGACGCCCGGGTCGACGGGTCAGGCCGTCCGGGTCACGCCACGGCGTCGTCGCTCGGCGCCTGGACGTCGGGGACGGCGGTGAGACCGGGAGCATCCTTGCGGCGCCGAAGCGCCGGGGGACCAACCGCCCGGCGGCGGTCGTGACCCGGGAGACGCCGGGGATCCGCTGGGCCGACTGGCCCGCCTTGGCCGCCGACTCCTTCGCCTTGTCCAGCAGGTGCTCGGCCCAGGCGAACTCGGTGGCGAGGACGGCGAGGCCGGCCACGACGAGCACGATGCCGGGCCCGGGGGTCACGAACATGACCAGGCCGATGCAGAGGAGAGCCACGCCCAGCACGAACACGGCGGCGCGCTTGCTGCTGCGCCAGATGAACCGCACCAGCGTCGAGAACGAGTGCATGGTCGGACAGTACCGGCGACGCATGGCGCTCGGCCGGTCACCCCCCGCCGTTCGCGGGGCGGTGACCTGCACGGCTCGCGGGTCTCCGGCGCCTCGGCGTGCCGCCGGGCGCGGGTGGGGCGATAGCCTGAGCGCATGGTGTTGACCGTCACCGATCCGGCGCGCGACAAGATCCTCGAGCTGCGCGCGCAGGAGGACGAGCCCGACAGCCTGGGGCTGCGCATCGAGGTCACGGGCGTGCAGGGCGTCGAGTACACGTACGACCTGACCTTCGACCCGGTGTCCGAGGCCGACCAGACCGCGGGCGACCTCATCGAGACGCTGGGTGAGCTGCCGGTCATCGTGCCGGCCGAGAGCGTCGACGCTCTGCGTGGCGCCACGCTCGACCTCCCGTCCACCGCGGGCCAGCAGGGCCTCGTCCTGCGCAACCCCAACCGCCCCGACCCGCTCGGCGGCGCCCACATCGAGCTGTCCGGCACGATGGAGGAGAAGGTGCGCCAGCTCCTCGACGGGCAGATCAACCCGTCGCTGGCCATGCACGGGGGCTACGCCACGCTCGATCGGGTCGAGGGCGAGAGCGTGTACGTCACGATGGGCGGCGGGTGCCAGGGCTGCGCCGTGTCGGCGATGACGCTGCGTGAGGGCATCGCCCGCTCGATCAAGGAGGCCATCCCCGAGGTGGTCGACGTGATCGACACGACGGATCACGAGCAGGGCGAGAACCCCTACTACACATAGATTCCCGATCCGCCGCGTCTGAACCTTTTCGACAGACGCGTCGATTACCTATGTGACAGGCGACACCTAGCTCAGCTAAGGTGCCCACTGTTCCGCTGGGGGCGACCAGGGGGAGAGGCCCGGGCCGGTTATCCGGTCCGGGCCTTGTCGCGTCTTCGGCCCGCTCGGCACCCACCTACAGGCGTGCGGCCGGGACTCGTGGCGAGGCGGCACCATGCGGTGGTGTGACCACGGAGAGTGGCAGTATCTGCCCCGGCTGTTGCGGCTGTCGTCCCTGTCTATCCGGCGGCTCGCCAGGCGAGGGCTCCGTCCGTTGCGACCTCCCCGACCCGGGACCGCGCGGGGAACGCGGCGGCGATGGCCGACATCTCGTCGTCGTCGATGCTGTGGACCCGGATCCGCGAGGCGGCACCGCCGACCGCCGCCGTGCCGACATCGGCGGGGGTGGCTCGATCCCCCGCTGCCTGCGGGCCGAGCGTGATCCGCTGGGGGAACCGGACGGCGAGGTCGCCGGTGTCCGCCGGGACGGTCGCCACCACCACCAGGCCGAACGCGGCGCCGTAGTCGAGCGCCAGGTCGAGTGCGCCGGCGAGGCCCTCGAGCGTCCGGCGCTCGGTCGTGGACGACCATCGGCCCAGGTCGTGCAGGACGAGCAACGAGAGCGGTGGGCGGACCCACCCGGCGCGGGGCGCCGCTGGTAGGTGCCCGCGGTGAGCCGCCCGACGAGTGCCGTCGCCGCGTGCGGGTCGATTGCCATGCCGGCGAACATCGGCGCGCCGGCGGCGAGGCCGATGCCGCCGGAGCCGTCCAGCGCCCACACCTCGACCGCGCCCTCGCGCACCGGGGCCGCGAGCGCCCGGAGCAGCGCCCAGACAACTGACGCGTCGCGGTGCCCGGTGCGCCGACGACGAGGACGTGCCCGTCGCGGAGGGACACCGTCCACGGATCGCCGTCCTCGCGCCGCCCGAGTGGCAACGCGGCCGGGTCGGGACGGTGGGGCACCGGCGGTACGGCGAGCGGACTCCGCAGGGGGTCGCCGCGCCGGACCTCGAGGCGCACGACGCCGGTGGGGTCCTCGTAGGCGTGGCACGCCAGCGCCCCGAAGGACTCGGCGAGGTCGCCGGCGCGGGCGGCGAAGGCGCCCGCGTCCCTGGCCGTCGAGCGGATGGACCGACAGCACGTCCGTCCAGCGATTCGACCGCACGCTCCCGAGCCGGGGCGCCCGGTGCCGGCCGAACCGGCGGTCGGGCCGGGCCAGATCGCACGCCCGCATCACGCGCCGCCAGCGCCAGCCGTACACGACGGTCCGGCGCCAGTGGCGGAGCACGTGCCGGTCGAACGCCTCCCGTCGGTGTGCGCGCAGGAAGCACAGGCCTGTCACGACGAGCACCCACAGCGCGGCCGCGGCCGGGAGACCACCCGTTCCCGCCGCGGCCATCGACAGAGCCACCACCGCTGCGAGGCCGGGGTGCCGAACGCACAACCACAGGACGGCGGCGACGACGACGCCGGCGACGACCACGGCCACGGCCACCAGCGCCAGTAGGGCTGCCACCGACCAACAGGACCCCGCGCAGACGCGGGCCTATCGGACACCCTGGCTCCGATCGTCCGGTTCCATGACCGGATGCTGACGGTGGTGCACCGGCGCGTCCACGAAACTCTCCGCGCGCACGCGGGACGGTCACGCGCACGCAACGTGAGCGACACACCGGGGGCGCGCGAGTGCGCGCCGTGACCGCGCATGCACGCGCCGTTGCGCGATCGCGGCGACAATGTACGGATGACCGGGCGGCGCGAGACGGTGGGGGAGTACATCGCCAGGCGGCGTAGGGCCCTCGACATGAACCAGGCCGAGCTCGCAGAGGCGCTGCGGATCACGCGCACGGTGGTCTCGCGTTGGGAGAACGGCGTGTTGCGCCCGAGCCCCGACCAGATCGAGCACCTCGCCCGCGTCCTCGAGGACGACGGCCACCTCGCCTCGCTGATCCGGCACGACGACGGCGACCGCCCCCCACTGTTCGACCCCCCGATCCGCGTCGGCGACCTGCTCCGTCGCATCGGCGACGCGTTGATCGGCTTCCTGTCGACAGAGGTCACGCCCGATGGCGAGGCGCCCGGCTACGGGTGGCGTCACGATCTCGACGATCCATCGACGACGCCGTCCGCGTGGTCGACAGCGTACGGGCTGCGGGCGATCGTGCTCTGGCAGGCAGCCTCGACCGCCGGGTGAGCCTGCCACGGCTGCGTGAGACGATTCGGCGGCTGGAACTGCCCTCCGGAGGTTGGACGGCACAGAGCTCTCGGGCTCTCGTCGCTCGTCCCGAGATCACCGCCGTCGTCGCGGGTGCGCTCCACGAGGCCGGAGAGGACGACGCGTACGTCGCCGATCGAGTCGGCACTGGTCGCTCGAACTCCTCGACCATCGGGCGCCGGGTGCCGAGCTTGGCACGGTCCGTTCGTGCTGGCCACGTCGCTGATCGAGCTCAGCCGGCTCCACGTCGACGACGCCGTCGGCCGGCGGCTGGTCGAGGACCTGGTCGACCTGTCGCAGGTGGACGACGGGGCCGAGCGTGGCCGGTGTTCGTGCGCGAGTCCACCCTCGGGCCTCGGCCGTCGTCGACGGTGCACACAGCGATGGCGGTTTGCGCGGTCGCTGCGTGGGCCCGCCGGCTCGGGGACGCCGTCACTCGACGCGTGTGGTCGCATGCCGGATCGCACGTGGCTGGAGCGACACGCGGACCTCGATCTAGACGACGAGGATCTGTCCGAGCGATCGGGGCGACGGACGACCGTCGATCGGCTCGACGATCCAGCCACTTCACGCCGGCGTGGGTGGCGCAGGCAGTGCTGGCGGCCGGTGCCGACCCGTCGAACGCGCTCGTCCATCGCAGCATGCGCGACGCTGCTGCGCTACTACGTCCCTGACGCAGGGCATCTGGCAGTGGCCCCGGAGCGGCGCACGAGTACCCGATCTGGATGATCGTGCGCACGCGGTCAGCGGCGCTGGCGGCATGGGCGGCGGCTCACACCTCTCGACTGAAGGCCAACCGCGTCCGTACCGCGCGTGCTCGCCTACCGCGGTAGCGTGCGGCAGCTCGGGGAGTGCGGCGGCAGGGTTTCGATCGTCGGCAAGCCATGCGACCCGCGAGGCTGGGGCCGCGAGTCCGGTACCACTGGGGAAGCGCGGGCGGCGCGAAAACCGCTGTTCCGGCGCGATTGCACGGAGAGGCACGTAGGCGTGGCTGTCAACAGCGTCGTTGATGGGCGGTTCCAACGTTCGCCATCGGTCAGCGCTGGTGCGCGACCTGCACGCACAGCATGCGAGGCTGAGCGAGACGCTGGTCGCGATCCTGGGTTCGCGATCGCGCCTCGATGGCGATCGCCGGGCGTAGCTACTGGCATCCCAACGGGTTCGCCAAGCTGGTGCTCGACCGGCGCCGGTGGTCGGGCGAGGTCAGGCTGCACATCTGGCCCAGGCACCCCCACGACGAGGACATCCATGGTCACAGCGTGGACGTACGAATCGATCGTGCTGGCGGGCGAGCTGACCGAGGTCGCCTACCGTGAGTCCGAATCCGGCGAGGACGATGCGATGTGGCGCCACTCGTACCGGCGGGTCGGCGCTCAGCAGGTTCGCGCTTCGGCGCGGCCCGACGCGGTTCACCTCGACCGCGGTGGGTGTGCCGTCGGTGCACGTCGTGGGTGACCTGTCAGGCGGTACGCACGACCACATCCACCGCTTCTACGCGTCGAAGACGCCGGCCGCGACGCTTGCTGCGGGTCGGCCCGTCGCTCAGCCCGACGTCCTCGGTCTATCGGCGCACCGCTGAACCGCCGCCGATCAGGACGCCTCGGCCCACCTCGGGCGACGAACTGCGGCAGTGGCTCGGGTTCGTTGCGGACCTCGTCGACGGTTAGCGGTCCGCAATCTGTGACGAGTTGTGGTTGCTGAGCAACCACAACTCGTCACAGAACGGCGCGTAGGCGGCCATGATGCCGGCGACCCCGAACGGCGGCGGCGACAGGCCCGGGGCCGGGTCAGTCAGCCGCGGACGAGGGTGCGGGTCGAGGCCGCCACGCCCGCCGCGTCGAGGCCGAAGCCCGCCAGGATGGCGTCGGGCTTGCCGTGCGGGATGTACTGCACGGGCACGCCCAGGACCTCGAGCCGCGGCATCGCGCCGCCGTGGTCGGCGAGCCGGCCCGCGATGGCGGCGCCGATGCCCCCCTCGCGGTAGCCGTCCTCGATCGTGACCACCGCAGGGTGCGCGGCGGCGTCGGCGATCATCTCGTCGTCGAGCGGGCGGGCCACCCGGACGTCCCACACGGTCGCCTCGATGCCCTCGGCCGCCAGAGCCTCGGCGGCGCCACGCGCCGCGGCCAGCATCTTCCCCACGGCGAGCAGGCACACGTCGGACCCGGCCCGGACCTTGCGGGCCGTGAGCCCGGAGCCGACCTCGTCGGCGCCGTCGTCGTCGGGCGGCATCGTCTTCGGCCAGCGGATCGCGGCCGGCCCGTCGGTGCACAGCTCGAGGGCGTCGTGCAGCATCGTGCCCAGCTCGCGGTACGGACGACGGGGCGAAGATCGTCATGCCCGGCACCTTCGACATGAGCACCATGTCGAGCACGCCGTGGTGGCTGGCGCCGTCGTCGCCGGTGATGCCGGCCCGGTCGAGGCAGAACACGACCGGCTGCTCGTGCAGGCCGACGTCGAGGTTGACCTGGTCGATCGCCCGGGTGAGGAAGGTCGAGTAGAGCGCCACGACGGGCCGCAGCCCGCCCATCGCCATGCCGGCGGCGGCGGTGACCGCGTGCTGCTCGGCGATGCCGACGTCGAAGAAGCGGTCGGGGAACCGCTCCTTGAACGGGCAGCAGGCCGGTCGAGTCGGGCATGGCCGCGGTGATCGCCACCAGCTCGGGCCGGTGCTCGGCCTCCTTGATGATCGCCTCGGTGAAGGCGGCGGTGTAGCTGCCCGGCTTGTCGCCGCCCATGTCGTGCAGGCGCTTGATCGGGTCGTTCTCGGCGGGGGCGTAGCCGCGGCCCTTCTGCGTGAGCACGTGGACCACGATCGGCCCCTCGAACTCGCTGGCGTTGCGCAGCGCGCTCTCGAGGCCGGCGATGTCGTGCCCGTCGAACGGCCCCGTGTACCGGACGCCCAGCATCTCGAAGAACGCCGGCGGCTCGAAGATCTCGCGGACCGCGGCGAGGGCGCCGTCGACGCCGCGCTCGAGGTGCTCGCCGACCAGGGGCACCTCGTGCAGCAGGCGGTCGAGCCGGGCGCGGTTGCGCACGTAGCTGGGGTTCAGGCGCAGGCGACCGAGGCTCTCGCCCAGCTTGGACACGGTCGGCGCGTAGCTGCGGCCGTTGTCGTTGAGGATGATGACGGCCCGGCTGTCGGAGTGGCCGAGGTTGTTCAGGCCCTCGAAGGCCATGCCGCCGGTCAGCGACCCGTCGCCGATCACCGCCACGATGCGGCGGTCGTCGTCGCCCCGCAGCTTGAACGCCTCGGCGAGCCCGTGGGCGTAGCAGAGGATGGTCGAGGCGTGGCTGTTCTCGATCCAGTCGTGGTCGGACTCGGCCCGGGACGGGTAGCCCGACAGCCCGCCGGCCTGCCGCAGGTCGTCGAACTGGTCGCCGCGACCGGTGACCATCTTGTGGACGTAGGCCTGGTGGCCGGTGTCCCACAGCAGGACGTCGCGGGGCGAGTCGAACACCCGGTGCATGGCGAGGGTCAGCTCGACCACACCCAGGTTGGAGCCCAGGTGACCGTTGTTGGCCTCGACGGCCCGCACGATCTGGTCGCGCATCTCGCCGGCGAGATCGTCGAGCTGCTCGTAGGAGAGACGACGGAGGTCTGCCGGGTTGTGGATCGACTCGAGGAGCATGCAGGCGGCTCCGTGACGGTGGACGGAGGGGGCGAACGATCGCCCCCGAGCAGAGACCAAAGCTACCGCTCCGGGCGGTCAGCCGCCCATGCGGCCGCGGAGCGTGGCGAAATGCGGTCGTCGCCAGGGTCGCATCGCTCGGGTGATAGGAGGAAGGGCGTGAACCGCCCCCGCGCGCTGCCGCTCGACGAGACCCTCGCCCACCAGCAGTCGGCCTGCGCCCGCGCCGGATCACAGCTGTACGCCGATGTCCTCGGCGGCGTGATCGCCGATCTGACCGGCGGTGGCATCTGCGCCGAGGTGCTCGGCCCGCACCGCGGGGACGACTTCGCCACGGCGCTGCCGCTGCGGTTCCTCGGCGCGGTGCACCGCGTGGTGCTGGAGGGTCTGGCTCCGGCGCTGGCGTCGCACTACCCGTCGGCCGGCGGCGCGCCCGGGCCCACCCTCGTCGACGACTTCCTCGCCGCGGTCGCCGACCACCGCGGCGAGATCGAGCGCCGGCTGGCCGACACGGTCCAGACCAACGAGGTCGGCCGGTCGGCGGCCCTCGCTCCCGGGTACGCCACGGTGGCCGAGCGCTCGGCACTGCCCCTGCGGGTGCTCGAGATCGGGGCGAGCGGCGGGCTCAACCTGCGCTGGGACCGCTACTGGTACGACACCGGGGCGTCGACGCTGGGCGACCCCGCCAGCCCGGTCCGCTTCGTCGGGACCTGGCAGGACGCCGGGGCCGGGCTTCCCCGGTTCGGGCCGGTCGACGTGGTCGAGCGGGCGGGATGCGACCGCAACCCGATCGACACGGGCACCGACGAGGGACGCACCACCCTGCGGTCGTACCTGTGGCCCGACCAGGTCGAGCGGCGCGCCCGGCTGGAGGCGGCGTTCGCCGTCGCCGAGGCCGTGCCCGCCACCGTCGAGCGGGCCGACCTGGGGGAGTGGGCGGCGGCCCGGCTGGCCGAGCCGGTGCCGGGCGTGGCCACGGTGGTGGCGCACTCGATCGTGTGGCAGTACGTGCCGCGGCAGTCGCGGGACCGCCTCCGCGCCGCGCTGACCGGAGGCCGGCGCCCGGGCGACCGCCGACGCACCGCTGGCCTGGCTGCGGATGGAGCCCGCCGGGCCCGGTCGCCGACGTGCGGCTGACGTCGTGGCCCGGGGGCGAGGAGGAGGTGCTCGCCACCGCCGAGTACCACGGCGTCCCGGTGTACTGGGGCCGCGCCGGCGGCCTGACCGCACGCGGTCCAGGGCCACCCACCCGTGGCGGGGTCGCCGCTCTGACGCGGGATCAGCAGCCGCGGGTGCCGGGTTCGGGGGGATGGCGCCGCGGCGGGCCTCCCACCACGGCGGTCGAGCAACGCGGGCGATCAGGTAGCCGACGCCGAGGCAGGCGAGGCCGCCGAGCCCGTCGATCCAGTAGTGGTTGCCGGTGACGATGATGTCGAACAGCGTCAGCACCGGGTAGGCGATGGCCAGCGCCCGCAGCCAGCGGCGACGGATCAGCGGGGCCAGCACCAGCGCGCACCACGTCGACCAGCCGATGTGCATGCTCGGCATGGCCGCGTACTGGTTGGACACGGCCGCCATCTCCTCGCTGCCGAACGACGCCCAGCCGCCGTACATCGCGACGGTGTCGACGAAGCCGAACTCGTCGCACGGGCGGGTCGCCGGCGTCGAGGCCCCGCTGCTCGAGCGTCTCGTACGGCGTGGAGGTGTACACCTGGCAGCCGCCGTAGATGCCGGGGTCGTCGAGCAGCCGCGGCGGCATGAGCGAGAACGTGGCGAACCCGATGAGCGCCAGCAGCGTGGTGAAGGCGAGCGTGTTGCGCCACACCCGGTACCGCTCGGGCGCCCGCGGAACAGCAACACCAGGGCCAGCAGGGCCACCACGAAGTGGAAGCACGCCGTAGTAGACGTTCCAGACCCGGATCAGGCCGTCGAGCGGCAGGTCGAGGTACCACTCCTGCAGGCCGGTCCTCGAAGTACAGCCCGATGTTGCGCTGGACCTGGATGATGGCCTCGGCGTGGTGGAACGCCGGCTCGGCGTCGACGCTGTCGCCGGCGCCCGACCCGAACTGGTTCCGCACCGCCGAGTACCCGACGTACACGAGCAGGATGTAGCCCGACCTCACGCCACCACCGCAGCCGGGGGGCACGGCCGCTCGGTGCCCTGCGGTCGCCGGTGCCGGAGGCCTCGGCGTCGACCGCGGTGGTCATGCCGCCACGGGCGCCACCCGCCGGCCACCTGCCGCGAACGCCGGGGCGCCGAGCAGGCTGACAGCCAGGTTGAGCACGTAGAGCAGGAGGCCGAGGGCGATCGCCTCCTCGTGGGCGACGCCGAGCGGGCCGAGGAACAGCACGAACGCACCTTCGCGCACGCCGAGGCCGGACATCGAGATGGGCAGCACCTGGGCGATCAGCACCGCCGGGAAGAAGGCGAGCAGGGCGGTCAGGCCGGCCGGCCGCACGCCGAGGGCCTGGGCGGCGGCGACGGCCGCCAGCACCAGGGCGAGCTGGTAGGCGAACCCGGCGACGAGCACGTTGGCGGCTGCGGCGGGGTGGGTGCGCAGCCGCTCGACGCCGAGGTGGACGGCGCCGAGGAACCGGCGCCAGCCCTCGCTCGTGGCGAAGCGCCCGCCGAGGCGGTGCTGCCGGCCGCCATCAGCACGCCGACGAGGAGGGCGAGCGTGCACGCCGGCGAGCAGGAGCGCCACCCGGGTGGCGCTGCCGAGGTGGCGCAGCCCGGGGTTCACGGCGAAGCCGACGATCGTGATGACCGGCAGGACGAGCCAGCCGGTCAGCCGCTCGAGGACGACCGAGGCGAAGGTCGCCGGCGACTCGCCCGTGTCGCGGGACAGCCGGCTGACCCGCAGGACGTCGCCGCCGATGGTGGTGGGCAGCACGTTCGAGACGAACTGGCCCGGCCATGTAGTGGGACATCAGCCGGGGGAGGCGGGTCGGGATCTCGAGGGCGTCGAGGACCTTCTGCCACCGCAGCGCCGACAGGACGAGGCCGACCAGGGTGAGCAGCGCGGCGACGGCCAGCCACGCCACGTTGGCCACGGACCAGGTCGGGATCATCTCGCCGAGGTCGAACGACGGCACCTTGGCCACGAGGACGGCGAGCATCAGCGCGCTCACGACGAGCCGCACCGCCAGCGACATCGCCTTCCTTCGTTCCACTCGCACCTCCTGTCCGTGCGGCCGGGCTGCGCGGCCCCGCGGCTCGCGCGCCCGACGGAGCAGTCTACGACGGCGGCCCCGTGTGTTCGCCGCGCGTTCCCGGCCTGTTTCCGCCGAGGGCCGTCCCGGATGGGCGACCGCCGACGCGTAGCCTCGCGCCGCGCGTTCGGTGGGCGCGCCGCGCCGGTGACCGATCCCGGCGACCCGCCTCCCTCACCTCGACCCGAGCCGAGAGGAGGCGCCCCGTGCGCCCCACCTGCCCTTCCCGCCGTCCGCTGTGCACGACCGTGGCCGCGGTGGTCATGATCGCTGGCCATGCCCGCCTGCGCCGGCGATCCGCCCGACGACCAGTCCGCCGACGACCCGGACCCTGTCGACGCCCCGGCTGCCGCCCCCGAGGCCGCCGCCGGCGACGTCGACGAGACGTCGCTCGCCGCCGGCGTCGCCGCCACGCGCGCCGTCGGCGTGGCCCGGGTCGAGCTGCAGATCACCGTGGCCGGTCCCGACGGCCCCGTCGCCCTGGTGCACCGGGCCGCGTTCACCGACGGGGGCCTCCGGGCCGAGGCCTCGTCCGACATGTCGCAGGCCGCGGCCGCCCTCGAGGCCGCGGGGCAGCAGCTCGAGGGCGATTGGTCCCACCCCACGGGTGTGGTCATCGACGGCGACGCCGTGTACTCGCAGCTCGGGCCCGATGGCCGAGGCGCTCGGCCACGAGCCCGACGACTGGGTGCGGGCCCGCATCGCCGACGTCACCGCCGCGGGGGCCGAGAACGATGCGCTCGCCCTGGCGCTCGACCCGCTGGGCCCCTCGACCTGCTGTACCGGCCGGTCGGCGACGTGGCGCTGGTGGGCGACGAGGACGTCCGCGGGGCGCCCACCCACCACGTGCGGGCCACGCTCGACCTGACGGGTGCCCGGGCCGCGCCCGCGGCGTCGTTCGAGGCTCGCCTCGTGGCGGCCGGCGTCGATGCGCTGCCGGTCGACGTGTGGCTCGACGACGCCGGCGTGGTCCGGCGGTTGCTCGTGTCGCTCGACGAGGCGGCCTCGATGACCACGAC
Organism: uncultured Acidimicrobiales bacterium; assembly: GCA_963778415.1. Classification (GTDB taxonomy): domain Bacteria; phylum Actinomycetota; class Acidimicrobiia; order Acidimicrobiales; family VFJN01; genus ZC4RG19. The sequence continues at coordinate 84,851 of CAVZUI010000008.1, forward strand.
GTTCGACGTCTACGACGTGGGCGCGGACGTGACGGTCACCCCGCCGCCCCCCGACGCCGTGGTCACGCTGGCGCCACCACCGGGCGACGCCCCGGACTGAGCGGCTCGCACGCGGGCCGGCGGCTCCGCGTGGGGCGAGCGTCGAGGCCGGACCGCCCCGGTCAGCTGGACTCGAACGACCAGCCCGCGCCGCTCATCACCAGGCGGTGGCGCGGGCCGGCGACGGCGGGATCTCCCGCCTCGTAGCCGGCGTCGCCGGACCACAGCACGATCCGGTGGTCGCCGACGTCGGTGACCCGCGACCGGTAGATCACCGGCGGCCGCTGCTCGCCCAGGGCGAGGGCATCGGCCACGGTGCGGGCCGGGACCAGGCTGTGCAGCGTCATCCACGTGGGGGCGACGACGGCGATCTCGCCGCGGTCCCGCGCCGCCACCGCGTCGACGGGCCGGATCCAGCGGTGGTCCGTGCACTCGTGCTCGTCCAGCCTCACCTCGCCGTCGGGCGCCGGGGCCGAGGAAGTACCAGGCCGCGAACCGCCGCCCGTTGCTGGCGCCGCCGGTCCAGTGGCTGTAGGTCACGAGCGAGGCGGGCGCGGAAGCGCAGGCCCACCTCCTCGTCGGCCTCGCGCACCGCGGCGCGGCGGGCCCGGGCGACCTCGTCGGCGGGGTCGGCCGGATCGGCGTCGCCGGGGTCGACCCGCCCGCCGGGGAACGCCCACATGCCGCCGTAGGCGAGGGCCGCCGCCCGCTCGATCATCAGCACCTCGAGCCCGTCGGGACCGTCCCGCAGCGGCACGACCGTGGCCCCGGGGGTCGGCGGCAGCTCGTCGGACATCCGATGGACGATACCGGCGGGAGGCTCCCGGCGGTCGCCGTCCTCGTACCTCCCTCCGCCTGCCGTCCGCCGTGGCGCCGCCTCGGTGGCCCCCGCGTCAGCCGGGCGGCCTCACTGGCACTTGTCCATGAACTTCTCGACGTCGACCACCACGCGGGTGACCTTGCCGGCGGCGACGAGGCCGCGCTCGTCGGACGCCGACACCGTGAACGTCAGCCGGCGGCCCTCGATCTTCTCGAGCCGCGCCTCGGCCGTGACCGTGGTACCCGACGGCGGTGGGGGCCAGGTGGTCGAGCTGGACCCGCATGCCGACCGTGGTGTGGCCCGTCGGGCACCTGGCCGGCGATCGCCTCGAGCGACGCCTCCTCGCACAGGGCGATCAGGCGGGGCGTGCCCAGCACCGGGACCTCGCCCGAGTGGAGCGCGACGGCCGTGTCGGCGTCGCGCGACGTCGAGGCTCACGCGGGCGGCCAGGCCGGGTTGCAGGGGCACCCGGGTACAGTACGCAGCCACGCCTCCGGCGGGCGAAAAGGCTCCCGGCCTGCTCGGGACCGGGTTCGACGTCCCGTCGGCTGGTCCAGAACGCGCCACATCGTCCCGTCCCCCGCCAACCTCCGGAGGTCGCTCGTGCTCGACGACGCCACCATCCAGCGCACGCTGGCCACCGCTCTGCGCACCGGCGGCGACTTCGCCGAGGTCTTCGTCGAGGACAAGCGGTCGTCGTCGGCCCTGCTCGACGACGGCCAGGTCGAGGAGCTCTCCTCGGGCCGCGACCGCGGCGCCGGCATCCGGGTCGTGGTCGGCGAGACCACCGGCTTCGCCCACACCGCCGACCTGTCCGAGACGGGCCTGCGGCGCCGCGGCCGAGGCCGCGGCCGCCGCCGCCCGGTCGCGGCGGCGGCGGGCGTCACGCGAGGTCGCGCTGACCCGCCACGACGCGCCCCGCCCGAACGAGGTCGGCGATCCTGCCCGAGACGGTCGCCAAGGGCGCCAAGGTCGAGCTGCTGCGCCGGGCCGACGAGGCCGCCCGCGGCCGAGGGCGGGTCGATCCGGCAGGTGCGGCGCCCGCTACGGCGACCGCCGCCGGCAGATCCTCGTCGCCAACAGCGACGGCCTCGCTGGCCGACGACGACCAGGTCCGCACGCTGTTCGTCGTGTCCGCGCGTCGCCTCCGGCGACACCGGCATGCAGACCGGCTACGAGTCGATCGGCCACACCGATCGGCTTCGAGCTGTTCGACCGCTACGACGTCGAGGAGCTCGCCCGCACGCGCCGCCCGCCGGGCCATCACCAAGCTGGCCGCCCGGCCCGGCGCCGTCGGGCACGCTGCCGGTCGTCATCGGCACGGGCGGCGGCGGCGTGCTGTTCCACGAGGCGTGCGGCCACGGCCTCGAGGCCGACCTGGTCGCCAAGGGCGCCTCGGTCTTCACGGGCCGGCTCGGCGAGCAGGTGGCGTCGCCGCTCGTCACGCTCGTCGACGACGGCACGATGGCCGAGGAGTGGGGCTGCTTCGCCATCGACGACGAGGGCACCCCGGCCCAGCGCAACGTGCTCATCGAGGACGGCGTCCTCACCGACTACATGTGGGACCTCCTGCGGTCCCGCAAGGAGGGCCGGGCCCGCATCGGGCAACGGCCGGCGCCAGAGCTACCAGCACCTGCCGATGGTGCGCATGACCAACACCTACCTGCTCGGCGGCGACGACGACCCCGACGACATCATCGCCGTCACCGACCACGGCGTGTACGTGCGCCGCTCGGCGGCGGCCAGGTCAACACCGCCACCGGCGACTTCGTGTTCGGCATGACCGAGGCGTACCTGATCGAGGACGGCAAGATCACCGAGCCGCTCCGCGAGGGCAACCTCATCGGCAACGGCCCCAAGGTCCTGCTCGACATCGACGCCGTCGGCAACGACTTCGCCATGGGCCACCCCGGCACGTGCGGCAAGGACGGCCAGGGCGTCCCGGTCGGCGACGGCGTCCCGACCCTGCGGGTCAAGGCCCTGACCGTCGGCGGCACCGCAGCGTGACCGGCGCACCGATCGACGATTTCCGCAGCGGATCGGTCGCTCCGGAGCGACCGATCTGCGGGGAAAACCGTCGTGGGGAGCGGCGTGAGCGGCGACCTGCTCGACATCGCCGACCGGGTCGTCGGCATGGCCGAGGACGGCGAGCAGGTCGAGGCGTTCGTCGGGCGGTCGCCGACACCGAGGTCCGGGTCTACGAGGGCGAGGTCGAGCAGCTGCCGTCGGCCGAGTCGCAGGGCGTCGGCGTCCGGGTCGTGCCGACGGCCGCCAGGGCTTCGCCTACGCCGGCACGCTCGACGACGACGTCCTCGCCGAGACGCTCGCCGAGGCCCGCGACAACGCCGCGTTCGCCACGCCCGACGACGCCGCCGGGCTGGCCGAGCCCGACGGCGTCGGCCCGTCGCCCTCGACCTGTGCCGGCCCGGCCTGGCCGACGTGCCCACCGCCGACAAGGTCGGCGCTCGCCCTCGAGCTCGAGCGCGCCGTGCTCGGCGCCGACGCCCGCATCACCGGCATCGAGTCGTCCGACTACGCCGACGTCGCTGGCCGAGGCCGCCATCGTCACCACCACCGGCATCCGGCGCGCCGTCCCGCGAGACGGCGCTGCGACCTGGCCGCCTACTCGCTGGCCGCCGACGGCGACGAGACCCAGACCGGCTTCGGCTTCTCGGTCGGCCGCGCCGTTCGACGAGCTCGACGTCGACGTGGCCGCCCGCGACGCCGCCGACCGGGCCACCCGCATGCTCGGCGCGACCAAGCCGCCGTCGGGCCGCCTGACCGTCGTGCTCGACCCGTGCGTCACCGCCCAGCTCCTCGGCATCGTCGGCCGGCACGCTCGGCGCCGAGGCGGTGCTGAAGGGCCGCTCGCTGTTCGCCGACCGGGTCGGCGAGGAGGTGGCGTCGCCGCTGCTCACCCTCGTCGACGACCCGACCGACGCCCGCTCGTGGGGCGCCACCCCCGTCGACGGCGAGGGCCTGGCCACCCGGCGCGTGCCGCTCGTCGACGGCGGGCGTCCTGCAGGGCTTCGTCCACGACGCTACACGGCCCGCCGCATGGGCACGGCCTCGACCGGCTCGGCGGTCGCGGCGGCTTCAAGTCCACCCCGGGCGCCGGCTGCCGGGCCGTGGCGCCCGCGCCCGGCACGGCGACCGCCGCCGAGCTGATCGCCGGGGTCGACGACGGCGTGCTCGTCCAGGAGGTCTCCGGCCTGCACTCGGGCGTCAACCCGGTGACCGGCGACTTCTCGACCGGCGCCGAGGGCCTGCGCATCCGCGGCGGGCAGGTCGCCGAGCCGCTGCGCGAGTTCACGATCGCGTCGACGCTGCAGCGGATGCTGCACGACGTCCAGGCCGTCGGCGCCGACCTCGACGTGGCTGCCGATGAGCGCCGCCGGCGTCACCCTCGTCATCGCCGACGTGACGGTGTCGGGCGCGTGACGGCGCCCGTCGCCTCCGAGGAGGAGCTGCTGGCCCTCGCCACCAAGGTCGTGGCCGAGGCGCAGGGCGGCGAGCAGGTCGAGGCGTTCGTCGGCAGCTCGACGTCGACCAGCGTGCGGGTCCACGGCGGCGAGGTCGAGTCGCTCACCCAGGCCACGACGGCCGGCATCGGCGTGCGGGTCGTGCACGACGGGCGCCAGGGCTTCGCCTACGCCGGGACGCTCGACCCCGCGGTCATCGCCGAGGTGCTGGCCGAGGCGCGCGACAACGCCGCCTTCGCCGAGCCCGAGGACTGGGTCGGCCTGGCCGAGCCCGACGGCGTGGCGCCGCCCGACGTCGACCTGTGGCGCGACGGCCTGGCCGAGATGCCGACCGACCGCAAGGTCGCCCTCGCGCTCGAGCTCGAGCGGGCCGTCCGCGACCGCGACCCGCGCATCATCGGCGTGCGCGTCGCCCAGTGCGGCGACGGCTCGGGCGTCGGGGCGGTCGCGACCTCCACCGGCATCGCCGTCGCCGGGCGCTCGACCGGCTGCCACCTGTCGGTGCAGGCGCTGGCCGACGACGGCGGCGAGACGAAGACCGGCTACGGGGTGTCGGTCGGGCGCGAGCCCGCCGACCTCGACCTCGACGCCGCCGCCGACGAGGCGGCCGACCGCACCACCCGGCTGCTCGGCGCGGTCCAGCCCGCCAGCGGCACCGTCACCCTCGTGCTCGAGCCGCGCATGGCGGCGACGCTGCTCGGCGTCGTGGCCGGCACGCTCGACGGCGAGTCGGTGCTGAAGGGCCGGTCGCCGTTCGCCGACCGGGTGGGCGAGTCGATCGCGTCACCGCTGCTGACCCTCGTCGACGACCCGACCGATCCCCGGTCGCTCGGCGCCGACAGCCACGACGGCGAGGGCCTCGCCACCCGGCGCGTCCCGCTGATCGACGGCGGCGTGCTGCAGGGCTTCCTCCACAACTCGATGACCGGCCGGCGCGCCGGCGTGCCGTCGACCGCCTCGGCCGTGCGCGGCTACCGGTCGACGCCCGGGGTCGGCGCCCAGGCCCTGGCCATCGCGCCGGGCGCGGGGACGCATCGACGACCTCCTGGCCGGGGTCGACCACGGCGTGCTCGTGCAGTCGATGAGCGGCCTCCACTCGGGCGTGAACCCGGTGTCGGGCGACTTCTCGGTCGGCGTCGAGGGCCTGCTCGTGCGGCGCGGGGCACGGGCCGAGCCGATCCGCGAGGCCACCGTCGCCTCCACCCTCCAGCGCCTGCTGCTCGACGTGGTCGCCGTCGGCGGCGACATCGAGTGGACCCCGGGCGGCACCGGCGCCGCCGCCCTGGTGATCCCGGGCGTGACCCTCAGCGGCGCCTGACCCCCGGCTCGGCCACCCTCACCCGGCGCGGGCGGGTACCTTGGGCGGTCCGGGTTGCGGGGGGCGCCACCGGTCGGTGACCATCGGGGGTCCACCGGGGGGCAGCCGCCGGCACATCGACCGCACGACGGGGAAACGACGGGACCGTGTCGATCTTTCACGCCATCATCCTTGGCATCACGCAGGGCCTCTCCGAGTACCTGCCGATCTCGTCGTCGGGTCACCTCATCCTCGTCCCGTGGCTGTTCGGGTGGGACGACTTCGCCGGCAACGAGTCGCTGGAGAAGACGTTCGACGTCGCCCTGCACCTCGGCACGCTCGTGGGCGCGGTGGCGTACTTCCGCCACGACATCGTGCGCCTCACCAAGGCCGCGTTCACGAAGCCGAAGTCGAAGGACGGTCGCCTGGGGTGGCTCATCGTGATCTCGGCGCTTCCCGCCGCGATCATCGGCGCCCTGTTCGCCGACACCATCGAGGAGAACACCGACCAGATCTGGCTGATCGCGGTGATGCTCATCGTCGGGGGCCTGCTGCTCGCCCTGGCCGACGGCACCCGCGGGAAGCGGACGATCGACGAGGTGAGCCTCAAGGACGCGCTCGCCATGGGCTTCGGCCAGGCCATCGCGCTGCAGCCGGGCGTGTCGCGGTCGGGCGTGACCATCACCGTCGGCCGCTTCGTGGGCCTGAGCCGCGACGGCGCCGCCCGGTTCGCCTTCCTGATGAGCCTGCCCATCACCGCCGGCGCCCTCATGTTCAAGTGGGTCGACGTGCAGGGCGACGGCGGCATCCCGGCCGACCTCCGGGCGCCGTTCTTCTGGGGGATCGTCGCCTCGGGCATCACCGGGTACATCGCCGTGTGGGGCACGCTCAAGCTGATCCGCACCCGATCGTTCCTCCCGTTCGTGCTCTACCGCCTGGTGCTGGGCGTCTCGATCCTGCTGCTGCTCGCCACCGGCTTCCGCTGATCGCCTCGACGCCGCGGCGAGGGCGCCGCGGCGTCACATCCCGCCCAGGGCGAGCACCGCCGCGCCGTTGGCCACGGCCCAGGCCACCCGGGGCGCGTCGCGATCGGGCACCGAGATCGTCACCGCCTGCTCGCCCACCGCCACGACCGTGGCCCGCTCGACGAGCGTGAAGGCGGGCTCGCCCGCCCCGTCGTCGCCGGCCGCCCCGGGCGCCACCACCGCGACCACGTCGACCAGGTCGCCGACCACCAGCGGGGGGACCCCGGCGGGGCCGACCGCCACCGCCACGGCCCGTTCGCCCGCCGGGACGAGCGCGGCGACGCCGGTCAGCCCGTCGGGCGCGAGGCGCGCCGCCACCACGGGCTCGCCGGCCAGGATCGGGTGGCGGACGACCGCGCCGACCGGCGGCTCGGCCATCGTGGCGTCGCCGAGCACGCCGCTCGGCAGGTCGCGCACCTCCACCGCGCCGTCGTCGACGACGTCACCGGGGGACAGGTCGCGCGTGGCGACGGCCACGGGCCGGGTGGTGCCCCAGCGGTCGCGGGCGGTGCCCGCCGCGGCGACGAGGGAGGTGACGGCGAGCGCGGTCGCCAGGGCGAGACCGGCGACGGCCGTGCGCCGCACGACGGGGCGCACCGCGGCTCGCCGGGCGCGGACGGACAACGGGACGGGGAACGCGGGCACGGCTTCCTCCACGGGAGGACGGGGACGGCGGGGGAAGCCGGCCCGCAACGTACCCCACAGCCCCGACCGCCCCGGACGCGAGTGCGTCGGCGGGATGCTCGAGCACCTCGCCTGCGGCCGCGTGGCCGCTCAGTCCGCGAACAGCTCGTCGGGCAGGTCGGCGACGGCGCGGAACAGCACCTTGCGCACCTGCTCGGCGTTGCGGGCGAGGGTGGCCATCACCTCGTCCATGGTCACCGGCTCGATGCCCGGCTGGCCCTCGAGCCCGGCGTCGTAGTCGGTGATGAGGGCGATCGTGGCGTACGGGATGCCCAGCTCGGCCGCCAGGGCGGCCTCGGGCATCTGGGTCATGTTGATGACCTCCCAGCCCTGGGCGGCGTACCAGCGTGACTCGCCCCGGGTCGAGAACCGGGGGCCCTCGATGACCACGATCGTGCCGCCCTCGTGCACCGGGACGCCCTCTTCCTTGCAGGCCGCGATCGCCACGGTCCGCAGCCGCTCGTCGTAGGGGTCGGCGAAGCTGAGGTGGTCGACCGGGCGAGAAGCCCGGGGGGCTGTCGGGCCCGTCGTGGAACGACGACGCCCGGCCGGCCGTGCGGTCGACGATCTGGTCGGGGACGACGAAGTCGCCGGGCGCCATCTCGGCACGTAGGGAGCCCGAGGCGCACGGCCCGTAGATCGCCCGGACCCCGAGCTCGCGCAGGGCCCACGCGTTGGCGCGGAACGGCACGCGGTGGGGCGGCAGCGAGTGGTCGCGCCCGTGGCGGGGGAGGAACGCGACGCGCCGGCCGGCGACCTCGCCGATGGTCACGGGGGCCGCAGGCGGCCCGAACGGGGTGTCGACGACGACCTCTTCGACGTCGTCGAGCAGGGTGTAGAGGCCGGAGCCGCCGTACACGCCGACGTCGGCGCGCCGGCCCGGAGCGGTGGCGCTCACGACGACGAGACCGACGACGACGTGGTCGAGCCGCTGTCGCTCTTCGTCGACGAGGACGAAGACGACGACGACGAGGACGATCCGCCGTCACCCGACGACCCGGACGAACCGGACGACGAGCCCGAGCCGCCGTCACCCGACGCCCCGGACGACGAGGAGCCCGAGCCCGACGACGACGAGCCCGAGCGGCTGTCGGTCTTGTAGAAGCCGCTGCCCTTGAACGAGATCCCGGGGGAGTTGAACACCTTCTTGAGCCGGCCCTCGCACCGCGGGCACACGGTGAGCGGGTCCTCGGAGAACGATTGGACGACCTCGAGGTGGTCGCCGCACTCGGTGCAGCGGTATTCGTACGTGGGCATCTGGGCTCCGGGTCGTGCGGCGCGGTGTTCGGCGTCGCGGTGTTGGCAGTCGCGAGGTGCGACTGCCAATGCTATCCCTGCCTGTCGCGGTCGAAGCCATCCGTCCGGCCCCGTACCATCGCGGTGCCGTGCGAGTGCTCGCCTCGACCCTTCCGACCGGTGTGGCCGTGCTCCTCGTGGTGGCGTCCTACCTGGTCGGCACGTTTCCCGACCGCGTCCTGGTGGCGCGGCGGCGGGGCGTCGATCCCACGCGGGAGGGCTCGGGCAACCCCGGCGCCACCAACGTGCTGCGCGTCGCCGGCCGCCGGGCCGGTGCCATCGCCCTGGTCGGCGACTGCTGAAGGGGGCGGTGCCGGCGGCGGTCGGGTGGGCGGTCGGCGGCCACGGGCTGGGGGTGGCGTGCGGGGTGGCGGCCGTCGTGGGCCACGTCCTGCCCGCCACCCGACGTTTCCGTGGTGGGAAGGGGGTGGCCACGGCCGCGGGCATGGCTGTCGTGCTGTTCCCCGCGGCCGCGGCGGTGGCGGCGGTGGGATTCGCCGTGGCGGTGGGCATCAGCCGCGCCGCCTCGCTCGGGTCGATCGTGGCCGCCGTGCTGCTCCCTGTGGCGGCCGCCGCCTTCGGCGCTCCCGGCCCCGAGGTCGCCGCCCTCGCGGGGTGCGCGGCCCTGATCGTGGTCCGCCATCGCGACAACATCGTCCGGCTCCGGCAGGGGACCGAGCGGCGCCTCGGTGCCGGCGGCTGACCCGACAGGCGTCGGGCGGGTGAACATCGCGGTCCGCGCTGGCTCACGCTGCGACGACGGCGGGTCGGGTGACTACGGTTCTCCGCGGCACGATCCCACGCGGGTGACACCACACGGGTGCGGACGGGGGTCGACATCCAGGACCGCTCCACGACCGGAGGCGAGCGACGATGACCAAGGCTGTGCGCAAGGCCGTCATCCCCGCGGCGGGGCTCGGCACCCGCTTCCTGCCCGCCACCAAGGCGCAGCCCAAGGAGATGCTGCCGGTCGTCGACAAGCCCGCCATCCAGTACGTGGTCGAGGAGGCCGTCCGCGCCGGCATCGACGACATCCTCATCATCACCGGGCGCGGCAAGCGCAGCCTCGAGGACCACTTCGACCGCTCGATCGAGCTCGAGGTCGCCCTCGAGGCGACGGGCAAGCACGACCAGCTGAGCGAGGTCCGGGGGCTGGCCGACCTGGCCGACATCCACTACGTGCGCCAGGGCGAGGCGCTCGGGCTCGGCCACGCCGTGTCGGTGGCCCGCAAGCACGTGGGCGACGAGCCGTTCGTCGTGATGCTCGGCGACGACATCATGGACGAGCGCTCGACGGTGCTCGCGGACATGATCGGCGTCTACGGCCGCACCGGCGCCTCGGTCGTGGCGCTCAAGTCGTTCCCGCCCGAGGAGATCTCGTCCTACGGCTGCGCCGACCCCGAGCCGACCGACGAGCCCAGCCTCGTGCGCCTGCGCGGCATCGTCGAGAAGCCGAAGCCCGAGGACGCGCCGTCCAACCTCGCCGTCATGGGCCGCTACCTGTTCACGCCCGAGATCTTCGACGCCTCGACCGCACCAAGCCGGGCGTCGGCGGCGAGATCCAGCTCACCGACGCCATCGCCATCCTGCTGACCGAGCAGCCGGTGCTACGGCTTCGTGTTCGACGAGGGCCGCTTCGACATCGGCAAGCAAGCTCGACTACCTGCGGGCCACCGTCGAGCTCGCCCTCGACCGCGACGACCTCGGCCCCGAGTTCGCCGACGTTCCTCGCCGACGTCGTCCGCCGGCGAGGCATCGTCTGAGCGCCCGTGAGCCGCGTGATCCCGCTCGACGAGGCGCTCGCCCACGTCCTCGACCGCTGCGCGCCGCTGGCGCCGCGGCCCGTGCCCGCCGACGCCGCGGTCGGGCTCGTGCTGGCCGGCGACGTGGTCGGCGACCGAGGCGGTGCCGCCGTTCGCCAACACCGCGATGGACGGCTACGCGGTCCGCGCCGCCGACACGGCCGCCGGCGCCGGTCGACCCTGCCGGTGGTCGGCCGAGGTGGCGGCCGGGCCACCCGGCCGACCGCGCGCTGCGGCCGGGCGAGGCGATGCGCATCATGACCGGCGCGCCGCTGCCCGACGGCGCCGACGCGGTCGTGATGGTCGAGCGGACCGAGCGCGCTCGACGGCGGGCGCGCCGTGCGCGTCGACGTCGCGGTCGAGCCCGGCACCCACGTGCGCGCCGCCGGCGAGGACCTGCAGCCCGGCGAGCGTGGTGTTCGGCGCCGGCGACGAGGTGACGCCCGCCCACCTCGGCGTGCTGGCGTCGCTCGGCGTCGCCGAGGTCGCTGGCCCACCCGCGGCCGCGGGTCGGCGTGCTGTCGACCGGCGACGAGCTGGTCGACGGGCCCCGAGCCGCTGCGGCCCGGGCAGATCCGCGACACCAACCGCCCGACGCTGCTGGCGCTGGTCGCCCAGGCCGGGTGCGAGCCCGTCGACCTCGGCCTCGTGCCCGACGACGAGCCCGCCATCACCGCCGCGCTCGAGCGGGGCGTGGCCGACGTGCGACGCCGTGCTGTCGTCGGGCGGCGTGTCGATGGGCGACTTCGACCTCGTCAAGGTGGTGCTCGACCGCATCGGCGACATGCGCTGGATGCAGGTCGCGATCCGGCCGGCCAAGCCGCTCGCGTTCGGGCTCGGTCCGCGGTCGGCGGACGACCGCTCGGTGCCGGTGTTCGGCCTGCCCGGCAACCCGGTGTCGTCGATGGTGAGCTTCGCGCTGTTCGCCCGCCCCGGCCTGCGCCGGCTGGCCGGCCACCCCGACGAGCGCCTGCACCTGCCCGCGGCTGCGGGCCGAGGCCGGCGAGCCGTTCCGCCGCGGGCCCGACGGCAAGATCCACTTCGTCCGGGCCGTGGTCACGGCCGACCCCGCGGCCGCGGGCGGCGCTCCGGGTGCGGTCGTCCGGCGGCCAGGGCTCGCACCAGCTCGCGGCCATGGCCCGCGGCCGACGGGCTGGCGGTCGCTGCCCGACGGCGACGGCGTGGCCGCCGGGCGACGCGGTCGAGGTCGTCCTGCTCGGCGAACCGGCGACCGCCGACCGCGGCCAGTCGCCTGATCCCGGACCGGGCTGCGACCGTCGCCCCACTACGCTGGACCGCAGGATGACCGAGCCTCTCGTCGACACCTTCGGGCGCGTCCACCGCGACCTGCGCATCTCGGTGACCGACCGCTGCAACTTCCGCTGCACCTACTGCATGCCGGAGGAGGGGATGAAGTGGCTGCCCCGCTCCGACGGTGCTCACGTTCGAGGAGATCGAGCGCATCGCCCGGGTGTGCGTCGAGCGGTTCGGCTTCGACAGCATCCGCCTCACCGGCGGCGAGCCGACGGTGCGGGCCCACCTGCCGGTCCTCGTGGGCAAGCTCGCCGCGCTGCGCACCGGCGGCGAGGGTCCGCCCGTCGACCTGGCGCTCACCACCAACGGCGCCACGCTGCGGTCGGTGGCCGGCGACCTCGCCGCCGCCGGCCTGCGCCGGGTCAACATCTCGCTCGACACGCTGCGGCCCGACCGCTTCGTCGAGCTGACCCGGCGCGACGAGCTCGACCACGTGCTCGACGGCATCGACGCCGCGCTCGCGGCCGGGCTCGACCCGGTCAAGGTCAACGCCGTGGTCGATGCGCGGCGTCAACGACGACGAGGTCGTCGACCTCGCCGCCTTCGGCCGCGACCGCGGGGTGACCGTGCGGTTCATCGAGTTCATGCCGCTCGACGCCGACGAGCAGTGGCGGTCGGGCGCGGTCGTCGGCCAGGCCGAGATCGTGGCCGCCATCGACGCCGTCTTCCCGCTCGAGCCGGTGGCCCGCGGCCACCAGCCGGCCGAGCGGTTCGCTACCTCGACGGCCGCGGCGAGGTCGGCGTGATCCCGTCGGTCACCCGGCCGTTCTGCGACGCCTGCGACCGCATCCGGCTCACCGCCGACGGCCAGCTCCGGTCCTGCCTGTTCGCGGTCGACGAGATCGACCTGCGCGACCTGGTGCGCGGCGGGGCGCCCGACGACGAGCTCGCCGCCGCCATCCGGCGGCTGCGTCGCCGGCAAGGGGGCCGGCCACAGATCGGCCAGGTCGCAGTTCGTCCGGCCCGCGGCGCAGCATGAGCCAGATCGGCGGCTGACACGCCGGTTGGGGTGCGGGCGTGCGGCCCGACCACCGCACGGAACTAGTCTTGGCTCATGTCTGACCGCGGCCTCACCCACCTCGACCCGCTGGGCCGGGCCCGCATGGTCGACGTCACGCCCAAGGAGCCGACCCACCGGCGGGCGGTCGCCCGGGGCCGGGTGCACATGAAGTCCGAGACGACGTCGCTCGTCGCCCGCGGCGCCATCAACAAGGGCGACGTGCTGGCCGTGGCCCGGGTGGCCGGCATCCAGGCCGCCAAGCGCACGCCCGACCTGATCCCGCTGTGCCACCCGCTGCTCGTCGGGTCGGTGCTGGTGAACTTCCGCATCGAGGACGACTACATCGAGGTCGAGGCCCACGTCGAGACCGTCGACCGCACCGGCGTCGAGATGGAGGCGCTTGACGGCCTGCTCGGTCGCGTGCCTGACGATCTACGACATGTGCAAGTCGGCCGACCGCGGCATGGTGATCGGCGAGATCGCGCTGTGGGAGAAGACGGGCGGGCGCAGCGGCACCTACCGCCGGTCCGACGGGCTCGACGGCGACCTCGGCTTCTAGCGGTCCCCAGGCTACCGGCGTTCCGTCGCGCGGGCGCTCCGCAACGAACGACGACGGTCCCGACCGGCTGGCCAAACGGCATCCACCCGCGCTCGGGGCGATCTCCCTTATGGTCGCTCCAAGCGGTCGTCGGAGAGTGATGTCGTGGTCGTCTTCTTGCTCCTCGGGGTGATCTGGGCAGCGGTGCTGATGCCCCCGTGGTTGCAGGCCCGGCGCGAGGCCCGGCCCATCGCCTCGATCATGTCGTTCCGCAGCCAGCTCTGGTCGCTGCAGCGCGCCACGCCGACCTACGGCGACACCTACGAGGTCTACGGCGACGAGAGCGAGGATCTCGTCGACGAGGCCGCGGTCGCCGCCGGGGCTGCGGTGCACGCGCTCGGCAGCACCGGCGGGCGCGCCGCCGCCCGGCGTGGCGCCCGGCGTGGTCGGCACGGTCGTCCGCAGTGCCGAGGACGGCACCCCGCGCGGCCTCGCCCGGGCGGCGACGACGGCCGGGCGGCGGGCACACGCCTTCCGCCGGCGCCGCCAGGTGCTGTGCGGGCTGGTGCTGCTCACGGCGGCCGGGGTCGCTCCGGCACTGCTGCTCGGTGGGCCCTGGCTCGCCGCCGCGGTCGTACCCGGCACGCTGCTCGTCGCCTACCTCGGCCTGCTCGTCCGCCGCGGACGCCGCGAGGTCGAGCGGGTGCAGAAGGTGCGCTACCTCACGCCGATCCGGGCGCCGCGCCCGTCGGTCGTCGTGATCGGCAGCGGCGCCGCTCGGTGAGCCGGCGGCACGCAGTGCCCAGCGCCCTAGCCGGCGGATGCGGTCCGCGTGCCACCTCGACGCGGTCGATCGCGTCGATCGACGACGCGCTCGGCGGCCGCCAACCAGGCCCGCGAGGCGGCACTGCCGGCGTGCCGGCGGGCGATCCGTGCCGCGGGGTCGAGCATCCGCGCCGTGCACGGCCTCGACCCTGCCCGGGCGGAGGCTCTGGCCGCGGAGAGCGAGGCGGCGATCCGCGAGGCACAGGGCCGTCCTCGGCCCGTTCCCGGCGCTGGCGCAGGCCGGGCTACCTCCACGACGCCGAAAAGGAGTTCGTCGAGGCCCGGGCCGTCGGCGCCCTCGTCGTCGGGCGAGCGACGTGCCCGGGGCCCGACGAGCTCCGTGTCAGCCCGACCGCCTGGATGCGCGGCCTGGCCGAGGCCGCCAGCGAGCTGCGTCGCCACCTGCTCGACCGCCTGCGCGAGGGCGACCTCGACCGCGGCGAGGCCCTGCTGGGGCGGATGGACGACGTCTACGCCGCGCTCGTGGTCGTCGACTACCCCGACGCCGTGACCAACGGGCTGCGCCGCACGCTCGACGTCGCTGCGGGCGGTGCTCGAGCGCAGCCGCGGCGACGTCACGACGACGGTCCTGCAGGCCCGCCTGCAACGGGCGATCGAGCGCTGCGTCCGAGACCGGCGTGATCGGCCCGGCCTGCCGCGTGCCGGACGCCACGTGGCCGGCGGTGCGGAAGGCCGTGGTCAGGCGGGAGCGGTGGTGTCGGACACGGTCGCGGCGTCGTCGACGGCCGGGCCGAGGTCGGCGGGCGTCACGTCGGACAGGAACCACAGCAGCGCGTCGTTCACCGCGTCGGGCATCTGCTGGTGCACCCAGTGGCCGCCGCCGTCGATCATCACGGTGCCGCGGTGTCGTCGAGCCAGCCCTCCATCAGCGCCGGCGGGCAGGCGATGAGGAGCGGATCGACCGAGCCCGTGATGTAGAGGGTCGGCACCGTGATGCGAGCGCCGGCGAGCTGCGGCGTGAGCACCCAGTTGCGGTCGAAGTTGCGGAACCAGTTGAGGCCGCCGGTGAACCCGGTGCGGGTGTACTCGTCGACGTAGTGCTCGAGGTCGTCGTGGCCCAGCCAGTCGGGGAGGACGTCGAGGTCACCGAGCCGGTCGGTCAGGTTCCGGGGCTCGCCCGGGCCCTGCGATCCGATGATCGCCTCGAGCCGCAGGCCGGTGTACATGCGGCGCATCGTGAGCCGTCACGTCGTCGCCCATGTCCGCTTCGGCGACACCCGGCGTCCTGCACCCACAGCAGCATGAACCACTGCTCGCCGGCGAACTGGCGCAGCATCGTCGTGGGCGGGACCGTGCCCCGGGGGAGGAACGGGACGCCGATCCCGACCGTCCCGGCGACAGCCGGGGGGCCATCAGGGCCAGGGCGTAGATGACGAGCGCACCCCAGTCGTGGCCCACGAACACGGCACGCTCGACGCCCACGTCGTCGAGCAGCGCGAGCATGTCGGCGGTCAGGTGGTCGATGTCGTAGGCGTCGAGGTCTTCGGGCCGGTCGGACCGCCCGAAGCCGCGCCCGTCGGGCGCCAGCACGTGGTAGCCCGCCGCGGCCAGCGCGGTGATCTGGTGCCGCCAGGTGTACGACAGGTCGGGGAACCCGTGCAGCAGCACGACCGTGGGCTGGGTGCCGGGGTCGCCGGCCTCGGTCACCGAGATGCCGACACCGTCGGGCGTCTCGACGATGCGCCTCCGCACGTCCTCCGCACTCATCTCGCCCCCCGACGTCCCCCTCGTGATGCTCGTGTGCACCCTACCCAACGCGGCGGACCCGCTGCGCTCCGGGTCGGTCGAGGCCTCGGCTTTCCGCCGCCACGGGTCCACGGAACCTGCGCTCTGGTCGCATGAGGTCGCCCGAAGGGCCCACTCCTAGGGTGGCCTCATGAGCCGACCGACGCGGTGGGTGACCGACACCAGCAAGGGGCACTCCGAGTGGTACATCGCGCGGTTCCGCACGATGGCCGCCGAGGGTGCGGACCTGGCGGGCGAGGCCCGGCTGGTCGACGCGATGGTGCCCCGCGGCGCCCGGGTGCTCGACGCCGGGTGCGGGACCGGCCGCGTCGGCGCCGAGCTCGCCGCCCGCGGCCACGCGGTGGTCGGGGTGGACGCCGATCCGGCGCTCGTCGAGGCCGCCCGGGCCGACCACCCCGGTCCTCGGTGGCTCGTGGCCGACCTGGCCGAGCTCGACCTCCCTGCGGCGGGGGAGAGCGAGCCGTTCGACGCCGCGGTGCTGGCCGGGAACGTCATGGTGTTCCTCGCCCCCGGCACCGAGGAGGACGTGCTCCGCAGAGTCGCGGCCCACGTGACCGCCGACGGCTTCGTGGTCGTGGGGTTCCACGTCGACCGCGACCTGCCGCTCGCCGACTTCGACCGCGCCGTCGCCGGCGCCGGGCTCGAGGTCGAGCACCGCTTCGCCACCTGGGACCTGCGGGCCTGGCACGAGGACGCCGACTTCGCGGTGACGGTCCTGCGCCACGCGCCGGCGTGACCCGGGCCCGGACGGTCAGGCGGTCAGCGGGGAGCGCCGGGTGGGGGCGCCGACTCGGGATAGCCGGCGGTGGGCGCCGACTCGGGATAGCCGGCGGTCGGCGCCGACCCGGGATAGCCGGCCGTCGGAGGGAACTCGGGCTGCCGGGCGGCGGCGACGGCGGCGCGCTCGGCGCTCCCGCGCCGCGATCCGGTCGCGCTCCCGCAGGTTCACGATCTTGCTCGTCAACCACTCGACCAGGGCATGCACCGCGATGCCGAGGATCGTGTACACGACCATGGCGAACAGGAGCGAGGTGTCGAGCACCGACACGTCGGACACGGCGTGGGACGGGAACATGCCCCGGAACGGCTCCATGATCCGATCGACGTTGCGGTAGACCCACCGGGTGAACTCGGCGTCGGTGCTGGCGCCGAACAGCCGCAGGAAGAACCCCAGGGTGAGCAGCACCAGGTCGATCAGCACGAAGACGTAGACCAGGACGACGACAGCCTTGGCCGCCCGAAGGAGCCAGAGCTGGGTGCCGTGACCCGTTGACTCGGTTGCAGACATGTCGGTGGCTCCCCGCTCGACCGCTCGTCATGGGGGACGCGTGCCCCCCATCGAGCGGACTGTGCCCTCGGCGTGCCGCCGTTCGCCACACCCGGCCCGGGTGATCGCGGCCGGGTGTGGCCCGACCCGGTGCCCGCCCGAGATCGATCAGGGAGCGACGCTCACCTGGATTCGCAGGTCGACCTGGAATCGGCGTTCCCAGGCGATCATTGCGCCACCGGCAGGGGTGACGGCGACTCTGGGGAGGACGCCTGACGATGCGACCACTCCTCAGGGGTCCCCAACGCTCCGGTCTGGGTCACCCGGCGTGCACGCACGCTTCCGACCGAGCCGTCGACACCTTCGCCCTGCCAGACCAGGACACCGTCTCCGTCGTCGTCGACACCGACCGAGTGGAGGCGGCCGTACGACGTCACGAGGACCGGCTGCTCGAGCAGCTCCCGTGCGGGTGATCGGGCGTGCGTACATCTCCCCGCTCGGGAACCGATCCCACGTCAGCAAGACATCACCGTCCAGGTCCCCCGCCACCGAGTAGTTCTGCACGTCGGGGTGCGACGAGGGGGTGAGCTGCCGGACCTCGCCGACGGCCCCGTCACGAGACACCCAGCGTCCCCACACCTGGGTGCTCTGGTCTGCGTCGGTCCAGTGCCGCCAGGTCACCAGTGCGTCACCGTCCCGGTCGATCGTCACCCGCGCCATGGTGTGGCGGTCGATCGGCGAGAGGTCCGTGGACACCTGCTCGAGCTCGCCGAGCGTCCCCGAAGCGCTCAGGGTCCGGGCCTGCACCACGTTGTCGTTGGCCCAGGCGAGGACGGCGTCGCCTTCCCGGTCGAAGGCCACCGTGGGCGCTGTCCGCATGCGCCGGGCTCGACGACAGCACCGTGGTCTCGGACAACGACCCGTCCGCTGGCGAACCGGCGCATCTTCGGGAAGACGCTGCCGTCGCTGGTATTCGGCCCAGGTGACCACGGCGTCACCGTCGGAGTCGATGGCGACGTCCGTGCCGTAGATCGTCACCCCGGCGGGGGACAGCACCTGGAGGGTTCCCACCGTGCCGGTGCGGGACACCCTCTGGGCGTACACGTGGTTGTCGGTGCCGTCGAAGCCGTGCCACACCACGACGCCGTCACCGTCGTCGTCGAGCGCGACCTTCGGGGAGTGCGGGGCCTGCCCCGACGGTGACAGGGTGACGATGGAGCCCCAGGCACCGGTGCGACCGCGGGGCATGATCTGCACCCGCCGCGGGTGCGGATACTCATGGGACACACGCACCCAGACCAGCAACGCGTTCTCCTCCCGGTCGAAGGCCACGCGGCGGCTCGGACGAGTCGTAGCCCTCCTCGGAAACCGAAACGCCTTCGCTGAACTCTCCATCCGTCGGCGGACCCGGTGGCGCGGTCGTCGTCGTGGTCGGCGGCGGGGTCGTCGTGGTCGGCGCCGTGCTGGTCGTGGTCGGCGCCGTGGTCGTCGTCGACACGGCGGTGGTCGTGGTCGACGCCGTGGTGGTCGTCGAGCCGTTCCCACCACCACCGGGCGGCACCGCGCAGACGCGCCCAGGACGAGAGCGAGCACGATCCCGCCCGTCGACATCCGCACGCGCCGCCCAGCGTTCGCCACCCAGCTCATGCTCTCCCCCAACCCCGTTCTGGCCCGCCCCGGAACGCAGCGACCCTAGCTCCGCACCGGTTCCGTCGCCGACGAACCGCCGAGCCCGGCCGGACCGTGGGCCCCGGTGAAACGCACGATCCCGGACGGCGGGGGACCATCCGGGACCTCGGATTGGTGGAGGTGATGGGATTCGAACCCACGGCCTCTTCGATGCGACCGAAGCGCTCTAGCCAGCTGAGCTACACCCCCGTACGGGACGGCTCATCGTAGCGGACCGCCCCCTGCGGCCCGCCACCCCGCGGCGGTGCTCGCCTGGGGCGGGCGGGCCCGATCCGTGCCTCCGGCGACCTCGCGCCCTATGCTGGACAGGTCTGGAGTCCCGCCCAGCGCGGTGGAACAGCCCTCCCCGGGTGTGTTTCGCGACGCCTGTGCTGGACCGCATTCCCCCGGGTCTCCCTGACGGCGGGGGTGCGGCGCGGAGGAGCGCCGGATTGACGTATGGATGAGGCCACGCGAGCGATGGAATCGGCCGCCTGGGCGGCGGTCGACGGCATCGCCACAACCGAGCAGCTCGCCCTGCTGGAAACCGACGCGCCCGGCGTGGCGGCGGGCCCTCGAGCGCATGCTCGACGACACCGAGGAGAACCTCGACGCCGTCCGCGACCTGTCCGGTCCCGAGCGCGACCAGGTCATCGCCGACCTCGAGGCCGAGCTCGAGCGGCTCGAGCTGGCCTACGACCGGCTGACCGGGGCGTCCGACGCCGCCGACGCCGTGCTCGTCGCGCCCGACCCCGCCGGCGAGGTGCGCCTGCAGGCGTCCTGGTCGGCCAACGAGGTCGTGGTCTGGGCCGGGGGTCCCGACACGGTGCCGGCCGTCCCACGACGAGCCTGTCCGACCGCCTCGAGGGCATCGGCGGCCCCGCCGTGGGCTGGAACCAGCACCGGGGCGTCCCGCTGCCCACGGGCGACCGGGCGGCGGCGCTGTCGATCCCCGTGGCCGACGCCCTCGGCTGGCTGGTGGCCGTCGGCGGCGGTCTCGGCGGCGACGGCGTCGGGTCCAGCGTGACCTGGCTGGGCCGGGTGGCCGTGTACGCGGTGCGGATGGTGGCCCGCGGGGCCATCGTCCCCGCCCTGCGCAGCAGCCGCCGGTCCGACGGCCGCACGCTCGACCTCCACGTCCGCTGGATCCCGGCCGACGTCGACCACACCGCGGTCGAGGAGCTGGCCGGGGCGATGCCCGGCCCGGTCGTCGCCATGTCGCGGGCCGACGCCAAGGCGGTCGTGCTCGAGGTGGTCCGGTGCGGTCGTCGACGCCATCGCCTCCGACGCCGCCGGCCGGGTCGTGATGCCCGCGCCGCCTCCGGTCGTCCGCACCGGGGCCGACGTCGGCGAGGCCGTGATCACCCGCCTCGACGGCTCCGGCTTCGTCGCTCCCGTCGCCGCCGGGCTCGAGGTGTCCAAGCGGCTCGAGCGCTGGGTCAAGCCGGTCACCGGCGCCGGCCGCTCGCGACTCGTCGTGCAGCTCGACCCGCCCGACTCGAGCGGCGCCTGGTACCTCTCGGTGCTCGGGCGCGGCGCCGAGGGCGGCCTGCTGCCGATCGAGCTCGCGCTCACCGACAGCCGCTCGACCAAGCCCATGGCCGACGACCTGGCCCGCCTCGAGCGCCTCTACCCGGTGCTGCTGCGGGCCGGCGGCCAGCGTCGCGGCCAGGTGTACCTGAAGCAGGACGAGGCGTGGGAGCTGATGACGGTCACGGGCGCCACGCTCGAGGCCGCCGGCTTCGACGTGAAGGTCCCGGCCCTGTCGCGGCGGTCGCCGTCGCCCACCCTGCGCCTCTTCACCACGCCGTCGGCCGACACGGTCGTCGGCGCCCACCAGCTCTCCGACGTCCGCTGGTCGGCCGTGTTCGACGACGTCGAGCTCACCGCGGCCGACATCTCCCGCCTGGCCGCCGAGGCCCGCCCGCTCGTCCGCTCGCGCGGGCGGTGGGTCGAGCTCGACCGGGCCGACCTGAAGGAGGCGGCGGCCGCCCTGGCCGAGCGGGCCGACCAGACCCGCATGACCGGGGCCGAGATCCTGCGCCACGCCGTCGGCCTCGAGGGCTCGCCGCTGGCGGGCGGCCTCACGGTCGAGGGCGGCGGCTGGGCCACCGACCTGCTGTCGCGGGCCCAGGACGTCCCCACCGACCCCGTGACCCGGCCCGAGGGCTTCCGCGGCGAGCTCCGCTCCTACCAGGCCGAGGCCCTCGCCTGGCTCGGCTTCCTCGACGCCGTCGAGCTGGGCGGCTGCCTGGCCCTCGACATGGGCCTGGGCAAGACGCCGACGGTGCTGGCCCACATCCGGCGCACGATGGGCGACGGCACCGCCCTCGTGGTCGCCCCGCCCGCCGTCGTCGGCAACTGGGCCGCCGAGGCGCAGCGGTTCACGCCCGAGCTCGAAGGTGGTCGTGCACCACGGCGCGACGCGGGCGTCGGCCGGCGCGCTCGAGCGGGCCATCGCGCGGCGCCGACATCGTCATCACGACCTACGGCACGGCCGTCCGCGACATCGAGGCGCTGTCGGGCGTCGCCTGGGACCGGGTCGTGCTCGACGAGGCCCAGGCGATCAAGAACCCGGCCAACGAGACCGCCCAGCAGCTGCGGCGGCTGCACGCCCGCACCCGGCTCGCGCTCACCGGCACGCCGGTCGAGAACGGCCTCGGCGACCTGTGGGCCATCCTCGACTTCATGAACCCCGGCCTCGTCGGCGCCCGGCCCGCGTTCATCTCGCAGCTCTCGGGCGAGGGCGAGCAGGCGCTGCGGGCGCTCAACGGCCTGCTCGTGTTCCGCCGCACCAAGTCCGAGCCCGAGGTGGCGGCCGAGCTGCCCGACCGCATCGACGAGCTCGACCACTGCAGCATGACCACCGAGCAGATCGGCCTGTACCAGGCCGTGCTCGACCGGCTGGTGAACAACAACGTCGACGAGGCGGGCGAGCCGCGGCAGGGGGCGATCCTGGCCGCGATCACCGCGCTCAAGCAGATCTGCAACCACCCGGCGGCCTACGAGGACGACGGCCGCCCGCTGGCCGGTCGGTCCGGCAAGCTGGCCCGGCTCGAGGAGATCGTCGAGTCGGTGTTCGCCGCCGGCGAGCGCATCCTCGTCTTCACCCACTTCGCCGAGTGGGGCAAGCGGCTGGCCGACCACCTCACCGCGGTCACCGGCGTGCCGATCGCCTGCTACCACGGCGGCCTGGCCCGCGGCGCCCGCGACAAGCTCGATCGCCGACTTCCAGAACGGCGAGGGGCCGGGTGCGCTGGTGCTGTCGCTCAAGGCCGGGGGCACCGGGCTCAACCTGACCGCCGCCAGCCACGTCGTGCTCTACGACCGGTGGTGGAACCCCGCCGTCGAGGACCAGGCCCGCGACCGCGCCTGGCGCATCGGCCAGACCCGCACCGTCGTGTCGCACCGCCTCGTGTGCCCGGGCACGGTCGACGAGCGGGTGGAGGAGGTCGTCGCCGGCAAGCGCCACATCGCCGACCTGGTGCTGCCGAAGTCGAGCTCGCTGGCCGACCTCGACGCCGACCAGCTGCGCGTGGCGCTCGGCATCCGGCCCGAGTCGCTGCTCACCGAGGACGCATCGTGAAGGAGGTGGGTCGCTGATGGCCGATCAGAACCAGCAGAAGAAGGGCTCGTCGCGCCGCCGCCGCCGGCAGAACGCCAAGGCGAAGCAGACCGAAGCCCGTCGACCTGTGGCGGCCGGTGCCGCCGCTCGCCGAGGTCCGTCCGATCACACCGGCCAGCGACCCGACCGCGCTGCTGCGCTCGTTGGGCGAGCCGCCGTCGCCGCTGCCGGGCGCCGCCGAGATCGCCGTCGCCCAGGTCGTCGACCGGGCGGCCGGGCCTGGCCACGGCCCTCGCCGCCGCCGGCGGCCTGCTGGCCATGCCGGGCGACGACCCCGACGACGACACCTCCACCGAGGCCTGACCGCCCCTGAACGCGATTTCCCCGCGGATCGGTCGCTCTGGCGACCGATCTCGCGGGGAAATCCTGTGGGAGGGCGGAACCTGTGGACCTCGGGGTCGCCCGGGGAGCTGGGGGAGTGGTCCCCGGGCGACCCGTGACCGCTACGACGTCAGGGCCGGCTCGGGCGTGACGTCGGGCGTGAGGGCGGGGCCCCGGCCCGGCTCGAACTCGGGCTCGGGCAGGCCCACGCCGCCCTCGACGTCGAGGTTGGGCAGCAGGCGGTCGAGCCAGCCCGGCAGCCACCAGTTCCAGTCGCCGAGCAGGCGCATGGTCGCCGGCACGAGCACGATGCGCACGACCGTGGCGTCGATGAGCACGGCGGTGGCGAGGCCGAGGCCGAACATCTTGATCATCGGGTCGTCGCCCAGGACGAAGGCGGCGAACACGCTGATCATGATGAGCGCCGCCGACGTGATGACCCGGGCGGTGGCCGAGATGCCCTCGATCGACGGCCGTGGTGTTGTCCCGCCGGTGCAGGTACTCCTCACGCACCCGGGTCAGCAGGAACACCTCGTAGTCCATCGACAGGCCGAACAGGATGGCGAACAGCATCATCGGCATGAACGACACGATCGGCACGGTCTCCTCGACGCCGACCAGGCCCTTCAGCCAGCCCCACTGGAACACGGCCACGATCACGCCGTAGGCGGCGCCGATCGACAGCAGGTTCATGGCCGCGGCCTTCAGCGGCACGGCGATCGACCGGAACACCATCATCAGCAGCAGGACCGACAGCACGATCACGGCCCCGACGAAGCAGGGCAGCCGGTCGGCCACCTTGTCGGACATGTCGATGAACGTGGCGGTCTGCCCGCCGACGTAGACGTCGGCGCCCGGTGCCGGCCGTGGCCTCGGGGATGACGTCGTTGCGGAGGTGGTGCACGAGGTCGGTCGTGCGCTCGTCCTGCGGCGACGTGGTCGGGATGACCCGCAGCACGGCGGCCGTGCCGTCCTCGTTGGGCACGAGCGGCGCCACGGCCTGCGACGCCGGGGTCGGCGGCGATCGCCTCGGCGAGGGGCGCCAGGTCGTCGACCGTGGCGTCGCCGAGGTCGACGGCCAGCACCAGCGGGCCGTTGAAGCCGGGACCGAAGCCGTCGGCCAGCAGGTCGTAGGCCTGGCGGGTGGTGAGCGACTGCGGGCTGGCGCCGTTGTCGGTCATGCCCAGGCGCATGGCGAAGGCGGGCGCGGCCAGCAGGCCGAGCACGAGGACGCCCGAGACCAGGTAGCGCCACGGGTGGGCCGACACCTGCCGGCCCCAGCGGTGCCACATCGACTCGCGGCCGGGGACGCCGGCGCCGGCGCGCAGGCCGGGCACGCGGATGGCGTCGATGCGCTGCCCGGCGAACCCGAGCAGCGCGGGCAGCAGCGTCAGCGAGATGGCCACCATCACGGCCACGGTGATGGCCGCCATGAGGCCCATGACCGTGACGGCCGGGATGCCGGCGATGGCGAGGCCGCAGATGGCGATGACCACGGTGGCGCCGGCGAACAGCACGGCGGCGCCCGACGTGGCGATGGCCCGGCCGGCGGCCTCCTCGACCGTCATGCCCGCCCGCAGGTTCTCGCGGTGGCGGGTGACGATGAACAGGGCGTAGTCGATGCCCACGCCGAGGCCGATCATGGCGGCGAGCACCGGCGAGATCGAGTTCACGTCGATGAACGAGGCGATCGAGCGTGATGAGGCCGAGGCTGGTGGCGAGGCCGACGAGCGCGGTGCCGATCGGCAGGCCCATGGCGATGACCGAGCCGAACGCCACGAGCAGCACGACCACGGCGACGAGGATGCCGATGATCTCCTGGCCGCCGGGCTCCTCCTGCACCGCCTCGCTGGGCAGGTCGCCGCCCAGCTCCAGGCGCACGGCGCCGGTGGCGTCGGCCGCCTCCTGGGTGGCCTCGAGCCGGGCGAAGGCGTCCTCGCGGATGCCCTCGGACGGCCGGTCGTACTGGACGTCGACGTAGCCGATGCGGGTCGTCGGGGCTGGTCTGCAGCTCGCCGACCTCGCTCGACGTGGGGCTGGCCGGCGACGTCGCCGAGTGCCGCGTCGACCGCGGCGGCGGCCGCGGGGTCGGCCAGAGTGGTGCCGTCGTCGGCCTCGAACACGAGCTGGGCCGAGGTGCCGGCGGCCGCGGGGAAGTCGGCCTCGAGCACGTCGAAGGCCTGCTGCGACTCGACGCCGGGGATGTCGAAGGCGTCGGAGGTCTCTCCTCCCCGGGCCGAGGCCACGCCGAGCACGGCGACGGCGAGCACGGCCCAGGCGAGCAGGACGAGGCGGCGTCGGCGGACCGCGGCGCGGCCGAGCCGGTAGAGGAGGGAGGTCATGCCCGCCAGGTTCTGTCATTGACTGTCACTTGTCAACACCCTGACAAAGACCTATAACGTGACATATGGCATGGCAGAGCCAACAGGCAACCGTCTGCCAGATGACAGGACGGGGCATACTCTGAGCGTGAAGAAGGTCGTCGACGCAGCCGAGAGCCTGCGCGAGCGCAAGAAGGCGCGCACGCGCGAGGCGATCATGGACGCGGCGCTCGACCTGTTCGAGGTCAAGGGCTACGACGCCACCACGGTCGAGGACATCGCCGCCGCGGCCGAGGTGTCGCCCCGCACCTTCTTCCGCTACTTCGATTCGAAGCTCGACCTGATCATGGCCCGCAGCGACACCAAGCACACGCTGCTCGGTCCGCTCCTGCTCGCCCGCCCGCCCGACGAGACCCTGGTCCAGGCCATGCGCGAGGTCCTGCGCTGCGAGCTCGACGCCCAGCTCCAGGATCCCCGGGTCAAGCGCGAGTTCCAGGTCATGCTGACCACCCCCAGCCTCCGCCACCTCGCCCGCGAGCACTTCTACGAGGAGGAGGCCGAGATGGTGGGCGCCATCGCCGCCCGGCTCGGGGTGTCGCCCGACACGCTGGTCGCCCACGTGGTCACGGGCATGGTCACGTCCGCGCTGTGGGCGACGATCAACCGCTGGCTGGCCGAGGGCGCCGACCTCGATCGCCTCGACCCGATGATGGACGAGACGTTCGCGTTGCTGGCGGACGGTGTCGACAGCGCGGTCGCCGCCACCCGCGAGTAGACAAGAACGCGTTCTTCCACGACGAGCCAGCGCGAGGAGGCGGACGCATGGGCACGAACCAGCGGGCGCAGATCACCATGTCCGACGACGAGGTCGCAGCGTTCGTCGAGGCGAGCCGCACCGCCACCATGGCCACGGTCGGCCCCACGGGCACACCGCACCTCGTGGCCATGTGGTACGCCGTGATCGACGGCCAGATCTGGTTCGAGACCAAGAGCCGCTCGCAGAAGGCCGTCAACCTGCGCCGCGACGACCGCATCACCTGCATGATCGAGGACGGCCTCACGTACGACACGCTGCGCGGCGTCTCGCTCGAGGGTCGGGCCACGATCGTCGAGGACCCCGAGGCCCTCTGGGCCGTCGGCGTCAACGTCTGGGAGCGCTACACCGGCCCGTACACCGACGAGGCGAAGCCACTCGTCGAGTTCATGCTGCACAAGCGCGTGGCCGTGCGGGTCGACGTCGAGCGGGTGCGCTCGTGGGACCACCGCAAGCTCGGGATGGATCCGATCCCGCTCGGGGGCACGACCGCCCCCGCATAGGGCCCAGCGGCCCGGCGCCGGAGGCGCCACGAGCGGGGACACAGCATCGTTCGACCTTCGGCGGCGGAGCCGCCGAAGTCGCAGCGGTGAATCTGATCGAACCGCCCTCGCCGCGGCATCCTGAGGGGCATGCCCGAGGCCCTCCCCGCCTGGCCGTCGCTCCCCGGAGCCGACTGGCAGGACACACGCGACACCCTGCACCTGTGGACCCAGGTCGTGGGCAAGGTCAAACTCGCCCGCACGCCACTGGTCAACCACTGGTGGAACGTCACGTTCCTCGTCACCGACCGCGGGATGACCACCGGCGTCGATGCCGGGTGGGGCGGGCGGCGCCTTCCAGATCGACTTCGACCTCGTCGACCACCGCCTGCGCATCGGCCGCGCCGACGGGGCCGTGGCCGAGGTGGCCCTCGAGCCCCGGTCGGTCGCCGACTTCTACGCCGAGGTCCTCGCCCGGCTCGACGAGCTGGACGTGGCGACGCCGATCTGGTCGATGCCGGTCGAGATCCCCGGCGCCATCCCGTTCACCGACGACCACGACCACGCCAGCTACGACGCGGCCGCCGTCGAGTCGTTCCATCGGTCGCTGATCGACATGGACCGGGTGTTCCACGGCTTCCGCGCCGGCTTCGTGGGCAAGTGCAGCCCCGTCCACTTCTTCTGGGGCGGGTTCGACCACGCCGTGACCCGCTTCTCGGGGCGCACCGCACCGCCCCACCCGGGGGCGCCCCCAACTGCGGTCCCCACGTGATGCTGGAGGCCTACTCGCACGAGGTCAGCAGCGCCGGGTACTGGCCGGGGGGCAGCGAGGAGGGCACGTTCTACTCGTACGCCTACCCCGAGCCCCCGGGCTTCGCCGACTGGGACGACCTGCCGGCGGGGGCCGCGTACGACGCCGAGCTGGGCGAGTTCGTCCTGCCCTACGCGGCGGTGCGGACCGCCGACGATCCCGACGCGCTGCTGGCCGACTTCCTGCAGCGCACCTACCTCGCCGCGGCCGACCTCGGCGACTGGGACCGCCCCGCCCTCGAGCACGCCTGAGAGGCCGAGCAGATAGGGCGCTCGGCACAGCCCACGCGGGGGGATTTGGTGGTCGACCCCCAGCTCCACAGCCGGCCGACAGGCAGCACGCGAGCGGCAACCCGAGACGGCGTGACCTATCCGCGTACGTTCTGACGGCAGACGCCGGACCGCCGGCATCGGACCGCCGCCGGCCGCAGCAGCGCGGTCACCCGACACGGTCGCCGGCACCCGCGCGGTGCAGACTGCCCGGATGGCCGCACCGTTCGCCAACTACCAGAACGAGATCTACCTCACGGGCACCACCGGGCAGCGCCCGCCGTTCACGACCGACCTGAGCCGGGCTGGAGGACGCGGCCCGCGAGGTGCTCGACCCGCAGGCCTTCGGGTACGTGGCCGGCAGCGCCGGCAGCACCTCGACCGCCCGGGCCAACCGGGCCGCCTTCGAGCGCTGGCGCATCGTCCCCCGGATGCTGCGCGACGTCAGCGAGCGCGACCAGTCGACCACGGTGCTGGGCGCGTCGATGCCGGCACCGGTGCTGCTGGCGCCGGTCGGGGTGCAGACCATCGTGCACCCCGACGGCGAGCTGGCCTCGGCGCGGGCCGCCGCCGAGCTCGGGCTCGTGTTCATCCACTCGACGGCCGCCGCGCACCCGATCGAAGCCGTGGCCGAGGCGTCGGGTGACGGCCAGCGCTGGTACCAGCTCTACTGGCCGAAGGAGCGGGACGTGGCGGCGTCGCTGGTCGGCCGGGCCGAGGCCGCCGGGTACACCGCCCTCGTGGTCACGCTCGACACGTTCGTGCTGGGGTGGCGGCCGACCGACCTCGACACGGCCTACCTGCCGTTCCTGCAGGGCGTGGGCATCGCCAACTACCTCACCGACCCGGCGTTCAACGCCCCGCTCGGGCCCGACGCGCAGGACTTCGACAAGGTGTTCCGCTGGGCGGGCATGTTCGGCAACCCGTCGCTGACGTGGACCGACCTCGCCTGGTTGCGGGACCTGACGTCGCTGCCCATCGTGCTCAAGGGCGTCCTGCACCCCGACGACGCCCGCGCCGCCCTCGACGCGGGGGTCGACGGCCTCGTCGTGTCGAACCACGGTGGCCGCCAGGTCGACGGCGCCATCGCGTCGCTCGATGCGCTGCCGGGCGTGCTCGACGCGGTCGGCGGCGTCGTCCCGGTCCTGCTCGACTCGGGCGTGCGCACCGGCGCCGACGTCGTCAAGGCCGTCTCCCTCGGGGCGGCCGCAGTGCTCTACGGGCGGCCGTACATCTACGGCCTCGGGCTGGGAGGCCAGGCCGGCGTCGAGCACGTCCTGCGGTGCCTCCTGGGCGAGATGGACGTCACGATGGCCCTCTCGGGGCGGCGGACGTTGGCCGACCTCGGCCCCGACGTGCTGGCCCGCGTGCCGGCCTGACCAGTCCAGCCTGCGACGATGTTCCGCGGTTCTGAACTGTCGCGATCTGACCTATCGTGACGAGGCACATGGACGGTGAGACGCCATCCGAGGGCACGGGGGAGCCGGTCGAGTTCGAGGTGGGTGAAGACCCCACCCCGGCGATGTACCGCGCCATCGCGGAGACCGCCGTGAACCCGTTCGCCATCATCGACGACGACGGCGTGTTCCGCTGGGTGGGCCAGTCGATCGAGGAGCTGCTCGGCTGGCGACCCGAAGAGCTCGTCGGCAAGCCGATGCACACCATCGTCGCCCCCGACTCGATCGCCGACGCCCTCGAGGCGTTCGTCGACCTGGCCGACCTGCCGCCGCACACGGCCTACCCGCGCGGCGGCGTGGGGCAGACGGCCGACCTGCTGTGCCGCGACGGCACCACCAGCCCCTGCAACATCATCGCCGCCACCAAGTCCCAGACCGGCCTGCCCTACCACCTGGTCTTCGCCCGCCGAGCCGGGTACGAGAAGGCGCTCGACAACGCCCTCGAGGCCATCGCCCAGCACGCCGAGGTGGGCGAGGTGCTGCACCACCTCGTGACCTCGCTCAAGCAGTCGATCCCGACGTGCCTCGTGGCCATCGGCGACGGGTGGCAGGGCCAGCGCTTCGCCGTCACGACCGGCGACGCGGTCGACCTCCTGGTCGACGACGAGAACACCCCGTGGGCGCGGGCCCTCGCCTCCGGCGAAGACGTCCTGGTGAACTGCGTGGGCGACCTGCCGCCGTCGTTGGCGGGCCTCGCCCGGGCACGCGGCCTCGCCTCGTGCTGGGTGCACCCGGTCACCCTGCCCGGCCAGGCCTTCCCCGAGGCCGCGCTCGTCATGTGGCGCCCGCTCGACGGCGTGCCGACCCGGTTCACCTGGTCCGCGGTCCACCGCACCGGCCGGCTGCTCCAGTTCACGCTCCAGTGGGACCGCAGCCACCGGGCCCTCGAGTTCGCGGCCACCCACGACACGCTCACCGGCCTGGCCAACCGCCCGGCGTTCGTCGCCCGCCTCGAGGAGATCGCCAAGCTGGCCGAGGGCGAGGGTGCGGTGCTGTTCATCGACCTCGACGACTTCAAGCCCGTCAACGACGACGTCGGGCACCTCGCCGGCGACCACGTGCTGCAGGTGGTGGGCGACCGCATCGGCCGGGCTCTGCGGCCGGGCGACCTGGTGGCCCGCTTCGGCGGCGACGAGTTCGCGGTGCTGTGCGAGCGGCTCACCGACGCCGACACGGTGGGCGGGGTCGCCGATCGCCTGCTGGCCGCCCTGTCGGCACCGATCGTGCTCGACGACGGCCGCGAGGTGACCATCACCGGCAGCATCGGCGTCACCGAGCTCGGGCGCAGCGAGGAGCCCGAGGCGATCCTGACGCGGGCCGACACGGCCATGCGCGAGGCCAAGTCCCGGGGCCGCAACCGCTGGGTGGCCAGCCCACCGCCCCTGCCCTGACTCCCACGACAGCGCCCGGACAGCGCCCGGTGGCGGAGGGGCGGAGGCTCAGCGGCGCGAGGCCACGGCGTCGAGCAGCCGCTTGCTGACCTCGTCGGGCGCGGCGTCGCCGTCGACGGTGACCAGCGCCCCACGGTCGCGGTAGTGGTCGATGAGCGGCGCGGTCTCGTCGCGGTAGACCTGCAACCGGCGGTCGATGATGTCGGGGTCGGCGTCGTCGGCGCGGCCCTCGTCGACGCGCCCGCCGGGCGAGGCGCTCGTGCACGACGGCGTCGGGGATGGCGAGGTGGACCGCCAGGTCGGGCGCGGCCAGCGGTGAGTCGCCCCGCTCGAGCATCTCGGCCTGGGCGACCGTCCGGGGGAAGCCGTCGAGCACGTAGCCGCCCGCCGTCCCGTCCCCGAGGGCGGCGGCCACCACCGCGATCATCAGGTCGTCGGGCACCAGCTCGCCTCGGTCGATGACCTCGCCGACGCGGTGGCCGAGGTCGGTCCCGGCCTCGACCTGGGCGCGCAGGAGGTCGCCCGTGGACAGGTGGGGCACCCCGAGGTGGGCGGCGAGGACGGGCCCCTGGGTGCCCTTGCCGGACCCGGGCGGCCCTACGAGCACGAGGCGCACCGCGTCAGCATGCCAGGCGCATCGCCGGGCCCGGCGGGCGGGCGCGCCCGTCAGGAGGGGGGCGGCGGGTAGCCCTGCGGGTTCGACGACTGCCAGCGCCAGTGGTCGGCGGCCATGTCGTCGAGGGTGCGCGCGGCCTCCCACCCGAGCATCTCCCGGGCCTGGCGCGGGTCGGCCCAGGTGGCGGCGATGTCGCCCGGCCGGCGCTCGACGACCTGGTACGGGCATGTCGTGGCCGACGGCCGCGGATGCCGCGGCGATGACCTCGAGCACGGACGACCCGGTGCCGGTGCCCAGGTTCACCGCGGTGTAGCCGTCGACCTTGCCGCACGCGCCTCGAGGGCGGCGAGGTGGCCGAGGGCCAGGTCGACCACGTGGATGTAGTCGCGGACCCCGGTGCCGTCGGGGGTGGGGTAGTCGTTGCCGAAGACCCGCACGAACGGGTGGCGGCCGGTGGCCACCTGCATGATGTAGGGCATCAGGTTGTTGGGGATGCCCTCGGGGTCCTCGCCGATGCGCCCGCTGGCGTGGGCGCCGACGGGGTTGAAGTAGCGCAGCGACAGCAGGCGCCAGCGGTCGTCGCTGGCCGCCGTGTCGGTGAGCATGTCCTCGATGATGAGCTTGGTGCGGGCGTAGGGGCTGGTGGCGCTGCGGGGCGCCGTCTCGTCGACCGGCACGGTCGCCGGGTCGCCGTAGACCGTGCACGACGACGAGAACACGAGGTCGCGCACGTCGGCGGCCGCCATGGCCCGCAGCAGCGAGGCCGTGCCCCCCACGTTCACCGTGTAGTACCGCACGGGCTCGGCCACCGACTCGCCGACCGCCTTGAGCCCGGCGAAGTGGACCACCGCGTCGATCCCGTCCGCGAGCACCTCGGTCAGGGGCGCGGTGTCGCCGATGTCGAGCGCGTGCCACCGCAGCGTGCCCGCCGCCGGCTGGGCGGCGGCGATCTCGCCGACCCGGGCCAGGGCGGTGGGGCTGCTGTTCGAGAAGTCGTCGACGACCACGACGTCCCACCCCGCGCCGAGCAGCTCCACGGCTGTGTGGCTGCCGATGTAGCCGGCGCCGCCCGTCAGCAAGACCGTTCCTGTCACCCGCCTACGGTGGCACACGCGGGCCGCAGGCCGCGCCACGGTGACGCACGTCGCCCCCGTCCCGACCGCCGAGGGAGCCACCATGCCCGACCGCTACGCCGACGCCTTCCCGCACCTGCGCGTTCGACCGGCCCGCCGACGGGGTGCTGCGGATCACGCTCGACGGCCCGGGCCTCAACGCGGTCGACCACGCCATGCACCGCGAGCTGGCCGACGTGTGGCTGACCGTCGACCGCGACCCCGACGTGGCCGTGGCGCTGCTGCAGGGCGCCGGGCGGGCGTTCTCGGCCGGCGGCAGCTTCGAGCTGCTCGACGACTTGATGTCCGACTACGCGGTGCGGACGCGGGTCATGCGCGAGGCCCGCGACCTCGTCTTCAACGTCATCAACTGCTCCAAGCCGATCGTGTCGGCGATCCACGGCCCGGCCGTCGGCGCGGGGCTGGTGGCGGGCATCCTCGCCGACGTGTCGGTCGTGGCGCGGACGGCCCGGATCATCGACGGCCACACCCGCCTCGGCGTCGCCGCCGGCGACCACGCCGCCATCTGCTGGCCGCTGCTGTGCGGCATGGCCAAGGCCAAGTACTACCTGCTCACGTGCGACACCGCTGACCGGCGAGGAGGCCGAGCGCATCGGGCTCGTGTCGCTGTGCGTCGACGACGACGCGGTGCACGACCGTGCGCTCGAGGTGGCGGTCACGCTGGCCGGCGGGGGCGCCCAGTCGGCGATCCGGTGGACCAAGCAGGTGCTGAACAACTGGTACCGGGCGCAGTCGGGCATCTTCGACGCCTCCCTGGCGTACGAGTTCTACGGCTTCGGTGGCCCCGACGCGCGCGAGGGCCTCGCGTCCCACCAGCGAGAGGCGAGCCCCGCGGTTCTCGGGGCCGACCGCCGAGTGAGCACGGCGGTGGGCCGGTCCGGCCGGATCAGGCGACCGTGAGCTGGTGCACCATGCCCTGCATCATGTGCGGCGGTCCCTCGGGGGGAGGGCCGTCGAAGCTGACGGTGCCCACCGGGATGAAGCAGACGGCCATGTACTCGCCCGCCTCCAGGTCGACGACGCCGTACGCCGGCTCGCCGGGCGGGACCGGACCGGCCATGCCGACCATCGTGACCTTCTCCATCGCCTCCTCCTCGGGCAGCGCGAGGAGCTCGTCGAAGGTCTCGGAGACGCCGTCGTTCTTGCGCAGGAGCACCATCTCGTGGACCTCGGCGCCGCCGTTCGTGAGCTCGAAGCTGACGACGCCGGCGTCCATCTCGTCGGGCAGGCCGGCGAAGGAGTAGTCGGCCGCGTCGACGGCCACCGTCTGCCACCCGCACGTGTCGAGGTCGTAGGCGTGGCTCGTCTCGGACGCGGCCACCACCTCGGGGGTCTCGAAGGCGGTGAAGTCGCCGGTCTCGGCCACCTCGTCGAGGGCGGCGGACTGGACGTCCAGGCTCGGCTTGCACCTCGTCGGGCGCCGCGGCCAGCAGGTCGTCGGCCAGCGGCCGCATCGTGTCGCCGGCCCATGCCTTCATGGTCGCCGCGATCTCCTCCTCGGTGGCGCTCTCGAAGTCGATCTCGGGCTCGCCCGCCGTCTCGATCGCGAGGGCGGCGTCGCAGTAGCCGTCGGTGCCGGTCGAGGCGCTCTCCGCCGCGGGCTCGTCCGACGCGGTGGTCCCCGAGCTGTCGGTGTCGTCGTCGTCGCCGCAGCCGGCCGCGAGCAGCCCGGCCACCGCCAGCGCCACGAGGGCAAGGCGCCGCCGCCGGCGAGGTCCTCCGGCCGGCGGGGGCTGTGCGCTCGCGCGCGTGGTCGTCGTCTCGTTCGTGGACATGGTCCGCCTCCCTGGGTCGCGCCGGCTCGTCCGCCGGCGTCGCTGTCGCATCGATCCCAAGGTGACCGCGGATGCCGGTCGTGCAACCTCGGCAGGTGACGCAGATGCGGGGTGTCGTCCGTCACCGGGCCCGGGCCGGCCGCGGCCGCGCCCGGTCGCCCGCCGCGTCCGTGGCAGGCTGTCCCGATGTCCGCGGCGGCCTGGGGGGCCATCACCATCGAGCAGGTCGACCCGTCGTCGTGGCTCGTGCTGGCCACGGGGGTGGCGGCGGCGCTGGCCGTGGTGGTCGACAGCGTCTGGCGGTGGACGCGCGGGGTCGTCACGATCGCCCACGAGGCCGGGCACGCCGTGGCCGCGCTCGTCACGGGCCGGCGCCTCACCGGCATCCGCCTCCACTCCGACACGTCGGGCCTGACCCTGTCGGTCGGGCGCCCCCGGGGCTTCGGGATGATCGTGACGGCGGCCGCGGGCTACGTCAGCCCGTCTCTGGTGGGCTTGGCGGGGGTGGCGCTGCTGGCCGTCGATCGGGTGACCGTGATGTTGTGGGCCGCGGCGGCGGTGCTGGTGGCGATGCTCGTCATGGTGCGCAACCTGTACGGCGCGCTGTCGTTGACCATCACCGGAGGCGCGGTCGTGGGCATCTCGCTGTACGCCCCCGAGGACGTCCAGGCCGCGTTCGCCTACGCCATGACGTGGTTCCTGCTGCTCGGGGCCGTGCGTCCGGTGGCCGAGCTGCGGGCGCAGCGCCGGTACCAGCCGGGGGCGCCCACCGACGCCGACATCCTCGCCCGGCTCACGCTCGTCCCGGGTTCGGTGTGGGTGGCCCTGTTCGGGCTCGCCACGCTGGCGGCGCTCGCCGCCGGCGCCTGGTTGCTCCTCACCTGAGCCGTCGTCGCCCGCGGTGCGTCGGTCAGGCGAACGCGGCGGCGCCTTCGGCCCAGGTGGTGTCGAGGCGGGTCGCGTCGGCGAAGCGGCGGTCGAGCTCGAGCACGACCATCCCGTGGGCGAAGGCCCACAGGGCCTGCCCGCGGTAGGGGTCGCCCGTGGCCAGGCGGAACGGCTCGCCCGCCCAGGCCTCGAGCCCGGGCGGGAGGTCGGCCCGCGGCAGCGCGCCCCTGGTGGCCAGGCGGTACAGGTCGGGGCCGGCGAGGGCCACGCGCCGGTACGCCTCGAGCAGGCGGGCGGTCCTCGCCGCGGGTGGGGCCTCGGCCACCGCCGCGTGGAGGGCGTCACCGAGCTCGGACAGTGCGTCGACGATGAGCTCGACCTCGATGGCCGCCTTGCCGCTGAGGTGCTTGTACAACGACGGCGCCCTGCATCCGCAGCTCGGCGGCCACCGACTGCATGGTGAGCCCGTCCAGGCCGTCGCGGTCGATCACCGTCCGGGCGGCGTCGACGACCCGGGCGACCCGCGGCGACCGCTCGGGCAGCACGGGTCGCGGCGTCCGCACGCGACCGCCCGCGTCCGCCGTCGGGGACGATGCCCGCGGGAGGCGACGGGTCATCCGTCGGTGTCGGTCTCGGTGCCGGCGTCGCCGGCCGGCTCGAGGACGAAGACGGGGTGGCGCGGGGCGATGGCGGCCAGCTCGTCGTCGCTCGAGTCGGCCGACGTGCCGTCGAAGAACACGCCGACCTCGGCCTTCCACCGCCGCAGGTAGGCCCGCAGCACGGGGACCTTGTCGGCGTCGGCCAGCTCGCGGGCGACCCAGTCCTCGCGCCGGTGGCCGACGAGCGTGGCGACGCGGCCGCCGGCGGCCCGGGCGTTGCGGACCCACTGCGTCTCGCCGCGGGGGGCGACGAGGTAGTGCCGGTCCTCGAACGTGAGCAGGTTGACCGGTGTGCGGCGGGGCTCGCCGGACGTCCGGCCCCGCACCTCCAGGACCCGGCTGCCCCAGATGCTGATGCCGCGCCGGGTCAGGAAGCGCGATGGCGGGGTTGAACACGTGGCCGGTGAACCAACCGGGCTCGCGGTAGTGCGGCGTGGCGGGGTCGGTGGGGGACTCGGGCATCGCGGCCTCCGGTGTGAGCGGTGAAGCGGCTAACGTCATTAGCCAACGTACGGCTAACGACGTTAGCCGTCAACCCCTCCGCCTGGCCGGGCGGCGCGTCTGGCAGTGTGGGCGCCCGGTCGACACAGGAGGGGGAGTGATGACCACCGTCACCGAGGTCGAGACCGTCCGCGGCCCCGTGCCCACCGCCGAGCTGGGCACGACGCTCATGCACGAGCACGTCTTCGTCCTGACACCCGACAGCCAGGCCAACTGGTCCGACGAGTGGGACGAGGAGACGCGGATCGCCGACGCGATCGAGAAGCTGACGGCGCTCAGCGCCGCCGGCGTCCGCACCATCGTCGACCCCACCGTCGACGGCCTGGGCCGCGACATCCGCCGCGTCGCCCGGGTCAACGATGCGGTCCCGGGCCTCAACATCGTGCCCGCCACCGGGGTGTACACGTACGCGGACGTCCCCGGCTTCTTCGCCGAGCGAGGTCCCGGCGCCCTGCCCGACCTGCCCGAGCCGATGGTCGACCTGTTCGTGCGCGACATCCGCGACGGCATCCAGGGCACCGGCATCAAGGCCGCCTTCTTCAAGTGCGCCATCGACAGCCACGGCCTCACGCGTGGCGTCGAGCGGGTCATGCGGGCGGTGGCGCGGGCCCACGCGGAGACCGGGGCGCCGATCATGGTCCACAACCGTCCGGCCGGGAACACGATGGCCGAGGTGCGGCGCGTGCTGGGGGACGAGGGCGTCGACCCGCGGCGCGTCCAGCTCGCGCACGTCGGGGACTCCACCGACGTCGACCTGCTCGCCGGGCTCGCCGAAGAGGGCTTCCTGCTCGGGATGGACCGCTTCGGCATCGACGCGATCCTCGGGTTCGAGGACCGGGTCGCCACCGTGGTCGAGCTGTGCCGACGCGGATGGGCCCACCGCATGGTCCTCGCCCACGACGCCTCGTGCTACATCGACTGGGTCCAGCCCGACCTGCTGCCCTTCCTGCCCAACTGGAACTTCCTGCACATCCACGAGGACGTCGTGCCGGCGCTGCTCGAGCGGGGCGTGACGCAGGAGCAGGTCGACCAGATGCTCGTCCGCAACCCGCGGGACTGGTTCGAGCGGACCTGACGGGACCGGGGCCCGCGGGCCGATCGTCGGCGGGCGTCAGCCGTCGGCGGGCGTCAGCGACACGTCGTCGGCGCAGACCTCGGGCCCCTCGAACACGGCGATCCGCATGTCGACCCGCGACAGCGCGTCGGCCCGGGCCACCTCGTCGGCGGTCACGGACGACGGATCGCCGAGGCGCCGCAGCTGGAGATCCTCGAGCCACGCCCGATCCGCCGGGTCGAGCACGTCGTACTCGGCGATCTTCTCGGCCGAGGCCACGCGCTGGCACTCCGCTACCGCGTCGTCCCACGACCCGGCGTCGTGCACGGCCACGGTCCACAGCCGGTCGTACGGTTCGCCCTCGACCCAGCGGTGCTCGTGACCCCACTTGAGCCCGACCCACCGTCGCCCGTCGTCACGTCGACGCCCCGCTGGACGAGGTCGTAGATCAGCCCGGGCGTGAAGATGTGCCACGGCTCGCCCCGCCGCTCGATGCGCACGACCTCGCCCTCGTCGACCAGCGGAGCCAGCTCGGCCGGCCATCGCACCCACACCGGCTTCTCACCCGCCCCCGGCGACGACCCGGGCGAGGCGAGCGGCCCCCACGCTCAGTGCCGCCGTGCGACGGGTCGCACGGACCCGGGCGGGTGGGTCGGCCCGGGTCGCCGGGGGGTCACGAGGCGAAGGGCCCCTTCCCCATCTGGTCGCGGACGGTGACCACCGGCGGGTTGGTCGAGGGTGCGACGCTGCCAGTTGGCGCCGTCGACCACCAGGGTGTGCCCCGACACGAAGCGGGCGTACGGCGAGGCGAGGAACGTCGCCGCCCAGCCCAGCTCGCGCAGGCGACCGACCCGCAGGGCCGGCTGGCACGGGTCCTTGTCGTGCGTGCGAGCGAGGTTGCCCTTGATGTCCGCGGTCATGTCGTCGTGGGGGAACAGGCCCGGGACCAGCCCGTTGACCTGGATCCCGTAGGGTCCCCACTCGACGGCCAGGGTCTCGACCATGTTCTTCACCCCCGCCTTGGCCGCCGCCGAGTGGGCGAACCCGGGCCCGCCGGTCCAGGCGTACGACGCCCCGATGTTGACGATCGAGCCCGGGGTGCCGGCGGCCAGGTGACGGCGGGCGAACTCGCGGGCGCAGAAGAACGTGCCGTTGAGCGTGATGTCGACGACCGTGCGCCAGGCGTTGGGCGACATGTCCTCGGCGGGCACCGGGAAGTTGGCCGCCGCGTTGTTCACCAGGACGTCGGGCAGGCCGAACGCCTGCTCGGCGCCGTCGAACGCGCCGGCGACCGCGTCGGGGTCGCGGATGTCGCAGGTGACGGTGGCGACCGCGACGCCGTCGGCTTCGAGGGCGGCGCGGCCCGCGGCCAGGTGCTCCTCCTTGCGGCTGGCGACGACGACGTTGGCCCCCAGCCGGCCGAACTCGGTGGCGGTGGCCAGGCCGAGGCCGGTGCCCCCGCCCGTCACCAGGACGGTGGCGCCGGCGTAGGTGCCGGGCGGCAGGGCCGTGGCGCCGAGCGGCGGAGGCTCGGGCAGTCCGGGCGTCGGCTGTGCGGGGTCGGGGGCGTCGGTCGTCCCCTGGGCGTCGATGGTCACGGCGGGTCAGCTCCCGGTGTAGGTGGGCGGGCGGTCCTCGCCGTGGGCGGCTCGCATCTCGGCGTAGTCGTCGGACCGGTTGATGAACGTCTGGAACACCAGCTCGTCGGCCATCGAGGCGCGGACGTCGGGCTCGGCGAGGTGGCTGATGACCCGCCGCGCCATCTTCACGGTGACGGCCGGGGCGGCGGCGATCTTCCCCGCCATCTCGAGCGCCACGTCGTCGAGCTGGTCGGGCGGGACGATGCGGGACACGATCCCGTGGGCCAGCGCCTCGGTCGCGTCCATCGGGCGTCCGGTCAGCACCAGGTCGCTGACCACACCCGGCCCGCAGATCTGGTGCAGCCGGCCCACGCCGCCGGTGTCGGGGATGACCCCGTAGGTGACCTCGGGCAGCATGAACCGGGCGCCCTCGGCGGCGATGCGGATGTCGCACAGCAGCGCCCGCTGGAACGACCCGCCGATCGACCAGCCCTTGTGGGCCACGATGACCGGGGCGTCGAGGTCCCACAGCTGCTGGATCCCGCGGTGGCCGCGCCGCATCAGCTCGTGGTGGCTCATGTCGACCTGCCGGCCGCCGATGGCGCTGACGTCGCGGCCCGACGACCACGACTTCCCCTCGGCCCGCCACACCACGGCCCGCACGTCGGGACGCCCGCGCAGCTCGGCCAGGATCTCGAACAGCCGCTGGTCCATGGCGTCGTCGAACGCGTTGTGCTTGTCGGGATGGTCGTTGGTGATGACGGCGATCGGCCCGTCGATGTCGAGCCGCACCCGTGCATCCGGCCGACTGTCCCCCTTGGCCCCGCTCGGCTCGGTCATGTGCCCCCCTGGTGCCGTCGACCCCGCGGGATCGGCGATGTGTGGCGTCGGAACGTGCAAGCGGCATTCTGGCCGCGGGCCCTGCCACGGCGCCTGCCGATCGCCCCGTCCGGCAGTCAGGGGCCCGAGCGTGGCGGCCGCGGCCGGCGGATGACCTCGGCGCCTCCCGGCGGGGACCGACAGAGAAACCCCGCCGGGGGCGCGCCGGGCACGTGGCAGGCTCGCTCGATGGACGACGGCGCCTCCCCCCGTCCCGTCGACCCCCGTGGCTCCGATCGGGCGTGGCCCGGCCGCCACGCGGACGCGGGTCCCGACGACGAGCCCCTCGCCGCCAAGGTCCGCAAGGACATCTGGGTCCTCGGGGCTGCGGTCGGGGTGTTCGGGGTGTCGTTCGGCGTGTTGGCCACCACCGCCGGGCTGAGCCTGGCCCAGGCGTGTGTGATGTCGGTCCTCGTCTTCACCGGCGCCAGCCAGTTCGCGGTCATCGGGGTGCTCGGCACGGGTGGGTCGCTCGTGTCGGCGCTGGGGTCGGCCCTGCTGCTGGCGGCGCGCAACGCGGCGTACGGCGTGGCGATGGCGCCGACGCTGTCGCGTCGCTCGCTCGGCCGCCGCCTCCTCGCCGCCCAGCTCGTGATCGACGAGTCCACCGCGATGGCGACGGCCCAGCCCGGCCGACGGGCACGGGAGCAGGCGTTCTGGGCGACGGGTGTGGCCGTGTTCGTGTGCTGGAACGTGGGCACGGTGCTGGGGGCGGTGGCCGGCGACGCCGTCGGCGACCCCGAGGCGCTCGGGCTCGACGCGGCGTTCCCGGCGGGGTTCGTGGCGTTGGCCGTCCCGCACCTGCGGTCGCGGCAGGGTCGGGTGGCGGCGGTCTGTGGGACGGCGATCGCCCTGGCCCTCATCCCGCTCGCCCCGGCCGGCGTGCCGATCGTGGCGGCGGCGCTGGGCGTCGTGCCCGCGGTGCTGTTCGCCGGTGGGCCACCGTCGGAGCGGGCGCCCTCGGCGGGAGCCGCACCCTGATGAGCTGGTGGGCGCTTCTCGGGCTGGCGGCCGCCGCCTACGGGCTGAAGGCCGTGGGCCTCGTCGTCCTCGGGCCCCGGGCGGTCGAGGGCCCCGCGCTGCGGCTCGCCGCGCTCCTGCCGGCGGCGCTCCTCCCCGCCCTCGTCGTGGTGAACACGTTCGCCGGCGACCGACGCCTCGTGCTCGACGCCCGGGCCGTCGGGCTGGCCGTGGCGGTCCTCGCCACGTGGCGGCGGGCCCCGTTCGTGGTGGTCGTGGGGCTGGCCGCCGCGGCGACGGCGCTGGTGCGGGCCGTGGGCTGAGCCACCCAGGGTCGTATCGCGAGCGTCGAACGGCTAGGACAGGGGGATGAGCGACGTGGACGACGACGGGATCGATCCCGATCAGCCCGGGGCAGAGTTGGATGAGTCGCTGGGTGGCGAGGAGTACCCGCCCGACCGGGCGCCCCGGCTCGAGGACACCGGCGGCTACGTCCCCGAGGCCTGGGAGCAGGACGAGGTCCCGGTCGACGACGAGGTCGAGCTCGCCGGTGACCCCGATGTCGAGGCGGTCGACGACGAGTCCGAGCTGGTGGGCGTCGACGTGGCCGACGACGAGACCGGTCCGCTCGACCCCACCGACGAGTTCTCGGGCGACGAGACGACCCGCGACTACGCGACCGAGCGGGAGCCCCGCCCGGCCGAGGAGACGGCGCTCCACGTCGAAGACGACGACGACGTCGTCTGACCGCCCTTTCCCGCGAACCTGCGACCGAACGTGCGACACCCGCGTGGCCAGGAGCCGCGCCACCGTCGCAGGTTCGGTCGCCGGAACCCCGCAAGCCCGGAGCCGCGCGTCAGGCGTCGGCCAGCGGGGCGAGGGCCTCGGCGATCGGCGCGAGCACGGACGCGGTCGTACGGGGCGTGCAGGTAGACGATCGCCAGGTCGAGCCCGCTGCCCACGTAGGGCTCGGCCTGGGCGGCGATGGCGGCCGGATCGACCGGTTGGTTCGGGTCGACCCAGATGTGTGACGAGGTCATGATCTCGCCGGGATCGCGCCCGAGGTCGGCGCAGTGGGCGTCGAGCACGCCGCGCAGCCGCTGGAACTCGTCCACCGGCCCGCCGAGGTAGTTCCAGTGCTGGGCGAGGCGGGCGACCGTGCGCAGCGTCCGCTTCTCGCCGCTGCCGCCGATGCAGATCGGCGGGTGCGGCGCCTGCACCGCCTTCGGTTCGCAGTAGCCGCCGTCGATGGTGAAGTGCTCGCCCTCGTAGCTGAAGCGATCCTGCGTGAGCAGGCCGACCACGACGTCGCAGGCCTCGTCGAAGCGGTCCATCCGCTGCCGCACCGGCAGCAGGTCGATGCCGTAGGCGTTGGCCTCCTTCTCGTTCCACCCGGCGCCGAGGCCGAGCTCGAGGCGGCCGCCCGACACGATGTCGACCGCGGCGGCCATGTTGGCCAGCACCGCCGGGTGGCGGTACGGGGTGCCCGTGACCATGACGCCGACACGGATGCGCGAGGTGGCCTGGGCCAGGGCGGCGAGCGTGGTCCACCCCTCGAGGCACGGCTGCGAGCGGTCGCCGTAGATCGGCTCGAAGTGGTCGAAGGACCACGCCGACTCGAACAGGTCGATCTCGTCGGCGGCCTGCCAGACGGCGAGCATGTCCTGCCAGGACGTCTTCTCGGGAGCGGTCTTGACGGCGAAGCGCATGCGGTCATCCTGGCGCACCCCGCCACCGCCGGCCGCGACTTCGCCCGTCGCCGCCCCGGTGTGCCAACGTGCGCCCCGATGGACGCCTCTCCCGACGCCTTCCCGAGCTTCGATCGCCGCTTGGCCGAGGGGATGATGGGTCTCACCGACAAGCCCGGCGCCGGGCTGGACGAGGGACTGTCGGGGTACCTCGGCATGCGCATCACCCAGGCCGACCCCGGCGTGGCGGTGGTCGAGGTGGAGCTGCGCGACGACCTCGTCCACCGGTTCGGCGCGGTGCACGGCGGGGTCGCGGCGGCGCTCGTCGACCAGGCCCTGGGGTCGGCCGTGTTCCCGCTCGTCCCGCTCGGGACCTGGCCGGCGACGCTCGAGTTCAAGATCAACTACCTGGCCGCCGCCCGCGGCGGCGTGCTCCGGGCCACCGGCCGCGTGATCTCGCTCCGGCGCCGCACGGCAGTGGTGCAGGTCGAGGTCGACAACGACGACGGCGACGAGACGCGGCTCGTGGCCCTGGCCCAGGGAACGATCAGCCTCAACGCCCCGCGGGAGTCGGGGGCCGAGGCGCCGCCGGCGGGGTGACGCCAGCCGGTCCCTGACGCGTTCGTCGGGTTCTGTGCACCGGAACGGTTGCGGGGCAACCGCTTCGATGCACAGAACGAGGGTGGTCACCGGCAGGGCCACGCCTCGTGGCCGTGTCACCCGGGGGACCGGGCGGCGCGACACTGGCCGCCATGGCGGAGCACGATCGGTCGGCGGACGACCACGCGCCGGAGGGGTCGGGCGGGGCAGGCGAGCCGCCTCTGTCGTTGACGCCCCTGTCGAGCACCTGGATCGTCGGGGCGGCGATGGTCGGGGTCGGCTTGGTCGTGGTCTACGCGTTCGATGCACCGGGGGTGGCGAAGGCGACCGTCGCGATGCTCGCGCTGGGGGTATCGGTCGTGGTGGGCTTCGCCATCCTGGACCGGACGTGGCTCGCCCCGGTGCGGCGGCTGGTCGCCCAGTCCCAGCCGGCGGACGCCGGGCGGATCGAGCCGCATCCGACGACGGTGCGGCGCCTCGCCGTACAGGCGCTGGTGCTCGGGGCGATCGGCCTCCT
This sequence comes from uncultured Acidimicrobiales bacterium, assembly GCA_963778415.1. Taxonomy (GTDB): domain Bacteria; phylum Actinomycetota; class Acidimicrobiia; order Acidimicrobiales; family VFJN01; genus ZC4RG19. The sequence goes on from CAVZUI010000008.1 coordinate 128,016, forward strand.
CGGCGTGTTCATGGAGCAGCCCGCCGCGATCGGTGTCTGCTGGGTGGTCGCCGGTCTGGCCATCGCGGTGCCGGCCCGCCGGATCCGGCGCTATGAGGTCGGCCACGGCGTGCTGTTCCTGGTCGAACCGCTGTCCGTGCGGCTGCGGCACTGGCGTCGGCGGCGCGTGCCGACCTACGTCGTGACGGCGGCGCGGGAGGCCGAGGCTCCGCGGGGTTGAGCCGCGTCGCCGCTCCGTCTCGTCACCGGGTTCGCAACGTGCGGGCGGTTAGAGCTCGTGGGGCCGACCTCGTGGGACTCAGCTCGTCAACGTGCCGGCCAGAGCGGCCGGTTCCGCCGCCCGCCCTACGGGCGGGGCGTGACGTCGGGCGGGGCGTCCCGGTAGGTGAACGTGCCGAGTCGGACGACGTAGCCGGCGGCTTCGAGGGCGGCGACCGCCCGCTCGACGTGGACGTGGTCGAGCGTCTCGATCGTGACCTCGATCTCGGCGGACTTCGCGGACAGGTCCACGAACATCCGCTGGTGCAGGATCTCGACGATGTTGGCGCCCACCTCGCCCAGGATCGTCGTGATGGTGCCCAGGCTGCCCGGCACGTCGGGCACCTCGATGTGCAGGCGCGACAGGCGCCCGTTGCGGATGAGGCCCCGCATGATGACCGACGCCAGCAGCCGCGGGTCGACGTTGCCGCCCGACAGCACGACGCCGACCGTGCGCCCTGCGAACCGCTCGGGGTGCTCGACGAGCGCGGCGATGCCTGCGGCGCCCGCCCCCTCGGTGACCACCTTCTCGATCTCGAGCAGCAGGTTGATGGCCTCCTCGACGTGCTCCTCGCTGACGGTGACCACGTCGTCGACGAGCGCCTCGATGATCCGGCCGGTGAGGTCGCCGGCGCGGGGCACCGCGATGCCCTCCGCGATCGTCGACCCGCCGATGGCGGACGACGTGTGGTGCACACGATCGGCCATCGACGGGTAGCGCTCGGTCTGCACGCCGACGAGCTCGATGTCGGGCTTCAGGTGGCGTGCCGCCACCGCCATGCCCGCCAGCAGGCCGCCGCCGCCGACGGGCACCACGAGCGTGTCGAGCTCGGGGTGGTCGGCCAGCATCTCGAGGGCGGTCGTGCCCTGGCCGGCGATCACGGCCGGGTCGTCGAACGGGTGGACGTATGTGCGGCCCTCGTCGGCGGCCAGGCGGGAGGCCTCGGCCGCGGCCTCGGTGATGCCCTCGCCCCGCAGCACGACCGTGGCCCCCAGCTCGCGGGTGCGCTGCACCTTCACGAACGGCGTGGAGGTGGGCATGACGATCGTGGCGTCGATGCCGAGCCGGGTGGCGTGGTAGGCGACGGCCTGGGCGTGGTTCCCGGCCGACATGGCCACCACGCCCTTGGCCCGCTCGCCGTCGTCGAGCTGGAGCAGCTTGTTGAGGGCGCCGCGCTCCTTGAACGCCGAGACGAACTGCAGGTTCTCGAACTTCACGACCACCGTGCACCCGAGGACCGAGGACAGGGTGCGCGAGTGGGCGCTCGGCGTGCGCTGGACCGCCCCGGCGATGCGCCCCGCGGCGGCCACGACGTCGTCGTAGGTCACGGGGAGGTCGGGGCGGGCGGTGGGCGGAGGGGGTGAGGTCACGTGTCGGTGCGCAGTGTGCGGCGGCTGATCGTCGCGTCCTCGAGGACCTCGGGCAACGGCTCGACGCCGAGGCCCGGGCCGTCGGGCACGATCATGGTGCCACCCCTGGACTCGAACGGGGGCGTGAGGTCGGTCTGGAAGTACCGCGCCGACGGTCCGAGGTCGGGCGGGAGGTTGCAGCCGGGCAGCGCGGCCACCGCCAGGTTGAGCGCCCGACCGAGGCCGGTCTCGAGCATGCCTCCGCACCGCAGCGAGATGCCGGCGTCGCGGCAGCGCTGGTGGATGCGGCGTGTCTCGACCAGCCCTCCGACCCGCCCGGCCTTGAGGCTGACCGCCCCGCACGCCTCGAGGGCCAGCGCCGACTCGAGCTGGTCGAGCGACCCGATCGACTCGTCGAGGCACACGGGCACGTCGATCCGGCGGGCCAACCGGGCGTGCCCGACCAGGTCGTCGGGGGCGAAGGGCTGCTCGAGGGCCACCAGACCGATGGCGGGGTCCGCCACCCGCGCCAGCGTGGCGAGCTCGTCGACCGCGTCGCTGCGATAGCTGCCGTTGGCGTCGGCCAGGAGGGCCACCTCGGCGCCCACCGTGTCGCGCACGGCCCGCAGCGGTTCGACGTCCCAGCCGGGCTGGATCTTGATCTTGAACGCCCGATGTCCCTGCCCGTGCCACCGCAGCACCACGTCGACCAGGTCGTCGATCGTGCGGGTGCGCCCGACGGCGATGCCCGTCGGCACCACCGGGCGGGTCGCACCGAGGAACGACGCCATCGACCGGCCCTCGGCCCGCAGGCCGGCGTCGAGCGCCGCGCACTCCAGCGCGGCCTTGGCCATGTGGTGCCCGCGGACCTGGCGCAGCGAGCGGCCGTCGAGCAGGCGGGGCACGAGGTGGTGCTCGAGCACGTCGAGCGCGGCGACCGCGTACTCGGGCCAGTAGGTCGGCTCGGGCTCGGCCACGCACTCGCCCCAGCCGTCGGGCCCGTTCTCGACCAGGGCGCGCACGATGACCACGTCGCGCCGGCGGCGGGTCCCGAGGGCCGTGGTGAACGGTTCGGCCAGGGGCATGCGGACGAGGTGCAGCTCGACGCCGACGAGCGCGACCTCCATGCGTGACCTCCTCGTGTGCCCTCGGTCTCCCTCGTCGGGGAGCTGACGGGACCATTGTCGCAACCCCGGCTCCACCCGCCGGGGAGGGTACGCCGGGGTGGGTCCGGCCGGACGTCCGGGAGCGGCGCCCGCACCCAACGCGCCCATCGGTAGCCTGGCGAGGTCATGTCGCAGACAGTCCTCGCCCTCAAGGCCAACGACCCGTGCTGGTGCGGCAGCGGCCGCAAGTTCAAGCGTTGCCACAAGGCCAGCACCGAGCACATCCGGCCGGGTCGGGTCAGCCCCACCCGGCCCGTGCCCGCCGAGATCCCCCGGCCGCCCTACGCCGACACCGGCGTGCCGATCCGCACCCCGGGGTCGCACGTGCGCACCCCCGACGTGATCGAGCGCATGCGGGTGGCCGGGCGGGCCGCCGCCGAGGTGCTGCAGATCGTCGGGGCCGCGGTGGCACCTGGGGTGACCACCGACGAGCTCGACGCCCTGTGCCACGAGGAGTGCATCAGGCGCGGCGGCTATCCCAGCCCTCTGAACTACGGCGCCTTCCCGAAGTCCCTGTGCACCTCGGTCAACGAGGTCATCTGCCACGGCATCCCCGACGACCGGGCGCTGATCGACGGCGACATCGTGAACCTCGACGTCACGATCTACCTGGACGGGGTCCACGGCGACACCAACGCCACCTTCCCCGTCGGGCGGATCGACCGGGCGTCGGCCGACCTCATCTCGGTCACCCACGAGTGCCTCGAGCGGGGCATCGCCGCGGTGAAGCCGGGTCGACAGGTCCGCGAGATCGGCCGGGCCATCCAGTCCCACGCCGAGGCTGAGGGCTACGGGGTGGTGCGGGCGTTCGTGGGGCACGGCATCGCCGAGACGTTCCACACCGACCTGCAGATCCCCCACTACGACGACCCGCGGGCCACCACGGTCATCGAGCCGGGCATGACGTTCACGATCGAGCCGATGATCACGATGGGCGCCTGGCAGCACGAGATCTGGGACGACAACTGGACCGCGGTCACCGTCGATCGCCGGCGCACCGCCCAGTTCGAGCACACGCTGCTCGTGAACGACGACGGCGCCGAGATCCTCACCCGCACCGACTGACACGCTGCGTGCGGCACGCCAGCCGCACCAGGTTTCGCGTGCGCGAATTTCCAGCTTGTCGTCGACGCAGCCGGACGAACTGCCTAGGGTGTCGCCGGCTAGGGCACTGAACTGCTCGACTCAAGGGGAACACCGCCGCATGCGCAAGATCCATGTCGCCGCCGGCGCGTCCGTGGGCGTCCTCGCCCTCGTGGCGTCGTCGCTCGCGGCCAGCGCCGCTCCGGTCGACGACACCGACGTGTCGTCCACCGACCAGACGGCCCAGACCGAAGGCGGCGAGTTCGTCGTCGCCTACCAGGGTGACGCCGCCGCCGCCACCGAGGCCGTCGAGGCCTCGGGGGGCACCGTCGTCGACGTCAACGAGGCCGTGGGCATCGCCCTGGTCGAGGCACCCGACGGCGCGTTCGCCGCCGAAGCGGCCGCCACTGACGCCGTCACGGCCGTGGCCCGCAATCACTCGGTGGGCACGTCCCGCCAGGGCCAGCAGCACAAGTTCGTCGAGGAGCGGCCGACCGCCACCGACCGGGCCGCCCGCGCCGGCCAGCAGCCGAACCGGCGAGGACCCGGCGTACGAGGTGCCGAGCCCCTTGCTGACCTGCAGTGGGACATGGCGCAGATGGACGTCGACGCCGCCCACCGCCGTGCCACCGGCCGCGGCGTCACCGTCGGCATCATCGACACCGGCGTCGACGCAACCCACCCCGACATCGCCCCGAACTTCTCAGACGTTCTGTCGCGCAACTTCACGATGGACATCCCGGCCATCGACGGCGCGTGCGAGGTCGCGACCTGCATCGACCCCGCCGACGTCGACGAAGGCGGCCACGGCACCCACGTGGCGGGCACCGTCGCCGCCGAAGACAACGGCATCGGCATCTCGGGCGTCGCTCCCGACGCCACGATCGTGAACGTCCGCGCCGGGCAGGACTCGGGCTACTTCTTCCTCTACGAGACGGTGGCCGCCCTCACCTACGCCGGCGATGCCGGCCTCGACGTGGTGAACATGAGCTTCTACACCGACCCGTGGCTCTACAACTGCGACTCGGCCGACGACTACGTGTCGGGGCCCGTCACCGCCGAGCAGCTCGCCGAGCAGGCCTTCACCAAGCAGACGATCACCGCGGCGCTCGAGTACGCCCACGCCAACGGCGTCACGCTCGTGGCCTCGGCCGGCAACGGCGCCACCGACCTGGCGGCCGCGACGCGAGCCGATGCGTCCAGCCCCGACTATCCGGGTGGCACCGAGGTCACCCGCGTCGTGACCAACGACTGCCCCGACCTGCCGGCCGAGGGCCCCCACGTCATCACCGTCTCGGCCATCGGCCCGGGCGGCACGAAGGCCGACTACTCGAACTACGGCGCCGGCGTGATCGACGTCGCCGCCCCCGGCGGCTACGCCCGCGACTTCTTCGGCACGCCCCAGTTCAACCTGCCGGCCAACCGGGTCCTGTCGTCCTACCCGTTCGAGCTCGCCGTCGCAGAGGGGCTGGTCGATGCCAACGGCCAGCCGCTCGACGACTTCTCGCACCTGAGCTGCGACCGTCGCGGGCGCACCTGTGCCGTGTACACCTACCTGCAGGGCACCTCGATGGCGTCGCCGCACGTGACCGGCCTCGCCGCCCTGGTCATCGAGGAGTACGGGCGGGGCAACCCCCACCGCGGCTACTCGATGGACCCCGACGAGGTGCAGGCCCGCATCGAGTCGACGGCCGTCGACACGCCGTGCCCGCCCGGAGGCGTCGACGACTACACCGACGAGGGTCGGCCGGAGGAGTGGAACGCCACCTGCACCGGGACGACACCCGACAACGGGTTCTTCGGCGAGGGCATCGTGAACGCTGCCGCCGCCGTGGGGGTCCGCACCCGCTGACCCCCAGGCGAAACGACGACAGATGAAGACGCCGGCGAGCCGCCCAGGTCACCTGGGCGGCTCGCCGGCCGTCCGCTCCCACTCGTGGTGAGCAGCCCGGCCGGCTAGAGAGCGCTGTCGCCAGCTGCTGCGCAGAAGTCGTCGATGCGGCCGCGGATGACGTCGAGGCTCGCCGTCCAGAAGGCCTGGTCGCCGATGTCGATGCCGAACCGCGCCGCGAGCTGCGAAGCGGTCTCGACGCCGGTCGACGACAGCATGTCGGTGTACGCCGAGCGGAAGCCCTGGGCGTCGTCGAGCCAGCGGGCGTAGAGGCCGAGCCCGAACAGCAGGCCGAAGGTGTACGGCCAGTTGTAGAACGTCGACCCGTAGTAGTGGGGCTTGGCCGCCCACATGAGCGGGTGCAGCTCGTCGGGGTCGAGGCCGTCGCCGTATGCCTCGACCTGGGCCTCGCGCATCAGCTCGGACAGCTCGCGGGCCGGCACGGTGGACGCCGACCGGCGGGCGAACAGCCGTGACTCGAACAGGAAGCGGCTGCGGATGTCGACCACCACCTGGCAGGCGCCCTGGAGGTCGGCCTCGAGCAGGGCCAGGCGTTCGCCGCCCGTGGCGACGTCGAGCGCGCGATCGGTCAGGATCGTCTCGCAGAAGATGCTGGCGGTCTCGGCCAGCGCCATGGGGGTCGAGCGCTGCATCGGCGTGCGGGCCGCCAGCGCGGTGTTGTGGTAGGCGTGCCCCAGCTCGTGGGCGAGCGTGTGCACCGAGTCGATGCTGCCGTCGAAGTTCATGAGGACGCGGCTGGCGCCGTCGCCCGTGTGCATGCAGAAGGCGCCACCGACCTTCCCGGCCCGGGGGCCGGCGTCGACCCAGCGCTCGGCCAGCGCCCGGGACGCCAGCCCGGCCAGGTCGTCGCCGTAGCCGGCGAAGGCGTGCTCGACGGTGGCCGTGGCGTCGGGCCACGACTGCTCGGGGGCGTCGCCGACGGGCGCGAACAGGTCCCAGAACGCGACGCGGTCCTTGCCGAGCAGGCGGGCCTTGGCGGCGAGGTAGCGGCGGAAGTCGCCCAACGAGTCGTCGACCGCGGCCTGCATGGCGTCGAACGCGGTGCGCTCGACCGCGCTGGCTTCGAGCACGGGCGACAGGGGATCGTCCCAGCCCCGCCGGGCAGCCGAGCGCCAGCGTCTCGCCCTTGATGGCGTTGAGGGCGGCAGCGATGGGGGTGGCGTTGGCCTGCCAGGCGGTGAGCTCGGCCCGGAACGCGGCCTCGCGGACGGCGGCGTCGGGGTGGGTGGCGAGACCGCGCACGGCGAAGATCGGCAGCGTCTCGGTGCGGCCGTCGGCGTGCTCGACGGTGGCGGTGACGCCGGCGCTGACGTCGTCGTACAGGCGGCTCCACGCGGACGAGCCGGTGATGCCCAGCTCGGCGGCCAGCGACTCCTCGGGCTCGGACATCTGGTGATCGGCGCGGCGGGCGGCCTTGCGCAGGGGCCAGGCGTGGGCGGCGGCGACCGGGCTGGCCGCGATCAGCGGGTCGAGGTCGAGCGCGCCCAGCCAGGCGTCGAAGCGCGTGCGCAGCACGGTGATGCGGGCCTCGACCGAGGTCAGGCGCGACAGCAGCGCCTGGGCGGCCTCGTCGCCGCTGTCGGTGCTGACGTGCGCGTAGGCGAACGCCTCGAGCCGGGCGAAGCGGTCCAGGACGTCGTTCGTGGCGCCCAGGACGTCGTCGAACGCCGCGGGGTCGACGTCGTTCGCGGGCGGGCCGTCGTCGTCGCCACCCCGCACGCCGCGGTGGTCGTAGAGGTCGCCGAGAGCCGTGACGGCGTCGGCGAGCGCCGCCTCGGCCGCGGCCACCGTCGGCATGGTCGACGGTGGGGAACAGGGGCGTGAGGTCCCACCGGGGCAGTGCGTCCAGCGTGGTCATCGGGCCATGCTGCCAGCCGGTCCCGTCGTTCCGTCGTCTCTCACCGCGGAATGCCGCGGTGAGGAGACGACAGAACGGGGCGGTCAGAGGTCCGCGACCGCGGCGGCGAGGTCGGGGGACAGGTCGCCGCGCGGCTCGACGTCGACGCCGTCGGGCAGGCCCAGCCACGCCGCCATCGCCGCCAGCTCGGTCGCCAGCTCGGCCGCCACCCGGTCACGCCCGCCGGCGCCGGCGAGCACGCCCTCGGGCTCGCCCCACGCGGCCCGCACCCGCAGGACGCCGGCCTGCCGGTCGGCCTTGAGGTCGACCCGCCCGACCAGCGCCTCGTCGAGCAGGAACGGCAGCACGTAGTAGCCGTGGACCCGCTTGGGCTGGGGTGTGTAGATCTCGATGCGGTAGCGGAAGTCGAACATCCGCTCGGTCCGCGCCCGCTCCCAGATCAGCGAGTCGAACGGCGACAGCAACGCCCGGGCCCGCAGTCGGCGACGGGGCTGGTGGGCGTCGGGATGCAGGAACGCCACCTTGTCCCAGCCCTCGACCTCGCACCGGGAACGAGGGCGCCGTCGGCCGCCAGCTCGGCCAGCAGCCGGGTCGCGGTGGGCACCTTGAGGCGGTAGTAGTCGGCGAGGTCGCGGGCGGTGCCGATGCCGTGGGACCGGGCGGACACCAGCAGCAGGGCCTTCATGGCGTCGTCGGGTGCGGGTGTCGGGGCGGCCAGGACATCGGCCGGGATCCACTGCTCGGGCAGCAGGTAGCTGCGGGTGAAGCCGTTCTGGCGGATGGCCGTGATCGTCGCCGGTGTGGAAGAGGTGCTCGACCACCCGCTTGCCGTTCCCCCAACCCCACCAGCTCGCCTCGCGTCGCGGGGCCTGCTGGTGGACGTCGAGGTCGCTGATCGTGACCGGACCCCGGGCACGGATCTCGGCCAGGGCGCTGGCCACCATCTCGGGGTTCTCGCGCGGCCACCTCGCGCAGGCCGCTCCACTGGTGCTCGGCCGCCATCCGCCACCGCAGCAGCGGATGCCGCTCGACCGGGTGGAGCGACGCCTCGTGGCCCCAGTACTCGAACACCTCGTCGGCTGCCCCACAGCCAGCGGCTGAGGGCCGCCCGGTCGTACGCCCCCAGCCGGGCGAAGAAGACGATCTCGTGGCTGCGGGTGAGGACGTTCACCGAGTCGAGCTGCACCGTGCCGAGCCGGTCGAGCACCTTGCGGAAGTGGCGGCTGTCGACCCGGCCCGTCGGGCGCCGCTCGGTGAATCCCTGGGCGGCCAGCGCCACCCGCCGGGCGTCGCGCCGGCTCATCTCGGAGATGTCGGAGCTCGCCACCGCCGGGGCCACCATGCCGGGCGACGCTATCCGCCTGACCTTCGGGCGGGGAACTAGGTTCTCCTCGGTCAGTGAGAGCCGACGGAGGGAGGCGCCCGATGGGCTACCGCGTGGTGGTCGACTTCGACCTGTGTGAGAGCAACGCCCGCTGCATGGAGGCGGCGCCCGAGGTGTTCGAGGTCCGCGACGACGACTTCCTGTACGTCCTCGACGAGACGCCCCCCGACGAGCTGCGGGAGAAGGTCGACGAGGCGGCCCGGCGCTGCCCGAAGGCCGCCATCACGGTCGTCGACGAGTAGTGGTGCCTCGTCGGACAACGTTTGCGCCCCGCCACGCCGGTCAGAATTCGCCGCTGGCGGCGTCCTCGTCCTCGGCGTAGGACCGCTGTGCCTTCGTCCTGCGTCCTTGCCAGCAACGAATCTGACTCGCCGTGGCGGAACGAACGTTGTCCGACGAGGCACACGTGAGCACGGGCGACGCCGGCCGGCGCATCGTCGTCGTCGGCGGGTCGCTGGCCGGGCTGCGGGCGGCCGAGGAGCTGCGGCACCAGGGGTTCGCGGGGACGATCACCGTCGTCGGCGACGAGACCCGCGAGCCGTACGACCGGCCGCCGCTGTCCAAGCAGGTGCTCGCCGGCGCGTGGCCGCTCGAGCGCACCGCGCTGCTCGGTCACCCACCCCGACGGCCTGGCCGGGCTCGACCTCGACTGGCGGCTCGGCGTCCGTGCCACCGGCCTCGACCTCGGCCAGCCGGCGGGTGGTGCTGGGCGACGACGACGTGGCGTTCGACGGTCTGGTGGTCGCCACCGGGGCCACACCCCGGGAGCTGCCGGGAACCGAGTCGCTGGCCGGGGTCCACACGCTGCGCACGATCGACGACGCGCTCGCCGTGCGGGCCGCCCTCGACGGCGGGGTCCGGCGCGTCGTGGTCGTCGGGGCGGGCTTCATCGGGGCCGAGGTGGCGGCGACCTGTCGGACCGCCGGCTGCGACGTCACGATCCTCGAGGCGCTGCCGGTGCCGCTCGGACGGGCGCTCGGCGACGAGATGGGCGCCGTGATGGGCGAGCTCCACCGCGACCACGGGGTCGACCTGCGCCTCGGCGTCGGCGTCGCCGGGTTCGAGGGCGGCGACCGCGTCACCCACGTCCGGCTGGCCGACGACACGCTGGTCGACGCCGACCTGGTGGTCGTCGGCATCGGCGTCTCGCCGAACACCGGCTGGCTCGAGGGCTCGGGGCTGGCGCTCGACGACGGGCTCGTGTGCGACGCCACCACCCTCGCCGCCCCGGGCATCGTGGCCGCCGGCGACGTGGCCCGCTGGCCGAGCCACCGCTTCGGCGAGCTGATGCGGGTCGAGCACTGGGACAACGCCATCGCCATGGGCGAGCACGCGGCCCGCCGGCTGCTGGCCGACCTGGCGGGCGATCCGGCCGACGACCCGGCCTCGACCGCGCCGTACGACCCGGTGCCGTGGTTCTGGTCCGACCAGTACGACCGCAAGATCCAGCTGGCGGGCCGCTCGTCCGGGCGCCGACGAGGTGCGGGTGGTCGACGGCTCGACCGACGAGCGCCGCTTCGTGGCGCTGTACCGGCGGGGCGACCGGCTCGTCGGGGTGCTGGCCATGAACCGGCCCGGCCTGCTGGTGACGTTCCGGGACCTCGTCGAGCGCGGCGCCGCCTGGGACGAGGCCTGCGCAGGCCCAGGCGGCGCCCGCGTGACCGGGCCGAGCGAGGTCCACAGGCACTGCAGGCCCTCGATGATCACGATGACGGCCCGATGACCGCAGCCGCCGGGGTCCTGCTCGCCCTCACCCTCGTGTCGGCCGTCATCGACTGGACTGGCGGTGCACCACGGCCACCAGGTGATGCGGTACGTGTTCAAGCCGCTGACGCTGGTGCTGCTGACGGCCACCGCGCTGGCGCTCGACCCCGACGACCCGGCGGTGCGCACGTGGTTCGTGGTCGCGCTGGTGATGTCGCTGGCCGGCGACGTGTTCCTGATGCTGCCCGGCGACCTGTTCGTGCCGGGCCTCGGGTCGTTCCTGCTGGCCCACGTCGCCTACGTCGTCGGCCTCGTCCTGCTCGGGCCTCGAACCGCTCGGCGTCGTCGTCGGCCTCGTGGTGGTCGCCGTCGCCTTCGCCCTCGTCGGGGCGCGGATCGTCGCGGGAGTCCGTCGCACCGAGCCCGCGCTCGGCCCGCCGGTGCTCGCCTACATGGGGGTCATCTCGGCGATGCTCGTGTGCGCCGTCGGCACGGGCGCGCCGCTCGCCATCGCGGGCGCGCGGCCTGTTCTACGCCTCGGACGCCCTGATCGGGTGGGGCCGCTTCGTCGAGGCCCGCCCGTGGGGCGACCTGGCCGTGATGGTGACCTACCACCTCGGCCAGGTCCTGCTCGTCCTGTTCCTCGTCTGACCGCCGGTGCCGGTGCCGGTGCCGCTGCCGGGCGCGGTCTGCTGGTGTCACGGCCGGCACGAGCGGGTACCGCGCGCGTCAGGCGGGCCCGCCGAGAAGGGAGCACCCCATGGCTGTGACCAGCTTCCAGGATCTGCCGCTGGCCGACCGCGACCGCTCGTGGGACGGCGACGCCGCCGACAAGCGCGTCCGGCGCTGGGCGGGCGCCGAGGACAAGCCGAACGCGAAGTACCGCGACGAGCACGTCTGGTACGACGCCGACCAGAAGGACGAGTTCGGGGCCTACAAGCTGCTGATCGCCGACGTCGTCGACGGTCGGCTCGAGGCGGTGCCCCGCGGCATCATGGCGGCCGGCAACGTCGTGCAGGGCGCCCGCGGCGGCGTCGACCTGCCGAAGAAGGACATCGACCGGGTCAAGTCCCACCTGGCGAAGTACTACGCCAAGATGGGCGAGACCGCTCCCTGGGAGCGCTGAGAACGTACGCGGATAGGTCACGCCGTCTCGGGTTGCCGCTCGCGTGCTGCCTGTCGGCCGGCTGTGGAGCTGGGGGTCGACCACCAAATCCCCCGCGTGGGCTGTGCCGAGCGCCCCATCTGCTCGGCCTCTGAGGCCGACCGCCGATCGGCCCGGGGTCAGGCCGCCTCGGCCACCACGTCCTGGGCCAGGCACCAGGCCACCGCGTCGGTGACGGCATCCAGGCCCCGGGTGCAGAAGGCGTGCCCCATGTCGGGCACGAGGTCGAGGCGGCGGTGGCGCAGGACGTCCGCCGGGCGGGCGGGCGCCCGACGCGTGCAGGATCTCGGCCTCGGACGTCGGCATGAACCGGTCGCCGGTGCCGTGCACGACCGCCAGCGGCACGGCCAGGCGTCCGGCGAGGGCCTCGGGCGGCTCGGACCAGCGCCAGGTGGGATCGAGGCGGGCGCCGAGGCGCCGGGCGAGGCGCCGGCCGGCGCCGGTGCGGGTGAGCACGGCCGCGAAGGCGGCACGCGGGCTGCGCAGCTTCCACTGCGCGGGCGAGCTGACGGTCACGACGCCGGCCAGGTCGGGGTCGTCGACGCCGTGGCGCAACACGGCGATGGCGCCCAGCGAGGCGCCGACGAGGACCACGCGCGGCGCCAGGTCCCGAGCGGCGGCGGCCGCCGCGGCCACGTCGAGCCCCTCGCGGTCACCGAGCGAGCACAGCCCGCCGGACTGGCCGTGGCCGCGCATGTCGGGGACGATCGACCGCGTGGCCGGCGTCGCGCAGGTCGTGGGCCATCGCCATCACCGACGGGTCGCGCCGGTGGGCGGTGAACCCGTGGGCCAGCACCACGGCCGACGCGGGCGCGTCTCGGCGGGAAGCCAGGCGTCGGCCGTCAGCGTGATCCCGTCGGCGGTGCGCAGCGTGAGGGGTGCCGACGTCACGCGGCACGGGGGGCCGCCCGCCAGTGGATCGTGATGCCGTGCCGGCGCATCGAGCGCTTGAAGTACAGGTCGACGCCAGGACGGCACCGCCGGTCAGGACCCACGACAGCACCGTGCGGGCGAGCACGTAGGTCTCGACCGACTGCGTGGCGAGCAGCCAGAGGCTGACCGCGGCGTTGGTGAGCTGCACGAACGCCCACAGGATGGTGATGCGGGCGAAGAACCGGCGCACCGGCGGGGAGCCCATGAAGGTGGCGGGCAGCGGGCAGAAGTCGCCGGCCAGCCGCTCGGCCAGCGGCCGGCCGGCGGGCACCGACAGCAGGAACACCGCGCCGACCAGCACCGTCGTGAGCGTGGGCTGCAGGAAGTAGACGAACACGCTGCCCGACACGAGGGCGACGAGGGTGCGTGCGGTGATGCCGATGACGCCGAGCAGCAGCAGGCCGGGGACCGGCGTGCGGGTCACGACGCGGCGGATGACCGCGGTGTACGACCAGGCCAGCGCGGCGACGAGCCCGCCCCACACCCCGACCGTCCACAGGGCGCCGTAGAAGACGACCAGCGGGATGACGCTGGCCTCGATCAGGTTCGGCACCGCGTGGCGGGCCATGGCCCGCAGGCGCGGGATCTCGAGCGGAGGGTGATCCATCGTGGTTGTGCGGCAGCGAGTCCTCAGCGTGCGCCCCAGAGGACACCACACTCGCCGTCGGCGCCCGTGATGGTCGCCGCTCGACCACCCAGAGCGCAAGCCGCCCCACCCCCACCAGCATTTCCCCCGCGAGATCGGCCGCTCCAGCGGCCGATCTCGCGGGGAAATCGGTCTCGGGGGTGCTCAGGAGCGTGAGGGACGCGGTGAGGCGGGGCGACTCGCGCTCGGCCAGGGCGACCGTCACGCCCATGCGCTCGATGTGCTGGCGCACCTGCTTGTCGCCCTGGGGGATCGGGTGCTCGTCGAGGAACGCCGTGACCTTCTCGGCGAGGTCGCGGTCGCGGATCGAGCGGATGCCGCCCACGAGGCGGGACAGGCTGTTGGCCGGGAACCGCTGCTCGATGTCGTCCCAGTGCGACGGCCACGAAGTTCCACGCCAGCGCGGCGTTGTCGCGGTTGGTGACCGTCTCGCCCAGCAGGTAGGGCGCGTCCTGGCGTGCGGATGTCGCCCGACAGCGTCATGTCGAGGGTGCGCTGCAGGGCCTCGGGCGACCGGAAGCGGGCGAGGGACAGCTGCAGGCGCTGCCGGTCCTGCGGGTTGGCGGCGCCGTGGAAGGCGGCGACCAGCCGTTCGTGCAGGGCCACGTCGCCGAACGTCGCACACACCACGAGGGCGGGGGAGGCCAGGCTGGGGTCGACGCTCGGCGGGTGGGCCAGGAACTGGTCGAGCAGGTCGGCCGCCCGCTCCTGGGCGGCCACGTCGTCGCCCAGCAGTGCGGCGGCCTGGAGGAGCACGCCGCGCAGCGTGCGGGTGCGGTCGTCCTCGCCCGGGTCGGCGTCGGCGCCCAGCTCGGCGCGCACCGGACCGACCAGCGCCGCCACGCGGCCGTGCAGCGCGTCGCGGGCGTCGCCGTCGACGAGGCGGTCGAGGATCGACAGCCCGCCGGTGATGCGCTCCCACACCGACAGGTCGCGCTCGTCGACGAAGCGCTCGGCGGTGGTCACGAACGTCGGCCGCGTCGACGGTGCCGGCCAGCACCGACGCCCAGGCGTCGTCGACCAGCGTGTACCGCTCGAGCGGCGTGAGGTCGCCGAGGTCGGCGAGCAGGGCGTCGAGCAGGTCGGGCGCGTAGCGGACCCGGTAGAAGCCGTGGGCGCCGAGGTTGGCGTTGACCCACGGGACCGCGGCTCGTCCGTCGGCGCCGTCGTCGATGCCGATGCGATCTCGTCGCCCTCGAGCAGGCTCGCTGGACGACGGCCTCGGCCTGGCGCGGTCACGGTAGCCCGACCACGAGCGGGACCGCCCACCGGGCTGCCGTCGTCGGCGGCGCCGTAGGTGAACCGGCGCTGCGAGAACCGCAGCTCGGCGCCGTCGCCCCGCGCTCGACGCTGACCTCGGGGAAGCCACCCTGGAAGATCCACGACTCGGCGATGCGGCGCACCGGCTCGCCGGTCTCGGCCTCGATGGCGTCCCACAGGTCGGTCGTCTCGGTGTTCCCGTACTGGTGGCGGGCCATGTAGCGGCGGATGCCGGCCCGGAAGCGGTCGGCGCCGAGGTACTGCTCGAGCATCCGCACGACCGACGCGCCCTTCTCGTAGGTGAGGACGTCGAACATGCCGTCGGCGTCGGCGGGCGAGACCACCGGGTACTCGATCGGCCGGGTGGCGGCGAGCGCGTCGGTGTCGAACGCGGCCGAGCGCGACAGCCCGAAGTCGACCCAGCGCTGCCACTCGGGCCGGAAGGCGTCGGTGCAGGTCATCTCCATGAACGTGGCGAACGCCTCGTTCAGCCAGATGCCGTTCCACCACTTCATCGTCACGAGGTCGCCGAACCACATGTGGGCGATCTCGTGGGCGATGACGTCGACGACCGCCTGCAGCTCGGCCTGGGTGGCCGTGGCGGGGTCGACCAGCAGGTAGCGCTCGCGGAACGTGACGCAGCCCAGGTTCTCCATGGCCCCGAAGGCGAAGTCGGGGATGGCGACGAGGTCGAGCTTGTCGCCCGGGTAGACGATGCCGAACCAGTCGGTGAAGAAGCGCAGGGCGAACTCGCCGACCTCGAGGGCGAAGTCGCGCGAGGTGCTCCTTGCCCGGCGGGGCAGACGACGCGCAGCGGCTTGCCGTCGACGTCGACCGCGTCGGTGGCGTCGAGCGGGCCGACGACGAACGCCACCAGGTAGGTCGACATCGGCATCGTGTCGGCGAAGCGCACCGCCACCTTCCCGTCGCCCGCCGGCTCGCGGCCGATCTCGCCGGCGTTGGACGACCGCGAGCAGGTCGTCGGGCACGACGAGGGTCACGGCGAACACGGCCTTGACGTCGGGCTCGTCCCAGCACGGGAACGCCCGGCGGGCGTCGGTGGCCTCCATCTGCGTGGTGGCGAGCACCCGCTCGACGCCGTCGTCGTCGGTGAACGTCGAGCGGTAGAAGCCGACGAGCTTGTCGTTGAGCACGCCGCGGAAGCGCAGGTGGAGGACGGCCTCGCCCGCCGGCAGCGGGCGGTCGAACGTCGAGGGTGGCCCGCTCGGCCTCGGCGTCGAGCGTGACGGTGGCGGCGAGGTGCTCGCCGCCGACCTCGGCCGCGGCCTCGTCGATCTCGAGCTCGAGGGCGTTGAGCACCACCGTGGCCGTGGGCTCGACCACGTCGACCGCCACGGCCTCGGTTCCGGCGAAGGTGGCCGCGGCCAGGTCGGGCTCGAGCGTCAGGTCGTAGCGGCGGGGGACGACCGTGCGGGGCAGGCGGTGCGGGTTCTCGGAGACGGCTCGGGAGAGGACACGGGCCTGCACCGTACCGACTGCAGGGATCGCCGCGACCACGATTGCGATCGGCCCCGACGCGGGCACACTCCCGGTCGGCGGCGGCTCGTCGACGCCGCCTGAAACCTCATCGGCCCTCATTGACTAGCTTCGCCCGAATGACCGCAGACGCCACCCTCGACGTGGTCGGCATCGGCAACGCGCTCGTCGACGTGCTCTCGCACGAGACCGACGAGTTCATCGCCGCCCACGGCCTGGTGAAGAGCGCGATGACGCTCATCGAGACCGACCGCGCCGAGGAGCTGTACGCCGCCATGGGGCCGGGCATCGAGATGTCGGGCGGATCGGCGGCCAACACGATCGCCGGGCGTGGCGAGCTTCGGCGGGAACGCCGCCTACATGGGCCGGGTGTTCGACGACCAGCTCGGCGCCGTGTTCGCCCACGACCTGCGCTCGCAGGGCGTCACGTTCCACAACAAGCCGGCCACCGAGGGCCCGTCGACCGGGCCGCTGCCTGATCGTCGTGACGCCCGACGCCCACCGCACGATGAACACCTACCTGGGGGCGTCGGCCTACTTCGGTCCCGCCGACGTCGACGCCGACCTGGTCCGCGCCGCCCAGGTCACGTTCCTCGAGGGCTACCTGTTCGACCGGCCCGAGTCGAAGGAGGCCTACTGGACGGCCTCGGGGTTCGCCCACGACGCCGGCCGCAAGGTGGCGCTGACGCTGTCCGACCTGTTCTGCGTCGAGCGCCACCACGACGACTTCCTGCCCCTCGTGCGCGAGCGCATCGACATCCTCTTCGCCAACGAGTCCGAGGCCTGCGCCCTGTGGGGCTGCGACGAGGTCGGCGCCGCGGTCGAGCGGGCCCGGGCCGAGGTGGCCGTGGCCTGCATCACGCTGTCCGACAAGGGCTCGGTGGTGGTGGCCGGGCCCCGAGACCTACGAGGTCCCGGCCCACCCGGTCGACGTGGTCGACACCACCGGCGCCGGCGACCTGTACGCGGCCGGGTTCCTGTTCGGCTACACCAGCGGTCGCCCGCTGCCCGAGTGCGGCGAGCTCGGATCGCTGGCCGCGACCGAGGTCATCGGCCACATCGGGGCCCGGCCCGAGGTCGCGCTGCTCTGACGCCTGCGTCGCCCTGACGCCGCTCAGCGGGTGAACTGGCGGTGGGGCGCCACCTTCAGGATCACCCGCTCGGACTGGATCGGGTTGCCGTAGTCGGTGCCCTTGTACTTCTGGGAGAGCGCATCGATGTGGGCACGCGCCTCGGGGCCCGTGACCGTCTCGACGACCTCGCCGCGGACCTCGCCGTAGGAGTAGGGGTTGGCGGCGTCGATGATCGTGACGGTCATCCGCGGGTCGCGGGACACGTTCTTGAACTTCTGCCGGTGGACCTCGGTGTTGAGCAGCAGGTGCTCGTCGTCGGCGTCGATCCAGAGGGGCGTGGTCTGGGGCGTGCCGTCGGGCATCAGCGTGGTCACCGCCGCGAAGTTCTTCCCGTCGGTCGCGAGCGCACGGATCTTGTCGTCGAGCATGGGGCTCAGGGTACGGACCGGGCCGACGGCACGGGCGGACGTCGGGGCGCTCGACGGTGGCGCACGTCGACGTCGGCGGCGTCGGCGTGTCGGACGTCAGCGCACGTCGACGGTCAGCGGCGCCCGGCCCGGCGGCACCACGGTCGAGGTCGCCCTGCGGGCGTCGGCGTGACGGTGGACCCGCGGGGCACGGGGCGCCGACCGACGCGTCGTCGAGGCGCCGCACCGTCCCGTCCGGGCCCGAACAGGACCGAGCGCACGGTCCCGTCCGGGCCGACGGCCACGTAGCGGCTCGTCCCGTCGGGCTGGGGCACGCTGACGCACACCGCCTCGGCGACGTCGGCGGCGCTGAGCAGGCCGGGGACGGGCTCGCACTCGACGGCGCCCGACTCCCACGCCGGCTCGGCGACGGTGGCGGCGTCGCCGGCGGGGACCACCGCCCGCGCCGCGGCGCCCGCGTCCTCGGTCGCCTCCTCGGCCTCGGCCGCCTCGAGGGCGGCGGCGACGTCGACGCCCGGCTCGCGGCGGCGCGTCGGCCGACGTCCCCGGCCCGGAGCGGTCGCCAGCTGCTCCTGCAGCAGGCTCGATCTTGGGGTGGTCGGCGGGCATCCCCGAGGCCGACCATGCCGTCGATCTGCGGCCTGGAGGTCCTCCTCGACGGGCGATCGGCGCCGGCTCGCTCAGGGCGGCGCTGGCGGCGGCCGACGCCGCCGACCGCGGTGAGCACGAGCGCGGCGGCCAGCACCGCGCCCCGCCGGCGGCGTGGGGATCGCGCCACCGGTCGGCGGGCGGTCGGAGGCCGGTGGTGTCGCGGTCCATGGCGCGCTCCCTCACGAGTTCCAGTTCATGTCGGTCATCGTGTCGAGCTCGGCCTGGGAGGTCCGGGCGTCGCTGCTGCAGGTACCAGAGGAGCTGGTCGTGGCCCTGGTGCGGGGTGTTGTCGGTGGTCGGGCAGCCGCCCACCTGGATGCAGGCGCCGTACTGCGTCATCGAGCCGTAGAAGTACATGCCGTCGCGCCGTGACCGTGGTGCCGTAGAGGTCGATCAGCTGCCACTGCCGGGCCTGGTTGCCGCTGTTGGTGTAGATCTGCGGGATCGGGATGGCCGGGTCGTGGTCCCACGACAGGTGCCAGACGTACTGCTGCGTCCAGCCGTTGTTGCACGCGGCGTTGGCGGCCGAGCTGGTGGAGCAGCCGTCGGCCGACGAGTTGGCGTACAGGATCTGGGCGCCCGCGGTAGTCGTCGTAGCCGTGCATCCACTGCTCGGCCTTCTGGAACGTCGACCACGACGGCTCGACGTCCCACGCGCCGGTGATCGGCGGCGTAGCCGGGGTAGTAGCGGTTCACCCAGGCGGCGAGGGCCTCGACGGTGCGCGACCACAGGTCGCCGTGGGCCCGCAGCCAGGCGTCGTCCTTGCCGTCGATGGCGCTGTTGCTCGTCCCCATGCCGATGAGCAGCCGGTGGCTGGCGTTCTGCCGGCAGTAGGCGAAGCCGCGCACGACGCTCTTGATGCGCTCGCCGATCTCGTGGATGGTCAGGTCGGGCGCACCCCACAGGGTGGCGCCGTACCCGCCGCGGACCGTGGTCGGCGCGCCGAAGAACAGCGTCATCCGGCCGCTCTTGTCGGCCTGGAAGCAGCCGAGCTGCGCGGCGGAGGCGTCGTCGGAGCCGCCCCATGTAGTAGCTGCGGGTCTCGGCGCTCGGCGGCTTGTGGCAGGCGCCGGACGCGCCGATCGCGAGGGCCGCGAGCACGGCGGCCGAGCCAGCGGACGAGGCGTCTGCGACATGACGAGCGTCTCCGTTGGGCGGGGGAGCGGGGGAGAGCCGTGCGCGTGGAAGGATTCCGCCGCGCCCCTGCCGGGTCAAGCACTCGACGCGCGCACGACGGCGCGGAGGGTGGCTGACGCTGTCGCCCGCGTGACCGGTGGGCCGCCCGGATGACGCTCGCTAGACCTGGGAGCGCCCGCGCTGGGTCACCGCGGCCCGGCGCGCCTCGATCGCCGCCGGGTCGAGCCCCGGCACCCTGCCACTCGGCGGCCACCGTGGTCTCGAGCAGCCACGCGTCGCCCGCGTTGAGCAGGGCGCCCTCGTCGTAGGTGCGCAGCACGCGGCGCACACCCGGCTGGTCGTTCGACACGATGTCGGCGGCCAGCTGGTGCGCGGTCGGCAGCAGCTGGTCGTGCGGCACGACGTGGTTGACCAGGCCCCACGCCAGCGCGGTGGCCGCGTCGAGGAAGTTGCCGGTGGCCGACAGCTCGCGGGCCCGGCGCACGCCGACGGCCTGGGGCAGCAGGACGGTGAGGCCCCAGTCGGGCATGATGCCGACCCGGGCGTGGGTGTCGGCGAAGGCGGCCCGCTCGGACGCGATCGAGGAAGTCGCAGCGCAGGGCCAGCTCGAACCCGCCGGTGATGGCGACGCCGTTGATCGCCCCGATGACCGGCTTGGCGATGAGCGGGAACGGCCCGCGCTCCTGCGGCGGGCGGTCGTCGTGGCCGAGCGCCTCGACCGACGCCGCGGCGCCCGAGCCCAGCTCCTTGAGGTCGAGCCCGGCGCAGAAGGCCGGGTCGGCGCCGGTGAGGACGACCACGTCGACGCCGTCGTCGGCGTCGAGGTCGCGGACCGTGCGATGGAGCGCGCTGCGCAGCTCGCGGTTGAGGGCGTTGCGGGCACCGGGACGGTTCAGCGTCACGGTGGCGACCCGGTCGGTCACGTCGAGCGTCAGCACGTCGGTCTCGGACATGGCGGCGAACCTACCGGGAGACGCCGCGGCGGCCCCGATCGGACCGCCCGGCGCGGCTGTGCCGCCGTCAGTGGCCGTCGTCGACGGGAGGCAGGAACGGCATGGTCAGGTCGCCCAGCTTCACCAGGGTCGACGCGATCCAGCCGCCCATGGCGCTGAGGTGGTCGTCGAGGATCGTGCCGTCCTCGAGCGTGGCCTCGTCGAGCTCGTAGCTGCCCTCGTAGGACACCTCGATGGCGTACTCGCGCTCGTCGAGGTCGGCCGAGCACACCGTCTCGATCGTCGGGCCCGAGCGCTCGAGCCGCTCGGACCCGATCGGCGCGCTGGCCTCGGGCAGGACGGCCAGCACCAGCTTGGGGTCGGGCGCCTCGGCCAGCCGCTGCACCCGCACGACGATCTCGATCTCGATGCGCGGCGGGTCGTTGAACGGCTCGCCGATGTACCACGACCGGTAGGCGGTCTGCGCCCACGTCGGCCAGTCGAGCGTGAGGTCGGCCTGCACCCGGGGCGGGAGGCCCTCGCCGGGGAGCCCGTAGGA
Organism: uncultured Acidimicrobiales bacterium; assembly: GCA_963778415.1. GTDB lineage: Bacteria > Actinomycetota > Acidimicrobiia > Acidimicrobiales > VFJN01 > ZC4RG19. Next base: position 149,013 of record CAVZUI010000008.1, read on the forward strand.
CGTCTCCCAGGTCACGTCGCCGAGCAGGACGTCGACCTGGAACCGCTCCTCGAAGGCCTGCCGTTCGAGGAAGGCGCGCTCGAGAGAGTCGCGCAGCGCGCCGATGGCATCGGTGAAGACGTGGTCGAGCATGGCGTCGGCAGGCTATCCGTCGGACCCGACGGCCCCGCCGGGACGTTCGGCGGAGGGCCCGGTGCCGCCGCCCGGGGGCGGGGCGGCGGACATCACGGCGATCGGCACCGACACCTCGTCGCCGGCCCGCAGCGTGGCGATCCGCCGCCCGTTCTGCACGGCGGCCTTCGGCGCGCCGATGCGGCCGGTCAGGTGAGCGGCCGTGGCGTCGATGTCGGCGACCGTGAACGCGAGGCCCCAGAAGGTGGCGGGCCCGTCGCCCGCGGGCGCGGCCGGCCCGACGACCTCGAGGATCACCTCGCCCAGGCGGAAGAACCGCTGTCGGCGCCCGCCACCGGCCTCGCGGGTGCGCCGGGCCTCGAGGCCGACGGCCCCGAGTGCTTCGGTGGTGCGGTCGAGGTCGGGCGTCATGACCACGATGTGGTCGATGGAGACGACGCCGTTGGGATGCGGGGGAGGCGGAGGCGCCGGCGCCGGGCCGGCGTGCACCGGACCGTCACCCGCCCCGGGGCCGTCGTCGGAGGCGACGGCGTAGTCGGTCGGCAGGCCGTCGACGTCGCCGGCCGGCGCCCCGGTGGCCAGCGTCCACCCGAGGATGCCGCGGCCCCGCTTGTCGCCCGCCCCGGCCAGGCGGATGCCCACCCGCCCGACCCGGGCGACGTCGTCGTCGCCGACCGTGAAGCCGAGCGACGCCCAGGTGATCGGGTCGTCGCCGATCTCGATCTCGACGAGCGGGTTGCTCTCCGGCCCCATCCACGCGGACGCTACACCCGCGACCGCACCGGGCGGACGCCGCCGGCACGACCGCTCAGTACCAGGAGGAGCGGCAGCGGTGGCGGGGCACGGCCTTGACCTCGGGGCTCTGGCCCTGCTGCCACAGGTGGTGGTCGATCGTCGCCGGCGTCATCCCGGTCGCGCCGGCCAGCAGCTCGACCGCGTGCAGCCCGCAGGCGCGGATCTCGACCTCTTCGGGGCAGCCCGGCCGCAGCAGGTCGCCGCCGTCGATGCGGGCGGCCAGGCCGCGGTCGTAGACGAGGGCGCCCGACATCCGCAGCACGTGGGGGACCAGGTTGTCGGCGAAGGCGGTCAGCCGGTCGACGTCGTCGAACCGGCCGAGGCCCCGACCCTCGTAGGCCCGCGCCAGGTGGGACACGGTGATCTGGGCCCGCTTGTAGAACGGCACCTCGACGGCCGAGGCCCCCTCGCCGTAGGTGGCGACGTCGTGGGCCAGCGGCATCGCCCCGAGCGTGTCGACGAGGGCCGCAGCCGACCCGCCCGCCGAGCGGACCAGGGTGGCGGCCGACCCGTCGTAGCGCTCGGTCAGCAAGGTCCCGAGGTCGCGCCAGGCCTGCGCGAACAGCTCGAGCAGGTCGTCGACCGGTCCGGGGTGCGGTTGCTCGAACACCGACGCGCAGGTGGCGGCATCGACGTTCGGCCAGCCAGTCGGCCGTCGGGGGTCCGGCCGCGGCGACGTGGTCGGCCAGGGCCTCGGCGAGCGAGCGGGCCCCGGACAGCCCCGGCCGCTTGTGCAGCTGTGGGAACCACCCCGAGCCGAAGTTCACCGCGTTCCACGCCACGACCTCGGCGGCCATGGCCTCCTCGTCACCCCCGGGCACCTCCTCGGGCAGCAGAGGCGGCTCGTCGGGCGCCACGGTCGACGCCAGCCGGTCGAGGGCCTCGCGGTCGATGTGCACGGTGGTGGCCCGGTCGGCCACCGTCGCCGCCGCGGCGCGCAGGCGGGCGAAGACGTCGTCGGTCACGTCGTCGGTCACGTCGTCAGGCATCGCCCAGGCCGATCTGCCAGCGCAGGAAGGTGTGCACGTCGGCGGCCTCGTCGGCCTGCTTGGAGGCGGGCTTCCCCTGGCCGTGACCGGCCCGTGACTCGACCCGCACCAGCACGGGCTGCGCCTCGCCGCAGCTCGTGGCCGCGGCCAGGGCGGCACCGAACTTGCGGGCGTGGGCGGGGTCGACCCGGCTGTCCTCCTCGCCGGTCAGCACCAGCGTGGCGGGGTAGCACGTGCCCTCGACGAGGTGGTGGTAGGGCGAGTAGGCCCACAGCCAGGCGAACTCCTCCGCCACGTCGGGGTCGCCGTACTCGGGGGTCCACAACCGGGCGATGAGGAAGCGCGGGAAGCGCACCATGTCGGTCAGCGGCACCGAGCACACGACCGCCCGGCAGGCGTCGGGCCGCTGGGTGAGCGTGGCCGCGACCAGCAACCCGCCGTTGCTGCCGCCCCGCACGGCCAGGTGGTCGCGGCCGGTGCGGCCCTCGGCCACCAGCCAGTCGGCGGCGGCGGCGAAGTCGTCGAAGACCTGCTGCTTGTGCTCGCGCATGCCGGCCCGGTGCCAGTCCTCGCCGGCCTCGACCCGCCGCGGATGCAGGCGACGGCGTAGACGCCCCCGTCGTCGGCCACGGCGACCGCCGACGGGCTGTAGGCGGGGCTCATCGTGACGGCGAAGCCGCCGTAGCCGCTCAGCACGGTGGGCGTCGACGGGCCGGGTGTGACGTCGGCCCGCCGCACGGTGAACAGGGTGATCTCGGTGCCGTCGGTCGAGGGATAGCGGTCGACACCGACGGCGTAGCCGGCCGGGTCGACGGGCGAGGGCAGGTCGCTCCACCGGACCAGGCCGCGGCCGTCGTCCTCGTCCGCGGGGTCGTCGATCGGGGCGTCGGGCGCCCAGCGCCACAGCTCGGTCGGGCGCGCCCAGGAGGTGAAGGCGACCACGGCGGTCTCGCTGTCGCGGTCGCCGGCCACCCCGGCGAGCGATCCGGGCTCGGGCAGCGTGATCTCGGTGATGTCGCCGGCGGTGACGGGTGCGGCCGCGGCCGCCGCCGTGCGGGGCAGGCGCGTGAGTCGTGACAACGCCGACCGGGTGGACGCCACCAGCAGCGACGACCGGGTCACGGCCAGGCCCTCGACGACGTCGTCCGACTCGGGGACGACGGTCGCCCAGTGCTCGGGCGTGGGCGACGCGAGCGGAGCCGCCACGACGCGGCCCCTCGGTGCGTCGAGCGTGGTGGTGCCGACCAGCCGGTCGTCGACCACGGTGAACGACGAGATGGCCTCGACCCCCTCGATCACCGTGGTGCGGGCGCCGGTGGTGCGGTCGATCAGGTGGACGTCGACCCGGGTCCAGCCGAGCGACACCTCCACGACCAGCCAGCGCCCGTCGCGCGACAGCTCGACCGACGGCCAGGCCGTGCGGTCGGGCAGGTCGCCGAACACCAGCTCGTCGTGCCCGGGATCGTCGCCGAGCACGTGCCACCAGACCGTGCGGTTGTAGTTGGCCTCGTCGTCGCCCACCGCGGCGGGGTCGGGGTAGCGCGTGTAGGCGAAGGCCGAGCCGTCGGGCAGCCAGGCCACCGAGGCCGCCCGCGTGTGGGCGATGGCGTCGCCCAGCAGCTCGCCGGTCGCCACGTCGACGACGCGGAGCGTGCTGCGCTCGTCGCCGCCGGTCGAGGTCCCGAAGGCGACGAGACGCCCGTCGACCGACGGGGAGTACCAGTCGAGCGCCGCGGTCGGGTCGCCGGTGAGGGCGTGGGGGTCGACCAGCGTGCGCGACGCGGGGACGCGGTCGCCGTGGAGGTCGCGCACCACGAGCACCGCCTGCTCGAGGTCGCCCCAGCGGTCGATCGAGAACAGCCGGCCGCCCCGGATCGACGGTGCCCCGGCGGCCCCGGCGGAGAACAGCTCGGTGTACCGGCGTACGAGCGCGTCGCGTCCGGGCCGGTCGTCGAGCGCGGCCCGGGTGCGGTCGTTGCTGGCCGTCACCCACGCCTTCGTGTCGGGGGTGCCGGCGTCCTCCAGCCAGCGGTACGGGTCGGGCACCGTGACGCCGTGCACGACGTCGGCGGTGTCGTCGCGGCGGGCGGGCGGCGGCGGGGTCAGTCCCATATGTCTCCCAGATCGGTCACGGTCGGGACCGACGCCACCCGGATCCCGGTCTCCTGGGCCAGGCGGGCCAGCAGCTGTTCGCCCACGTCCTGCCGGCGCCCGCGGGGCCAGCGCCGCTCGCCCGCCGCGCCGAACAGGGCGAGCGCTCGCCCGCCCGAGGGGTCGTGACGGACCCGGTAGCGCACGCCCTCGTAGCGGGCGGCCGCGAACGCCGCGGCCCACTGCTGCGGCACGGCGTAGGGCGTCATGCTGGCCAGCTCGCCCGTCATCCCGAACCCGCGGGCCGCACGGACGGTCGTGTCGGCCGCGGTGCACTGCCGGGTCAGCCCCAGGTGCCACATGCTCAGACGGCCCGCCCACCGGGGGCTGACCACCGTCACCGGACCGAGCACCTCGAGCAGGGCCGCGATCTCGTCGTCGGCCAGGTAGCAGGTGCCTCGAGGCGGGGCGAGGTCGAAGCGGCCCCGGGCGTCGCTGGAGAACCACCACGGCCCGAAGCCCGACGTCGTGACCCGGCACAGCACGGTGCCGGCGTGCACGTGCCACACCGGGAAGCCGGCGAGGTCGTCGGGCGGGGGCGGCGGCCCGATGCTCGGGCGCTGCCGGTCGTCGGGATGGCGCTTGACGTCGTCGGTCATGCCCTCGGGCGCGTTGGCAGACGGGACGTTCCGGGCACGGCGCCCATCCTAGGGAGACGGGCACGCCCCGGATGCTCATGCCCACCGCCAGTGGTGACCCCGGCGCGCGGCGGGCGGGCGCCGTCCGGGCCGAACTGCGTGACGTTGCGGTTGGCACGCCACCACGTTGTCCCAGAGTTCGTGGGGACGACGTCGTGGTTGCGCCAGGGGCTGGGGCTCGGGTCAGGAGACCAGCGCCCAGCGCTCCGCCCGCTCGTCGGCCAGGGCCACCACGTCGGCCAGCCCGCCGCCCGCCGGCCAGGTGCTCGGCGATCGTGCGCCCGCCGAGATCGGGCTGCGGGGCGGCGACGAAGGCGGCCACCATCCACTCGTCGTCGGCCGTGGCGGGTCGGAAGCGGGCCAGCACGTCGGCCAGGCCCCGCACGACCCGGTTGCGGTCGTCGAGCTGGAACGCGGGGTAGACCCACACGTCGTCGGCGGTGCGCAGGGCGACGATGGTGCGCCGGCGGCGTCGCTCCTCGACGGCCTGGCGGCTGATGCCGCCGAGCACCCGAGCGATGCCGGCCGTCGAGTAGAAGGGCCCGAGCTCGGCCCAGGGCGAGGGCTCGGGCACGGCCGCGAGCATGCGGGCCGCCAGCGAGTCGGCATCGCCCAGGGCTTCGGCGTCCTGTCCCTGGGCGCGCAGCGCGTCGACCCGGCGCGTCAGCTCGGCGCTGACCTGATCGGAGACGCGCCGCACGTAGGCCTCGGCCGCGGCCGGGGCGGCCGCAGGGGTGTTGGTGCGCCGCGGTGATCGGGGAGAGGTCACGGGCATCACGCTACCGACGCAAGGGCGTCAAGGCAAGGGTGTCAAGGTCGAGGTCTCCGAGCGGCCCTCGTCGCTGCACCGTGGTTCAGGCCGCGTGCGACGCCGCCCACGCGACGAGGTCGTCGGCGGCCATCGTGTTCACGATCGCGGTCGGGCTCGATGCCGTGGCGGGCCGCCTTGTCGCAGCCGTAGGCCTGCCACTCCATCTGGCCCGGGGCGTGGGCGTCGGTGTCGATGGCGAAGCGCAGGTCCCAGTCGAGCGCCAGCGCCAGCAGCTCGTCGGGCGGGTCCTGACGCTCGGGCCGGCAGTTGATCTCGAGGGCGGTGTCGAACTGGGCGCACGCCGCGAACACGATGTCGGCGTCGAACACGGACGGCGGCCGGCCGCGGCCCACCACCTTGCGACCGGTGCAGTGCCCGAGGATGTCGACGTGCGGGCTGGCCACCGCGGCGACCATGCGCCGGGTCATCTCGCGGCGCTCCATGCGCAGCTTCGAGTGGACGCTGGCCACGACGACGTCGAGGTGGGCCAGCAGCTCCTCGGTCTGGTCGAGGGCGCCGTCCTCGAGGATGTCGACCTCGATGCCGGTCAGGATGCGGAACGGCGCCAGCTCGACGTTGAGCGCCTCGACCTCGACGAGCTGCTCCTTCAGGCGCTTGGGGTTGAGCCCGTGGGCGATCGTCAGGCGGGGGGAGTGGTCGGTGAGGACCATGTAGTCGTGGCCGAGGGCGATGGCCGTGCGGGCCATCTTCTCGATCGGGGCGCCGCCGTCGGACCACGTCGAGTGGGTGTGGCAGTCGCCCCGGAGGGCGGCCCGCATCTCGCCGCCGTCGCCGAGCGGGATCACGGTCTCGTCCTCGAGCCGGGCGAGGTAGTCGGGCACCTCGCCGGAGAGGGCCTGGGCGATGACCCCGCCGGTGCTGGGGCCGATGCCGGGCAGGTCGGTCAGCTTGCCCGCGGCGTGCAGCCGCTCGATCTCGTCGTCGCCCACCTCGAGCACCACGTCGCGGGCGCGGGCGAACGCACGGACCTTGGTCGACTCGGCCAGGTCACGGTCGAGCAGGTAGACGATGCGATCGAGGGCGTCGGCCGGGCGCACGGCGCTCAGTGTCGCACGCTCCGCCCGACCTACAGGATGCTGAATCCGACCTCGACCGAGACCTCGACCGTCAGCTCGGACGGCGTGAGGTCTTCGAGCAGCTCGTTGTCGGTCGGGGGAGCTGCGTCGGCCCGCGCCATCATCGGGGCCAGCCCGACGGGCGCTTCCCCCGATCGCATGCCGGGCTCCGCGACCCAGGCGACGTCCCCCAGGGTCAGCCCCAGCGCCTCGGAGTAGGCGATGGCCCGGTGGCGGGCGTCCTCGGCGGCGGCGCGGCGGGCGAGGTCGTAGGCGATGTTGGTCGAGGCCATCGACCAGTTCGGCCCGGTGACCGACGCGCCCGCGGCCACGACCTCGGACATGATCACGCCCAGGGCGTCGAGCACGACGACGTCGACGAACGTGGTGCGGCTGGCGCGCCACCCGGTGCGGATGTCCTCGCCCCGGTGCCAGCGCGTGCGGGGCTGCACCCACAGCGACGCCACGGTCGTGCGGGCGATGGCGTTGGCGTGCTGCGAGAACACGAAGTCGACCTTGGCGGCCACGTCGGCACGGGCCTCGTAGGCCTCGTCCTGCGACTTGCGATCGGCCGTCACCTCGACGCGGAGGCTCGCCAGATCGGGCAGCGCCCGCGCCTCCCCGACGCCCCGCACCACGATCTCCCGCTCCATCGTGGCGGGAACGCTACATGGCGCCGGCCGCTCTCGGCGCGCGTTCACCCACGGTTCACACGACCGTGTCCGGTTGGAGGGCTGCCCGCGGCCCGGCACTACCCTTCCGGGGTGGAACGGTTCGGGTTCGTCGGTCTCCCCAACGCCGGCAAGTCGTCGCTGTACAACGCGCTCGCCGGCGGCGGTGCCCTGGCCGCGCCGTACGCGTTCGCCACCCGCGACCCCAACGTCGGCGTGGCCAAGGTGCTCGACAGCCGGCTCGACGCGCTGGCCGCCATGTCCGCCAGCCGCAACGTCGTGCCGGCCAGCGTGCAGTTCGTCGACATCGGCGGCCTGGTCGAGGGGGCGAGCAAGGGCGAGGGCCTGGGCAACCGGTTCCTGGCCAACATCCGCGAGGTCGACGCCGTCGTCTACGTGCTGCGGGCCTTCGAGGACGCCGACGTGCCCGGGCCCGTCCGACCCGCTCGAGCACCTGCGGGTGGTCGAGCTCGAGCTGACGCTCGCCGACCTCGAGAGCGGTCGAGAACCAGGTCGACCAAGCGGCGCAAGGCGGCCAAGGCCGACAAGTCGCTGGCCGACGAGGTGGCCGCGCTCGACGCGGCCGAGGCGGTGCTGTCCGAGGGCACGCCGCTCTACCGCAGCGACCTCGACCCCGACGTGCGGGCGCTGCTGCGGCCGTACTTCCTGCTCACGAACCGGCCGGTGCTGGCCGTCGTCAACGTCGGCGAGGACCAGCTCGACGACGTCGCCGACGGTCATCAAGCCGGTCGAGGACGAGCTCGGCCGGCCGGGCCGAGGTGCTGGGCATGTGCGTGCAGCTCGAGGCCGAGGCGGCGCAGCTCGACGCCTGGAGGAGCGGGCCGAGATGCTCGAGGCGCTCGGCCTCGGCGAGGGGGCGCTGCTCCGGTTCGTCCACGCCGCCTACCACCTGCTCGGGCTGCGCACGTTCTTCACCACCGGCGAGAAGGAGTCCCGGGCCTGGACGTTCCGGGCCGGCTGGAAGGCGCCGCAGTGCGCGGGCGTGATCCACACCGACTTCGAGAAGGGCTTCATCCGGGCCGAGGTCATCCACTGGGACGAGCTGATCGACCTCGGCTCGTGGTCCAAGGCCCGCGACGTCGGCAAGCTGCGGGTCGAGGGCAAGGACTACGAGGTCGCCGACGGCGACGTCATGGAGATCCGCTTCAACGTGTGAAGTCGGGGTCGGGCCGACGCGGCGACCGGAGAGGTGGCCGGGACGATCCCCGAGGTGGAGCTCGCGGCGATGCAAGGCGACAGGGCGGTCCTCGTGTCCAACCTGTGGATCGACACCGGGCCGGGCCCCATCATCAGCGTGGACTCGCTGAGCGTGCGGAACCTCACCACGGGCGAGACCCAACCGCTCGGACGCTTCAACGCCTCCCTCAACGGGTATCCGCCGGACCAGTACGCCGTGACGCTGGCGGGGGACTGGGTGGTGCACGCGGGACGCGGGCTGAACCGCGGGGCGGGGACCTTCGGGCCGGGCCTCCGCGGCTACTCGATCTCGAACCCGGTCACGAGCTGCGGCGCCACCTCGTACGTCACCGTCTGCCCGAACTGGTCCACGATCGAGGGCGGAGCCGGCCCGCCCGTGCTCAGCAACGACGGCACGGTGGTCTACGACGCGGCGAGGGCCTACGACACCGCGACGGGCGAGGTGCTGTGGGACCGGTCGACCGGTCCCGGCGGGCCGCCGGCGTTGACCCCGGACACTGTCTATGGGCAGAGGGTTCTGACCCGGGGTTCTGTCGGGGCTACCCGCTCACGGCGACGACGGCTGTCTCGATGAGGTCGGCGATCTCGTCGGGGTGCGAGACCATCACGACGTGGCTCGACGCGATCTCCACCGTGGTCGCCCCCATCCGCTGTGCGAACAGGCGCTCGGCGTCGGGCGGGATCACCTCGTCACGCTCCGCCACCGCGAACCACGAGGGGAGGTTCTTCCACGCGGGCGTCCCCATCACGTCTTCGAGGGTGGTCCACGACAGAGGTTGCTGGACGGCGTACATGATGCTGGCGTCTGCCGGGTTCACGTCGGGGGCGAAGTGGGCCAGGAAGCCGTCCTGAGGCAACCAGGCGAAGCCCTGATCGTCGGTGCGGATCTGTGCCAGTGCGGGCGTCGGCTCGCCCTGGGCGAGCAGGGCGCCGATGGATTCGCCCTCGTCGAGCCCGAAACCGGCCACGTAGACGAGAGCGACGACGTTCGGAGCGTCCGTGCCCAGGGCCGTCATGATCTGCCCACCGTAGGAATGGGCGGCGACGACCGTGGGCCCGTCCTGGAGGGCGAGCACCTGACGCAGCCGGGCCACGTCGTTCGCCAAGGTCGTGAGGGGGAACTGCGGAGCCGACACGTTGTGGCCGGCTTGTTGGAGGCGACCGATGACGCCTCTCCAACTCGAGCCGTCTGCCCACGCGCCGTGGACCAGAACGATGTTCATCCGCGTCTACCTCCGCGATCGGGGGAACCGCTAGGGAATCGGATTCGATCAGCAGTCAGCCCGTGGGGTCGACCACGGCGTGGATGATGGTCGTGGGCCTCGTCCAAGTCCAGGGTGACGGGTCACCTTTCTCGCGACGCACTGATCTCTCGACCCGGTGCCGGGGGAGCGGCCGTCGTCGGCTACCGACCTAGAGCTGGGAACGCAGGGTCCAGAGCTGCCTCTCGAGCGCTCGGGTGACGTCGATCAGGACGTCCCGAGACGTGAGATCGATCTCGCCGAGCCTCTCGACCCGCTCGCGCACGCAGTCGTCGGCCGCGGCGATCCGAGACACGAGCAGGCGGATCGCCACCGGGACCGGGGTCGTCCCCGACGCGACGGGCTCGACCCCGCCCTGCTCGACGACCGCGGACGCCTGACCATCCGGTGCGAACCCGATCGAGACGGCGCGTTCGGCGACCAGGTCCGCCAGCGTCCGCCATTCCTCGACGAGCTCGTCGAGGTGCAGGTGGAGTGAGCGGAACTCGTGTCCGGTGATGTTCCAGTGCAACTGCTTGCCGATCAACGAGAGCGCGACCAGCTCGGTGAGCGTCCGCTGGAGCAGGTCACCCGCTTCGGCCCTCGCATGGGTGCCGAGCAGGGGAAGGGGCACCTCGATCTCGGGAACTCGCATTTGCGAGGTCACTGCCTCTCCTCGTTCTTCCTCACGGATCAGTGGTTCGCATCCCCGGCGGCGCTCCGTCGAAGGAGCGCCGCCAGGACACGTCGTGTCAGTACGCGCCGCCCCCTTGGATGAACGTGCGATCCACGTCCATGACGAGCACGCCCTGCTCGGCGTCGCCGATCTGGGCGTTGACGTTGCCCACGCCGCCGATCACGACGTTGCCGTCGTCGCGTGTGATGACGATGTTCTCGCCGACGGCGCGGTTGTCGTCGTCGTCGTAGCCGTCGGCGCCGATGACGATCGCATCGGAGCCGGACGCGAGCGTGGTGCCCTCGTCGGTGTGCACGGCGGTCGCGTTTCCGGCGTTGGCATGCTCGACCCACGACTCGTACGGGAAGTCGAAGCCGTCGTTCCCGCTGTCATCGTCGCTGCCCCCAACGTAGGGAGGTGGGACGACTGCGGCGAGGGCGGCGGGCGATGTCGGAGGCGATCCCTGCGATGGCTGCGACCCGACTGGTGCGGGAGTGCCGGGAGGGACGTCACCGTTCGGCTCCTCCGCCTCGTTGAGCTCGTCGGAGTCCTCGTCGTCGTCGGGATTCTCGACATCGTCATCGGGGTCGGGGTCCGGGGCGTCCGCGTCGCCGCCCGCCAGGTCGACGAGCGCCGCGGCCATGGTCTGCCAGGGCGCCTCGTCCGCGGACTCGCTTCCGCGGATGACGGAGTCGGCGGCGTCGATGACGTTCAGACCGCTCGCGTCGATGTCTCCGGTGTTGGCATTGATCAGCCCATAGCGGTCCCGGAAGAAGTTCGAGTCGTCGGTCGTCACCAGGATGTTGCGACCGGCGACGTCGGTCCGGTACGACTCCCACTCGGCGAACGACACCCCGCGGGACGTCGCGCCCGGCAGGGGGTTCCAGAGGTTCGCGGCGAACAGCGGCGGGCTCACGAGCGGAGGCAGCGGTTGCGGCGGCCCCCATGATCCGATGCCGGTCACAGGGGGGAAGATCTGCCATGTTCCGACCCCGCCGACCGGGGCGAAGCCCGGCATGGCCATCTGCGGCATGGCCATCTGCGGCATGGCCATCTGCGGCTGCGCCGTGACGGGGGGTGGGGCGGGCGCGGCAGTTGTGCTCGCCGCCGGTGCAGGCGCAGCGGCGCTGTTGGCGGCCGTGGCCGGCGCGGCAGTGGGTGCGGGAGCAGCCGCCGTGGTCGCAGGCGACCCGGCGACGGCCGGGGCAGTGGGGACAGCGTCGATGCGAACGGTGCTGTTGGGGGTGGTGGCCACACCGTGATGACCGTCGGGCGTCGAGGTGATCCGGACCGTGCTGTTGGTCGTCGAGGCGGCACCGTAGAGCGCCAGCTCGGGCGGGGGTGGCGCGGCGGTCGCGGCGACGGGCGCCGCGGCATCGGCCACGCCGGCGGTCGCGGCAGCCTCGGGGGCGACCACGTCGACCGCCGGAGCGTCGGCGCTGTCCTCCGAGGGCTCGGGCGCTCCGATGCTCGCCGTGACCAGGTCCGCGGCGCCGAACATCCAGCCGACGACGCAACCGACGGCCGCCAGGAAGGCGGCGATCAGCCATTTGGGGATGTAGATGGAGCTATCCATGGGCAGACCTCATCTCGTGGCGTCTCATGGGATGGAGGAAGGTGGTGACGTCGGACTCCCCGCTGGGGCGCGCCGGGGTGGGGTGCCGGCCGGCGGCGGCATCGAGTTCCCGGTGGTGATCTCCGAACCGGTGACGTCCATCACCACCGCGCCGCTGGTGTCGCTGTCGCCGACCTGGGCGTTCACGTCACCGACCCCGCCGACGGTGACGTTCCCGTCGTCGGAGGTCGCGACGTTGCCACTGCCGTGCACCTGGATGCTGGTGTCGACGACGCCGGGACCGCCGATGGCCAACGAATCTGCTCCGGTGGCGGTGGCCGTGCCGTTCGGTGCGACGGATGCCGTCGCGGCACCCGGCGCGGGCGCCGCGGCCGGCGCGCCGACCGGCGGTGCCGACGATCCGACGCTCGCCTGGTCGCCCGGTGCGGGAGCAGGCGGGATTCCCGAGTTCCCCGAGCGGATCAACGAGCCGGTCGCGTCGACGACGTTCAGCCCGCTCGTGTCGGTGTCACCGGTGTTCCCGTTGAGGTGCCCGATGCGGTGGTAGAAGATGTTCGAGTCGTCCCTGGTGAGCAGGTTGCCGTTGCCGACGACTTCGAGCGTCCGGTCCTGGTAGCCCGCGATCGCGACCGCCCGGGTGCCCGGCGCGCCCCCGGCGACCGCGGTCGACGTCGATGGACTCGACGCGTTCCCCTCCGTGCCCGTGGGCGATCCCGGCGGCGGTTGGGACGCTCCGGCGATCCCGCCGGAGACATCGGAGGTGCCCGAGGTCACCGCAGAGTCGTTGACATCGAGCGCGATGACGCCACTGGCGCCCGCGTCGACCGGTGTTGGCGGTGACGACGGTGTTGTCGCCCACCGAGACGATCGATCCGTTGTTGGCGATCACGATGTGGGTGCCGTTGGCGATGATCGAGCCGGTGGCGTTGATGGAGACGCTCCCGAGCCCGGCGACGCCCTGCAGCTGGACCGGCCTCGAAGCGGACGGCGCGGAGGACGCGCCGCCTCCCACGTACGACACCCCGGACACCCGGGGCTGGGTAAACGCGACGGACCGGGTGGGAGCACCGAACGAGTACCCAACGGCGTCCGACCTGCGCATCCGCATCGGCGACGCCCACGCGACCGAGCGCCCGGGGGAGCGGGTGGACGAGATGAACATCTGTCTGGGCCTGCCGGCCAGCACGGTCGCGCGTCCGGCGTAGGCGTTCGCGCCCGCCGTCCCTCCCGCCCCTCCGGGCCCGAACGACGCCGCCGAGCCTTCCGCGCCGACAGGCGCCCCCGGGACGACGACCGTGAGGTAGATGGGCGGCGCCGCAGGCTGAGCGGGCGGGGTCACCGGCGCCTGGGAGGAGCGATCGGCTCGTGCCACGTCGGTCGTCTGCGAGTCGTCGGCCATGGCCGCACGGAGGAATCCTCCGACGACGAAGGCCGCGAGAACTCCGAGTCCGACGAGCAACCACTTCGGTACGGGCACGCGACAGTCCTTCCTCGCTCGGCGGACGTCCGACGATCTGCCGTCTCGAGCGCGGGGAAGCGTCCCGTCCGGCAGCGTGATCTCGCATCACGTGATCTCCGTGATGTGCCGGTGTGCCCGGCGAAACGACGCCGGGTCGGGAACCCTCAGGACCTGTGCGAGGGGCGCGGCGAGCAGGCCGACCGCACGCGCGCGTTCGACGGCCGCGCCGCGACGGTGCGTGCCGAGCTTCGTGTACAGGTGGCTGATGTGCGTGTTGACCGTGTTGACCGACAGGTACAGCTCGGCGGCGATCTCGGGCTGGGTGAGGTTGGTCGGCAGGTAGCGAAGGACGCGGAGCTCGCTCTTGGTCAGCGGCTCGCGCAGGCGGACGGGTTCGGGCCGCGCGGACGGCTCGGCTCCGGCCAGCAGGTCCAGGATCTCCGAGGTGAGGGCGGCGTGTGCCGTCTGCTCGCGATGGCGCTCGAGCTGACCAGGCGTCGGGTGGAGCAGGAACGGGTAGAGGACGCTGTCGGGTTCGGCGAGGTCGAGGGCGCGCTCGAGGGCCCAGGCGGCGGCACCCGCGTCGCAGAGCGCGTCGCGCGCGATCGCCTCGAGCAGGAACGCCTCCACCAACCAGCCGCCGAACGGCGCCGAGCCGTCCAGCACGGGCGCCAGCGCGACGGTCGCCGCCTGCGGGTCGTGCCGAGCCAGCCGCAGCATGGCCACAGGGAGGGCCATCGCCTCGCGCTCGTGCTCGTCGAGCTCGGCGAGGACTGCTTCGGCGCGATCGAGGTCGCCCATCCGCACGAGCGTCTGCAGCGTGTGGGCGCGCATCACGGGTGGAGCGTCCGGGACGACGCGCTCGCAGAGTCGCTCGGCCGTCCGGAACGAGCGGAGAGCGTCCTCGTAGCGGCCGCTCGCCAGCTCGAGGAGCCCGCGAGCGTCGTGCAGCGCCAGGTTCGCCTCGGGCTGGGCGTCCACGTGAAGTGCACGCTCCGCCCGCCCGAGCCAGCGGTCGGCGTCGGCGAGCCGTCCCCGGGCCAGCATCGCACCGCCGAGCATCGCGTACGCGACACCCGCGGCCGGGTCCTCGGACCAGCCGTGGCGTTCGGCGAGCTCCACCGCCTGGAGGCCGCGCTGCACCGCCAGCTCGTACGAGCGATAGAGGGTGAGGAGCGTGCCGTGGGCAAGTCCGGTCATCTCGAGGTACGGGCGTTCGATCAGATGCGCGAGATCGATGCCCTCGTCGACGTGCCGTTCCGCATCATCGAGTCGACCGCGCGAAGAGCTCCGCGATGCCGAGGTTGATCAGCGCCCACGCACGGAGGTCGTCGCCGAACTCGAGCTGCAGCGCGTCCGTGGCGTCGGCCGGCGCCAGCAGCCGTTCCGCTTCGGTTTCGACGGCGGCCTGGATCGCCCTGTTGCCGGGCGAGCGAGAGCCGCACGACGGCGAGGAAGACCTCGAAGCGCGTGCGGCGCTCCTCGGACAACGAGGCCGCGTGGCAGGTTGCCAGTGTGAGACGTCGCTCCACCTCGCGCGACGAACCATGGACGAGCGCGTCGGCGGCCGCGAGCGCCGTGAGCTCGGCGTCGGCCGCGACCATGCTCGGCGGGAAGGCCGTGAGGAGGCCGTGGGCCGTGGCGCTCCGCCCGTCGAGGACCAGGCCGACCCAGTGTTCGAAGAGCAACCCCGCGGCCAAGCTCCACTGCTCCGCCGCCTGCGCGTGGTGGATCGCCTCGACCACGTCGCCGTGCTTCGCATACCACTGTGCCGCAACGGCGTGCAGGGCCGTGACGTCGTCCGGTGCGGTCCGCCGCAGGGCCAGCCGCAGCAGGTCCGCGAACAGGTTGTGGTAGCGAAACCAGGTACGCCGGGCGTCGAGCGAGACGACGAAGGCGTTGGCCTCCTCGAGCTCCTGGAGGATCCGCTCCGCGCCCGTGCCTTCCGTCAACGCGTCGGCGAGCGGCCCGCTGATGCGTTCGAGCACCGACGTGCGCAGGAGCAGCCGCTTCACCTCCTCCGGTTGGCGGTCGAGCACCTCCGCGACCAGGTAGTCGGCGACCGTGCGCTCGCTCCCGGAGAACTCCGCGGCGAGCGACTCGGGGTCGGGGTGGCCGGCGAGCGACAGCGCCGCCAGCCGCAGACCGGCCGCCCACCCCTCGGTTCGCCCGTGCAGCAGTGCCGGGGCCGCCTCCGACAGGTCCAGACCGGCGCGTCTCAGCAGCGCGCGCGCCTCGTCGAGCGTGAAGCGGAGATCGGCGGGGCGGATCTCGGTCAGCTCGGCTTCCAGGCGCAGCCGGTGCAGGCCCAACCCGAGGTCGTGGCGACTGGAGACCACGAATCGAAGCTCGGCCGGCGCGCGCATCAGGAGCAGCTCGAGCTGGCTCAACGCCTCTGGCGAGCGCAGCTCGTGCAGGTCGTCGATCACGAGCCAGACACGGTCCTCGAGCGACGCCAGGTCCTCCAGCAGCCGTTCGACGATCCCTCCGCCGTCGAGGGACGGCGCCGCCGTGAGTCCCCGCACGGGGGCCGCGGTGCTGCGGAGCGCGTCGACCACCGAGATCCAGAACCGCTGCGGGTCGCGCTCCTTGTGCCGGACCGACACCCACGCCACTGCGTTCGCGAGCCCCGCGTCGCCGATCCACGACCGGACGAGCAGTGTCTTGCCGCTCCCCGCGGGCGCCGAGATCGCAACGACCCGGCCTGCCCGCTGGAGCCTCTCGAACAGCGCGCGGCGAAGAACGATCCCGTCCGTCACGGCAGCGGGCTGCGAGGAGGCGCCTGCGGCGAGGGCGCATTCCACACCACAGTCTCCCAACTGAGGAGGGTCACGGCTACCCCACGCTCCGTGGTCAACCTTCATGCGGTTGGCTCGAGCCGTATCGAGCGGAGTGGGCCGGGCGGCTCGATGCGCTCGAGCAGCACCTGGGACGTACCTCCACACCGATCACCCCGAGTGCAAAGGAACCCTGATGAGTGACCCGCTCCACCGTGGAGTTCAGCGACGGCCATCGCGTCCAGACGGTCCTGCACGAGCGCACCGCCGCCGATGGGGCGACCTACCAGCCGTCATCGAGGGTCACGCTCGTCAAGGTCGGGTGAGGGTGCGGCACCGGCACGGCCTCATGCCGTCGGAGCTCGCAGGGCACGGGAGGTGTGCCGGGCGTCACTCCGAGTCGGCGGGCTCACCGCGGCCCGAGCGCCGCAGCCTGAGCTCGTCCCACGGCGACGGGACCCACGAACGGTCGGGCAGGACCCACGCGGCGCCGGCGTTCCCGGCCAGCAGGATGATCAGGTAGGCGAGCGCCACCAGGCCGACCAGGGCGACGTACTCGGCGTTGCGGTTCCAGATCGCGTCGAACCGCCCCGAGTCGACGAGCACCGCTCGGGAGACCCCGACGAGGTACGGCACCACCCACGCCACGACCACCAGCCACCGACCGACCCGCAGGCGCGTGGCCGCGTCGTGCTCGGCATGGGCGGTCGCCCGGCGCTCGAGGCCCCGCAGCAGGGACCACACCGTCACCCCTGCTGCCGTCATCGCCAACGTCAGGGCGGCCAGGCGCCAGCCGGAGACGGGATCGAACTCGAGGTGCAGGGGCAGGTCCGCGTTGGGCCGCATGCTCGGCGCCACGTGCTCGCCGGTGATGGGGTCGATGCGGACGTACCGGTACGGCAGCGCGGCGTCGGCCACGCTCAGGGCGGCGGAGAGCCCCGCCAGCCACGACGTGCCGACCAGGGCGAGTTGCCAGCTCCCCACCGCGACCAGCGCCCATCCGAGCGGGTCGGGGAGGAGGTCCAGCGACTCGGTACGGAAGTCGAGGGCCACCAGAGCCAGCCCGCCCGCCATCATCGACAGCGGCCGCATGGCGCCGATGATATGACCCGCCGGGCGCCGCCGCGGGCCCGTTTGCGCCGACGGATCGAGCCGGCGTCAGCCCTCGTCCGGGGTGCCGTCTCGGGCCTCGTGGGTGACCTCGGCGAGGCCCTCTGACGCCTGGCCGCGTCCGGTCGGGGAGCGCGCTCGGCACCATGGGGACATGCCCGTGGCGTACTGGATCAACACCTTCCGCTCCGTGAGCGACCCCGAGCGGCTCGCTGCCTACATCGACCTGGCGGGGCCGGCGATGCTCGAAGCCGGCGGCCGGTTCCTGGCCCGGGGGATGCCGGCGGCCGCGTTCGAGTCGGGCACGGTCGAGCGCACGACGCTCATCGAGTTCCCGAGCGTCGAGGCCGCCATCGCCGCCCACGAGAGCCCCGGCTACCAGGAGGCGCTCGCCGCGCTCGGCGACGGTGCGGTCCGGGATCTCCGGATCATCGAGGCCCTGCCCACGTAGGCCGCGCACCGCACCGGGGGCCGGAGTCGGCATCATGTGGAGCCGTGGCCTGGTTGCTGCGTGACGGCGAGGTGCTGGCGAGTGTCGAGGTGGCCGAGTCCCGGCGCGCCCGCTCGCGGGGGCTGCTCGGCCGCGACGGCGTCGACGGCGCCCTGCTGCTGCGGCCCTGCCGGTCGGTGCACACCGTGGGCATGCGCTTCCCCATCGACGTGGCGTTCTGCGACGACGATCTGCGGGTGCTGCGGGTCGTGACCATGCCCCGGCACCGGCTGTCCCGCCTGGTGTGGAGGTCGCGGGCGGTCATCGAGGCCGAGGCGGGCGCGTTCGCCCGCTGGGGTCTGCAGCCCGGCGACACCCTCGAGGTCAAGGGATGACCACGGCGGGAACGCTCGTGCTCGTCGGCACGCCGATCGGGAACCTGGGCGACCTGGCCCCCCGGGCGGCCGAGGCGCTGGCGCGGGCCGACGTCGTGTGCTGCGAGGACACCCGCCGGACCGGCAAGCTGCTGTCGCTGGCCGGCATCGAGCGGCGCCCGTTCGTCGTGGTCAACGAGCACACCGAGACACGGGAGATCCCCCGCGTGCTGGCCCGGCTGGCCCGGGGCGAGCGGGTGGCGCTCGTGTCGGACGCAGGGATGCCGGGCGTGTCCGACCCGGGCGAGCGGCTCGTCGCCGCGGCCGTGGCCGAGGGGTACCCCGTCGAGGTGGTGCCCGGCCCGTCGGCCGCGCTGGCCGGGCTCGTCGTGAGCGGGCTGCCGGCCGGCCGGTTCGTGTTCGAGGGGTTCCTGCCCCGGAAGGGCGCGGCCCGCACCGAGCGCCTGGCGGCGGTGGCGGCCGAGCCCCGCACCGCGGTGCTGTACGAGGCGCCGCACCGCGTCGCCCGCACGCTGGCCGACCTCGCGGCCGTGTGCGGTCCCGACCGCCGTGTCGCCGTGGCCCGCGAGCTGACCAAGCTGCACGAGGAGGTGTGGCGCGGCACGTTGGCCGGCGCCGCCGCCTGGGCGGCCGAGCGCGAGCCGCCGGGCGAGATCGTGCTGGTGGTCGAGGGTGCCCCGGCCGAGGGGCCGCCCGACGACGATGCGGTCCGCGACGCCGTCCGCGCCGAGCTGGCGGCGGGATCGTCAGCCCGCGACGCGGCTCGGGCCGTCGCGGAACGGCTCTCCGTTCCCCGGCGCCGGGCCTACGAGATCGCCGACCGCGGCCACGTCCGCCCGCGAACGGCCCTGACGGCTCGAACCGCCGTCGCCGCGCTCAGGTGCGGTGACCGCCGGCGGCGGGTGTCCCGGCGCCGGGTGCCGTCACCGCCGAGTCGGGCTCAGCCCACCACCGAGAGCTGCTTGGCGGCCATCTCGGGGGACACGATGTCGATCATCACGCCGGTGCCCTGCTCGAACCCGGCCACGCTGGTGAGCCGGGGCAGCACGTGGACGTGCCAGTGGTACGGACCGGCGTGGCGGTGGGGGGCGGTGTGGAACACGAGGTTGTAGGCGACGTCGCCGACCGTCGCCCGCAGCCGGGCCAGCACGTCGCGCATGGCCCGCCCGACCGCGGCCACGTCGGGCGGCGCGGCGTCGGTGACGTGGACCTCGTGCGCCCGGGGCAGCACGAGCATCTCGAACGGGGTGCCCGACCAGAACGGGCACACGACGACGACCCGCTCGTCGGCGTAGACCACGCGGTGGTGGGCCGCCTCTTCGGCCTCGAGCGTGGTGCACAGCAGGCACGAGCCCTCGAAGCGGCGGAAGCCGGCCTCCTCCTCGGCGATCTCGCCCGGCACGAACGGGATGCCGAGCAGCTGGCCGTGCGGGTGCTCGAGGCTGGCGCCGGCCTCGCGCCCGTGGTTGACGATCACCTGCGTGTAGCGGATCTGGGGCCGGCTCGCGTGGGCCTCCATACGATCGCGGATGGCCGCCATCGTGACGGCCGCCTGGGCGTCGTCGAGGTCGGCCCACGAGGCGCCGTGGTCGGGGGTGAACACCAGCACCTCGTGGATGCCGCTGGCCACCGCCTGGGTGAACACCGGCCCGAGGTTGTTCACCCGCAGCGGCTCGTCGCCGTCGAAGGCCGGGTAGCGGTTGGGCACGATGCGCACCACCCACTCGCCCTGCCGGTCGTAGCTCTCGAGGGCCGGGGGCGAGGCCTCTTCGTTGCCGCGGCAGAACGGGCAGGGCAGCGACCGGTCGGCCTGGACCGGGAGCTGCCGGGAGATGAGGTCGCCGGGACGGGCGTCGCGGTCGATCGCGATCGTCACCCACCGACCGGTGAGCGGGTTGAGCCGGAGCTGGCTCATCTCGTGGACATGACGAGGGGGACGCCCGCGCGCGACAACGGGCGGGGCGGCGGCGAAACCACTCGTGTGGGCACCGCGTCAACGTACCGCCTCCGCGCCTGCCGGATGAGCGACGTTCCCCCTCGCGGTGGCGCCGCTGCGAGCGGTCACCGCCCGGCGGGCGCGGTTCGGCCGTAGACCGAGACGTGGACGTCGGACGCCGGCCCGAACGGCTCCTCGTGCCACCCGGCGTGCCGCTCGACCACGCGCAGCCCGACCGCGGCCGCCAGGTCGTCGAGCTCGCCGGGCGTGGCGTAGTGCAGCACCCACGGGCGCAGCCGGACCCCGCGCTCGGTGATCTGCACGTGTTGCCCCGTGATGGTGTGGGTCGCGGGGTCGAGCCGGCTGACGGTCAGCACCACCTCGTCGAGGCCGATGTGGCGGGGCTCGACCGCGGCGACCGCGGCGTCGGACTCGCCTCCGGCCGGCGGGACGAACGCCTCGATCACGAGCAGGCCCTCGGGCGCCATCAGGTCGACCGCCCGCGCCAGGCAGCGACGTTGCGCCTCGCTGTCCGGCAGGTTGAACAGGGTGTTGAAGGCGCAGAGCACCACCCCGAACCCGCCCGCGGCCGAGGCGAGCGCGGGGTCGTCGAGCCGGGCCATGTCGTCGAGCACGACGTGCACCCGGTCGGCGCCGGGTCGTGCCCGCAGCCGGTCGAGCATGGCGGACGAGGCGTCGACCGCCCACACGTCGAGGCCGCGCCCGGCGAGGGGGACGGCCAGCCGGCCGCTCCCCGCGCCCAGCTCGAGGACGCGCCCGCCGGGGCCCGCGAGGGCCGCCACCCGTGCGACCGTGGCGTCCACGTCGGACACGTCGGCGTACCAGTCGTCGTACACGTCGGCGAAGCGGTCGCCGTAGGTGCTGGGTCCGTAGCCGTCCACGTCGTCTCTCCCGGTCGGCGGCACCTCTCATCTTGGGCGATGATGGCGCGGTGGAGGACGGCATCACTCGTCCGCCCGGCGACGCCGGTCAGGGGGGCGGTGTCGGGGCGGCGACCGGAGGGAGCGACGGCGGACCGCCGGCCGCCTGGGCCGCGCCCGGGTCGGCGGCCGATCAGCCGACCCCTGCCCCGATCGAGCAGGGCCCGACCGGGGCACCGCCCGGAGGTCGGGTCGTCGACCGAGCCGCGAGCGACGAGGACGCGAGCGACGCCCCGCCCACCATCACGCTGCGCCCGATGACGGTCGCCGACATCCTCGACGGCGGGTTCGCGGTCGTGAAGGCGCGGCCCCGGCGCATCCTGGGGCTCGACGGCGGCGTTCGTCGTGCCCACCCAGCTCCTGGTGGCGCTCCTCCAGCGTGACGCGCTGGAGGACACGGGCCTGGTCGAGTTCTTCAGCCGCGACCCCACGGTGACCAACGAGCAGGTCACCGGCAACGACCTCGCCGCCCAGTACCTGGCGCTGGCGATCGGCATCGTCGTGCCGGCCATCGCCCTCGTCTGCATCGCGGCGGCCATCGGCCACCTGGTGGGGCAGTGGGTCATGGGGCGCGACGCCCCGGCCGGCGAGATGGCCGGCGTCATCGGTCGCCGATGGTGGGCGCTGCTCGGCTCGTTCGTGGTGGTGAAGCTGGCCGAGGCCGGCAGCCTGCTCGGCTGCTACATCGGCCTGCTGTTCGTGATGCCCCTGTTCGTGGTCGTGGCGCCGGTGATCGGCGTCGAGGGCGGCGGGGGCATGGAGGCCATCCGGCGCTCGGTGCGCCTGGTGCGCCCCCGCTACTTCCCGGTCATGGGGGTGGCGCTGCTGATGGGCATCGTCGCCACGTTGCTCAGCTACGCCCTGTCGGCGGTGCCGCAGGCGATCGTGGGCTGGAGCGGCGACTGGTGGCCCCTGCTCACCGTCGGCGGCATCGTGTCCGAGATCGTGGTCATGCCGTTCGTCGCCGCCGCCACCGTGCTCCTCTACTTCGACCTCCGCGTGCGCACCGAGGGCCTCGACATCGAGATGGCCGCCGGTCGCGTGTTCGACCGTGCCGCCTGACCTGGTCGTGGGTCCGATCGCCGCCGCGCTGGCGCGGGTCGCCAGCCTGGCCGACCTGCCACCGCCCGATCACTCGCCGTCCCAGGCGCGCGAGGCCGCCGATCGCATCCTCGAGCGGCCCGAGTACCGCTGGGAGGAGGACCGCAACGTCGTCGAGCGCGTCCTCGAGTGGATCGCCGACCGGTTCGCCGACGTGCTCGGGCCGCTCGGCTTCGGGGCCGGCGGCCTTCCGGTGTGGGTGGGTTGGCTGATCCTGCTCGGCCTGGGCGGGCTGGTCGGGTACCTCATGTACCGGGCCCGCGGCGGGTGGGCCCGCTCGGGCGCGCCCGCGGCCGTCCGCGGCGGTCGCATCGTCGTGTCGGCCGACGAGGCCGACGTCGACTGGGCCGCCGAGGTCGAACGGTGCGAGCGCGCGGGGCTCTGGCGCGCCGGCGCTGCGCGCCCGCTACCGGGTGCTGGTCGGCGACCTCGCCGCCCGTGGCCTCATCGGCGACCTGATCGGACGCACGACGGGCGAGCTGGTCGCCGACGTCCGCGCCTCGGCGCCGACGGTCGTGCCGCCGTTCGCCGCCGCCACCGACATCTTCGAGCGGACCTGGTACGGCGGCGCCGACGTCGGCGCGGACGAGCGCGGCAGGTTCCTCGACGCTGGCCGCCGAGGTCCGGGACGCGGCCGGCCGGGCGCGCCCCACGGCGGACCGGGCATGACCCCCGCATGAGCGCCGCTCCGTCCACCGACCGATCCGGCGGCAGCCTCCGGGGCTGGGCTCTCGCCGGCGTCGCCGCCGTGCTCACCGTCCTGGTGGTCATCGCCATCGGCGGCGGCGACGGTCGCGGGGCACCGCGCTGTCACCGACGTCCGACGAGCGCCTCGGCACGAGCGCCATGGTCGCCCTGGCCGGCGAGCTGGGCGCCGAGGTCGCGGTGAGCGACCGCCTGCCCGACCTGGGGGCCGACGACGCGCCCCAGATCGTCGTCCTGTTCCTCGACCTGCTCGACGACGACCAGCGGGACGCGCTCGAGGACTGGGTCGACGCCGGCGGCACGCTCGTCGTCACCGATCCCGTCTCCCCGTTCACCCCGCCCATGACCGGGGAGTTCGACACGATCGACGACCTGGCCCCCGCGCCGCGCATGGCCGACGCCTGCGACATCGACGCGCTCGGCGACATCGACCCGGCCGGCGTCGACCCCCGCAACGGCGGGACGCTGTACGCGCCCGGCCTCGGCGACGAGTCGTGCGTCGACGACGGCAGCGGCGACGCCTACATCGTGGCCACCGACCACGGTGACGGCACCGTCGTCGCCATCGGCGGGGCCGGGATGATGGTGAACGCCTCCCTCGCCGAGGGTGAGAACGCGCCGGTCGTGTCCGCCCTCGTCGCGCCCCAGGAGGGGACCCGGCTGCTCGTGCTCGAGCCCGGGCCGCTCGCCGGCGCGTCGACCGGGCGTCGCACGCTGTCCGAGCTGATCCCGGCCGGCGTGTGGCGGGCGATCCTGCAGCTCGCCGTGGCCTTCGTCGTCTACGCCGTCTGGCGTTCGCGGCGCCTCGGTCGCCCGGTGCCCGAGCCGGCGCCCTCACCCATCGCCGGGTCCGAGCTGGTGGCGGCGGTCGGCACCCTGCTCGACCGCAGCCGCTCGCCCGGTCACGCCGCCGACCTGCTCCGGCGCGACCTGCGCCGGTTCCTCGGCGACCACCTCGGCGTGCCGCCCGACGCGCCGGCCGACGTGGTCGCCGCCGTGGCCGCCGAGCGCAGCGGCGCCGACGAAGCCGACCTGCGCGCCGCGCTCGGCGGCGCCCCGGTCACCGACCGACCAGGATCTGGCCGCGCTGGCCGCCACGATCGATCGCATCCGTCAGGAGGTCCTCGCCCATGTCTGACGCCGAGCTCGACCCGCTCGCCGCCCCCAGCTCCGTGCCGCCGGCCCCGCCCGCCTACGCGCCACCGCCCCCGCCCGACGGCCCGCCGCCGGTCGATGCCACCGGCCGCGACCCGCGCGCCGCCATCCTGTCGGTGCGCGACGAGGTGGGCAAGGTGGTCGTCGGCCAGGACGGCACCCTGTCCGGCCTGGTCGCGGCGCTGCTGGTCCGCGGCCACGTGCTGCTCGAGGGCGTGCCGGGCGTGGCCAAGACGCTGATCGTCAAGGCGCTCGCCGCCGCGCTCGACCTCGACGTCAAGCGCGTGCAGTTCACGCCCGACCTCATGCCGTCCGACGTGATCGGCCAGCTCATCCTCGACGGCGGCCCGACCGGCGGCGGCGGGTTCCGCTTCCGCCCCGGGTCCGGTGTTCACCAACGTGCTGCTGGCCGACGAGATCAACCGCACGCCGCCGAAGACGCAGGCCGCGCTGCTCGAGTCGATGGAGGAGCGGCAGGTGACCGTCGAGGGCGACGCGCACCCGCTGCCCGACCCGTTCATCGTCGTCGCCACGCAGAACCCGGTCGAGTACGAGGGCACCTACCCGCTGCCCGAGGCGCAGCTCGACCGCTTCCTGTTCAAGCTGGCGGTGGGCTACCCGAGCGCGGCGCAGGAGCAGGAGGTGCTCGCCCGCCACGACCGCGGCCTCGACCCGCACGACACGGCCGCCGCGGGCGTCCGCCCGGTGGCCACCGCGGCCGACGTCGCCGCCGCCCGCGCCCAGATCCAGGACATCCGCGTCGACCCGCCGGTGCTCGCGTACATCGTCGAGCTGGCCCGGGCGACCCGCACCGCGCCGTCGGTCACGCTCGGCGTGTCGCCCCGCGGGGCGGCCATGGTCCTGCACGCGGCCAAGGCGTGGGCGTGGCTCGCCGGCCGGCCGTTCGTCACCCCCGACGAGGTGAAGGCCGTGGTCAAGCCGTGCCTGCGGCACCGCGTGCAGCTGCGCCCCGAGCTCGAGCTCGAGGGCGCCACCGTCGACGGCGTCCTCGACGGCATCCTCGCCGCCACCGGTGCCCCGCTGACGATGGCGGCCGCCGCGGCACGCGAGGTCCGCCGTCGGGGCGTGGTCCCGACGCGCCGGCTCGCCTTCGTGGCCGCACTGGCGTCGGTGGTGCTGCTCGTGGTGCCCGGCGGCGGGGTCCTCGTCGAGCTCGTGGCGGTCAACGTCGCGCTGGCGGTGGTCGCGCTCGTCGACGCCCTGCTCGCTCCGTCGCCCGGGAAGCTGCCCGTCGAGCGCACCCTGCCCGGCGCGGTGACGCTCGGCGCCACGGCCGAGATCTCGTGGACCGTGCGCAACCCGCGGCGCCGAGCCCTGCGCGTCGCGCCTCGCCGACGAGCTGGCGCCGTCGCTGCGGGCCGACACCCGCCGGGCGTCGGCCCGCATCCCGCGAGGCGCCACGCTGCAGGCCGCGACCGAGATCCACCCGGCGCGCCGCGGCCGGTTCACCCTCACCGAGCTCGTCGTGCGGGTCGACGGGCCGCTCGGCCTCGGCGCCCGCCAGGCCGCGCTCGTCGTGCCGGGCGTGCTGCACGTCTACCCGTCGTTCCGCTCGAAGGACGAGGCCGAGCTGCGCATCCGCAAGGCCCGCATCATCGACGTCGGCCTGCGCTCGGCGCGGGGCCTCGGCGGCGGGACCGAGTTCGACCGGCTGCGCGAGTACTCGGTCGACGACGAGTTCCGCCGGATCGACTGGGCGGCCACCGCCCGGGCCGGGCGCGCCATCGTCCGCGAGTACCGCGCCGAGCGGAACCAGACCGTGCTCGTGCTGCTCGACAACGGCCGGGTGATGGCCGGTCGGGTCGACGGCGTGCCCCGCGTCGAGCACGCGGTCGACGCGGTGATGATGCTCACCGCGGTGGCCACCGGCCTCGGCGACCGCTGCGGGGTCGTCGCGTTCGACCGCGAGGTGCGGGCCGTCGTGCCCCCGGGCGCGGGCCGGGCCCAGCTCGGCCGGGTGATCGACGCCCTGTACGTGCTCGAGCCGGTGCTGGCCGAGAGCGACTACGCCGGCGCCTTCACCGAGACGCTGGCCCGCTTCCGCCGCCGCACCATGCTGGTCCTGCTCACCGACCTGGTGGCGCCCGCGGTCGAGGAGTGGCTGCATCCCGGCGCTGCCCCTGCTGGTCCGCGAGCACCTGGTGGTGGTGGCGAGCGTGCGCGACCCCGACGTGGCGCGGTGGGCCGCGCGGCGGGGCCGCCGACGTCACCGGCGTCTACCGCCAGGCCGCCGCCGTCAGCGCCCTCGACGCCCGCCGGCGGACGATCGCCCGCCTGCGCGGCCTCGGCGTGACCGTCGTCGACGCCCGCCCCGGCCGGCTGGCGGCCGAGCTCGCCGACACCTACCTGACGGTCAAGGCGACCGGCCGGCTCTGACCTCCCGGGCGGCGCGAGCCGGGGTCACGCCGGGGAGCTCACGCCGGGGACGACCAGGCGCGCTCGCGGGCGGTGGCCAGCTCGTCCCAGCCCCGGTCGAGCTCGCCGATGGCGCCCGTGACCCCGCGCCGGCTGGCGGCGCGGCCCTGCACGACGATCCACCCGACGAACGCCACCTCGACGAGCACGCCGATGGCGACGCGCAGGCCCGTCGGGACGCCCCGGCCGGTGACGAACCCCTCGATGATCCCGGCGACCACGAAGGCCAGCACGAGCCCGAGGGCGATCACGCCCGCCTTGCGCGCCTCGTCGGCCGAGCGCCTGGCCGCGCGTCCGGTCGCCCGGCGCGATGACCGCCCATCCGAGCCGCAGCCCGGCGCCGCCGGCGATGACGACGGCCGTCAGCTCGAGCAGGCCGTGCGGCAGGATGAGGCCGAAGAACTTGCCGAGCTCGCCGGCGTCGGCGAACAGGCCGGCAGCGAAGCCGACGTTGGCGCCGTTGACCACCATGAGGGCCGCCGCGGGCACGCACAGCAGGGCGCCGGTGGCGAACGCGGTGAACGCCACCTGGATGTTGTTGACGGTGACCTCGGTGGCGAACTGCGAGGCGGGCTCGGACGAGTAGTACGACTCGAAGTCCTCCTCGAGGTACGCCTCGCGCAGCGCTTCGGGGGCCGCGGCGTCGAGCGCCTCGTCGTTGGTCGCCAGCCAGACGCCGACGACCAGCGCCGGCACCAGCATCAGCGCCGCGCTCGACGGCGACGAACCGACCGCTCTGCCACACGGCGGCGGGGAACCGCCAGGCGAAGAAGTCGCTGATCGCCTGCACCGGGCGTGACCGGCTGGCGTAGATGACGCCGTTCGCCCGCCCGACCAGGCGCGTCAGGCGGGCGGTGAGCGCCGGGTCGCGGTAGGCGACGCGGGCGTGCGCCAGGTGGGAGGAGACGCGCTGGTACGTCTCGACCAGCTCGTCGACCTCGGCCGGCCCGAGGCGCTGCAACCCCCGGGAGGCGCGTGCGGACAGCTCGTCGAGGCGTTGCCACGTCGGCTGGTTGCGGGCGATGAAGCGGTCGATGTCCACGGTTGGCGGGGAAACCTAGTTCCGGCGGAGATGTACCGTGCGGCCGTGGCAGGCGCGCCCGCGGTCCAACCCATCGTCACGCCCGAGGCGGTCGTGCTCGACTTCGAGCGGGCGGGCGTGGCGTCCCGGTCGATCGCCTTCCTCCTCGACCTGATCGGCCTCGGCCTGGTCGTCGGCGTGCTGCTGTACGTCGTGTTCCAGACGGCCGGCGACGAGGCGGACGGCACCGCCGGTGCCCTGATCGCCATCCTCTCGAGCCTCGCCATGGTCATCATCTGGTTCTGCGGGTTCGAGACGCTGTGGCGCGGGCGCACGCTGGGGAAGGCGGCCATGGGGCTGCGCGTGGTCGGCGTCGACGGCACGACCGTGCGGTTCCAACAGGCGTTCCTGCGGGCGGCGGTCGGCATCGTCGACTTCTTCCTGATCCCGATCGGGTTCATCGCGGTCGTCTCCGCGCTGCTGTCGCCGCGCGACCAGCGGCTGGGCGACATGGCGGCCGGCACGTTCGTCGTGCGCGAGCGCTCGGCCACCGCCGACGTCGCCCCCGCCTGGTTCCGCCCGCCGTACGGGTGGGAGCGCTACGCCGGCTCGATCGACGTGACGGCCATCGACGACGACGTGTACACGGTCGATCCGCAGCTACCTGCTACGGGTGCCGCAGCTCACGTTCGGCGCCCGCGAGCACCTGGCCGTGCGCATCGCCAACCCGGTCGCCGTGCGCATCGGGCACACGCCGCCGTCGAACGTGCACCCGCACGCCTTCCTCGAGTGCGTCGCCGCCCAGTGGCAGCGCAAGCACGTGCCCGACCCCTACGTGGCCCCGCTCGACCGCACCACGGGCACGGGCACCTACGGATCGCCGCCCCCCGACTGGTCCACGCCGGCGCCCCCCGGCGGGACGTACGGCGCCCCCGCGCCGCCTCCGCCCCAGCCGGCGCCCCCGCCTCGGCCGGCGCCCCGCCTCGGCCGGTCCCGTCCTTCCCGCCCCGCCCGGCGCCCCCGCCCGCGGCTCCGCCGCCCCGCCCCCGCCGGCCCGCCCCCGCCGCCGCCCGACGGGACACGGACCCGAGGTCATAGGTTCCGCTCGGGCCGAGGATGAGGCGGTGGTTCCGTATGCGGAACTGATTGCCTCGCCCTCCGGATGACGGAACCCATTGCCTCGCCGGTCGGGGACCGCTCGGCCCCCGACCTCGCCGGTGGAGCGGGGCAGGGCCCGAGGTCGATAGGTTCCGTCCGGCCGAGCCTGAGGCGGTGGTTCCGTATGTGGAACCGATTGCCTCGCCCTCGGTCGGCGGAACCTTTGCCCGCAGTCGGGGACCGCTCGGCCCCCGGCCTCGCCGGTGGAGGCGGACACGGGCCCGAGGTCATAGGTTCCGTCCGGCCGAGGATGAGGCGGTGGTTCCGTATGTGGAACCCATTGCCTCGCCCTCCGTCGGCGGAACCCATTGCCTCGCCAATCGGCGCCCCGCAGCCCACGAGGAGGCGTCCGGACGTCGGGCTGCGAGACTGTGGCGGTGTCCGAGCCGCTCTGCTACCTCGACCACGCGGCCACCACGCCGCTGCGGCCCGAGGCCCGCGCCGCCATGCTGCCGTGGCTGGGTGAGCGGTTCGGCAACCCGTCGGGGGCCCACCGGGTGGCACGGGCGGCCCGCCAGGCGGTCGACGAGGCCCGCGACGCGGTGGCCGAGGTCACGGGCTGCCGGCCCGGCGACGTGATCTTCACCAGCGGCGGCACCGAGGCCGACAACCTGGCGGTCGCGGGCGTCCACGGCGCCCGTCCCGGCCCGGTCCTGTGCAGCGCCGTCGAGCACGAGGCGGTGCTGGGCCCGGTCGCCCGCCTCGGCGGGCGCACCATCCCGGTCGACGCCGACGGCGATGGTCGACCTCGACGCGCTCGACGCCGCTGCTGACGCCCGACACGACGCTGGTGTCCGTGATGGTGGCGAACAACGAGGTCGGCGCCGTGCAGCCGGTGGCCGAGGTGGCCGAGCGGGTGCGCCGCCGGGCTCCCGCACGCTGCGGTCCACGCCGACGCCGTGCAGGCCGCGGCCTGGCTGCCGCTGGCCGATCGCCTGGCCGGCACCGACCTGGTCAGCATCAGCTCGCACAAGGTCGGTGGGCCCCAGGGCGTCGGGGCCCTCGTCGCCCGCCGCGGCACGCCCCTCCGGCCGCTCGTGGCCGGCGGGGGACAGGAGCGCGAGCTGCGCAGCGGCACCCACGACGTGGCCGGCATCGTCGGCTTCGCCGCGGCGCTCCGGGCCGCCGCTGCGACCCGCGAGGCCACCGCCGCGGCCACCCGCGCCCGGCGCGACCGCCTGGCGGACGGGCTGCTGCGGGCCGTTCCCGGGCTGGTCGAGACCGGCCCGCCCCGCGCCGACCGCCTGCCCGGCACGCTGCACGTGTGCCTGCCGGGCGTCGAGAGCGAGGCCGCCCTGTTCCTGCTCGACGAGGCCGGGCCTGTGCGCGTCGGCGGCCTCGGCGTGCGCCAGCGGCGCCCAGCAGGCCTCGCACGTCCTGGCGGCCATGGGCGTCCCGCCCGAGCGGGCCCGGGGTGCGCTGCGGCTCAGCCTCGGCTGGACGACGACCGACGCCGACGTCGATCGGGCGCTCGAGGTCGTGCCGGCCGCGGTCGCCCGGCTCGCGGGGGGTGGCGGCGTGAAGGTCCTCGTCGCCATGTCGGGCGGGGTCGACTCGTCGGTGGCCGCGGCCCGCCTGCTGGCCGGCGGGCACGAGGTCGTGGGCGTGACGATGAAGCTGTGGGGCGGCGAGTCCGACACCGGGTGCTGCTCGGTGAGCGACGTCGACGACGCCCGGCGGGTGGCCCAGCAGCTCGGGGTGCCGCACCACGTGTGGAACTTCGGCGACGAGTTCGAGGCGCAGGTCGTCGCCCCGTACGTCGACGCCCACCGCCGCGGGGTCACGCCGAACCCGTGCGTCGAGTGCAACCGCCACCTCAAGTTCGACCGCCTGCTGCGCCGGGCCGACGCCGTGGGGTTCGACGCCGTGGCCACCGGCCACCACGCCCGCGTGCGTGACGCGGCGCCGACGGCACCCGCCGCCTGGCCCGCGGGCGCGGATCCGGCCAAGGACCAGAGCTACGTCCTCTACGTGCTCGGCCAGACCGAGCTGGCCCGCACGCTGCTGCCGGTGGGCGACATGACCAAGGACGAGGTGCGGGCCGAGGCCGCCGCCCTCGGCCTGCGCACGGCCGACAAGCCCGACAGCCAGGACGTGTGCTTCGTGACCTCGACGGCCGGCCGGGCCGGGTTCCTGGGTCGCGCATCCCGCTGCGCCCGGGCCGGGTCGTCGACGACACCGGGGCCGAGGTCGGTCGGGTCGACGCGGTCGAGCTGGTGACGGTCGGCCAGCGGCGCGGCCTCGGGCTCGCCGGCGGCGGCGCGCCCCGCTACGCGGTGGACGTCGACGTGGCGTCGGCCACGGTCCGGGTGGGCGGCGCCGACGAGCTGCTGTCCGACCGCGTGGTCCTCGACCAGGTGGTGTGGGCCGGCGGGCCGGTCACCGGACCCGTCGAGGCCCAGTGCAGCGCCCACGGCGAGCCCGCGCCGCGACCGTGCGCCCGACGGGCGCGGCCGTCGACGCCGACGGCAGCGACGACGGGCGGGTCGAGGTGCGGTTCGCCGCCTCGCACCGGCGGGTGGCGGCGGGGCAGTCGGTCGTGCTCTACCAGGGCGACGAGGTGGTCGGCGGGGGCATCGTGGCGCGTGCCGACCACCGCTGTGACGCGTTTCACGGACTGAAGAGTTCCGAGACTCTTGCGTACCGCAACTCGCGGGGCGCAGCAGTGCCGATTAACGGGACGCCGCCGTCTCGTATCTGAATCTCGTCGAGGAGCCCCCGCCATGCCCACCGACTCCGCCACCGCGCCCACCGGGGCACCCGACCGCCGACCCGCGATCCCCGCCGCTGGATCGTGCTGGCGGTCATGTGCCTCAGCCTGCTGCTGATCGTGATGGACAACACGATCGTGAACGTCGCCCTCCCGACGCTGCAGCGCGAGCTCGACGCCTCGACCAGCCAGCTCCAGTGGGTCGTCGACTCGTACATCCTGGTCTTCGCCGGCCTGCTGCTGACGATGGGCTCGCTCGGCGACCGGTTCGGCCGCCGGGGCGCCCTCGCCATCGGCCTCACGATCATGGGGACGGCGTCGATCGCCTCGGCGTTCGCCACCGACGCCAGCCACCTCATCGCCACCCGGGCGATCATGGGCATCGGCGCCGCGCTGATCATGCCGGCGACGCTGTCGATCATCACCAACGTCTTCACCGACCGGCGCGAGCGGGCCCAGGCCATCGCCATCTGGTCGGCCACCGCCGGCGTGGCCGTGGCCATCGGCCCGGTGACCGGCGGCTGGCTGCTCGAGCACTTCTGGTGGGGCTCGGTCTTCCTGGTCAACGTGCCGGTGGTCGTCGTGGCCCTCGGGGCTGGGCCAGCTCTTCGTGCCCACGTCCCGCGACCCGGCCGCCCCCCGGGTCGACTTCCTCGGCGCCGTCCTGTCCATCGTCGGCCTCGTCGCCCTCGTGTGGGCGATCATCGAGGGCGCCCACGGGTGGACCGATCCCGCTGGTGCTCGGCGCCTTCGCGGCGGCCGCCGTGCTGCTCGGGCTGTTCATCGTGTGGGAGCGCCGCACGCGCGACGCCCGATGCTCGACATGAGCTTCTTCCGCCAACCCCCGCTTCAGCGCCGCCAGCGGGGCCCTCATGCTCACGTTCTTCGCCATGATGGGCTCGCTGTTCCTGCTGACCCAGTTCATGCAGTCGGTGCTCGGCTACACGGCCCTGCAGGCCGGGCGTGCGCCTGCTGCCCATGGCCGCCGTGCAGATGGTGCTGGCGCCGCTGTCGGCCAAGATGGTCGAGCGGGTCGGCAGCAAGGTCGTCGTCACCGCCGGCCTGCTCGTCGGCCGGCGGCGGCCTGCTGCTCGCCAGCCGGCTCGACGCCGAGCGCCTCGTACGGCCAGGTGGTCGTGTCGCTGATCGTGCTGGCGGCCGGCCTCGCCCTGGTGATGCCGCCGGCCACCGAGTCGATCATGGGCTCGCTGCCGCCGGCCAAGGCCGGCGTCGGCTCGGCCGTGAACGACACGACCCGCGAGGTCGGCGCCGCCCTCGGCGTCGCCGTGCTGGGCTCGGTGATGAGCTCGACCTACCGGCCACGGGTCAGCGACGCCATCGCCGGGCGCCGGCTGCCCGGCGAGGTCGCCACACGCCGTCACCGACCAGATCGGCGCAGCCATGGAGGTCGCCGCCCGCCTCGGCGGTGCTCCCGGGCCGGGCGCTGGCCGACGTCGCCTCGAGCGGGTTCGCCGACGGCATGGGCCGGGCGTTCCTCGTCGGCGCCGGCCGCGCTGCTGGTCGGCGCCATCGCTGACCGCCCTGTACCTGCCGGCCCGGCGGCACGACCACGAGGGCGGTCGACGGCGTGCCCGGCCCGCGCCGGCGAGCCGCTGGCCGTCGCTCCCGCCGGCGGTCCCGTCGACGGTGACGGACGCCGGCAACGGCGCGACCGCCGGCGAACGGTGCCCGCCAGGGCGATGACGTCGCTCGGTGGCACCTCCGACGCGGCCCTCGGCGGTCGTCGACGACACGGCCGCGCCAGGGAGGCGATGAAGGCCCGCCCGCACGCGGGCGACCAGCGCCGGCCCGGGCGTCCCCGCGACGCCCGGGCCGACGAGGCGATCATGGACGCCGCCGTCGCGGTGCTGGCCGACCGGGGACCGGCCGGCTTCACGGTCGACGAGGTGGCCAGCCGGGCCGGCTGCGGCAAGGCCACCGTGTACCGCCGCTGGCCGTCGCGGGCCGCGCTGCTGCTCGACACCGCCCATCGCCTCGGCCTCGAGCCCCCGGTCGTCGACACGGGTCGCGTGCGGGGCGATCTCGTCGAGATGCTCACCGCGCTGGGCCACAAGATGCGCGCCACGCCCGCCGGGCGCATCCTGCCGGGCGTCATCGCCGAGGCGTCGGTCGAGCCCGGGATGCGGGCGGTCCTCGCGAGCTTCATCGAGGACCGGCGAGAGCGGCCCCGCGAGATCCTGCAGCGCGGCGTCGCCCGCGGCGAACTGCCACCCGACACCGACGTCGAGCTGATGCTCGACCTGCTCGGGGGCACGGTCATGTACCGCGAGCTGATCGCGGTGCACCCGGTCGACGACGACCTCATCGAGCGGCTGGTCGACCGGGTGCTCGCCGCATTCGGCGCCGCCACGACCGCCCCTCCGGGCTGACCGGCGGCGCGCCCGCCGGCTCAGCCGATCCGGCGGCGGCGGGCCTCGTCGATCGCCCGGCCCGGGCGGGACGGGGTGACCAGCACGGCGCCACCTCGACCAGCTCGGCCGACCCGCGCCGCGGGCCGACCGGCAGCAGCTCGAGCGGTTCGATCAGGCGCAGCTCGAGCGCCAGGCCCGACGCGCCGCCCGTCAGGTCGAGCGCGTCGGAGTCGGCCGGCGCGGGGCCGAACGACGCGACCTGGTTCCGGCGCACCAGGATCGGGTCGAGCAGGGTCAGCGGATCGTGGATCACGACCCCCGTGGGCACGAACACGAGCCACCGCCGCGCCAGCGTGTGCATCACCCGCACGCCCCACACGGCCGCGACCGTCCCCACGACGAGGGCCACCGCCCCGGTCACCCACTGCCGGGCGGCGAGCAGCAGCGGGCCCGCGGCCAGCGCCGACCGCCACGGCCGCCCACGCCAGCTCGACCGGCCCCAGCAGCAGGCCGGCGGGCGTGCGCAGGGGCAGGCGCCGCTCGTCGCCGTAGGACGAGCCGTCGACGAACGCCTCGGCGGTCTCGGGGGCGAGGGCGACCAGCGCGACCACCAGGCCCCCGCGAGGCCGGCGATCGTCGCCGCGCCCGGCCCGTCGGCGACCAGGGCGACCAGGGTCGCGGCCACCCCGCTTGGCGCGGCGAGGCGCAGCGCGGTCAGGCTGACGGTCGTGGGTACGAGCGTCGCCACCAGTGCCGCCGCCCAGGCGCCCCAGACCCCGATGCTGGCGACGAGCTGCACGGGCCGGCTGGCCTCGGCCAGCGCGTCGCTCAGCGCCGGGCCCGTGACCAGGGGCAGCGACCAGCCACGCCACCCGCACGGGCCACGCCGAGTGGACGAGGCGTCGATGCGGGCGCGCACCGAACGTGCGGCGGGCGAGCGCCGGACGGGTCGGTGGCCGGGGTATCCACGGCCCGGAGATTTGCCGATCACCGTCGCCCGGTCGCTATTTCAGTTGGTGGACGTTCGGTCGAGTGGGGGCTCAACGTGTCCAAGGAGTGGTGCCGCGGGTGGCGGCGCCATGAGAACGATCGATCTGCCGTCGGCGTGGCGTCCGCGGTCGGCAGCCTGCCGCACGGCGACGTCGACGATGCGGTCGAGCTGGCGCTGGGCAGCCAACCGCTCGCTGCCGGCGGCGCCCGTCGCTCCCGACGCGGGCGCCGGTCGAGGGCATGATCCCCCAGGCCGCGTGGGGCATCGTCGGGGTGTCTCGTGCTGCCCGACGGCTCGTTGCTGGTCGACGAGGCGGCGGTCGACCCCGACGCGCCGTTCGACGGGGGCATCGATCGGGCGAGCCGTTCGCCAGCCTGCGGGCGTTCCTCGTCGCCGCGTCGGGGCGCACCACCCCGTTCAAGATCCAGCTCACGGGCCCCGTGACGCTGGGCCTGGCGCTGCACGCCGTCGGCGTGCCCGCGGACCGGGCGTTCGCGGTCGCCGAGCGGGCGGTCCACGCCCGGGTGCGGCGAGGTGCTCGCCGCGGCACGTGCGAGCGCGCCCGACGCCACGCTGGTGCTGTTCCTCGACGAGCCGGGCCTCACGGCCGCCCTCGAGCCCGGCTTCCCGCTCGGGGTCGACGACACGCTCGACCTGGTGTCGCGGGCGCTGGCCGCCGTCGAGGGCGGCGCCGTCGCCGGGCTGCACTGCTGCGGGCGGGCCGACTGGCCGGTCGTGCTGGCGGCGGGCCCGCAGATCCTGTCGCTGCCCGGTCGACGCCGGGGCGACCGAGCACCCCGGGGCGGTGGCCGACTTCCTCGACCGCGGCGGCTGGGTGGCCTGGGGCGCGGTGCCGACCGACCGACCGCTCGGCGAGACGGCCGAGATCCTCTGGCGGCGCATGGTGGCCGAGTGGGACGCCCTCGTCGTGGCCGGGTGCGACCCGCAGCCGGCTGGTGCACCAGGCCATGATCACGCCCGGCGTGCGGGCTGGTGGGGCTGGACGTGGCCCAGGCGGCGCACGTGCTGGTGCTCACCAACCTCCTGGCCCAGCGGGTGGCCGACCGGGCGGCCGAGCTG
Source organism: uncultured Acidimicrobiales bacterium (assembly GCA_963778415.1). GTDB lineage: Bacteria > Actinomycetota > Acidimicrobiia > Acidimicrobiales > VFJN01 > ZC4RG19. The sequence goes on from CAVZUI010000008.1 coordinate 184,764, forward strand.
TCCCTCACCCTCGGCGCCTGACAGGGTCGCGCGGCCGGCTGTGAGCGCTGGTCGGCCTTGAGGTCCGCGCACGCCTGCGTTAACCTCCGGCGCATGGCCGACCCGCAGGTCGAAGAGCGCGCTCGCGCAGCTGCGCACCGAGATCACCGAGCACAACCGGCGCTACCACGTCGCTCGACGCCCCGACCATCACCGACGCCGAGTTCGACGAGCTGGTCCGCGAGCTGCAGGCGCTCGAGGAGGAGTTCCCCGAGCTCATCACGCCCGACTCGCCCACCCAGCAGGTCGGCGGCGCCCCGCAGTCCACGTGTTCGCGCCGGTCGAGCACCGCGGTGCCGATGATGATCCTCGACAACGCGTTCGGCGAGGACGAGCTGCGGGCGTGGGGCGAGCGCCTGCACCGGCGCCTGGCCGGCGCGCCGGCGGCGTCCGACGACGAGGGGTCCGACGAGGTCGGCTACGTGTGCGAGCTCAAGATCGACGGGCTCGCCATCTCGATCCGCTACGAGGGCGGCCGCTACGTGCAGGCCGCCACCCGCGGCGACGGGCGCACGGGCGAGGACGTCACCGCCAACGTCGCGCACCATCGCCCAGGTGCCCGAGCGCGCTGGGCGAAGGGCGCGCCCGAGGTGCTCGAGGTGCGGGGCGAGGTCTACATGCCGCTGTCCGCCTTCGAGGCGCTCAACGCGCGCCAGGCTCGCCGCCGAGCAGCGGCCGTTCGTCAACCCCCGCAACGCGGCGGCCGGGTCGCTCCGCCAGAAGGACCCGCGCATCACGGCCGACCGCGAGCTCGCCCTCTGGTGCTACCAGCTCGGCCAGGTCGAGGGCGGGCCCGCGCTTCACCAGCCACCACGAGACGCTCGACTGGCTGGGGTCGCTCGGCTTCCCGGTCAACCCCGAGATCCGCCGGCTGTCCGAACCTCGACGAGGTGCTGGCCTACTGCCACCACTGGCAGCAGCACCGCCACGACCTCGACTACGAGATCGACGGCGTGGTCGTCAAGGTCGACGACCTGGCCCGCCGCGAGCGTGCTCGGCTTCACGTCCAAGGCGCCCCGCTGGGCGATCGCCTACAAGTTCCCGCCCGAGGAGCGCACCACCAGGCTGCGACGACATCCTCGTGTCGATCGGGCGCACCGGCCGGGCCACGCCGTTCGCCGTGCTCGAGCCGGTCTTCGTCGGCGGCGTGACCGTGGGCCAGGCGACGCTGCACAACGAGGACCAGGTCGCGGCCAAGGACGTGCGCCCCGGCGACACGGTCATCGTGCGCCGGGCCGGCGACGTCATCCCCGAGGTCGTCGGGCCGGTGCTGGCCGACCGGCCGAAGGGCTCGAAGCCGTGGGTGTTCCCGACCGACGTGCCCGTGCGAGCTGCGCTCGACGCTGGTGCGGCCCGAGGGCGAGACCGACACCGCTGCATCAACCCCGAGTGCCCGTTCCAGCGCCAGGGCGCCATCGAGCACTTCGCCAGCCGGGGCGCGCTGGACATCGAGGGCTTCGGCGAGCAGCGCATCCGCCAGCTCCTCGACGCCGGGCATGGTGCCAGACGTCGCCGACATCTACGACCTCGACTGGGACAAGGTCGCGCGGCCTCGAGCGGCTTGGGCGCCACCTCGGCCGCCAACCTGCGGGCGTCCATCGACGCGTCGCGCCAGCGGCCGCTGCCGCCAGCCTGCTGGTCGGGCTCAACATCCGCCACCTCGGCCCGGCCGGGGCCGAGGCGCTGGCCGCGGCGTTCGGCCACCTCGACGCGATCATGGCGTCGTCCGTCGAGGCGCTGGCCGCGGTCGACGGGGTCGGCACCGTCATCGCCGAGTCGGTGCACACGTGGTTCGCCGACCCGGCCAACCGCGAGCTGATCGAGCGGCTGCGGGCCGCCGGGGTGAACTTCGTGGCCCCGCGCGGGCGACAACCTGCCCCAGGTGCTGGCCGGGCTGACGGTCGTCGTCACCGGCACGCTCGACGGCTTCACCCGCGAGGAGGCCGAGGCGGCCATCAAGACCCGGGGCGGCAAGTCCCCGGGCAGCGTGTCGAAGAAGACCACCGCCGTCGTCGTGGGCGAGGGGCCGGGGGCGTCGAAGCTCACCAAGGCCGAGGAGCTGGGCGTCCCGGTCCTCGACGAGGCCGGGTTCGGCCACCTCCTCGAGACGGGCGAGCTGCCGACCTGAGCGGCCTCCCCTGCGACGGGCGAGCTGGCGACCTGAGGGTGAGCGGGTCAGACCACGTCGAAGCACCAGGGGATGGTGCGGTCGTCGACCCCCCGGCCGTCGGACACGCGCCAGATGATCGCGGTCACGCAGTTCTCGCCGCTGACCAGCTCCTCGACCGCCTTGTCGGGGCCGGGGGTGAACTCGATGAGCCCGATCTCGGGCGTCAGCGACGAGCTGGTCGCGGGGGATCTCGACCCCCGTCGACCACGAGCGTGCCGTCCCACCCGGTCACGAGGTCGATGCCGACGCTCGACTGCTGGGGCACCTGGGCGTTGCGGCGGGGGATCAGGTTCTCGACGACGGCCCGGTCGCCGCCCTGGAGCACGGGGTCGTCGTTGCCCTCGTCGAGGCCGACGACGGCGAACACCAGCAACGCCACCGCCACGGCGAACACGAGCGCCGCCACGATGCGGAAGCGGGTGCTGTAGGGGGACGTGTCGGCCATGGCTGTGCCGATCCTCGCATGCGCGCCGCCGCGGCCCGGAACTCGGCGCGGCCGCCGACCGACCCCGGCTGCCTGGGACGCAGGCGGTACTCTTTGCGCCGTGGCCATGTCCCGCATGACCGAGCAGATCGGTCGTGTGCTGGGTGGGCGCTACCGCCTCCTCTCTCCGCTCGGCTCGGGCGCGTCGGCGCAGGTGTACCTCGCCGACGACGTCCGCCTGCGGCGACGGGTGGCGGTCAAGGTGCTCCACCCGGCGCTCGCCGACGACGAGTCCTTCCTGCGCCGCTTCCGGGCCGAGGCGCAGTCGGCCGCCGCGCTCAGCCACCCGCACCTCCTGGCCGTCTACGACTGGAGCGACGACGACGACGGCACGCCGTTCCTCGTCACCGAGTACCTCGCCGGGGGCACCCTGCGCACGCTGCTCGACGCCGGTCACCGCCTGCAGCCCGGCCCAGGCACTGGTCGTCGGCCTCGAGGCGGCGCGCGCGCTCGACCACGCCCACGGCAAGGGGTTCGTCCACCGCGACATCAAGCCGGCGAACCTCCTGTTCGGCGACGACGGTCGGCTGCGCATCGCCGACTTCGGGCTGGCCCGGGCGATCGCCGAGGCGGGGTGGACCGAGCCGACCGGCTCGGTGCTCGGCACCGCCCGCTACGCCTCGCCCGAGCAGGCGCGGGGCGAGACGCTCGACGGCCGCAGCGACGTGTACTCGCTGGCGCTGGTGCTGGTCGAGGCGGTGACCGGGTCAGGTGCCGTTCACGGCCGACACGACGATCGGCACGCTCATGGCCCGCATCGACCACTCGGTCGTCGTCCCCGACGAGCTCGGACCGCTGGCGCCGGTCGTGGCCGGCGCGGGCCGCCTCGAGCTCGAGGAGCGCCTCGACGCCGGCGGCGCTCGCCCGCGGTCTCGTGGCGGCGGCCGGCGAGCTGGCCCGCCCGGCGCCGCTCCCTCTGGTGGGCGCGACCCCCGAGACCGTCGTGTCTCCCGACGAGCGCGACGCCACCCTCATGGGCCCGGGCTCCCGCAGCCGCGGCGGCGGGCGTCGCCGCGGGGGTCGCCGGCGGCGCCCTGCGGCCCGATGCGGCCGGCGCCGACACGGCGGTGGCCGACCTGCCTCGCCCGAACGGCCAGGGCGCCCCCGGCGCCCCGGCAGGCTTCACGGGCGCCGACACGACGCACCTCGACCTCCGCCTCGCCGTCGACCGCGCTTGCGGTCGCCGCCCGAGGGCGTGCCGGCGCACACCGGAGGCGTTCCGCCCTGGTCCAGTTCCCACGGCGGGACCAACGGGATGTCGCCGAACGACCGCAGCGCGCGCCGCCTGATGCTCGGCGCGGCCGTGGTGGTCATCGCGGTGGCGGTGGGCATCGTGGGCGGGTGGCTGTACATGCAGTCGCAGATCCCGTCGCATCCGGTGCCGGCCAGCCTGATCGGCATGCAGCGCGACGCCCTGCCGACCGCCATCGACGAGTTCCACTGGGACATCAGCGACGAGACCGTGCGGCGCGACGGCACGCAGCCGGGCCAGATCCTCGAGACGCATCCGGCGGCCGGCGAGATGCTGCGCGAGGGCGACACGCTCGACGGTGGTGGTGTCCGAGGGCGCCACGCTGATCGACGTGCCCGACGGCCTCGAGGGCATGAGCGGCGACGACGCCGCGGCCGCGCTCACGGCGGCGGGGTTCGTCGCCGAGCTGGTCGAACAGCCCAACCCCGACGTCGACGAGGGCCTCGTCATCGGGTTCGCCGACGGCGACCCCGGCGATCAGGCCCCGAGGGGCTCGACGATCCGCCTGGCCGTGTCGTCCGGCGAGGAGTTCGAGATGCCCGACGTGACGGGTCAGCCCTACGCCGAGGCGGTCGCCGCCCTCGAGGGCGCGGGGCTGGACGTCCGGATCGAGGACGACAACGACGACGACACCGACCCCGGGGCGGTCATCCGCACCGATCCCGGCGCGGGCGACGAGGTCGAGCCCGGTGACCGGGTCACCGTCGTCGTGGCGGTCGACCAGGTCGAGGTCCCCGAGCTGCGGGGCGACAGCCTCGAGGAGGCGACCGAGGCCCTCGAGGAGGTCGGGCTGACGGTCGGGCAGGTCAGCGGCCCGGGCGACGGCCGGGTCCTCGGCACGTGGCCGCTCGAGGGCTCCGAGGTGTCGTCGGGAACGCCGGTGCAGCTGCTGATGCGGGGCCGTCGATGACCCTCGGGCCGCCCGTCGAGGGCCGGTCGCAGAAGGTGTCCGCGAACAGGACTTGACCTGAGGCCCTGGTTCAGGTCAATCTTCACCTGTCCGGTGACTCCCCGCCGGGCGATCGGCGTCTCCCCCCAGAGCCGACCTGCAATCGGAATGTCATGTTTCGTTTGGGCTGTGTTGGGAAGTGCTGACATAGCTGTACGCAGCGACTAGATTACGGAGCGTGCCGGGCCCGTTGGGGCGGTATGCCGGACGCGGTGTTCCCCAGCCGCCGCGATGAGGCTGCCGCCCCAGCAGGCTCGGCACTCTTTTTTCGTCCCGAGCCGCGGCGCGACTCGGACGCGGTCGAGGGGCGCCCCGCTCGGCGCCCCTCGTCACCAGGCCGAACGTCGTCGGAGACCGCCCGGTCAGGCGGTGATCTCCTGGATCTTCTTGGTGAGATCGGGGTCGACCGGGCCGCTCTGCATGGCCATGGCCTTGGTCATGTCGCCCTGCAGCTTGATCTTGCCGGCCATGAACGCCTGCATCGCCGCTTGAGGGTTGGCGTCGACCATCATCGCCTTCGCGGTCTCGTAGTCGAGGGTGGCGGTGACGTCGGCGGCGTCCAGGTGCCCGAGGTCGAGCTCGAGCTCGCCGCTCGTGGTGTCCATGTGGGCGTCGATGCTGCCCTCGCCGAACGGGACCTCGTTGATGGTCAGGTTCATCTTGACGGGCTGCGGCGCCGTCGCCGGCGCGGCCGCGTCCTCGCGGATCTTGCGGGCGGCCTCGACCCACTCGTCGGACAGGAACTGGTACGGCACAGGGTCTCTCCCTCGTCGGCAACTCGTCGTGCCGCCGGAACTTAGCGCGGTCGTTTGCAGTGATGGTGCAAGTGTGACGGCTGCCGCACCGACGGCCGGCGAGGTCGCCGGTCAGCCGGCCGTGGTCGTCGTGGTGCCGTCGCCTGCGACCGTGGTGTCGGTCGTGTTCGGGTCGGCCTCGGTGGTGTCGCCCGTGCCCGCGAGGCACTCGTCGAGGATCGCCCTCGATCACCGGCTCGGTGCCGTCGGGGTAGGCGGAGGCGTCGCCCGCCGGCAGGTCGTCGATGTCGGTGGCGCTGGCGATCTCGTTGTAGAGGTCCTGGTTGTCGCCGAACTCGGCCTGCATGCGCTCACCGATGCACTCGGACTGCTCGGTGGTCAGGCCCGCGTCCTCCATGGCGCTGACGACGTCGCTCTCCTTGGCGTCGTTGCTGGAGCAGCCGGCGGCGGCGAGGGCGACGACCGCGACGAGCGCGGCGAATCGGGAGCGACGGGTCATGGGAAGGGGCACCTCGGTGATCGGATGACCGGGAGAGGCTATCCGGGAGTCCGGAGCTTGGTCACACCGGGCCCGGAGCGGGCTCGCCGTTGCCTGCCGGTTCGCCGCTCCCCGCCACCGCACGGACCCGCGCCCGGCGCAGGGCCTGGAGCGAGCGGCGGGCGATCTGCTCGTCCGATGTGAGGATGCGGGCGGCCAGGCGGGCGACGTAGCTCGACAGCTCGTCGAGCGAGAGGTCGATGCGGCCGGTGCGGTGGAAGTGGCTGAACTGGCCGACCGCGCCGACGACCCCGAGGGCGAGCAGGTCGGCGGGGTCGTCGTCGGTGACCGTGCCGTCGGCCTGGCCCTCGACGATCAGCGCGGTCACGTCGGACACGTGCTGCTCGGTCCCCTGGCGCAGGACGTCGGACACGCTGCGGCCCTCGACCTCGAGCAGCGAGAAGAACGGCGCGTTCTCGGCCATGAACCGGACGCTGGCGACGGTGCCCTGCAGCAGCCGCACGAGGGCGGGCGGCCTCGGGGTCCATGGCGGCGGCCTGCTGGCGGCGCAGCCGTCGCCGGATCTCGGTCGCCAGCTCGCGGAACAGGGCTTCCTTGTTGTCGAAGTACCAGTAGAAGAGGCCCTTGGCCACGCCGGCGGCGTCCACGATGTCGACCACCCGGGTCGCCGCGTAGCCCTGCTCGGCGAACAGGCGGGCGGCGGCGTCGAGCAGCTGCTGCTTGCGCTCGGCGCCCTGGGTGGTGAGCTGTCGGTCGGTCATGGTGTCGGCGGGGACCGCCGACCGCCGTGCGGAGGCGGGCGATGTCCCGACGACAGTGTGACGACACTTGACCGAGGGGTCAATTACCACGGGTACGCTGCCGACCGAGTGCCGACCCCGTCCCGGGCCGGCCCCGAGCGCAGGAGCCGCCCCGTGCAGACGCCCGACGGCAAGGAGATCATCCCCGGCTGCGAGCCGTGGTCGGCCGCTGGCGGCCCGCACGGCGTGCTGGTGCTGCACGGGTTCACCGGCAACCCGCAGTCCATGCGCGGGCTGGCCGAGGCGTTCGCCGCGGCCGGCTTCGCCGTCGAGCTGCCGCTGCTGCCCGGGCACGGCACGTCGGTCGACGACATGATCCCCACACGCTGGTCCGACTGGTCGGCCGCGGCCGAAGCCGTGTACGACGACCTGGCCGGACGCGTCGACAAGGTGGTCGTCGCGGGGCTGTCGATGGGTGGGTCGTTGACCGCCTGGCTGGCCAGCCGCCACCCCGAGATCGCGGGGATCGTGTGCATCAACCCCGCGGTCGACGTCCCGGCCGAGATGGTGACCGCCTTGCAGGAGATGGTGGACGGCGGCATCGACCGCATCCCCGCCATCGGGGGCGACGTGGCCGACCCCGACCAGCGGGAGAAGGCCTACGACGCCACCCCGCTCGAGCCGCTGCTCAGCCTGGCCGCGGCCGCCGACGAGTTCCGCGACGACCTCGCCAGGATCGGCTGCCCGCTCCTGCTCCTGAACAGCCCGCAGGACCACGTGGTCGAGCCGGTGAACAGCGACATCCTGGCCGCGGGCGTCAGCGGGCCGGTCGAGCGGGTCACGCTCGAGCGCAGCTTCCACGTCGCCACGCTCGACTACGACAAGGAGCTCATCGAGGTGCGCGCGGTCGACTTCGCCCGCAAGGTCACCTCGGGCTGAGGCCCACGAACCCTCGACCTCAAGGTGAGGTCGAGGCTCGGGCGGGGCCCTCGATGTCGCAGAGCGCACGATGCCCGACTGACGTGAGCGCCGAGGGCCCCTGAGCGCACGTCGGACGTGGTCGATCGCAGCGAGCAGGTCCTCCGGCCGTGTCGCCGGCGTAGGCGCATCCGATCTCGCCGGTCGGACACGCGGAGCCCGTCGGCGTCGAGCAGGATCCACGTCGACCGGTCGAGCGTCGGCGGCGGTCACTCGAGTCGTGCCGGTGTCGTCGTCGCCGCGCGCGGGCGTGCGTGATCTGGTCGGTCGTGGCCCGATCACCGACCAGCCGCCGGCCTCCGATCGAGGTCGGATCACGCCCGAGTAGCGGCCTGGAACGGCCGAGGTCGTCGGCGATCGGTCCCAGGACGTCGACGACCTCGCCGCCGCCCGTCTCCGCTGGGCCCCAGCGTCGGGGACCAGTGCGCCGGCGGCGCGCTCGGGCACTCGCGTCGTCGAGGTAGGCTGGCCACCTCGGCGGCGGTGCCCGACCGACGTAGGCGCGTCGACGGTGGCACGACGTCGGCCGGCGTCTCGTCGCCCGGACCGTCCACCACGTCTCGTCGGGTCGACCTCGGGCTCGGCGGTCCACGATCGTCGAGGTCGTGGCGCGGGTCGCGGCTCGTCCTCGGCGTCCGGACCGTCGACGGCCCGGCGTGGCGTGGCCGATCACGACGTCAGGGGTGGCGGGGTCGCCGTCGTCGCGGTGCGAGCGACGTCCACGCGCACCGCGGCGGGAGGCGACGAGCCCGCCGGCGGCCGAGCTCGACGGCGATCGACCGACCGCTCGGGTCGTCGGGCGCGGAGCACCAGCGTCGTCGCCGATCCGGTCGGTCGGCTCGAGCGGCACGCTCGACCTCGGCGTCCACCGAGGACCACCGCCGGTCGATGTTGTCGAACCGTCGCGTCGCCCGCGGCGTCGACCGTCGACGTCACGCAGCGCGGTGCCGGTCGATCGACGGCGTCGCCGAGCGAGCGTCATCACCTCGACGCCGTCCGTCGGCGACGCGGGGCCCGTCGATGCTCACGGCATCGCTCGTCGCGGCCGGTGACGCCCCACCGGTCGCCGTCGAGGCGCAGCGCCACGTGGCCGGGGACGTCGCCCAGCCGGTAGCCGACGGTGGCGCGGTCGCCGTCGACGACGGGCGCCTCGAGGGTCGTGGGAGTCGATGTCCGCCGACGACCTCGGCCAGGTAGGCGGCCGCCGCCGTCTCGGGGGCGGCGAGCACGTCGGCGGTGACGTGGTCGTCGAGCGGCCACACGATCGGCGTCGTGCCTCGGCGCCGCGAGAGGTCGTGCGTCGACGGGCCCGCCGGGATCGCGGGCGACCAGCGTAGGCGGCCACGCCGATCACCAGCACGACCACGGCCGCGGCGGCCGCGACCACCCGGCGCGGCCGGCCGCGTCGGGGCGTCGCCGGCGCCGGCGAGGGCGACGACGTCCGGCGCCGGACGGCCGGCGACGGGGAGACGTCGTCCGGCCCGGCGGGCGAGCATGGCGCGGACCTCGGCCTCGAAGTCCTCGTCGGTCGTGGGCTCGGCGATGGGGGTCATCGGTCGATCTCCTTGCGCAGCTTGGCGAGGCCGCGGTGCACCGAGGTGCGGACCGTGGCCTCGCGGCAGCCGATGGCGGCGGCGATGTCGGCGTCGGGCAGGTCGCAGTAGAAGCGCAGCACGATGGCGGCCCGCTGGCGGTCGGTGAGCGTGGCCAGCGCGTCCCACAGCTCGTCGGCGCCGAGCGGCACCGGATCGGGGGGTGGCGGCTGCCGCTCGCGCTCGAGCTTCTGGCGCCGTCCGAAGGAGCGGCACCCGTTGAGCACGGCGGTGCGGACGTACGGGAGCGGGTCGCGGACGCGGCTGCCGGCCCCGTGCGTGCGGACGAAGGCGTCCTGCACCAGCTCCTCCGCCCGGTCGGCCCGGCCGGACACCAGGTAGGCCATCCGCACGAGGGCGGCGAAGTGCTGCTCGTACACGTTGACGAGAGCGTCGTCCCAGGCGGGGACGGCTGGGGGCGTGTCGAGGCGCACGGTGGTCATCGTGGTGGAGACGCCCCGGCGGCGCCGGACGTTCCCCGACCGTCGGGACGGGCGATGACGGCCTGGGTGCGGGAGGCGGCGCCCACGGCTCACCAGCGCCTGGCCGTGATCAGGCCGGCTGACGGGGCAGCGGCCCGGTCCGCCTACGATTGTCCGCCATGGCGCAGATCACCCGTGACGACGTCGCGCACGTGGCCAGGCTGGCGCGGCTCGAGCTGACCGACGACGAGCTGGGCACGTTCACCGAGCAGCTCGCCAAGGTGCTCGACCACGCCCGCGACGTCGAGGCTCTCGACGTCGGCGACGTGCCGCCCACGTCGCATCCCTACCCGCTGCAGAACGTGCTGCGCGCCGACGACGAGGCACCCTGCCTCGACCGCGACGCGGTCCTCGCCGCTGCGCCCGCGGTCGAGGACGCCCAGTTCCGGGTCCCGCCGGTCCTCGGGGAGGCGCCGTGAGCGCCGCGGACGTTCCCGTCGGCCGACAGCGCGCTCGGCATCGCCGCGGCCGTGCGGTCGGGCACCCGCGGCGCGGTCGACGTGGTCGAGGAGCACCTGACCGCCATCGCCGCCCGCGACGGCGAGATCCACGCCTTCAACCTGGTGACCGCCGACCAGGCCCGGCAGGCCGCGCTCGCCCTCGACCGGCGCGTCGCGGCCGGCGAGGACCCCGGGCCGCTGGCCGGCGTGCCGGTGGCGCTGAAGGACAACCTGTGCACCACCGGGGTGCCGACGACGTGCTCGTCGCGCATCCTCGAGGGGTGGCGCCCGCCCTACGACGCCACCGTGGTCGAGAAGCTGGTCGCCGCCGGTGCCGTCGTCGTCGGCAAGACGAACCTCGACGAGTTCGCCATGGGCAGCTCCACCGAGAACTCGGCGTTCGGCCCGACCCGCAACCCGCACGACACCTCCCGGGTGCCCGGCGGATCGTCCGGCGGGTCCGCGGCGGCGGTCGCCGCCGGGTTCGCCCCGCTGGCGCTCGGCTCCGACACCGGCGGGTCGATCCGCCAGCCCGCGGCCCTGTGCGGCGTGGTCGGCATGAAGCCGACCTACGGGGGCGTCTCCCGCTACGGGCTCGTGGCGTTCGCCAGCTCGCTCGACCAGATCGGGCCGTTCGCCCGCACGGTGGCCGACGCGGCTGCGCTGTACGAGGTCATCGCCGGTCACGACCCCCGCGACACCACGTCGATCCCCGAGGCCCGGCCCGACGTCAGCGCCTCGCTCGGCGACGGGGTCGCCGGCCTGCGGGTCGGGCTCGTGACCGAGCTGTGCGAGGCCGAGGGCATCGAGCCCGACGTGACGGCTCGGCTGCGGGCCGCGGCCGAGGCCCTCGAGCACGCCGGGGCGAAGGTCGACGACGTGTCGGTGCCGGCGGCCGTGTACGGGCTGTCGGCCTACTACCTCATCGCCCCCGCCGAGGCCTCGAGCAACCTCGCCCGCTACGACGGCGTGCGCTTCGGCCTGCGGGTCGACGCCCCCACCACGGGCGAGATGTACGACCGCACGCGCACCGAGGGGTTCGGGGCCGAGGTCAAGCGGCGCATCATGCTCGGCACGTACGCCCTGTCGGCCGGGTACTACGACGCCTTCTACGGCAAGGCCCAGCGGGTGCGCACGCTGATCCTGCGCGACTTCGAGGCCGCGTACCAGGACTTCGACGTGCTGCTCAGCCCCACGGCGCCCTCGACCGCCTTCGCCCTCGGCGCCAAGACGGCCGACCCGCTGACCATGTACCTCAACGACGTGTGCACGATCCCGTCCAACCTGGCGGGGCATCCGGCGATGTCGGTGCCGTTCGGTGCGGGCGACGACGGGCTGCCGGTCGGGGTGCAGGTCATGGCGCCGGCGTTGGGCGAGGCCACGATGTTCCGGGTGGCCGCCGCCATCGAGGCCGCCGCGTAGCGCCCGAGCGCGTCGTCGCGGCGGCGCTCCCGCCGTCGCCCCGGATCGTGGCCCTACGATGACGAGGCCACCAGCGAGGAGGAGCCGATGGCCGACACCACCACCCATGTCCCGGCGACCGAGGACAGGCCCCGGGCCGCGTTCCACGCGATGTCCGAGGGCACCAAGGCCGACTGGGACATCATCGCCGTCGGCAGCATCGAGCTGGCGGTCGGCCTTCCCGATCGGGCCCTGGCGCACCTGCGCGAGCTCGGCGGTGACTTCGGCGGCTTCGCGGTGGACCGGCTGGAGCACTCGCTGCAGACCGCGACGCCGCGCCTACCGGGCGGACCGCGACGACGAGTACGTGTTCTGTGCGCTGATGCACGACATCGGCGACCTGCTGCGGCTCGTTCGACCACGCCGGCATCGGCGCGGCCATGGTCAAGCCGTTCGTCAGCGAGCAGAACCACTGGATGGTCGACAAGCACGCCATCTTCCAGGGCTACTACTTCTTCCACCACCTGGGCCTCGACCGCGACATGCGCGAGCAGTTCCGCGACCACGAGTGGTTCGACCACACCGCCGAGTTCTGCGCCGACTTCGACCAGCCGGCGTTCGACCCCGGATACGACACGCTGCCGCTCGAGCACTTCGAGCCGCTGGTCCGCCAGATGATGGCGGTCCCCAAGCGCAGCATCTACATGCGGTCCTGACGCCGCGGTGGCCACGAAGCTGCCCCCACCGGTCGCCGACGCCGTCGACGCGACGAACGCCGGCGATCGCGCCGGGTTCCTCGCCGCGTTCACACCCGATGGTGCCGTCGACGACTGGGGCCGCGTGTTCACCGGTGCCGACGAGATCGGGGCGTGGAGCGACCGCGAGAACATCGGGGTCCAGGCCGCGCTGGCGGTCGAACAGGTCACGGTCGACGGGGACGAGGTCACCGTCGTCGCCCAGGTGAGCGGCAACGGGTTCAACGGCCCGAGCACGTTCACCTTCCTGGTCGAGGGCGATCTCGTCCGCCGGATGACCATCCGCGGCTGACCGGCGAGCTTCGGTCGCCGGCACGAGAGCACCGCGTTCGCGGTGCGATGCGGCGCGGTACGGCGCGATCAGGCGATCAGCACGACCTTGCCGGTGGTCGCCCGGTCGGCTCAGCGCCTGGTGGGCGGCCCCCGCCTCGGCCAGGGGGAACGTCGTGGTCAGCGGCGTGAGGCGGCCGTCGGCGGCCGCCGTCGAGCGCGGCGGATTCGAGCTCGCGGAGGCCGCCGGGCCGCTGGAGGAGGCGCGGCCCGACGGCGGCCGAGGCGGTGATGCCGCGGGCGTAGAGGTCCTCGGTGGTGATCGAGATCGGGCGTGCCCGCCGTCCACCCGAACATCACGACGCGGCCGCCAGACGCGGACGAGATCGAGCGCCGCCTGGCCGGCCTCGCCGCCGACGCCGTCGAGCAGCACGGTGACCGGGCGCTCGGACGGCGCGGCCCCGGCGGGCGTCTCCAGCCCCGCGAGCCCGGTGCGCAGGGCGTCGGGCCAGTCGGGCGACCGGTAGTCGACGGCGACGTCGGCGCCGAGGTCGCGGACGAGGGCGACCTTGGCCGGGCCGCCCGGCCACGCCGGCCGCCACGGCGCCGGCCGCCTTGGCCGCCTGGACCAGCAGTGCGCCCAGCCCGCCGGCGGCCGCGGTGACCAGCACGACGTCCGTCGCCGTGAGGTCGGCCACCTCGAGGATGCCCATGGCCGTGCGGCCGGTCCCGATCATGGCGACCGCGATCTCGGCCGGCACCCCCGGCGACAGCTCGTGCAGCGAGCTCACAGGGGCGAGCGCCTGTTCGGCGTAGCCGCCGCTGGCCTGGCCGAGGTGGGCGACGACGCGCCTGCCGATCCACGAGGCGTCGACGTCGGAGCCGACGACGTCGACGCGCCCCGCGACCTCGCGGCCCGGGGTCATCGGCAGGTCGGGGAGCGGGAACGGACCGCCCGACTCCCCCGAGCGGATCTTGGTGTCGAGCAGGTGGACGCCAGCGGCCTCGACCAGAATGCGAACCTGGCCGTCGGCCGGATCGAGGTCGGGAACCGATTCGTACGAGAGGGTGTCAGGGCCGCCGAAGGCGTGCTGGCGGATGGCGTGCATGGGTCGCTCCCAGGAAGGATCCGTCGTCCGACGGTGGACGGTAAGACCTCAAGTGCACCCGAGGTCAAGAGCCGCACGCGTATCGAGACCGCCGGTAGCGGGCAGCCGGAAGTCTCAGTACGACTTCGAGCGCGCCTTCAGGGTCGCTTCAGGCATGACCGGAACACTGGCGCCCAAGGCGGGCAAGGTCCCGCCGCGGACCCTGACCGCGTCGTGTCCGATGGCACAGCGGGGCAGGACAGGCGTGAGACGAGGACATGGGCGGCAGGCGACAGGGCGGTCACGGGCGCGCACGCGAAGGCGTGGCGCCGATGGGCTTCGGCAGGCGCACCTTTCTCAAGGGCGCGGCCGCGAGCGCGGGCGCCGTCACGCTCGGCCTCGGCCCGCTGTCGCGCGGCGCAGGCGCGGGTCCCAACGCGATCACCGCCGAGAACGCGCTCGCGGGCGCGCACCCCGACGAGTGGGATTCGTGGGAAGAGGACACGATCGAGGGGTTCGCCACCCAGATCAGCGTCAACGCCGGCGAGACCGTCCACTTCAAGATCTCCACCGACGCCCCCGCGTACACGATCCGCATCTTCCGCATGGGGTGGTACCAGGGGCTCGGTGCTCGCCAGGTCGCAGAGGTCTCGCCCTCGGTGACGCTGCCGCAGGTCCAGCCACCGCCGCTGACCGACCCTGCCACCGGGCTCGTCGACTGCGGCAACTGGGCGGTGTCGGCCTCGTGGGCCGTGCCCGCGTCGGCGACTTCGGGGGTCTACTTCGCCCGGCTCGAGCGCGTCGACAACGGTGACAGCAACCGCATCCTCTTCGTGGTCCGCAACGACGGCCGGCACTCGGACGTCCTGCTGCAGACGTCGGATTCGACGATGCACGCCTACAACCGCTGGGGCGGCACCAGCCTGTACTTCGGGGACCCGGTGGGGCGGGCGTTCAAGGTCAGCTACAACCGACCCTTCCGCTCGATCAACGGCACGGGCAACAGCTTCTTCGACTCCGAGTACCCGCTGGTCCGGTGGCTGGAGCGCAACGGCTACGACGTTTCGTACACCACCGACGTCGACAGCGACCGGCGGCCCCAGGAGCTGCTGATCCACAAGCTGTTCGTCTCGTCGGGCCACGACGAGTACTGGTCGTCGGCGCAGCGGGCCAATGTCGAGGCCGCCCGGGACGCGGGGGTGAACCTCGCCTTCTTCTCGGCGAACGAGGTGTTCTGGAAGACCCGGTGGGAGCCGAGCATCGACGCTGCGGCCACGCCGGGCCGAACGCTCGTCTGTTACAAGGAGACCCTGGCGTCGGCCAAGCTCGATCCCACGCCCGAGTGGACGGGCACCTGGCGCGATCCCCGGTTCAGCCCCCCGTCCGACGGCGGCAACCCCGAGACGTCCCTCATGGGGCAGCTGTTCGGGGCGATCAACGAGCCCGCGCCCGACCCGGCCATCGAGGTGCCCGCTCAGTACGGCGCCATGCGGTTCTGGCGCGACACCGACGTGGCCACCGCCGAGCCCGGCACGACGGTGGCCCTCACCTACGGCAGCCTCGGGTACGAGTGGGACGACGACCGCGACGTCGGCGTCAAGCCCCCCGGGCTGGTGGAGCTGTCGTCGACCACGCACGTCGCCCACCAGGTGCTCCAAGACCACGGCCGCACCTACGTCACCGCCCCGGCCACGCACCGGCTCACGCTCTACCGCGCGCCCGAGCGGAGCCCTCGTCTTCGCCGCCGGTACCTGCCAGTGGGCCTGGGGGCTCGACGACCACCACCCTCCGCACGTGGGCGTCCGCGACCCCGACCTCGGCCCGGCCGCGAGTGGCCCACCACAGGTGCGCATCCAGCAGGCGACCGCCAACCTGTTCGCCGATGTGGGCTGCCTCCCGAGCTCGCTCCAGGCGGGCCTGGTCCAGCCCGTTCCGTCGACCGACGTCGATCCCCCGATGTCGCTGATCACCGCGCCCGCCGCCGGTGCCGCGGTTCCGGTGGGGTCGCTGGTGACGGTGACGGGCACGGCCTCCGACGAGGTCGGAACCGTCGCCACCGTCGAGGTGTCGACGGACGGGGGCACGACCTGGCACCGGGCGGCCGGCACCACGGCGTGGAGCCACGTCTTCATGCCGACGGCGCTCGGACCGGTGACGGTGCTGTCGCGTGCGGTCGACGACAGCGTGAACACCGAGACGCCCGGCCCAGGGGTGACGCTGACGGGTGCGCCGCGGGCGTACCCGGCATCGATCTGGCACGAGTCGGTGACGCCGGGCGCGCCCGCGTCCAACGACGGCAACCCCATCGAGGTCGGCCTCAGGTTCCGCACGGCGGAGGACGGCTTCATCACCGGTGTCCGGTTCTACAAGGGCCCCGGGAACACGGGCACCCACGTCGGCCACCTGTGGACCACGACAGGGCAGCGGCTCGCCGAGGTCACCTTCGCAGCCGAGACCGAATCGGGGTGGCAGCAGGCGCTGTTCGCCGATCCGGTCGCGGTCGGGAAGGACACGACCTTCGTCGTGTCGTACTTCGCCCCCAACGGCCACTACGCCGGCGACACCGGCTACTTCGCGGGCGGGCCGTACGCCGTCTGGCCGCTGCGGGCCCTGGCCGATGGCGAGGACGGACCGAACGGCCTCTTCCGCTACGGGTCATCCGGATTCCCGACCAGCACGTACGGGGCCAGCAACTACTGGGTGGATGTCGTCTTCGACACCGACGACGCACGGGTCCCCACCGTCATCGACCGGAACCCGGCCCCCGGCCTCGAGGCGGTGGCCCTCGATGCCACCCCGCAGGCTCGCTTCAGTGAGGCGATGACGGGCGGATCGGTCGAGCTCGCGCTCGTCCGCTCGGACGCGCAGGAGGTCCCGGGCGAGACGACCTACGACGCGCCCACGCGCACGGCGACCTTCACCCCCGACGCTCCGCTCGACCCGCTGACGACGTACGCGGTCCGGGTGCTCGAGGCCGAGGACCGCGCGGGGAACCCGATCGCCGCCCCGGACGAGTGGTCGTTCACGACGACGGGCGATGCCGACCAGTACCCGCTCACGCTCTGGGACACCTCGGCCACCCCGGTGATCGCCGCGGAGAACGAGTCGCAGCCCGTCGAGGTCGGGCTCAAGTTCTTCGCCGACGAGGACGGTCACATCACCGCGGTGCGGTTCTACAAGGGCGCCGGGAACGACGGAGCCCACGTGGCCCACCTGTGGTCGATCGACGGGACCCTGTTGGGGACGGCGACGCCGGCGGTCGAGAGCACGACCGGGTGGCAGCAGGCCAACTTCGCCGAACCGATCGAAGTGCGGGCGGGCCAGGTCTATGTCGCCTCATACCACGCGCCGGCCGGGCACTACTCGGCGGACTCGAGGGCATTCGACACCACGGGCGTGGACCGGGGCGTGTTGCACGCGCCGCGTGCCGGGCACAGGTCGGAGGCAACGGTGTGTACCGCTACGGCGCGCCCGGGTTCCCCGCCAACACCTGGAACGGCGCCAATTACTGGGTCGACGTCGTGTACGTCCGCCCGCCCGACGTCGCAGGGCCGACCGTCGTCGACCGGTCGCCGGCCCCGGAGCTGGTGAGCGTGGCGCTCGCGGCACCGGTCACCGTCCGGTTCAGCGAGTCGATCGACGAGGCCACGCTGGAGCTCGGGTTGACCGGTCCCGGCGGCGCGGTGGCCGCCCACGTGAGCTACGACGCGGCGACGCTGACGGCCACGCTGACACCCGCCGCCCCGCTGGCGGGGGCCACCGTGTACACGGCGAGCGTGTCGGTGTCCGATCGCGTCGGGAACCCCCTCGCCCAGCCGGTGAGCTGGGGGTTCACCACGGTCACGCCGGTGGGTGCGAGCCCGGCGACGATCTGGGACTCGGCCGCCACCCCGCAGATCGTGCAGGAGAACGACCTCGGCTCGATCGAGGTCGGACTGCGCTTCCGAGCCGACTGCGACGGGCACGCGACCGCGGTGCGCTTCTACAAGGGCCCGAACAACGTGGGCCCCCACGTCGGGCACCTGTGGCGCGGGGACGGCACCCAGCTCGGCGCGGTGAACTTCACCGACGAGACCGCGAGCGGTTGGCAGCAGGCGGCGTTGGCTCCGCCGGTGCCGATCACCGCAGGGCAGACCTACGTCGTCTCGTACCACGCGCCGGCAGGCCGCTACTCGTCGACCCCGAGGGCCTTCGCCGCGGCAGGCGTCGACCGGGCGCCGCTTCACGCCCTGCGTTCGGGCGTGGACGGGGCCAACGGTGTGTACCGCTACGGCGCCAGCGTGTTCCCCAACTCGAGCTACAACGCCACGAACTACTGGGTGGACCTGGTGTTCGTGGACGACGTCGGACCGCGGGTCGTGGCCATGGCGCCGGCGACCGACGCCACGGGAGTGCCGCTGGATGCCGTTCCGAGCGCGACGTTCAGCGAGCCGATCGGCGCGGGCGGACTCACCTTCACGCTGCGAAACAACGCCGCCGGCGCCGACGTCGCCGGGGGGGTCGAGTACCGGTCTGACGCCCAGCGGGTGACGTTCACCCCCGCGGCGCCGCTGGCACCGGGGACCGCGTACACCGCGACCGTGGGCGGCGCCACCGACGCGGCCGGGAACGGCATGGGTGCGCCGGTGACGTGGACGTTCACCACCGCCTCGGCGGGGCTGCGCTCGATCTGGCCGCCGAACGCGGTGCCTGCGGTGGCGGCGTCCACCGACACCAAGGCGGTGGAGGTCGGGGTCAAGTTCCGTGTCGACGTGGCGGGCCGCGTGCACGGGATCCGCTTCTACAAGGGTCCCGGCAACGGCGGGACCCACGTGGGCCACCTCTGGCGCACCAACGGGACGCTGCTCGGGACCGTGACGTTCGTCGGCGAGTCGGCGACGGGTTGGCAGCAGGCCACCTTCGCCACGCCGGTGCCCGTCTCCCCCGGGGTGACCTACGTGGCGTCCTACCACGCGCCTCAGGGCCGGTACGCCGCCAACGGTGGCTACTTCACCCAGGGCGTGAACAACGGCGTGCTCCACGCCCTGGCCAACGGCGCGGACGGTCCGAACGGGGTCTACGCCTACGGCCCTGGCGGCTACCCGACCGCCAGCTACCAGGCCGGCAACTACTGGGTCGACATCATCTTCGAGGAGGGCGCATGACCGGTTCGGCACTCGCGGCGGGTGAGCCGCTCGGCATGGCGGTGGTGGGGGCGGGCTACTGGGGCCCGAACCTCGTCCGCAACATCAGCCGCTCGGAGCAGACCGCCCTGCGCTGGGTGTGCGATCTCGACCTCGACAGGGCGCGCCGGGCCGTCGGCCCGCAGAGCACGGTGCCGGTCACCGACGATCTCGACCGGGTCCTCGACGATCCCGGCGTCGATGCGATCGCGGTCGCCACGCCTGCGCACACGCACCTCCCGGTGGCGCTCGCCGCACTCGAGGCCGGCAAGCACGTCCTCGTCGAGAAGCCGCTCGCCACCTCGGTGGCCGAGGGGCGCAAGCTGGTCGAGGTGGCCGAGGACCGGGGATTGGTCCTCATGTGCGACCACACGTACTGCTACACGCCAGCCGTGCGGGCCGTGCGGGACATGGTCGCCCGCCGGGAGCTCGGCGAGATCCAGTACGTCGACTCGATCCGCATCAACCTCGGGCTGGTCCAGCCTGACGTCGACGTCTTCTGGGATCTGGCCCCCCACGACCTGTCGATCCTCGACCACGTGCTGCCCGACGAGGCCCGACCGGTGGCCGTCGCCGCCCACGGCGCCGACCCGATCGGGGCCGGGCGCAGCTGCGTCGGCTACCTCGCGATGCCGCTCGCCAATGGCGGCATCGCGCACGTGCACGTCAACTGGCTGAGCCCGACGAAGGTCCGCACCATGCATGTCGGCGGCTCCCGCCGGATGCTGGTGTGGGACGACCTCAACCCCCAGCAGCGCCTGTCGCTGCACGACCGCGGCGTCGACGTGGCGGGCCCCGTGACGGCCGAGGCCCGCCGGGAGACGCTGATCTCGTACCGGACGGGCGACATGGTCGCCCCCGCCCTCCCCGAGACCGAGGCGCTCGGCGGGGTGATCGGCGAGCTGGTGGCGGCGATCCGGGAGCGCCGCCAGCCCGTCACGAGCGGGCACTCGGGCCTGTGGGTGCTCGAGGTGCTCGAGGCCATCGGGCGCAGCCTCGACCAGGGCGGCGCCCTGGTGGACCTCCCGTGACCGACCAGCCATGACCGACCGCGCAGGAGAGAACGTGACCGCGAACATCCGCCGACTCGACGGCGCCCGCATCCTCGTCACCGGGGGTGCCGGCACGATCGGCTCCACCATCGTCGACCAGCTCGTGCAAGAAGCCGAGGTCGACGTCGTCGTCCTCGACAACTTCGTCCGTGGCCGGTGCGAGAATCTGGCCGAGGCCCTCGCCGGAGGTCGGGTCGAGGTGATCGACGGGGACATCCGTGATCAGGAGGTGGTGGCCAAGGCGATGGCGGGCGTCGACGTGGTGTTCCACCAGGCGGCGATCCGCATCACCCAGTGCGCCGAGGAGCCCCGGCTGGCGCTGGAGGTGCTGGTCGACGGCACCTTCAACGTCGTCGAGGCCGCGGCGGCCGCCGGGGCCCGCAGGGTCGTCGCCGCGTCGTCGGCGTCGGTGTACGGCCTGGCCGACGAGTTCCCGACCCCCGAGACCCAGCATCCCTACGACAACCGCACCATCTACGGGGCGGCCAAGGTGTTCAACGAGGGCCTGCTGCGTAGCTTCACCGACACCGTGGGCCTGCCGCACGTCGCGTTGCGTTACTTCAACGTGTACGGGCCGCGCATGGACATCTTCGGTGCGTACACCGAGGTGCTCGTGCGCTGGATGGAGCGCATCGAGGCGGGGCAGCCCCCGCTGATCCTCGGCGACGGCAGTCAGACGATGGACTTCGTCTACGTGGGCGACGTGGCGCGGGCCAACGTGCTCGCCTCGGTCGCCGACGTCACCGATGCCGCGTTCAACGTGGCCTCGGGCACCGAGACGTCGCTGAACGATCTCGCCGCTGCCCTCTCCCGCGTGATGGGCTCGGACCTCGCGCCCGAGTACGGCCCGGCGCGCAAGGCCAACCCCGTCCCTCGCCGGCTGGCCGACACGACGTCGGCCCGCGAGGTGCTCGGGTTCACCGCCGAGGTGGGTCTCGACGAGGGCCTGCGCCGCCTGGTCGAGTGGTGGCGGGCCGAGCGCGCCGCCGGGCGGGATCCCGGTAGCGCCGGTGCCGGGGCCGGCACGACGGTGCCTGCGTGAGCGTCGGCGTCCGCGGTCGGGACCCGTCATGACGGCTCGGGCTGCGAGCTGGGAGGACCTCGTCGTCCTGTACGGGGGCAGCCGCTGGAACGGCATCGACATGTCGGAGAAGCACCTCGCGCGAGCGCTCGCCGCTTCCGTCCCGGTGCTCTTCGTCGACCCGATGTTCCCGATGCCGCGGCGCCAGGATGTCGAGCCTCCCGGGCTCCGGTTCGTGGCGCCGCGCATCGCGGTGCTGCGCGTGCAGGGTCCCCCCGGCCTGACCCGCGCGTCGGTCCGTCCGCTCACCGACGCCCTGGCCAGGCGGGCGATCCGGCGAGCGGTCGGGGCGCTCGGGGCGCGGCGCGTCCGGGCGATCGTCACCGGGGTGCCAGATGTCCTCGACGCCTGCCCCGCCGACCACCGGGTCGTCTGGGCCACCGATGACTTCGTCGCCGGTGCCGACCTGCTCGGCGTCGACGCCGACTGGATGGCGCGCCACGAGCGTCGTCTGGCGGCGCGGGCCGACATGGTGTTCGCCGTGTCGCCGCCGCTCGCCGAGCGCTGGCGGCGACTTCGGCCGGGACTCACGGTCGACCTCCTCCCGAACGGTGTCGACGTCGACGCGTTCGCCGACGTCGACGCGGCCCCGTACCCAGATGACGTCGAGCTCGACGGGCCGGTGGCGGGCTACGTCGGCCATCTGAATCGCCGGACCGACGTCGAGGCGCTGCTCGAGGTCGCGGATCGCGGCCGGTCGCTGCTCGTCGTCGGGCCGGTGAGCGACGACGTCCGCCGCGGCGCCTTCGGCGACCTGGTCCGCAGGCCCAACGTGTGTTGGGTGGGAGCCAGGCCGAGCGCCGAGCTGCCCAGCTACCTGCGTGCGATGGACGTCGGTCTGGTGCCCTACCTGCCGACCGAGTTCAACCGGGCCAGCTTCCCGCTGAAGACGCTCGAGTACCTGGCGGCGGGCCGCGCCGCAGTGGCCACCTCCCTCCCCGCGTTCGAGTGGGTCGGCAGTCCGCTGATCGTCACCGCGAGCGGCCCGGTCGAGCTCGCCGACGCTACCGAGCGGGAGCTCGACCGACCTCGCACCCCCGAGCTGGTGGCCGCGCGCCGCGAGGTGGCGGCCGCGCACAGCTGGCGCGCTCGCGCCGAGACGCTGCTGACCGCGCTGGGGGTCGATCCGATCCGTCCCGAACTCGCGCCCGCAAGGAGCCCCCGATGACCATCCCCGTGATGAAGCCCTTCCTCGGCCGCGAGGAGGCCGAAGCCGCGGCGGCCGCGGTGACCTCGGGCTGGGTGGCCCAGGGCCCACGGGTCGCGGCCTTCGAGGAGGCGTTCGCGGCGTCGATCGGTGCCGGTCACGGCGTCGCGGTGTCGAGCTGCACCACGGGCCTGCACCTCGCCCTCGTGGTCGCCGGCGTCGGGCGGGGCGACGAGGTGATCGTGCCGTCGCTGTCGTTCATCGCCACGGCCAACGCCCCTCGCTACCTGGACGCCGTGCCCGTCTTCGCCGATGTCGACCTCGTGACCCAGAACCTCACGCCCGAGACGATCGAACCGCTCATCACCGACCGCACACGCGCCGTCATCGTCGTCGACCAGGCGGGGGTACCCGCCGACGTCGACGCGATCCGGGCGCTGTGCGACCCGCGCGGCATCGTCGTCGTGGAGGATGCCGCGTGCGCCGCCGGCGCCACCTACCGCGGTGCGCCCGTCGGCCGGGCCGCCGCCATCGCCGTCTACTCGTTCCATCCCCGCAAGCTCCTCACGACGGGGGAGGGCGGCATGATCGTCACCGACGACGCCGACTGGGCGGCGCGGGCGCGGTGCCTGCGCGAGCACGGCATGAGCGTGAGCGCGGCCGATCGGCACGAGAGCGGCGGCGTGGTGATCGAGCAGTACCTCGAGACCGGGTTCAACTTCCGGATGACCGACATCCAGGCGGCTGTCGGGCTGGTGCAGCTCGGCCGTTTGCCCGCCATGGTCGAGGCCCGGCGATCGCAGGCCGCCCGCTACCACGACCTACTGGACGCGCTGCCGGGAGTCCGGCCGATCAGGGACCCCGACCACGGCACGACCAACTACCAGTCGTTCTGGGTGCTGCTGCCCGAGGGGTGCCCCGTCTCCCGCAACGAGGTGATGGGCGCGCTCGTCGCCGGCGGCGTCTCGCCCCGGCGCGGGATCATGGCGGCCCACCTGGAGCCCGCCTACGCCGGACATCCCCACGTGCCGCTCCCGGTGACCGAGCGGCTGACCCGCGACTCGCTGGTGCTGCCGCTCCACCACGAGGTCACCGCGGCCGACCAGGAGCACATCGTCGACCTCCTGGCGTCCAGCCTGACCGCACGCGTCGGAGACCGAGGCGGCCGTGGCTGAGCCGCTCCTGATCGTCGGCGCCGGGGGCTTCGCGCGCGAGACCGCTGCGGCGGTCCACGAGCTACCCGACCTCGACCTGCTGGGCTTCCTCGACGACGACCCGGCCCGCCACGGCCAGCAGGTCGCCGGTCGGCCCGTCCTCGGACCCGCCGAGGCCGTGCACGGTCACCCCGACGCGCGGGTGGTGGTCTGCACGGGGAACCCTCGGTCGTACGACTCGCGGCGCGTGCTCGTCGAGCGCCTGGCGATCGCGCGCGACCGCTACGCCACCGTGGTCCACCCCCGCGCGTCGATCGGCTCGGGCACGGTGCTCGGTGCCGGATCCGTGGTGCTCGCGGGGGTCGTGACCACGACCGACGTGCTCGTCGGATCCCACGTGGCCGTGATGCCGGGGGTGACGCTCACCCACGACGACGTCGTCGGCGACTACGCGACCTTCGGCAGCGGCGTGCTGCTCGGGGGTGGCGTCACCGTGGCGACCGGCGCGTACGTCGGCGCGGGCGCGATGGTCCGCGAGGGCTGCACGATCGGCCGCGGCTCGCTCGTCGGCATGGGTGCGGTCGTCGTCCATGACGTGCCCGACGACGAGGTCTGGGCGGGTTCCCCCGCCCGCTACCTGCGGCCCGCGGGCCATCCCACGACGGTCGGGTCGTCCGATGGACCCGATGCGAGGGAGATGATCCCGTGAAGGTGCTCGTCTACCCCCACGACTTGAGAATCGGCGGCAGCCAGATCAACGCCATCGACCTCGCGGCCGAGGTCGCGGCCCACGGCCACGAAGCGATCGTCTACGCGCTGGACGGGCCCCTGAGCGGCTACATCGCCGAGCGCGGGCTCCGATGGATCCGGGCCAACCCGCTCCACTACCGCCCGGGCCCGACGCGGATCCCGCAGATCCACCGCATCGTGAAGGACGAGGGCATCGACCTGATCCACGGCTACGAGTGGCCGCCGACCCTCGACGCCTTCTACGGCGCCCACCTGCCGCTCGGCACCCCGCTCATCTGCACCGTGCTGTCGATGTCGGTGTCGCCCCTGGTTCCCCGGACGCTGCCGCTGATCATGGGCACCGATCAGCTCGGGGACGACGTCCGGAAGGCGGGGTACCCCGACGTCAAGGTGCTCGAACCCCCCATCGACACCACGCTGGACACCTCCGAGACCGATGGTCGGCCGTGGCGCGAGCAGCTCGGCATCACCGACGACGAGATCGTGGTCGCCAGCGTGTCCCGGTTCTCGCTCGACCTGAAGCTCGACGCCCTCGTCGACGCCATCGACGCGGCCGCCATCCTCGCCCCGCGACATCCGATCCGGCTGGTCCTGGTCGGGGACGGGGAGGCGTTCGATCAGCTCCGGGCCAGGGCCGACCAGGTGAACCGCGACGCCGGCCGAGAGGTCGTGCTGCTGCCCGGGTCCACCCTCGAGCCGCGGCCTGCCTACGCAGGAGCCGACATCGTGGTCGGGATGGGGAGCTCCGCGTTGCGGGCGATGGCCCACGGTCGGCCGCTCGTGGTGCAGGGGGAGCGGGGCTGGGCCCTCCCGTGCACCGAGGAGACGATGCCCACGTTCCTGTGGCAGGGCTTCTGGGGTGTCGGCGACGGCACCCCGGCGGGGCCCGAGCTCGCCGCTCACCTCGAGCCGCTCCTGGCCGACCCCGACCGGCGACGCGATCTCGGGACGTGGTCGCGCGACGTCGTCGTCGAACGCTTCAGCCTCACCAGCGCGGGGACCTGGCTCGCCAAGGTGTACGAGGAGGTGGCCACTGTCCCCCGCCCGCCGCTCGCCGCTCGGGCCCGCGAGGCGTTGCGCTGCGGTCGGCGAGCCGCCGCCCTCGAGATCCAGTACCACCGGCCCAGCTGGAAGCGCCGCGAGCAGCAGGACTCGTCGGCCCGCCTCGCCGCGGCCGGTCACCGTCAAGGAGCCTCATCGTGAACACCCCGATCCCTCTGGTCGATCTCGTGCTCCAGCACGAGCAGGTGCGGGAGGAGGTCACCGCTGGCATCGCCGACGTCATGGCCCGAGGAGGGTTCATCGGCGGCGCCGAGGTCGGCGAGTTCGAATCGGCGTACGCCGACCACGTCGGTGCGCGCCACGTGATCGGGGTCGCCAACGGGACCGATGCCCTCGAGCTGGCCCTCCGCGGCGCCGGCGCTCGGCGCGGTGACGAGGTGATCGTTCCCGCCAACACCTTCATCGCCACCGCCGAGGCCGTGGTGCGTGCCGGGCTCGACGTGCGACTCGTCGACTGCGAGGCCGAGCACGGCCTGATCGACGTCGACCAGGCCCTCGATGCGATCGGCGACCGCACCGCCGCCATCATGCCGGTCGACCTGTACGGCCAGGTGGCGCCGATCGAGGCGTTCGAGGGGATCTCGCCGCTCGTGGTGGAGGACGCCGCGCAGTCGCAGGGCGCGACGCGCCACGGCCGAGGGGCCGGCACGTTCGGGAACGCCGCCGGCACGAGCTTCTATCCCGGCAAGAACCTCGGCGCGTACGGCGACGCCGGCGCGGTCGTCACCGACGACGCCGCCATCGCCGCCGACGTCCGAGCGCTCGGCGCCCACGGCGGGACGAAGAAGTACGAACACCGCCTGGTGGGGGTCAACTCCCGCCTCGACACGATCCAGGCGGTCGTGCTGCGGGCGAAGCTCCGCCGACTGCCCGAGTGGAACGAGCAGCGCCGAGTCGCCGCCGACCGGTACGCCGAGCTG
Source organism: uncultured Acidimicrobiales bacterium (assembly GCA_963778415.1). Taxonomy (GTDB): domain Bacteria; phylum Actinomycetota; class Acidimicrobiia; order Acidimicrobiales; family VFJN01; genus ZC4RG19. The sequence continues at coordinate 210,986 of CAVZUI010000008.1, forward strand.
CTGGCCGACGTCGAGCCGGTCACGCAGCCCGGGGTGCTGGACGGCAACGTCCCCGTGTGGCACCTGTACGTCGTGCAGGTCGACGACCGCGACGAGGTGCTCCGGACCCTCCAGGAGAACGGCATCGGCGCCGGCATCCACTACCCCGACCCGGTCCACCGCACGGGCGCGTTCGGCCACCTCGGCCACGGGCCGGGCAGCTTCCCCGTCGCCGAACGCCTGGCCGCACGGATCCTGTCGCTGCCGCTCTATCCGGGCATCACCGAGGCCCAACAGGAGCGGGTGGCGGAGGTCCTGCGGAAGGCGGTCGGCGCGTGACGACCCCCGCCGGCGTCTTCCTCCACCCCAACGCGCTCTGCGAGAGCGACGACGTGGGGTCGGGCACCAGGGTGTGGGCGTTCGCCCACGTGCTGCCCGGCGCGGTGATCGGCTCCGACTGCAACGTCTGCGACCACGCGTTCGTCGAGGGCGGCGCGGTGATCGGCGACCGGGTCACGATCAAGAACGCCGTCCTCGTCTGGGTCGGGGTCACGCTCAAGGACGACGTCTTCGTCGGCCCCAACGCGATCTTCACCAACGACTTCGTTCCCCGGGCGCACGTCAAGCGAGGTCCGGAGGCGCTGCTGCGGACGCTCGTCGAGGAGGGGGCGTCGATCGGGGCCAACGCCACGATCGTCTGTGGCACCACGGTCGGGGCGAACGCGTTCGTCGGCGCCGGGGCGGTCGTGATCCGCGACGTGCCGGCCCATGCGCTGGTCGTCGGCAACCCGGCGCGTCGGATCGCGTGGGTGTGTCGGTGCGGTGCGCGCCTCGACGGCTTCCTCGCCTGCCCCGACTGCGGAGCGGGCCACGACCTGATCAGCGATGAAGCGGGGCTGGTGGCCCTTCCGTGATCTCGTGCTGCCTCACGGAGGGCAGCACTAGCGGAAGAGGTCGCCGCGCCACGGATCGGGGCTCGCAGCCATGTGTCGCGGGGTCCCCAGGCGTCCGGAGGCCAGGCGCTCGTCGACCCACCGCGCGGTGAGGCGCCGGTCGTCGGGGCGTACGGCGATGGCCAGGAACACGACGGTGCCGGTCAGTCCTCCGGCCACGAGCGTGCCGAGCTCACCCAGCGACACGGTCCGACAGGCGAGGACCGCAGCGGCCGACGCGCCAGTGGCGACGAGGACGCGGCCCATGGCGGCGGCCAGCGAGGCCGGGCGGATGCCGGCCTTGCCCAGCGCCACCACGTACAGCGGGATCACCACGCCGACGGCGACCACGACGTCCGCGATCGCCGCGCCCAGGATGCCGGCGTCCCGGGTCCCGATGGCGAGGGCCGGGATCAGCATGACGAGCCAGGCCACCTGCAGCGCGAGCAGCCGCCTCGTGCGCCCGACGGCGGCCAGCGCGTCGTACGCGAGATCGATGAGCACCCGGCACGCCCCCAGGACCGCCAACCAGCGGAGCGCCTCGACCGCCGGCGCCCACCGCGGCCGGTAGACGACGTGGATCAGCTCGGGTCCGAGCGTCGACAGGAGGACGGCCGCGAGCAGGCTGATCGTGCCGAGCAGGGAGACCGAGCGGGCGAAGGTCCGGTCCAGTGCGTCTCGGTCGTCGGCCAGTCGAGCGAAAGCGGGGACGGCGACGCGGCGGACCGCGACCGACAGGATGTTCGGCGGCCAGCTCGCGAGGTTGAATGCGAGCAGGTAGTAGCCGAGCTGCTCCGGGTCGAGCTCCCGCCCGACGACGATGTAGTCGACGTTGAGGATGGCAAGGAACACGAGGCTCGTGCCGGCCAGCGGGAGGCCGACGCGGAGCAGCTCCTCGGCGTCGGTGCGGTTCCATCCGGGTCGTGGGAAGGCTGGCGCGAGCCGGCAGATCAGCGTGGTGCACAGGACGTTGCCGACCAGCGCACCGCAGGCCAGGCTCATGGCCCCCCACCCACCGCGTGGCCAGCGTGATGCTGATCACGCTCGACAGCACGAGACCTGCCCCATCGACGATCGTGCGCTGCCGCTGCATGAACCCTCGGGTCAGGAGCGCATTGGGGATCGACGACACCGCATCGATCAGCACGCTGAACGACAGGACTCGCAGCAGGGTGGTGGCGTCGGGGGCGTTGAGCAGCGTCGGCCACGGCCGGCGCGAGCATGAACGTGGTCCCCCACAGCAGGAAGCTCGATCCGTACGCGAGGGTGGTGGCGGTGCGGGCCGGACGGGTCACGTCGCCCTGCCAGCGCACCACGGCGACGCTCGTGCCCAGCTCGTTCATGCTCTGGAGCACCATGAGCACGACGGTGCCGACCGCGTAGAGGCCGTAGTCCTCGGGCACGAGCAGCCGCGCCATCACGATGCTGACGGCGACGTTGAGGAACCGGAGCAGGACGCTGTTCAGCAGGCTCCAACGCATCCCGCCTCGGACCTGCCGGCCGAGATCGCTCCGATCGACGGGGTCGATCTCCGGCTCGGCGGGGGTCGGCGCCAGGACGAGGCCGACCGGCGACGAGCCGGGGTCGTCGATCAGCTCGGCGACCGCGCCGTGGGCGACGAGCCGTCGCGGCGTCGCCTCGCTCACCGGGTGGCCTCCGCGCGCCCTTGCCCGTCGCTCCTCGTTCCGCCGCGGCTGGTCTCGACGAGGGCCAACCGCCAGGTGGCGCCGATGATCCCGAGCAGCACGAAGAGGAGGCCCGCCACCTTGTGGAAGGACATCGCATCGAACGTCGCGAAGCTGACGGTCACCGCCAGCATCGCGGCAGCGAGCGCTCGGCCCAGCTCCCCGAGCTCGACCATCCCGGCGGCATGGGCCATCCGGTACACGCTGCGGGCCGTGAACAGCCCGACCAGGAACAGCACGATCATCGCCACCATCCCCAGCAAGCCGCTCTCGACGAGCGTCAGCAGGTACTGGTTGTCGAGGATGAAGTAGATGGACGGTTCGAACGTGCCGAGGCCGCGGCCGAAGAAGGGACGCTCGCCGAACATCCGCGCGACCTCGTCGTAGTCCATCTTGCGGCCCTCGACGCTCGGATCCCCCGTGAACATGACGATGAACATGCCCTTGATGGTCCCGAGCAGGCCGTCGACCAGCAGCCGGGTCAGGGCGAGGTAGACGACCGTCGCCTTGAGCGCCGCCTTCTTCCGCGGCCACGCCCACCCGCACCAGAGCATGACCATGGCGCAGGTGGCGCCGAGCACCCCGGAGCGGGCCAGCGACAGGGGCACGCCGAAGGCGATCACCCCGAACGCCAACCAGCGCCGGGTGCGAACCTCCTCGGCCACGGTCAGCGCCAGGTCGAGCACGACCGGCAGCGCGACGGCGAGCACGACGCCGAACTCGATGGCGTGCGAGGCCGTGGCGAGCACTCGCCGCAGGCCGGCCCGCTCGTCCAGCATGAACTCCTGGCCGACCGGGATCTCGAGCGTGAAGCCCGGGAGGCGCACGTACCTGGCGACATCGATGCCCGTGTAGAACTGCAGGATCCCGGCCGTCGCCATCACCGCGACGAGGTTCACCAGCCAGCGGACGAGCCGCTCGAGTCGTTGGACGTCGGGGATGCCGTCGCACGCCAGCAGGGCCACGCCCACGAAGCCGGCGACGACCATCAGGGTGCGGTCGGCGCCGCTCGCCTCGAGGGCCCGGAGCGGCCGCATGGCCGCAGCCAGCCAGCCGCCCAACATCGTGAGCAGGAATGCGATGACGGCCCACCGCACCGGGTTGAAGCCCCAGGCCATGCCACCGGGAACGGTGCGGGAACAGGCCCACCAGGCGAGTGCCGCGAGTGCCAGCATGTTCGCCGGCCCGCCGGCTGCGCCGAGGGGCGTGATCACGAGCCCGCGACGGCACCACGATGAGGGCGACGATGTAGAGCCCGACGAACCATGACGCGTCGAGGCCATGGGGGGTGAATCGCCGGGGGTGGGTCGCGGTGCGGTAGAGCCCCCGAGGGCTCGTCACGTCCGCCATCCGCTCGAAGGTGGTGGCGGCCGCCGTCATCGCGGGTCGGGACGCTCGCCTGGCTCCCGGCCGTTCGGCCGCCCGTTGGCGCGACGGTCGCGGGGAGCGCCCCCGTTGCCGGACGGACGCTCGGGCGCCGGCGGTCGGGCCGCGACACCGGCCGCCCGGGGTGCCGACGACACCGCCCACGAGCGAGCATCGCCGGGCCCCCGGCTCGTCGTGGCGCGACTGTCGACGATGTGGGCGGAGGCGGACCGGCGGGCCCGCACGTCCCAGCCGGGCGCGGCGGCGACGCGGACGTCCTCGGACCAGGGGTCGCCGCTCGGAGCAGGGGTGAGGGCGGGTTCGACCCGCGGGTCACCGCGGGTGCCGCGCTGAGGGGGCTCGTCAGGGGCGCCGGCCTGGTCGTCGGGCTCGTCGCCGCCGGTCGGCCGGGCCTCGTCGTCCGCCGCCTCGGCACGTCGCTCCCGCCGGCTCCGTCGCACCGCGTCGGTCAGCAGGCCGGCGGTCACGGTGAGCACCAGGCCGATGACGCCGACGGCCGCCTGGGCACGGACCCTGCTGCCGTACTCGGGGGCGGCAACCGGCTGGGTGAGGACGTCGAGGGTGATCCGCTCGGCATCGGGGGCACCCTCCTGGGCAACCCCGAGCTGCTCCTCCAGCACCGCCATCACACGCTCGACGGTGGCCGTCGCCTCCTCGCCGGAGGGGGCGCTGCCGGTGATCTCGATCAGCGGGCCGTTGGTGCGGACGAGCTCGTAGCCGCCCTCCGCCCCGGCCGCGGTCACCCGCTCGATGCCCGAGTCGCTCTGCATCACGACGATGAGCGCGTCGGCCGTGACCTCGAGGTTCGCATCGAAGGCGAGGAACCGGTTGCCGGTCCCGGGCCCCAGAAGGAGCACCGTCGCCTTGGCTTCGTACGTGGGCTTCACGAGGCCGCCGACCTGGACCACGCCCACAACGGTGAGCACCAAGCCGATGAGGACGACGGGCCATTGTCTGACGAGGATCTTCGACCGCGGTGAGGAGATCCACAGTGATTCACACTCCCTGGAAGTCGCGGTTCCGTGTCGGGGGATACGCACCGTGCTCGGCACGGCTGTCCACGCCGTCCGCCGGTGGGGGCCAACCCACCCGGCGGGCGTTGTGCTGTTCGACGATCGCCTGGGTCCGGTCGAGTTGGACCGGCTGGATCGTCACGATCTTCAGGCGAGACGAGGAGTGCCCCCGTCCGCGCCGGCCGGGACGATCCCGCGGAAGGGCCGCACCGCGCTGCGGAGACTCCCTCGCCTCGTCGCTTCCGGGCCGGTGGCGAGCCGATCCGAACCGGCCGCTGGCGCGGACGGGCGCTGATTGGCCGGCACCGATGGCGCCGGCCGACGCAGGGCGGTGAGCGCCCTGCGGGCCGACGTGGGGAACGTGGTGTCGCTCGACTGATCGAGCGCCACCGAGCGGTTCCGCACGGAGAGGAGGTCGGGCCGGTGGTCCGGCAGCGGGCGCGGCTCGGCGAAGCGCAGCCGCTCAGCGGCGCGCGTCGGCGTTTCCGGTCCGGCGTCATGGTCCGCCGCACCGCGGTGCTGGAGTTTCCCGCCCAACGATGGTCCCTTGCTTGTCCGCCACACCCGCCCTGTTCGCGGGATGCGTGAAGTGTGCCGGCCGTCCCTGAAGGCGCGCTGAAGTGGCACTGAGGCTTGGCTGAAACCGCCACTGGCCGGCGAAGTCTCAGCGCCATTTCAGGGCGGCTTCAGGCGGGGTTCAGCATCCGGGGAGACACTCGTGGTCACGTGCCGGCGCCGCAGCGTGTCGGGCGCTCAGGTGGCGACTCCGTGATGCAGCAGCGACGTGGGTCTCGACAGGCGGACGGGCGATGGTGGGCGAGGGCGGCTCCGGCCGTGGTGAGGACGACGAGGTGGCACCGACCGGCCGCGCTCGGCCCCGCCTCGGCCCCGGACGGGGGCGAGGCGGACCTCGAGCGCGACGGCGAAGGTCAGCGGCGGCGGCTGCCGTCACGTCGAACGACCCTGCTCACGGTGCTCGTGGTGATCGCCGCGATCGTGCCGGCCGTCCTGGCGTCGACGCTCGACGGCGCCGACGGCCACGAGAACGTGCGGGACCCTGCGGACGACGCGGCGCACGAGCCGGACGTCGCGGCCAAGGCGGGGGGCGCAGAGCCGCGCCCGCCGACACCACGCCGGCACCGGGCGCGGCCGAGCCATCCGTGTCCGCGACGGACTCGCCGCCGGCCAGCACGCCGCCGGGTTGCATCCCGGGCACGGCCAACGCTCCCGGCACCGCCGACCCCTGGGGTGGCTGTTGGCCCGGACCGCAGAACACCGGGTATCCGCACGGGGTAGCGGGCGACACCCGCGCCCCGGTCACACTCGTGGACTACGACGGGCCACTGACCATCTCGACGTGTGGCACGGTCATCGATTCGGCGCGCGTCGACGGCGACCTGCGCATCACGGCGGGGAACGGCACGCACAGCCCGGACACGCCGTGCGTGACGATCGAGAACTCGCTCGTGCTCGGCACGATCCACACCGACGACATCGACCAGGGCCCCGTGGTGATCCGCGACACCGAGGTCGACGTTCCGGGCGGTGCGTACTGGGCGAACATCGGCTTCTACAACACGTTCGACTGGCGGACCGACAGCCACGGCGGCCACGGCACGATCAAGTCCGCGGGCTACTGCGAGTCGCACGACTCCTGGGTGCACGGCATGCACCTCGACGGGGAGTTCCACTACAACACGTTCGGGAGCAACGGCATCGACACGGCCGAGGCGCACTTCCTGATCGACCACGCCTACGGCGACTGCGGCGGCTTCGAGAGCAGGTCGTCGACCGTCGAGGACGGCGCGGGGTGCTCGTCCGACATCGGGTTCTACGGGGACTTCGGCCCGATCCGGAACATCACCATCGACCGGACCTACTTCGCGTCGGCCGCGACCGCGGGCGAGTTCGCGCACTGGCAGCCCGGCTACTGCCTCAGTCCCGGGAACCACGCCGGCAAGCCGTACCCGGCCGCCAGCGACCTGTCGGTCACGAACAGCGTCTTCGCCCGGGGCCCGACCGGCGGGTGCGGCACCTACGGGGCGGTCAACAACTGGCAGTCCGGCAACGGCAACGTCTGGACCGGAAACGTGTGGGACGACGGCAGTGCGATCGATCCGTAGAAGGGCAGCTGGTGAGATGGCCTCGACGACGACGGTGACGGTGGTCGTCGTCACGTACGACAGCGCGCCGCTGCTCCCCGGCCTGGTCTCGGCGCTGTCCGACGGCCTGGCGGACGTGGGCCACGAGCTCGTGTTCGTCGACAACGCTTCCGCCGACGACACCTGCGATGTCGTCCGCCGGCTCGCGCCGACCGCGACCCTCGTCGCCCTCGATCGCAACAAGGGCTACGCCGCAGGGATCAACGCGGGGATCGCCGCCGCGTCCCCCGACGCCGACGCCGTCATCGTGATGAACCCCGACGTCCGGCCCTCTCGCCGCTGCGTCGAGCATCTCCTCGGGGCCCTGGGACACGACGGGGTCGGCATCGCGGTACCGAGGTTGCTCGACGCCGACGGCCACCTTTCTTGCTCCCTCCGGCGCCGGCCGACCGTCGGGCGGGCCTTCGGCGAGGCGCTGCTCGGGGGCACGCGGGCCGGACGCCACCCGCTGCTCGGCGAGGTGGTGACCGACGTCGCCGCGTACGAGGAGCCGACGACGGCCGACTGGGCCACCGGTGCCATCATGGCGATCAGCCAGGGGTGCCTCGCCGCCGTCGGGGCCTGGAACGAGGACTTCTTCCTCTACTCCGAGGAGACGGAGTTCTGCGCGCCGAGCGTCCGCCCGCGGGTTCGCGACGCGGCTGGTGCCCGAGGCGGAGGCACAGCACATCGGCGGAGAGATGGGGACCTCGCCCCCGGCTGTGGGCGATGCAGGTGTGCAATCGCGTGCGGCTCTACGAGCGCGGGCACGGGCGGGCCGCCACGGCGCTCTTCCGCGTCGGCGTCGGGGTCAACGAGGCCCTCCGGGCGGCTCGCGGCAGCGACGTCCACCGCGCCGGGCTCCTCGCGTTGCTGGCGCCGTCGCGTCGCCCGGTGGAGGTGGCGCATCCGCTCGAGCCACCGCTCGCGGGCGAGATGACCACCCCGCCGTCGCCGCCGGCGTACGTGTGCTTCTCCGCGCAGGACTGGTGGTACCACAACCGCGCGCACTCGGACTTCCAGCTGATGACGCGCATCGCGCGAGTCCCGCACGGTCGCTGTTCGTCAACAGCATCGCGATGCGCATGCCGCTCCCCGGCCGCAGCACGCAGCCGCTGCGGCGGATCTGGCGCAAGGCCGCGCAGCATGGCCGAAGCTCGTGCGCCGGCCCGATGCCGGCGCTGCCCGACTTCTCACGTGATGACGCCCCGTGATCGCTGCCGCTCTACGGCAGCGCCGGCGGGCGCGGCGTGAACTCCGCGGCCATCGTGCGCCTGCAGGTCCGGCTGCGTCTGCCGGCGGCTCGGCATGCGATCGACCCGTGTACGTGGTGCACCATCCCGACCGCGTGGGACGTGGTCGCGCCCGATGCCGCGCGTCGCCTGCTGTCTACAACCGGTCGGACGTCACTCCGAGCTTCCCGCGAGGCCGATCGGCGACGCTCGTCCGATCGCTGGAGGAGGCGCTGCTGCAGCGAGTCCGACGCGGTGCTCTACGTGAGCCGCGCCCTGATGGACGCCGAGCGGGACCGGTGGGCGGCAGCGCGTTCTTCCTCGACCACGGCGTGGACCTCGAGCACTTCGCGCCGCGCGGCCGGGCCGAGGAGCCGGCCGACCTCGCGCGCCATCCCGCGGCCGCGCATCGGGTTCTTCGGCGGCCTCGACGACTACGTCGTCGACTTCGACCTGCTCGAGGCGCGTCGCGCGGGCGCTGCCCGGACGCCCACGCTCGTGCTGATCGGCGACGCCACCTGCTCGATGGACCGCTTCGACGCGCTATCCCAACGTGCACTGGCTCGGGCACCGGCCCTACGACGGAGATCCCGCGCGTACGGCAGCGGGCTTCGACGTCGCGCTCATGCCGTGGCTCGACAACGAGTGGATCCGAGCACTGCAACCCGATCAAGCTGAAGGAGTACCTCGCGCTCGGGCTGCCGGTCGTGAGCACCGACTTCCCCGAGGTCCGCCACTACGCGCGACGTCGATCCGCATCGGCCGGGACCACGACGAGCTTCGTGGACCACGTCGCGCAGGCGCTGCTCGACCGCACGTCGGGCGCTGCTCGCCGGCAGGCGAGTCGTCGGTGCGCGTGGCACCAGCGGGCGCTCGACCTGGTCGCCAGCTGCGCCGAGCCGGCTGATCGCGCAGGACCGAGGCTGCCGCTGATGTGCGGCATCGTCGGGATCCGGCGGTTCGACGGCGCGCCCGGTCGATCGAGAGCCGTCCTGCGCCGCATGATGGACCGCGCCTGCGCGCACCGCGGCCCCGACGACGAGGGCGTCTGGACGGAGGGGTCGATCGGGCTCGGCCACCGCGCGTCTCTCGATCATCGACGTCGAGCGGCTCGCCGCAGCCGATGGCGTCCGTCGACGGGCGAGCTCGCACCTCGCGTTCAACGGCGAGATCTTCAACTACCGGAGCTGCGGCCGCAGCTGCGACTACCCGTTCCGCACCGGCGGGCGACACCGAGGTGCTCCTGGCCGCGTTCGCAGGCCTACGGGCCGACGCCGCGTGCCGCAGCTGCGCGGGCCAGTTCGCCTTCGCGCCTGTACGACCGCGCCGACGGGCGCCCTGTGGCTGGTCCGCGACCGCATGGGCGTCCTGCCGCTCTACTACTACGCCGACGGCCGACGGCTTCGTGCTTCGCCTCCGAGGTCAAGGCGCTGCTCGCGGTCGCTGCCGAGGCGACCGCGCAGGTCGACGAGCGAGAGCCTCGACGACTACCTCGCGCACCGGTCGGTGCCCGCGCCCCACACGCTCGTTCGCGGGGGTCCGCAAGCTCCCGCCGGGCCACGTGCTGCCGGGTCGGCGCCGACGGGCACAGGCTCACCGTGCGCCGTACTGGCGAGCTGCCCGAGCGCGCCGGACGCACCGTCGAGCGCCGGACGACGGCGGTCGAGCGCGGTCGACGGCGCCCTGACGGCCGCCGTCGACGCGGCCCTCGTCGCCGACGTCCCGGTCGGCGCGTACCTCAGCGGCGGCGTCGACAGCAGCCTGATCGTCGCGCTCATGCCGCGGCTCGCGCGGCGCGGGGAGCGCGCGTCGCAGACCTTCGCCGCCGGCTTCGGCGACCCGCGCTACGACGAGCTCGCCCTACGCGCGAGCGGGTCAGCCGAGCGGTTCGGCACCGACCACCACGAGGTGATCGTGACCGCCCGACGACTTCGAGGACGCTGTGGCCACGCTGACCTGGCACCGCGACGCGCCGATCTCGCGAGCCCGCCGACGTCGCCGTGTACCGGCTCGCCGAGCGGCGCCCGCCAGCACGTGAAGGTGCGTGCTGTCGGGCGAGGGCAGCGACGAGCTGTTCGGCGGGCTACCCGAAGTACCGCGTGCCGCCCGCGCCGCCGCGCTGGGCGCGATCCCGTGCCCCGCGGCCGCGCGGCGCGGCGCTGCGCGCGCTGCGAGCAGCGCCTGCCGCGGCTCGGCGTCCCGGGCCCGGATCGCGCTGCGCGCGCTGAGCGCGCACCGACGAGGCACGCGCGATCGGCGGAGCTGGTTCGCGCCGTTCACCGAGCTACGAGCGACGCGAGCTGCTCCGGGCCGCCGGCCCGACACCCGGCGAGCGTCTCCGGCAGGAGCGCAGCGGCGACCCGTGCGCCGCATGCTCGCACGCCGACTGCGCACGCCTGGCTCGCCGACAACCTGCTCGAGCGCGGCGACCGGATGTCGATGGCCGCGTCGCTCGAGCTGCGGCCGCCGTTCCTGGACCACCGGCTGGTCGAGCTGGCGTTCGCGCTGCCGTCGCTCGTCAAGGTGCGACGAGGGCGCGACCAAGTGGGTCGTCAAGGAGGTGGCGCCGCCGCCACCTGCCCGACGAGATCGTCGACCGGCCCGAAGGTCGGGCTTCCGGGTGCCGCTCGACGCCTGGTTCCGGGGTGGCCTCGAGGACGATGGCGTGGGACCTCCTGACCGCACCACAGTCCTTCGTGTCGCAGGTGCTGGACCGGGAGGCCGTCTTCGGGGTGCTCGACCGTCACCGTCGGCGGCAGAGCAACGAGGACGTCCGGATCTGGACGCTCGTCTGCCTCGAGGTCTGGCACGGGGTGTTCTTCAAGGACGCTCCCGTACGCGACCTCAGACGCTCGGCCGCCTGAGCACGCGCTGGAACCTCGTCGAGCGCGAGCTTGGCGTCGGAGTAGCGCTCCTTGCCGAGGAGGCCGACCGCGGTGCTGCGGGTCGTCGATCGCGCCGAGTCCCGGACGCACGCGGCCGGGGCGGTAGAGCAGCTCGTCCTTCCAGCCGTCGAGGCGACTCGGCTCGTCGACGTCGTCCAGCAGGTGGGCGAACCGATCGCCGTGGGCCTGTGGGGAGGTGAGGCGACCACGGACGCGGTTGCTGACGTTCTCGCCGTGGACGACCTGGAGCCAGGCCGGTGGTCCAGCGAGCCGTATCGCCGGCATCACCCGCGGGAGCTCGTTGTGGTACTCGCTCCAGGCGGTGACCGGATCGTGCCAGCTCTCCCGCACCGAGCAGAACGCGTTCGACGGATCACGCCGCAGGAACAGGCCCCGAGGGCTCTTGACCAGTCCGTTGGCGAGGTAGATCGCGGCGCGGTCGTGGCGAGTACCGCGCCGACGTGACGCGTTCGGAGAAGTCGACCGCCAGGCCGTCGTCGTTGTCGAGGTTGGTGGTGAGGAGGTGGCGTCGAGGTGACGGCACGCTGGCGCGGATGTCCGACAGCAGCTCCTCCCTGCTCACCGACGCCCGCGGGATCGGCCGGAACAGCCCGCGGTCGACCAGCGGCGCCAGCCGGTCCATCAGCCACCGCGGGCCTTCGGGATCGAAGTAGATGATCCAGGTCACCGGGCGGGTCTGGCCGGCGACCGACGGCGCGCAGTAGCGCTCGAAGAGCTCCACCCGATTGCGCAGCCACCCCTCGCGAGCTCGGATCACGCCCTCCATGCCGGTCGACGGCAGGTTGAAGCGGGTGAGGAGGACGTGGTCGACGTCGCCGCTCACGAACGATCCATCTCGGTCACACCCCTTGGAGGTCGCGGCTCGGGGTCGACGGTCGGGTGGTTGCGGGCGCAGCCGCGGCGGCGTCGTCCGACAGGTGGTCCCGACCCACGAGCCGGTCGAAGGCCCGGACATAGGCGGCGGCCTGGATCGGCCAGCCCATGCCGTTCTCGATGCGGCGCGGCCCTGGCGCCCCATGGCCGTGCTCCGCTCGGGATCGTCGAGCAGGTCGACGATGGCGAGGGCGAACGCCTTGGCGTCGACCTCGGGGGTGCCCAGCCAGGTGACCGGGCGGACGGCGGGGCCTGCGGAGCGCAGGGTCTCCGCCAGATCGAACGAGACCACGGGCACCTCGTGCGCCATGTACTCGAGGACCTTGTTCATGGTGGACCGGTCGGTGAACGGCGTGCGGGGGTCGGGGCAGAGCCCGACGTCCGCCGTCGACAGCCAGTCGCGGATCTCGGTCGGCCCCACCCGGCCGGTGAACGTCACGTGGTCGTCGAGGCCGAGCTCGGTGCTGAGGGCCTTGAGGCTCTCGAGCGTGTCGCCGAAGCCGAGCAGCCCGAACTGCACGTCGTCGCGGCCGAGCTGGTTGACGATCACGTCGGCGGCCTCGAGGACCATGCTGACGCCGTCCTGGTGGCCCATGATGCCGAGGTAGGCGCACAGGTGGCGGCGGCCGTTCCGCAGCTCGGGGACCGCGTCGCCCCGGACCATCAGTGCGGGGTCGGGGGCGCTGCGCACGACGGTGAAGTCGTCGAACGCCTTGCGGGTCCGGCCGCGGGCCGTGTCGCGGTACGTCTCGTTGGTCGTGATGACGTGGTCGGCGGTGGCGAAGGTCGCCCGCTCGAGCGCGTACAGCGCGTGCATCAGCGGCTTCGGCGGCTCGTTGTCGAGGTCACGCGAGATGAGCAGCTCGGGGCACAGATCGTGGTGGTCGAACACGAACCGCACACCGAACGGCTTGTACAGCCGGGCCAGCGCGAAGTACGTGTCGGGTGGGTTGCACGCCTGGATCACGTCGAAGTGCTTGCGCCGGTACACCCGCAGCGACAGCAGGGCGGTGCGCATCCAGCAGTACGGCGAACTCCCACACGTACGACGCGAGGCCGGTGGCCGGCGCCGGCGGGGCGTAGCGGTGGATGCGGACGCCGTCGAGCTCCTCGAACGCCCGGTCGCGCACGCCGTCGCGCTCGCCGCGAGGGCAGATGACGGTGACGTCCCAGCCCGCCCGCACGAGGGCCGTCGACTCCATCCACACGCGCCGGTCGAGGGGCACGGGCAGGTTCTGGACAATGATCAGCGCGTGAGGACGGCGCCCCCGCCCGCGGGGTCCCGAAGCGCCGTCCGGCCCACGCCACACGGCGTTGTGGACGCGGGCCTCGGACGGCGGAACCGGGCCGATCGCGTCGGCCCTCGTCGGTGACCGCCACGGACGGGGACGACCCAGCCGGCACCGGGGCGGGCGCTGCCGACCGACGCAGGGCGCTCAGCGCCCGCTGCGTGATGGTGGGAACGGTGTTGGCCAGGATCGCCAGATCGAGGGCGACCGACCAGTTGGTGACATAGAAGAGGTCGAGCCGGCGGTACTCGTCGAAGCTGGCCTTGTGGTTCGCCTCGGTCTGCCACAGGCCGGTGACGCCCGGGCGCACGACGTGCCGCTTCTGCAGCTCGGCGTCGAACTCCGCGGCCTCCGACGGCAGCGCCGGCCGGGGGCCGACGATGCTCATCTCGCCACGCAGGACGTTGACGAGCTGCGGCAGCTCGTCGAGCGCAGTGGCTCGCATGAAGGCACCGACGCGGGTCACGTGCGGGTCGTCCCCGAGCTTGAAGAGCGGGCCGTTCCGTTCGTTGCGGTCGGCGAGCTCCGCGAGGCGCTGCTCGGCGTCGACCGCCATCGTGCGCAGCTTCAGGCATCGGAACGTGCGGCCGTTGCGCCCGACCCGGGTCTGCCGGAACAGGAACGGGCCGCCGTCGTCGAGTCGGATCAGCAGCGCGCACACGAGCAGCACCGGCGCCGCGACGACGAGCGTGGTGGTGGCCACGACCAGGTCGATCGTCCGCTTGGCGACGCGCTGCGCGGTGCTGTGGCGCAGCGGCTCGAGCACCAGGAACGGCTCGTGGGCCACCGGCGTGCTGTGCAGGCGGGAGTGGGCGAAGCCGGTCAGGCCGCTCGAGAGGTGGACCGGCAGGCCGATGGCCGACACGTCGCGCAGCAGGTCGTGCAGTGCGCCGGTCGGGATGCGGTTGGCGGCGACGAGCACACCGGTCGCCCGGGTGGCCCGGACGGCGCCGACGACGTCGCCGTACCCGCCGAGGTGCGCCGGGTCGGCACCATCTGTCACGTCCGCGGCGATCGGCGACGCGGGGGCGTCGTCGTCGCTCCCGACCCAGCCCGCGGCCCGGAAGCCGGTCTCGGGGTTGAGGTCGAGGAACGTGGCGAGCGCGTGCGTGTCGGTGCGGGTGCCGGCCAGGATGACCGGGCTGAGGAACCGCCCCTGTCGGCGACAACCGAGCAGCCAGACGTCGAAGCCGTAGCGGGCGGTCAACACCGCCAGGAACCCGCCACCGGCCGCGCCGACCGCCAGGCCGGGCGCGGCGTCGCCGAACACGGCCTGCCACCCGGTGACGGCCACGGCCGCGACGGCGAGGGCCTGTGCCAGCGTGCCGGGGGCTGCGGACCGGGTTCCGTGGGAGGGGGCCCGGTAGAGCCCGAAGGCGACGAGGCAGATGACGCTTGCGATCACGCCGACGGCGATGTCGTCGACCTGGGGTGGCGCCGCCGGCGCTGTGCCGCTGGTGGCCCACGCCACGGCCACCCACCCGGCGGTCCAGCCGATGGCGAGCGCCGCCGCGTCGAGCGCGGCCAGCCGGACCGACAGCCGTCGGTCCCGATGTCGTTCTGGAGTTTGGACGGCGTGTGCGTCGTCGACGCGCGCCGTGCTGTCGGGAGCGTCCGCCAGACGCGTCCCGTTCCGGTCTTGCAGGGAGATCCCCACGACGACCCCTTGTTGTCCGCCCGACCCGCCCTGTCCGCGGGATCAGCACCGAGTCTTCGGACCCTGGCTGAAGCGCCACTGAAGTCGCACTGAGGCTTCGCTGAATCACGCGGTGCGACGACTCGATCGGTCGCGCGGGCGAACCGACGCGCGGTCCGGCGCACCGCAACGGAGTGGTCGCGCATCTCTCCGTGAGATTCGGCCGGACCAATCGCTCTCGGCATCTCGAGTCACGTCGCCGGACCGAGCAGGTCCGACGACACGAGCGCGACGAGCCCGGTGGGCGCTGCGGTCAAGCTCGGGCTGTGGCCTCGAAGTGGCGGTCGCGCCGCACGACCCGGACGAGCGCCCGGGCCTGGATGGCGCCCTTCCAGACGACGTAGACGGGGGCGGCGGCGAGCGCCGCCCAGGTCCGGAGGCCGGCCCGGGCCTGGACGAGGCCGGTCACCACGGTCAGCCCGATGGCGGCCAGGCCGGCGGCGAACACGGCCGCCACCGCCGTGGCACCGGCGAGTACCCCCAGGCCGGCGCCGACGGCCAGCGACAGCACGGCCACCCCGAGGGGCGGCGTGGCCAGAAACCACGCGGCCTCGAGGCAGGCGAGGTCGCGCCGGCGCACCGCCGTCGCGAGCAGCCGGGGCACGTAGGTGCGCGCGCCGGCCATGCGCCCCGCCTCATAGCGCACCTTCTGGCCGCCGAAGGCCCGCCAGTTGGGCGCCCCCGCCGACCGCAGGCGGGCGGCGTCGACGTGACGGCACCTGACCCCGGCGAGCAACAGGTCGATGGTGAAGAACAGGTCCTCGGACGCGGGGGCGTGGAAGCGGTGCCCCAGCACGACGTCCCGCCGCACGGCCATGCCGGTGCCCCGCAGGCGCACGGCACGCAGGAGGCGGTCGCGGCCCCGCGGGATCGTCACGCCCTGCAAGGTGAACGCCGCCACGGAGGCCTCGGCGGCGAACCCGGTGCCCGGGGCGCCCTCGCTGCGGGCCTGCACCGCCTCGGCGCCCGAGGCCAACATCCGCTCGCACGCGTCGTAGAACCCGGGCTCGACGATCGAGTCGGCGTCGACCATCAGCACCGTGTCCCAGTCGGGGAGCCCGCGGGCGACGTCGAGCCCGGCCTGGCGGGCGGCGGCGCGGCCCGACTCCTCGTCCGGTCCCCGCTCGAGCACGATGGCGCCCATCCACGGGCGATCGTCGCGGTGTCGTCGGTGCACCGGTCGGCCACCACGACCACCGGGTCGTCTGGTCGTCGGTCGGCCATGAGCGCGGTCAGGCAGGCACCGATCACGAGCGCCTCGTCATGCGCGGGGATCAGCGTGAGGAACCGCACCCGCGGCACCGCGTCTGGCCGGGGGGCCCGGTAGAACGCCGACGCCGCGGCCAGCGTGCCGAGGTGGAGAGCTGCAGCGAAGCCCCAGAGGCCGACCACGACCGCCACCACGGCCAACACCACGGCGGGGAACCCGGTCACGATCGGATCGCCCGGGAATCGGACACGAGCGGACGGCAGGCGGCGGGGTGTCGGCGGCGGCGACCCAGGCGACCCGCGAGGCCGCGGCGATCAGGCCAATGAGCACGAACAGCATGCCGGGTCACCATCCGGAAGGCGAGGGGGTCGAACGTGATGAAGGTGGTGATGAACACCAGCGTCGAAGCCGCGAAGGCGCAGCCGAGTCTTCGGGCCGTGGCTGAAGCGCCACTGAAGTCGCACTGAGGCTTCGCTGAATCACCGGGCGTGACCTGCCCGTCGGTCGCGCGGACGAACGCACCGCCGCCTGACGAACCGGACGGAGGTGATCACCCACGATCCGTGAGATTCGGGTGTCCCGCTCGCTCTCCGTGTTCAACGCGGCTAGGGTGCCCCTCGACCGGGACGGGACGGACAGGTGTCTCGGTCGTTCAGGACAGGGCGGGAAGCGGCCGTCGGACAGCGGCCGTGAAGGTTGGGCGGTCGTCGGACAGGGCGACCCGGAACAGGAGGCGGGGCCGGCAACGGCACCGTCTGGCGGGAAGAAGACAACCAGATGCATCACTCCGACCACGGGCGGAGTCGCGGTCCACGCCGCGGCTGTGCCACACGCGTGCCGAGCAGACCGAGCGCCGCTCGGAGGACGGCCGAATGACCGGCGGGACCCCTCGAAGCGGGCGTCTCGTGCTCGCCGTCACCGCGGACGATCTGTTCGCAGACGCCGTGGACCACGTATTGGCCGCCGCCGGCGTCGAGGTGCTCCGGGTGCTCCCCGGGTCGCTCGACCGGGCGGTCAGCGAGGCGAGCCCCTCGCTCGTCCTTCTCGACACGGGAGACGCTCCGTTGGCCGACGACGCCGGGCCCGTCACGAGGCTCCGGCGGACGGCGGACGTGCCGTTGCTGGTCCTCACCCGGTCGACTCGGGTCGCCGACCGACTGGCCGCGTTCGGGGCCGGCGCCGACGACGTGCTGGCGCTGCCGCTGCCGCTCGCCGAGCTGTGCTGCAAGGTCGAGGCGGTCATGCGCCGGACGTCCCGGGCGTCCGAGGTCATCGGCCTCGGCGACCTGCACGTCGACATCGGCTCGCACGTCGTCGAACGCAACGGCGTGCAGATCGAGCTGACCGCGATGGAGTTCTCGCTGCTCGTGGCGCTCGGACGTCACCAGCGCGGCAGTGCTGTCGAAGACGCAGCTCCTCACGATCGTGTGGGGTTTCGACCACCACGACGTGAACCTCGTCGAGGTGCACGTGTCGGCCCTGCGCCGCAAGCTCGAGGTGGCAGGTCCCCGCGTGGTCGCACACCGTGCGGGGGTTCGGCTACGTGCTGCGCCCGGTCGGAGGCCAGGGCGACGCCGGGGCCGACGCCACGACCGGCATCGAGCTGACCCGCTTCGCCCCCCAGCCAAGCGGGTCTGCAGCACGCCGTGTGAGAACGGGGTGTCGGGAGGCCCGATCGGGTGCGGGTCGGGCCTCCCACCGGCTCTAGCCTGGGCGCATGGCGTCCACCTGGGAGACGGTCATCGGGCTCGAGGTCCACACCGAGCTGGCGACGACGACCAAGCTGTTCTGCGGTTGCCCGAACCGGTTCGGCGACGAGCCCAACACCAACGTGTGCCCGGTCTGCCTCGGCCTGCCGGGATCGCTGCCGGTGCTCAACGAGCAGGTGGTCGAGCTGGCCGTGCGCCTCGGGCGGGCGCTCGGGTGCGACGTGCGGCGGTCGGTGTTCGCCCGGAAGAACTACTTCTATCCCGACATGCCGAAGGACTACCAGGTCAGCCAGTACGACCTGCCCATCAACGCCGACGGCGAGCTCGAGCTGCCGTCGGGGCACCGGGTCGGCATCGAGCGGGCCCACCTCGAGGAGGACACGGGCAAGTCCACCCACGTCGGGGGCGGCGGGCGCATCACCGACGCCGGCTACAGCCTCGTCGACTACAACCGGGCCGGGGTGCCCGCTGCTCGAGATCGTGTCGCGACCCGACATCCGCTCGGCCGACGAGGCCCGCGCCGTACGTGTCCGAGCTGCGGTCGATCCTCGTGGCCACCGGCGTGTCCGACGCCAAGATGGAGGAGGGATCGCTGCGGGTCGACGCCAACGTGTCGGTCCACCATCCCGGCGAACCGCTCGGCACGCGCTGCGAGATCAAGAACCTCAACTCGCTGCGCTCGCTCGGGCGCGCCATCGACTACGAGGTGACCCGGCAGATCGACCTGATCGAGGCGGGCGAGACGGTGCGCCAGGAGACCCGTCACTGGAACGAGGACGACGGCCGCACCCACACCCTGCGGGTGAAGGAGGAGGCCGAGGACTACCGGTACTTCCCCGAGCCCGACCTCGTCCCGCTCGACCCGGGCGCCGAGTGGGTGCAGCGGGTCGACGCCGCGCTGCCGGCGCTGCCCGCGGCCCGACGGGCCGCGCTCGCCGCCGCGGCGGGGGGCGAGGGCAACGGGGCGGTGGCCATCGCCGTCGAGCGAGGCCTCGACACGCTGGCGCTCGACACGATCGCCGCGGGGGCCGAGCCCGGCCGGGTGCTCACGCACGTCGAGCACAACCTGGCCGTCGACGGCGCCGCGGACCTGGCGCCCGAGCGGCTGGCGGCGCTGGTGAAGATGGAGACCGGCGGCGAGCTGACCGCCACCCAGGCCAAGGCCGTGCTGGCCGAGATGGTGTCCTCGGGCGACGACCCGGCCGCCATCGCCGAGGCCAAGGGCTTCGAGGCCATGGGCGCCGACGCCCTGTCCGGGCGCGGTCGACGCCGTCATCGCCGGCCACCCCGACGAGTGGGCCCGCTTCGTCGACGGCGACGACAGGGCCCGGGGCAAGCTCACCGGGTTCTTCGTCGGCCAGGTGATGAAGGCCACGAAGGGCCAGGCCGACGGCAAGGCCGTCACCGCGCTGCTGCGCCAGCGCGCCGCGTCCTGACCGCGGCCCGACAATCCGCCTGACAGCACGCTGCAGGGCGGGCACCCTGTCTGGTTGATGTCGTGGAAGGCCGTCCCCATGGAGCCCGGCGAGCGCGACGCCATGACCGGGCTGCTCACCACCGTGTTCGGGCGTGGCCCGCGGCCGAGCGAGGCGGTCCGGCGCGAGATCGACCTGATCCTCGAGCCCGACCGCATGTTCGTGGTGCACGACGGGCCGGCCGTGGTCGGGGTCGGTGGTTCGCACAGCTTCGACGTGGCGCTGCCGGGCGGCGCCACCCTCCCGCTCCAGGCCATCAGCGGCGTCGGCGTCGCCCCCACCCACCGGCGCCGCGGGATCCTGCGCGAGGTCATGCGGGCCGTCGTCGACCAGGGCGTCGAGCGGGGCGAGCCGGTCGCCGGTCTCACGGCCAGCGAGGCCACGATCTACCGCCGCTTCGGCTTCGGCGTCGCCACCCGCTTCCAGACCCTGTCCGTCGATCGGGGGCGCCTGCTGCTGGCCGAGGCGCGGGGCGGCGACGGCGCCCGCCGGTCCGCCGGCGACGAGCCCGTCGCGGCTCCACCTGGCGTCCGCCGACGAGGCCGCCCGCGCGATGCCCGCGCTGTGGGCGCGGTGCTGGCCGCGGTCGCCGGGCGAGCTGAGCCGCAGCGCCGCCTACTGGGCCGCGATCGACCTCGACCCCGAGGAGGATCGGGACGGGGCCAGCGCCCGGTTCGTCGTCGTCCACACCGATGACGCCGGTGAGCCCGACGGCGCCGCGTCGTACCGGCTGCGGTGGACGCAGAACTCCGGCGGCGACAACCTCCTCGCAGTCCAAGACGTCGTCGCCGCCTCCGACGCCGTGGAGATGGCCCTGGTCGACTACCTGCTGCACGTCGACCTGGTGACGCGGGTCGGATGGCACGCGGCCCCGGTCGACCACCCCCTGCGGTGGCGCGCCGCCGACCCGCGGGCCGTCAGCGTGACCGGCGAGAAGGACCACCTGTGGCTCCGCCCGCTCGACGTCGCCCGGTGCCTGTCGTCCCGCCGCTACGCCGGGGCGGGCTCGCTCGTCGTCGAGGTGATCGACGACGATCGGCCCGAGGTGGGCGGCCGCTTCCGGCTCTCGGTGGACCCGGACGGCGAGGCCGCCGAGGGTGGCGCCGAGTGCGCCCGCACCACGGCCGCCGCCGATCTCACCCTCACGGTGGCCGACCTGGGCGCGCTGCTGCTGGGCGGCGTCGCCTGGGCCACCCTGCAGCGGGCCGGCCTGATCGACGAGCACACCCCGGGGGCGGTGCGCCGGGCCGACGCCCTGTTCCGCCCCGAGCGCCCGCCCTACTGCGGCACCGACTTCTGACGGCGGCGCTCCCGGGACGGCGGCCCCCGATTCCGGCCCCCGGTTCCCCGAGGCAATGGGTTCCGTCGGCGGGAGCCTGAGGCGATGGGTTCCGCATGCGGAACCTGTGCCTCGACCTCGGCCCGACGGAACCTATGGCCTCGCCAACTGGTCCCCGGCCTGGGCCGGACCGGACCCGGGGCACTCCGATCCCGGCGGCACCCCGGTTCCCCGAGGCAATGGGTTCCGTCGACGGGAGCCTGAGGCGATGGGTTCCGCATGCGGAACCTGTGCCTCGACCTCGGCCCGACGGAACCTATGGCCTCGCCAACTGGTCCCCGGGCCTGGGCCGGACGCCGGGGTCCGACCCGGGGCACCCCGGTTCCCCGAGGCAATGGGTTCCGTCGATGGGAGCCTGAGGCGATGGGTTCCACATGCGGAACCTGTGCCTCGACCTCGGCCCGATGGAACCTATGGCCTCGCCAACTGGTCCCCGGTCTGGGCCGGACGACCGGGGACCCGACGCCGGGTGTCGACCCAGCTGGTTCGCCCGAGGCGATGGGTTCCGTCAGCGGGAGCCTGAGGCGATGGCGTTCCGCATGCGGAACCCGTGCCTCGACCTCGGCCCTTCAGCGCACCGCGCCGAGCACGACCCAGCGGTCGCCGGCGAAGCGGACGGACAGCGTGACGGCCCGCGTGGCCATCAGCAGGGCGAGGGATGCCCACAGCCACCCGATGCCGGCGTCGAGGGCGGCGACGGCCATCGCCGGCGGGATGAACACGGCGGCGGCGCCGGCCATCGCCCAGGCGAGGAAGCGCATGTCGCCCGCGCCGATGAGGATGCCGTCGAGCACGAACGCCACCGCGTTGACCGGCTGCAGGACGGCCACCCACACCAGGAGGAAGCCGGCGACGTCGGCCACCGCGGGATCGTCGGTGAACACCCCGGGCAGAACCGTGTGCAGAGCGAACACGGCGGTCCCGCAGGCGACACCGAGCGCGACGCCGACCTCGATCATCCGCCGGCCCGCGCCGCGCGCCGCCCTGGCGTCCCCGGCGCCGAGGAACCGGCCGACCATGGCCTGGGCGGCGATGGCGATGGCGTCGAGCGTGAGGGCGAGGATGCTCCAGATCTCGAAGGCGATCTGGTGGGCGGCCACGTCGGCGGGACCCAGCCGGGTGGCCACCGCCGTCGCCACGAGCAGGGCCGCCCGCAGGGCGACGGTGCGCACGAACAGGTCCCGGCCCACGGCGCCGAGCCGACGGAGGCTCGCCGGGTGGGGGTGCAGGTCGACGTCGAAGCGCCGGACCGACCGCCCGATGCGCCACAGGTACACCCCCGCGCCGACGTACTGGGCCACGACCGTCGTGGCGGCCGACGCCCCGAGGCCCCGGCCGAGCCCGTAGATGAACGTCACCTCGAGCACGAGGTTGAGCGCGCCGGTGCCGACGGCGACCGCCAGCGGGGTGCGGGTGTCCTGCAGCCCGCGCAGGTACCCGGTGCCGGCGAGCACGACGAGCAGCGCCGGCACGCCGAGCAGGCTGATCCGCAGGTACAGCAGGGCGTTCGTGCGCACCGCCCCCTCGGCGCCCATCAACCCGACGAGGGCGTCGGCCCCCACCAGCCCGATCACCGCCAACCCGACGCCGACGATGACGGCCAACCACAGCGACTGCACCGCCTGGTGGGCGGCCTCGCGCTGGTCGCCCGCACCGAGCAGCCGGCTCACCGCCGCGGTGGTGCCGTAGGCGAGGAAGATGAACACCGTGTAGAGGGTGAGCAGGATCGTCGACGCCACGGCCAGGCCACCGAGCTCGGGGGTGCCGAGGTGGCCGACGATGGCCGTGTCGGTGAGGACGTACAGGGGCTCTGCGATCAGCGCGCCGAGGGCCGGGATCGCCAGCCGGGCGATCTCGCGGTCGTAGGGGCTGCGCAGGCGCGCCGGGACGCGGGAGGGCGACACGGAGCACACCGGTCTACCGGGCGCTATCCGATGGGAGGCACGACTTCCGACGGGCGTACGCTTGCTGGCCATGTCAGAGCCGCGGTCCGCCACCTCCGCCAGCGAGTCCCCCGTCGACATCAAGAGCCGCAGCCGCGACGTGACCGACGGCGCCGAGCGGGCGCCCGCCCGGGCCATGCTGCGCGCCATCGGCATGACCGACGACGACTGGGGCAAGGCGCAGGTGGGCGTGTGCTCGTCGTGGAACGAGGTCACGCCGTGCAACATGCCGCTGGCCCGGCTGGCCAAGCGGTCGAAGGAGGGCGTCCGCGACGCCGGCGCCTTCCCGATCGAGTTCACGACCATCGCCGTGAGCGACGGCATCTCGATGGGGCACGAGGGCATGCGGGCCTCGCTCGTGTCGCGCGAGGTCATCGCCGACTCGGTCGAGACCGTGATGCACGCCGAGCGCCTCGACGCCCTCGTCACCTTCGCCGGGTGCGACAAGTCGCTGCCCGGCATGCTCATGGCGGCCGCCCGCATCAACGTCCCGAGCGTGTTCGTCTACGGCGGGTCGATCCTCCCCGGACACCACAACGGCCAGGCGCTCGACATCGTCAGCGTGTTCGAGGCCGTCGGGGCCCACGCGGCCGGCACCCTCGACGACGCCGGGCTCGACGCCATCGAGCGCAACGCCTGCCCGACCGAGGGTGCGTGCGCCGGCATGTTCACCGCCAACACGATGGCGTCGGTGGCCGAGGCGCTCGGCATGTCGCTGCCGGGCGGCGCCTCCGCCCCGGCCGTCGACCGTCGCCGCGACGACGAGGCCTACGCCGCGGGCGTGGCCGTGGTCGAGCTGGCCAAGGCCGGCATCCGGCCCCGCCAGATCCTGACGAAGGAGGCGTTCGAGAACGCCATCGCCGTGGTCATGGCGCTCGGCGGCTCGACCAACGCCGTGCTGCACCTGCTCGCCATCGCCAACGAGGCGCGCGTCGACCTGGCGCTCGACGACTTCAACCGGGTGGCCGCCCGCGTGCCCCACATCGCCGACACCAAGCCCGGCGGCAAGTACCACATGGCCGACGTCGACCGCATCGGCGGGGTGCCCGTGGTGATGAAGCACCTGCTCGACGCCGGCCTGCTGCACGGCGACTGCCTGACCGTGACCGGGAAGACGGTGGCCGAGAACCTGGCCGCCATCGACCCGCCCGCCCCCGACGGGTCCGTCATCCACCCCCTCGTCCGACCCCATCCACGCGGTGGGCGGCATCGCCGTCCTGGGCGGCTCGATGGCCCCCAACGGCGCGGTGGTGAAGGTCGCCGGCATCACCTTCGATCGCTTCGAGGGCACCGCCCGGGTGTTCGAGGGCGAGGACGGGGCGATGGAGGCGATCCTCGCCGGCTCGATCGAGCCCGGCACGGTGGTCGTCATCCGCTACGAGGGCCCGAAGGGTGGGCCCGGGATGCGCGAGATGCTGGCCGTGACCGGCGCCATGAAGGGCGCCGGCCGCGGCGGCGACTGCGCCCTGGTCACCGACGGGCGCTTCTCGGGTGGCACGCACGGGTTCTGCGTCGGCCACGTGGCCCCCGAGGCGGTCGACGGCGGCCCCATCGCCTTCGTGCGCGACGGCGACCGCATCGTCGTCGACGTCGACGCCAAGACCATCGACCTGCTGGTCGACCCCGGCGAGCTGGCCCGCCGCCGAGCCGAGTGGAAGCTGCCCGAGCCGCGCTACACCACGGGCGTGCTGGCCAAGTACGCCCGCCTGGCCACGGGCGCCGAGCGCGGGGCCATCACCGAGGCCTGAGCGTCACCGGCCGGCCGCGCACGACGGCATCGGCCCGACCGGCCGACGCCGACGAGCCCGATCAGAGCACGGCCAGAGCCGGGGTGGCGTCGACGATGACGCGGGCCAGGTCGGCGTCGCCGGTGCTGGTGTAGGCGAGCCCGTCCGCGGACAACCGGTTGCCGATGGCTCGGCACAGGTCGACGGCGCCGAGCGCGATCTCGGCGTCGACCGGACCCGACCCCGCCACGTGGGCCACACCGATCTCGCCGAGGTCCACGTCCCACGCAGTGTCGGTCATGTCGGTGAACCGCACCCGCACGACCTCGCCCGGGCGCTGCTCACCTCGCACGGCGAGCATGAGCGGCATCAGCCCGCAGGCGGACCGCGACATGGTGCGGAGCGACGGGGGCGGTGGCGGCTGCATCTGCTGGCCGAGCGCCCGGCGGATGTCGTCGGTGTGCGTCCACGTCTCGAACGCCCGCACCATCAGCACCCAACCGATGGGCGTGGGGACGCCCCACCAGTCGACCTCCTCGGCGAGCCCGGGGTCGGTGCCACGGGCGTCGATCGCCGCCAGGGCCACCTCGACCGCCCGGGCGGCCGCCTCGAACTCGTCGATGGCGGCCGACGGCGGCAGCCCGCGATGGCGCGCCTGTGCCGCCGCGGTGCGTCCCTCGTTGTCGAGGGCCGTCTCGGGCACGCCGGCGACCGGCACGCCGAGCGTGTCGGCCAGCAGGGTGGCGTTGGCGGCCAGGTGCGCCACGACGTCGTGGACCGACCACCCGGCGAGCTCGGGCGGATCGACCGGCACCGACCAGTCGTCGGGCTGCAGGCTCCGCAGGTACTCCAGGCCCCGCTGCTGCTCGCGTCGGTGGACCTCCTCGGGCGAGGGAAGGGCGACGGGGGCGGGAGTGGCGGGTGTGGCGTCGATCGGCTGGCCGGCGGGGCGGGCCGCCAGAGCCGCGGTGAGGACCCGGTCGCGGAGGTCGGGGGGCAGGTCGACGTCCGCCGTCCCGGCCGCGGCGTACGCGCCGGCGGCCTCGCGGAGGTCCTGCTCCCAGCGCTCGTCGGCGGGACGTGCGAGAAGGTACGACTCGATCCCCGTCGTGTCCCCGGGGTCGTGCGCGTCGAGGACGTACACGGCCAGGTCGTCCAGCTCGTCGTGGGTGGGGGTGTCGTCGTTCATGTCCATCTCTCACTCATCTCCCCTCGCAGCGTCTGGCTGATGGCCTGCAGCGCCAGGCGAAGGCGCGACTTGGCGGTGCCTTCGGGGATCCCCAGCTCGACGGCCACCTGCCGGTAGGTGCGGCCCCGGAAGTAGGCGAGCTCGAGCGCGCGCCGTTGGGCCACGGGCAGCCGGGCGACGGCCTCCCGCACCCGTTGGGAGTCGAGGGTCCGCACCACGGTCTCACCCGGATCGGGCACCGGCTCGGGTTCCTCGCTGGTACGGGCTTCGCGGGCGTTCCGGGCCTCGTCGCGGCGGACGATGTCGACCGCGCGCCGGTGGGTCATCGTGGCGAGGAACCCCCGCAAGCTGCCTCGGGCGGGGTCGAAGCGGTCGGGGTTCTGCCACAAGGCGACGAAGACCTCCTGCGTCACGTCCTCGGCGGCGCGCCGGTCGCGCAGCACGTGCCTCGCCAGCCCGTGGACCAGCCCCGCGTACCCGTCGTAGATGTCCGCGAGCGCACCCTCCTCGCCTCGGCGGAGGCGCTCCACCAGCACCGAGTCGGGCCGACCTGCGTGTCCTTGTCCTGGATCCATGCGCGTCCTCCCCACTGCCATGCTTCGTAGCCGGCGGGGTCCGTGGATCACTTTCGCGGAAAGCTCCACGGCGCGTGAAGGGCCGGCGTCCACGGCGGCCGGCGGAGGCCCGGCCCGGACACGACCACTACGTTGGTCGCAGGCGGGCGATCACGGCTGGGAGTGTGGATGGATGTCGGGCACCTGGACGCGTCGTGACTTCATCGTTCGGGCCGGTCTCACCGGGGGGCTGCTCGCCGCCGGCGCGGCCGCGTGCTCGGATGACGACGACGCCTCCGGGGGCGCCGGCGAGGGAGGGGACGACGTGGGTGACGACGGTGGGACCACGGGGAGCGACGGCCTCGACGGCAACGCCTTCCCGAGCGAGGCCACGATCCACGGCTGGATCGCCGAGGTGGTCGACCAGGGCATCCGCCGGCCGGGCTACGAGGCCGACGACTGGGCGATCGACTGGGTCGCCGACCGGTTCCGTGACATCGGCCTCGACGACGTGCACACCGAGCCCGTCGACGTGCTGCGCTGGGAGCCGGTCGAGTGGTCCCTCGAGGTGACGGCCGCAGACGGGACCGCCGAATCGCTCGACTGCTTCCCGGTGCCGTACGCGGCCCCGACCCCCGCGGCCGGGCTCGACCTCGAGCTCGCCGCCTACGACTCCGCCGACCCGGCGGCGGTGGCCGGGCAAGGCGTCCCTGTACGACGTCACGCTGCTGCGCCTGCCGGGCAACTTCATGGCCACCGCGGGCAGCATCCCCGAGGGCGCCACGGCCGAGTCGCGCTCGGTGGACCCCGACGGCACGCTCGGCGACCCGCAGGTCATCCCGTTCGGCGGCGAGATCATGCAGGTGCTCGAACCGTCGATCGAGGCCGGCGCGGCGGCGTTCATCGGCGTCCTCGCCGACTACCCGGGCGATTCGTACGAGTACTACGTGCCCTACGACGCCGAGGAGCGGCCCCTCCCCGGGGTGTGGGTGCGCGGCAGCGACGGCGCGCGGCTGCGCGACCTGCTGGCCGCCGGCCCGGTGCGGGTGCGGCTGACGGTCACCACCGACGTGCGGACCGTCGAGTCGGCCAACGTCGTCGGCGACCTGCCCGGGGCCGACGACGAGGTCGTGATGATCGCCTCGCACCACGACGGCCCGTGGGCCTCGGCGGTCGAGGACGGCAGCGGCATCTCGCTCGTCCTGGCCCAGGCGACCTACTGGGCCGCCCAGCCGGCCGAGGCGCGGCCGCACCGGCTGCGGTTCCTCCTGCAGGGCGGGCACATGTCCGGCGGCGCCGGGTTGATGCAGTACATCGTCGACCACGGCTCCGAGCTGTCGTCGGTGGTGCTCGAGGTCCACCTCGAGCACGCGGCGCTCGAGTTCGCGCCCCCGAGGGCGACCCGTCCGGCGCGCTGGAGCCGACCGGCGTCGCCACGCCCCGCTGGTGGTTCACGAGCCGCAACCCCGACCTCGAGGCGACCGTGCTCGACGCCCTCACGACCGAACAGCTCGACCGGTCGATGATCGTGGCCCCCGACGCCTTCGGCGAGGCACCGCCCACCGACGGCGCCGGCTACCACCTGGCCGGCGTCCCCGTGGTGAACTTCCTGGCCGCGCCCCACTACCTGTTCGACGCCATGGACACGCTCGACAAGATCGACCGCGAGCACCTCGTGCCCATCTCGCGGGCGGCGGCCCGCATCGTGGCGTCGACGGCCGGCGTGTCGGCGGCCGCCATGCGGGCCGGCGTCGTGGCAGGCTGACGACGTGGAGTGGATCTACTTCATCCACGCGCCCCGCGACGACTTCGCCGCCACGATGACGGCCGACGAGCGGGCGGTGTGGGACACGCACTTCGAGCGCCTGCAGCGCCTCACCCGCGAGGGCGTGATGATCCTGGTGGGCCCGACCCTCGGGAAGGTCAACACGGGCATCGCCGTGTTCGAGGCCCCCGACGAAGAGGCCGCCCGGCGGATCATGGACGAGGATCCGGCCATCGCCAGCGGCATCGCCACCGGGCGAGCTGCGCCCGTTCGCGGTGGCCCTCCTCCGCGGCCGCGACGACCTCTGAGCCGAGGCGCCCTGCGCCGCGGGCGGTCGGGCTCCGACGACACGTACCTCGCGGCGCCTGACGGGCGATGACGGGGGAGCAGACGCGCGGGCGCGGACGCGAGGGGGCCGAGCGCAGTGGGGCGATGGTCGGACACGATGCGGGTGGGGGCGGTCGTCGTCGGGGCGACAGCATGTCTGACCGGCTGCGGAACCCACCTGGTGAACCTCGACAGCGACGGTGTCCAGGCCACGAACGGCTCGAACTCGGCCGATGCGTTCATCTCCGCCGACGGGTCGGCCGTCGGGTTCACCAGCAACGCCACGAACCTCGGTGGCGGTGACACCAACCGCACGACCGACGTGTTCGTCCGGGACCTGGCGGACGGGACCACGACGCGGGTCTCCGTCGCCAGCGGCGGGGGCGAGGCGAACGGGGCGTCCGCCGGCACGTCGATCTCGGCCGACGGCTCCGACGTCGTGTTCCACAGCGACGCCGAGAACCTGGTCGCGGGCGACACGAACGCCGCCCCCGACGTGTTCCTCCACGACCGGGCGACCGGCGAGACCACCCTGGTGTCCGCCGACCTCGGTGGTGGTCCGGCGAGCGGCCAGTCGACCAAGGGCGCGGTGTCGGGCGACGGCACCCTCGTCGCCTTCCAGAGCTTCGCGGCCGACCTGGTGCCCGGCACGACGGTCGGCGACTGGCAGATCTACGTGCGCGACGTCGCGCGCGGCGTCACCACGCGCGCGTCGACCGCAGGCGACGGCACCGAGGGCGACGACAGCTCGGTGAACCCGACGATCTCGGCCGACGGCCGGCACGTCGCGTTCGAGAGCAAGGCAGCGAACCTCGTGGCCGGCGACACCAACGGCGTGTCCGACGTGTTCGTCAAGGACCTCGCGACCGGGGCGATCGAGCGGGTGTCGGTCGGGTCCGACGGGGCCGAGGCCGCGGGCGGGTCGATCAGGCCGTCGTTGTCGGCCGACGGTCGCTACGTCGCCTTCGGCAGCGACGCCGCGGACCTCGTCGGGAGCGACTCGAACCAGGTCGGTGACTCGTTCGTCCACGACCGCGTCACGGGTGAGACGACGCGCGTCTCCGTCTCGAGCACCGGTGTGCAAGCCGACGTCGGCACGGTGAACCCCGGCATCTCGGCCGACGGTCGCTACGTCACGTTCCCGTCGAACGCCACGGCCCTCGTCCCCGACGACACCAACTTCACCGGCGACGTGTTCGTCCACGACCGGGCCGACGGCCAGGACCGAGCGGGTGTCGGTCACGATCGACGGCGCCCAGGCGGCCGGCAACTCGGCCGCGACGCAGCGGTCGATCTCGGCGGACGGCCGGCGCGTCGTGTTCTCGAGCATCGCCAACAACCTGGTTGCCGACGACCGGAACACGCTGCTGGCCTTGGCCGCCGACGTCTTCGTGCGCTACCGCTGACCTCAGAGCAGCTTGCGCAGCGTGCGGAGGTTGCGGGTGGTGGTGGTCGACTTGTACTTCGGCTTGGCCACGAGCTTGGCGAACGGCGTGTCGGTGCTCGACCCCTTCGGGCACTCCCAGTAGAGGACACGGTCGCCGGGCTCGACCCGCTCGTCGGCGTCGCCCAGGTCCGCGGTCGCCCGCTCGATCTCGCCGAGGACCTTCGTGTCGGAGCCGAACAGCACGTACGGCTGGTAGGCGTCACGCTCGGGGAACGGGAACGCGTCGATCACGTCGCGCAGGTGATCGGCCGTCGTGAGGACGATCCAGGCGTCGTACCCGAACCGGTCGCGCAGGCCGGCCTCGATCGTCTTCTTGAGCGCCGGCGCCGTGGCCGGGGAGGTGAACGTCAGGTTCCCCGTGGCGAGCACCGTGCGCACGTCGTCGAGCCCGAGCCCGCGGGCCATGTCGGCGAGGTCGGCCGACTTCACCGTGATCTTGCCCACGTTCACCCCGCGCAACAGCGCCACGTACTGCGTCACGGCGCCGACCGTACCCCCGCGGTCCGGGCCGCCCGGCCCAACCGTCTTGCCGTTTCCTGGCCCGCCTCCCTACAGTTGACCCCCGATGCACCGAGTCGACACCCTCGTAGTCCTCACCTAGCGCACGCCGGATCTCACCCGCGTGCGCTCTTCCGACCTCCCACTGGGAGGTCGTTTCAGTTTTCGCACTCGTTTCCGCGCCCACCCCTCGCCAGACCGCACCAAGGAGCATCCCGCCATGAAGCTCAACGGCGGCACAAGCCCTGATCAAGAGCCCTCGAGATGGAGGGCGTCGAGGTCATCTTCGGCCTGCCCGGCGGCGCCATCCTCCCGGTGTACGACCCGATCATCGACTGCCCGATCCGCCACATCCTCGTGCGCCACGAGCAGGGCGCCGGCCACATGGCCGAGGGCTACGCCCACGCCACCGGCCGGCCGGGCGTGGCCATGGTGACCGTCGGGCCCGGCGGCCACCAACATCGTCACGCCGCTGTGCGACGCCTACATGGACTCGGTCCCGATGGTGTGCATCACCGGCCAGGTGCCGACTCGCCGCCATCGGCACCGACGCCTTCCAGGAGTGCGACACCATCGGCATCACCCGGTCGGTCACCAAGCACAACGAGCTGGTCACCGAGGCCGCAGGACATCCCGCTGCATCGTCCGCGAGGCGTTCCACATCGCCACCACCGGCCGGCCCGGGCCCGGTGCTGGTCGACATCCCCAAGGACATCGTCGACCCCACGAACCCGCGCTCGGCCATGGAGTGGTACTGGCCGACCGACGACGAGGTCGCGGCCACCTGCCCGGCTACCAGCCCACCACCAAGGGCCACCCGCAAGATGATCCGCGAGGCGGCCGAGCTGATCCTCGCGGCCCGCACGCCCGGTCATCTACGCCGGCGGCGGCATCCTCAAGGCCCGGGCGGCCGAGGCGCTGCGCGAGCTGGCCGAGCTGTGCGACATCCACGTCGTCACCACGCTCATGGCCCGGGGCGCCTTCCCCGACGACCACCCGCTGTGCCTCGGCATGCCGGGCATGCACGGCAACTACACCGCGGTCACGTCGATGCAGCAGAGCCGACCTGCTGATCGCCCTCGGCAGCCCGCTTCGACGACCGGGTCACCGGCAAGGTCGACGGCTTCGCCCCCGACGCCAAGATCATCCACGTCGACATCGACCCGGCCGAGCTGGGCAAGGTCCGCCGGCCCGACGTGCCGATCGTCGGCGACTGCCGCCTCGTCATCGAGGAGCTGATCGTCGGCCGTCCGCGACCTGTCGACGGCGGCGCCGACGCTCGCCCGACCGCTCGCGCGTGGAAGTCAGACCATCTCGGGCTGGCAGGAGAAGTTCCCGCTCACCTACGAGCAGTCCGAGCCGGGCGAGCTGCTCAAGCCGCAGTTCGTGCTCGAGCAGCTGCGCGACCACACGCCCGACGACATGCATCGTCGCCTCGGGCGTCGGCCAGCACCAGATGTGGACCAGCCAGTACTGGAAGTTCAACCACCCCTACACGTGGGTCAACTCCGGCGGCCTCGGCACCATGGGCTTCTCGCGTGCCCGGCCGCCATCGGCGCCAAGGTCGGCCGGCCCGACCGCATGGTGTGGGCCGTCGACGGCGACGGCTGCTTCCAGATGACCGCGCAGGAGCTGGTCACCGCGGCCAGCCGAGCGCATCCCGATCAAGGTCGCCATCCTCAACAACGCCTACCTCGGCATGGTCCGCCAGTGGCAGGAGATGTTCTACGACGAGCGCTACTCCGAGGTGTACCTGTCGCCCGACCTGCCCGACTACGTGATGTGGGCCGAGGCGATGGGCTGCGTCGGCATGCGGGTCGAGTCGCCCGAGGAGGTCGCAGCCCGCCATCGACAAGGCCAACGAGATCGACGACCGCCCGGTCGTCATCGACTTCCGCACCGACGCCGCGCGAGAAGGTGTACCCGATGGTCCCGCCGGGCGCTGACCAACGACGACATCGTCGTCGACCCCGTCCCAGGGCGAGGGCGGTCACTGAGCATGGCCGCCGTCCCGGCACCGATGCCCGCCACCACACCCTCGTCGGTGCTGGTCGAGAACAAGGCCGGCGTGCTCGCCCGCGTCGCCGAGCCTGTTCGCCCGCCGGGGCTACAACATCTACTCGCTGGCCGTCGCGCCCACCGACGACGAGCGGTTCAGCCGCATCACGATCGTGGTCGACGTCGAGTCGGCGCCGCTCGAGCAGATCATCAAGCAGCTCTACAAGCTGATCAACGTCGTCAAGATCAGCGAGCTCGACCCCCGCGACTCGGTCGAGCGCGAGCTGCATGCTCGCCACCGTGCGGGCCGACGCCGACGTCGCGCAGCCAGGTCATCGAGCTGGTGCAGACGTGTTCGAGGGCCGCATCCTCGACGTCGGCCACGACGAGCTGACCGTCGTCGCTCGACGGGCACGCCCGACCAAGCTCGACGACTTCGAGGAGCTGCTGCGGCCCTACGGCATCGTCGAGCTCCAGCGCACCGGCCGGGTCGCCCTGCCCAAGCTCGAGCACCGCCGACCTCCGACGTCGCCGCACCGCCTGACGTCTCGACCTGCCGCAATGCCGACGACAGACGCATCGACCGAGAGGAACCCGCATGGCCAACGTGCTACTACGAGAAGGACGCCGACCGGTCGCTCATCGCCGGCCGCAAGGTGGCGGTCATCGGCTACGGCTCGCAGGGCCACGCCCACGCGCTGAACCTGAAGGACTCGGGCGTCGACGTGCGCGTCGGCCTGCGCGAGGGCTCGTCGTCGAAGGCCAAGGCCGAGGCGGCCGGCCTGCGGGTGCTGTCGATCGCCGAGGCCGCCGCCGAGGCCGACCTCATCATGATCCTGCTGCCCGACACCGAGCAGCAAGGCGATCTACGAGCCGACATCGCGCCCAACCTGACCGACGGCGACGCGCTGTTCTTCGCCCACGGCTTCAACATCCGCTTCGGCCAGATCGTGCCGCCCGACGGGCGTCGACGTGGCCATGGTCGCGCCCAAGGGCCCCGGCCACCTCGTGCGCCGCACCTACACCGAGGGCGGCGGCGTGCCGTGCCTCATCGCCGTGGCGCAGGACGCCACCGGCAAGGCCCGCGACCTCGCCCTGTCCTACGCCGACGCCATCGGCGGCACCCGGGCCGGCGTGCTCGAGACCACGTTCGAGGAGGAGACCGAGACCGACCTGTTCGGCGAGCAGGTCGTGCTGTGCGGCGGGCTCACCGCGCTCGTGCAGGCCGGCTTCGAGACGCTGGTCGAGGCCGGCTACCAGCCCGAGTCGGCCTACTTCGAGTGCCTGCACGAGCTGAAGCTGATCGTCGACCTCATGTACGAGCAGGGCATCGCCGGCATGCGCTACTCGATCTCCGACACCGCCGAGTACGGCGACCTCACCCGCGGCCCGCGCATCATCAACGACGGCCGTGAAGGCCGAGATGAAGCACGATCCTCGACGAGATCCGGAGCGGCAAGTTCGCCGAGGAGTGGATCGCCGAGACCGAGGCGGGCCGCCCCACCTTCAAGGAGCTGCGAGGCCGAGGGCAACGCCCACCCGATCGAGAAGGTCGGCGCCGAGCTGCGCGGCATGATGCCGTGGATCTCCGCCGGCAAGACAGCGCGTCCAGGACGTCTCGGGCGGCTGATCCGGCTGCCTGCTGGTCGGCGTGTCTGCGCCCCGACCAGCGGGTACGGACGACACGATGGAGAGCTGGGGACGTGATGCGGGCGCGCCCGACGCGCCGGCGACCGAGGACACGCCCGCGCCCGCGGGCCGACGACGAGGCGGTGGGACCCGACGACGGCCAGACGGCCGAGCATGCGCCCGCGTCCGGGGGCACCTCCGCGTCCCCGGGGGACCGGGAACAGCTCGGCGACGTCCGGCCCGCAGCCACGGACGACGACGAGCCGGTGGCGGTCGATCCGCTGCCGTCCACCGGCTCGCTCGTCTGGGCGGACGACACCGCGACGGCGCTGAGGCCCGGTCGGAGCGCGGCCGAACCGCCCACCGCCACGGCGAGCGGAGGTCGAGACGACACGACCGAGGTCATCACGCCCGACCAGGTCGTGCCCCCGCCCTACGGGGCGGACGAGACCGCGCCGCCGGGATGGGCGCTTCCGCCGCGGGACCCGCGGCCGGGCAGACCGCGGCGACCTGGGCTCGCCGGGCGCCGAGCCGTGGGGACCACCGACCGGTCCGCCGCTGACGGCCGCCACGACCGCCTCGGCGGGTCCGGCCGGCAGGGTCGGGCCGGCGGTGCCACCGACGGGTGCGACCGGCTCGCCGGCCTGGGACCCGCCCAGCGGGGCCGCCCCTCCCCGGCACGAACATGGGTGCCGTTGTCCCGTCCCCCGGCGGGAGGTCGTCCGGGCCACGGCACGCGGCCCGGGGCGCCGCGTCGGCGCCGGGCGGCGAGGGCCGCCGGCCGCGCACCGAGACGATCGTGCTCGCGGCGGTCGGCGTCGTGGTCGTGGTCGTCGGCGTGGCGGCGATGGCCCTCGGCGGCGGCGACGACCCCTCCGGACCGCTGGCCGGTCCGTCCACCACCAGCGCGGCGGCGCCTGCCGGCGACGGCACCGACCCCACCGGCCCGATCGTGGGCCCGACGGGCATCGTGGGGTGGTGGTCGGGGTCGGAGTGGGTGTCCCGCGCCGACGGCGAGACGCCCGACGGAGGCGTCGACCTGACCGTCGTCGGGATCGGCGGTGAGGCGAGCTCCGACCGTGGCGTGACCGTCGCCGAGGAATGCGCGTCGCAGGAGGCCGCCGCCGATCTCGACGTGTCGGTCGACGTCGAGGGGGACGCCGACGGCCCGCCGGCGATCGCGGTGGCCGGGGTGTCCGAGCCGCTGCCGCGGCCGGTCGAGCAGTTCGAACCCGCCTCGCCCCCGTACCCGCAGGCTGCGGCCGAGGTCGCGGCCGGCCTCGGCGTGACCACGCCGCCCACCGTCACGCAGGTGCTGCGCAGCGACCTCGACGGCAGCGGCACGAAGGAGGTCGTCGTGTCGGCCGGGCACGTGGCCGACCCCGAGGCGCCCAGCGCTGGCGACTGGTCGGTGGTGTTCCTGCGCCGGGTGGTGGGGGACGGCGTGGCCACCAGCGTCGTGGCGTCGTCGGTCGCCGGTGCCGGGGACCCCGCCGAGTTCCAGCAGGTCCAGGTGTCGTCGTTGGCCGACCTCAACGGCGACGGGACGATGGAGCTGGTGGTCGACGGTCGGTCGACCGAGGGACGGTCGGACGTCGGTCCACGCGCTCGGCGACGACGGGGTGCCCGCCGAGGTCCTGCGCGAGGGCTGCGACGGCTGAGCCGGGGCCGCGGGGCCCGGCCGGTCCCCGACGGTCGCGTTCGCGGCTTTCGGGGAACCCGGGGGCCTCGCCGGTTGTCTGTCCATCCGTGGAGGCGATGCTGGGCCGTGCACCGGCGTTCGAGGAGTTCTACCGACAGCAGCACGACACGCTGCTGCGGGCGGTCGTGTACGCGCTCGAGGACCGGGAGCTCGGCCTCGAGGCGACCGACGAGGCGTTCACCCGGGCGTTCGAGCGCTGGGACGCCGTGCGCACGATGGCGAACCCGGCGGGGTGGGTCTTCCGGGTCGCCGTCAACTTCGGCAGCAACCGCCTGAAGCGCCGTGGCCTCGAGCAGCGCAAGGCCGCGCCGGTCACGCGGGACCTGCCGGACATCGAGGGGGTGGGCGATCCGGCCCTGGCGCGGGCGCTGCTCCGCCTGCCGGTCGACCAGCGCACCGTCGTCGTCCTGCGGTTCCACCTCGACTGGTCGACCGACGAGATCGCTGCGGCGCTCGACTGCGCGCCCGGCACGGTGAAGAGCCGCCTGCACCGAGCCCTGCGCCGACTCGAGAAGATGGTGGAGGCACCGGCATGAGCCCGTCCCCCGACGCTTCCCTCGAGGACCGCCTGCGCGCCCACTACGCGGCGAGGGCGGTCTCCGAGCCGCTGCCCGGCCCGCCGACGGACGAGTCGCTCCTCCGCCTCGACCGCGGCGAGCGGGCGCACCCGCTCCGCGCCGTCGCGTCGCCCGTGCCGAACCGCCGGTCCTGGGCCCGCCGCCACCGCGGCCTGCTCGCGGCGGCCGCCGTGACCGTCGCGGTGCTCGCGGCGGGGCCGTCGTCGTCACCGAGGACACGGGCGACCGCGTGGCGACCGACCCGTCCCCGGTCGGCCCGACTCCGACTCCGACCGAGGACTCGGCCCCGGACCCGACACCACCCGCCAGCGAGGCACCCCTCGCGACCGAGCCCGGGGGTCCCACGGGCCCGTTCGTGGCCTACGAGGGCGTGCTCGGCACCTGGGACGGCACGCAGTGGGTGCAGTGGACACCCGGTGCTCCGACGTCGGGCGGGGACTTCACGCTCGTGCACCTCGACGAGCCTCTCGCCACCGTCGCCGGGACGTCCGCCAGCGTCCCGTGCTCCCCTGAGGCCACGCCGGGGATCGACCTCGGCCTCGAGCTGCCCGCCGACGCGGGCGACGACCCGATCGGTGTCGCCGGCGTGGCCGATCCGCGCCCCGTCCGGTCGAGGTCCTCGACCGGTGACAGCACGTACGCCGTCGCCGTCGACGAGGCGATCGCCGGACGGCGCATCACGGGCGAGACACCGCGGTGCGACAGGTCGTCCGGGGCGACATCGACGGCGACGGCGTCCCCGAGGAGCTGATCGCCGCCGAGCGCACCGTGCCGGGCGGCGTCGCGGTGGCCGCAGCTCG